>NZ_JAUSYN010000002.1:5062032-6290209 GCF_030816915.1 Streptomyces sp. B3I8 | reverse complement strand
GGTCAGCGGCCCGCGCCGCGCCAGTTCGGTGAGGGCGCCCGCCCGCACCAGGTACGGCAGCCGGTCGACGGCGACCGGTTCCCCCGTCGCCGTGTCCCAGGACAGCAGACAGAGGCGGGCGGGCAGGCTGAGGGAGCCATGGAGCACGTCGGCCTCCTGACGCTCGGGCGGGCCGCCGCCACCCGTTCGGGCGGGTCCGGCCCACGGTAATTCCGTTGACACCCCTGGTACCCGTTCCTACGGTGGACACCGGTTCTGTTGTCGTCGATCGGAGAAGGACGTTGCTCGTCTGAGGTTCTGGGACACCGCGCCGCACGCTCGTGGAGCCGTGCCGAGTCGAACTCGGCCGAACCGGGCAGTGTGCGCGTCCTGTGCGACCTCGTTCCACGAGCCGTCCCGTCGACGGAGGACCGTCTTCACTCCCCCTCCTCGCGGTGTCCCGCACGCGTGTTCATGATCCACCCTTCACACGCCCTGCGAGGCCGCATGCATACCTCTGTCACCGTGACGTCCCTGTCCTTCTCCTGGCCCGACGGCTCGCCCGTCCTCGACGGCCTCGACGCCGCGTTCGGCCCCGGCCGCACCGGACTCGTCGGCGTCAACGGCTCAGGGAAGTCGACCCTGTTGAAGCTGCTCGCCGGGGAGCTGACCCCCTCGGACGGCACCGTGCGCGTCACCGGCGAGGTCGGGTACCTGCCGCAGAACATCACGCTCGACACCTCCCTGCGCGTCGACGAGGCGCTCGGCATCGCCGACGTACGCGCCGCGCTGCACGCCATCGAGGCGGGCGACGTGGCCGAGGCGCACTTCACGGCCGTCGGCGACGACTGGGACGTGGAGGAGCGCGCGCTCGCGGTCCTCGGCGAGCTGAGCCTCGGCCACATCGGCCTGGACCGCACGCTCGGCGAGGTCTCCGGCGGCGAGTCGGTCCTGCTGCGGCTGGCCGCCCTGCTGCTGCGCCGCCCCGACGTGCTGCTCCTCGACGAGCCCACCAACAACCTCGACCTGCACGCCCGCCGCCGGCTGTACGAGGCGGTGGACGCGTGGTCCGGGCCGGGCGCGCTGGTGGTGGTCAGCCACGACCGCGAACTCCTCGACCGCGTCGACCAGATCGCCGACCTGCGCGCCGGCGGGCTCACCTGGTACGGCGGCAACCTCTCCGCGTACGAGGAGGCGCTCGCCGTCGAGCAGGACGCCGCCGCGCGGATGGTGCGCGTCGCGGAGTCGGACCTGCGCAAGCAGAAGCGCGAGCTCGTCGAGGCGCAGCAGAAGCTGGCCCGCCGCAAGCGGTACGGGCAGAAGATGTGGGACGCCAAGCGCGAGCCGAAGATCGTCATGGGGGCGCGCAAGCGGGCCGCGCAGGAGTCCGCGGGCAAGCACCGCATCCTGCACGAGGAGCGCCTTGCCGCGGCCCGGGAGCGGCTCGACGAGGCGGCGGACGCCGTCCGGGACGACGACGAGATCCGCGTCGAGCTGCCATACACCGCGGTGCCGCCGGGCCGGACCGTGCTCACCCTGCGCGATCTGCGGACGTCGTTCGGGGCGCTGTTGGAGGGCGGGCTCGATCTGCACGGACCCGAGCGGGTCGCGCTGATCGGGCGCAACGGCGCGGGAAAGACCACCCTGCTGCGGACGGTCGCGGGCGAGCTGCCGCCGGTGCGGGGCGAGGCGCGCGTCCATGTGCCCGTCCGGTTCCTGCCGCAGCGGCTCGACGTGCTGGACGACGCGCTGACGGTGGCCGAGAACGTGGCCCGGTTCGCGCCCGGCGCCACCGGCAACCGGATCCGGGCGCGACTGGCCCGCTTCCTGTTCCGGGGTGCCCGGGCCGACCGGACGGCGGGAACCCTGTCCGGCGGCGAACGGTTCCGCGCGGCTCTGGCGGCGCTGATGCTGGCCGAGCCCGCCCCGCAGCTCCTGCTGCTGGACGAGCCGACCAACAACCTCGACATGGCGAGCGTGCGGCAGCTCACCTCGGCCCTGGATTCCTACGAGGGCGCCCTCGTCATCGCCTCCCACGACCTGCCGTTCCTGGAGTCCGTCGGCATCACCCGGTGGCTGCTCCTGGACGGGGGCGCGCTGCGCGAGACGTCGGCCGAGGAGGTGGCGGCGGGCTGACCGGGAGCCGCCGGTTTCCCGGTGCGCGTGCGCGACACTCGCGCAGGGCGGTGCGCGTGCGGGAGACTCGCGCGTGACGGGAACCGTGCGGGTCACTCGCGGCCGACGGTACGCGTGCGGGAGACTCGTGACTCTCGGTACGTGCGGGAACCCCGGGCCAGGTCAGCGGCCTTTACAGCGTGCTTAACCTACGCTTGCGTAACCTACGGTTTCGTAGCCTACGAGCCCGTAGGTTACGGTGCCGTAGGTGCGGACCCACCGCTCGGGTCCGCGTGCACGCACGTTTTCCGTTCCCGTTCGTCCCCCTGGAGTGCCCCGTGACCGTTACCTCCCCCCTTCTCGGCAGCCCGTCCGCCGCCTGGACCGACGCGCGGCTGCTCTACGCGCTGGAGGAAGTGGTGGAGAGGGAACTGAACCGGCACTTGAAGGTCGCCAAGGACTGGATGCCGCACGAGTACGTGCCGTGGAGCGACGGACGCAACTTCCCCGGGTTCTTCGAGGACGGCGAGTCCTGGGAGAAGGGGCAGTCCAAGGTCACCGAGATCGGCCGCACCGCCCTCGTGGTCAACCTCCTCACGGAGGACAACCTCCCCAGCTACCACCACGAGATCGCCACCCTGTTCGGCCGGAACGGCGCCTGGGGAACCTGGGTGCACCGCTGGACGGCGGAGGAGGGCCGGCACGGCATCGTCATGCGTGACTACCTGCTCGCCTCGCGCGCGGTCGACCCGGACAAGCTGGAGCAGTTCCGGATGTCGCACATGAGCGAGGGCTTCGAGTCGGACAACGCGCACTCGATGCTCCACTCGATCGCGTACGTCGCCTTCCAGGAGCTCGCCACGCGCATCTCGCACCGCAACACCGGGCACCAGTCGGGCGACCCGGTGTGCGACCGTATGCTGGCCCGGATCGCGACGGACGAGAACCTGCACATGGTCTTCTACCGCAACCTGCTCAAGGCCGCGTTCGAGCTGGCCCCCGACCTGACGATGCGGGCGGTGCGGGACGTGGTGGTCGAGTTCCGCATGCCGGGCCACGGCATCCCCGGCTTCGAGCGGGCGGCGGCCCAGATGGCGATAGGAGAGGTGTACAACCTGCGCATCCACCACGACGACGTGCTCCAGCCGGTGCTGCGCCACCTGAAGGTGCTGCAGCTCGACGGCCTGGGCCCGGAGGGTCTGAAGGCCCAGCAGGAACTGGGCATGTTCCTGGGCGGCCTGGACGCGGAGGCGTCGAAGTTCGACGAGAAGCTGGCGGCCCGCAAGGCCCGCTTGGCGGCCCGCGCGGCGGGCTGACCCCGCCCGCAGGCCCGGGAGACCCGCAGGCCCGGGGAGGCCCGTACGGCCCGCAGTACCCGCAGTACCCGTATGACCCGCTGACCCGTGCGGCCCCGCGTCCTCTCCGGAGCGCGGGGCCGTGCGGGCGTGCGGGTACCGCGGGCGTGCGGGGTCGTGCTCAGCTCTCCTCCGCGCGTACCAGGCGCAGGCGCTCCTTCTCGGAGAGGCCGCCCCAGACACCGAAGCGTTCGTCGTGGCGGAGGGCGTAGTCGAGGCAGACGGAGCGCATCTCGCACATGCCGCAGATGCGTTTCGCCTCGCGCAGTGAGCTTCCCGGCTCGGGGAAGAAGAAGTCCGCCCCCGTCTGGGCGCAGAGGGCGCGCTGCTGCCAGGCGATGTCCGAGGTGGTCGACGGTTCCGAGTGCATGGGGGGATGCTGCCCGGAAGCGAAAAACGTTCGATCAACGGGGGATCAACGCGCGCGACTCCCGCGCGCCGGACGGGGTGCGGTGGCAGACTCGGCAGGGGGCCCGTCGAAGGACCGTGAGGACCGTGCGGAGGAGCCGGACATGCTCAGTACGCGTTACGTCAGCGGCGCACCGAACTGGCTGGACCTCGGCGCCCCCGACATCGACGGCGCCGCGGCCTTCTACGCCGCCCTCTTCGACTGGCAGTTCACCCCCGCCGGCGCCGGCGGCTACGGCTTCTTCCGGCTCACCGAGAAGACCGTCGCCGGCGGCATGCCGATCACCCCGGAGCAGGGCCCACCGTCGTGGAACGTGTACTTCCAGGTTCCGGACGCGGGTGCCACCGCGAAGGCGGTCGAGCAGGCGGGCGGCCGGATCCTGGTGCCGCCCGTGGACGTGATGGGCGAGGGCACGATGGCGGTCTTCGCCGACCGGGCGGGAGCGGCGTTCGGCGTCTGGCAGCCGGGCCGGCTGAAGGGGCTCGACGCGGCGGGCACGCTCGGCGCCCTGTGCTGGGTCGAGCTGCACACCGCGGACGTGCCCGCGTCGGCCGCGTTCTACCACCGGGTGTTCGGCTGGGAGGTCGAGGGCGTGCCCTGGCCCGGCGGTGACACGTACACGTGTGTGAACCCGGCGGAGGGCGGCGCGGGCGCCATGTTCGGCGGCCTGGTCGCGTCGGCCGACGACCCGGTGGCGGCGGGCGCGGACGCCGGGGCGGCCCCGGACGCGTACTGGCTGCCGTACTTCGCGGTGGCGGACGCGGACGCCGTGGTGGCCAGGGCGACGGACGGAGGCGGCGGGGTCCTCGTGCCGCCGGCGGACGTGCCGGACGTGGGCCGCCTCGCCCGGCTCACCGACCCTTACGGGGCACGGTTCGCGGTGCTCAGGCCCGCGCCGCGCCGGGGCTGACCGCAGCCCGCACGGAGCAGCCCCCAGCGGAGCAGCCCCCGCAGGGCTCACGCGGAGGCACGGCGCACCAGCGTGGTGGGCAGCACCATGCCGGCGGGCGCGCCCGCCGTCTCCGGTCCCGCACCCACGCCGCCGCCCGCGCCCGTACCGCCGGCTCCGACACCGCCGTCCAGCGTGCGCAGCAGCAGGCGGGCCATCAGGCGGCCCATCTCCTCGATGTCCTGGCGGACCGTGGTGAGCGGCGGGTCGGTCTGTTCGGCGACCGGCAGCATGTCGTCGAACCCGACGACCGCGACGTCCTCCGGCACCCGCCGCCCCGTCTCCCGCAGCACCCGCAGGGCCCCCGCGGCCGTCAGGTCGTTGGCGGCGAACACGGCATCCAGGTCGGGCCGTCGCTCCAGCAGCTCCCGCATGGCCCGCTCCCCGCCGGCGGGGGTGAAGTCGCCCTCCACCACCAGCCCGGGGTCGCCGTCGCCCATGACGTCCCGGAAACCCTCCAGCCGGTCCACGCCCGAGGTCTGGTCGAGGGCCCCGGCGATGTGCGCGACGCGGGTGCGGCCGAGGCCGAGAAGGTGGCGTACGGCCTCGCGGGCGCCGCCCCGGTTGTCGCTGTCGACGTAGGAGGTGTCGCCCGTCCCGCCGGTGTCGTCACCCCAGTCGGGCCGCCCGCCGAACACGGTGGGCACGCCGGCGCGGCGCACCAGGCCGGGAAGCGGGTCGTCGAGGTGCAGGGAGAAGACGAGCGCCCCGTCGACGTGGCCGCCGGCGAGGTAGCGGCCCACACGGGTGTGGTCCTCGCGGCCCTCGGTGAGCAGCAGGACGAGCTGGGAGTCGTGGGCGGTCAGTTCCTTGCTGATGCCGCGGAGCTGGACCGCGAAGAAGGGGTCGGCGAAAACCCTCGTCTCGGGCTCGGCGATGACGACGGCGACGGCGTCGTGCCGTTTGGTGACAAGGCTGCGGGCGGCCTGGTTGGGCACGTAGCCGAGTTCGTCGACGGCCCGGCGCACCCGCTCGGCGAGGCGTTCTCGTACACCGTCGCCGCCGTTGACGACCCGGGAGACGGTGGCCCGGGAGACACCGGCCAGCGCGGCCACCGCCTCCAGCGTGGGCCGCGGCGCGGTCTCGGTCACTCGGCACTCCTCCTCGGCAACTGCGGCCCAGGATAGTCCCGCCGCTCACCCGTCCCCGGCCGCGCTCCGATGTCCACTGTGCGGGTGCGGTGGGACGTCCTTGCGGGCGCGGCTGGGCTGGACGCGTGTGGGCTCGCCGGGCATCTTCGGGTACTCGGGCGGGTACGGCAGGTCGCCGAGGCCGTGGTCGTGCTCGTCGCGGCGGGCGAGTTCGAGGAGGGCGTCCAGGGAGTAGGCGTGGTCGTCCATGTCCGCGTGGACGTCGCCGAGTCCGGCGAAGCGGCCGGGCATGGTCCCCAGGTCGAAGTCGCGGGGGCGGGCGTCGGGGACCTCCTCCCAGCGCAGCGGGGCGGAGACGGGGGCGTGCGGCTTGGGGCGTACCGAGTAGGCGGAGGCGATGGTGCGGTCGCGGGCGGTCTGGTTGTAGTCGACGAAGATCTTCTCGCCCCGCTCCTCCTTCCACCAGGCGGTGGTGACCCGCTCCGGCATCCGGCGCTCCACCTCGCGCGCGACGGCGATGGCGGCGCGGCGGACCTGGGTGAAGGTCCAGCGCGGTTCGATCGGCACGAAGACGTGCAGTCCCCGGCCGCCGGAGGTCTTGGGCCAGCCGCGCAGCCCGCCGAACTCCTCCAGTACGGCACGGAGTTCGTGCGCGGCGTGGACTGCCTCGGGGTAGCCGGTGCCGGGCTGCGGGTCGAGGTCGATCCGGAGTTCGTCGGGGCGGTCGACGTCCGTGCGGCGCACCGGCCAGGGGTGGAAGGTGAGGGTGCCGTACTGGGCGGCCCACAGCACGGCGGCCTCCTCGGTGGGGCACATCTCGTCGGCGCTGCGGCCGCTGGGGAAGGTGATGTGGGCGGTGGGGATCCAGTCGGGCATGCTCTTGGGCGCCCGCTTCTGGTAGAACCACTCGCCGTCGACGCCGTCCGGGTACCGCTGCAGGGTGGTGGGCCGGTCGCGCAGGGCACGCAGGATGCCGGGGGCGACGGCCTGGTAGTAGCGCGCGACGTCCAACTTGGTGAAGCCACGCTCCGGGAAGAACACCTTGTCCGGACTGGACAGCCGTACGGTCCGCCCCGCCACCCGCAGTTCCACCGCTTCGCCCATGCGAGCCACGGTAGGCGTACACCGCATACCTCGCACACCGGGCGAAGGGGTACGTACGGCCGCAGAATCGGGGGCATGGACCTGCCGGTGATGCCTCCCGTTCTGCCGATGCTCGCCAAGTCCGTGGCGCGGATCCCGCCGGACATGAGTTACGAGGCGAAGTGGGACGGGTTCCGGGCGATCGTGTTCCGCGACGGCGCCGAGATCGAGCTGGGCAGCCGCAATGCCAAGCCGCTGACCAGGTACTTCCCCGAGCTGGTGGCGGCGCTGCGGGAGCGGCTGCCCGAGCGGTGCGTGCTGGACGGGGAGATCGTGGTCGCCCGTGGCGGGCGGCTGGACTTCGACGCGCTGAGCGAGCGCATCCACCCGGCGGCCTCGCGGGTGCGCACGCTCGCGGAGCGCACGCCGGCCTCATTCGTCGCGTTCGACCTGCTGGCGCTGGACGACGAGGCGCTGCTGGACGCCCCGCTCACGGACCGGCGCGCGCTGCTGGAGCGGGCGCTGGCGGGTGTCTCCGCACCGGTGCACCTGGCGCCCGCGACCCGGGACCGGGCGGAGGCCGAGCGCTGGTTCGAGCAGTTCGAGGGGGCGGGGCTCGACGGGGTGGTGGCCAAGCCGCTGACGCTGCGGTACCGGCCGGACGAGCGTGCCATGTTCAAGATCAAGCACGAGCGGACGGCCGATGTGGTGGTGGCCGGGTACCGCTTCCACAAGAGCGGCCCCGTGGTCGGCTCGCTGCTGCTCGGGCTGCACGACGGGGCGGGGGTGCTGCAGCACGTGGGAGTGTGCGCGGCGTTCACGGCGAAGCGGCGGGCGGAGCTGGTGGAGGAGCTGGAGCCGTTGCGGATGGCGGACGCGGCGGGGCACCCGTGGGCGGCGTGGGGCGACGAGGCGGCACACGCGTCGGCGCGGATGCCGGGGGCGCCGAGCCGGTGGTCGGGGACCAAGGACCTGTCGTGGGTGCCGGTACGGCCGGAACTGGTGGCGGAGGTCGCGTACGACCACATGGAGAACGGGGAGCGGTTCCGCCACACGGCACGGTTCCGGCGCTGGCGGCCGGACCGGGACGCGGCGAGCTGCACGTTCGCACAGCTGGAGGAACCGGTGCGCTACGACCTGGCGGAAGTGCTGGGAAGCGGCGGCGCGGGGTGAGCCACGGGCCGGCGCGACCGGATCTGCCCCGGCGGTCAGGCGACGAACGGGAGACGGTCGGCCACGGGGCCCAGTACGGCCCGCTGCTCCTCGGTGGGGCTGCGACGCCCCGTGCCGAGCAGCAGGGCGTCCTCGTCGGAGAGCGCGGCGGGGAACGGGGCCCCGGCGACGCCCTCCAGCAGCGCCCGCGCGTGGGCGAGCCCCTCGGCGGGCGGCCCCGGCACGCCGGGCAGGTGGGCGCGCAGGTCCAGGTGGTGCAGTGTCCACTCGTAGACGTACGCCGAGAGGTAGTCCCCCGCGGTGAGGACCTCCCCCTGGGTGGCGACCCGCAGGCCGGGGTCGGCGAGCCGGGCGGCGCGGCCGGCGGCGGAGCCGACGTCGTCCAGATGGAACCTCAGCAGCCCCATGTCCTGGTAGGCGGCGGCCAGCCGGACGGTCAGCGCGGACAACGGGTCCTGGCCGGGCGGATCGTCCGGCGCCGCCGGGTCGTCGATCGTCCAGTAGGTCACCGCGTCCCGGGTGGGCGCGGCCGCGGTGGGCGTCGCCAGGGTGATCAGGACGTCCTGGGCATCGATGACCAGGTGGCACACCAGGTCACGCACCAGCCAGCCGGCGCACCCGGACGGGCGCGCGAAGTCCTCGTCCGGGAGCCCGGCGACCGCCGCGCGCAGCGCCTCCCAGGAGCGTGCGAAGAGTTCCACGCCGATACGGTATCGCCGGCGCCGCCCTTCGGTGGGGGCGAGGGGAGTGGTTCCACAGCCATGGGCCCACTGCCATGGCCCACGGCCCCCATGCCCCCACGGCTCTGCGCGGTAGCCCCTACGGCTTCATCAGGATCTTGATCGCACCGTCCTGCTTCTTCTGGAACATGTCGTACGCGCGGGGCGCGTCCGAGAGGGGGACGTGGTGGGTGGCGAAGTCGTCGACGCCCAGCGGATCGGCCTCCGTGAGGAGGGGGATGATGTCGTCGGTCCAGCGGCGTACGTTCGCCTGGCCCATCCGCAGCTGGATCTGCTTGTCGAAGAGGGTGAGCAGCGGCATCGGGTCCGCCTGGCCGCCGTACACGCCGGACAGCGAGATCGTGCCGCCGCGCCGCACCAGGTCGATCGCCGTGTACAGCGCGGAGAGCCGGTCGACGCTGAACCGTTCCGCGAGCTTGGAGCCGATCGCCCGCGGCAGCACGCCCGCCGCCGTCTGGGCGAGCTTCGCGGCGTGGCTGCCGTGCGCCTCGGTGCCGACGGCGTCGATGACGGCGTCCGGGCCACGGCCGCCGGTCTTCTCGCGGATCGCCTCGACGAGTTCCTTCTCGCTCTCGAAGTCGCGCAGGTCGAACGTCTCTACACCGCGCTCGCGCAGCCGTCGCAGCCGCTCGGGCACGAGGTCCACGCCGAACACCCGCTCGGCGCCCTGGTGCAGGGCGATCCGGCAGGCCATGTCCCCGATGGGTCCGAGGCCGAGCACGGCGGCGCTGCCGCCCCGCGGGACGGCCGCGTACTGGACCGCCTGCCAGGCGGTGGGCAGCACGTCGGAGAGGTAGACGAAGCGGTCGTCCGCCGGCCCCTCGGGCACCTTGATGGGCCCGAAGTGGGCCTGCGGCACGCGCAGATACTCGGCCTGGGCGCCCGGTACGGCCCCGTAGAGGCGGGTGTAGCCGAACAGCGCGGCGCCCATGCCCTCGCCGGACACCTGGGTGGTCTCGCACTGCGTGTACAGGCCCGTGCCGCACATCCAGCAGTGCCCGCAGGCGATCTGGAACGGTACGACCACGCGGTCCCCGGGCCGCAGGTTCGTCACCTCGGGGCCGACCTCCTCGACGATGCCCATGGGCTCGTGGCCCAGGATGTCGCCCGGCGTCATGAACGGCGTCAGCACCTCGTACAGGTGCAGGTCGGAGCCGCACAGGCCGCTGGAGGTGATGCGGACGACCGCGTCCGTGGGCTGCTCGATGCGCGGGTCGGGCACGTCCTCGACGCGCACGTCCCGTTTGCCCTGCCACGTCACTGCCTTCATCGACTCAACCCTTTCGTCCGGTCCGCCGGGTAGGGGCTGCGGGTACCCGGGGCGCCCGGCGTGAACCCGCCCCACTTGCCCACAACGGCCGTGTCCGGGGCGCGCGGTGCGCCTCGTACGGGTATGGCAGGCATCGTATGAAGGTCACACAATTGACGGGTGACGAGGAAACGCGTGACGGGGGCGGCCCCGAGGACCGCGAGGGCACGAACCGCGAGGGCACGAACCACCGCTCTGGTCGCCGCCGCGCTGCTGGGGTCGCTGCTGGCGGCCTGCACCGGCGGGGACGGCGGCTCGGACGACGGGAGCTCCCGAAGACCCGGACGGAGCCCGGACGAGAGCGCCCGGCCCGCCGGCCCGGTGCTCGCCGTCAAGATCGACAACGTGGGCCCGGCACGCCCGCAGGCCGGGCTGGACACGGCGGACGTCGTCTTCGCGGAGCAGGTCGAGGGCGGTCTGAGCCGGCTCATGGCGCTGTACGCGACCCGGTATCCCGAGTCGGTCGGGCCGGTGCGCAGCGCGCGCGAGTCGGACCTGGAGCTGCTGCGCCAGTTCCACGAGCCGACGCTGGCCTTCTCGGGCGCCCAGCACAAGCTGCTGCCGCTGATCGACAGGGCACCGCTGCGGGCCGCGACCCCGGAGTCGGAGCCGGACGCGTTCTACCGGGCGCCGGGCCGCCCCGCACCGCACGACCTCTTCCTGCGCCCGCGCGCGCTGATGGGCTCCGCCCCGGGCGCGGACGCGCTCACCACCGGCTTCCGTTCCGGCGCCGCGCCCCCGGGCGGCACCTCCGAGTCCGCGCGCACGGTCCGGTTCCCCGCGGCCCGGTTCACCTTCACCTGGTCCGGCGACCGGCGGCGCTGGCTCGTCTCGACGGACGGCCGGCCGACCGTGACGACCGGCGGCGACCGGGTCGCCCCCGCGACGGTGGTCGTGCAGTACGTCTCCGTGCACGCCTCCCGCTTCCACGACTACCTCGGCAGCACGACGCCGTACACCGAGACCGTGGGCGCGGGCCGGGCGGAGGTGCTGCGCGACGGCCGGGCGTACGAGGGGCACTGGAAGCGGGACACCGCGACGCAGGGCACGAAGTTCACCACGCCGGACGGGGCACCGCTGAACTTCGCGAAGGGCCAGGTGTGGGTGGTCCTCGCGGAGAAACCGTGACGCCCGCGCCCGACGGTCGTCCGTGGGGGCGGCCCCACGGACGACCGCGGGGCGGGGCGCGCCCCGCGGCTCAGACCGCGCGCAGTCTCTCCGCCGCGTCGGCCACCCGGCCGATGAGGGCGAAGAACTGTTCCCGCTCCTCGTCCGACAGGGGGGCGAGGAACACCTGGTTCATCCTGGCCGTGCGGACCGTGAGCCTGCGGTGGGTGCGGACGCCCTCCTCGGTCGCGTCGAGCAGGAAGCGGCGGCCGTCCCGCGGGTCGCGGACCTTGTCGAGCAGGCCCCTGCGGCTCAGCCGGTCGATGACCTCGGCGACGGTCGAGCGGTCCAGGCCCACCCGCTCCCCCACCGTGCGCTGGTCCAGCCCCGGTTCGGCGACGAGGGTGTTGAGCACGGCGAACTGGGATGAGGTGATCTCCTCGGAGACCATCGTGTTCCACAGCAGGTAGTGCGCCTGCTGGAGCCGCCGGGCCAGGTGCCCGGGATGGGTGGAGAGGTCCACCGCGGCCATGTGTGCTCCTCGGGGTGCCGGGGGGCTGCTCGGGATTTCGTCGGTGCACTGAAGGATATCCGCGCTACGGCCACGCCGTCCGCCTGTCTCCTCGACCGGACACGAGGCCGTGACCAGCCAGTTTGCCGGTGAGGTCTTGACGACCGCCCGACAGGCTGGCAGCGTTCCTCCCCCCACCGAGCGGCACCGAGCGGCACCGAGATACTCAGTGCGCTGACTGCGTACCGGTCGAGGACAGGGAGCCGCGCGGAGGGACAAGGTGATCGCCACGGCCGAGGAGGCGGTGGCGGACATACTGGAGGGCGCGTCGCTCGCGGTGGGCGGGTTCGGGCTCGCCGGGGTGCCGAACGTGCTGATCCGGGCGATGTACGAGCGGGGCGTCGGCGGATGGGCGAAGTGCACCCTGCCGCTCACCGGCAAGGGCTACGTGGACCGCGTCGTCACCGACCGGGGCGTCCTGGAGGTCACCGCCGGCGGGCTCGTCCTCGTCGGGACCGCCCCCGGTGTGACGGCGGCGGAGATCACCGCCGCGACCGACGCCGCACTCACCCTCGCCGAGCCACTGGACGAGGGACCGAAGGAACCGAAGGAGCAGCAGTGAAGGACGTCTACATCGTCGACGCGGTCCGCACCCCGATCGGCCGCTACAACGGCGGCCTCGCCTCCGTCCGCCCGGACGACCTCGCCGCCCACACCCTCCGGGCGCTCCTCGCCCGTACCCCCGGCCTGGACCCCGCCCGGATCGAGGACGTCTACCTCGGCAACGCCAACGGCGCCGGCGAGGAGAACCGCAACGTCGCCCGCATGGCGGGACTGCTGGCCGGGCTCCCCACCTCCGTGCCCGGCGTCACCGTCAACCGGCTGTGCGCCTCCGGGCTCGAAGCCGTCGTCCAGGCCGCCCGTGCCATCGCCGTCGGCGACGCCTCCGTCGCGCTGGCCGGCGGCGTGGAGTCCATGACCCGGGCCCCCTACGTCCTGCCCAAGAACGACCGGCCCTTCCCCGCCGCCCATACCGAGCTGTACTCCACCACCCTCGGCTGGCGGATGGTCAACCCGGGCATGAACCCGCAGTGGACGATCCCCCTCGGCGAGTCGGCCGAACTCATCGCCGACAAGCACGGAATCGGCCGCGAGCAGCAGGACGAGTTCGCCCTCCACAGTCACCGCAAGGCCGCCGCCGCACAGGCCTCCGGTCTCTTCGACGCCGAGATCGCCCCGGTCACGATCCCGCGGCGCAAGGGCGACCCGGTTCTCTTCGACGCCGACGAGTCCGTCCGCGCCGACACCTCCCTGGAGGCCATGGCGAAGCTGAAGCCGTCCTTCCGCGCGGACGGGGGCACGGTCACCGCCGGCAACGCCTCACCGTTGAACGACGGCGCGGCGGCCCTGCTCCTGACCGACGAGGAGGGGTTGAAGGCCACCGGCCGCGAGCCCCTCGCGCGCGTCTCGGCCACCGGCGTGCACGCCGTCGACCCCCACTACTTCGGCCTCGCCCCCGTCGAGGCCGTCGACCGGGCGCTCGCCAAGGCCGGTCGCACCTTCGCCGACCTCGACGTGCTGGAGCTGAACGAGGCCTTCGCCGCGCAGGTCCTCGGCTGCCTCGCCGAATGGCCCGACCTCGACCCCGCCGTGCTCAACCCCCAGGGCGGCGCCCTCGCACTCGGCCACCCCCTCGGCGCCTCCGGTGCCCGCCTCGCCGGCACCGTCGCCCACCAACTCGCCCGCAGGGGCGGCGGAACCGGCGTCGCCACCCTCTGCATCGGCGTCGGCCAGGGTCTCGCACTCGTCCTCGAACGCTGAACGGCGCCACCGTCCCCGCGAGGGCCCCACGCCACCGAGGGAGCGGAGCATGGTGACGTTGACGGCGCTCGTCGCGCACGGGCATCTCGAGGAGCTCGCGATGCATGTGCGGGCGGCGCGGCGGAACGGGTTGACGGTGGAGGAGATCGGGGCGGTGCTGTCGCGGGTGGGGGTGTACTGCGGGGTGCCGGCGGCTAACTCGGCGTTCGCGGTGGCCCAACGGGTCCTGTCGGAGGAGCCGTAGGTTTTCCTCGCCCCCGCCGCCCCTTCCCGTCCCCGGGGGCTCCGCGCCCGGACCCCCAGAAGATGCGCGGTTCCCCGCGCCCCTGATCAGGGGCGCGGGGAACCGCGCGGAACGGGGCGAAGCCCGTGTCGGCGGGGGCGAGGAAAGCTACGTCCGCCGCAGCGCGGATTCCGCACGCGCCGCGACCCCGTCCGCGCCGCAGGACTTCGCCAGGGTCAGCGCCCGCTCCAGTTCCGCCCGCGACGCCGTCGCCACCCCGTACTCCAGGCGCGCCACCGCGTGCTCGTACGCGGACGGCGACGCCTCCAGATACGCCACCGCCCTCTCGTACAGCGCCACGGCCCTGCGCCCCGTCTCCAGCGCCGCGGCGCACCGCAACGCCTCCCCGATCGCCGTGTCCGTCCCGAACCGCTCCGCCTGCTGCCGCGCCGCCCCGGCGAGTTCCGCGGCCCGCCGGGCATCGGACCCGGCCACCGCCCGCGCGAGGTCCAGCGCCCACGGCGCGAGCACCGTGTTGTGGTGGCCGCGCGCACTCGCCGCCTTCTCCGCGTCCTCCAGTTCGTTGATGCCGTCCTGCGTGTGTCCGGTGGCCAGCAGCAGCCGCCCCCGCACGGAGCGGATGTCGGGCAGCACGATCGTCGACGGGTAGGGCGGCGCGAACCCGTACCGCTCGGCCGCCTCCGCCGCCTCCTCCGCGTGCCCGCGGACGAGCAGTGTGTCGACGAGACCGCAGATCGCCGACCAGTACAGGGGCAGTCCGCGGCCGACCCGCTCGGCGAGCCGGAGCGCCTCGCGCTGCGCCTCCTCGGCCTCCCGCAGCCGCCCCCGCCTGCGGTGGGCGAGCCCGACGAAGGCGTGGGCGAGCGCCAGGTGGCCGCCGCTCCAGCCGGCGCTGGTGTAGGCGTGCAGGGCTTCGGAGAAGAGGGCCTCGGCGCGGTCGAGGTGGTCGGCGTAGGCGTAGGAGCTGCCGAGCATCATCAGCAGTTCCATGCCCCACTCGCTGTCGGTCCAGCCGAGTCCGGGGGCGAGGCGGCCGTTGACGAGGGCGCGGTCGCTGAACTCCACGACCTGTTCGGCGCTCTCGCCGTGGGTCATGGCGTCGAAGCCGCGCAGGATCAATAACGCCCGTTCGGCGTTGTCCCGGCCGGTGCACGCGGCCGCGAGGTCGGCGAGACCCGTGGAGCGGGACGGGGCGCGGTCCTCGGGGGCGTGGATGCCCTCCCACATGTAGTGCACGGCCCGGAGCCGGGTCCTGGCGGGCCCGTCCGGCAGTCGCGCCGCCTCGGCGTCGACCGTGCGGACGGCCTCCTCCAGCTGGTCGTTGTGGAGCAGCGCCTGGGAGAGCCGGTGGACGGCGTCGACGCGGACGTCGCCCTCCAGGCCGGGCAGCGCGAGGGCCTCGCGGAGGTACTCGACGGTGGTCGCGGGCGAGGTGAGCAGCGTGGCACAGCCCAGTTCGTACAGGACGTGCGGGTGGACCTCGGGCGGGGGCGGCTCGGCGAGCGCGCGTTCCAGGCAGCGGCGGGCGGGGTCGGGTGCGCCGACGGAGAGGTGCTCCCGCGCGGCCTCCCGCATCTGCTCGACCAGTTCGGCGTCGTCGTCCGGGTGGACGTACATCAGGTGCCGGGAGACGGCGGCGGCGCCCATCCCGTGGTCGGCGACGACCTTGGCCGCGATGCCGTGCATGGCGGTGCGCAGCGCGGCCGGGATGGACTCGTAGATGTCGGTGGCGACCAGTGAGTGGAGGAACTCCAGCTCGTCACCGGCGGCCCGGGCGCCGGCCGTCGGACCGACCGGGGTGAGCACGCGTGCCCTGACGAGCAGGCCGGCGCAGCGTGCCGTGTCCTGCCGGTCCAGTCCGGAGAGGGGCGCCACGAGGTCGACGGTGATGCCGCTGCCGAGGATCGCGGCCGCCCAGGCGAACCGGGTGGCGTCGACGCCGAGTTGTTCGAGACGGGCGAGGAGTCCGCGGCCGCGCGCCGACTTGTGCAGTGCGCGCAGATCGGCGGCGCAGGCCTCGACGGGTTCGAGCCGGCTGTCCCGCACCTTGGCGAGGAGTTCCACGATGCCGTACGGGTTGCCGTCGGTGACGGCCCACACCTCGCGGCAGAAGGGGGCGTCGGCGTGCGCGCCGAGGGTGGCGCGGGTGAGTCCCGCGGTGGCCTCGGGGGTGAGCGGGCGGAGCGGGATCGCGGGGCGGCTCGCGCGGGCGGCCACGGCGTCGAGGTGGCGGGCGGCGGCTGTGTCGGCCTCGTCGGGCCGGCGGGCCACGACGACGAGGACGGGCAGGTCGTCGAGGCGTTCGACGAACGCGTCGAGCCAGCCGAGGGTCTCCTGGTCGGCCCAGTGCGCGTCGTCGACCAACAGCACCAGCGGCCATTCGCGGCGGGCGAGCCGGCGTACGGCGGTGACGAGGCCGTCGCACACCGCCTGCGGGTCCGGCGGACGGGCGCCGGGGTCGGCTATGCCGAGGGCGGGGCCGGAGACCTCGTACCACTCGCCGAGGTACTCGCGGGCCTCGTCCGGCATGAGCTGGACGAGCGCGGGCTGGAGGAGCTGGCGCAGCACGTTGAACGGGACGGAGGAGACGGTGGCGCCGCCGCGGGCGTACCAGACGGTGCAGCCGAGCTTCTCGGCGCGGGCGCGGACCTCGGTGAGCAGGGCGGTCTTGCCGAGGCCGGCCTCGCCGGTGAGAACGAGCACGCGGCCCGGGCCCGACGCCCCGGCCGGCGAGTCGGCGCGCAGGGTGTCCACGGCCTCCGAAACGACGCGGAGTTCCTCCTCGCGTTCCCACAGGGAGGCCGAGGGGACCGCGTCCGGCGGCACCTCCGTCATCCCGCTACCTCCCCAGGCCGCCCAAATGACGTACAGGCATTGAGCGTAGCCGCCCCGGCCGACGGAGGGGACGGCTGTCGGTCACGTGTTGCCGGTTGCCTCGGAAACGGGGTACGGGGAGGCGGGGGGATGGTATGTGGGGCGGTTCACGGTGGTTCCCCACCGCGCCGATGGCGTCGGCGGCGTCGTGAAGGGGGTGCCCTCTCATCCCGCTTTCAGGGTGTGCTCATACGGTGGGGCCATGACGCAGGTGACTCCCCCCGGGTGGTATCCCGACCCCGGGCAGAACAGTGACGGCCCCGCCACGGAGCGTTGGTGGGACGGCAACGCATGGACGGAACGCATCCGCCCCGCGGCCCCGGTCGCCCCGGGGGGTCCGACGGCGCCCGGTCCCGCCGACGCGGACCGTGCCGACGCGGGCCCACCCCCGGCGGACGGGAGCCCGGCGGACGCGGGCTCGACGGACGCGGGCCCGGCGGACGCGGGCCCGGCGGACGTAGCTCTCGGCACGCCCCCGGTACCGGCGAACCCCCCGTCGGCCGGCGCGGGGCACCCGCACGTGGGGCAGGCCGGGCCGGGACCGGTCCCGGCGGCTCCGGCCGGTGCCACTCCCGGCGCCGGCCCGGTGGCTCCGGGCTGGGGCGGGGCCCCGGTGCCGGGCCCGGGTGGTGCGTTCGGTGCCACCGCGCCGCTTCCGGCCGGTGGGTACCCGGGGGCCCACCCCGGCCCGTACCCGCCGCCGTATGGCGCGTATCCCGCGTATCCGGCGCCCGTGCCTCCCCGCCGGCGGCTGCGGATGGGGATAGCCGTGGCCGCCGCCGTGGCAGTGCTCGCCTGCATCGGGGTCGGCACGTACGTCCTGGCCAAGGACGACGGCGGCAACGGCGGCAGCAGCAGCGCGCAGGGCCCCGGTGGCGGCCGGAACGGGAACGGTGGCCGGAACGGGGGCGGCGGTCCCGAGGGCGGCCCCGGTGGCTCCGGCGGTTCTGGTGGGGAGTCGCCTGACCCGGGGCAGTCCGAGGCGCCGAAGATCGAGAGCGGCTCCGTGGCCGACCCGATCGACGGGATCAGCCTGCCGGTCCCGGACGGCTGGTACGGGCAACAGGGACAGATCGGTGCCCAGTTGTCGTCGAAGGACTCGTACAAGTGCCCCGGCGACACGTCCAAGACGTGCACGCGGGGCGGCGCGTACTCGACGCCCGCGCTCGCCCTCGGCAGCAAGGGCAGCACCGCCGAGGAGGTGGCGAAGGCGGACATCGCCGCCAACGCCAAGGAGTCCTACGGCGGCAACAGCTACGGCAGCATCACCTCGCACGAGGTGCTGGCGTCCAAGGTGGTGACCGTGGCCGGGCAGAAGGGCTACCTCGTGCGCTGGAGGGCGGTCACCAGCAAGGGCTCCGACGGCTATGTGCAGTCGCTCGCCTTCCCGTCGCCGGTGAGCGCCAAGCAGATGGTCGTGGTGCGGTTCGGCGTCGACGTGGGCCAGAAGCAGTCCCTCCTCGACGACATCACCGAGGGGATCAAGGTCTCCAAGGGCGGCGGCAGCGGTCAGGACGTCTGAGCCCCCGGGACACCCATAAGAGCGGCACAAGTCGGCCGGGTGGACCCTCTCTCCGCTCCGGAGGGGGTCCACCCGGCCGGGTGGTGCGCCGCGCCCGTCCCCACGGTGCGGCGCGCAGGCCCCCGTCCGGTCATCCCACGGACGGCGGGCCTGGTCCTAGGTGAGGCCGAGTGCCGGGAGGACCGCCGCCACCACGAAACGTTCGAGGTAGGCGCCGTCCGCGTGGCGGCCTTCGAGCAGCGGCCGGATCCTCGCCATGGCGAGGATCTGCGCCGGCACGTACGGCAGGGCGGGATGGTCGGCGCGGATCTCGCCGCGCTCGACACCGCGCCGCAGGATCGACTCCAGCATCCGCACCTCGGGCTCGATCAGCGCCTCGCGCAGCGCCTGCTGGAGCTCCTTGTCCAGTTTCACCGCGTTGCCGAGCGCGTGCATCAGCTCGGTGTCCTGTCCGGACTCCCCCGCCGCCCGCGCGACCGCCCGCAGGTCGCCGGCGAGCGATCCGGTGTCGATGCCGGCGAACCGCACGCACCGGCTGGAGCGGAGCGCGGCGGCGACGAACCGCGGTTTGTTCTGCCACTGCCGGTAGAGCGTGGACTTGCTGCAGCGGGTGCTGGCCGCGACGCCCTCCATGGTGACCGCCTCATAGCCGCATGCGCGGACCTGTTCGAGCACGGCGTCGAAGAACTCCTGCTCGCGCTCGGGGGTGAGCTTGGAGCGGCGCGAGGCGGCCCCCGGCGGGAACGCGTCCGCTGCCTGCGACGTCATGACTCCGATCCCCTCTCCTGCGTCCCACACTTCCGTGCGTCCCGCACCGCGCCGTGCTTTCCGTGGTTCTGCGCTTTGCGTGCTTTCCGTGGGTCCGTGCTCCGAGATGCCCGGTGGGCCGGTGGCGCAATCCGCGAAGCCTCGTGGTGCTCTTCACACAGTATATCGATACGCCAGTGTACCGATACGCGACCGTATCGGTACACTGGCGTATCGATGAGCTCGGAGTGATTCCTCACGGCCCGAGCTCCGTACACCGTCAGCAAAAGGACCGCGGGATGGCTTCCAGAACCGAGCCGCCGGACAGTGAACCACCCGGCAGCGGGACCGACGCGTCCGTCAGGCCGCCGCTCCTACGTGAACTTCTCCTCGTCGTCGGATTGTTCCTCGTCTACAAGGCCGGCCGGCAACTGGCCGACGGCCGTGTCGCGGAGGCATTCCGCAACGGCCACCGGGTCTGGGACCTGGAGCGGGCCGTGCGCCTGCCGGGCGAGGGGGCCGTGCAGTCCCTGCTGCTGCACGGCGACGTCCCGGCGCATGTGGCCAACACCTACTACGCGACGGTGCACTTCCCCGCCACCGTCGCCTTCCTCGCCTGGCTGTACCTGCGCCGTCCGGCGCACTACGTGTGGTCCCGCCGGATCCTCGCGCTGCTCACCGGCGCGGCACTCGCCCTTCACCTGGCCTTCCCGCTCGCCCCGCCACGGCTGCTCGGCGTGACGCAGCTGGTGGACACCGGGCAGGTCTACGGCCCCACGGTCTATGGGGCCCGTCCCGCCGCCGACACGATGGCGAACCAGTTCGCGGCGATGCCCTCGCTGCACTTCGGGTGGGCGCTGATGGTGGCGCTCGGGCTGATCGCGGCGACCCGGTCGCGGTGGCGGTGGCTGTGGCTGCTGCACCCGGCGGTGACGCTGCTGGTCATCGTCGGCACGGCGAACCACTTCTGGCTGGACTCGCTGGTCGCGGCGGCACTGCTGGGACTCGCGCTCGCGGTCGTTCCGGCACCGGCCCGGCGGTCGGGGGTGCGGGCGACCGCCGCACCCACGCCGCCGACCGGGGCCGGCGCACCGCCGGTCCCCGCCGGTGGCCGCGGGCTCGTGGGGGCGCGGCGATGAGCCCGACCGTCCTCGCCGTCGCGCTGTCCCTGGTCTCCGCCGTCGCCTACGCGGCCGCGGCGGTGGCCCAGGAACGGCTCGCCGCCCGCAGCGCGGGCGCCGGTCTCCTGCGGCTGCTCGGGCACGGCGCCTGGTGGTGGTCGGTGCTGCTCAACGCGGCGGCCGCCCTGCTGCACGTCGCCGCGCTCAAGTACGGCACCCTCACGCTGGTGCAGCCGCTGGGCGCGCTCACGCTGGTGGCCGCGGTGCCGCTGGGTGCCCGGGCGGCCGGGCGGCGGGTCACCGCGGCCGAGTGGCGCGGCACGGCACTGACCCTGGCCGGGCTGGCGGCACTGCTCGTCGCCGCGTCCGGGCCCGCCCCGGAGCGCATCCTGAGCCTGCCGCAGGCGCTCGCGGTCGCCGGGGCGACGACGGCGCTCATCGGGATGCTGGCCCGGCCCGGCGCCCGTCCCGGACTGCGGCACGCGACGGCGTCCGGGTTCGCCTCGGGGGTGGCCTCCGCCCTGACCCAGACGGTGACGGTGGCCGCGACGGACCGCTCCGAGCCGTCGCTCGGCGCGCATGTGGTCGTCGTGGCGCTGCTGGTGGCGGCGTTCGCGGCGGGCGGTCTGCTGCTGTCGCAGACGGCGTACCGGGGTGGCCTCGGGGCGCCGCTGGCGGTGGTGACCCTGGCCAATCCGGTCGCGGCGGCGGCGATCGGGGTGACGTTGCTGGACAACCGGCTGCGCAGCGGACTGGAGGGGCTGCCCGCCGGCGGCCTCGGGGCGGCGCTGGCCGCGTGGGGCGTGGTGGTGCTCTCGCACGCGGCCCGGGACGTGGCGGCGGCGCCGGACCGGGTGCCGGTGCCGGATGTGGCTGCGGTGCCGGATGGAGGGGCGGATGCGGTGACGGCGCCGGACGTGGTGGTCGTGCCGGACGAGGTGGCCGTGACTGATGCCGTGGCCGTCCCGGACGAGCACCCCGTCGCGGCCGTGCTCGCGCTGGATCCCGAGGACTGCCCGACGGAGGTCCCGACGGAGGTCCCGGCGCAGCGTCCCTCGCCTCCGCCGTCCGTGTCGGTGCCGTCCCCCAGGGGTTCGACCGTTCCCAGCCGGTGAGCGGGAGCGGGACCGGGCCACGGTGCCGGTGAGCGGACCGGGCGAGCGGGCCGGTCCCGCTCCCGTAACCGGCCCGCTCGCCCGCTCGCCCGCCGGTCGCGGAGCCTCGGGGGTCCAGGCCCAGCCGCTCCCCCCGGCACCGCGAGCCGCAGATCATCATGGTCTCGCCGGCGGCCCGCTCCTCCTCGGTGAGCACCGGGTCCCGGTGGTCCGGCACCCCTCCAGCACATCCGTCTCGCGGGTCCCTCCGGCGCCTGCCTTGCGGGAGTACAGCACCTCGACACCGGTCCCCCGCACCGCGTCCGACACCGATTCCGTCAGACGGAAGACCGCCGCGCCCGGCCGCCGCGCCCTCGGCCCGGCCCCGCCCCCCGTTCCGGTTCCGGCACGGCGGGTCGTCGGGACGACAGCCGTACGCCCGCTGTACTTGTTCCCGTCACAGGAGCGCCCTCGCACCCTTCCCCGACGTTCGGTGTGCTTGGAACACTCCGAAGCGCCCTGAATCACGTCGAACACTCCATGCGCGCGCGACGAAGCACCCCCGGTGGGCCCACCCGCCGGGGACCGAACAGAAGGAGAGGGCCCCGCCCATGCCCGACGTCAACCGGCGCCGATTCCTGCAACTGGCCGGCGCCACCGCCGGAGCCACCGCGCTGAACGGCAGCATCGAGCGTGCCGCCGCGCTCCCCGCGCACCACCGCACGGGCACCGTCGAGGACGTCGAGCACATCGTCGTCCTGATGCAGGAGAACCGGTCCTTCGACCACTACTTCGGCTCCCTCAGAGGCGTCCGCGGCTTCGGCGACCCGCACCCCGTCACCCTGCCCAGCGGGAAGTCCGTGTGGCACCAGCCGCACGGCGACAAGGAGGTGCTGCCCTTCCGCCCCGACGCCGACGATCTGGGACTCGCCTTCATCCAGGACCTCCCGCACGGCTGGAACGACGGCCACGCCGCGTTCGCCGGGGGCCGGTACGACGGCTGGGTGGGCGCCAAGTCCCCGACCACGATGGCGTATCTGACCCGCGAGGACATCCCGTTCCACTACGCCCTCGCCGACACCTTCACCGTCTGCGACGCGTACCACTGCTCGTTCATCGGCTCCACCGACCCCAACCGCTACTACATGTGGACGGGTTACACCGGCAACGACGGCAGCGGCGGCGGCCCCGTCCTCGGCAACGACGAGGCCGGTTACCGCTGGACGACGTACCCCGAGCGGCTGGAGAAGGCGGGCGTCTCCTGGAAGATCTACCAGGACGTCGGCGACGGCCTGGACGCGAACGGCAGTTGGGGCTGGATTCCGGACGCCTACCGCGGCAACTACGGCGACAACTCGCTGCTCTACTTCGACCAGTACCGCGACGCCCGGCCCGGCGACCCGCTGTACGACAAGGCCCGCACCGGCACGGACGCCCGCGAGGGGGAGGGCTTCTTCGACCGGCTGCGTGCGGACGTCACCGGCGGCCGGCTCCCCGAGATCTCCTGGATCGTGGCACCCGAGGCGTTCACCGAGCACCCCAACTGGCCCGCGAACTACGGCGCCTGGTACATCTCCCAGGTCCTGGACGCGCTCACCGCCGACCCCGACGTGTGGGCGAGGACCGCGCTGTTCGTGACGTACGACGAGAACGACGGTTTCTTCGACCACGTCGTCCCGCCCTTCCCGCCCGGCTCCGACACGCAGGGCCGGTCGGCCGTCGACGCGAGCGCCGACGTGTTCCCCGGCGGCGCCTCGCTCGCCGCCGGGCCGTACGGACTCGGCCAGCGGGTGCCCATGCTCGTCATCTCCCCCTGGAGCAGAGGGGGTTACGTCTGCTCCGAGACGCTGGACCACACCTCGATCATCCGGTTCATGGAACGTCGCTTCGGCGTGCACGAGCCCAACATCTCGCCCTGGCGGCGCACCGTCTGCGGCGACCTGACCGCCGCGTTCGACTTCTCCCGGCGCGACACCGGTTCCGTGTCCCTGCCGGACACCGACGGCTACCGGCCCCCGGACGACCAGCGCCACCCCGACTACGTGCCCGTCCCGCCGGCCACCGGCCGACTCCCCCGGCAGGAGCGGGGGGTGCGCCCCGCCCGGCCGCTGAAGTACGTGCCCCACGTGGACGCCTCGGCCGATCCGGCCGCCGGGAAGCTCACCCTCACCTTCGCCGCCGGCCCGCACACGGGGGCCGCGTTCCTGGTGACCTCGGCCGACGGCGCCGACGAGGGCCCGTGGACGTACACGGCGGCTGCCGGCCGCACCGTCTCCGGCACGTGGGACCGCGCGGCGGCGAAGGGCGCGTACGACCTCACCGTGCACGGGCCCAACGGGTTCCTGCGGGAGTTCGCCGGCACGGCGGGGCGGGACGCCACCGCGCCCGAGGTGACGGCACGGCACACGGACGGCGACCTGGAACTGACCTTCACGGGCGGCGGCGGGTCCGGCTCGGTGCGGTACCGGCTCGCGGGGGCGCGGGGTGGAGCGCGCACGGTCCGGGTGCGGGCCGGGGAGCACGTACGGCACCGGGTGCCGCTGGCGGCGAGCCGACGCTGGTACGACTTCACCGTCACCGTCGAGGGGGACCCGTCCTTCCGCCGCCGGTTCGCGGGCCACGTGGAGAACGGCCGTGCGGGTGTGAGCGACCCGGCGCTGGGAGGAGCCTGACAGCCGGGAGGGGCCCGACGGCCGGGAGGGGCCCGACGGCCGGGGGCGGTGCCGTGGCCGGGGGCGGTGCCGTGGCCGGGCGGGAGTGAGGAGAATGGACGGTTGCGTCGGGGGTGACTCGCGGTAGTGTGCCCCGGTGACCACGCATTCGAACACTCCTGCAGGCTGGTACCCCGATCCGCACGGTGCGGTACAGACCCTGCGCTACTGGGACGGCACCCAGTGGACCCAGCACACCAGCCCGGACCAGCAGGGGGCGCAGCAGGCGCCGCCGGCCCCGGGCACCGCCCCGGCCATGCCCCAGCAGCCCGCCGCGCCCGACCCCCGCGTGCAGCACCAGGTGCAGCAGCAGGCCGGGGTCACCGCGGGCGCGGCGGGCGGCGGTTCGCTGTTCAGCGAGCCGGTGCTCGTGGTGAACCAGAAGGCCAAGCTGATCGAACTCACCAACGAGTACAAGGTGTTCGACCAGCAGGGCAACCAGATCGGCTCCGTCGCGGAGGTCGGGCAGAGCGGCCTGAAGAAGGCGCTGCGGTTCGTCTCCAGCGTGGACCAGTACATGACCCACAAGCTGGAGATACGTGACGCGTTCGGCCGGCCGCAGTTGCTGCTGACGCGGCCCGCGAAGTTCATCAAGTCCCGGGTGATCGTGGAGCGTCCGGACGGGCAGCCGGTGGGCGAGATCGTCCAGCAGAACGCGATCGGGAAGATCAACTTCGCGATCAACGCGGGTGGTCAGAAGATCGGCGCGATCAAGGCCGAGAACTGGCGGGCGTGGAACTTCGCGATCACCGACCACGCGGACAACGAGGTCGCCCGCATCACGAAGACGTGGGAGGGCCTCGCCAAGACGATGTTCACCACGGCGGACAACTACGTCCTCCAGATCCACTTCCAGCTCCCCGAGCCGCTGCGGAGCCTTGTCGTCGCGACGGCGCTGACGGTGGACACGGCGCTCAAGCAGGACAGCCGCGGCCTCGGCTGACGCCGAGGGTTCGGACCGGCGGCCGGGGTTCGGGCCGGCGCCCACGACTCGGGCCGGCGCCCGCCCCGGGCTCGCGCCCACGACTCGGGCCGGCGCCCGGGGTTCGGGACCGACGCCCCTCGGGTGGGTGCCCGTCCATGTGCGTCACCCACGGCATCGACGAGGCGGTGCACCTCGGCGAGCGGGTGGTGGTGCTGTCCGCCTCCCCCACCGTACGGGAGGAGCCGAGGGTGGACCTGCCCGAGGAGCGGGACCTGGTCCACGCACGGGTCGCCCCGCGCTTCGCGGATCCGCGTACCCGTGTGTACGAGCGGATCCAGGCGGCGAAGCGCGGGACGCCCGCGCCGGGGCCGGTCCCGGCGGTGGGGCCCCCGGCGGGTCAGGAACCGCCGGGCGACCGGGAACCGGCCCTGGTGCAGGAAGAGCCTTCCGGCCCTACGGCGACTACTGCAGATACGCCTCCACCTCGCTGAACTGGGCAGCCGGCCAGCCGGTGTTGGCGGTCACGTTCAGCTTCAGATAGCGCGGGTTCGCGTTGCTCGGCAAGGTGACGGTGGCCGTGTTGCCGGAGGCCGGGTCGAAGCGGTAGTCCTTCGAGCCGACGACCGTGGAGTACGCGGAGCCGTCGGTGCTGCCGAGCACGGACAGCGTCTCGGTGCGGGCGCCCCACGCGGAGGACGGCGGCAGCTTGAGCACCAGCCGCCGTACGGCCTGCGAGGATCCCAGGTCGACGGTGAACGCCTGCGGGAAGGCGTTGTTCGTCGACTCCCAGTAGGTGTTCGCGTCGCCGTCGACCGCCTTGCCCGGGGTGTAGACGTCCTGGGAGCCGGTGGCGGAGGCCGGGCGGCCCTTGGCGAGGTTGCGGGTGGGGTCGGGGTCGGGGTTGCCCTGGCCGGGCCGGGGCCAGGTGGAGCAGTCCGACCAGGTGCTGTCCCAGCCCGAGTTGCCGCCGCCGTCGGTGAGCGTGAAGGTGCCGGAGTTCGCCGGGTAGGGGCAGTTGTAGACGCCGGCCGCGCCGACGCCGGTGGCGGTGACGTTCTTGAAGGTAGCGGCGCCCTGCGCCTCGGCCTGGACGACGACGGTGCCGGTGTTCCGCACGGTGGCGCCGGAGACGTTGACGCCCTTGACCGGGTAGCCGGTGCCGCCGCCGGAGACGAACTCGAAGGCGCTGTACGGGCTGTCGGTGATGGTGTTGTCGGTGATGTCGACCGTGGCGTTGATCTGGCTGTCGTAGGAGTCGACGCGCAGCGCGCCCATCGGGTGGTTCCAGTTGGGGTTCATCGCGCCGGTGCGGACGAGCGTGTTGCCCTCGACCGTGATCGTCCCGGCGAGCGGGTTGAACGGGTCGAGGAACTTCTGGTTGGAGATGGCGATACCGCTGCCGAGGGCGTTGGTGTCGGAGATCAGGTTGTTCTTCACCGTGATGTCGGTGCCGCCGTAGACGGCGATGCCGTTGGCGAGGTTGGGCTGGGAGATGGTGTTGTTCTCGAAGCTGCTGTTGGTGTCCGGGGAGTAGAGCGACCACATGGCGAGCGAGTCGTCGCCCTGGTTGCGCAGGAAGTTGCCGCGGACGTGGACGTTCTTGGCGGTGCCGTTGAGGTTGATGCCGTCGGCGGTGGTGTCGAGGATGCGGTTGTTCTCGATGACGAGGTTGTCGTTGGTGCCGGTGAGCCAGAGGCCGACCTTGAGGTGCTGGAGCCACATCCCGGAGACGGAGGAGCCCGCGCCGAGAGAGCCGTTGACGAAGTTGTCGGGGCTGCCGTCATTGCGCTCGGTGACCTCGCCGATCACCGCGAAGTCCTTGAGGTGGACGTTGCCCGCGCTGCTCTGCTGGTTGATGAAGCTGGAGCTGTGCACGACGGAGTGCCAGCTTCCGGCGCCCTGGAGGGTGACGTTCTGGACGTTCTGCAGCGACGAGGACACCTTGTAGTCGCCCGGCGGTATCCACACCACCCCGCCCTGGGCGGCGGAGATGGCATCGCGGAAGGCCTGGGTGGAGTCGCCCTGGCCACTGGGGTCGGCGCCCTTGTCGGTGACGGAGACGGCCCCGGACGGCTTGCCGGAGGCGTCGGCGACCTGTTCGAAGTCGGCGACGTCGACCGTGACCTGCACATTGGTCGCCTGGAGGGCGATCTTGTCGCCCGCCTGGACGTTGCGGCCGAGGAGCAGCCGGGCGTTGTCGAAGAAGTGGTGGGTCTTGGCGCCGGCGATCCAGCCCGTGTCGACGTAGGAGTACTTCGACGTGACGGGGAGGGTCCGATCGAGTTTGGTGCCGTTGACGTACACGTCGAGGCTGCCGGACTGGCCGTCGGGCACGTTGTAGGAGACGTTCACGGCGTTGGCGGCGCGCGGCACGGTGAACTCCACGCGCTGGCCTGAGCCGAGGCGGACCGCCTGCCGTCCGGAGGCCTCGGAGGCGACGGTGCCCTGGGTGTAGTCGGGGCCGATCTTCGCGCCGGTGCTGCTCGCCGACTCGGCCTCGACGGAGGTGAAGGGGAGGGTGGCTCCGGCGGCCGCCTGGGCGGAGGGGGCGCCGAGGGTGACGAGGGTGCCGGCCGCGAGGGCGACGGCGGTGCCGACGGCGGTCAGCCGTCCGGCGGTTCTGACGGGGGTGCGGTGGCCCGGGGTGCGGTGTGACATGGTGCTGATCCCTTCGAGCGGGGTGCGGGGATAGCGGGTCGCGAAGGGGCCGCGCTCACGTACTCAGGCAGTGAACTGCTCAGGAGCGCAGCCAGACAGCGGTGTCCTGCGGCAGCCGTCCGTCGTCGTCCATCGGACCGCTGGCGAGCAGGGGTTGTGCGGGGGTGGGGAGTACGACGGGGTCCTCGCCGAGGTTCACCACGCAGCGGACGCCGTCGGCGCGGGTGAAGGCGAGGACTCCCTCCGGGGCGGGCAGCCAGGTCAGCGGCCCGTCGCCGAAGATCGGGCGGAGGCGGATCGCCTCGCGGTAGAGGGCGAGCATCGAGGCGGGGTCCCCGGCCTGCCGGTCGGCGGCGTACGCGGCCCAGCCCTCGGGCTGCGGCAGCCAGGGCTCCTCGCGGGAGCCGAAGCCGGCGTACGGCGCGTCGGCCGTCCAGGGCAGTGGCACCCTGCAGCCGTCGCGGCCGGGGTCGGTGCCGCCGGAGCGGGCGTGCATCGGGTCCTGGATGCGCTCGCGCGGGATGTCGGCCTCGGGCAGGCCGAGTTCCTCGCCCTGGTAGATGTAGACCGAGCCGGGCAGCGCGAGGGTGAGCAGGGCGGCGGCGCGGGCGCGGCGGGTGCCGAGGGCGAGGTCGGTGGGGGTGCCGAAGGCCTTGGTGGCGAAGTCGAAGCCGGTGTCGGCGCGGCCGTAGCGGGTGACGGTGCGGGTCACGTCGTGGTTGCAGAGCACCCAGGTGGCGGGGGCGCCGACGGGGGCGTGCTCGGCGAGGGTGTCGTCGATGGAGGCGCGCAGCCGGGCGGGGTCCCAGGGGCAGGAGAGGAAGGAGAAGTTGAAGGCGGTGTGCAGTTCGTCGGGGCGCAGATAGCGGGCGAAGCGCTCGGCGTCGGGAAGCCAGACCTCGCCGACGAAGACGCCGTCGTACTCGTCGGCGACGCGGCGCCAGGAGCGGTAGACGTCGTGGAGTTCGTCGCGGTCGACGTACGGGTGCGGGTCGCGTCCGGGGGTGAAGTCGGGCAGCAGGGGGTCCTTGACGAGGAGGGCGGCGGAGTCGATGCGGACGCCGGCGACGCCCCGTTCGAACCAGAACCGCAGGACGTCCTCGTGCTCCTGGCGGACGGCCGGATGGGCCCAGTTGAGGTCGGGCTGTTCGGGGGCGAACAGGTGCAGGTACCAGTCGCCGTCGCCGAGCCGGCTCCAGGCCGGGCCGCCGAACTCCGACTGCCAGTCGTTGGGCGGGAGTTCGCCGTGTTCGCCGCGGCCGGGCCGGAAGTGGAACAGCTCGCGCTCCGGGCCGCCGTCGAGGGCCTGGCGGAACCAGGGGTGCTGGTCGGAGACGTGGTTGGGGACGATGTCGACGATGGTGCGGATGCCCAGTTCGCGGGCCTCGGCGATGAGTTTCTCGGCCTCGGCGAGGGTGCCGAAGGCGGGGTCGATGGTGCGGTAGTCGGCGACGTCGTAGCCGCCGTCCTTCATCGGGGAGAGGTACCAGGGGCTGAACCAGAGGGCGTCGACGCCGAGTCGGGCGAGGTGGGGCAGCCGGGCGCGGACGCCCGCGAGGTCGCCGGTGCCGTCCCCGTCTCCGTCGGCGAAGCTGCGGACGTACACCTGGTAGATGACGGCGGAGCGCCACCAGTCGGTCCCTTTTCGGGCAGGGGTGGGCTGTCCCACGTTGCGTGCCTTTCTGTTCGATGGGGAGGAGGGCGGCGGGGGCCGCCGGCGCGGGGGCGGCCGTTCAGCCCTTGGTGCTGCCCGCGCTGATGCCGGCGATGATGTGCCGCTGGAAGACGAGGAACAGGGCGACCATCGGGATGCTGGCGATCACCATGGCGGCGATGAGCACGGTGAGCTGGATGTTCTGCGAGAGCTGCACGAGGGCGACGCTGATGGGCTGTTTGTCGGTGTCGGAGAAGACCATCAGCGGCCAGAGGAAGTCCTGCCAGACGGCGACCAGCGCGAAGATCGACACCACGCCGAGCACGGGCCGCGACATGGGCAGGACGACGGACCACAGGACGCGCAGTTTCCCGGCGCCGTCGATCTCGGCGGCCTCCAGCACGTCTCGCGGTATCCGGTCGAAGAACCGCTTGAGCAGGTAGAGGTTGAAGGCGTTGGCGACGGCGGGCAGCCAGATGCCGAGCGGGTCGTTGAGCAGACTGGTGTGCAGCAGCGGCAGGTCGGCGACGGTGAGGTACTTGGGCACGACGAGGGCCTGGGTCGGCACCATCAGGGTGGCGAGGATGCCGCCGAGGATCACCTTGCCGAAGGCGGGCCTCAGCCGGGACAGGGCGTAGGCGGCGGCGGTGCAGAACACGAGCTGGAAGGCCCAGGCGCCGGCGGCCTGGACGACGGTGTTCCACAGGTGCTGCGGGAGCTGCATCAGGTCCCAGGCGTCGGTGTAACCGCTGAGGTGCCAGTGCTCGGGAACCAGGGTGGGCGGGGTCCTGGCGACCTCGTCCGGGGACTTCATCGCGCCGGTGACCATCCAGTACACGGGGAAGAGGAAGGCGAGCGCGAACAGCAGGACGACGCCGGTGAAGACGCTCCAGTAGATCGCCTTCCCGCGCGGGCGGGCCAGGGCGGCCGGGGAGACGAGGGTGCGGGTGCCGTCGCTCATGTGTCCTCCCCGTCGGTGCGGGTGAGCCGGAGGTACAGGGCGGAGAAGAGGCCGAGCAGCACGAGCAGCATGACGCTGAGCGCGCAGGCGCCGCCGAAGTCGTTGTAGAGGAAGGCGTACTTGTAGATGAGGTAGAGCACGGTGACGGTGGCGTTCTCGGGGCCGCCGCCGGTGATGACGAAGGGTTCGGTGAAGACCTGCATGGTGGCGATGATCTGCAGCAGCATCAGCATGAGGATCACGAAGCGGGTCTGCGGGATCGTGACGTGCCGGACGCGCTGGAGCAGGTTCGCGCCGTCCAGCTCGGCGGCCTCGTAGAGCTCGCCGGGGATGGACTGCAGGGCGGCAAGGTAGATCAGCACGGTGCCGCCCATGTTGGCCCAGGTGGCGACGAGGACGAGGGAGACGAGCGCGGTGTCGGCGCCGTTGGACCAGTTGGACGTGGGCAGGTGCAGGAACCGCAGCGCCTCGTTGGCGAGGCCCGCGCCGGGGTCGTAGAACCACTTCCACAGCAGGGCGCTGACCACCGGCGGGATCATCACCGGCAGATAGACGGCGACGCGGAAGAACGCCTTGGCGTGCCGGAGTTCGTTCAGGACCAGGGCGAGGACGAACGGGACGGCGAAGCCGATGAGCAGGGCGAGTCCGGTGAAGGTGAGCGTATTGCGCCAGGCGTCGCCGAACTCGGGGTCGTGCAGGACGCGGGTGAAGTTGTCGGTGCCGACCCACTCCGGGGACGAGCCGGGGGTGTACTTCTGGAAGGAGATCACGACCGCGCGGATCGCCGGGTACCAGGAGAACAGGGCGAAGCAGAGCAGGCCGCCGAGGAGGAAGGCGTAGGCGCGGGCCTGGTCGCCGAGGCGGCGCCGCCGGCCGGCCCCCGGCGCCGGGGAGGGCGCCTTCGTGGGGGCCGGCCGGGCGGCGGGCGCCTCGGCGGGCGGGCGGGAGGCCGTCTTGGTCATCTGCCGTCAGCCCCGGGCGAGGATGCCGTCGATCTTCCCGGAGGCCTCCTTGAGAAGCTGGTCGATGTCGGCGTCCTTCTTGGTGAGGACGGCGGAGACGACGCCGTCGAGGACGGAGTAGAGCTGCTGGGCCTGCGGCGGCTCGATCTTCATCTCCAGGGTCTGGTTGCCCTTGAGGAAGCTCTCGTAGTTCTCGACGGGGACATTGGCGTCGGCCTTCTTGACCTGCTGGTCCTTGGCGTCGGCGGCTCCGGTGAACAGGCGCGGCTCGGGCAGGCCGACGGGGGCGTCGTTCCTCTTGGCGCGGGCGTAGTCGCCGAGGAAGCCGTCGCCGGGGGTGAGGAACATGTGCTCCAGCCACTTGAGGCCGGCGCGGATCTGGGCGGGGCTGTCCTTCTTGTTGAACATGTAGCCGTCGCCGCCGATGAGGGTGCCCTTGCCCCCGGGCATGGGCGCGAGGGCGAGGTCCTTGTAGTTGCCGCCCTTCTCCTTGACCAGGATCGGGATGTTGTCGGGGGCGGCGAGGTACATGCCGAGCTTGCCCGAACCCATCATCTGCTGGGCGTCGTTGATGACGAGGAGCTGCTTGCTGCCCATGGAGTCGTCGTTCCAGCGCATGTCGTGCAGGTTCCGCAGCACGGCGTGGCCCTCGGGCGTGTCGACGGTGGCCTTCTTGCCGTCGGCGCCGACGACGTTGCCGCCCTGGGAGTACAGCTCGGCGGTGAAGTGCCAGCCGCCCTGGTTCTGGGCGCTGTAGTCGGCGTAGCCGACGGTGCCGTTGCCGAGCGCGGCGATCCTCTTGGCGTCGGCGCGGACCTCTTCCCACGTGGCCGGGGGCGTGTCCGGGTCGAGTCCGGCCTTCTCGAACAGCTTCCTGTTGTAGATCAGGCCCATCGAGTAGCCGGTGCGCGGAATGCCGTAGACCTTGCCGTCGACGGTGTAGATGTCCTTGAGCTGCTTCTGCAGGGTGGGCCAGCTCTTCAGGTCCTTGACGTACGGGGTGAGGTCGGCGGCCTGCTTGATGTCGACGACGTGCCGCGCGTCGGTGAAGTACGTGTAGAACACGTCCTCCATCTGGCCGCCGGCGAGTTTGGCGTCGAAGGTCTTGGGGTCCTGGCAGGGGAAGGCGTCGTGGGCGACGACGTCGATGTCCGGGTTCTTCTTCTCGAAGGACGCGATGTCCTCCTCGAAGAACTTCCGGTCGACCTTGGCGCTTTTCGGCGGCTCGCAGTTGACGGTGATGCGGGTCTTGCCGCCCGCCGCGTCGTCGTCGTTCGAGCCGCAGGAGGTGACGGCGAGGGAGGCGAGGGAACAGACGCCGATCGCGACGAAGGTACGGCGGAACCCGGTGCGTGTCATCGGTGGACCCCTTTGGGCAGGAGCGTGGAAAGGCCCACAGGGGTACGGAACGTGCGTGGTCGCGGCGCGTGTCACCGTCCGTCTCGACGATGCGTTGCGCCGTGCGCGACCACGCGTGGTCCGTACCACCCGTGTCTGGCGACGCACACTCAAGCACCGGGAGAGGGGCCGCGCAATACATCGCGCGAACTTTGCAATTATTCGACAGGCGCGTGGATCTGAGCTGCTGTCGAGTGAATCGATTCGACGATGGTCAGGATCGAGGGGCCTGCGCGGTAGAACCGCGCACCACCAGTTCCGGCTCGAACAGCAGTTCGTCGGCGGGGACGGAGGTGCCCGCGATCTGCGCGTTGAGCAGCTCCACGGCGGCCTTGCCCATGGCGTCGATGGGCTGGCGCACGGTGGTCAGCGGCGGTTCGGTGCAGTTCATCAGCGCGGAGTCGTCGTAACCGACTACGGAGATGTCGCCGGGGACGTCCAGCCTGCGGCGGCGGGCGGCACGGATGACGCCGAGGGCGAGCGGGTCGGAGGCGCAGATGAACCCGGTGACGCCGCGGTCGATGAGCTTGGTCGCGGCCGCGTGGCCGCCCTCGATGGAGAAGATGGCGCGGGCGACGGCGTCGTCGGGCAGCGCGTCGCCGGCCACCGCGCGGGCGGCGGCGAGCTTGCGCGCGGAGGGCATGTGGTCGGCGGGGCCGAGGACCAGGCCGATCCGCTCGTGCCCGAGGGAGGCCAGGTGGCGCCAGGCCTGCTCGACGGCGACGGCGTCGTCGCAGGAGACGGCGGGGAAGCCGAGGCGGGCGATGGCGGCGTTCACCAGGACGACGGGGATGTTGCGCTCGGCGAGCTGGCGGTAGTGGTCGTGCGGGGCGTCGGCCTGGGCGTACAGACCGCCGGCGAAGACGACGCCGGAGACCTGCTGCTGCAGCAGCAGGGTGACGTAGTCGGCCTCGGAGACGCCGCCCTTGGTCTGCGTGCACAGCACGGGGGTCAGGCCGAGCTGTGCGAGGGCGCCGCCGATCACCTCGGCGAACGCCGGGAAGATCGGGTTCTGCAGCTCGGGGAGGACGAGACCGACGAGGCGGGCGCGTTCGCCGCGGAGCTGGGTGGGGCGCTCGTACCCGAGGACGTCGAGGGCGGACAGCACGGACTGCCGGGTGGCCTCGGACACCCCCGGCTTTCCGTTCAGCACGCGGCTGACGGTGGCTTCACTGACCCCGACCTTTTTCGCGACCTCGGCGAGACGACGTGTCATGCCCGCAAGGATAACGCAAGCCGCGCAAGCAGCTTGCGCAACGCTACGCAAAGCCTGGCGGCGCGCCCGACGGGGGCGGAGCTCCCCGCGCCCCCGGAGAGGGGGTGGGCGGTAACCGGTACGTGGGCGGGTGCGGGTCCGCTGCGGCTTGCCGCGCGGTCCCCCGCGCCGCTTGCGGGCCCCCGCCGGACAACGTCCAAAACGACGAGGACGAAGGCGGCCGAAGGCCCTGGCACCCTTCGGGACCGGGGCCCTGCGGGGCGCGCGGCCGGGGTCCGCGGGGCGAAAGTCCGCCTCGGGCCGGCCGAGCGAAAGGCTCACAGGCAGTCGGCGCGGTCAGCGACGCCGGCCGTACGCGGGCGTCCAGCCGCGAAGCCGGACAGTCCGGCCGCCGGTCGCGTCCTGGGCCGCGCCGGCGGCCGGACGCCCGAGCCCGGCCCTGGTCCGCACGCGTCCGGTTCAGCCTGCCAGATGCTGCAGCCATTCGCGCAGCAGAGCTGTCTCCGTGGCTCTCAGGGGCACCGCGGCCTCCGCGACAGGGGGCCCGATGGTGAGCGCGGTTTCCAGTGCCGCGTCGAGGGCGAGCGCGCGCGAGGCCAGGTCCGACCCGGACGAGACGAGCTCGCCCGTGGTGACGGAGGCGATGACGGTGTCCCGCAGCCGCGCCGAAGTGGTCAGGTCCCGCTGCGAGGGCGCTTCGCCGATCAGTGCCAGCGTGGCACCCGTCGTCGCCGCGTGGATGACGCGGGTCGCCTGTCCCACAGGAATCCGAAGGCGCCCGGCCTCGGCCACGCGGCGCAGCAGTCTCACCAGCAGGGCGTGCGCCTCGTCCGCGGCGGGGGGCCGCCGCCCGGGCCGCACAGTGCCGTACATGAGCATGTAGAACGCGGGGTGCCGCAGTCCGAAGTCGACGTGCAGGTCCCAGCCGCGATAGAGGTCTGCCACCGGGTCGTCCGGGGTCAGCGCCAGCGCCTCCCGCTTCTCGGCCAGATACCTCTCGAACCCGTAGGCGGCCAGCTCGGCCAGGAGTCCGTCCTTGTCGTCGAACATCCTGTAGAGCGCGGGGGATTCACCAACTCCGGCTCCATGAGCGGGGACAAGCTGCACACCCTGCAGTACCTCTCGCTCCTGGCTGCCCAGCACGGAATGCTCTGGGTGAGCCTGAACCTCCTGCCGGGCTGGAACACCACCACGTCCAGCCCCCAGGACCACAACCGCCTCGGCTTCTACCTCGGCGCCGGCGCACAGAGCTTCAACGACACACCCGAGGTCCATGACGCAGACCTGAACACCGCCCGCCACCTCGGCCGGCGCGTCGCCGAGCACACCCGGATCCACCGCGCCGGGCTGACCGCCGCGACGCACTGACACAACCGTCCGTGAACCGCCCCGGCAGCCCCGCCCCGCACGGGCGAAGGCGACTCCGCACCAGGAGGACACGGCTGGGGGCTGCCCCGGTCCAGAGGGTCATGCCGGCAGGCGTGCCCAACAGCGTCGTTCGACCCGGCGACAGGACGCGCGAGGCGTACCGCGCACAAGGGCCTTTCATCGATGAGTCACTTGGCGGTTCCTTCCGGAGGAGCACACCATGCAGAACCGGACGCTTCGAAGCCAGGGCCTGGAGGTCGCGGCGATCGGCTACGGCGCGATGGGCCTGACGATGGCCTACGGACCCACCGACGCGGAGGCCGGCGTCGCCGCCCTCCGCCGCGCCCACGACCGGGCGTCGCCTTCTTCGACACCGCCGGGATGTACGGCCGGGGCACCGGGCCCGTCGTCGAACCCGCACCCGCCCACCCACAGGCGCCCCCGAGCTCCCAGGCGTCCCGCCCGCCAGGGGGCTCCCGCCCGAACCGGCCCCGGGGCCCCGGCGCCGTCGGCGACCTGAACGTCGACGGAGCCGGGGCCCAGCTCTCGTGAGGGGGGAGCCGGAGGGCGTTCAGCCCTCCGTGGCCGGGACGACCCTCAGCCGGGCCGCTCCCGCCCGCCCCGCCGCCTCCCGCAACACCAGCGTCAACCGCGCGTACCCCGCCTCCCGCAACGTCCGCGGCGTCTCCCCCACGACCCGGCACACTCCGCCCCACCGGGGGTCCGGGTGGTGCAACGGCCGCACCGCCCCGTCGGGCTCACCCGCCTCCGCCCCCGCCACCCGCAGCCAGTGCGGCACCCCGTGCCGGTAGGCGACGTCCATGATGGGGTCCTGCGCGATCTCCCGCCTGATCGCCTGCAAGCCACGGTCGGGTCCGTGCCGTTCCACCGCTGACGCGAAGTCGGCGAGCATCGGCAGGCACCAGCTCGACTCGTGCTCGCCGAGCACCCGCCCCGCGTCCGGATGGAACAGCACGAACCGCAGCAGGTTGTCGCCCGGCATGGCCGTGGGGTGCGGGGAGACCTCCGCGAACAGCTCCTCGTACGCGGAGTTGGCGAGCACGACGTCCCAGCGGTGGTCGTGGAGGACCGACGGGAAGGGCGTGGACTCCAACAGCGCCGCGTAGTCCCGCAGATACGCGCGAACGCCGGGGGAAACGGGACGCCCGGGGACGGACCGCGACGCCGACCGCTGTCCCCCTGCCTGCTGCACCATCGGGAGGTCACCCCTCTTGCCCTGGGTCCCGCACTCTGCGGCCGGTCCCGCTCACCCGCCGTCACGCGGAGCCCCGATCCTCGGGGGGACCGCCGACGCATGTCAACTATCGTGGCATTCTCGGGCCATGGACGGCCGGATCTCGCCACAGTTGTGGCGAGACCTGGATGCGGGTTCGAAAGAGCCGTTACTCTCCGGGGGTTCGGGACACCCGGCACGGGTCGCCCCTGTTCATACCCGGCCTTCCTGGGAGCGCGCTGAGGAAACGGCCTGAGAGACGTGGGAGTTGGGTCGGTGACGGATGGCTTCGAGGTTCCGGGCGCCACGGCCACGGGTCCGCTGCCGGCCGTCGTGACCCGGGTCACCGCCCTCGCCGACCGCCTCGGCGTGCCGCACGCCCAGGTGTTCGACACCAGCCGGCTCTCCGCGGCGTCGGGCGTCCCGGACTCCGTGGTGAAGGCGCTGCTCGCGGGGCGTCCCGCGGGCGAACCCGACCTGCAGGCCCGGTTCCTGCGGCGGCTGGACCTGTTGCGCCGCACCCGGCTGAAACCGAACGGTCGCAAGTACACCCAGCAGGAGATCGCGGACGGCGCGGGCATGTCACGGCAGCAGGCGGGCGCGCTGATCAACGGTGACCGCCGCCCCACGATGGAGCACTGCGACGCCATCCAGCGCTTCTTCCGCGTGCACGCCGGTTTCCTGACCGCCGACGACCCGGACGCCCTCGCCACCGCCCTCCAGCACGTCGAGCAGGAGCTGCTCCAGCAGCTCGCGGACCGGGAGGGCGCGGGCCCCGCCGCCCAGGTGGGCGCCGACCGGGCCCGTACGGAGCGGGAGGGCGCACCCCTCGCGGGAGAGGCCGCCGCGGGCGCTCCGCCCGCCGCCGGGCACGATCCGCTGGAGCGGCTGCTGCTGGACCACGGCGTGCGCGGCATCGCCTGGCGGGCCGCGCAGTTGCCCACCGACGAGCACCGCGACAAGGTCGCGGAGTGGCTGGACATGCTCCTGGAGAGCGTCAAGCGGCCCGAGTCCTGAGCCGGGAGGGGGAAGGGGGAGACCGACCATGGGGATTGGCAGGGACATGCGCCGTCTGTGCGGCGAACTCGTCGCGGAGCTCACGCTCCCGGCGCCGGCGGATCCCGCCGCGCTGTACGCGGCGCTGTGCTCCGGCATGAGCCGGCGGCGCGGCCGGCCCGTGCGGTTCCGTACCGCCGTCTTCCCGCCCGGCACGGCCAGCGGGCTGTGGCTGGACATGGCCGAGCAGGACCTCGTCGTCGTCGAGGAACGCACCGCCCCCGACCACCAGTTGGTGATTCTGGGCCACGAGCTGTGGCACATGAGTGCCGGACACCACGGGCATCACGTGGAGGGCGCCGCCGTCGCCGCGCGATTACTGAGTGACACCGCCGACCTGCAGGCCACCGTCCAGTCGGTGACCGTCCACTCGGTGGCCGCCCGCACCCGGTTCGACCTGGCGCACGAGAAGGACGCCGAGAGCTTCGGTCTGCTGCTGGCCAGCAAGTGCCGCAGGTGGCTGGCCGGTTCGCCCATGCGGGGCCCTGCGCGCCGTGACGATCTGGCCGGCCGCATCGAGGCGTCGCTGGGCTACCGCGGGCCACAGGGCTGAGGGGACTGACGCACCGACACGATGGACGGCTCCGGCTACTACCTTCCCTCCGCCGCGATGGCGGTGGCGCTCACCGTGAAGGCGCCCGCGCTGCTGCGCGCGTGGCGCGATCCGCTGCTGCGCTCGGTGTGCGTACTGCTCGCGCTGGCCGGGCTGGTCTTCTGCTTCGCCGCACCGCCGACGATCGCACAGGTCAACGAGTGGACCGGGATCGCGAACTTCTCGGCGCCACTGGTGTACTGCCTGCTCGGCGCGTTCAGCGCGTCCTGCCTCGTCCTGATGGTCAACTGGCGCGGCGGTCCGCCGGCCCGGACCCGCCGCGTCAACCGGTGGATCATCGCCGGGTACGGCGTGGTGATCGCCGCCCTGATCACGCTGTTCGTGCTGGGCAGCGCGCCGGTGGAGCGGCTGCGGGACTTCGACACGTACTACGCGCGCACGCCGTACATCCGCGAGCTGATCGTGCTCTACCTGGTGGCGCTGACGGTGGCGGGCGTCGCGATGAACATCATGTGCGGGCGCTGGGCGCTGCGGGTGCGCGGCTGGCTGCGGGTCGGGCTGCTCATCATCGTCGTCGGCTATCTGTGCAATCTGGCGTACCTGGCGACCAAGTTCACCGCGGTGATCGCCCGGTGGCGCGGGGCCGACCTGGACTATCTGAGCAGTGACTGGGCGCCGGTGCTGGCCTCCGCGGGGGCGCAGATCAGCGCGGTCGGCTTCTGCGTCCCGCTGGCCTGCCGCCGGGCCGGGGACAGCTGGCAGACCTGGGCCACGTACCGCCGGCTCGGCCCCCTGTGGCGCGAACTGCGGCCGGTCGCCGCCCGGTCGCACCGGGGCGTGCGGATCGCCTGGTGGTCGCCGGCCGAACTCCGGGTGATCCAACGGGAGTCCGACATCCACGACGGAATGCTCGGCCTGTACCCCTACTTCGACGCCGAGCTGCGCCTGCGCGCCCGGGACGCGGCGCTGGCCTCGGGTGCGGACCCGGAGCAGGCGCGGGCCGAGGCCGACGCGGCGATGGTGGCGGCCGCCGTGCGGGCCCGGGCCGCCGATCCGGAGGGCAGAATGATCGACGCGGCCGGCGCCGCCGATGCCCGCCACACCCCCGCCGACCCGGCCCCTCCCGCTTCCCACGACGGCCCCCGCGACCTCGTGCGGATGTCCCTCGCCCTGCGTCAGTCACCCGTCGTCGCGGCCGTCCGGGGACGGACCGCCACCAGGTCAGGAAGCGATCTCCATGAGTGAACCCGTCGGCACCCCCCGCGGTGCCGCGCCCCGTCGGGCCGTCGTGATCGGCGGTGGTATGGCCGGCATGCTCGCCGCCACCGCGCTGAGCGCGCACGCCGAGGTCACCGTCGTCGAGCGCGACGCGCTGCCCGAGGGCCCCGAGCCGCGCAAGGGACTGCCGCAGGCCCGGCACGTGCACGTCATCTGGTCCGGTGGCGTCCGGGCGATGGAGGAGCTGCTGCCGGGGGTGACCGAGGCGTGGCTGGCCGGCGGGGCTCGACGGATCTCCTTGCCGACGGGGCTGGTGTCGATGCAGCCGCGCGGCTGGTTCCGGCGGTGGCCGGAGATGCAGTTCATGATCGCGTGCAGTCGGGACCTGCTGGACTGGGTGGTGCGCGAGCGGGTGGTGAAGGGCCCCCGGGTCACCGTGGTGCAGCGGGCCGAGCTGCTGTCGCTGGAGGGCGACGCGGACCGGGTGACGGGCGTACGGGTGCGGGCGACGGACGGCGAGGAACGGGTGCTCCCCGCCGACCTCGTCGTCGACGCCGCCGGGCGCGGCTCCCGGGCGCAGCGGTGGCTGGGCGAACTGGGCGTGGCGGACGCGCCGATGGAGGAGGTCGACTCCGGGCTCGCCTACTCCAGCCGGCTCTACCGCGCACCTGCGGGCACGGAGGAGTTCCCGCTGGTCAACGTGCAGTCGGACGCGACGGTTCCGGTGCCGGGGCGGACCACGACCATAGAGCCCGTCGAGGGCGGGCGGTGGCTGGTGACGCTGTCGGGCACGCGGGGCGGTGAACCGCCCGCCTCGGCCGAGGAGTTCGAGAAGTTCGCGCGAGACAGTGTGCGGCACCCGGTGGTGGGCGAACTGATCGCGCACGCGGAGCCGCTGTCGGAGCCCGTGGTCACCCGCAGCACGATCAACCGGCGGCGGTACTACGAGAAGGTCAAGGACTGGCCGGAGGGGTTCGTCGCGATCGGCGACTCCGTCGCCACGTACAACCCCGTCTACGGGCACGGGCTGTCGGTCGCCGCGCAGGGCGCCCTCGCGCTGCGGGACGAGGTGGCCCGGGGCGGGCTCGGCACGGCGGGGCTGTCGCGGCGGGTGCAGCGGGCGGTGGCCCGGCCGGTGGCGACGGCGTGGGAGCTGGCGACGAGCACGGACATCCACTACCCCGGGGCGATCGGCACGGCCCCGGGGCTGGGCAACCGGCTGCTGGGTGCGTACGTGAACCGGTTGATGCTGACGGCGACGGGGCGGCCGCTGGTGGCGCGGGCCTTCTTCGACGTGGTGACACTGTCGAAGCCGGTGTCGGAACTGGTGCGGCCGGCGGTGCTGGCAGCCGTACTGCGCGGCCCCCGGCAGCGGCGGCTCACGGAGCCGCCGCTGACCGAGGCGGAGTGGGGAGCGGTGCGCGGGGGGTCGGACCGGCCGGTGTGAGTCCGGGGCGACGGGTGACCGGACGAGGGCGGCGCGCGGGACGGGCGTGCGGGGGATGCGGTACCGGGCGGGAGCGGCGCGGGACGCGGTACGGGGTGCGTGGGACGGAGTGCCGAGCGCGCGGGACGCGGTACGCGGCGCCCGATGCGGGACAGGCATCGGGCGGCGCGCGCGTCGTGAGCCCCACTCGGCGCCCGGGGCGGGGCGGCTCGGAGCGGGGCGGTCCCTGGCGGTCAAGCCGCGGGGCGGCCCGGCTCCACCCCGGCGCCCCAGCGGGGAGGCTCCCGAAGCACTGGTACGGCCGAAGCACCGGTGCGGTGCCGATGCCGTGTGCCGATGCCGAGGTCGATGCCGATGCCGAGGTCGATGCCGATGCCGTCAGAGCGTCGGTGCCGTCAGTGCGGCGCCGGCCGCCGCCCGAAGCGCGTCGATCATGGGATTCGGGTCGTCCTTGCGGCTGACCAGGACGACCTGGCTGGGGGGAGCCCCTTCGAGCGGGACGGTGACCAGGTCGGGGCGGAGCGAGCTGCGCCGGTCACCGATCGGCAGCACGCCGATCGCCCGGCCGCTCGCGACGAGCTCCAGCTTGTCCTCGTAGGTCTCGATCGCCGGCACCGAGGCCCCGAGGATCCGGTAGGAGGTCCAGTCCTCGGTCTCGAACGCGCACGGCATCGCCTCCTCGCCGGCCAGTTCGTCCGCCGTCACCGACGCCCGGGCGGCGAGGGGGTGCCCGCGCGGGACGACGAGCATCCGGGGCTCCTCGTACAGCGGGACGGTGGACACCTCGTCCTCGGCGAAGGGCAGCGGGGCCCGCGCGATCAGGGCGTCGATGCGGTGCTCGGTCAGCGCCCCGACGTCACGGCAGTTCAGGTACCGGGTGACGATCTCGGCGTGCGGGTGCCGGCTGCGCAGTTCCCGGACCGCGTCGGTGATGACCAGGTCCTCGACGTAGCCGACCGCGAGGCGTGCGGCCCCGGCCGTCTCCCGCACGGCCCGCTCGGCCTGGCGGGCGGCCCGCAGCAGGGCCTCGGCCCAGGGGAGGAACTCCTCGCCGGCCGGGGTGAGCCGGGCACCCCGTGGGGTGCGGTCCAGCAGCCGGGTCCCGAGATGCTTCTCCAGCCGCTGGATCTGGCGACTCAGGGCCGGCTGGGCCACGTGCAGGTCGGCGGCGGCCCGGCCGAAGTGCCGGTGCGCCGCCACCACGGTGAAGTAGCGCACGAGTCGCAGGTCCAGGTCCTGTCCGGGATCGTTCACCCCTCCAGCGTACGGGTCATGCCGTTTCGGAATGAGGGGGTTGCCGGACAGGTCTTGGACGCCCGCGCGGTGCCGGGCCTTGACTGGAGAGGCAAGGTTCCCCACCACGGAAAGCGACAGGCGTGATGAAGGCGATCCAGTTCCACGAAGCGGGCGGCCCGGAGGTCCTGCGGTACGAGGAGGTGCCGGTTCCCGCGATCGGTCCCGGCGAGGTGCTCGTCCGGGTGCGCGCGGTGGGGATCAATCCCCCCGACTGGTACCTGCGCGAGGGGATGAAGGTGATGCCGCCCGAGCTGCGGCCCGTGCTGGAGTTCCCGCTGATCCCCGGCACGGACATGTCGGGCGTGGTCGAGGCGGTCGCCCCGGACGTGACGGGGTTCGCCGTCGGTGACGAGGTCCACGGCATGCTGCGGTTCCCCGGTTTCGACGGCCGGACGTACGCCGAGTACGTGGCCGCGCCGGCCTCGGACCTGGCGCACAAGCCCGCCGCGCTCGATCACGTGGAGGCGGCCGGGGCGCCGATGGCCCTGCTCACCGCCTGGCAGTTCCTGATCGACCTCGGTCACGACGTGCCGTCGCCCTTCACCGGCCGGGTGCACGCGCCGGTGCCCCTCGCTCCGGGGACGACCGTGCTGGTCAACGGCGCCGCCGGCGGCGTGGGCCACTTCGCCGTGCAGTTGGCCAAGTGGAAGGGGGCGCGCGTGATCGCTGTGGCCTCGGGCCGGCACGAGACGTTCCTGCGCGAACTCGGTGCCGACGAGTTCGTCGACTACACCACGACGGAGGTCACGGACGTGGTCCGCGACGTCGACGTGGTGATCGACACCGTCGGGGGTCCGCGCAGTGGACGCTTCCTGCACGTGCTCAAGCGCGGCGGCACCATGCTGCCGGTGTTCTTCGCCGAGTTCGACCCGGCGGAGACAGCGCGGCTGGGCATCACCGTCTCGAACATCCAGGTGCGCGCCAACGGCCCCCAACTCGCCGAGGCCGGGCGCCTGTTCGACGAGGGCGCGCTTCGGGTCGGCGTGGACAGCACCTACCCGCTGTCCGAGGCGGGCAGCGCGCACACGCGCGCCGGACAGGGCCACATCCAGGGCAAGATCGTACTGACGGTGGCCGCGTCGTGAGCGCCGAGCTCCAGCAGGTGGTGGCGGCCTACGCCCACGCCCTGGACGAGTCGGACGTTCCCGCGCTGGAGGCGGTCCTGACCGAGGACACCACCTGGACCTTCACGATGCCCGGGCGGGGAGCCCTCGGCCCGGTCGCCGGGCGGGCGGCGGTGCTCGACTTCGTCCGTGAGCACGCGGCCCGGACCGGGAAGGTGCGGCACCACCTCGGCAACGTCCTGGTCACCACGGCGGACGCCGACGCCGACACCGGGACCGGCACCGCCGACGCTGCCGAGGTGCGGGCCTATCTGCTGCAGACGGAGAACACCGGCGGCAACGTCCGGACGCTGTCGACCGGGGTCTACACGTTCGGTCTGCGCCGGTCCGGCGGTGCGTGGCGGATCGCCGAGCTGACCCTGGCCCTGGACAACCCCCTGTAGCGCGGAATCTCCGCCGCGGGGGCGCGCCGCGGCGCCCCCGTTGTCAGTGGCGCACGGCAAGCTGGTCGGGTCCGTCGTGGTCGACACCGGGGAGAGATGGACCATGCCCAGCACCGTACTGACCGGCCGTCAGCGCTCCGCCGTCCAGGCGTATGTGCGGCTGTTGCACACCGTGCGTGCCGCGCTGGACGATCCCCCGCCGGCGCCGGGCGGCGGCTCCGCGCCGCCGCCCCTCGTGCCCCCCGGGGTGCTGGCGGAGGCGGACCAGGCGCTGGCCGCCGCCGGACTTCCGGGTACCGACGCCGAGTTCTTCCGGCTGCTGAGCGGCTGGTGCACGGCCCTCGACCCGTCGGACCGGGGTGAGGCGCGGTGCCGGGGTCAGTCCCGGGGTCCGGAGCGGGGCCGGGACGGCGGCTGAACGGTCCGGTCAGGCGGTGTGGCCGGGCGCGCGCCCGTGCGGCACCGCCACCGCTGTCGCCAGCAGCCCCTGCCCCACGGCCCACCGGCCGTCGAAGGCCCGTACGACGCGGTCGCCGACCCGGGGGCCCGGCACGAGCAGCGTCGCGCGGAAGCCGCCGGTCGTTCCGCCGTCGGAGGGCGGCCGGATCTCCAGGTCCGCCTCCTGGAAGTCCAGCCACCGCCCGGTCAGCGGGTACCAGGCCTTGTACACCGCTTCCTTGGCGCTGAACAGCAGGCGGTCCCAGTGCACGGACGGGTGCGCCGCCGACAGCGCGCGCACCCGCTCACGCTCGCCGGGCGCCGCGACCGCGCCGAGCACCCCCTCGGGCAGTGCCTCGTGCGGTTCGGCGTCGATGCCGAGCGAGGCCAGTTCCGTGGCGCGGACCAGGGCCGCCGCGCAGTAGCCGGTGCAGTGGGTCATGCTGCCGAGGATTCCCTCCGGCCAGCGCGGCGCCCCGCGTTCACCGGGCAGCACCGGCCGCGGCTCCACGCCCAGCTTCTCCATCGCGCGCCGCGCGCACAGCCGTACCGCCGTGAACTCCCGCCGTCGCTTGGCGACCGCGCGGGCGACGACGGCCCGCTCCTCGGGGTACAGCGGCGCGTCGTCGACGGCGGCCTCGGCGCCGAACGCCTCCACGGCGACGACCGCCTCCGGAAGCAACTCCTCGATCACCGGTTCTCCCTCCCCAACGCCGCGAGGCTCTTCCTCCCCGCGCGGCACCCGGCCGACGGCACCCGGCCGACGGCACCGACCGTAGCCCATGCGGGGCGCCGCCCCGGGGTCCAGGTGAGTGCGGTGACGGACCGCGCAACCACCGTGAGCGGAAGAGACGTTGCGGGGAGGGGACGAGCGGTCACCCGTTCCGGCCCGCCGGTCCGGACCAATCTCCGTCAGCACTCTTGACGCCGCAATTGGTCCATACCAAATTTGAGAGCGCACGCCTCGCGCGACACCGCGCGGCACCGTGCGACCCCGCATCACACCGCACGACCTCCGCACCACCCCGGCACTCCCGAATTCCCCATTCCCCGCAGGGAGATCGCGTGCGTACTCGTCCCTCGTCACCCCCGTCAGGTTTCCTCGCGCGTTCCAGACGCGCCCTCGTCGCCGTGCTCGGCTCCGCCGCGCTGGCCTTCGCCGGGGCCGTCGCGGTGCCCGGCACGGCCCACGCGGCCAACGTCCTGTCCAACCCCGGCTTCGAGTCGGGTTCCCTCTCCCCCTGGTCCTGTTCCGGCAACCTCGGCTCCGTCGTGTCCTCCCCGGTGCACGGCGGCTCCAAGGCCCTCGCGGGCGCGGTCACCTCCGACGACAACGCCCAGTGCACCCAGACCGTGTCCGTGCAGCCCAACACCGCGTACACGCTGAGCGGTTGGGTGCGCGGCTCCTACGTGTACCTCGGTGTCGACGGCGGCGCCTCCACCTGGGCCTCCTCCCCTTCCGCGTACACCCAGCTCAAGGTGCCGTTCACCACCGGCGCCTCGCAGACCAGCGTCAAGCTGTACGTCCACGGCTGGTACGCGCAGGGCACCTACTACGCCGACGACATCTCGCTCGACGGCCCGGGCGGCGGCAGTTCCGACACCCAGGCGCCCAGCGCGCCGTCGAACCTGACCTCCACCGGCAAGACCTCCTCCAGCGTCTCGCTGTCCTGGTCGGCGGCGTCCGACAACGTGGGCGTCACCGGCTACGACGTCTACAGCGGCGGCAACCAGGTGCTCAGCGTCTCCGGGACGAGCGCCACCGTCGGCGGGCTGTCGCCGAGCACCGCCTACACCTTCACCGTCAAGGCGCGGGACGCGGCCGGGAACACCTCGGCGGCCTCCAACTCAGTGAGCGTCACGACCAGCGCGGGCACCGGCACCGGCACCGGCTTCAAGCAGGCCGCGCCCTACCTCTACCTCGGCTGGGGCGACCCGCCGAACGCGGCCTCGGTGATGAGCGCGACCGGCGTCAAGTGGTACACGATGGCGTTCATGCTCGACTCGGGCGGCTGCAACCCGGCCTGGGACGGCAACCGGCCGCTGACCGGCGGCGTCGACCAGAGCACCATCAACCAGATCCGCTCGGCCGGCGGCGACATCGTGCCCTCGTTCGGCGGCTGGCAGGGCAGCAAACTCGGCGCCAACTGCTCCTCCGCGGGCGCGCTCGCCGGAGCCCTGCAGAAGGTGATCGACGCCTACTCGCTCAAGGCGATCGACATGGACATCGAGAACACCGACGAGTTCGAGAACGAGGCCGTGCAGGCGCGTATCCTCACCGCGCTGAAGACCGTCAAGGCGAACAACCCCGGCCTCAGGACCATCGTCACCTTCGGCACCACGACGACCGGACCGAGCTACTACGGCAACCGGCTCATCGAGCAGGCCAAGTCGTTGGACGCCGGCATCGACGTCTTCACCGTCATGCCGTTCGACTTCGGCGGCGGCTCGGACATGTACGGCAACACGGTGAACGCCGCCGAGGGCCTGAAGGCCAAGCTGAAGTCGACCTTCGGGTGGGACGACGCCACCGCCTACTCCCACATCGGCATCTCCGGCATGAACGGTCTCTCCGACCAGCAGGAGACCACCACCCCGGCGATCTGGACCTCGATCCGCGACTGGGCCAACTCGCACCACATCGCGCGGCTGGCGTACTGGGCGGTCAACCGTGACCGGCCGTGCGCGGGCGGCGGAGTGGTCAGCAACTGCTCCGGGATCTCCCAGAGCGACTGGCAGTTCACCTCGATCACGGCCGGCTTCAAGGGCTGACCGGACCGACCGTGAGGGGGTACCCCGCCCGGGGTACCCCCATCCCCCTATCGCAGGTAGGCCAGCCCCGGGTGGACGGCGGTGTACCCCTCCACCAGCCGGCGGGCCACGTTGACCGAGTCGACGAGCGGGTGCGTGGCGAACGCCTTCACCGCGGTCGTACGGGACCCGGACTCGGCCGCCGCCAGTACCTCGCGCTCGACCGCCTTCACCGCGCAGACCAGGGCGGTGGCATGGCCGGGCAGCGGGTCGACGGCGACCGGGTGGGCGCCGTTCGCGTCGACCAGGCAGGGCACCTCGATGACGGCGTCGGCGTCCAGCACGGACAGCGTGGTGCCGTTGCGGACGTTGAGGATCAGCGTGGCGCGCTCGTCGCGGGCGATGGCCCGCATCAGGGCGAGGGCGACCTTCTCGTAGCCGCCGGAGAGGTCCTCCGCGGCGCGCTCGCCGGCACCCGCGGACTCCCGGTTCTCCGCCATGTAGGTGGCCTCGCGTTCGGCGCGGGTGCGGTCCCACAGGTCGAGGGCGGGGGTGTCCGGGCGGGCCGCCCGGGCGTAGAAGTCGGCCTGCTGGCCGAGGAGGAAGGCGCCCCGGGTCTTCTCCACCTCCTGGTAGGCGCGGACGGTCTCCCGGTTGAAGTAGTAGTAGTGCAGGTACTCGTTGGGGATCGCGCCGAGGGAGCGCAGCCAGTCGGGGCCGAAGAGCTTTCCCTCCTCGAAGGAGCCGAGCAGCTCGGGGTCCTCGAGCAGGCGCGGCAGTTCGTCGCGCCCGGCGACGCGCAGGCCGCGGACCCAGCCGAGGTGGTTGAGGCCGACGTAGTCGATCCACGCCTCCTCGGGGTCGGCGCCGAGCGTGCGGGCGATACGGCGGCCGAGGCCGACGGGTGAGTCGCAGATGCCGATGACACGCGAACCGAGCTGACGGGACATCGCCTCGGTGACCAGCCCCGCCGGGTTGGTGAAGTTGATGACCCAGGCGTCGGGGGCGAGGCGGGCGACGCGGCGGGCGATGTCGGTGGCCACGGGTACGGTGCGCAGACCGTACGCGATGCCGCCCGCGCCGACGGTCTCCTGTCCGAGGACCCCCTCCGCGAGCGCGACGCGCTCGTCCTCGGCGCGGCCCTCCAGTCCGCCGACACGGATCGCCGAGAACACGAAGTCCGCACCGCGCAGGGCCTCGTCGAGATCGGTGGTGGAGGTGACGGTGAGAGGAGGAGTGCCGGGAGCGGCGTGGGAGGCCTGGTCGGCCAGGACCCGGGTGATGGCGGTGAGGCGGGCGCGGTCCAGGTCGTGCAGGGCGAGGTGGGTGATGCGGTGGGAACCTTCGTCGGCGAGCAGGGCGGCATGCACGAGCGGCACGCGGAATCCACCGCCGCCGAGGAGGGTGAGTTTCATGAGGGCCTTCCGGGTCGTACGGGTCGTGCAGGTCGTACGGGTCGTGCAGGTCGTACGGGGTAAGTCTCCGGGCATTTTCCTCGCCGGCGAGGCACCGCTCACCCCACCTGCCGGTCGATCGCGGGGAGGGGGCTCCGAAGTGAGTCACCGACCCGGTCCGCCTGCGCCGGCGGCTCGCCGAGGTGCGGCGGGCGGGCGTGGCGGTGAGCAGCCGTCGGATCACGGAGGACGCGGTGTCGGTGGCGGCCCCTGTACGCAGCCGGGACGGGGGGTGACGGCGGCGGTGCCGGTCGTCGTCCCCCGGGCGGACGCCTCCGTACCGGCGCTCACCCCGACCGTGCGCCTGGCCGCGCTCGGCATCAGCCGGGCCCTGGGGCGGCGGCCGGCTGCGCCCCGGCCATGGCGGAGGCCGCGCGGCGCGGGGGGAGTGCGCCGCGCGGCCTCCGACCGGAAAGAGGGGGGAATCGGGATCCGGGTTCCGCGGCGGGGGATCTTCTTCCGCCGCCGGCCGCCTCCGGGGCTCCCCGGGGCGGCGGGGGCCGCGGGCCCCCCGTCCCCTGACGGCCGGGACGTCCACCGGCCCCCGACCCGCTCCCGCTCGCGCCCCCACACCTCGATCCGTCGCCGTCGCCGCCGCACCGCCCGCGCGCCCGCCGTGTACACGAGCCGTCCGAGCACCACCACCGCCACGGCCGCGCAGATCCCGGCCCCGGCGGTCCGGCGGCGGATCTCCCGCTCCGTGAGCGGCGGCTCCACGACGTCACCCGCGGCGTCGGTCCACACCGGCACCCGCGCCCCGGCTCGACCCCGGTGGTGGCGGTGCGTACGGTCCCGGCGGCCCTGGTGGTGCCGGGCGGCGACACCCTGACGGACTTCGCGCCGGCCCTGCTCATCGGCATCGTGGTGGGAACGTACTCGTCGGTCTTCACGGCGACCCCCGCCGGCCGTGCTGCGCAGGGACGCACGCGGGGCGGGGCGGCGGACACGAGAGCGGGCGCGGTGCCCGGACGCCGGCCCGGGCCACGGCTGCCTCGCCGGCGTCCCGGACACCCTGACCTGGGGAGGGCGGTGCATCCCGTACCGCCCTCTTCATCCTTTGAACTCCTGGGCACGCAAGGTGATTTCCTTGCTTTACCTCTTGACGGCCGGGGCGCCGGAGAGCACATTGAGCGCGCGCTGAGAGCGCTCTCAGCGCGCACATGCACCACCCGCGTACCCCCACTCCCCCTGTACGTGAAGAGGCATACATCAGATGACCGAGACACTCCCCTCCGGCACCGGCCGGATCCACCGCAGACGCCGGTCCCTGCGGCGCGCACTCGTCGCGATCGTCGGCACCCTGGGCCTGGCCGCCGCCGCGGCCACCGCCACCACCGGCTCCGCCAGCGCCTCGGCGCCCACTCCCCCGGCGGGCTGGTCCCAGGTCTTCCTGGACGACTTCAACGGTGCCGCCGGCACCGGGGTCGACACCAACAACTGGCAGTACGACACCGGTACTTCGTACCCCGGCGGCGCCGGCAACTGGGGCACCGGCGAGGTCGAGACGATGACCTCCAGCACCAGCAACGTCGCCCTGGACGGCGCCGGCAACCTACAGATCACCCCGCGCCGGGACTCCTCCGGGCGCTGGACCTCCGGCCGTATCGAGACGCGGCGCACCGACTTCCAGCCGCCGTCGGGCGGGAAGCTGCGGGTGCAGGCCCGCATCCAGCTCCCGAACGTCACCGGTGCGGCGGCCAAGGGCTACTGGCCGGCGTTCTGGACGCTGGGCGCCCCGTTCCGGGGCAACTACCAGAACTGGCCGGCCGTCGGCGAGCTGGACATCATGGAGAACGTCCAGGGGCTCAACACCGACTGGGCGACGATGCACTGCGGCGTCAACCCGGACGGGCCCTGCAAGGAGACCAACGGCATCGGCGGTACGACCTCCTGCACCGGCACCACCTGTCAGGCCGGGTTCCACACGTACGCGATGGAGTGGGACAGGTCGACCAGCCCGGAGGAGGTGCGGTTCTACCTCGACGGCGTCAACTTCCACACCGTGCGGGCCAATCAGGTCGACGCGACGACGTGGGCGAACGCCACGAACCACGGCTACTTCGTCATTCTCAACGTCGCGATGGGCGGCGGTTTCCCGGGCGCCTTCGGCGGCGGCCCGGACGGCGGCACCGAGCCGGGGCACCCGATGACCGTCGACTACGTGCAGGTGCTGTCGACCTCCGGTGACGGGGGCGGTACGACGCCGCCGCCCGGGAGCCGGGACGCGTACGGGACGATCCAGGCGGAGTCGTTCGACAGCCAGTCCGGGACGTTCACGGAGTCCACGTCCGACAGCGGTGGCGGCCAGAACATCGGCGCGGTCGCCAACGGGGACTGGGCGCTGTACAAGGGCGTCAAGTTCGGCTCGGACGCGGCGCACCAGTTCCAGGCGCGGGTCGCGAGCGGGGCCGGCAGCGGGGTGAGCGGTCTGGTCGAGGTACGGCTGGACAGCCGGAGCGCGGCGCCGATCGGGAGTTTCGCGCTGGGGAACACGGGCGGCTGGCAGAGCTGGCGTACGGTGCCGGCGAACATCAGCGGGGTGACGGGGACGCACGACGTCTACCTGACCTTCACGAGCGGCCAGCCCGCGGACTTCGTCAACGTCAACTGGTTCACGTTCGGCCACTGAGTTCGGGGCCCCCGGGTGCGCGGGCGGATGCGGGTTCCCCGCGCCCCGGGACGCCTGAGAGCTCGGGGGTGCGGGTGCGGGTCATGCGTGGCTTGTCGCGCAGTTCCCCGCGCCCCTGGGTGGGCCGGGGTGGCCGGTGTTCACATGTACATCCGTACGCATGTCCCGCCACCCGCGCCCCGGGGCCCCGCAGGGGCCCTCAGGGGCGCGGGGAACTGCGCGACAAGCCACAACGGACCGGGCGTCAGCTCATCTCCGCGCGGAACAACGCCGGCGTCAGCCCCGTGCGCTGGTGGAAGAACTTCGAGAAGTTCGCCGCGTCCGGGAACCCCAGCGCCGCGCCCACGCGGCCGACCGGCACCTCCGTGTGCGCCAGCATCCTCTTCGCCTCCAGCACCACCCTCTTGTCGATGAACCCCTTCGGCGTCTCCCCCGTGGCCGCGCGCACCGCGCGCACCAGCGTGCGGCGGGAGTACCCGAGCGCGTCGGCGTACGCGCTGACGCTGTGGTTCGTCGCGAAGTCCCGCTCGACGGCGGCCCGGAACCGCTCGAACGCGCTGTCCGCCCCCGCCACCGCCCGCCGCCCCGCCGAGCCGGCCGCGAGGTGGGCGAGGCGGTACAGGAACGCGGTCAGGGTGTGCCGCAGCACGGCGGTGTGCACGCTCGGCGGGAGCGTCGCCGTGTCCACGTACTCCCGCTCCAGTTGCTCCAGGGAGTGCCGCAGCGCGGCGAGCTGTGCCGGGCCGGGGTGGAGCAGGGGCGGCAGGTCGTAGCGGTAGAGCTCGGTCGCCTCGACGATCGCCCGTGGCAGGAACCCGGGCTGCATGGTGAGCGCCGTCCCCCGGTACGCGTGCGCGGGCCGGAACCGGTGGACCTGGCCGGGGCGGATCCACAGCACGTCGCCCGCGCGGGCCTCGTGGTCGGCGAAGTCGATCATGTGGGTCACCGGCTCCCCGGTGAACAGCATCACGACGTGGAAGTCGACGCGGTGCACCCGCTCCGGCACCGCCCGGGACTGCCACGTCGGACCGCCCTCCCCCATGGGCCCGATCTGCATGCCGACGCCGCTCACGCTCGCCCGCGCGTCGAACGGGAAGGTCTGGATGCCCGCGCCGGAGGGCGAGCCCACCGACGCGGTCCCCGCCGGCGCGGTCCCCGCCGGCGTGATCTCCCCCTCGGAGGTCTGGAACCCGTCTCCGTAGGTACCCGTGCCCGTGTCCACCATGTCCGTCTCGCGTGAGTTCATCCGCCCGTACGGCACCCGCCGACCGGGGCCGTGTCCCACTTTCACCGAAGCGTGGCACAGCGTGACCTCGCCCGCCAAAAGTCAGACTTTTAGTGTTGAAGGCGTTCGACGGTCTTACCCCCCGATGTGAGGACTTCTTGAAGATGAGTGAGCAGACCCCCGGCCGCCCCGCCCGCCTGGAGTGGACCGACCTCGACCGCCGCGCCGTCGACACGGCCCGCGTCCTGGCGGCCGACGCCGTACAGAAGGTCGGCAACGGTCACCCGGGCACGGCGATGAGCCTCGCCCCGGCCGCGTACACACTCTTTCAGAAGGTGATGCGGCACGACCCGGCCGACCCCGAGTGGACCGGCCGCGACCGCTTCGTCCTCTCCCCCGGTCACACCTCCCTCACCCTTTACACCCAGCTCTACCTCGCCGGCTACGAGTTGGAGCTGGACGACCTCAAGGCGTTCCGCACCCACGGTTCCAAGACCCCCGGCCACCCGGAGTACGGGCACACCGCCGGCGTGGAGACCACGACAGGTCCGCTGGGCCAGGGCGTGGCCAACGCCGTCGGCATGGCGATGGCCGCCCGCTACGAGCGCGGCCTGTTCGACCCGGAGGCCGCCGAGGGCGACTCCCCGTTCGACCACACCATCTGGGCGATCGTCTCCGACGGCGACCTGGAGGAGGGCATCTCCGCCGAGGCCTCCTCGCTCGCCGGCCACCAGCGGCTCGGCAACCTCGTCTTCCTCTACGACGACAACCACATCTCCATCGAGGGCGACACCGCGACCGCGTTCTCCGAGGACGTGCTGAAGCGCTACGAGGCGTACGGATGGCACGTGCAGCGCATCGAGCCCGCCGAGAGCGGCGACGTCGACGTGCACGCGCTGTACGCGGCGCTCGGGGCGGCGCAGGCCGAGACCGGGCGCCCCTCGATCATCGCGATGCGCACGATCATCGCCTGGCCGGCCCCGCACGCGCAGAACACCGAGGCCGCGCACGGCTCGGCGCTCGGCGCGGACGAGGTCGCGGCAACCAAGCGGGTCCTGGGCTTCGACCCGGAGAAGAGCTTCGAGGTCGCCGACGAGGTCCTCGCGCACACCCGCAAGGCCCTGGACCGGGGCGCCGAGGCGCACGCGGCCTGGGACAAGGAACTGTCCCGCTGGCGCGAGGCCGACGGCGAGCATGCCGCGCTGTTCGACCGGGTCGTGGCCGGCCGGCTCCCCGAGGGCTGGGAGGACGCGCTTCCGGTGTTCGAGGAGGGCGGGGCCGTCGCCACGCGTGCCGCCTCCGGCAAGGTGCTCCAGGCGCTCGGCGCACTCGTGCCCGAACTGTGGGGCGGCTCCGCCGACCTCGCGGGGTCGAACAACACCACGATCGACAAGACCAGTTCCTTCCTCCCGAAGGGCAACCCGCTCCCCGAGGCCGACCCCTACGGCCGCACGATCCACTTCGGCATCCGCGAGCACTCCATGGCCGCGGAGATGAACGGCATCGCGCTGCACGGCAACACCCGCGTCTACGGCGGCACGTTCCTCGTGTTCTCCGACTACATGCGCAACGCCGTGCGCCTGTCCGCCCTCATGCAGCTCCCGGTGACGTACGTGTGGACGCACGACTCCATCGGCCTGGGCGAGGACGGCCCCACCCACCAGCCGGTCGAGCACCTCGCCTCGCTGCGCGCCATCCCCGGTCTCAACGTCGTACGCCCGGCGGACGCCAACGAGACCGCGCTCGCCTGGGCCGAGATCCTGCGCCGGCACGCCACGCGCCCGGCCCCGCACGGCCTGGCCCTGACCCGGCAGGGTGTGCCGACGTACGCGCCCAACCCCGAGACGGTCAAGGGCGGTTACGTCCTCCAGGAGGCCTCCACCGGCACCCCCGACGTCATCCTGATCGCCACCGGCTCCGAGGTGCAGCTCGCCGTCGGCGCCCGGGAACGGCTGGAGGCCGAGGGCGTCGCCACCCGCGTGGTGTCCATGCCGTCGGTCGAGTGGTTCGAGGAGCAGGACGCGGAGTACCGCGAGCGCGTACTGCCGTCCGCCGTGAAGGCGCGGGTCGCCGTCGAGGCCGGCATCGGTCTGACCTGGTACCGCTTCGTCGGGGACGCCGGCCGCATCGTCTCCCTGGAGCACTTCGGTGCCTCCGCGGACGCCAAGGTGCTCTTCCGCGAGTTCGGGTTCACCGCGGAGCACGTGGCCGCCGCGGCGAAGGAGTCCCTGACCGCCGCACGCGGCTGACGGCGCACGCGCGCCGCCCGACCTCCGCTTCCCACCTCACGGTTAGGAAAGAAAGATCACTGTGACCACCGAAGGAACATCCGCCGCCGTCCCCGCCGCCGCTTCCGCCGCCCCCTCCACCGAGCCGCTCGCGCTGCTGGCGAAGGAGGGTGTGTCCGTGTGGCTGGACGACCTGTCCCGCCGCCGGATCGCCTCCGGGAACCTGGCCGGGCTGATCGCCGAGAAGCACGTCGTCGGCGTGACCACCAACCCGTCCATCTTCCGCGCCGCCATCGGCTCCGGCGACGGTTACGAGGAGCAGCTCGCCGACCTGGCCGTGCGCGGGGTGACGGTCGACGAGGCCGTACGGATGATGACCACCGCCGACGTACGGGCCGCCGCCGACGTGCTGCGCCCGGTGTACGAGGCGACCGGCGGCCGGGACGGCCGGGTCTCCATCGAGGTGGACCCCCGGCTCGCGCACGACACACGGGCCACGGTCGCCGAGGCCGTGCAGCTCTTCTGGCTGGTGGACCGGCCCAACGTGATGATCAAGATTCCGGCCACCGAGGCCGGGCTCCCCGCGATCACCGAGGTGACCGCCCGGGGCATCAGCGTCAACGTGACGTTGATCTTCTCCCTGGCCCGCTACCGCCAGGTGATGGACGCCTACCTGACCGGCCTGGAGCAGGCGCGACAGCGCGGCACGGAACTGTCCGGCATCCACTCGGTCGCCTCGTTCTTCGTCTCCCGCGTGGACGCCGAGATCGACAAGCGGCTCACCGCGCTGGGCACCGACGAGGCCGCCGGCCTGCGCGGCCGGGCGGCGCTCGCCAACGCCCGCCTCGCCTACCAGGCGTACGAGGAGGTGTTCGGCACGGAGCGCTGGGCGGCCCTGGAGCGCGCCGGAGCCAACCGGCAGCGCCCCCTGTGGGCGTCCACGGGGGTGAAGGACCCCGCCTACAAGGACACCCTGTACGTGGACGAACTGGTCGCGCCCGGCACGGTCAACACCATGCCCGAGGCCACCCTGGACGCCACCGCGGATCACGGCGGCGTGCGGGGTGACACGGTCACCGGTGGGTACGCACAGGCGCGGGCCGATCTCGACGCGGTGGCTCGGCTGGGCATCTCGTACGACGAGGTCGTCGGGCTGCTGGAGGAGGAGGGCGTGGCGAAGTTCGAGGCCGCCTGGCAGGAACTGCTGGACGCGGTCACGTCCTCGCTGAACGCCGAGGACGGCGCCGACGACGACGGCAAGGAGGTGCACGCCTGATGAGCGACGAGGAAACGGGCGCCAAGGCCGGCAAGCGCGCGGCCGCGGCCACCGAACGCGCGGCCGAGGGCGCCGCGAGCAGGGTCCGGACCGCGAGGTCGAAGTCGGCCGGGGCGTCCGGAGCGTCCGGGTCCGCGGAGGCGTCTCGGACTCCCCGGACCACGAAGTCCACGAAGACCACACAGTCCTCGAAGACCACGCGGTCCTCGAAGACAACAAAGGCCCCGGAACCCACGGAGACCCCGGAGACCACGGCGGCCTCGGAAACCCCGAGGACCCCGGAGACCCCGCTCGCCCAGGAGACCCGAACCGCCCGGGAAGCCGTGGCCGCCTGTGCCACCGCCGGAGATCTGCCCGGCGACTGGGACAACGAGCTGCGCGACCCCAGGGACCGCCGGCTGCCCCGTATCGCGGGCCCCTCCGGCCTGGTGATCTTCGGCGTGACGGGCGACCTGTCCCGCCGCAAGTTGATGCCGGCCGTGTACGACCTGGCCAACCGCGGTCTGCTGCCGCCCGGCTTCTCGCTGGTCGGGTTCGCCCGCCGGGACTGGGAGGACCAGGACTTCGCGCAGGTGGTGCACGACGCGGTGCGCGAGTACGCCCGTACGCCGTTCCGCGAGGAGGTCTGGCAGCAGCTCGCCGAGGGCATGCGGTTCATCCCCGGCGACTTCGACGACGACACGGCGTTCAAGCAGCTCCGCGCGGCCGTCGACGAGCTGGACGCCTCCCGCGGCACGTGCGGCAACTACGCGTTCTACCTCTCCGTGCCGCCGAGGTTCTTCCCCAAGGTCGTCCAGCAGCTCAAGAAGCACGGGCTCGCGGACGGCCCGCGGGGTTCCTGGCGGCGCGCGGTGATCGAGAAGCCGTTCGGCCGGGACCTGGCGAGCGCGCGTGAGCTGAACAAGATCGTGCACGAGGTGTTCGCCCCGGACCAGGTCTTCCGGATCGACCACTACCTGGGCAAGGAGACCGTCCAGAACATCCTGGCGCTGCGCTTCGCCAACCAGATGTACGAGCCGATCTGGAACCGGTCCTTCGTGGACCATGTGCAGATCACGATGGCCGAGGACATCGGCATCGGCGGCCGGGCCGGCTACTACGACGGCATCGGTTCGGCGCGCGACGTCATCCAGAACCACCTGCTCCAGCTCCTCGCGCTCACCGCGATGGAGGAACCGGCCGCGTTCGACGCCGAGTCGCTGCTGACCGAGAAGCTGAAGGTGCTCAAGGCGGTCCGGCTGCCGGAGGACCTCGGGGCGCACACCGTACGCGGGCAGTACGCGAGCGGCTGGCAGGGCGGCGAGCCGGTGCCCGGGTATCTGGAGGAGGACGGCATCGACCCGAAGTCGAAGACCGACACCTTCGCCGCGATCAAGCTGGAGATCGACAACCGCCGCTGGGCGGGCGTCCCGTTCTACCTGCGTACCGGAAAGCGGCTCGGCCGCCGCGTCACCGAGATCGCGGTGGTGCTCCAGCGGGCCCCGCACTCGCCGTTCGACTCGACGGCCACGGAGGAGCTGGGCGCGAACGCGATCGTCTTCCGGGTGCAGCCCGACGAGGGCATGACCGTGCGCTTCGGCTCCAAGGTGCCGGGCACCTCCATGGAGATCCGGGACGTGACGATGGACTTCGCCTACGGCGAGTCGTTCACCGAGTCCAGCCCGGAGGCGTACGAGCGGCTGATCCTCGACGTACTGCTCGGCGACGCCAACCTGTTCCCGCGCCACCAGGAAGTGGAAGAGTCCTGGAAGATCCTCGACCCGATCGAGGGGTACTGGGACGCGCACGGCACGCCCGCGCAGTACGCCTCGGGCAGCTGGGGCCCAAAGGAAGCCGACGAGATGCTCGCACGAGACGGACGGAGCTGGCGCAGGCCATGAAGATCGACCTGACCGACACCACGGCAAGCAAGATCAACAAGGCGTTGGTACGGGGGCGCCGTGCCATCGGCACCCCTGCTGTGGGCATGGTCCTGACGATGGTGATCGTCACGGACGAGGAGAACGCCTACGACGCGCTGAAGGCGGCAGAGGAGGCCTCGCACGAGCACCCCTCGCGCACCCTGGTCGTCATCAAGCGGCACGCCCGCACCCTGCGCGACCGCACCCATTCCCGGCTCGACGCCGAGGTGCGGGTCGGCTCCGAGGCGGGCACCGGCGAGACCGTGATCCTGCGGCTGTACGGCGAGGTCAACGGGCACGCCGACTCGGTGGTGCTGCCGCTGCTGCTGCCGGACGCGCCCGTCGTCGTCTGGTGGCCGGTGGACGCGCCGGAGAACCCGGTGAAGGACCCGCTGGGCGCGCTCGCGCAGCGCCGGATCACCGATCTGTACGCCGTCGACTCCCCGATGGACGTGCTGCACACCCGGGCCGCCTCCTACGCGCCCGGCGACACCGACCTGGCCTGGACCCGGCTCACCCTGTGGCGTTCCATGCTGGCCGCTGCCCTGGACCAGGCCCGTACGCCGGTGACCTCGGCCGCGGTGGAGGCCGAGGCGGACAACCCCAGCGCCGAGCTGCTGGCGCGCTGGCTGGAGGCCCGGCTGAAGGTGGACGTGGACCGGGTGGTGAGCGGCGGCCCGGTGGTGACGACCGTGCGGCTGGGCACGGACAAGGGCGAGATCGTCCTCGACCGCCCGGACGGCCCGCTGGCCACACTCACCCTGCCCGGACAGCCGCCTCGCTCCCTGGCGCTGAAGGTGCGCCCGCTGTCCGAGCTGATCGCCGAGGAGCTGCGCCGGCTGGACGCGGACGAGATGTACGAGGTGGCCCTGCGCAGCAAGGACGCCTCCGCCGAGGAGGCCGTGGCCGGTGTCTGAGCCCACGTCGAAACCCGCACCCGAAACGGTGACCCGGTCGGTGTCCGGGCCCGCCTCCGCCCCCTTTGGCCATCACCCCTGGCTCACCCGCCGCCCCGAGTGGACGGCGCTGGAGGACCACCGTGCGCAGGGGATACCGCGTCCCCGGCTGCGCGAGCTGTTCGAGACGGACCCGGAACGGGCCCGGCGCTACCGGGTCCGGGCCGGCGATCTGCTGATCGACTACTCCAAGCATCTGATCACCGACGAGACGCTGGCCCTGCTCCAGGAACTGGCCACCGCCACCGACGTGTTCGGGCTGCGGGACGCGATGTTCCGCGGCGAGCGCGTCAACACCACCGAGAACCGGGCCGTCCTGCACACCGCGCTGCGCGCCCCGCGTGACGCGGTGATCGAGGTCGACGGCGAGAACGTCGTGCCCAAGGTGCACGAAGTCCTCGACAGGATGGCCGACTTCGCCGGGCGGGTCCGCTCCGGCGAGTGGACCGGACACACCGGCCGCCGCATCCGCACCGTCGTCAACATCGGCATCGGCGGCTCCGACCTGGGCCCCGCGATGGCCTACGAGGCGCTGCGCGCCTTCACCGACCGCGACCTCACGGTCCGCTTCGTGTCGAACGTGGACGGCGCGGACCTGCACGAGGCCCTGCGGGACCTGGACCCGGCGGAGACCCTGTTCATCGTCGCGTCCAAGACGTTCACGACGATCGAGACGATCACCAACGCCACGTCGGCGCGCTCCTGGCTCCTCGCCGGGCTCGGCGCGCAGGGCAGGACGGGCGAGCAGGGCAGGACAGGGGACGAGGCGGAGGACAAGGCGGTCGCGAAGCACTTCGTGGCGCTGTCGACGAACGCGGAGAAGGTCGCCGACTTCGGCATCGACACGGCCAACATGTTCGAGTTCTGGGACTGGGTCGGCGGCCGCTACTCCTACGACTCGGCGATCGGCCTGTCGCTCATGATCGCGATCGGCCCCGACCGGTTCCGCGAGATGCTCGACGGCTTCCACGTGATCGACGAGCACTTCCGCACCGCACCCCCCGAGTCCAACGCCCCGCTCCTGATGGGCCTGCTGGGCATCTGGTACGGCAACTTCCACGACGCTCAGTCGCACGCCGTGCTGCCGTACTCGCACTACCTGTCGAGGTTCACGGCCTACCTCCAGCAGCTCGACATGGAGTCCAACGGCAAGTCCGTCGACCGCGACGGGCGGCCGGTGGAGTGGCAGACCGGACCCGTGGTGTGGGGCACGCCCGGCACCAACGGGCAGCACGCCTACTACCAGTTGATCCACCAGGGCACCAAGCTCATCCCGGCGGACTTCATCGGCTTCGCCGAGCCGGTGGCGGAGCTGGGCGAGGACCTGAAGGCCCAGCACGACCTGCTGATGGCGAACTTCTTCGCCCAGACGCAGGCGCTGGCGTTCGGCAAGACGGCGGAGGAGGTGCGCGCCGAGGGCGTGCCGGAGGAGCAGGTGGCGCCCCGCACGTTCCGCGGCAACCACCCCACCACCACGATCCTCGCCCCGGAGCTGACCCCCTCCGTCCTCGGTCAGCTCGTCGCGCTCTACGAGCACAAGGTGTTCGTGCAGGGCGCGGTGTGGAACATCGACTCCTTCGACCAGTGGGGAGTCGAGCTGGGCAAGGTCCTCGCCAAGCGGGTCGAGCCCGCGCTCAGCGAGGGCGCCGACGTCCCCGGCCTCGACCCGTCCACGGCCGCGCTGGTGGCCGACTACCGCGAACTCAAGCTAAGGGAAGTGAAGTGACATGCAGCTCGGCCTGATCGGTCTCGGCAAGATGGGCGGCAACATGCGGGAGCGGCTGCGCCGCGCCGGCCACACCGTCGTCGGCTACGACCGCAACCCCGACGTCTCCGACGTCAAGGACCTCGCGGAACTCGTCGGCAAGCTCGAAGCCCCGCGCACCGTCTGGGTGATGGTCCCGGCCGGCCACGCCACCCAGTCCGTCGTCGACGAGCTGAAGGACCTGCTCTCTGCCGGTGACACGGTGGTCGACGGCGGCAACTCCCGCTGGAGTGACGACGAGAAGCACGCCGCGGAACTCGGGGTCAGGGAGATCGGTTTCGTCGACGCCGGTGTCTCCGGCGGCGTCTGGGGCCTGGAGAACGGCTACGCGCTCATGGTCGGCGGCAGCAAGGAGCACGTGGACCGGCTCCGGCCGATCTTCGACGCGCTCAAGCCGGAGGGTCCGTACGGCTACGTCCACGCGGGCAAGGTGGGCGCCGGGCACTTCTCCAAGATGGTCCACAACGGCATCGAGTACGCCATGATGCAGGCGTACGCCGAGGGCTGGGAGCTGCTGGAGAAGGTCAAGTCGGTGGACAACGTCCGCGAGGTGTTCCGCTCCTGGCAGGAAGGCACGGTCATCCGTTCCTGGCTGCTCGACCTCGCGGTCAACGCCCTGGACGACGACGCCCACCTGGACGGGCTGCGCGGCTACGCCGAGGACTCCGGCGAGGGCCGCTGGACGGTGGAGGCCGCCATCGACAACGCGGTGCCGCTGCCGGCCATCACGGCCTCCCTGTTCGCCCGGTTCGCCTCGCGCCAGGACGACTCGCCGCAGATGAAGATGATCGCCGCCCTGCGTAACCAGTTCGGCGGCCACGCGGTGGAGTCCGCGAAGAAGTAGGCCGACGGAAGCGGGCCGCGCGGAGGTGCGGCCCGTCCCGTGAGGGCGGGCCGCACCTCCGCGCTGTCAAGGCGCTGTTGACACGCGGGGGCGGCCGGGCGAGAGTCCCCCGTGATGGAGATCGACGAGCTGACGGCGGCCGAACGCCGCGTGTGGGAGGCGTTCCCGGACGGCACGGAGGTGGACTTCCGGCGAACACCGGACGAGAACCCCGCCGACGGCACCGGCGGCGCCGACTGGGGCCCCGAACGCACCGTACGCGCGAGGGTGTTGCGGTCCCTGCTCCTGGACGGTCCCACCCGCGCCGGCGAGATACCGGTACTCAAGGTCGTGGGCGCCCGCATCACCGGCACGCTCGACCTCAAGTACGCGACGATCGACCACGCCGTGGAGCTGAAGCACTGTCACTTCACGGACGGGCCCGCGCTGTACGACTTCCGGGTGCGCCAGCTCAACCTGCGCGGCTCCGTGCTGCCCGGACTGCACGCCGCGCGCCTCCAGGTGGACGGCGTCCTGCGGCTGACCGACTGCCGCATCACCTATCAGGTGCGGCTCGGCGGCGCACGGATCGCCGGGGCCCTGTTCCTGGACGGCGCGCACCTCACCTCCTCGGACACCTCCGAGCCGGTGCTCCAGCTCAACCAGGTCACGATCGGCGACGCGCTGTGGGCACCGGGACTGCGGGTCGAGGGCGAGACCCGGCTGGAGAGCGCCACCGTCACCGGCTCGGTGATGCTGCGCGACGCCCGCTTCGAGAACCCCGGCGCCACCGCGCTCCAGGCCCGCACCCTCACCCTGGACGCCGACCTCCAGGCGGGCTGCCTCGTCGCGCGCGGCATGCTCGATCTGCGCGGCGCGCGGATCCCCGGGCAGTTGAACCTGTCGTACGCACGGCTGTCCCACCCCGAGGGCATGGCGCTGCGGGTGAGCAGCGCGGTGCTCGGCGAACTGTGGCTGCGCGAGCCCGAGGGGATCGAGGGCGCCCTGAACCTCCGCCGCGCCCGCGTCGACGCGCTGCACGCGGCGCCGGAGGTGTGGCCCGGGGAGCTGAATCTGGACGGCCTCACCTACACCGCGCTGACCCCGCACGCCCCGGCCGCCCGGCGCCTGGCCGTCCTCGAGCGCGACTCGGACGGCTATGTGCCCTACGCCTACGAGCAGTTGGCGGCGGCCTACCGGCGCGTCGGCGACGAGCGCGCCGCCCGCACGGTGCAGCTCGCCAAGCTGCGCCGGCACCGGGGGACGCTGCCGTGGTACCGGCGGCTGTGGGGGCAGGTGCAGGACGCGACGGTGGGGTACGGGTTCCGGCCGCTGCGGGCGGCCGGGTGGCTGCTGTCGCTGCTGGCGGTGGGGGCGGTGGTGTTCGGTCTGCACCCGCCCGCCGCGCTGAAGCCGGACGAGGCCCCGCCGTTCAACCCGGTCTTCTACACGCTGGACCTGATGCTGCCGGTCATCTCCTTCGGCCAGGAGGCCGCGTTCGCCCCGGCGGGCCCGTACCAGGCCCTGTCCTACGGCCTGACCCTGACGGGCTGGATCCTGGCGACGACGGTCCTGACGGGCGTCACCCGGGCAGTGAGCAGGCAGTAGTCTCCTCACCCACCCCCACCCCCACCCCGCGCCGCATCCAGCACCGGCCCCAACTCCCCCACCACCGCCTCCAACGCCCGTACATCCCGCTCGGCCCGGGCCACCACCACCGCCCCCTCCACCGCACTCACCACGACCACCGCGAGCCCCCCGGCCCGCCCCGCCGGCACCCCCATCCCGACCAGTGCCTCCCGCACCGCCCCCGTCCACCGGCCGAACGCCTCCGCCGCCGCCTCCCGTGTGGACTCCACCGACTCCGCGCACCCCACGGTCGCCGCCGCGACCGGGCACCCGCCCGCGAACCCCTCCCGCGCGTACTCGTCCGTCCACTGCCCCACCATCGCCGCGAGCAGCCCCGAGGGCGTCGGCTCCGCCATCCCCGCCATGAACCGCGGGACGCGCCTCGCCGCGTACCGCCCGGCCCACCGCACCGCCTCGTTGACGAGCTGTTCCTTCCCGCCCGGGAAGTAGTGCTGGAGCGACCCGCGCGGCGCGTGGGCGTGCGCCACGACGTCCCGCATCCCCGCCCCGGCCACTCCGCGCCGCCGGACGAGCTGAGCGGCACTGAACACCATCCGCTCCCGGGGCCCCCGCTCGGACTCCGTCATCGTCCACCTCCTCACCCGCCCGAACCGCACGGCGCGGCGTGACGCGGGCGGACAGCTTACGTCCCTCTCACCACCCGACCATGACGCCTGTCATAATCACCTCGCTATGACAGCCGTCATAGATCTGAGCCCCGACCCGGCGGTGATCGTGATGCACACGGTGGGATTCCTCGGCCTCGGCGTCATGGGCACCCCCATGGCCCTCAACCTGGCCCGCGCGGGCACCCCCCTCCTCGTCTGGAACCGCACGCCGCACCGGACGGAGCCGCTGCGGGCGGCCGGCGCGGCGGTCGCGGCCTCGGCCGCGGAGGTCTTTGCCGGGGCGGACACCGTCCTCCTCATGCTGGCGAACGACCGCGCCATCGACGCCGTACTGGAACGCGGCACCCCCGCCTTCGCCGGCCGCGCCGCCGGCCGCACGGTGGTGAACATGGGCACGACCGATCCGGAGTACTCCCGCGCTCTGGCGGCCGACGTCCGGGAGGCGGGCGGCCGCTATGTCGAGGCCCCCGTCTCCGGGTCGCGCGTCCCGGCCGAGCAGGGCCGTCTGGTGGCCATGCTGGCCGGGGACCCGGAGGACGTGGAGGACGTCGCTCCCGTCCTCGCGCCCATGTGCCACGAGGTGTTCGCCTGCGGCCCCGTACCGAACGCGCTGCTGATGAAACTGTCCGTGAACCTCTTCCTGATCACCCAGGTCACCGGTCTCACCGAGGCGTTCCACTTCGCGGACCGGCACCACCTCGACCGGCGGCTCTTCCTGGACGTCCTGGACGCGGGCCCCATGGCAAGCGCCGTCTCCCGTATGAAGGCGCCCAAGCTGCTGCACGGCGACTTCGCGGTGCAGGCGGCCGCCGCGGACGTCCTGATGAACAACCGCCTGATCGCCGACGCCGCCCGCGCGAGGGGCGTGGCCTCCCCGCTCCTCGACGCCTGCCACGCCCTGTTCGCCGAGACGGTCGCACTCGGCCACGGCGGCGAGGACATGGTGGCGGTCCTCCACGCCCTGGAGGACCGCACCCGCGGCCTCTGACGCCCGCCCTCAGCGTTTCGGGATGCCGTACGCCCGCTCGACCCGCAGGCGCAGCACCAGCCGCCGGTCGCGGACCATCGCGGCGCGGTAGTCGTCCCAGTCGGGGTGCTCGCCCTGGATGTCGCGGTAGAGGCGCACCAGTTCCTCGACGGTGTCGTCGTACGGGTCCGCCGCGACCGGTGTCAGGTCGGCGGTGCCCTCGGCGACCGCGTACGCCCACCGGTCCGCCGTCGTCACGTGGTACGAGGCGCGCGGGTCCCGCCGGAGGTTACGGGTCTTGGCGCGGTCGTCGGTGAGGGAGACCCGGAGGAGCCGCTCGTCCGGGTAGTACACATGGCCGACATTGGACAGCTGGGGCCGTCCGTCGCGCTTGAGGGTGACCAGCACCCCGCCCTTCTGCTCGGCGAGCAGCGCGAGCAGGGCGTTCTGCGTGGCATCGTCCTGCGCGGCATCGTTCCGTGTGGCGTCGTTCCGGGCCATGGTGACCAGCCTCCTGAGCGCGGCATCGTCTCCGGGAGGAGTACCCGGCAGGCGCCCGGCCACCCCTGCGGACGGACACCGCGACCGGCACGGCCGGGAGAGGACAAGGCGCGCCATCGGCCGGAGCGGCGGAGCGGCCGCGCGCCGCGCACCGGCGCACGACGGCCCCGCTCCCGCCGCCCCCGCGTCACGAGGACTGCACGACCGCGTCCAGATGCGGCAGGTAGTGGTCCATGCGCTCCCGCTTCGTGCGCAGGTACGTGATGTTGTTCTCGCACGGCGGTATGAGCAGCGGCACCTGCGTCTCGACCTTCACCCCGTGGCGCTCCAACGACTCCCGCTTGCGCGGGTTGTTGGACAGCAGCCGCACCGACCGCACCCCCAGGTCCCGCAGCATCTCCGCGGCCACCGTGTAGTCCCGCGCGTCCACCGGCAGTCCGAGCGCGAGGTTCGCCTCGACCGTGTCCAGCCCTTCCGACTGGAGCTTCATCGCGCGCAGCTTCGCCAGCAGTCCGATGCCCCGGCCCTCGTGCCCGCGCAGATACACCAGCACGCCCCGCCCCTCGGCCACGATCTCCCGCAGAGCCGTGGTGAGTTGGGGCCCGCACTCGCAGTGCGTGGAACCGAACGCGTCTCCCGTGAGGCATTCGGAATGCAGCCGGACGAGCATTCCCTCCGCCTGGATGTCGCCGTACACCAGGGCCACTTGCTCGTCACCGCGGTCGTTGTCCTGGTAGCCGACCGCTTCGAACTCTCCGTACTTCGTGTGCAGCGGGGCATTCACGACGCGAGTGACCCCGGTGGCGCCGGCCGGCGCTTTCACCACACGCGCGACCGGTTCGCCGACAACGTCTGTCATGATCAGTTCCTATCTGCTGAGCACAGGCGGTACATGAGGAAAGGAAGTTACGGAATGGAGAGGCCAGAAGGAACACCGGCGGACGACACCAGCGCCGCACCGGCCGTCCTCACGAGCACTTCACCGGCCGGCGTCGCGGGCGTCCTGCCGGCCGACACCACCGAGGACGTACGGCGCCGGGGCGAGGGCCTGCCGCGGCAGGTCGCCGTCCTTCCCGTCGGCAGTTTCGAACAGCACGGCCCCTGCCTGCCGTTGGCGACGGACACCCTGGTCGCCTGCGCGATCGCCCGCGCGATCGCCGCACGGTACCCGGTGCACCTCCTCCCCCCGGTGACGATCGGCTGTTCGCACGAGCACGCGGACTGGCCGGGCACGGTCAGCATTTCCTCCGTCACTCTCCACGCGGTGGTACGGGACATCGCGCACTCGTTGCGCCGCTCCGGTGTCGAGGCCCTGGTACTGGTCAACGGCCACGGCGGCAATTACGTGCTGGGCAATGTGGTGCAGGAATCCACCGCCGGCACGGGACCCGACATGGCGCTTTTCCCGGCTGCGGAGGACTGGGAATCGGCACGGGAACGGGCCGGTGTGAGCACCTCGTTGCTGACCGACATGCACGCGGGGGAAATCGAGACCTCCCTCCTCCTCCACTGTCATCCGGAGATGGTCCGCAGCGGATACGAGACCACCGATTTCGTCGCCGACGACCGCCGGCATCTGCTGACGACCGGTATGGCCGCCTACACGGAATCCGGGGTCATCGGCCGTCCCTCGCTCGCCTCGGCGGAGAAGGGCGAACGGCTGCTGGCCGCCCTGACCGACTCCTTCGGCCCGTACTTCGACCTGGTGACCGGTGCGGCGAATCCCACGGCGTGACCGGGATGCCGCCTCTCCCCCGGCTCCGGTTGCGGGGGCGACCGGGGTGAGGGGGCGTTCCGCACGGGCTCGTCGCGCACGGGGCGGGCACCTTCGGTCCGCCGCTCGCGCAGTCCGCCCCACCATCGCACCACCAGGGCGACGGCTCCCGGCAGAGCGGCGACGAAGCTGAGCACCCCGTAGACGACCGCGACGCTCAGACCGGTCCCCGCGCCGAGCCCCGCCGCCCCGAACGCCCAGGCGGTGACGCCCTCCCGGGGCCCCCAGCCGCCGACGTTCAGCGGCAGCCCCATCGCGATCAGCGCGAGCATGGCGAGCGGAAGGAGCCGCAGCGGGCTCACGTCCGCCCCGGCGGCCCGCGCCGCGACCCAGAACATCAGCAGGTACCCGCCGAGCACGGCGAGGGAGGCCGCGAGCACGCCCGGTCCCACGCGCCGGTCCAGCAGGACGTCCCGCGCCTCGGCCAGCCCCGTGCGCACGGCCCGCCCGCGACGCGCACCGCGCCCGGCCGGACGACCGTCCACCACGTTCTCGGACGCCGCGCCGTCCGACGCCGCCCGCCGCGTACGCCCCATCCGCACCGCGACGACGACCGCCGCGACACCGACGAGCACGGGGACGAGCACCGCGACGGCGTGCCGCGCCTCGTGCAGCACGGGCGACTCGGCGAGAAGCAGCACCGGCACCCCGGCGGCGACCAGGGCGAGTTGCCCCGCCGTCCGTTCCATGACCACGGCGCGCACCCCGCGCCCCAGGTCCCCCGCGTCACGTCCGTGCCGCACGGCCCGGTGCACGTCGCCGAGGACGCCGCCGGGGAGGGCGGCGTTGAGGAACAGGGCCCGGTAGTAGTCGGCGACCGCGCCGCGCAGGGGCAGCCGGATGCCCAGGCGCCGGGCCACGAGGCACCAGCGCCAGGCGGAGAGGACGGTGGTGAGCAGTCCGATGCCGAGCCCGGCGAGCAGCGTCGGGGTGTCTACGCGCCGGAGCCCGTCCACGAACACTCCGGTGCCGAGCCGCCAGAGCAGCACGATCATGATGGTCACGCCCGCCACGCTCCCGAAGTGCCGCCGCACGGCCGCCGGCACCCGCGGCCGTCGTGCGGCCCGGGACGCCTCGGGGGCCACCTCGGACACCGGAGAGCCCGCCGGTGCCTGTGCCGTGACGCCCGCCACCGGCACCCCGGCCGTCACGCTCGTCACCGCCGTCGTCATGACACCTCACCCGCCCCCGAGTCCTCCCGCGCACCGGACGCACCGGAGGCACCGGAGGCACCGGAGGCACCGGAGGCACCGGAGGCACCGGGCAGTGCGAGCACATCGCTGTGCCCCACGACCACCCGCAGCTCCCCGCCCTCGCACTGGGCGAGCCGCTCCCGCAGATACGTATCCGCACGCGCCGCCAGCTCCGGTCGCTGCTCGACGGCCGCGCCGACCCAGCCGCGCAGCCACTCGCCCGCCAGTTCCTTGTGCTCGGCCCCGAGCCGCCACGGGCTCGGCTGCACCCGCACCGTCGCACCGAGCCTGCCGAACGCCTCGCAGGCCGCGGTGACCGCGTCGGGGCCGAGGAGTTCGCCGCGGCGCTGGTGGGCGTCGAACGCGGCGGCGATCTCCGGGTCGAGCGGGTGGGAGGGCGTGAGCTCGACCCGCCCGACGACCGACAGCGTCAGCAGTGCGGGGACGCCCGCCTCGACGCAGGCCGCCGCGAGCGTGCCGATCTCCTCGCGGGTGAGCACGTCGAGCAGTGCGGACGCCGTCACGAGGGAGGCCCCGGCGAGGGCGTCGGCGGTGAGCCGGGCGAGGTCGCCGCGCTGCGTGGTGACCTCGATGCGGCTGCCGTCGGCGGCGGACCGGGGCGCTCCCACTGCGGCGAAGTGCAGCAGGTAGGGGTCGTGGTCGTGGAGGAACCAGTGCTGGGGCCCGTCGAGCCGGGGCGCCAGCCAGCGGCCCATGGAGCCGGTGCCGCAGCCGAGGTCGTGCACGACGGTCCCGGCGCCGCGCCGGCCGGGCCGGTTGGCGAGCCGGATGCGCAGCGGATCCAGCAGTTCCCGGGCGCGCGCGTCGGCGTCGGCGGGCTCGCGCAGCCGCAGCCACTGGGGGGCGTAGCGGGGCACGTCCGACTCACCGTCGACGGGCCCGGCACCGGACGCGGGACCGACGGAAAGCGATCCGCCGGGCCCCGCCCCCGCGTCCGCACCCATGTCCGCCTCCGCACTCGCACTCGTCGTCACGCCGCCTCCCGGGACTCGGGCCGCAGCCGCCCGAAGACCCCCGCGAGGCTGCGCGCGGTGGTGGCCCAGCCGTCCAGCGCGGCCCGGCGGCCACGGGCGGCGGCCTTCAGCCGGCGCCGCACGTCGGCCTCGCCGAACCATCCGCGCAGCTCGGCGGCGAGCGCGGCGGGGTCCTCCGGCGGTACGAGGATGCCGGGCACCCCGCCGTCCGGGGCCCGCCCCACCGCTTCGGGCAGCCCGCCCACGTCGGTGGCGAGGACGGGGATGCCCCGGGCGAGCGCCTCGGTGACGGCCATGCCGTAGGTCTCGGCGTAGGAGGCGAGAACCATCAGGTCGGCGGCGGCGTAACTGGCGTCGAGCGCGGCGCCGGAGCGCGGCCCGACGAGGTGGAACCGGTCGCCGAGCCCGTACGCGGTGATCAGCTCCCGTACCCCGGCGACGTACTCGGGGTCCTGTGTGAGCGAGCCGACGCACACGCAGCTCCACGGCAGGTCGGTGGCGGTCGCGAGCGCCTCGACCAGCCGGTGCTGCCCCTTGCGCGGGGTGACGGAGGCGACGCACAGCAGTTGCGAGAGGCCGTCAGTGCCGGAGGCGAGGGGGGCGATGTCGGCGCCGGGGGCGGCGACGTGCACGCGGTCGGGGGCGAGCCCGTGGTGGGAGACGAGCCGGCGCACGGCCCAGTCGCTGGTGCCGATCACGGCGGACACGGCACGCAGCGTCTCGCGCTCCTTGGCGTCGAGCGCGGCGGCGACGTCGGCTTCGAGCCCGGTCTCGTCGCCGAGCGGGAGGTGGACGAGGACGGCGAGGCGGAGCCGCCCGGCCTCGGGGACGACCACCTCGGGGACGCCGCAGGCGACCAGCCCGTCGAGCAGCACGACGGTGTCGTCGGGCAGTTCGCGCAGGGTGCGGGCGAGGGCGGCGCGGCCGTCGGCGCCGGGGTCGGGCCAGTCGCCGCCGACGGTGTGCTTGACGACCTGCCAGCCGAAGCCGGGGAGGTCGAGGCAGATCCGGCGGTCGTAGGCGTTGCCGCCGCTGGGCCTGGCGGGGTCGTCGACGCCGGCCGGCAGCACGAAGTGCAGGGTGTGCAGGGACATGGGGATGATCTCGGCGTTCGTGAGGGCGGCGTGCTGGACGGGGACGTAGTCCAGCGTGGGACGGGCCGTCGGGGCCACGGGAACTGCCGTCGGGGCCACCGAAGCCGTCGGCGCCACCGGAGCCGTCTGCATCGTCTGCGCCGTCGGGGCTGTCTGGGCCGTCGGGGCGCTCCGGTCGATGATCACGTCGCTCACAGCGCACGCTCGTAACTCGCCCAGGCGATGTGCGACTCGTGCAGGGTGACGGTGAGTCCGGTCAGCCCGCGGGCCCCCTCGCCGAGCCGCCCGTCCTCGATGCGCCGGGCCAGCCGGTCCGCGACGACCTTCGCGAGGAACTCCGTCGAGGTGTTGGTCTCGGCGAAGTCGGGCTCGTTGTCGAGGTTGCGGTAGTTCAGCTCGGCGACGACGGCGCCGAGTTCCTGCGTGGCCAGTCCGATGTCGACGACGATGTTGTCGTCGTCCAGCTCGGGGCGGCGGAAGGTGGCGTCCACGAGGAACGTCGCTCCGTGCAGTCGCTGTGCGGGGCCGAAGACCTCGCCGCGGAAGCTGTGGGCGATCATCAGGTGATCGCGGACCGTGATGCTGAACAACGGACGACCCTCCAGGTGCGGTGCGTCTGATCGCCCGGCGGGTGCCCCCGTTCCGGGAACGGAGGCCCTCGCCGGGCCAGGCATGCCGTGTAGTACGGCCGATCGGCGCGGGTTGTTCAGCGCGGGTTGCGCGGCTTGATCAGCGGTGGCTACGGGACCGGCCGACGCGGAACGCGCACCGGGGCACGGACCGGACCGGGCACCGAAGCAGACGCCGAGGGAACGCTCGCGGGAACCGGCCCGAGCAGCCGCCCGGCCCCGACTCAGCCGTACGTCACCCGATGACAAAGCCCGCCCAGCGCGCCCGAGGCGAGCCGGGGCAACAGTTCCGGCAGCTCCTCGAACGGGCTGTCCCCGCTGATGAGCGCGTCGAAGGCGGGGTCGGCGAGCAGGTCGAGGGCGAGGGCGAGCCGGTCGCCGTACGTCCGCCCCGACCGCGCCCGGGGCGACACCGTGCCGACCTGGCTGCTGCGCACGGTGAGCCGCCGGGAGTGGAACGCCTCGCCGAGCGGCAGCCCGACGATCCGGTCCCCGTACCAGCTCATCTCGATCAGCGTGCCCTCGTGCGCGAGCAGTTCGAGGGAGCGTCGTGCTCCCGCCTCGCTGGCGCTGGCGTGCACGACGAGGTCGCACTCGCCGAGCGCGTCCGCCGGTGCGGCGAAGTCCACGCCGAGCGCGCGGGCGACGTCGGCCCGCGCCGGATCCGCGTCGACGAGCTGGACGCGCACGCCCGGGAACCGGGCGAGGAGCGCGGCGACGCTGCACCCGACCATCCCGCCCCCCACCACGGCGACGCGGTCGCCGAGCAACGGCGCGGCGTCCCACAGCGCGTTGACGGCGGTCTCGACGGTCCCCGCGAGCACGGCCCGCCCGGCGGGCACGCTCTCGGGCACGAGGGTGACGGCGGAGACGGGGACGACGTACCGCGTCTGGTGCGGGAAGAGGCAGAAGACGTTCCGCCCCACCAGGTCGTCGGGCCCGCGCTCGACGACCCCGACGCTGAGGTAGCCGTACTTGACCGGGGCGGGGAAGTCGCCGTCCTGGAAGGGCGCGCGCATGGCGCCGTACTGGTTACCGGGCACGCCGCCCCGGAAGACGAGGGTCTCGGTGCCCCGGCTGACCCCGGAATACAGCGCCCGGACGAGCACCTCTCCCTCCCCCGGCGCGGGGAGTTCGAGCTCTCGGATCTCGCCCTGTCCCGGCTGCCGCAGCCAGAACGCCCGTGCGGTGAGTTCCGCGCGTTCCGTGATTTCCATGTGCGCCCCTCTGAACGATCGACGGATTCGCCACGTACCGCAGCTACGAGAAGTCACGAAGGCCGCGCACAAGGTACGCGGCGAAGATCCAATCTGTCACTTGTCTGAACTGTCACTCGGTGACACATGGCCGGAGGGTGAGCGGTGGCCCTGAACCACACATACGACGCGAGGCTTTTGCAGCAGGAGACGACCGTGGGGGCGGGCGTGCAGGTGTTGCTGCTCGCCGTGCTGGGCACGGCGACGGGCATGAGCCCGGCGGGCTGGCTGACCGGCCTGACCTTCGCGCTCGCCACGTGGGCCGTCCTCACCCGCGCCGTGCTCCGCTCCCGGCTGACCTCGTTCGGCCCCGCCAACCGGGTCACGCTGGGCCGCGCCACGCTGGTCGGCGGGGTGACGGCGCTGGTCGCGGACTCCTTCGAGACCGCGCCGCCGGTCACCCTGTTCGTGGGCCTGACGGCGATCGCCCTCATCCTGGACGGCGTCGACGGCAAGGTCGCCCGCCGCACGGGCACGTCCTCGGTACTGGGCGCCCGCTTCGACATGGAGGTCGACGCGTTCCTCATCCTCGTGCTGAGCGTGTACGTGTCGATGTCGATGGGGCCGTGGGTCCTACTGATCGGCGCGATGCGCTACCTGTTCGTGGCGGCGGCCTACTTCCAGCCCTGGCTGAACGCCCCCCTCCCGCACAGCATGGCCCGCAAGACGGTCGCCGCGTACCAGGGCATCGCCCTCCTGGCGGCGGCGTCGGGCTGGCTGCCGTACCAGGCGTCGGCGGTGGTGGTGTCCTCGGCGCTGGGCTGGCTGGTGTGGTCGTTCGGACGGGACATCGGGTGGCTGTGGGGCGAGCGGGGCGAGCAGCGCGAACGGCTCGCGGAGCGGGCGGAGGAGACGGCGTCGGCCGCGCAGCCGGGCGCGGGTACGGGCACGGGCGCTGGTACGGCCGCGGGTACGGGCTCGGCTGCGGCCCCGGTGACGGTGTCGGCGTCCCTCCCGGGTACGGTCCCGGCCACCGCCTCGCTGCCGGTCCCGGTCCACGTCCACGCGTCGGCCGTGTCGGCCGTGTCGGCCACATCGGCAGCCGCGCGCATCCCGCAGCCCGCGCCCGCGGAACGGACGAGGCCGGCCGCGCTGGCCGGCCACGCCTGACCGCGCACCGGCGTACTCACGCGCCCGCACACCGGCGCACCCGCGCGTCCGCCGAGCCGCATGACCGCCCGTCCGCCAGGCCGCCCGGCTCAGCCGTCCCGGCCTCCGGGCCCGGCGTCCCGGAGCCCGTCGACAAGCATGCCGAGCATGCGCCCCCGCCGCTCCAGAAACTCCGAACGCTCCAGCCGAACGGCACCGACACCGGCACCGGCACCGACACCGACACCGGCACCGGCACCGGACCCAGCACCCGCACCGACCCCGCCCCGGTCACGGCCACCACCACGACCAGCACCGTCTCCGCCTCCGCTTCCGCCTCCGGGATCGTCCGCAGGGCCCCCGCCCCCACCCGTCTCCCACAGGACCGACCCGAGCAGCAGCACCTCCTCGGCGGTGGCCTCCGCCCGCACCTGCCCGGCGTCCCGGCCCGCGGCGAGGAGCCGGTCCAGCGCGGCGACGACCGGCGGATGGCACCGCCCGTACCGCCCGCCCCCGTCGGCGAGCCGCTCCAGCCACTGCCGCAGCGCGACGAGCGGTTCGTGCCGGCTCAGCAGCTCCGGTACGGCCTCGACGAGCGCGGCGACCTCCGCCTCGTGGACGGCGAGCAGCAGCTCCTCCCGTCCGGAGAAGTGCCGGTAGAGCGTGCCCTGCCCCACCCCGGCCGCCCTGGCGATCGAGGCGAGGCTCGCGGCGGGGTCGGCGAGGAGGGCCGCGCGGGCGGACGCGACGAGGCGCGCACGGTTCTCCCGCGCATCGGATCGCGAGGCACGCGCCGCACACTCCCCATGGGGACCGGAACGCGGGCTCGGGTGAGCAGGGGGCATGGTGGGGTCCGGCGCCTCTCGGGTTGCCTGGCCTGATGCCCGCCATACTCATCCATTTGTTGGTCGGCTGACAAGTAAGTCGTCTAGGCTGTCCCCATGACCGCCCCCGCCCGCACCCAGAAGCAACGCCGTGACGAAGCCGAGTCCGCCCTGCTCGAAGCCGCCGCCGAACTGGTCGCCGAGCAGGGACTGCGCGGGCTCACCCTGGCCCGCGTCGGCGAGCGCGCCGGCTACAGCAGGGGCCTCGTCACCCACTACTTCGGCTCCAAGCAGGCCCTGGTCGAACGCCTGGCCCGCGCCGCCCAGTCCGGTTTCGTACCCGGCCTCGCCGACCTGCCCCCCGGCCTGGACCGCCTCATCCGCCTGATCGACGGCTACCTCGCCCAGCAGGCCAAGCACGCCCGCCCGCTGAACAAGGCCTTCCTGATCCTCTGGATGGAGGCGGCGACCTCCCCCGACCTGGCCCCCCTCTTCCGCGACCGCACCGAGGCCTTCCGCGCCGACCTCCGCGAGGACCTCACCGCCGGAATCGCCGACGGCACGATCCGCCCCGACCTCCCCGTCGACGAGACGACGGCCGCGATCGTCGCCCAACTCCGCGGCCTGGCCCTCCAGTCACTGGTCGACCCCGACTCCGCCCAGGTGCACGTGCACGACATGCGCCCGTACCTCACGAACCACTGGCGCCGGGCGCTGACACGGGAGTGAGCGGAACGAACGCCGGGCCGGAAGCGCCACCACGCAAGCAATGAACTGAAAGCACCGTCAAACACCTTGACGCCCTCCGTGAGTGCTGTAGGTTGTGGACCGTCCACCACCGAGAGGCCCGGAAACCGTCATGCCAGAGCAGCCGTCCGCGCAGGTGACCGCCGCCGAGATCTCCCGCATCGCGGGGGTCACGCGCGCCACCGTCAGCAACTGGCGCCGCCGGCACGAGGACTTCCCGAAGCCGTCCGGCGGCACGGAGAGCAGTCCGCTGTACGACCTCCAGGCGGTGCGCGCCTGGCTGGCCTCGCGCGGCCACGCCTCGGCGGCGAGCCCGGCGGAGGAGCTGCGCACCACACTCCGCCTGCACGGCGGCGACGGCGGCGGAAGCGGCCGTGGCAGCGGAAGCGGAAGCGGCCGTGGCAGCGGCAACGGCAGCGGCAACGGCAACGGCGCGAACGGCACCGCCGAGCTGCTGCTCCTCGTCCTGGCGGCCGCCCGCCGCTCCCCCGACGACCTCGCGGCGGCCGTCCGCCTCCCCGACGCGGACCTCGCGGCCCGCGCGGAGCGCGACGCGAGGTCCGTCGCCGACGCGGTCCCGGGGGACGACACCGGCCGGGCCCCGTTCACGGCCGCCGACGCCCCCGTTCTCCGCGCCCTGTACGCGTGTGTACGCGACGAGGGCGGCCAGGCCGCGCTCGGCGTCCTCGCGGAACGGCAGTTGGAGGACAGCGCGGCCAGCGGCGCCTACCGCACGCCCGCCCCGCTCGCCGACCTCCTCGCCCGCCTGCTCCCCGGCACCCCGGCCCGCGTCCTCGACCCCGCGTGCGGCAGCGGCACCCTGCTCGCGGCGGCCGCCCGGCGCGGCGCCCGCGCGCTCTACGGCCAGGACCTGCTCCCCGTCCAGGCCCGCCGCAGCGCGGTGAGCCTGGCCCTGACCGTGCCCGACGACGCCGACGCGACCACCGTCACCCCGGCCCGCGCCACCACGGCCGACACCCCCACCCCCCGCACCACCCCGGCCGAAGGCACCACCGCCCACGCCCCCGCAGCCGACGGCACCACCGCCGACGGCGCCACCATCACCGTCCGTGCCGCCGACAGCCTCCGCGCGGACGCCTTCCCGGATCTTCTCGCCGACGCCGTCCTGTGCAATCCGCCCTACGGCATCCGCGACTGGGGCCACGACGACCTCGCCTACGACCCCCGCTGGGCGTACGGCGTCCCCGCCCGCGCCGAGTCCGAACTCGCCTGGGTCCAGCACGCGTTGGCCCACCTCACCCCCGGCGGATACGCGGCCCTGCTCCTGCCCCCGGCGACGGCCGGCCGCGCCTCGGGGCGCCGGGTGCGGGCCGAACTCGTACGCGCCGGCGCCCTGCGCGCGGTCGTCTCCCTGCCGGTGGGCGCGGCCGTGCCGCTGCACGTGCCGCTGCAGATCTGGCTCCTGCAACGCCCCGAACCGGGCGGCGCCGACCGCACCTCCGTCCTCTTCGTCGACACGGCCGAGACCGCGTCCCCCACGGACCCGACGGCCGGTACGACATCCCGCACCCGGAGCAGCGGCGGCGGCCGCACGGCCCTCCTCGACTGGACCCGGATCGCCGACCGTGCGCTGCGCGCGTGGCAGGCGTTCCTGGAGAACCCGGACCCGGACACCTTCGACGGCGAGCCCGGCGTCGCCCGCGCGGTCGGCGTCGTCGACCTGCTGGACGACGTGGTCGACCTGACCCCCGCCCGTCTCGTACGGGCCTCACGCGCCGGGGCCGACCCCGCCGAACTGTCCGCCGAGATCGACGCGGCCCGCCTGGACCTGGTGAAGACGGCCAGGTCGCTGGGGCGCGCGGCCGGCTACGACGACTGGCACCCCGCCGACGGCCCGGCCCGCGACTGGCGCACGGCGACCGTCTCGGACCTCGCCCGGGGCGGCGCGCTGACGCTGCTGCGTACGGTGCCGGAGGGGGCGCGGGGGCGCGACGGGGACGGCGGCGGAGGCGGGACCGAAGTCGGGTCCGGGGCCGCGACCGGTGACGGCAGCGAATCCGGAACCGTGGCCGGTGACGGAACCCGGCCCGTGCTGACCGGCACGGACCTCGCGCACGGCTCAGGACCGACCGGAGACCCCGCACAACTCCGCAGCGCGACGGCACCGTTGATCGCCACCGGTGACGTCCTCGTACGGGCGGTGGCCAACGGCGGCGGAACGATGGCCCGGGTGGCGGGCGAGGCGGAGGCCGGGGCGCTCCTCGGCCCTCAGGTCCACCTCTTCCGCCCGGACCCAGCCCGCCTCGACGGGTGGTTCCTCGCCGGGTTCCTCGGCTCGGAGGACAACATCGCGGGCGCGTCGACCGGCAGTACGGTCGTGACCGTCAACCCCGGCCGACTGCGCGTCCCCCTCCTGGCACTGGAGGAACAGCGTCGTTACGGGGAGGCGTTCCGCCGCGTGCACGAACTGCGGGCGGAGGCGCAACGGGCGACACGGCTCGCCGAGGAGACGGCGAGGCTCCTCGCGGGCGGGCTGACGGGCGGGCAACTGCTGCCGTCGGCAGGCGCGAATGCGTCGCGGCAAGTGCGGTGAGTATCCGCACGTTCACACATCGACCACAATGGGGCACCACCCGCGCCGGGTGAACGAACGACCGAGCGGCGCGACGGGGCGGGGACAGCAACACCGGAAGGAATCTGGGGATTCAGTTGAACAGCAGCAAACACACGGAGTTGGCGAACCACGCATGGTCCGTCGCCGACCTCCTGCGGGGGGACTACAAGCAGTCCGACTACGGCAAGGTGATCCTGCCGTTCACGGTGCTGCGACGCCTTGAGTGCGTGTTGGAGCCGACGCGTGACGCGGTCACGGCGACGGTGGAGAAGTTCGCGGGCCAGGAGGTCAACGCGGACAGGTTCCTCAGCAAGGCCGCCGGCCACGCCTTCTACAACACCTCCACGCTGACGCTGAAGAAGATCGCGGACGACCCGGGCAGCGCGGCGAAGAACCTCCAGGTGTACGTGGCCTCGTTCTCCGACAACGCCCGGGGTGTGCTGGACCGCTTCGAGTTCGCGCAGCAGGTCAAGCGACTGGAATCCGCCGGGCTGCTCTACAAGATCATCGGTAAGTTCACGGACCTCGACCTGCGCCCCGAGGTCGTCTCCAACCACAACATGGGCTACATCTTCGAGGAGCTGATCCGCCGCTTCTCGGAGCAGTCCAACGAGACGGCCGGTGAGCACTTCACGCCCCGCGAGGTCATCCGGCTCATGGTGCGGCTGCTGGTCGCCCCGGACGGTGACGCGTTGCAGCTCCCCGGTGTGGTGCGCACGGTCATGGACCCGGCCTGCGGCACGGGCGGCATGCTCTCCGCGACGGACGACCTGATCAAGGAGCTCAACCCCGACGCCACGGTCGAGGTGTACGGGCAGGAGCTCAACCCCGAGTCCTGGGCGATCTGCCGGTCCGACCTCATGATCAAGGGCCAGAACCCGGAGAACATCGCCTTCGGCAACAGCTTCAACGACGACGGCCACGCGCGCCGGACGTTCGACTACCTCCTGGCCAACCCGCCGTTCGGCGTGGAGTGGAAGAAGGTCAAGGAAGACGTCGAGGACGAGCACGAGAAGCTCGGCTCCGCGGGCCGCTTCGGCGCGGGCCTGCCCCGCATCAACGACGGTTCGCTGCTGTTCCTCCAGCACATGATCAGCAAGATGAAGCCGGTCGACGTCAACGGCGGGGGCGGCTCCCGCATCGCCATCGTCTTCAACGGCTCGCCCCTGTTCACGGGCGCGGCGGGTTCGGGTGAGTCGGAGATCCGCCGCTGGATCCTGGAGAACGACTGGCTGGAGGGCATCGTCGCTCTCCCGGACCAGCTCTTCTACAACACCGGCATCTCCACGTACTTCTGGATCCTGACGAACCGCAAGAGCCCCGACCACAAGGGCAAGGTCGTCCTGCTCGACGCGCGCGACCAGTGGCAGAAGATGCGCAAGTCGCTCGGCGACAAGCGCAAGGAGCTGGGCAAGGACCACATCGCGACGGTGGTGAAGCTGTACGGCGAGGCCCTGTCTGCGGCGGAGGACGCGGAGCATCCGCTCCACGCCAAGGTGAAGGTCTTCGACAACACGGCGTTCGGCTACCAGCGCATCACCGTCGAGCGCCCGCTGAAGCTCCGGTTCGAGGTGACGGAGGAGACGTTGGCGGCGCTGGAGTCGTCCAAGGTCATCGCTAAGCTGCCGCAGGCGTCGGTGATGTCGGAGGCGTTCGGCTCGCTCAAGGGCAGTTCGTGGACGAAGAAGACGGACGCGTGGCTCGCCCTGAAGGACGCGGTAGTCCAGGCCGGCTCGACGTGGCCGACGGGCGCCCCGTTCAACAAGGCGCTGCGCGAGGCGATCGGCGTACGGGACCCGGAGGGCGAGGTCCAGCTCATCAAGGGCAAGCCGGAACCGGACGCGGAGCTGCGGGACTACGAGAACGTGCCGCTGGGTGAGGACGTCGAGGAGTACCTGAAGCGAGAGGTCCACCCACACGTTCCGGATGCGTGGATCGACCACAGCAAGACGAAGATCGGGTACGAAATTCCGTTCACGCGGCACTTCTACGTGTATCAACCGCCGAGGCCGTTGGCGGAGATCGACTCAGAGTTGAAGGCGCTGGAGGCAGAGATTCAGGGGCTTCTGGGGGAGGTCACGGAATGACTGGTAACCGCTGGCGCACAGCGCCGCTCTGGTCTCTCGCGTCAGAGAAGCGCACGACAGTCGAGCCCGCCGACCTCGGCGACAGGGTGGTGCATTACAGCATCCCCGCGATCGACGCGATCGGCACTGGCCGAGTTGAGTCGACTGCCGACATCAAGTCCGCCAAACTGCGGCTGCACGGCGGTGAAGTTCTAGTCAGTAAGTTGAACCCGCGAAAAAGCCGGGTCGTTACAGTTCAGGCATCAGCGCTACCCGTAGTCTCCTCCACTGAATTCGTCGGTCTCCGGCCTGAGAAGGACCTGGATGCCGGTTTCCTTGCGTACTTCCTTCAGTCAGAGGCAACGCGGCAGACACTTGACTCTCGCGTGCAGTCCGTAACGCGTAGCCATCAAAGGGCAGCACCGGAGGATGTTACGCATCTTATGGTGACTGTCCCACCATTGGAAGAACAACATCGCATAACTGCTTACCTGAACGACACGACCGCGCGTATCGATGGCCTAACACATGCAAGGCAGTCGCAGTTGCGCTGCCTGAGCGATCTGTGGCAGTCGAAATTGGCCGAGATGACCGAAGGGCTCATTTCGACCCATGGCGTGGTCGCCTTGCGCCGCGTCGTAATGTCCGTTGAGCAGGGCTGGAGCCCTCAGTGTGAGGAGACGGAAGCAGATCCTTCAGAGTGGGCGGTACTCAAGACCAGCGCCGTAAGTACCGGAACATTCCAACCTCAACAACACAAGCGCCTTCCGCCTGACATCACGCCCGACCTTCGCTACAAGGTCGTGGATGGCGACATTCTGATGACGCGAGGCAGCGGCTCGGCGGCACACGTTGGCGTCGCAACTCTTGCACGTACTGACGGGCGCAAATTGCTACTCAGTGATCTTTTGTACCGACTACGGGTCACCAACGATTGGGATCCTCGGTTCGTTACTATGCTACTGGGAAGCGCACCTGTCCGAGCTCATATGGCATTGCTTTTGCGCGGCCAGTCGGGACAGACTATCAAGCTGCGCGCAGATGACATCAAGTCCGTAGAGATTCCCGCGACACCAGCTGACTCTCAACTTGCGGTCGTTGCGGAGTTGGAAGCCTCCCGTCAATCCATCAGTGGAGTGCAGAGCGCAATCCGCCGTTCGCTGGCCCTATTCCGCGAACGCCGCCAAGCCCTCATCACCGCCGCCGTAACCGGCCAGTTCGACGTCTCCACCGCCAGCGGGCGCAACGTGACCGAAGGAGTCAGCGCATGAGTCCCGTGCACGACGAGTCCGCCTTCGGGTCTGCCATTGTTGCCGCGCTCAGTGAACGCGGGTGGCGGGAGGCGAGCCCTGCCGACTACCGCCCCGAACTCGGCCTCGACACGAACGAGCTGTACACCTTCATCGGGGAGACGCAGCCCGACGAGTGGGACGACCTCGTCACCGTCTACGGAGGCGACCCCAACGAGGCGCAGCGCGGCTTCGCGCAGCGCCTTGACCGGGCCATCGCCGAGGACGGGCTGCTGCACGTCCTCCGCAACGGGGTCAAAGACCGGGGCATCCGCCTCCGCGTCGCCTACTTCAAGCCGAACCTCATCTCCGCCGACTCCGTCCTGGACGACTACCGGGCCAACCGCCTCACCGTCGTCCGCGAACTCCCGTACGCCACCAAGCAGGCGGACTGGGGTCACCGTCTCGACCTGACCCTCTTCCTCAACGGCATCCCCGTCGCCACCGCCGAGTTGAAGAACCCGCTCACCGGTCAGGGCGTCGAGCAGGCCAAGGAGCAGTACCGCACGGACCGTGACCCCACCGAGCTGATCTTCACGCGCCGGGTCATCGCGAACTTCGCCGTGGACCCGGACCTGGTCTTCGTGACGACGCAACTGCGCGGCAAGAGCACCCGGTTCCTGCCGTTCAACACCGGCTCGAACGGCCCCGGTCAGCCCGGGGGCGCCGGCAACCCGGTTCCGACCGCGCACAGCAAGTACGCGACCTCGTACCTCTGGGAAGAGGTCTGGCAGCGGGACAACTGGTTGGACCTCCTCCAGCGGTTCGTGCACCAGCAGAAGCACAAGACCCCCGGCGGCGGCACGACCAAGTCGACGATCTTCCCCCGCTTCCACCAGTGGGACGTGGTCCGCAAGCTCACCGCGCACGCCTCCGTCCACGGCGCCGGCCAGAACTACCTGATCATGGCGTCCGCCGGGTCCGGCAAGTCGAACACCATCGGCTGGCTGGCCCACCGTCTCAGCGACCTGCACGCCCGCCAGGACCCGGCCGTCCTGCGCCCCGACGCACTAGCCGACGGGCGTATCAAGCCCGGCGAGCCCGTCTTCGACAAGGTCATCGTCATCACCGACCGGCGCGCCCTGGACGCCCAGCTCTCGGCGACCGTGGGCAGCTTCTCGCAGACGGACGGCCTGGTCGTGAAGGTGGACGAGAAGCACGGTGCCAAGAGCGAGCAGCTCGCCCGCGCCCTCTCGCGGGACACCGGCAAGATCGTCACCGTCACGCTGCACTCGTTCCCGGCGCTGCTGGACTACGTCAAGCGCAACCCGACGGAGATCAAGGGGAGCCGTTTCGCGATCGTCGTCGACGAGGCGCACTCGTCGCAGTCCGGCGACGCGGCCACCGCCGTCAAGTCCGCTCTCCGTGACCTCGGTCTGGACGCGGACACGGACGAGAAGGGCGCCACCACGGTCACCGTGGACGACAAGCTGAAGGCCAAGGCCGAGGAGCGCGCGCAGGCCGCGAACCTCTCCTACTTCGCCTTCACGGCGACGCCGAAGGCCAAGACGCTCGAACTGTTCGGCACGGAGGCGACGGAGAACGGCAAGGCGGTCTACCGCCCCTTCCACACGTACTCCATGCGCCAGGCGATCGAGGAAGGGTTCATCCTCGACCCGCTGTGCAACTACGTCACGTACAACACGTACTGGAAGCTCGCGAACCTGAACCGCGACGAGAAGGAGGTGGACCCCTCCAAGGCGAACAGCCTGCTCGCCCGGTTCGCGCTGATGCACGAGCACACGGTGTCGCAGCACGCGCAGGTGATCGTGGAGCACTTCGTGGCCCACTCCCGCGGCCTGCTCGGCGGACGGTCCAAGGCGATGGTGGTCACGGGGTCCCGCCACTCCGCCGTGCAGATGGCCCGCGCGATCCAGAGCTACATCGCCGACCGCGACTATGACACCAAGTACCCCGACCTCGGCGTGCTCGTCGCCTTCTCCGGTTCCCTCACCATCGACGGCGAGGAGACCACCGAGAGCAAGGAGAACGGCGGCCTGTCGGAGAGCGCGCTGCCGAAGGCGTTCGCGTACACGCGGGCCGACGACAAGGCGGCCAAGGCCGGCGGCAGGGGACAGCAGGAGTACCGCATCCTGGTCGTCGCGGAGAAGTACCAGACCGGCTTCGACCAGCCGCTCCTCACCACGATGTACGTCAACAAGACGCTGACCGGCATCGCCGCCGTGCAGACGCTGTCCCGCCTCAACCGCACCGCGGAACGCAAGTCGCAGGCGGACCTCGCCGTCCTGGACTTCGTGAACGAGGCCGAGGACATCCAGGAGGCGTTCCGGCCGTACTTCGAGGAGGCGCACACCCTCCCGTCCGACCCCAACCTCCTGTACACGGCCCAGAGTCGGGTCATGTCCGCGCCGATCGTCTCGGAGCAGGACATGGACGAGTTCGCCAAGGCGTACTTCGAGGCGAAGGAGAAGGCTGCCGGCTCCCAGGCCAAGTGGGAGAAGCTGCACGCCGAGCTGTACCGGCTGCTCTCCCCCGCCGTCACCCGCTTCACCGCGCTGCTGGAGAGCGAGGAGGAGGACGACGTCGAGACGGCCGAGGACTTCCGCGCCCACCTCAACGACTACGTCCGCAAGTACGGCTTCCTCGCGCAGATCGTCCCGTACCACGACCCCGAGCTGGAACGGCTGCACCTCTACGGCCGCTACCTGCTCAACCGGCTCCCCCGCCTGGCCGACGGCGGCGTCGACATAGGGGAGGTCGACCTCAGTCACATCACCGTGAAGAAGACGGGTGAGGTGGACATTTCCCTGAGCGCGGAGGGCGCTGCCGAACTCAAGGGCTTCAACGACGGCGTGGGTGGCGCGAAGGACGCGGACAAGTCGCTGCTGTCCGAGCTGATCGAGAAGTTCAACGCCAAGTTCGGCACCGAATTCACCGAACAGGACGTCCTTCCCGCCTTCAGGGCCACCGTGGAGGACAAGAAGGTCCGGGCCGCAGCCGCCGTCAACGACGAAGACAACTTCGGCATCGTCTTCGACAAGAAGTTCGAGGAGAACATGATGGACCACGTGTCCACCATCGACACCCTCGGCCGGCGCTACTTCGGTGCGGACCGCGACTTCAAGTCGAATCTCGACCGCAGCGCCCGACGCGCCGCCTGGCGGATGATCCGCAGTGAAGAAGGTCTGGACGACTTCTGACGGATGGTGGTGGGGTCCGGCTTGCCGCCGGGCCCCGTCCCGTGTCCCCGCGTATTCACTCGATTGGTGTATCGATGTCTGGCCGTCTTCTGGAACTGCACGTCGAGAACTTCCGCAGCCTGCGCGACGTGACCGTGCCGCTCGGGCCGCTCACGGTCCTGGTGGGCCCGAACGGGGCGGGCAAGTCCAACGTGCTCAAGGTGTTCGACTTCCTCGCCGACATCATCCGCACCGACCTCCAGCCGGCGCTCGACACCCGCGGCGGCTTCGACGAGGTGGCCTTCTGGGGCGGCACCAAGCCCCCGACCACCATGCGCGTGCGCGTCAAGGCGACCTGGACCACCAATGCGACGCTCACCGCACCGGACGAGTACGACCTCACCATCCGGCGCCGCGCCCTCCGGGTGAACCGGACCGGCGAACGGTCCCCGTACTACGCCCTGTCCCGCGAGGAGAGCTTCGCCTTCAAACGCAGGCAGGGACGCGGCCGACGCATCACCATCTCGGGCGAGGAAGCCCGCATCCTCGACGTACGGGCGGGCGAGAGCGACGACAGCAGCAGCCTGAGCATCCGCAGACTGAGCAGCGGGCTCTCCACACTCCCCCGCCTCGGCCCCGCCGAGGGCGGCAACGAAGTCACGCACGTCGCCGACCGGCTCTCCTCCTTCCGGGTCTTCGACGTGGACGTCGCGGCGGCCCGGCAACCAACGCGCATGCGCGGCGGCGACTCCACCACCCTGTCCCCGCACGCCGAGAACCTGGCCGGGTTCCTGACCCACCTCAGCAACCTCGACGACGGCACCTGGGACAACCTGGTCGCCGACGCCCGCACGGTCCTGCCGCAGTTGGAGGACATCGAGTTCGAGGAACTCGGCGGGTCGATGAGCCAGACGACCGTGGTGCTCCGCGAGCGCGGCCTGCGACGACGCACACCCCTCGCCGACGCGTCCTACGGAACCGTCCGCCTCCTCGGGCTCCTCGCGCTGCTCTACGATCCGAACCCTCCCGCCTTCACCTGCATCGAGGAGATCGACCACGGCCTGCACCCGCAGGCCCTGGAACTCGTCGTGCAACGGCTGCGCGAGGCCGCCGAGCACACGCAGTTCATCGTCGCCACCCACTCCCCCGCGCTCGTCAACCGGCTGCGACCGGAGGAGTTCGTCGTCTGCGACCGCGACGACGACGGCGCGTCCGTCATCCCCGCCCTCACCGTCGACGAGGTCAAGGCCATCGTCGAGGAGTCCGGCGAACAGCCACTCGGTGAACTGTGGTTCTCCGGTGTCCTCGGCGGCGACCTCACCGGCGGCGAGCTGTGACGCCGCCGAGGGGACGGGCGTCGCGCGACCGGCGTGTCATCGTCCTGGCCGGTGAGGACCAGAACGACTGCGACATCATGGCCGCGTTACTCCGCGCCCACCGGCCCGACCTCGCCGCGGCGGCCAAGCTGGTCCGCATCAACGACCCCGTACGGTTACGGAAGAAGTCCGGGCCGGACCTCGCCGCCGCCGTCAAGACACTCGTCGGCAAGGCGCGCGCGAAGGCGCTTCAACAGCGCGGGGAGTTGGCCGGGTTCGTCGTCCACGAGGACCTGGACGGCTACACGGACGCGCGGTACGCGCGGATCCGCAAGGCCGTGGCCGACGAGTTGTCCCGCCAGTCGCCCGGCATCCCGACCGCCCTCGCGCTGGCCGCCTGGGAGAGCGAGGGGTGGTTACTCCTCTTCCCCGACGCCTTCCCGTACGTCCGGCCCCGCTGGAAGGTCCCGGATCGCCTGCGTGACAAGGACACCGGCCGCGTCAAGGACGCGAAGGAAGAACTCAAACGGGGACTCGGCCGACCCGTCTTCCGCGAGAGCGACGGCCCCGCCGTCGCCCGCGAGGCGCTGGCGCACCGGCTGATCCCCTCACCGCGCGGCACGAATCGCTCCTACGCGGACTTCGTCGACGACCTCACGGTGTGGACCTGACCACGCACTCGGGACCCGGCGCGTGCCGGGCCCCGAGTCGTACGTGCGTCGCCGGTCAGCGCCCGGCGGCCATCTCCACGAAGCCGGCCCAGGCGCCCGCGCCGAACGCGAGCCTGGCGGCGGCGGGTTGCTTGGAGTCCCTGACGAGGACGGCAGCGGGGGTTGCGGCGACCTCGACGCATTCACCGCCCCCGCCGCTGCTGTAGCTGCTCTTGAACCAGGTCGGCTCTGTCCCTGCCGGTACGGATGACTGAATGGTCATGACTCTCCTAGTAGTTGCTCAATCAAGGCCATCGACTCACACGGAGTGAGTGCCTGTGACCGGAGAATGCCATATCGGGCTTCAAGCTCACGGACCTTGCCGGAGTCGGTGTACAAGCGGCTGTCGTCCTGGACCTCGGTGTACGCGAGCCGTCGCCCGTCGGCGGCGTCGATCAGGGTGAATGGACCGCCCAGACCCGCGTGATCCGTTCTCTCGGTCGGCATCACTTGGATCTCCACGTTTCGATTCTGTCCCACGAGCAAGATCTGCTCCAACTGCCCGCGAAGTGATGCCCGCCCGCCGATGGGCTTACACAGCAGGACCTCCTCGATGACGAAGCTCAGCAATGGAGCCGGGCGGCGCGTGAAGATGTCCTGTCGCAACATCCTTGCTGCCAGACGCTGTTCGATGACCTCGTCATCCAACAGAGGACGCTGCATCTGGAAGACGGCCCGTGCGTACTCCTCCGTCTGCAACAGGCCTGGTACCCCATGAGCGGCGTACAGACAAAGACTCACCGCCGTCGACTCCAGCCTCGCCATGTCCCGGAAGTAGGCCGGATACTGCGCCCGTGCCACCTCCTCCTTCAAGGCCACCAACAAACCCCCCGCCCCCAACACCTCATCCGCCTGCTCGATGAACCGTGGCTGCGGGACGCGCCGGCCCTGCTCCAGGGAGGCGATCGTCTCCGGCGAGTAGCCGAGCCGCTTGCCCAATTCCGGCCGTTCGAGCCCCGCCTTCAGCCGCAGCAGCTTCAGTTGCCGTCCGAACGCCGTGATCACCCCCGCCCCCTGCTCGCCCACCCGTCCGCGCTGCACCTGCGCCACGTCCTCGTCCCGTACCGGTACCGACCCCACCGCACTCACACCCCTCACGCGCATCTCGCTGTACCTCCACGTACCGGGCCGCGCGGCGCCGGGTACCGACGTACCGCGTCCGCGCGCCACCTCTGGTCACGCTATGCCACGACACGCGACCGTGTGTGCATGAATGCCACACAATCACCCCTGGTCGCACCCCGGTTCACCATGCGGTTCAGCTCGACCCCGCGCGGCGCCCGGCTGGCCCGCCGCATGTGCGGGAACCGGCTGGACGCGTGGGGCGTGCCGTACGGGAGCGACGCGCACGACGTGCTCACGCTCCTCGCGGCGGAGCTCTGCGCCAACGCCGTCCGGCACGGGCACGTGTCCGGCCGGGACTTCGCCCTGCTCCTGACCGCCGACCCGGCGACCCGCACCGTACGGATCGAGGTGAGCGACACCCGGGGCGAGCGGCTGCCGGTGCTGACGCCCCCGGGGTCGTCGGAGTGCGCGGAGGGCGGGCGCGGGCTGCTGCTCGTGGAGGCGCTGGCCGACCGCTGGGGACACGCCCCGCGCCCTGCGGGGTGCCCGGGGAAGACGGTCTGGGCGGAGTACGCCGTACCTGGCTCGATTTCGCTCACGCCGCACCCGTAGCCCCGTCCGCCCCCGTCCTCCGACTGGACCCTCCCGCCACGCACCGGCCAGACTGCACGCTGATCAGGCGAGACCGCGGTGGTGCGACGGGCGGGAGGGGCGGGACCAGGTGCCGTACGGGGACGGGGACGGGAACAGTGGCGGGGACGCGAACAGAGACCGGACCGGCAGCGGGACCGGCGGGCACGTTCACGGGAACGGCGGCGGGTCCGGCGCCCCGGACCAGCCCCGGCAGCGCATCGCGGACCGGTACGAGCTGCTCGAACCGCTGAACCACGGCGGCATGGGGGACGTCTGGCGCGGCTACGACGTCGTGCTGGACCGGCCCGTGGCCGTGAAGCGGATCCGCCCGCAGGCCGTGACGTCGCCGCACCTGGCGGAGGAGTTCGAGAAGCGGTTCCGGCGGGAGGCGCGGATCACCGCGCGCATCCAGCACCCGGGCGTGCCGCAGGTGTACGACGCGGTGCTGGACGAGTCGTACGAGCAGCTGTTCCTCGTCATGGAGCTGGTCGACGGGCTCCCGCTGACCGCGTACGTGCGCCCGGAGCGGCCGCTGCCGGTGAGCTGGGCGGTGGCCGTGGCGGCGCAGGTCGCGACCGTGCTGTCGTACGCGCACGAGGTACCGGTGGTGCACCGGGACCTCAAGCCGAGCAACATCCTGGTGGCGCGGGACGGCACGGTGAAGGTGCTCGACTTCGGCATCGCGGCGATCCTGCGGACGGACGTCACCAAGCTGACGTCGACCGGGAGCCCCATCGGGACGCACCGGTACATGGCGCCGGAGCAGGTGCGGGGCGCGGGTGTCACCCCGCGTACGGACCTGTACGCCCTCGGTTGTGTGGTGCACGAACTGCTGTGCGGGGAGCCGCTGTTCAGCGGGAAGAGCGAGTGGCAGCTCATGACGCAGCACGTGACCGTCGCGCCGACTCCCCTGCGGGAGCTTCGGCCCGACGTGCCCGAGGCGCTGGAGGAGCTGGTCCTGCACCTGCTCCTCAAGGCGCCCGAGGCACGGCCGGTGGACGTGCAGGAGGTGTACGAGCGGCTGCGGCCGTTCCTGCCCTCGCCCGGCGAGGAGCCCTCCGCCGCCGAGCGGGCCGCCGTGGAGGCCGGGCCCGAGGGGGTGCCCGATCCGACCGGGATCTTCCGCCGCCCGTACGCGCCGCGTGCGCGGGGCGGTACGGGCAGGGCGCGTCCGGCCGTGCCCGGCGACGACGCCGGACCCGGCGTGCCGCCCGGGGTGCCGCCCGTCGTGCTTCCCGAGGCGGAGCGGGAGGCGTGGCGGCAGCGGATCCGCGAGGTGCAGGCGCACTACGCGGCGTTGATGGACGAGGAGCGGTACGCGCAGGCCGCCGAGGTGATGGCCGAGCTGATCGAGCCGGCCGCGCGGGCGCTCGGCGCGGAGAACCGGCCGGTGCTGCGGCTGCGGATGTGGCGGGCGGTCAGCCTGCAGCTGGCCGGGGACCACCGGGCGGCGCTGCCGGAGTTCGAGGCGCTGGCGGACGCGTACGCGCGGTCCGGCGGGCGGGGCGGCACGGAGGTCCGCGACTGCCTGGCCCAGGCTGCCCGCTGCCGGGGCCAACTGGGGCAGGTGACGCAGGCGTTGTCGGGGCTGAGCAGGGTCCTGGAGATGGTCCGCGCGGCGGACGGCGACGTCAGCGAGGAGGCGGTGGAGCTGCGCCGCGACATCGGCATGCTGCTGTTCACGCAGGGCCGGACGGCCGAGGCGTACGACGTGCTGGAGCCCCTGCACGCGGACCTGTGCGTGGTGCTGGGCGCGCACCACGAACTCACCGAGGAGGTCGCCGAGACGCTGGCCGTGATCCGCCTCGACCTCGACGGCGAGGCCCCGGGCTCCCCGTCCTGACCGGTCCCCGGCCTGCCTGAACCGGGCCCTTCGCGCCCGCGGAGGGCCGTACCGCCCGCACCGCCCCGTACTGCCCCTTAGGATCCCGTTATGCCGCAGCTCGCCTTCGACATCGGTTTCTTCGCCGAACTGCCCAAGCTCCAGCCGCCCGTCCGGAAGGGTGTGCTGGACGCCTGGGAGAAGTTCCACCGGCTCACCCTGGACCAGCTGTTCAAGGACCCGGGGCTGAAGCTGGAGAGCCTGACGCGGGCGAAGGACAAGCAGATCCGGACCATCCGCATCGACCAGTTCTGGCGCGGTGTGGTCCTCGCCCCGCCCTCCGGGGACACGTTCGTGCTGCTGCGGGTGATGCAGCACGACAAGGCCATCGCGTGGGCGGAGGAAGCAGAGGGCGAGCATCAACGCGGTGACCCGGGCCGTCGAGATCCGGGACGCGGAGACCCTGGACGAGCTGACACCGGCGTACGAGCGGGTGGCCCAGGACTCGCCGAAGGAGCGGCTGTTCGCGCGCTTCTCCGACGGGGACCTCAAGGCACTGGGCATCGACGAGGAGACGCTGCGGCAGGCCAGGTCGCTGCTGGACAAGGAGCAGTTGGAGGTCTTCGCGCCGCTGCTGCCGCAGGACCAGCGGGAGGTGCTGCAGTTCCTGGCCGAGGGATGCTCGGTCGAGGAGGTGTGGCGGGAGATCGTCGCGCCCGCGCTGCAGGCGTCGTCGTCGGCGCAGGTGGACACCCGGGACTACGACACGGCGATCCGGCACAGCAGGGCACGCATCGCGCTGGTCACGGCGTCGGAGGAACTGCGGGACATCCTGGAGAAGCCGTTCGCGGCGTGGCGGGTGTTCCTGCATCCCTCGCAGCGGAAGGTGGCGTACCGGGCGTCGTACTCGGGGCCCGCGCAGGTGACGGGCGGACCGGGCACCGGCAAGAGCGTCGTCGCCCTGCACCGGGTCAGGCACCTGCTCGGCCATCTGCGTGACGGCGACCGCATCCTGCTGACGACATACACCATCGCCCTTGTCGACGCCCTCCGTTCGGGCCTCGAATCGCTGGTGGAGGACGCCGGGCTGCGGGACCGGGTGGACATCATGACCGTGGACGGGCTCGCGAGCCGGGTCCTCGCGGAGGTGCCCGGCGCGGTGCCGCTGCGGCCGCTGATGGGCGGCGAGGAGGAGAGCCGCTGGGGCGAGGCGGCGAAGGCGACAGGGTTCACGGGCAGCGCGCGGTTCCTCGCGCAGGAGTACCGGCACGTGATCCTCGCGCAGGGCATCGAGAGCCTCGCGGAGTACGAGGCGGCGGACCGGCGCGGGCGCGGCAGCCGGCTGACGGCCGCCGAACGGCCGCTGGTGTGGGAGACGGTGGAGCGGTTCACGGCCGACCTCGCCGCGGACGGGGCCCGCACCTGGCTGGGGACGTGCGTGGAAGCGGCGCGGCTGCTCGGCGAGCAGGGGCCGCGGTACCGGCACGTCGTGGTCGACGAGGCGCAGGACCTGCATCCGGCGCAGTGGCGGCTGCTGCGCGCGGCCGTCCCGCAGCGCCCGGACGACCTGTTCGTCGCGGGCGACCCGCACCAGCGGATCTACGACTGCCGGGTGTCGCTGAAGTCGCTGGGCATCGCGGTGACCGGCCGCTCCGTGAAGCTCCGCAAGAACTACCGCTCCACCCAGGAGATCCTGCGCTGGTCCACGGCCCTGCTCGTCGGCCGCCCGATCGTCCAACTGGAGGACGAGAACCGCAAGGACACCCTGCTCGGCTACCGCTCCGCCCTCCACGGCGAGGGCCCGGCCGTGCACGGCGCGGACACGGAGGAGGCGGAACTCGACGCCCTCGTCGACCGGGTACGGACCTGGCGCGAGGCGGGCGTCGCACCCGGCGACATCGGGGTCAGCGCCCGCTTCAACAAGACGTGCGCGAAGGCGGTGGCGCACCTCAAGGCCGCCGGCATCCCCGCGGCCCCGTTGCGCGCGGCCGACCCGGACGGCGACACCGACGCCGTACGCGTGGGCACCATGCACTCCTTCAAGGGCCTGGAGTTCCGCTGCGTCGCCGTCATCGGCGTCAACGAGGCCACCCTCCCGTACCCGAAGGCCATCACCCCGGCCGAGGCAGACCCCCAACAACACGAGGCCGACCTCCTCTCGGAACGCTGCCTCCTCTTCGTCGCGTGCACGAGGGCCCGCGACAGCCTGTACGTGTCGTGGACGGGGGAACGGAGTCCGTTCCTGCGCGAGGCGGGCGTCACCGCAGACTGAACGCGGCGGCTTCGGCGCGTCCCGAACGGCTTTCGGCAGACGCACTCAAGTGGCGCGAAAGCTCTTGTTAACTACGTCAACTGACACATACCTATTGACGCTTGCCTACCTCGTATACGGTGACGACCACGCAGTGCGCACGCGTGAGTGCGGATCACCACGTGCAACATCCCAGGGGGGACCATGAGCAACTCGCACCAGCCCGATTCGCTGCCCTCGAAGTACGAACTCGAGGTATGGGAGTCCATCCAGCAGTACAAGGGCCGACCCTTGTCACAGGCGATGCAGAACGCCGGCGAGCACGTGGCCAACGGCGTCGCGCAACTGGGCAAGCGGGCCGCCAAGCAGTTGGAGAAGCACCCCCGTGCCGTGTCGGCGGTCTCGCGAGGTCAGGATTTCGTCGCCAAGGGCGCGTCCAAGGCCGGAGCGAAGGCACGCGACGCCGCCGAGCACATGCCGGAATGGGGCGGCACCGCCGTGCAGTCCGTGCGGAAGACGGTGGGGAAACTTTCGCGCGCGGGGCTTTCCCCCAAGCGGGTCGTGACGCTCCACAACAAGCGCGGGCACGAGATCACCGCGCTCTCCGACGTGCGCCGCATGGACCTCGAAGAGGTCGAGAAGGTCCGCGGTCGGGGGGCGAGTTGGTACTACCCCATCGCGGCGGCACTCTCGGGCGCGGGCGCCGGTCTCGCGATCACCGGAGGACAGCTCGCCATCCCCGCCTCCGGAGGCGCCGCCGCGGCGCCGTCGGCCGGTGCGATCGCGGGGGCGTTCACGGCGGACACCGCGGTCGTCCTCGGCCTCTCCTCCCGGGCAGTCGGCCAGATCTCCCTCTTCTACGGCTACGACCCCGAAGAGCCGTCCGAGAAGCTGTTCATCATGTCGGTCGTCAACCTCGGAACCGCGAGTTCGGCCACCGCCAAGAACGCTGCGATGGCCGACATCTCGAAGCTCACCCAGGCGCTTTTCCGGGGCAAGTCCTGGGACGTCCTGAACAACGCGTTCATCACCAAGGTCGCCGAGAAGTTCACCAAGGCCTTCGGCGTCCGTCTCACCAAGAAGGGGCTCGGCAAGGCCGTACCCGCCTTCGGCATCGTCGTCGGCTCCACCCTGAACTGGGCGACGCTGGAAGGGATCGTGGACGCGGCCGAGATGGCGTACCGACGCCGGTTCCTCCTGGAGAAGTACCCGTACCTCGCCGAGGAGGAGGTACCCGTGTCGTTCACCGACCCGGACGACGACGCCCCGGACAACGCCGACGAGAAGATCAGCATCGTCGATGAAATCATCGAAGAGGGCGGCCCCGACCTCCGCTGACGCAACTCCCCGGCGGGCACGCACCCACCCGCCGGTACGGCGTGACTCACGCCCCGGCCGCGAACCGCACGGCGGCGGTTCCTCGTCCGGCGGCAGCGTCGACACCGTGCACCCCGGCTCCTCTTACGCGCCGACCGGGGACTCTGCGGGGAAACCATCCGTGTGGCTGGTTTCCCCGGCCGCTCTTGAACTCGTGCTGTGACTGCACGGATGATGCCAGTGACTCTTCGTGTGGCATCCGTCGACGAAGCGGAAACGGGCCCGGCACCGGGCGCGGAGAACGACGAAACGGGGACGTCGGAGTGGTGAGCAGGGATCATGCCGGTCGCCGACCGGAGGCCGATGCCGTATGAGACACCGTCTCCACGTGGTCCTTCAGATCATGCTCGCCCTCGTCGCCGTTCTGCTCGGTATCGCCACCAACTACGCCACCAGTACGGACGACGCGCCCTGGGCCCTGGAGGTCATCCGGCGCGGTTCCGTGCCCGCCGTGGGTGTGCTCATTCTGGCCATGGTCGTCGGTCAGGTGGTCGTGTACCGGCTGGAGAATCCCGAGCCCGAACGGACCGACTGGCCCCGTGACCGCATCCCGTACCCGGGACTTGACGCCTACGCCGAGGACGAGGCGGCCGTCTACTTCGGCCGGGAGGCACAGGCCGCCGAACTCACGCGGAGACTGCATGTCTCCGCGAACTCCCCGGCGGACCGGTGCCTGCTGCTGACCGGGGCCTCCGGCAGCGGCAAGTCCTCTCTCGTCCGGGCCGGGGTCATGCCCCGGCTCCGGCGGCGCCGCTGGACGATCGTGCCGACGTTCGCCCCCGGACCGAACCCGCTCGGCTCGCTGGCCGCATCCTTGTCCGTGGCCGGCGGCGGCCGGGAGTCGGCGAGCACCGTGCTGCGGCGGCTCCGGCAGGGGCCGGACAGTCTCGCCGCCGAGGTGGCACGGCTGCGCGGCGGACAGTTCCGGCGGGTGCTGCTCGTCATCGACCAGTTCGAGGAACTCGTCACCCTCGCGGGCGAGCGGGAGCAGGCTCAGTTCCTCGAGGCACTGCATACCTGCCTGCGACAGGAACCCTCCGTCCGGGTACTGGCCGCCTGCCGGGTGGACCTCCTGGGGCGACTGCTCGACACCGGGCACGCCGAGATGCTGCAACACCCCGTGGCCATCGGCACGTTGAGCCGGGCACAGCTCGCCCAGGTCGTCGAGCGGCCTGCCGCCCTGGTGGGCATCGACTTCGCCCCCGGTCTCGTAGCGACGATCGTGGACGACACCGGCACCGACGACGCGTTACCCCTCCTCGCCTATCTCCTCCAGGAGTTGTACTTCGACTGCGGGCCCGGCGGCACGGTCACCGAGGAGGCGTACCACCGGCTCGGGGGCGTCGCGGGGGCACTGGCGCGGCAGGCCGACAGCACCGTGGCCGCTCTTGGCTCGCCCGACGGCATCGAGTCCGCTCTGCGGGTGCTCCTGAGGTTCGTCACTCTGGAGGAACACGACCTCGCGCGCCGCCCCGTACGGCTGAGCGAACTCACCGACCGGGAGCGGCAGGTGGTGGATGCGTTCATCGACGCGCGTCTCATCCGATCCGACGCGACCTCGGCGGCGTCGGCGACCACCACCGCCCTCTCGGATGCGTACGCCGAGGTGACGCACGAGGCGCTGTTCCGGCAATGGGCCCCGCTCCGGCAAGAAGCGGAGGCGCGCGCGGAACGGTTGCGTGAGCGCGCCGAGTTGGAGCGGTGGGCCCGGGACTGGGAGCGGGCCGGCCACAGCGCGGACTACCTCCTCACCGGTGAGCGGCTCACCGTCGCCCAGCGGTGGCTGAGGGCGTTGGAGGAGGCCGGGCAGGCGTCGGCGCCCGCACGCGCGCTCGTCGACGCGTCACAGCGTCGGGACTCGGCCTTCCTCGGCCGGATCTCCGACAGCATCGGCCGGCAGGTCCTGGCGAGCGCGGAGACGGAACCCGAGCGCGCCCTGTTGCTCTCCCTGGCCGCGCTCGGCGAGTGCGCGCCGACACCGGCCGCACGGCGCGGACTGCTGACGGCACTGGCTGCCGGACACCTCCGTACGGTGCTCGACGGGCACACGGACACGGTCCGGAACGTCGCGTGGTCCACCGACGGACGGCTGCTGGCCACCGCGTCGCGGGACGGCACGGCACGGCTGTGGGACGCGGAGTCGGGTCGCCCTCTGCGTGTGCTGCCGTGCGACGGGGCCATGGTCGAGTCGGTGTCCTTCTCCCCCGACGCGGCACACCTGGCCACCGCGGGCCGCGACCAGGTCGTACGAGTCTGGGACACCGCCTCCGGTGAACCGGTACGGCAGCTCACCGGTGCCGGGGACATCGGCCGGCAGGTGGCGTGGTCACCGGACGGGGCACGGATCGCCGCCACGTTCAAGGACAAGGTCGTCCGGGTGTGGGAGGCCGGCACCGGACGGCTCGTGCACGCGCTCACCGGGCACACCGACGACGTCTGGGGCGTGGCCTGGGCCCCGGACGGGGCACGGATCGCCACCGCCTCGCACGACCGGACGGTCATCATCTGGGACGCGGCGACGGGAGCCGCCAAGGCGGCTCTGGTGGGTCACACGGAGTTCGTCGAGGGCATCGTCTGGTCGCCGGACGGAAAGCTGCTGGCCACGGGCTCCGGTGACCTCACCTCCCGCATCTGGGACGCCCGCACCGGCGCACTGCGACTGCTCCTGCGCGGCCACACCGACTACGTGTGGAACCCGTCCTTCTCACCGGACGGACGACTGCTCGCCACCCCGTCCTCCGACCGGACCGTGCGGATCGTGTCCACGGAGGACGCGAAGGTGGTGGCGGTGCTGCGCGGGCACAGCGACACGGTGTGGTCCGTGGCCTGGTCGCCGTCCGGGACCCGGCTCGCCACCGCGTCGACGGACGGCACCGGGCGCGTGTGGGACCTCAACCCGAAGGGTGCCGAGTCCGTGCTGGTCCACGGGCACGACGGCCCGGTCCATCAGGCCGTGTGGTCCGGCGACCAGACCCGTCTCGCCACCGCCTCGGACGACGGCACGGCGCGGATCTGGGACGCGGAAAACGGCACACCCGCCGGACCGACGACGGTGCTGGGCGAACGGGTGTGGAGCGTTGCCTGGGCCGCGCACGGTGACCGCTTGGCCCTCAGCACTGCCGACGGCCTGTTCCGTGTCCTCGACGGAACCGGCCGCACGGTGTTCGAGGCGCGCGGCGAACCCGTCGAGGGATGCGCGTGGGCCCCGGACGCCCGGCGCGTCGCGACCGGCGGCCACGACGGCACCGTACGTCTGTTGTCCGCCGTCGACGGCACGGAGCTGGCCAAGCTGACCGGGCACCAGGACTGGGTGGGGCGGGTGGCATGGTCCTCGAGCGGGCGGAAGCTGGCCAGTTGCTCCGACGACCGCACCTGCCGTCTGTGGGACACCGCCGATGGCACCCTGCTGACGGTGCTGCGCGGACACGGCAACTACGTGGAGGACGCCGCCTGGTCGCCGGACGAGGAGCGGGTCGCCACGGCATCCGGCGACTGGACGGCCGCCGTGTGGGACGCGGCGACGGGCCGGCGCATCGACGTGCTGAAGGGCCATGAGGGACGGGTCCGCACCGTCTCCTGGTCCCCCGACGGCAGTCGCCTCGCAACCGGCTCCGACGACCGCACGGTGCGGCTCTGGTCCGCGACGACGTACGAGGAACTTGCCGTCGTCGGCGTCCACCGGGACAAGGTGACCTCGGTGGCGTGGTCCCGCGACGGCGCACGGCTGCTCACGGCGTCCGCCGATGGCACCGCGCGGATCTGGCCCGCCGATCCCGACTTCGAACGGTTGGAGGCACGAGCACGCGGGCGCGTCTTCCGCACACTGGACGCGGAGGAACGGCGGCAACACCTGCTGCCACCGGATTCCGCCGACAGTCAGTAACGTTCCTCGACCGTACGGTCGTCGGTGTGTACGAGGTAGTCGTCCGGGTCGAGGCCCATCGCCTCTCGCTCGGGCGACGCCCAGTACAGCGCGCTGCGCTCGGCGAAGGTCTCCGGGCCCTCGTAGGAGATCAGCCAGACGAACTGGTTGCGCTCCCGGTCCACCCAAGCCCCGCCGATCTCGAAGCCCAACTTCAGCCGCAGCGGCACGATGTCACCGCGCCACCGCTCGACCCACTCGTCGAGCATCCCTTCACGGACGGTGTATGTACGCAGCTGAGTAGTCCTGGGCATCGCGCGCGTCCTCCCGCTCTCCTGTCGGCCCGTCCACCGACACCACCGATCGTGCCACTCAACGGTGGATGGCGACACGACGTACAGCCGCCAGGATCATCGAACAGTGGCGGATGTTCGGCAACATCCTCAGCCGTACGGACGACTGTCCTGCACGCCGTAGGGAATCGCGTAGCGGTTCTGCCGGTCCAGTGTCTCGAAATCTCGAAGAACGCCGCCGCCGGCCGGGTCGGCAGCCGGAGCCGCCGTGCGGTCGTCCGCGGTCGTGGCGCCTACCAGTAGGTGCGCGTGACCTTGTCGGGCAGCCGCCCCTGCCGCTCCGCCTCCCGGAGGATGGCCACTGCCACCACCATGAAAGCGTTACGGACCCTCGGATCCGCGTCCGGGTTCTCCATGCTTTCCCGGTTCTTGTCGAGGCGCATGCGACCGAGGGCTTCTCCCTCCGAAGTGCAGGGTCGGGCGACCGATCCCTCCGGGTTGATCAGGATATTGCCGATGTCCCCCTCCACGGTGCTCCATGCGTAGACGGATCCCGCCTCGGAAGAGAGAGTCCTCTTACTGATGAACGATGCGGTCACAGGCGTTGGCCTCATTTCCCTCTCGCTACGGTCGTTTCCGTTCCGTTCGGGCTCCCGCCCCTTGCACACCCTCACTCCTTGGCGCTCTCACCCCGTCATCCCGGACTCCGGATCCCAGCGGGTCGGTTGCCGGTCGCCGCCGTGTCTCAGGCGGTAGCGGCCGGGGGCGATGCCGTGGGCGCGTTTGAAGGCGTTGGCGAAGGCGTACCGCGAGCCGTAGCCGACGCTTCGCGCGACGGAGTCGAGGGGGGTGTCGCCGTTCTTGAGCAGGCGGGCGGCGACGCTCAGGCGCCACCAGGTCAGATAGGCCAGTGGCGGCTGCCCCACCAGGCCGGTGAACCGGCGGGCGAAGGCCGCCCGGGACATGGCGGCCTCCTTGCCCAGGTCCTCCACCGTCCAGGCGCGGGCCGGGTCCTTGTGCATGGCGTTGAGCGCGGCGCCGACGACGGGGTCGGCCAGCGCCGCGGACCAGCCGGGTGTGCCGCTGCCGGACTCGTCGTCGAGCCAGGCCCGGAGCATGTAGACGAGCAGCAGGTCGAGCAGTGTGGACAGGGCGGAGACGGTGCCCTGGCGCGGGGTGCGCAGTTCGTCGCCCAGCAGGGACACGGCCGAGCGCAGTGCGGGATGGCGCCCGAACTGCGCGCGCAGGTGGATGACTTCCGGCAGTGTGGTCAGCAGGGGGTGGGACCGCGTGCGGTCCAGGCGGTAGGCGCCGCAGAGCAGGGAAGTGACTTCGTCGGTGTGGCCGGCGCCCTCCAGGGTGTGCTGTGTGCCGTGCGGGGTGAGGACGACGTCACCCGTGTCCAGGGCGCGGGGCGGGGCGTCGTCCGTCAGCAGTCTGCAGGACCCGTTCAGCACGATGTGGAAGCCCGCTCCGGCGAAGGGCGCGAACGGGATGCGCCACGTGCCCGCGCGGTCCTCCCGGTTGGCGAACGGCCGGCCGGAGCGGAGGGAGGAGATGACGTCACTGAGCACATCCACGTCCACATCGACTTCCAGGTTTGCGTCCACGCCCACGGCCTGGTCCACGTCCGCCTGCCTCACTCCCCCGGCGCCGCCAGGGGTGCCCACTGCTTGATGACGAAGTCTGTGCCCTCCCGGGCGACTTCGGCCACTCCCGCGCCGCCCAGGTGGGCCGGGACGACGAGGGCGTTGGTGTCCGCTGCCCGCTCCAGCATGCGGCGGCGGGTGAGCGCCGCCTGCCGCTGGTCCTCGCTCAGGCAGGTGTCGTGGTCGGGCAGGAGGAACTGCAGCGGCGTGTGGACGACGTCGCCGACGAAGAAGGCACGGTCCGTACCGGAGTGCAGTTCGAGCACCGCGGAGCCGGGCGTGTGCCCGGGGGCATGGCGGAGGGACAGGCCCGCGTCGAGCGCGTGTGCGGCGCCGTCCCACAGGACGGCCTGACCGGCCCGGTGCACGGGCAGCACGCTGTCCTCGAACCCCGCCCTGCTGTCGGCGGGGTCCGCGAAGTCCGACCTGGGGGTGACGCCGTTCGCCGGGTTCCAGTAGTCGAAGTCTGCCTTGTGCATCAGGTACCGGGCGTTCGGGAACGTCGGGGCCCATTCGCCGTTCACCAGCCGGGTGTTCCAGCCGACGTGGTCGGTGTGCAGGTGGGTGTTGACGACCGTGTCCACGTCCTCGGGCCGTACGCCGATCGCGGCGAGCCGGTGCAGGAAGTCGCCGTCACGGTCGGCCAGCAGGGGGTGGACGCGCGGCTTGTGGTTGCCCAGCCCGGTGTCCACGAGGATCGTGCGCCCCTGCCCCCGCAGCACCCAGGTCTGCATGTGGGCCCGGTAGTCACCGCTCGCGGCGTCCCAGTGGTGCGGGTCCAGCCAGCTCCTGTGCTCTCGCCAGGCGTCGGCGGGGAGGGAGGGGAACAGCACGTCGGCCGGTGCGAAGCGGCCGTGCCACTCGGTGATGCGGGTGATCTCGAAGTCGCCGAGCGTGAAAGTCTGCATGCGTCGACCGTAGGAGCGCCCGATGAGACGTTCAATGCGCGAGAGTGCCTCGCCGATACGTCATCGTCTCGCACCGGGGGTCTGTCGGGTACGCCCGGCGGCGGTGCCTTTCCCCGCCGCCGGGCCGGCACGAACGGTGAAGCGGCCAGCGGGCCGGGCCGGTTCGAGCCGGTTCGGTTCGGGCCGGTCCTCACCGATCGGTCACGCGCCCAACGCGCTCACCCGCCCCCTCACCCGCTCACCCGTGCGTGCCCGTGTGGATCTCCAGGGCGACCCGCACCGCGGACTCCACGGCTCCCTCGATCCACGCCGGCTTGACCGACGTGTGGTCCCCGGCGAAGTGCAGCGGCCCTTCGTGTACGGGGATGGTGTGCAGCAACTCCGTGTGCTGGCCGGGCAGGAGCACGGATGCCTCCCCGTAGGCGTAGGGGTCGCGCAGCCAGCTCTGGGTGCGTCCGGCGCCGGTGTAGAACACCTCGACGCGCCGCCCGTAGACCTGCTGGAGACCGCACAGGGCGTGCGGGTACCGCGCCTCGTCGTCCAGGGAGTCCCAGCGCATGGCGTCGTCGGCCCAGCTGTAGGAGGCCAGCACCACGCCTCCCGCGCTGCCCGGAACCGGGTGGGAGGGGTGGAACATGAACCGGTTGGCGTTGTCCGACACCGAGCCGCCCCCCACGACGTGGACCGCCTCCGGCTCGTCGCGCGCGACCGCGCGGTTGGCGGCGTAGTGAGTGCGCTGGCCCGCCGTGATGTGCCCGTCGGGCACGGAGGGGTGGGCGCCGAGCAGGCTGCCGTCCGAGGCGGCGCGGCCGGTGCGGTAGGCGTCGTACAGGTCCGGGTCGATGGCACGCAGCTCGCGCTTCCAGTCGGCCTCGTCGAACTCCCACCAGCGGCGGCTGAATTCGAGCAGCACCTTGGTCGCGCTGTCGTGATGCAGTTCGCAGACCGCGCGGCGCTTGCCGTAGGACATGGGCGGGTCGATCTGTACGTGACGCAGTCCGGCGAACGGCACCGTGACCACGGCGACGTCCGCCGTGAACTGCTCGCGTACGACAGGGCCTTCGCGGCCCTCGGAGACGGTGTCGACCCACACGTGCGGGCCCTTGTCCCGGACGTGCTCGGTGTTGCCGGAGGGGCGGTCGGGGTGGTGGTACTCGATGCGCGTGACCCGCCGGTCGAACCGCACGTCCTTGCGTACCCGTTCCAGGAGGGCGTCCGGCAGTACGGCCGTGCCGCCCGTCAGTTCGTAGAAGGGGGTGTCGGGGCTGATGAGGGAGGACCCGATGAAGCTGTGGATGAAGGACAGGGGAAGCCGTGAGGTGAGGTTCTCCAGGGTGCCGATCAGGTCGACAGTCCGCTCGTCGAGGCCGGCGTGTTCGGTCAGGAAGCGGAACATCGACCAGTCGCCGAACCGCTGCACCACGCGCGCCCAGCCCCGCAGCCGCTCCGGAAGCGGCTTGTCGACCCGCTTGCCGTCGTGGCCGACGGTGCTGAACTCGTCGCGCACCGGGTCCAGCACGGAACGCAGGATGGTGGCGGCGGGAGTGTCCCAGTGGGCCCGGGGGACACCGAAGGACCGGTTGACCCGCCGGGGCGCGCGGGCGTAGTCGGCGCGCCGCACGCGGATGCCGTTGACGTGGAGCCAGGTGTGGTTGGCGGGACGTCCCTCGGAGTCGACGTCGACGTAATGGAAGGGCCGCTTCTTCAGGCCGAACTTGTCGATCAGCTCCATCACCAGGGTGTGGCTGCCGGGGATGCGCATCGCGCCCGCTTCGGCGTACTGGCGGGGGTCGGCGAAGGGCTGCTCGGCGCCCTCGTGGCCGCCCTTGCGGAAGGTCTTGATGCGTCCGCCCGCACGGTTGCCGTTGGCCTCCAGCACCGTCACCCGGTGACCGGCCTCCCGCAGCAGCCAGGCGGCCACCAGCCCGGCCGGGCCGGCGCCGATGACCAGGACGTTCTTGGGCCGCGTACGTCGCCCGGTGGGCAGTCCGTCGTGAAGGACGCGGTGGTAGCGCGGGACGAGGGGGTGGTCGTCGGAGTCGAGCACGAGCAGTGCGCGGGCGACGGAGAGACAGCGGTCGAAGTCGGGGCCGGGTGCGGCCGGTGCTGCGGGGGCCGCCGGCGCTGCCGCGGGCAATGCCGTGGCGGTTCCCGCGGACAGAGCCGTGGCGGTTCCCGCGGTGAGGGCGGTCGCCGCCGCGGCGGTCCCCGCCGCCGTCGCGAAGCTCCTGCGGGAAAGACCGTCCTGTGCGCGGATCACCGCGTGTTCTTCAGCCATGGCGGCTTTTGTACCGGCGGCCGCTCCCCCGCGCCGCAGTTCACAGCGGTGTTGACCCGAAGGAGCGAAACGACGACGAACCCTGACGCCACAACGAACCTGACGCCACAACGAACCTGACGCCACGACGAACCCTGACGCCACGACGGACCTCGACGACACGGCGAACCTGACGCCACGGCGAACCTGCGCCACGACGACGCCACGGCGGATCTGGCGCCATGGCGGACCCCGACGCCACGACCGACCCCGCGAGGGCGGCGGGAGACCCGAAGGGATGAACGCCACCCGGACTCCGTCCGCCGTCACGCCCGCTCCTCCAGACTGCCGGACAGGTGCCCGCATCAGCATCCGCGTCCGTGCTCTCCGGCGGCCCGCGCGGCGCACCACGTACACGGCGCCGGTCCGGCCCCGCGCGAGAGCGCCGACGAGGAGCCGGTGAGAGCGCCGACGAGGAGCCGGCCGAGGGAGCCGGCGAGGAAGGGGGAGGCATGACGCAGCGGCGCACTCCGTTCGGCGCGAGAGCCCGTTACTGGTTCGACAGCACGCTGGCCCGCGGCACCTCCGCCCTCTTCGGCTGGATGGTGCTGCTGTGCCTGGGCGTCGTCGTCCCGGCCAGCGCGGTGCTGGTGTGGACCGACCCCGCCGCACCGGCGTCCCTGACGGGACGGCTGGCGCTCGTGTGGCACCTCACCGGGGAGACGCTGCGGCTGGGCGGCACGACGGGCACACCGCTGCGCATGCTGATGTCGGTACTGCTCGCTCTGATCGCCCTGCTGTACGTCTCGACGCTCGTCGGTCTGATCACAACAGCGCTCACGGAGCGGCTCACCGCGCTGCGACGGGGCCGGTCCACCGTGCTCGAACAGGGGCACGCCGTGATCCTGGGGTGGTCGGAGCAGGTCTTCACGGTGGTCGGCGAGCTGGTGGCCGCCAACGCCAACCAACGGCGTGCGGCGGTGGCCGTACTGGCCGACCGGGACAAGACCGCGATGGAGGAGGCCCTGGCCACGAAGGTGGGCGCCCTCGGCCGTACGCGGCTGATCTGCCGCAGCGGTCCCACCACCGACCCGGCCGTGCTCGCCCTGGCCAGCCCCGCCACGGCCGGTGTCGTACTGGTCCTGCCCCATGACGAACCCGACGCCGACGCCGAGGTGGTGAAGACACTGCTGGCGCTCAGGGCGGCCCTGGCCGGGCAGGGGAACCAGCCGCTCGTCGTCGCCGCCGTCCGGGACGACCGCTACCGCCTGGCCGCCGCTCTCGCCGCCGGGCCGGGCGGCGTCGTCCTGGAGAGCGACACCGTCACCGCCCGGATGATCGTGCAGGCCGCCCGCCGCTCCGGGCTCTCCCTCGTCCACCAGGAACTCCTCGACTTCGCAGGCGACGAGTTCTACCTGGTCGCCGAACCCTCCCTGACCGGCCGCCAGTTCGGAGACGCACTCCTCTCCTACGCGACGTCGAGCGTGGTCGGGGTGATGCGCGGAGACACTCCCCTGCTCAGCCCGCCGCCGCACACGCTCCTGCTCCCGGACGACCTGCTCATCGTCCTCACCCGTGACGACGACACGGCCCGGCCCGAGGACTGCGCGGAGCCGGCCGAGGAGGCGGCGATGACTTCCGGTCCCCCGACTCCCGCGCGGCCGGAGCGGGTCCTGCTGCTGGGCTGGAACCGCCGGGCGCCGCTCATAGTCGAGCAGTTGCGCCGTCGCAGTCGGCCCGGGTCGGTCGTCGACGTGGTGGCGGACAGCGGCGGAGCGACGGCACGGCAGATCGACGAGGCCGCCGGAACCACCGGAACCACCAAAACCACCGGAACCGACAAGACAATCGAGACCGCCGTCAACGAAACCCACGAACCCACCGAAACCACAGAACCCACTGAACCCACTGAACCCACCGAAACCGAAGAAGCCGACGAAGCCGTCCAGTCCGCCGAGACCGATACTCGCGGCGACACCGCCCCCACCCCCGCCCCGACCCCACCCCTGGGCCCGGCCCCGACCCCGCCCCTGACCCTGACCCTGCACCGCGGGGACATCACCCGTCCCGACACCCTTCACCGCCTGGACGTCCACTCCTACGACAGCGTCATCGTGCTCGGCCAGGACTCCGCTCCCGGACAGCCGCCGGAAGACCCGGACAACCGCACGCTCATCACCCTCCTGCTCCTGCGCCGACTGGAGGAAGCCACCGGGCGCCCACTGCCGGTCGTCACCGAACTGATCGACGACCGCAACCGGGCACTGGCACCCATCAGCCCCGGAGCCGACGTGATCATCAGCGGCAAGCTCATAGGCCTGCTGATGGCGCAGATCAGCCAGAACCGGCACCTGGCGGCGGTGTTCGAGGAGTTGTTCTCCGCGGACGGCGCCGGGGTCCGCCTGCGGCCGGCCGGCGACTACGTACTGCCGGGGTGCGAGACGTCCTTCGCCACGGTCGTGGCCGCGGCACGCCGCCGCGGCGAATGCGCCATCGGCTACCGGAGCCAGGACGGCTCCTCGACGGGCCCCGGCTACGGTCTGCGGATCAACCCGCACAAGGCCGAGCGACGCCGCTGGACGGCCGAGGACGAGGTGGTCGTGGTCGGCCAGGATTGAATCCTCCCGTTACCGACCGACACATCCCGTTCTGCGCGCCCATTCACACACGTCACTCACCGAATGCGCTTTCGGACTCAGCGCACCGTATGGCTAATATCAAGCCACCCACCGCTACTTTCTGACGTGCTTTCGTCACTGGTACGGCTGAACAGTTATGAGGAGAGTGTCCTGCGCGTGAGCGGATTGAGCAGGCCCGGACGGCGCAGAACAGGCAGCGCTCGTGACGGTCGCCGACGGACGGGCCCGACGGACGGCACCCCGGGGGTGGCCGGCGAACGCCGACTGCCGCTGCGCACGGTGCTGCTGGTACTGCTCCTGGTGCCGAGCGTGGCGCTGGTCTCGCTGTGGGGCGTGTCCACGTACCAGCTGGGCACCGAGTACCGGAAGCAGTCCGCCCAGCACGATCTGACCACGACCGTCGTGCCGTTCGACGCCGCACTGTTCAACGCCCTGCAGCAGGAGCGGCGGTTGACCCAGGAGGCGCTGGCCTCTCCCCGGGCGTCCCGGGCCGCCCTTACCCGGCAGCGCACCATGACCGACCGGGCGGTGCGGGCCTTCGAGCCGCTGGCCTCATTGGACACCAGCGACGGCCAGCAGGGGCTGGCCGCCGCGCTCTCCCGGACGGTGGAGGTGACCGGCCGGCTCTCGCAGGAGCGCCGCGCGGTGGACGTCGGGACCTCCGACGAGGACCGGGCGTACACCTACTACACCGAGGCGATCGACGCCGGCATCAACGTCTTCGCGGCGCTGTCCCGCGGCGTCAACGGTGAGGTGACCGGCCTGTCGCAGGTCCTGTTCGACCTGAACGGGGTCGTGGACATGATCGGCCGCGAGGACGCGGTGCTGGCCCGCGACTGGCCTCTGGGGCGGATGCCCGCCGGGGACTTCGACCTGATCGCCGACGCCGTCGGCACCCAGGAGTACCTGCTCGAGTCGCGCGTCGCACCGAACCTCACCCCCGAGGGGAGCCGGCTGTACGCGGCGATCACCGAGAGCAAGGCGTGGAAGGACCGGGTCGCGCTGCAGGAACGGCTGGTGGCCGCCAAGGCCGACGGCGACGACCGGGTGCTGCCACAGATCCGTACCGAGTGGCGGACCGCCACGGACGCCTCGGTCGCCCAGCTGGGGAAGCTCATCGTCGTGCACAGCAAGGTCTCCGACACCGCCGGCGCCGACGGCGTGGAGCGCTTGCGGCTGTACCTGTTCGCCACCGCGGCCCTGGGCCTGGTCGCCATCACCCTGGTCGTGCTGGTGAGCTGGCGGCTGACCAACAGACTGCGGCGACGCGTCACGGCCGTCCGCGACCAGGCACAGGACCTGGGACAGCGGCTGCCCCAGGTGGTCGCCCGGCTCGAACGCGGCGAGGACGTCGACGTGGACGCCGAGGTACCGGTACTCCCGTCGGCGTCGGACGAGTTCGGCCAACTGAGCCGGGCCCTGAACCAGGCCAGCCGCAGCGCGGTGCACACCGCGGTGCGCCAGGCCGAGCAGCACCGGGGATTCGAACGGCTGCTGCAGCGCATCGCGCGCCGCACCCAGCTCCTGATCGGCCTGCAGTTGAAGAAGCTGGACGAACTGGAGCGCCGGCACGAGGACCCGCAGGTGCTGGAGGGGCTGTTCGACCTGGACCACCTCACCGCCCGGCTGCGCCGCTACGAGGAGAACCTGGTGATCCTCGGCGGCGGCCAGCCCCGGCGCCGCTGGCGCAAGCCGGTGCCGCTGCTGGACGTCCTGCGCTCCGCGCAGGGCGAGGTGCAGGACTACCGGCGCATCGAGATCGACGTCGAGGGCCGGCCGTGGATCTCCGAGCGGGCGGTGGGGCCGCTGATCCACATCCTGGCCGAGCTGATGGAGAACGCGACCGCGTTCTCCAAGCCGCCGACCCCGGTCGAGATCAAGGCGGCGCCGGTCAGCCGGGGTGTCGCGGTGGAGATCGAGGACCGCGGACTGGGCATGGAGGCCGCGCAGTACGAGGCCGCCAACGCCCTGATGCAGGCGCCCCCGCAGTTGGACGTGATGACCCGCGCCGACGATGTGCGCCTGGGCCTGTACGTGGTGGCCCGCCTCGCGGCGTCCCTGGGCCTGCAGGTGGAACTGCGGCCGTCGGCGTTCGGCGGCACCCGCGCCATCGTCCTCGTCCCGCAGGACCTGGTGGCCGAACGGCCCCGGTCCGTGGCGGACGCCCCCGACGGTCCGCCGTCCGACGACGTCGGCGCCTCCTTCCCCGCTCCCGCGCCCGCGCCGCGCCAGGACGCCGTCCTCCGTGCCGCGGACGACGTCCCCCACGCGAGCGCCCCGGAGGAGTTGCCGGTGCGCTCGCGGGGACGGGCGATGGCCGACGTCACCGCTCCGGTGCCGGCACCGGGACTGGAGGCGGCACCGGAGGCGGAGTCGGCACCGCAGAGCGAGCCCACCCCGCTGCCCCGCCGCACGCGCCAGGCCAGCCTGGTGGCCGAACTGCGCACACCGGCTCCGCCGGACACCCCGGCTCCCCAGGCACCGCCCGGTGCCCCGGCCCGCTCCGGTGCCACCATCGCCGCGTTCCAGCGGCAGTCCCGCAGGAACCGCGCCGACGGCACGTGGCCCCCCGCGCCCGGTACCGACCAGTCCGAACCGCCCACGACGGAAGACCGAGGATGACTCAGCGAACCACCGCCACCGACGCAGACCTGGACTGGCTCCTGGACGGACTGGTCGACCAGGTCGCCGGCACCCGACACGCGATCCTGCTGTCCGACGACGGCCTCGTGATCAGCCGTTCGAATACCATCGACCGCTCCGACGCCGAGCGCCTGGCCGCGATCGCGACCGGTCAGCAGAGCCTGGCCCGCGGCGTCGGACAGCTCTTCCAGGGCGGCGAGGTCCACCAGGTCATCGTCGAGATGGCCGGGCTGTGGCTGTTCGTCACCTCGGCCGGCCGGGGCACCCACCTGGCCGTGATCGCCTCCCAGGAGGTGGACGCCGAGGTGATGGCGGTCGCCATGCACACCCTGGTCCAGCAGGTGGGCCAGAAGCTGGGCACCGACACGCGTACCCCGCCGGCCGATCCGCCGTCCCCCGCCGCCGGCCCCCGGGCCGGAGCATGAGGCACTGGACGGAGGACCTGGACGAGGACGCCGACGAACCTCTGGTCCGCCCCTACACCATCACCGGCGGACGCACCACCGCCGGCCGCGACGATCTGACCCTGATCACTCTGATCACGGCACAGACCCCGACCGGCACGGACACCGCCGCCGACCGGCAGGCGCTGCAGCCCGAGCACCGCGCCGTCCTGCGCATGTGCGCCCGCCGGCCCGTCGCGGTGGCCGAGATCGCCGCGGAGCTGAACCTGCCGGTGTCGGTGACCAAGATCCTCATCGGTGATCTGATCGACAGCGGCCGGGTACGGGCCCGGCCGCCCCTGACCTTCGCACGGAACGGCGAACAAGCCGACATGACGCTTCTGGAAGCGGTGAGAAATGGGCTCCGCAGACTCTGACCCGGCACAGACGGCCCAGGCCGTGAAGATCCTCATAGCCGGCGGCTTCGGTGTGGGCAAGACCACCATGGTGGGCGCCGTCAGCGAGGTCGCTCCCCTGCACACCGAGGAATACCTGACCCGTGCCAGTGTCGGCGTCGACAACCTGGCCGGCATCGACGCCAAGACCACCACCACCGTCGCCCTGGACTTCGGGCGCATCACCATCAACGACGAGTTGGTGGTCTACCTGTTCGGCACCCCCGGCCAGGAACGCTTCTGGTTCATGTGGAACGACCTGGTCCACGGCGCCCTGGGAGCGGTGGTACTGGCCGACACCCGCCGGCTGGAGGCCAGCTTCGCCTCCATCGACTTCTTCGAGAGCCGTGGCATCCCGTTCGTCGTCGCGGTCAACTGCTTCCACAACGTCCGCGACCGCACGCCCGCGGAGATCCGCGCCGCCCTGGACCTGGACCCCCACGTCCCCCTGGTCATGTGCGACGCCCGCGAACGCGCCGACGGCCGCGACGTCCTGCTCGCCCTGATCGAACACCTCATGGCCCGTCACTCCACACCGGAGCCCGCCGTCTGACCCGCCCCTCGCGCACGGGGGCGCGGGGCACCGGGGCACCGGGGCACCGGGGCACCGAGATCTTCGGCGCCGGGAAATGGGGTGGTGGGCCCGGCCGCCCAGCCCCACCATGGGACGCATGACCGAGCAACCCGCACGATGGACCCGGGCGACCGTCTACCCCGACATGTGGCTCGACCCGGCCGACGACCCCCGCAACAGCGAGGGCCCCGCCCCGGACGGTGAACTCGCCACACTCCAGGACTTCCTGGCCAACTACCGCATGACCCTCCGGATGAAGTGCGAGGGCCTGGACCCGGAACAACTGGCCCGCCGGTCCGCCCCACCTTCGACGATGTCCCTGCTGGGCCTGGTCCGCCACCTCGCCGAGGCCGAACGGGACTGGCGCAACTGGATCAGCGACGACACCCCACTCCCGAAGCTGTACGGCCCACGCGACGCGGACTTCGACGAAGCCGTCGCCGAACAGCAGATGGTCGACGCCGCGTTCAAGACGCTGGAGCACGAACAGACGGCGACCGACACGGCGTTGGCGGCCCACCCGGACCTCGGCACCCGCCTGGGCAAGGACCGCATCGCCGTCCGCGAACTCCTGGTCCACAGAATCGAGGAGTACGCCCGCCACTGCGGCCACGCCGACCTGCTCCGCGAACGGATCGACGGAAGGGTGGGGCAATGACGGGCAGCGCCCGGAAGCCGGGACGGTGACCGTGAGCACCGGGAGAGCCCCTCACGGTGACGCACCCGCCGTGCCACGCGCCCCCGCACTCCCCCGCCCCGCCCCTCACCGAGCCCCTCAACTTGATCAGGCAGCAGACTCATTCTCACGGCCTTCGTCTCGGTCACGTGCACCTTGATCGGAGCACAGGATCAGACGAAGGCCGCCCCCGCGTCCGGCGAATCCCCAGGCGAGCGAATCCGTTCGAGACGCCATTCGAGACACCTTGCGAGATCGCGGCACCATGTACCGCATGACGACGAACCGAAGGGTCCGTGCCGCGTAGACGGCCGGGACGGATCCGTGTCGACGCCCCCGGCAGTCACCGGACCATGGGTGCAAAGCCCGTCATCGACGGCCTCTCTTCGTATGCACTGTCCGAGACCACCCGTCTCGAGCGCACCCGCAACCATCTGCAGCAAGGTGATGTCAGCACGGCTGTGGGCCTGTGGAAGAGATACGTCCACCAGCCCGAGCGGAATCTGTGGCACGACTACGAGTGGGGCTCTGTGCACTGGTACTGCTGCGACAACCCGCTCGAAGCCCGAGCCCTCCTCGACACCGTAATGCAGGCCATGTCGCCCCGAAGCGGCGCCGAACTCAGAAAGCTTGTCAGCCGGTCAGACGCCGTCTGGAACCTTCCGTCCCCGCCCTACGACGCGGACGGAAGATAAAGAACGAGCTCAGACGTCGTGCTGGAACCGCACCGGTTCTCCGAGCACCGCGCCGACACTGTCGAAGTCCGCCAGCCGGACCGCGACGGTGGCGATGGCGGGGCGCTCGGGGAGCGCGGCGGAGAACTGGCCGCGTGCGGCACACGGATCGACGTCCGGCGGTACGAGCCGAGGCCACGGCGCACCATGGAGGGTCTTTCTTCTGGGAACAGCTCGCCAGGGCTTCACTCGTCGTGAGCGTCGTCGAGTCGAGAACTGATGAGTCGGCGGACCACCGGATACTCCTTCAGTCGATCTGGCGGAAAGTGTCTCTCCGCCTCAGGGTCGCCCTGAGCACGCAAGGCGGATTTCTGTCCTCTGTCCACCGCGTCGAGCGCCGCCGGTGTCACGCGTGCGCCCCGGTCGATGAGTTTGCGGACAATCTCCGTACGGCCGTTGTGAGCAGCCGCCGTCAGCGCAGTACCGAAAGGAGGGACAGTCAGATCGATGTCCGCACCGTGATCGAGGAGCAGGTCCACTATGTCGGGATATCCCTGCCCTGCTGCCCCCAGCAACGCCGTGGTCGTTCCCTGATGATGATTGGGTCGGGCCCCGACTGCCAGAAGTGCGCCGACCGCGTCGAACCGGCCGAAGGTCGCGGTGAAGCGCAAGGGTGTCGTCTCCCGGTACTCCCCGATGGGTTGCTCCGGATCGGCCCCTGCGGCCAGCAGCAGTTCGACCACGGCCAGGTGGTCCCCCCAGATCGCCACGTCGAGAGCCGTGCGGCGCCCTCCCCCCGGATCGTCCACACGGGCACCCGCACGCAGAAGGCGTTCCACCGCGGCACGGTCTCCCGCACCGGCCGCCGCGACCATTTCGTCCTCTGGCGAATCCACTGTCCACCCACCTCTCGGCCCACGTGGCCGGACCGGCCACTACGCGACTACGGGTGCAGCTTCTCGCGTCTCGCCGGCATCGCCACGTACTTCTCGATCCGGGGTGCCCGGGTCTCGGCCCTCTCGGCGTCCTGGACGCGGTACAGGATCGCGTAGCGGTTCTGCCGGTCCGGCGTCGCGAAGAACGCCACAGCGGCCGGGTCGGCGGCCAGGGCCGCCGCGAGGCAGTCCGGCACCGTGGCGGTCCTCTCGCCGCCGTCGGCCGGCAATCGGGCGTGACGCCTACCAGTAGACGCGCGTGACCTTGTCAGGCAGCCGCCCCTGCCGCTCCGCTTCCCGCAAGATCGCCGCTGCCACGACCAGGAAAGTGTCGCGAATCCTCGGGTCCGAGTCCGGTTCCACGTTCTCCACATTCCCGACGTTTTTTTCCAGGACCATGCGGCCGGTGATCGTTCCCTCTGGCGTGCAGGGGCGGGCGACCGATCCCTCGGGGTCGGTCAGAATATTACCGGCATCCCCTTCCCCGGTTTCCCAGGCGTAGACGGATCCCGCTTCGAGGGAGAGGATTTTCCTGCACATCAGTGAGGCGGTCACAGGCATCACCCTTCTTTTTCATCTCACTCGGGCCAGGATCTCAATGGGGGATTCGGACGGTCATGGGCCCGGTACGATGACATTCTGGAAGAAGCAACGGGAGGAAGTGCATGGGGCATTGCTACCGTCTTCACGGATCCGACCGGATGGGGCTACCACAGATGCGCGATGCCTTGTCGGCTTCCCTGGGGATTCGGTTCGACACTCGGGAAAGCGGCTTCAAAGGAGGTGAATACTATCTTGCGCGAGTGGGAGGAAGCGGGAAGGTCACGATCGAAGCGAACTGGGTGGACGATGAGGGGTACCTCGCCGAGCCCGATTTCCCGAATCACTCCACGCTCGTGTACGCCACCGACCTGGACGCACGCATGCTCTCAGCATTGGAGAACGCGGCCGGTCTTCCATGCTTGCGGGTGGAGCACGTCGATTGAGGTCACCGGGCCTGCCGTGCCGTCCGCCCGCTGTCACGGATCCCACCGTGTCGGCTCACGATCGCCGCCGTGTCTCAGGCGGTAGCGGCCGGGGGCGATGCCGTGGGCGCGTTTGAAGGCGTTGGCGAAGGCGTACCGCGAGCCGTATCCGACGCTCCGCGCCACGGAGTCGAGAGAGGTGTCGCCGCTTTTGAGGAGGCGGGCGGCGACGCTCAGTCGCCACCAGGTCAGATAGGCCAGCGGCGGCTGCCCCACCAGACCGGTGAACCGGCGTGCGAAGGCCGCCCGGGACATCGCGGCCTCCTTGCCCAGTTCCTCCACCGTCCAGGCCCGTGCCGGGTCCCTGTGCATGGCGCTGAGCGCGGCGCCGACGACGGGATCCGCCAGCGCCGCGGACCAGCCGGGCGCGCCCCTGCCGGACTCGTCGTCGAGCCAGGCCCGGAGCATGTAGACGAGCAGCAGATCGAGCAGCGTGGACAGGGCGGAGACGGATCCCTGCTGCGGGTTGCGCAGTTCGTCGCCCAGCAGCGACACGGCCGAGCGCAGTGCGGGATGGCGCCCGAACTGTGCTCGCAGGTGGATGACCTCCGGCAATGTGGTCAGCAGGGGATGGGACCGCGTCCGGTCGAGCCGGTAGGCCCCGCACAGCAGGGACGTGGAGCCGTTGGCGTCGTCCACGGCGGTATGGCCAGGGCCCTCCAGGGTGTGCCGGGTGCCGTGTGGGGTGAGGACCACGTCACCCACGTCCAGGACGCGGGGCGGGGCGTCGTCCGTCAGCAGCCTGCAGGACCCGCTCAGCACGATGTGGAAACCCGCTCCGGCGAAGGGTGCGAAGGGGATGCGCCATGCGCCCGCGCGGTCCTCCCGGTTGGCGAAGGGCCGGCCCGAGCGGAGGGAGGAGACGACATCACTGAGCACGTCCATGTCCACGCCCCGGTCCACCTCCACGTCCGCCGTCCTCACTCCCCCGGCGCCGGCGCGGCCAGGGGTGCCCACTGCTTGATGACGAAGTCTGCTCCCTCCCGGACGACTTCGGCCGCTCCCGCGCCACCCAGGTGGGCCGGGACGATGAGGGCGTTGGTGTCCGCGGCCCTCTCCAGCATGCGGCGGCGGCTGATCGCCGCCTGCCCCTGGTCCTCGCTCAGACAGGTGTCGTGGTCGGGCATGAGGAACTGCAGCGGCGTGTGGACGAGGTCTCCGACGAAGAAGGCACGGTCCGTGCCGGAGTGCAGCTCCAGCACCGCGGAGCCGGGCGTGTGCCCGGGGGCGAGCCGGAGGGACAGACCCGCGCCGACGGAGTGCTCGGTGCCTTCCCACAGCAGGGCCTGACCGGCGCGGTGCACGGGCAGCACGCTGTCCTCGAACCCCGCCCTGCTGTCGGCGGGGTCGGCGAAGTCCGACCTGGGTGTGACGCCGTTCGCCGGGTTCCAGTAGTCGAAGTCGGCCCTGTGCATCAGGTACTGGGCGTTCGGGAACGTCGGGGCCCATTCGCCGTTCACCAGCCGGGTGTTCCACCCGACGTGGTCGGTGTGCAGATGCGTGTTGACGACCGTGTCCACGTCCTCGGGCCGTACGCCGATCGCGGCGAGCCGGTGCAGGAAGTCGCCGTCACGGTCGGCCAGCAGACCGTGGATCCGCGGCTTGTGGTTGCCCAGCCCGGTGTCCACGAGGATCGTGCGCCCCTGCCCCCGCAGCACCCAGGTCTGCATGTGGGCCCGGTAGTCACCGGTCGCGGCGTCCCAGTAGTGCGGGGCCAGCCAGCCCCGGTGCTCCTGCCAGGCGTCGGCGGGGAGGGTGGGGAACAGCACGTCGACCGGTGCGAAGCGGCCGTGCCATTCGGTGATGCGGGTGATCTCGAAGTCGCCCAGTGTGAAGGTCTGCATGCTTCGACCGTACGAGCACCGTACGAGACGCTCGATAATCCAGAGTCCCGCACTGATACGCCAACGTCTCGCGCAGGGGGCTCGCGTCAGCCTCCCGGGTCGCAGTGCCCCGTTGCCCGGTCCGTCCCGGGCCGGCGCGGTCGCCTCCCGGATCTGCCCGGCCACCCGCCGCGCCCGTTCCTCGAACTCCTGGAGCGGCTCTTTTGCGGCGGGATCCGTTCGGCCACACTGGTGTCGCTCGACACCGGTCCGGCTCCTGTCCCGGGCGGGAAGGGCGTGGCTTCGGGGGGAGTATCACGATGACAAGCGACGATCCGACCGATGGTGAGGTGCGTGCGGCGCTCGACGTGTACTTGGCGAGTGGGCGACGCAGACGCCCCCATCCCGCTCCGGCGGATTTCCGGCTCTCCCGACTGCACCTGCTCGAAGCCTCCGTCACCCGTCGCGTCGAGCGCCGCACCGAGGCGACACGTCACCAGCCCGGCGCCGTCGACCTTTCGGAACGGCCGCTCTACGACGTGCTGCGGGACTACAGGCTCGGCCCGCACGAGAAGCCCGCCGACCGACCGATCGACCTGGTCCGGTCCGGCACGGTGCATCTCGGGTCCTGTGACTGCGGCAACGGCCGACGCCGGTGCGCCGACTGCGACGGGATGCGGTACCGGCCGTGCGAGCCCACCCAGACGTGCACCGAGTGTCTCGGTGTCAGCGCATGCACTCAGAACCTGAAACACGGCGGTCTGCCCGACCCCCCTCCTCGAGCGGTGAAGGCGGGCCGCGCCGTCCGGCCCGAGGAGGAGCGGGTGGACTGCGCGGCCTGCCGGACCCCCGGCAGTGCGTGCCCCGGATGCCGGGGCTGGGGGAAGGTGAAGTGCACGAAGTGCGACAAGGGGCGTATCACCTGCCGCACGTGCAAGGAATCGGGCACCGTCGAGTGCACCACCTGCAAGGGGCACGGCAGTCTCACGTCCTGGACGGCGGGGCGGATCGAGTGGGACTCACGGACCGAGGCGGTGCCGTCCCCCGTCCCGAGGCCGCGGCCCGTCGCGTCGGAGCTGGAGTCGGCCGGCTGGCGAAGGGACCGGCTCGACACCGGTGATCCGCTCCCCGACGACCTTCTCCCCGCCCATCGTTCCGTACTCGAACCGGAACTGGGTCCGCGGCCGGGAGAGAAGGAGCGCGAGGTCGTCATCCGGCGTCTCACGGTCGTCAGGGCGGTCCCGCCCGGCTCCGGCCATCTCGAGTTCTACGTGTTCCGAGATTCCGGCGGCCGACTCGACGTGCGACGGCGGGTGTCGGAGGCGGGACGGCAGAAGGCCTACCTCGCCCTGGCGGCGGTCGTCGCCCTCGTCGTCCTCGTACTCTTCCTGGCCCATTGACCGCCCTGCCCGCCGAACGTGGGGCGGGAGGTCATGTTGTACGGTCGACGAATCGGAGTAGAAACGTGCTCCGGGACAGGCCACAGCCACGGTGCCCTGACCGGGAGCACGCGCACACGCGGTGTCGGACGATCCGCCACTCCTTCCCCGGAAGGAGTGCGTCATGAGGGCAGTACGGTTCGGCCGGTTCGGCGGCCCGGAGGTGCTCGAGATCGTCGACCTCCCCGATCCCCGTCCCGGTGCCGGAGAGATACGGGTCAGGGTCCGTGCCGCGGGCATCAACGCCAGTGACTGGAAGAAGCGCCGGGGCCTGATCGACCGGGAACTGGAGCTGCCCCGGACTCTGGGCCACGAGGCCGCGGGCATCGTCGACGAGGTCGGCGACGACGTCTCGGGGGTCGCGGTCGGCGACAGGGTCCTCGGAGTCTCACCGTACGGGGCCGCGCAGGCGGAACTGGCCGTGCTGTCCAGCTGGGCCCCCGTCCCGGACTCCCTCGACTGGGCGCGGGCCGCGGCCATCCCCGCGGCGGCCGAGACGGCGGCGCGCGCCCTCGACCAGCTCGGTGTCGCGGCGGGCAGCACCGTCCTCGTCAGCGGGGCCTCCGGCAGCGTCGGAAGTGCCGCCGTCCAGTTCGCCGTGGCGCGCGGCGCGCACGTCATCGGCACGGGGAGCCCCGGCACGCACGCGGCCCTGCGCGCGCTCGGTGCCGAGGCGGTGGCCTACGGCGCCGGGATGCCGGACCGGGTCCGGGCCCTCGCGCCCGGGGGCGTCGATCTGGCCCTGGACGTCGCCGGCAGCGGCGTCCTTCCCGAACTCGTGGAACTCACGGGCGCACCCGAACGCGTCCTCACGGTCGCCGACTTCCGGGGTGCGCGGCGGACGGGGGTACGGTTCAGTCGCGGCGACACCGGCCGCGCCACGTACGCCCTGGACCGGGCGGCCCGCATGGCGGGAGCGGGACGGTTCTCCGTGCCGGTCGGCCGGACCTTCCCCCTGCCCGAGGTGGCCGACGCCCACCGCGTCGGCGAGACCGGAACGGTGCGCGGCAAACTCGTACTCCTCGTGGGCTGAAGGGCGTACGGCTCGTCCTGTCGTCCGGCCCGAGGAGACGAGCGCCATCAAGGGAGCACGGTAGACATGACCGCAGTACGCATGGCCGCGGCCGTGCTGATCACATGGGGCGTGCTGATCGTGCTCCTCCTCGCGCCGTCGCTTCTGCCGGATCATTGGCAGTACTACGTCTACTCCCCGGCGAGCGTGGGGCTGTGGCTGCTGGCCATGCTCGTCGCACCCGCCGTGGTCTGTTTCCTCGGATGGCCATGGATCAGGTCGGGCCGCAGGTGAACGCCGGCTCGCGGCCGGTCCGGGCCGCTCGGGCCCGACCCGGTCCGGGGCTCAGGGGCGCGGCGACAGGTGGAACCATCGTGGGAGTCCGACGGGTGGTGGTACCAGGATCTCGGGTGCCGGCTCGCGCCAGCGGTAGAACATCACGCAGGTGAGGGCCGTGGCGCAGGAGGCGACACAGAGCAGGACCACGGTCACGGTGTCGTACTGCCTCATGGCGACGGCGACACCGACCGCGAGCAGGGAACTGGCGACGAAGGCGGCCCGCAACCCCCAGTAGGAGGCACGCCCGATGGGCAGGGGTGTCCGCTTCACATAGGTCTCCCAGCCGATCACGTCGTGACCGGCCGGCGCCTCCACCCTGTCGCGGAGGTAGGCCGCGATCCGGTGTATCCGGAAGGTGTGGTGCAGCCAGTTGATGCCCATGATGAGCGACAGGATGGGATGAACGAGCACGATGGCCGGATTCTTCGTCTGAACGCCCACCGACAGCACGGTGCCCAGTGAGATGACGGTCGAGGCGGTGATCTTGAACTGCAACTCGACCAGTGTGAAGATCTCGTTGCGCAGGGCCGCGTATTCGGCCACGAGCAACTGCGTACGGTCGTGCTCGGCTCCCGGACTGCTCACCATGACGATGTCGTAACACGGGCGGAACGCGGAAGCAGAGGGGAAAACAGGCTGCCTTCCGCGTACCGCCGGGTACGGCCGCGGCCGCTCACCCCTGTTCAACGCGGTGACCGACACCCGCACGGAGAAGCGGCCTCCGACCGGTCCCCCGGCCACGACCGACTCACTGTCCGAGTCCGGGGGGCCTGCTTCTCGGCACCGCCCTCGCGGACGGACGGGTCGTCAGCCCTCGCCAGGCGCGCCTGGCAAGACCGTCTTGGCACAACTGCGCGTAGAGGCACGGAGTCACACGGTCACCGACCGGGTGGCTCCTGGGCAGACAGACCTCGACCTGCTCCTCGCTACCGCTTCACCGCTGCGCGACGACCTCGAGTCGCGGCCGCAGGATGCCAGGCACGGAGGTCGTCGTCGGTGAGTCCGTGCCCGCTCCGGACCCGCCCGTTCCCGGGCAGCGCGAGCGGTCCGGCCAGTTCCTTCAGTCGTACGCGAAGCCCTGGCCGGTGTGGACGCACCCGACCCGACCGGGAGCCGGCCGGGTCGCAGCCTCGACGACCGCGCCGTCGACGACCGCATCATCACGGCCTCGATTCGCCCTCCCCGTCCATCTCCGCCAGTACGGCGGGCAGCCCGACCGTCAGCATCTTGCGGCGGACGCGGCCCAGGACCTGGGACATGATCAGGCCGCCCGCTCCCGTGAAGCCGGTGTGCTCGTAGGTGAACCGCGTGCCGCCGGCGTGCGGTTCGACGCGGTAGGTGACCTCGGTGGTCTCGCCGCCGCCGTGGTCGGTCCAGGAGTAGCGCAGCAACCGGGGGGCGTCGACCTCCCGTACGACGCAGTCGACGATGCCGCTCCAGCCGGGCTTCGGCTTCGCGACGAACCGGAACTCGGTGCCGACCGTGGTGGCGAAGCCCTCCGGGCGCGCTCCGGCGCCCGTCGCCGTCCAGCGCGGAACGAGGTCGGGGTCGGTCACGGCGCGCCAGACCTTGGCGGGGCTGTGCGGGTACTCGCGGACGATGTGGATGGTGCTCATGGGACTCCCCTGGCAGGACGGGGCGCCCATGCGTGGCAAGGCGCCGCACCCCGGCGGCTCTAACTACAGTCACTAGAAAATTACAGTAGCAGCAGAAAGATACCCGCCGTACTACGCTGGCGGCATGAGCACGGTGGACTGGACCGCCTGGCGTCCGCAGACCGCGGAGACCGGCGCCGAGGGGTTGCGGGAGCGGAAGAAGCGGCTGCTGCGGCAGCGGCTCTCCGACACCGCGACCGAGATGTTCCTGGAGCGCGGCTTCGACGACGTCCGGGTGTCGGAGATCGCCCGTGCCTGCGAGGTGTCGGAGAAGACGGTCTTCAACCACTTCCCCACCAAGGAATCGCTGATCCTGGACCGGGGCGAGGCCACGGGCGCCGCGCTGCGCGCCGGACTGGCCGAAACGGAACGTCGCCCCGTCGAGGCGACGGTGGAGATCCTCGCCGCAGAACTGCGCGCCCTGACCTCGTGGCTCGCCGCCCAGGACGATCCCCGTGACGCCGCCGCCCGGATCAGGCGGTTCGGCGCGCTGACCAGGTCGACGCCCTCGCTGCGCGCCTACCACCAGGACATGACAGACCGGCTCGTCGCCGTCGCCGCCGAGGCGCTCGCCCGGCGCGGCGGCGGGACGCACGACGGCCGGGCGGGCGATCCCTCTCACGACGCCGGCTTTTCGCGCGGCTCCCCGCACGGCCCCGAGGTGCGGCCCGAGGTGCAGATCGCGGCGATCGCCCTGGTCGGACTGTGGTCCGTGCAGTTCCGCAGCCTGGCGAGGCATCTCGCCGACGACACCTGCGCGCCCGACCGGCTCCACGACGCGGTCACCGCCGACGTCCGGCGCGCGGCCGACCTCCTCGACACCGGCCTGGCCGCCCTCGACGGAACCCTCGCGGACCCCATTGCCACACCCGTTGCCACACCCGTTGCCGAATCCGCCGCCGAAACCCGTGCCGGGACCGCCCGCGCGACCCCGCGCACACCCGTACGCCCCACCGTCGAAAACATGCCAAGATGATGTTCTGACAGTCACTCACCACCCTTTGTCCGGCGGTGGGCTGCGAGTCCAGGACGGAGCCAGCCAGCATGACCTCCCCGACCTCCCCCAGCACCGACGGCAGCGGCGGCGGCACCGGTGACGCCGGCACCCCCTCGTACACGATCGACACGAGCAAGCCGCACCCCGCCCGGATGTACGACTACTTCCTCGGCGGCAAGGACAACTACGAGGTCGACCAGGAGGCCGCCGAGCAGTTCATGAAGGTGGCACCGGAGGTGCGGGACGGGGTGCGCGCCAATCGGTACTTCATGCACCGCGCCGTCCGGCACGTCGTCGCCGAGGGCGGGGTGCGGCAGATCCTCGACATCGGCACGGGGCTGCCCACCCCGCCCAACGTGCACCAGATCGCGCGGGCCGTGGCGCCCGGGACCCGTGTCGCCTACGTCGACAACGACCCGATCGTCAGCGCGCACTCCAGGGCCCTCATGGACCAGGACGACACCTCCGTCGTCCTCGCCGACCTGCGCGACCCGCGCGGCATCCTGGACCACCCCGAGGTCCGCCGGGTCATCGACTTCGACCAGCCGGTGGCGGTGCTGCTCGTCGCCATCGTGCACTTCCTGTCCGAGGCGCAGGACCCGGACGGCATCGTCGCGACGCTCCGCGACGCGCTGCCCACCGGCTCCTACCTGGTGCTGTCGCACGCCACCGGCGACCTCCACGAGGACCACCGCGAGGACGCCGCGGCCGTCTACCGCCGGGCCACCGCGAGCATGAACCTCCGCCACCACGCCCGGATCCTGGACTTCTTCGGCGACTTCACACTGGTGGAGCCCGGCCTCGTCACGGTCACGGACTGGCGCCCCGACGAGCCGAGGGCGGCCGGTGCGCCGCCCATCGGCATCTACGGCGGGGTCGCCCGCAAGAACGGCTGACCCGGTCGGCAGCCCTCACCGGCCGACAGACGACCGCCCGCCCCTGGTGAGGGGGCGGGCGGTCGTCGTTCACCCGTGCCCCGCGCGGCATGCACAGCGTGCGGGCCACGGAGCCGAACGGCCCCTCCCCCACCCGCCCGTCGAAGGGCCGTTCGGCCCCCCGCGTACGGCGCTTCGGCCCTGACAGGACCGGGTGCCACTGGACGGATGGTGGCCACCGGCTGCGGGTGCCGCCACCGGGGGCGCCGCCACCGTCGTACTGCGGCTCCGCGCCGCCGTACGACGCCGGCGGGAGACACGGGAGGCCGCGCGACACCGGGCGCTGCTGGGCGGCGCGGCACCGCCGCCGGACCAAAGCGCTCCCGGCACACGGTGGCCGCGGCGCTGTACTGCGGGACGGCCGCCGCGACGGGCGTCACGGTCCTGCGCACCCTGCTCGCCCCGAGGACCGACGACGCCCCGTGGCCGGCCCTGCTCGCGGCCCCGGCCGCGGTCCTGGCGGTGTTCCTCCTGGGTGCGGTCATGCACGCCCGCTCGTGCCACCGCGCGAGGCGAGCGGAACGCAGAGCACGCGGAGACGGGGGTGCCCCCGCCACGGCCCGTCAGGTGGCCGCGTCGGGGGCACCGCACTCACGTGCCACTCACATGGCACTCAATTCGCACTCACGCCGTGTTCAGCGTCAGGCCGTAGCGGCTGAGCACCTCGTTGATCGGCTGGAACCACGTCTCGCCGCCCGAGCTGCAGTTGCCCCAGCCGCCGGAGGTGGTGCCCTGCGCCTGGTCGCCGCTGATGAACGAGCCGCCGGAGTCGCCGGGTTCGGCGCAGACGTTCGTCTTGGTCATCTGGTGCACCGCACCCTGGCTGTAGTTGACGGTCTCGTTCTTGGCGAGGACCGTCCCGCAGTGCCAGTGGGAGGTCGAACCGGAGCGGCATATCGAGGCCCCGACAGGCGCCTCGCCCGAGCCGCGCACCAGCTGGTCGGAGACGGTGCCCCAGCCGAGGACCACGGGCACGGTCCACCAGCCGCTGCCGACGTTGACCCACGCGTAGTCGTTGTCGGGGAACGAGGAGCCCTGGAAGTTGCCGATGTAGGTGTGGTCCCAGCCGCTGACGCTCATGCCGGGCGTGCCGCAGTGCCCGGCGGTGATGAAGCCGCCCTGGACCGAGAAGCCGATGGAACAGCGGACGTTGCCCGTGTAGTACGGGTCGCCGCCGACGGTTCCGGCGGCCAGCGTGCGCGGCTGCTTGGCGGTGCCCGCCACGTTCACCGGGCCGGCCTTGCGAGCGCGGGCCACGAACTTCTGGACATCGTTGTCGCCCTTGTGCGAGTTGACGACGGTGACGGTGACCGCGCTGGACTTCGGGTCGACGTGCCAGCCGGCGACGCCGTCGGGCGCGTCCATCGCGTTCAGCTTCGTCATGGTCGAGTCGAGCGTGCGCTCGCTGTGCGCGACGTGGGTGACGTGGGCGCCGGTGGCCTCGACGGCGGCGCGGTGCGTGTCGTCGGCGAGGCCGACCACGAGCGTGCCGCGCTTCGCGTCGAACCACGAGCCGCCGTACGAGGCACCGGCCGCCTTGCGCGCGGCCTTCTCGACCGTGCGCGCCGAGGTCTCGGCGGCGAGACGGTCGGTGGCCTGAGCCTTCGTCAGGTGCAGGTCGTGCCGCAGGGCCTCGATCAGGGCGGGGGAAGCCGCCGCGGCCTTGCTCTTGGCGGGGGTGCCGGCGGAGGAGTCGGAGGTGGCGGCCGAGGCCTGGCCGAGTCCCGCGGCGGCGGAGACGAGGAGGAGTGCCGCGGAGAGTCCGACGGTACGGAAGGTGGTGGTACGTCTCATGGGGGGGATGCCTTTCGTCGTCCGGTTGCTCTGTGGGGGTGGAGCGAGGGGAGTGGACGGCAGTGCTCTGCTCCCTGAGAGCGCTCTCAGGGAGCAGTGAGGAGAGTAACGGGGAAGCCAAGTCAGGTCCATGCCAATGGAGAAAATTGGTACGGTCCTTTATTCGCCGGGCAGTGGAGCCACCGGTGTCCGCCGGGCAGCGGAGCCACTGATGTCCCCCGGGCAGCGGAGCCACCGGGCGGTTGCGTTGCTACCGGCCCTGCCGGGCGCCCCTCACACCCCTCGCTCCTCCTCGCGCTCACCCTCGCCCTCACGCGCGGCCGATCCCGGCATCGCGGGGTGCCGGGCCAGGATGAAGACGCCGGTGACGACCGCGACGAGACCGGCCGACGCCGCCGCCAGGGCCAGCGGGTCGGTGCGCAGGCGGTCGCCGAGGAAGCCGATCCCGCAGGCGATGCCGGCGATCGGCTCGGCCGCGGTCAGCGAGGGCAGCGACATCCGCAACGGCCCCGCCTCGAACGCGCTCTGCACCAGCATCAGCCCGGTCACCGCGAGCGCGACGATGGTGTACGGCTGCCAACTGGTCAGCAGCGCCGGGATGCCGCCGTCGGCGAGGAGCTGGCTGGAGGTCCGGGTCAGCGCGTCCTGCAGTCCGTACAGCGCGCCCGCCGCCGCGGCCAGCAGCGGGGGTTCCTCGAAGAACGGCAGATGCCGGGCCACCGCGATCGCCACCAGCGCCACGCCGACGACCAGGCCGAACACCAGCCAGTGGCGCAGCGCGCCGACCTCCGTGTCGGTGCCGGAGGGACGGCCGGCCAGGATGAACGCGGCCACCCCGCCGCTCAGCAGCAGCACACCGCTCCAGCCGGAACCGCCCAGCCGCTCACCGCTCATCCGGCGGGCCAGCGCCATCGCGAAGAGCAGGTTGGTGGCCAGCAGCGGCTCCACCTTGGACAGGTCGCCCTTGCTCAGCGCGATCGCGCTGAGGATCTGTCCGACCACCATGCATCCGATGCCGCCCAGCCAGAGCGGCACCTTCGCCAGGTCCCACAGCAGCCGGAAGGAGAGCATGTCGGAGACGGGCGCCCGCTCGGCGGCGTGCTGCTGGAGCACGAAGCCGAGGCCGAGCAGACAGGCGGCGATCAGACCGAAGAGGTAGACCACGGGCGACTCGCTCCTCCGCGATGTGTGTCTGTCTGTCCCCCCGGTTTCCCTTCCGCCCAGTCTCGCCCTCGGGGGCCCGGGCGGGACGCAACGGGGCGCGCGGCGGACATGTCCTATGATCACCGCACCTGATCGGGTGCGGTGCGCGCCACGGCACCGGGTCGGGTGAGGCGGGGGGCGCGCTTGCCCCTCGACGCAGGAACCACGACGACACACACGAGGGTCATCCCGTATGAACGACAACGACTCGCGCTCCCCCGTGCCCGGGCGGACCGCACCGGCGCCGCAGCCCTTCCGCCACCTCCCGGGCGCGCCCGACTCCCCCGTCATCCTCCACGTCCCCCACTCCTCGCGGACGATCCCCGACCACGTACGGCCCGGAATCACGCTCGACGACGCCGCGCTCGAGGCGGAGCTGGACCACATCACCGACGCGCACACCGCTCAGATCGCGGCCGCCGCCGTCGCCCGCTGCGCCGCGGCTCCCTGGCGGTTCGTGAACGGTCTCTCGCGCCTGGTGGTCGACCCCGAGCGGTTCCCGGACGAGCGGGAGGAGATGCTCTCCGTCGGCATGGGCGCGGTGTACACGCGGACCACGCACGGCGAGGAGCTCCGCCCGTCGGCGTACGACGGTCAGCACTTGCTGGACACGTACTTCCACCCCTACGCCGCCGCCATGACCGACGCGGTCGCCGAGCGGCTCGCCGCCGTGGGGCGGGCGGTGATCGTGGACGTGCACTCGTACCCGACCGTGCGGCTGCCCTACGAACTCCACGGCGACGGCCCCCGCCCGCCGATCTGCCTCGGCCGGGACGCCTTCCACACCCCCGACGCGCTCCTCTCCCACGCGCAGAAGGCCTTCGCCCGCTTCGGCGGCACCGGCATCGACAGCCCGTTCCGGGGCACGTACGTCCCCCTGCGCCACTACGGGCGGGACCCCCGGGTCACCGCCCTGATGATCGAGATCCGCCGCGACGTCTACATGACGGAACCGGGCGGTCCGTACGGCCCGGGTCTCGACGCGCTGGCAGACGCGCTGGCGGAACTGGCCGACGGGACCGGGACGAGCTGACTCCCGACCCACCGGCTCGGCCGGAGTGGCCAGGCCTCGAAGAACCTCACCAGGGAGACACAGCACATGCCCGACAAGAGATCGGGGCCGGCCGAGCAGCCGCCCTCCACCACAGGCGGGGAGGTCCGGCTGGAGAAGAACTCCTCGGCCGGCCCGAAGGCACTCGGGCGGCGGCACCTCGCAGCGATCCTCACCGCGACGGTCCTCGCGCTCGTCACCCTCGTCGCCGTCCTGGTGACCGGCGGCGGCGAGCAGGGTTCGGCACGTTCCGGCACGGCCCCCGCGGACTCGTCGGACAGCACGGACGACGGCGTCCCGGCCGAGCCCCGGGCAGAGAAGAGCACGGCCGATCCGACCTCCGGGCCCCCTTACGTTTCCGTCCCGGAGTTCAGCTCCGCCGCCGCACGCGACGTGGCGTTCTTCGGCGACGTCGGCCAGTTCTCCACCTGGCCCGACGCCACGGAGTACGCAGCCATCTCGTCCGACGGCGGCGGTTACGAGCTCTCGGACTTCCGCAAGGCCGTCATCAGGGACGCGAGAGCCGTCTGCAAGGCCCTCGCCGGTGGAACCGACATGAACGACGTCCCCGACCTCGTGGGGCTGCCGCTCACCGACCCGATCGACCAGGCCGCCTTCCTCGTGGAGGCGGTCACCTTCTACTGCCCGGACCGAATCGCCGCGGTGACCGACGACGTCTACAGCAAGCCGGTGCCGACGAAGCAGGACGAAGACTGCCCAGCCCCCTCCACACTGGAGGCGACGGCCACGATCGACCGAACGGACGCCGCCGACGACCCGACCTCGGCCACCTACTCGGTGAAGGTCCGCAACACCACCTCGTACGACGTACGTGTCCAGCTCCAGCAGCGCTGGTTCGCAGACGGCAAGGCACCCGGATGGGAACTCTCCCCCGAGTGGGTGCCGAAATGGGACTTCTTCGGCGAGACGGGGGAGGACCAGTTCTTCACCATCGAGGCGGGCACGACCTTCACCTACGAGGGTGAACAGGACGGCATCTACAACTGGAGCCGTACCGAGGTTCGCGTCGCCCCCGAGGAGTTCGTGTTCCTCGGATGCGGCTACCGGCCCGGCCCCGGTGCGGCCCCGAAACCATAGCGACGGGACCAGCCGCCCGGCAGCCTCTGACCTCCGACGCGTCACCGGCCTCGGGCGTGCGCCCCGCTTGCGAGGCACCGGCCCGTCGAGCGGACACGTCGGAGCGGGGGAGGGAGTTCTCCGCCGCACGCGAGGCGGGGCAGGCGGAGGACCGTCTCCCGGGCTCGAACTACGGCACCTGGCCGGTGAAGATGGCCGTGCGGCACCAGCCGGAGCCGGAGGTGTCGGCCGGCGTGATCTCGACCTGGGCGCTCCTGGCCGTCCTGGGGAACGCGCAGGCCTCCTTCCAGCTCTGCGACTTGCCCGGCAACAGGTGCGTGTCGGGCGTGCCTGGAAGCCGGGGTCCGTTTCGAAGATCTCGTCGGCGCCGTCCGGGCAGGACAGGCTGACCATGCTCAGGTCGATCGACGACTTCGAGCCGTTCCCTGCGGGAAACTGTCCGTGACGGCGGTGGGGCCACCGCACAGGACCGAGAGAGCCGAGGAAGAAGAAGGAGACGGCATACCGGAGAAGTTCGGGTAGCTCATGAGGTCATTCCCTGAACGTTGTCCCGTAAATGATCTAGGGCGTGTGCGTTGGCCCGCCTGTTCGTCGTCACCCGGCGAGGGTGAGGTTGTGCAGGCGGGCGATGCCGAGCATCGCGTGGTGGACGCCGTCGCCCTTGAGGCGGCAGTCGCGGAGGATCTTCCAGGTCTTCATCCGGGCGAAGACGTGCTCGACGCGGGCTCGGACGTGCTTGTGGGACTTGTTGTGTTGCTCTTTCCAGGCCGGGAGTTCGCTCTGGCCGCGCTCTCTGCGGTGTGGGATGACGAGTCCGGTGCCGGGGTAGCCGCCGTCGGCGATCGTGAGGGTGTTGCCGACGGCTGTCTTAGGGCTTGCCGGGAAACAAGTCGTGGCTTCCTGCTGCGGAACTCGTTGTTCTGGTATGGGGAGACCGGAGGGGATCGAGGCCGTCCTGGCTGCGAAGTTCCAGGCGTTGCTGCCGCATCTGGATGAGCGCCAGCGTCGGCTGGCCATAGGGGCGGAGGCACTGTCGCTGGGGCATGGCGGGATCCGGCTCGTCGCTGCGGCAGCCGGGGTTCGAGAAGGCACGGTCTCCCGCGGAGCGGCCGAACTGGACTCTGGTCAGGCCCCGCTGGGGCGGGTCCGCCGGCTTGGCGGGGGTCGGAAGAAGGCCGTGGACCTTGATCCGGGGCTGCGACCGGCTCTGCTTGCGCTGGTCGAGCCCGACGAGCGCGGTGACCCGATGTCACCGCTGCGGTGGACGACGAAGTCGACGCGGAAACTGGCAGCGGAGCTCACCCGCCAGGGGCACCGGGTCTCCGCCGACACCGTCGCAGGCCTGCTGCGGGAGGAAGGCTTCAGTCTGCAGGCCAACGCCAAGACCATCGAGGGCGCTCAGCACCCCGACAGGGACGCCCAGTTCCGCTACCTCAACCAGCAGGCACGAGAGCACCGGGACGCCGATGATCCGGTGATCAGCGTGGACAGCAAGAAGAAGGAGCTGATCGGCGACTACAAGAACGCCGGGCAGGAATGGCGGCCCGCAGCACTGCCCGTGAAGGTCAAGACGCACGACTTCCCCGGCCAGGCCGAGAAGGCGATCCCGTACGGAATCTACGACATGGCCGCGAACGCAGGCTGGGTCAGCATCGGAAACGATCACGACACCGCGGCGTTCGCCGTCGCCTCGATCCGGAACTGGTGGCAGGCCCGCGGCCGGCACGACTACCCCCGTGCCCGCCGACTGCTCATCACCGCCGACGGAGGAGGCTCCAATGGCTACCGCACCCGCGGCTGGAAGACCCAGCTCGCCGACCTCGCTGCCGAGAGCGGCCTTGAGGTCACGGTGTGCCACCTACCGCCAGGCACCTCAAAGTGGAACAAGATCGAGCACCGGCTGTTCTCCCACATCACCATGAACTGGCGCGGCAGACCCCTGACCAGCCACGAAGTCATGCTCCAGACGATCGCCGCGACCACCAGCCGCACCGGCCTCACCGTCCATGCCGAACTCGACCACGGCGAGTACCCCACCGGCATCCGCATCAGCGACGACGAGATCGCCGCCCTGCCCATTACTCGCCATCGCTTCCACGGCGACTGGAACTACACCCTCCACCCCCAGCGTCCGGTGGACGCCGCGACCACCGGCAGCACTCCAGGCAATGCCCTGCCAGACAGACCGACGTGCCTCTCCCGGCGTGCGCTCCAGGACCCGGAACTGACCGGGATGACCCGTCAGAACCTCAGCGAACTCATCGACGCATTGACGCCAGCGATGGAGATTCAACGCGAGCAAGTGCTCCGCACACGTCGAGGCCACGAGCGCCTGGTGGCCCCCGGCGCGGGCGCCAAGGCCAAGCTCACCAAAGCCGATAAGGTCCTGGTCACCGTGCTCCACCTGCGGAAGATCGCGACCATGGACCTCCTGGGTCAGCTTTTCAACACCACCGCCATGACGGTCAGCCGTGCTGCGAAAGACGTCCGCCCGCTCCTGGCCGCCCAAGGCGTTCGAGTCCCCGCCTCAACAGCCCGCTTCCGCACACCAGATGACATCGCCCGGTTCCTTGACCCCAGCAGCGTCAAGATCAAATCAACGTGTTGATTCCCGGCAAGCCCTTAGAACTCCTAACGGAATGATTCTCAAGACGTTTCGTTGAGCCCTGGGAAGTGTGTTGCGGCCAGGTGCGAGGATGCTGTCGTGTTGGATGCGATCGACGGCGTGAACTGGGGCGCTATACCGGGCCATCCCGGCTGGTACGAACCGGCTCGTGTAGCCCGTGGTCTGCGTGCCCTGGCGGATGCAGCGAACCTGATACAGGCAGCTGAGGCCCGCTCGCTACTCGGCGGCGGCGGAATCGTCCACGGTCACAGTGCCGCGGTGTTCCCAGCGGCTGCGGTTGCGGCGCCCCTGCTTCTGTACATCGCTCAGCAGAGTCACCCGGCAGTGAGGGACACCGCGGTGGGGCTGCTCGATGAGGCCCTGTCCTCCTATCCCCACGCCGGGTACACGCGGGTGACGACACCCTACGGCACAGCGGTCCCGATCTGCTGCGCCATCGCCCACCACCTGCGATCCCACACCGTTTTTCTTGCTGGGTCGGGCAAGAGGGGCAAGGCGCTGCTTGCCGATGCGGCCGAGCACTGGCGCTTCGAGATCGGAGAGTGCGTCGCCGACGGCAATGACACGGCAGTCCTCGGGACCTTGGCAGGCTGTTTCCCAGACGGCGTGCAGGCGGCGGAACTGCACCTTGCTGGTGAGTTCACCGTGCTGGATGGGGTTGCCCTCGAATACCCGCCTGCGGAGGGGTCCCGTGAGGCATGCCTGCGGGTGATGGGACGGCCTCCGGGTGAACTGCCGTCCGGCGCCATCCTGTTTCCGGCGGAGTGCGGGGAACGCGTGCACTGACCGGCTTCGCTGCTTCAAGGGCAATCCGGTACAGGGACCGGCTGCTGTCGCGGCGAGGTAAGACGCCTCCAGCAGATGAGTGCGCATCCCAGGGTGAGGAAGGCTTCGTGGATGTCGTCGCGTATCTCCCAGCGGATCCGTAGGCGGCGGAACCAGTGCAGGTGGGCGAACGCGCGCTCCACCACCCAGCGCTGGGTGCCCAGGCCGGAGCCGTGCTCGGTGCCCCGGCGGGCGATCAGCGGTTTCACGCCGAGATCCCAGACCATGCGGCGGTACTTGTCGTGATCGTAGCCGCGGTCGCCCAGCACCACGTCAGGACGGCGCCGGGGCCGGCCTCGCTTGCCCCGCACGGGCGGCACGGTTTGGAGGAGCGGGATCAGCTGGGTGACGTCGTTGCGGTTGCCGCCGGTCAACGTGGCGGCGAGCGGGATGCCGGTGGCGTCGGTGATCAGGTGGTGTCCGCTACCCGTCCTGCCCCGGTTGACAGGGCTTCGTCCGGTTTTGGGGCCCCCTTTGATGCCCGGATGTGGGAGCCGTCGACCGCCGCCCGGGAGAAGTCCAGGGCGTCCGCGCTGCGGAGCTCGGCGAGGAGAACCTCGTGCAGCCGGGGCCAAACCCCCGCCTCTGTCCATTCAGCCAGGCGACGCCAGCAGGTCATGCCGGAACCGAAGCCTAGTTCCTGCGGCAGGTGTTCCCAGGCGATCCCGGTGTGCAGCACGAACAGAATGCCCTGGAACACCAGCCGGTCCGGATGCCGCTTCCGTCCCGGATGCCGGGCCCGACGCTCGACCCTAAGGGCTGTCCCGTGATCCCCGGTGGATCAGCGCGCGGCGTCAGATGCGGTGCATCGCAAGGCGGAGGGGCGTCCGCATACTGGATGTATGCGGACGTCCCGACAACGCGGCGAGGTGCCGTAGCTGTCGTCGCGCGCCCGCCGGGGATCACGGGACAGCCCTCAGGCAACAGCGGCTCAACCACCGCCCACAGTGCATTGCCAACTTCCCACGGCTTCGGCCGCGCCACCCTTACCTCCGGATCGTCAGTCCCGGAGTGATCCAACCACCTCGAAGATCATTCTGTTAGGAGTTCTTGGCGCCGGATTCCTCCCACGCCTTGCAGTCGTTGCGGTTCCCGGCGAGTGGCCGGCCGACCACGACGACCAGGCGAGTGTCGGCGTCGATGATGACTTGGTGGCTGGTGGAATACCGGTAGTTCTTCGACCGCTCGGCGATGCTGTGGTCGCGGGTGGGGACCAGGGTGCCGTCCACGATGAGCACGGTGTCCTTGGCGAACCGTTTGCGGGGCTGGAGTGCGAGCATCGGCCCGAGGTTGTCGATGATCCGGTCAGCCGCCGACCTGGACACCCCGAACAGCGGGGCGAGCTGCCGCATGGTCAGGTTCGTGCGCCAGTAGGCCGCGACCAGCAGTGCCCGGTCCTCCAGCGGAAGGCTCCACGGCCGGCCTCAGCGAACCGCGTCTGCTCCCTTGCGCCGCAGCACCGTCACCAGCTTCCCGAACTGCCGGCTCAGACCGGTGAACGGGGATATCCATGACGGCTCCGACGCCGTGATCACACCAGCCACAGCAAGATCATCCCAGTTGTGCACCGGCCAGCCGGGTCCTGCCCACGGTACGGAAATCAGGCGACCGGGCCTGGCGCGTCGTCCAGGATGACCCCATGAGCCAAGACCTTGTGACGTTCCTCCACGCGCGGCTGGACGAGGAGGCCGATCTGGCCCGACGCTGCGACGGTGACGGCTGCGGGGAGTGGACCGCTCACGGGCACAGCGTCGACTTCTGCCAAGTAGAACTCTCCGGCTTCCATCCCACGATCGCCCTGCACGTCGCGCTTCACGACCCGGCTCGCGTCCTGCGGGAGGTTGAAGCCAAGCGACGCGTGCTCGCCCGCCATGCACTCAGTCCTGCCACGGGCGACCCCGAACTACCGTGGGACAACCGCGATGACTGCCAGTACGACGGTGAGACCTGGCCATGCGATGACCTGCTCGACCTCGCGTCACCTTACGGCGATCACCCTGACTACCCCCGACGGCCCTGAGACCGAAATCGTTTACGGGACAACCCTTAGGAGGTGTCGTCGCACTGCCCCTGGCGATCGAGTTCGCCCAGGCCACCGTCGACGGCCTGGGGCGCGTATGTGACAGTTCGGACGCCGAAATGAACATCATCGGCGGGTTGATCGGGCTCAGCGTTGCCGCGGTCGTGCTCACAATCCGCCACTCGCTCGCCTGGCAGGCGGGCACCAAGGGCGCCCTGATCACTTTCGCGGCACTGCTCCTCCTGGGCTCGGGAGTGGCGCGTCCGATGCTCGCCTTCACGAACGTGGACGGCAGCAGCCTCGCCGACGCAAGTTCCGGCCGGAAGCGGGCCGTTGAGGCCGCGGTCAAGGAGGCGTTCGGTGACCATTACAGTATCGGCCGACTGTGCGAGCAGCCATGTGGGGACTCACCATGCACCAACATCATTTTCAATCTGCACAGCCGTGAAGAGGGGCACTCGGAAGACTTCGGTACCGGCAGCCTTTCCTGGCCGGACAAGAAGCACCTGAACGTACAGTTGGAGAACAGCGACCGCACCACTGTAACGGGGTACCCGGTGGAGGGCGCGAAAGCTCACGCCAGCGATGCGGCAGCCTCTCGAATCGCGAAGTCGTACGCCCAACGACAGTATCCGTGGGCGATGGGTGCGAACGTGAGTGAAACATCCCCGGTGGTCACCAAGGCCGAACTCGGCTGGGTGACGGACTGGAGATGGACTCACAACGACGTTCTGATGCCCAGGATGCTGGACCTCCAGGTGGACAGGGCCGGCCGTGTGTCTCAGATTGACGTCACTCTTGGTCCGACCCGGGTGAAGCTTCCCGAAGCCAAGGTTGATGCCGAGAAGGCCGAAGTGGCAGCAACCAAGGCGGTGGCGGCACTCCTCCAGGCCAACGGAAACGCTGGCGCAGAATTCCACACCCCCGCAGTCACTGTAAAAGCTGTCGAGCAAGACGGTCACTGGCAGCCGAACTGGCTCGTGAACGTGACGTGGTCCGGTGACGGAAAGAGCGATGATTCGCAGGAACAGGCAGCGGTTGAGATGTACCGCGTGAACGCCGTGACCGGGAAGGTGTACGACGCGGCCGGGCAACCTCTCGAAGCCGACTGACGCCCTCCATCGGGGTGTTGCGACCCTTCACCGCTGGTCCGAAGTCTTGCACTGGCCCGCACGGGCGGAAGGTGTACCGAGTGTCTCTGACGAGTCGTCGACGCGGCGGAGCGGGTGGCCACCGTGAACGGTGACGTCAACTCCCGTGAGAAGGCGATCCTCGGGGAGATCCGGGAGCGGTGCCTCCGGGACTGACGCCGTCGTGCGGCACCGCGCGCACGCCACTCCTCCGCCGTGGCCCGGCGTCGTGTACAGCGCACGGCCGTACGAGCGTCGCTCCTGGTGGCACGCCCGACGCGGCCGCGCCGCTGCCCCCATGCGCACGACACTCCTCCTCGTGACGGCGTCGGCCGACGAAAGGGGAGTCACCGGGCGCCGTGTCGGCCCGGGCAGGACCGTCCGGGCGTCACTCACGGCAGGTCGGCGCCCCGTGGAGGCGACTGTGGCGGATCGATGAGCCGATGTCAGCCGTGGCGGATACGCTGAGCCACGATCGTCCACGAACGGTCGATCACCGTCCGCCCACGGCCGTACGACACGACGGAGAAGGCGCGATGCCCGCCCACCGAAGCGCCCGCGAGCAGCGCTCGCGGAGGAGCACGCGTTTCACCCCGCCGCCGTCCGCGCCGGCGTTTCCGCCGTACTGTGCGTCGACCCGATAGGTTGCCCCAGGCCCGGCCGTCTACTGGAACTCCATGTCGAGAACTTCCGCAGCCTGCGGGACGCGACCGTGCCGCTCGGTCCCCTCACCCTGCTGGTGGGCCCGAACGGCGCGGGAAAGTCGAACGTGTTGAAGGTGTTCGGCCTCCTCGCCGACATCATCCGTACCGACCTCCAGCCGGCGCTGGACTCGCGCGGCGGGTTCGACGAGGTGGCCTGCCCCGGCTGCCCCCGCTCACCGACGCCTCGTAAGGCACAGTCCGCCTGCTGGGCCTGCTCGCCCTGTTGTACGACCCGAACCCGCTGGTGTTCACCTGTATCGAGGAGATCGACCACGGGCTGCACCCGCAAGCCCTGGAACTCGTCGTGCAGCGGCTGCGCGAAGCCGCCGAGCGGACGCAGTTGATCGTGGCCACCCACTCCCCCGCGCTCGTCGACCGACTGCGACCGAAGGAGTTCGTGGTGCGCGACCGCGACGACGACGGTGCGTCGATCATCTGGAAGGTGCCCGCAGAGCTCCTGGGCAAGGACACCGGGCGCATCAGGGACGTCAAGGAGGGACTCAAGCGCGGGCTCGGCCTGCAGCTGTTCCGGGAGAGCGACGGCCCGGCCGTGGCCCACGAGGCGCTCACCCGTCGGCTGATCCCCGCGCCTCGCGGCAGCAACTGCTCGTACGACGACTTCGTGGGCGACCTCACGGGCTGGAGCTGAGCGACACCTCGGCGGTTGAGCACGGCGACGGCGAACACGGCATACACCCGAAGACCTTCCCCTCAGCATCACTTCGCAGGGGCAACGAGTCGCGCGGTCCTGTAACAGGGTCGTCATCGGCCGGATGACCACTTGGTGCTCGCCGGTGGGCGTTTGGTAGACATGTTCGAGCAGTTCGGAAGCGAAGTGCGCAGTCGACGGAACGACGGAACACGTAGCGGGGGGTCATCCGTGTCCAAGTGGGATATCCATGTCGGTACCGTCCGCCATGTCCTGGGCAAGACCGAGGAGACGGCGGGGAAGTTCGAGGGCGGGTTCACCGCGTACAGCACCGGCTTGGAGAGCGCCGCCAAGGCGGCGGGGACGATGGCGCCGGGCGTGCGGCCCAGGAGCGGTACGCCGGGGCCGGTCGCCGCCGCGCTGCAGGAGTTCGCGCAGAAGACGTTCGACGACCTGCGCTACCTCCCCGCCCGCGCGGCCGCGTCGATCGGCGGGGCGGCGAAGGCCACCGAGGAGTACGTCCACGGTGACCTGGAGATGGCGGCCGACGCCCAGCACGACGCCCTCCCCGACCCGAAACTCCCTCCCCTCAAGACGGACGGGGCTGGGGACGGGGGCAAGGGCAAGTGATCGGTGATCTCAGCGAGATACCCGAATTCAGCGGTGACCTCGACCAGTTGGAGAAGGACGCCGGCAGCCTGAAGAAGGCCGCGTCCGACATCCGCGGCACCGGCGCGGACGTCCACAAGGACTTCCAGGGCCTGACCTCCTGCTACACCGCACCGGAGGCCGACCAGCTCTTCGCCACCACCCTCCCCGTCCGGGACAAGGCCGATGCCTTCGCCACGAAACTGGAGACCGTCAGCGGCGCCCTGTCGACCTTCGCCAAGGATGCCCGGCCCCTCGTCCAGCAGATGGATCAGCTGCGGAACGAGGCTGCGGCCTTTAGGAAATCCGTCGAGGGCGACGACGACTGGCGCCAGGACCAGGACAGCATCGACAAGAACGCGCACCTGGTCCACGAGATCGGCCGCATCTGGGGGCAGTTCCAGGAACTCGAACGCTCGACCGCGACGAAGATCGACGGCCAGGTCGGGGGTACGCGATGGATCGCCGACGACGGCACGCACAAGAAGGGCATGTACGGCTTCGACGCCGACGACGCGGCCAAGGCCGACGACACCCCCTGGGGCACGGTCGACGAACGCGAGTACACCGGCCTGGCCGCCGCCTGGCACTGGACGAAGGACAACGTGGGCGGCGCCCTCAAGGGCTTCTTCGTCGACGGCGTCTGGGGCACCCTCAAAGGCCTCGGCCACATGGTCAACGTCTTCGACTGGGACACCTTCACCAAGACCTGGAAAGGCATCGGAGACGTCTTCGGCGGCGTCAGCGCCTACCTCATGACGCCCTACGACTGGGCCATGGACAAGATGTTCGGCCCGGCCGACCACAGCGACACCGACCGCCAGAAGAAAGCCCTGCGCGACTTCGGCAAGTCCCTCATCGCCTACGACGAATGGGGAACCAACCCCGCCCGCGCGGGCGGCACCGTCGCCTTCAACGTCCTCACCCTCGGCGCCGGCTCCTTCCTCAAACTCGGCAAGGCCGGCTCCCTGGGCGCCAAGGCCGGCGAAATGGGAGAGGCGGGCAAGGCGGCCACCGCGGCAAGCCGCACCGCCAGAATCGCCAACGCCCTCGGCAAGGGCGGCCGCCTCGCCGACCCCATGACCTACATCGCCAAAGGCGCGGGCTTAGCCAAGCTCAAGGCCGGCGACATGATGGCGGGCCTCAGAGACCTCCACTCAGGCGCCGCCGACGACTTCCTCCACCACGCCGACTCACCCACGCACACCCCCGCCGGCGTCACGGACAACTCCGTGCGCTACCCGGACGGCTCCATCCTCCACCAAGACGGCACCATGCTCACCCCGGAGGGCAAGCCGCACCAGAACCCGATCCCCGTCGAGTCCTCGGCCACGGAACGCCTGGCCCGGGACGGAAACTCGTCGCCGCACCTCTCCTCGCCATCACACACGCCGGTCCACGCGGACCAGCCAGTACCGGCACACGTCGGCGGCGGCAACGCGGCCGAAGCCGCCGCCCACGCACGCGGGCCGGGCTCCCCCTCCGCGCCGTCCCATGGCGCCGCCCACTCAGGAGGCGACGCCGGACACGGCACTCCCGCCGCCTCCCACCAACCCGGGCACACGGGCCACGGCGGTACGGGGACAGCAACGGCACCCACCACTCACGGCGGCCCGAACGGCGGGGGCCACGAAATCGGTGGCCACGACACCGCGGCCCACGGCGGTGATCACGACCCCGCCGGAAACAGCGACGGCTACAACACCCGGCATTCTGGATACGTACCAGCAGATGCGGCTGGATCAGTCGACCAATTCCCTGGACAACGCCGCGACAGTCCACATCCGGAGGGGAAGGGCTGGTACGAGGATCTTGAACCGCACCAAATCAAAGATGTGCAGGTTTACCGTGCGAACCATGACCCGGGATATTTCGAGAAGTATTACCGAGATAACGGCCGCAGACATCGTGTCTTCATCACGGATGAGAGTGGATATCCTCCACCACACCTCAAAAAGGATCCCAACCATCCTGGAAACTGGATTGCAGCCGCCGACAAGCCTTCCCCATTCCCCGAGAAATATGTTCCCAATTCGAGGGTCGAAGAAGGTTCGGACACTGTACCTTCCGACAACGGATTCGACGCCATCAGGGATGCCGCTCATCGAAGGCACGCATCAGTCCAGACAGACAACTCCTGGCACGACCCGGTAAAGACGGCGAAAGATACGTACGTAGCTGATCCCACCCCTGAGAACCTGCGGGCTTACCAGGAGGTGAAGGCCGAGCACGCGCCATTCCACGAGAAGATGAGTGCAGACAGTGAAGATTTTGGCGAGGCCGTCGCCCGACACCACGTTGTCCCGGAGCACTACAAGGGATACCAACAGGAAGAGCTTACAGGACCGAAGAACGGGAACGATCAGTTCGATCAAGTCTGGAGCCGGACGCACGAGGATGGCTCACAGAGTTTCCTCGTCATAGAAGCCAAGGGCAGTCATAAACTGGACCTCGGCAAAAGAGAGCTACCGACCGGGTTCGATGCACGTCAAGGGTCACATGAATATTTCAATGACATATTGAGAAAAATGCGAGAGCGAGGGATAGCCGGCAACGCCAACGAGATGCGCCTCTATCGCGAGATACGGAAATCACTGAAACAAGGGAACGTCGAATACGTTTTGATCAAGGCCAAGTCAACCGCCGCAGGCGAGTACGCTGGGTATGTGAAGTGGACGTTCGACATCAAGTGACGGGAGCACTGGGTGACAATGCGAGTGACGCGACACATCAGGCCAGAGGCAGTGGACGCAACAGCCGTGCAGGACTTGGCCGAGGACCTGGAGGACAGCCTCAGCGGCCTTGGCCAGTCACCGGCCGGTTTCGGGCTGGCAATGGACGAGGCATTGACGCTGGTTCAGGCCCGCTCCGTGCTCGACGCCGATGCGTCGAAGCTGGAGACCTGGGAAGCTACTGTTTCCGCGATGCAGGTGGGAACAGCAGCTTTCGTAGCAGCACAGACCACTCAGGGCATCGTCGAATGCAGAATCATGGATGCGATGCGGTCCATCCCGGCAACCGGTCCGCAGTTCTACACCAATGCAGGGAACTGGCTGACCAACCTTTGGCTTGTCATCGTCTGCCGGGACCAGAAGCGCATGAACACCATGTGCAACGTTCCAATCGAGTTGCTCCGTGCATCTGGTGCGCACGGAGACGAGTACGTATATCGTTGGATAGATACCCTTCAATCATATTGGCTCGAACGCCCGGGGCTCCTCGAAAAATTGCAGTCAACCATAGATGCATCCTATCCACAGATTGCCACCGTTGCACCACGGGACCTTCTTCAGAACGTCCTCTACCAACCCATCAATCTTTTCTCCTATTTCTTGCGCAAAGACCACGCAGGATTCAACACGGGACTTGCGGAAGCTCTTGAACTGCACAAGGCCTACTGGATCGCATCCGAAGAGCGGGCTCGTGACCTGAATGGTGCCATCGCCCTCGGTCCGCTCGCCATCGCCTGTCTTGCCTACGACGCTGGGTTCCCGATCGACATCGACTCTGAATACCTCCCCAGGGCCCTCCTTGAGCGTGCCTGGATCGGCGAATTTGAGACCTAGAAACCCTGACGACGCTCACGGCGGAAAATCTCCCGCTTCGGGAGTCAGGCGGTGTTTACCGCCCGTCTTCCGCCGGTCGACCGGCGGCGGGCCGGTGTCGGCTCCCCCTTTCTCGCGCAAACGTGGGAGCTGCCCACGCAGGCGCGGAACCAGTCGAGTTCGCCGGGTGCACCCAGCGCCTGCGCGGTGGTGTCGCCGCTACCCTGCCGTGCAGAACACGCATCCCTCCCAGTGCGGCAGCGCACTGAGGACGCGGTGACGTGCGCACGAGGCCCTCGCTGCCTCCTCATGGCCGGGGAAAACCCCCGGCCACCGCCCCCCGCCGGCTTCCGGGGTGTGCGCGTCCACCAGGGCACGGAAGCGGCGCAGATAGTCCGCGGCGTAGGGCGGGTCGTAGCCCAGCTCGTCCCACCGGTGCCGGTTCAGGGCCAGGTCGGTAACGCGAAGGACGAAGTCCTTGTTCCGTGCCCGTTCTTCGGGCGAAGCGCCCCAGTCGATGTCTCCCAGATCGAAGCCGACCGCTCCCCGGCCCATGACGTTCTGATCCTGCCACGCGAGAAGGGCTGCGAAGCGGTAGTCCCACGGCTCCTCCACGAGGGCGCTGACCGCCAGTATCAGGACGTCCACGAACACCGCGGTACCGCCGTTGCTCAAGTACAAGCGGTCGCCACCACCGTTGAACGTGTTGCCCACCGAGTCACCCTACGCCGGAGCGGGGCCGGCGCCAGCCGGATTCCAGGCCCGAGAGGACACCCTCCGAGGTGCCGGTGGCCCAGGCAAGGACGGTTCCGAATCGGTGCTCGCGCCCTGCCCCGCCTCGTGGGCCTGTCGGTGACGCTGGCTAAGCTCGGTACGAGTCTGTACGTGCCCGCCCAGTCGCGCGCCCCCGGCACGATCGTGCGCCGCCGCCGGACCGTCGGGCTCGCACGAAGCCGCCGGGCCCGCACACACGTGCCGGAGAACCGACCACCGACCAGGACCAGCACACGGACCAGGGGCCACGGGACACCACATGACCAAAGACGTGATCGCGCTGACCGACCGCATGCCGGACGCCTGGAGCGTCCTGGCCGGTCTGCTCGCCGGCGGTCCCGACCTCCACCTCCGGTCCGCCGCCGAAGGAGCCGTCATCCAGCTCTGCGACGCGCAAGACCGCCCCCTGGTCTCGATCGAGGCCCCGCTGCTGCTCCACGTGCCGGCGGAGGCGCGACGGCTGCTCGGCGTCACCCAAACCGGCGCCGGGCCGACGTGGTGGACGGAGGCCCGCGCGTCCACCGCGGTGCCCGGGGCGGAACGTCTCGCAGGGGTCTTCGCCGCCCGCCTCGCGACCCTGCTCGGCGGCACCGTCTGGCCACCGGACGCACCCGGCGCCGACGACCCGGCCCACCCCGTCGACACCTCCGGCATCACCGCCGTCCCCGCCCCCGCCGCCGCACAGCCCGCCGTCGACGTCCTCACCGACAAGGTCGCCGTGGTCCTCCAGGACCGCCCCGTCATCGCCATGACCGGCTGGCTCTCCGACGCCCTGCGCGCCACCCTCACCAGCGAACGCGCCCTGCAGATCGTCACCCCGCGCCACTGCCGCCTCTCCCTGCCCACCAGCACCGCGCTCACCGGACCGCCCACCCGCTGGGTCGTCCAGGACCCCGACTGCGGCTACTACGACGGCCTCACCGGCGCCGTCCTGCGCTGGCGCGACGGCGCCTTCCACGCGGCGAAGGACACCGACGGCCAGTCGCCGGCCGCCTCCGCCTTCACGGACGTCACCCGCACCACGGAGCGCCAACTCCTCCTCCGCTTCCGCACGGTCCACCGGCCCGACGCCGACCTGGTTCTGGGCGGCGCCCTTGAGACCGCCTGGCAAGCCCTCACCGGTGAACTCCCCACCGGCTGGGGCACCGCCGAACCGGCCAACCTGCCCTGGTCACGACGCCACCTCACCGACCTGGCCTACGAACGCGCACCCCGCCCGACCTGGACCGTCACCGTCGGCTCGGCCGACCGACCCGCCCTCGCCACCCTGCACGTGTCACGCACACCCGACGGAGTCGAGGAGGACATCACCCTCGCCATCGGCTTCCGCGACGGCGAGAAGCCACCGGTACCCGCCCTCGCCAACCTGACCGCCGAACTCACCGCCCGGCACAACCTGCGCACCCTCCTCGCCCAGCTGCGCGAAGCCCACGCGGACCTCACCGTGCCACCGCACTTCCAACGGCCGCCCATCCCTTTCGGCTTCGCCCTGGGCCCCACCGAAATCGCCGAGACGGGCACCGACATCGCCGCCCACCCACCACTGCCCACCACCCCGGTACGGCTCGGCACCACGGCCAGGCCCGGCTACTACTACCCCCTGGGAGACGGCGAGTCGGCCGCAGGCTGGACCGCCCTCGAGACGCTGCTCCGGCACCTGCGGGGCACCGAGCCAGAGGGGCACGACCCGGCGGGCGGAGCCGGGAGTTCGCGCATGTCGTAAAGAAGCCGTCACTGCTCTCCGGTGTACAGAACCGACCGCACGGGTCCCGACGCCGCTGGTCCATGGGAGAAGCAACGGCCGGCAGTTCTCTATGGCTTGTGTATAGGTACTCAGAATCCGCGTCATGTTCTCGCGAGCGATGACCTTTGAATAGCATCTATGACGCGGAGATGAGATCCATGGGCTGGAATGATCATCCTTTCGAGTGATCGAAAATGTATGTGGTCGTTCGTACTCCAGTGCCCGTGTAACTGTCCTGCGATCAAGGTCAGTTACACGGGCACGGGGGGCGGATGGTGGACGTAGAGGTGTGTGTACGGCTCGCCGAGGACGAGGTGCGCGAGGGCCTCGCCTGGGAGTCGGCGCCGTTGGAGATGCTGTACGCGGCCGAGCCGTGGCGGACGTTCCGCTGGTACATGGGGCAGAAGCACTACTCGGATTCGTACTGGTCGAGTACGCAGTCGGATCACGTGATCTACGAGTCGCGGCTGGAGCCGTCCGCCGCGTCGTCGTCGCCCGTCTCCTGCACGGCCTCGGACGCGAGTTGTGGCTCTGGCCGGCCTGGTCCGCCTGGCTCAGCCCCCTCGACGGAACCCTCTCACGCACCATCCGTCCGGCCCTGTCGTGCTACCTGCTGCTGGTCGGAGGCACAGGGGACTTCACCACGACGGCCCGCCTCCTTCGCGCACCGGTGGAGGACCGGCTGGGGTCCCACATGACGTTCCGGCTCACGAAGCGGGGCCACTTCCACGGCATCAGCCTCGGCCTGCTCGCGCTGGCGGACCACCTTGACCAGGAAGGATCACCGATCGACTACACCCGCCGCCGCACGGTTGACTACCGCGACCTGCTGCCGCTGGACACCTGGACCCAGCTCTGCCGCGACATCGACTTCGAAGCGGGCGGAATACGGCGCCACCAGTTCGCCCGAGCGCTGCTGTTCGAACGGCTCAGCGGACTCCCCGCAACCCTCGCCCCGCCCGCCTACACGCCCAGCACCACGGAACTGCGGACCATGCTGCGGACCTTCGAAACAGATCTCACCCCCGGCGCTGATGAGCCAACTCGAAGCACACGCAACCGAGTTCCTCAACAGCAGGGAATCCGCGACGAACCCCTCTCCTGGCAGCCTCCGACAGACATCGTCTGCGATCTCAAGTTACCCGGCTGCGACCTGCGGGACATCGACCCTGGCATGCTGCACCGGCTCATCAGGGACGAAGGCCTGACAACAGCACAGGCCGGCCGCCGCCTCGGCGTCAGCCATGACGCCGTCCGCTTCGTCCTGCAGGAGCAGCCGGCCCCTCCCGCAGGGGCGAAGAGCGCGAAGTGGGAGAGAGGAGCCACTGTTCGACGGGCTCGCGCCGCGCTCCCCAGGGACAAATTCGCACGCTTCTACCTCGACGAATACCGCACGCTGAAGTGGATCGCGAAGCACGTCGACGTGAACGAGGAGGCCATCAAGGTCCTGGCCCGCGAGTACGGCATGAGCCGCGAGGGCAAGGCGACCCGCTGGCGCCAGATCGATCTCGACTGGCTCCGCGATCAACGGGCCGCCGGACGCACCTGCCGCGAGCTCGCCGAGGAGACCGGCTTCTCGCTTGGGATGATCAGCTACCTGGGGCGACGGCATGACATGCCCGGCCAGCGCCCCGCCCGGAAGGGCTGACCTGCCGCATCACGCGGCGGAGTCGTCATCGAGTGCCGGCTCAGCAACCCAGTTCTGGGCGGCGGCGAGGTTCGGTGCGGTGCCGACCTCCTGGTAGGTGAAGTTGTCCCACCCCTCCAGGACTCGTGGCTCGTCGGTCCGGAGGTGGTCGGCGCCGCCGTGCACCGGACGGTGACGGCGGTAGATGTCTATCGGCGGGCGCCGCTTGCGGTACGGGGCGAGCGGGTCGTCGGCGTCCACGCGCGGGACGGCTGGTTCAGGGTCCGGGTCGGCGATGCTTGCCGATGCGCTCGTTACTTTCAGGCCGCGGTCGTCCTTCTGACCCACGAACCAGCTCACGGAATCGCCTGATCCGTATGTGGCGGTCTGTGAGGAAGCAGAGAGACCAGCGGCCGACGGGAGACGTTTCCCGGTTAAATGGATCAAATCCGTTGTGGAGGTCCCAAGGAGGTAGGACAGTGCCCGCTCTTGCGCGGATGCCGCTGGAAGGCGGCGGGGCGATTCTGCTGGAAGAAGTGGAAGGCGCACCGGAGTTCGACGGGCCGGTCAAAGCGGGTCGGGTCAGCCACGCGGTGCGCGAACTGCCCCGGACCCTGCACGAGTCGCTGGTCCCCGTACGCGAGACGGCACGGGCAGTGCTGGACCAGCTGAGGCAGGCGGGGCCCCGGGAGGTGGAGGTGGAGTTCGGGGTGAACCTGTCGGCGAAGGCCGGTGCGGTCATCACGGCCGGGGAGGCGGCCCTCCACCTCAAGGTCCGCATGGTGTGGGAGCGCGGTGACTCCGGGCAGGACGCACCGTGAAGAAGCGGGGGGCGCGTCGGCACAGGGCCGAAGCGGCCGCCTGATGACCTCCCGGGGGGACGTGAACAGCCTTGCCGGCTCAGGCGAACCAGCCGTCCACAACGGCGTTTTCCAGGTTCTCGCGCCGGACGGAGGCATCGCCGGGGCGGGCTTCCTGACCGAGGACAGGACTGGCTTCACCTGCGCGCATGTCGTCGATGCCGCGGGGCAGCACCCCGGGGGGCAGGTGGAGGTGCTCTTTCCCCTCCTGCCGGACACACCGCGGGTCATGGCGGCGGTGGTCGCCGAGCAATGGCGGGCGCCGGAGGCCGAGGATGTCGCCGTCCTCCGCCTCCAGTCAGTGCCGTCCGGGGCCCAGGGCGTGCCCGTGGGCGCGAGCGCGGGCTCTCACGGACATCGGGTCTTCTCGTACGGATTTCCCTCCCAGGCGCCGCCGGGCGGCCGCTTCGGGTACGGAGAGGCCGGCGGCCTGCTGCCCGGGGGCGGTGCCGCGGGTCGGCTGCTCCAGTTGACGAAGGCCAACGACCTCACCACCGGATTCAGCGGCGGACCGGTCGTGGACGAGTTGACCGGGCTGACGATCGGCATGGTCACCTCCATCGCCTCCCCTGACCGGTATCTGAAAGGGCTCGGCACCGCCTTCGCCACCCCGGCCGAGGTACTGCGGGACGTCCGGCCCGAGTTGGCCGAGGACACGGCATGTCCGTATCTGGGACTGGAGCCGTTCACCGACAAGCAGGCCGACTGGTTCCACGGCCGCGAGGCCGCAGTGGAGCGCGTACTTGCGACACTGAGGGGAAACCGGCTGCTGCTGATGCTGCTCGGCCCTTCAGGGGCGGGAAAGTCCTCACTGGTCAACGCGGGCGTGCTGCCTGCCCTGGCCAAGGGGGATATTCCAGGCAGTGACCGCTGGCTGGCGCTGCGTGCCCGCCCCGGCCAGGACCTCCTCGCCGAGCTGGAGGACTCCGGACTGCCCGGCACGGTGGCCGATGGCCTTACGAGCGCGGCGCGGGCCCGCCTCGACGGTGAGCCGGACCACGACCATCTGCTCCTGGTCATCGACCAGTTCGAGGAATTCCTCACCCAGCCGGCCGAGCCTTCGCAGACACACTCCGAGGACCGGCGTCTGCGAGCCATCGACCAGCTCGTGGAGCTGAGCAGGTCCCATACCGCCGTGACCGTGCTCCTGGTCATGCGCAATGACTTCTACGGTCCCCTCAGCACCCTCGCCCCCGACCTGATGGCCGTCGCCCTGCCCGGACTGTGCAACGTTCCCGAGACGCTGAACCGCCGCGACCTGCAAGAGATCATCACGCGGCCTGCCGCCGCCGTCGGTCTGCCTCTCGCGCCCGACCTCGCGGACCGGATCGTCGACGACATCCTGGACATCGACCCGGTGGCACGGCAGGCACCGGTCACGCTGCTCCCACCTCTGCAACTGACTCTGCGCCAGCTGTGGTTGCGCCGGGACAACGACGGCCGCCTCACCCACGAGGCCTACGAGCAGATGGGCAAGGTCACGGGCAGCCTCTCGCACTTGTGCAACCACGCCCTCGGCCAACTGCCCGTGGACCAACAGCCCACCGCCCGCCGGATCCTCACCGCACTGGTGCGGCCCGCCGACGAGGCCGGCGGCATCCCTGCCACCCGCAGGCGAGTTCCCTTCACACGCTTGCGCGCCCTGGCCGCCGACCCGAGAGGTCCCGGCCCCGACACCGACGGCGCCTTCGACGACGCCATCGCGGCGCTCACCCGCTACCGGATCATCACCACCGGTGGCGCCACCACACCCGTCGGCGAGCCCCCTGGGGAGCCGGCGGCGGAACTCATCCACGACGCGCTGATTCGCGGCTGGGCCGACCTGCGTGACTGGGTCGCCGAAGACCGGCAGTTCCACGTCTGGCTGCAGCGCGCCACCGACCAGCAGGCCAGCCACGCACAGAGCCGCCTTCCCGGAGACCTGCTGAGCGGATCCCTCCTCGCTGAGGGAGAGGAATGGGCGGATCAGCGCCCGCTCCCGGAGGAGATCACCGTGCTGCTGGAAACCAGCCGGCAGCATCACCGCTCACAGTTGCGCCGCACCAAACGCATCAACGTCTTCCTCGCCACGGCACTGACCCTCGCCCTGATCGCTGCCGGTGTCGCCTTCCAACAGCGACAGATCGTCGTCGGTCAGCGCGACCGCGCGGCCTCCGCTCAGGTGGCCGGCACCGCGGAGTCGCTCCGCCGCACCGACCCCCAGCTCGCACGCCGACTGGCGGTGGCCTCCGCCCGCCTCGGCGATACCCCCGAGTCGCGGTCCGCACTGTTCACCCTGAGTAATCAGCAGGAAGACGAGGTTCCTCAAGCTTCCCGGCTATGTCGTGTCGACCTCCGCCCTCGACGAGACCGGGCACACCCTCATCGCCGCCGGCGGCACCCGCGTCGGCCTATGGAACGTCGACACCCGCCGACAGACCGGCCACTACAACGCCCGGTCCAAGGTTCGCTACGTCACGCTGTCCTCCGACGGCAGGACGGCCGCCGTGAGCACCGAGGACGGCAAGACCCGCCTGCTCGATGCCACCAATGCGCGCCCCCTCGGCACGCACACCTACCCCAGCGGCAGAGACGTGTACCAGCCGAGAGTGGCGCTCAGCCCTCACGGCACCTATCTGCGGACCGAGGGAATCGACGCCGACACGAAACCCACCATGGCGATCTGGGACACCCGCACGGCCAAGAAGATCATCACCACGACCGGAGGCAGCTTTCCCGTCTGGAACACCTCGTTCTCACCGGACGAACGCATACTCTCCCTCCCCTACCCCAACGGCAAGGGACAGCCGTTCTCTTGGTACGACACCCGGACGAAGAAGAAGATCCCCGTTCCCGACTTCAAGCTGGGTACCCAGGAATTTCCCGGCCCGGTCGTCTTCAGCCCGGACGGCAAACTCGCCGCCCTGGGAGTAAAGGGCGGGAAGGTCCGTTTGTACCACCGTGCAGAAGGCTACTGGGACACAGAGCTCACCGGGGGGGACGACCCCGCGCTGTATCCCCTACACTTCAGCCAGGACAGCCGGTACCTTGCACAGGGCGGTGTCATCTGGGAAATGGCCTTTCTGGGTCAGCCGAAGCCCCTCATGCACTACTCGACCACCGACAGCGAGTGCTTCAGCGATAACGGCCTGCTCTTCACAGCCGACGGCGCCGGACTGCGATGCGTCGGCATCGACGGTGCCGTCCGTTCACTCGACATCACCACAGTCACCAAAGCGCCCAAGGGCACAGGCAAGTTCTACACGGAGAGCGCGGTCAGCGACGACCGGCGCACCCTTGCGCTCCTCAACGGCAGCAACATCGAGATCTGGTCCCCACTGGCACACACCAAACGGGCCACCATCCCCAGCCCCGGCATCTCGGCGGACAACCCCACGCTCAGCGCCGACGGACGCCTCCTCGCCGTCCAGAGCAGCCTCACCACGATTGAGATCTGGGACCTGGCCAAGAAGAAAAAGCTCGGCACTTTCCCCACTCCGCTCAACTGGAAACAGAGCAGCGGGGCGCTGCAGGAATTCGCCTTCTCACCCGACAACCGGTCGTTCGCAGCCCAGGTGGTGATGCCCGACGGGACCAACGCGCTCAGGTTCTGGGACCTGACCACCATGCACCGGATCCGGGACATACGCGCCAAGCTCGGTTTCGACGGCAACGGATCAGCCGTCCTCTTCGACCCCAGCGGCACGTCCGTGATCGCCGCGCCCAACTTCGGGCGGGTCGCGTTCCCGTCCGGCCGCATCATCACCAAGAGCGCCGGGAACCTGCAGATGAACGCCATCAGCGACGACGGCTCGACGGTCTACTCCTATCCCCAGGGATCCCAGCCGTACCTCAGGACCTTGGACGCCCGAACCCTGCTGCCCGCAGGGGAAGACCTGCGCACCGGGGCGGTGTCCACCGAGTCCGGCCACACCGTCGCCGTCTCGCCCGACAGCCGCCTCTTCGCCACGGTGCATGAGGACCCGGGCGAGCAGGCACAGATCACCGTATGGGACAGCCGCACCCACAGTCAGCTCGGCCCTCCGTTCACGGGCACCCTTGACCCCTCGGGCTCGGTCGTAGCGGTCACCTTCGCCCCCGACGGTTCGACGCTGATCAGCGTGGACCAGAACGGCAGACTCCTCACACACGCCGTAACGCCTGCGAAGTTGATCCGGGACCTCTGCACCAAGAGCGGCTCCCTCACCGAGCAGGAATGGAAAGCCCACATCCCCGACGTCCCCTACCGCAGGACCTGCTGACCCGGAAAACAGGGCCGCCCAGGGCTCGGCGGCCAGCGTTGCAGCCCCGGCCCAAGGTCGAGCAGCCGCGGGTACGTCACCACCAGGCGCGACGCAGTTACTCGAACCGGCGCGGCAACGCCCCGGCCGAGGTTGCTCTATCGCGTCAAGCAGCTTGAGGAAGCTCCTCGGGTTTCGGCCAGAGCGTTCGAGGATCTTCAGGAGCTGTCGACAGATGGCTCGCTTGAGGCAGCGTCGCGCGTCGCGTGCGGTCTTGCCCTCGGCGACGCGGCGACGCGGCGACCTACGTCTTCGTCGCAGGTCCAGCGCATCCGGATGAGCGTGATGGTGTGCAGAGCCCGGAGACCTTCACCCTGCACGTGTACGACGGCGAGTAGCACCTGCGGCACCCGCAGAGATGCCCGGTCTGCCACTGCCCAGGGCCTGACTGGGCCCGTACACTCCAGGCGCCCTGGGCGGGGAGAGTGACGGCCCCGCCCAAAGCGCCTTGCGTTCCTCGATATACCCCGTGACCTTGTTTCAAGGGAGATTGATGGTCTGCTGCCTCTCCGGCACCTTAGACACATCAACCCCGTTAAGGGACGGTCTCAAGGAGGCGCGATGAACCAGATCACGCTGGGCAGGCGCAGGTCGATCGACCCACGCAAAGATGCCTTCGCGCGGTCCCAGCTCGGATGGGTCGAAGCGCTGTCCGACCAGCAGGTTCACGACATCGCCCGGGGAACCTGGGTGATGCCCGGAGAGCGCGTCGAACGAGAGCGGTTCGCCGCCGTCAGCGGAGACGTCATCATCAGGCAGGCCATGGAGATCGACCGGGTCGTCGACACCCCCGACGGCCGGCGGGCCTTCGAAGGACGCATCCTCGGACCCGGGCACCCGGTGTACGACCACTACGTTGGCAAACCCGCGCCGAACGGTGCCCAGCAGAACCCCATCACCTACTTCAAGTCCCCGCTGGACAACCGGAAGTGCAACTGCGGCTGCGGCAAACCGATCGAACGCGGCGACCTCCTCCCCGGACACGACCAACGAGCCATCCACGAGCGCATCGCCCGCGTCGGCACCGTGATGGACTTCATCACCTGGTTCGACCAGACCTGGAAGGCCGATGAGGACCAGGACGATGCGGCATGAAGAAATGCCACCGAACTGAGACGGAAGCCGTGGGACAGCTGATGAGACTGCGGCCCAAGCAGCAGGTAAGCGAGGCCGGTTATGACAAGGGCAGCGCGAACCTACATTGAGGCCATTTCGGCTCACCGCCCCATGCGGGCGGGGCCGTCACGTACAGCACCCTGCCGTACAGTCTGCACCCCTGGTGACACGCCGGTCGCGGCCGGGACGCTGCCGCCATGTACCTTCCCTCGCTGCCTCCCCGCCCGCCCTCCGCGTCCACGGCGGCGCGCGATTTCGCCATGGCCTTCACCTCCACCCCACGCGGCGCCCGCCTGGCCCGGCTGTTCGTCGCGCACTGCTTGGACTCCTGAGGGCACCCCTACGACAGCGACATCAACGAGACACTGACCCTGATCGCCGCCGAGCTGTGCGCCAACGCCGTGCGGCACGGGCGGGTCCCCGGACGGGACTTCCACGTACGGCTGACCGCCGAGGCGGAGGGCGGGGCGGACGGCGGGCGACTGCGGCTGGAGGTCTCCGACACCCGCGAGGAGCGACGCCCCGTGGTCACCGTCCCCACCGAACCCGCCCCCGACGCCGAGTCCGGCCGCGACCTCCTCCTCGTCGCCGCCCTGGCCGACGGCTGGGGCGTCACCGACCGCCGGAGCGGCCCCGGCAAGACGGTGTGGGCGGTGGTCGGCACCGCGTCGGGCAATCGGCACGGAGCTCTCCGGCAGACGCCCGGCTGCCGAGCGGACGCGATCCCCGGCCGCCCGTGAGGCACTGATGTACCGAGGCTCTGAGGCACCGAGGCAAGGGCCGGCCCCTCCCCCGCGCGGCACCGCCCGCTCGTACGCGGACCTCGTGTCGTTGTCCGAGGTGGGCGCTATTTTTGGTGCTGATCGTCACGGTGCCGACATCCGCCGTCACGGTGGTACGTACCGACGCTCGTGACGACCGGCACCGGGTCGGGCAAGACCGAGTCGTTCCTGATCCCCGTGCTCGACCACTGCCGCAGGCAGAAAGCGCTGGGCCGGCGCGGGTGAAGGCCGTGTTGCCGTACCGATGAACGCGCTCGCCACCGACCAGACCGGCCGTATCGGCGGGTACCTGGCACAGCCGGAGCCGGCGCAGGTGACGGCCGGCCTCTACATCGGCGACTAGCCGGACACGGACGTCCGGCGGGTGATGACGCGCCGTGAGGAGATGCGTCAGGCGCCGTCGGACGTGCTGATCACCAACTACAAGATGCTGGACCTGCTGCTCAGCCCGTTCCAAGGCACCTACGTCCCCCTGCGCCACTACGGGCGGGACCCCCGGGTCACCGCCCTGGTGATCGAGATCCGCCGCGACGTCTGCGTGACGGAACCGGGCGGTCCGTACGCCCCGGCGTCGGCACCCTCGGCGAGGCACTGGCAGAGCTGGTCGACGCGATCGGGACGGCAGACCGGGACGAGGACACGGCGGGCCCGGCCGCGATCGCTGCCGACCCGGCCGGGGGCGCCGTCTGGCCTCGGTCAGCTCCCGGCCGGCTCTCCGGCTCGCGGTGTCACGTCGGCATCGGGTGCCGGGCGGTGGACAGGACCGTCACCGTCCGGCACCGGCATGCGGTGGGGGAAGCGGACGCGCAGAACCAGGGCGGCGAGTGCCGCAACCAGTACGGTCACGGCCGCCAGGGCGAGCGCCCGCCGGTAGCCGTGATGCAGCAGGGGCGCGGCCACGAGCGGGCCGAGGATCTGCCCGACCGAGTACCCGGCGGTCAGCAGCGCGACGGCGCGCGGGACGCGCAGATGCGTGCCCGTCGCCAGCGTGAGTGTGCTCACCCCGATGAACGTGCCGCCGAAGAGGGTCGCGGAGATCAGCGCGGCGGCGACTCCCCCGGACAGCGCGGGCAGGGCGATGCCCACGGCCTGCACCAGCAGCGCGGCCGTCAGCAGGGTCGGCCGGGACCAGTGGCGCCCGAGCCCGGCCCACAGTGCGGAGGAGGGAACGGCGGCCAGGCCGACGAGCACCCACGCACCGCTGCCGAGCCGGCCGGGCGAGCTCTGCTCGACGGCCGCGACCAGGAAGGTTCCGGCGATGATGTAGCCGACGCCCTCCAGCGTGTACGACACGAACAGGGCACCGAACCAACGCCGGGTACGCACCCTCGAGCGTCCCGGCACCGGCTCCCCCTGCCTCCGCCCCGGCGGCGCGGCCCCTGCCCCCGCGTTCACCCCCGCGCCCGTCGCCGATTCGGGCCGCAGCCCCCAGGCCGCGACGCTCAGCACCGCCGCGAGCGCCGCGGCGGCCCACCAGGCCGTGCGCCAGTCGCCGACCGGGCGGAGCGCCAGCACCAGCACCCCCGACAGCGCGATACCGGCCCCGACCCCGCCGAAGGCCCACCCCGGCAGATGGGCCGGATACTTCCGCGGACGGCTGAGCAGGGAACTCGCGGCGGTGACGAAGATCAGCGCGCTGAACATCCCCGCGCCCAGCCGGAGAAGCAGCCACACGAGGGTGCTGCGCGTCAGCGGCATGGCGGCGAGCGAGGCGACGAGGGCCAGGAGCGCGCCGCGCAGCACCGCCGGGGAGCGCACCAGCCGTGGCAGGAACGTTCCCGCGAGTGCGCCGGCGAGGTAGCCCACGTAATTGGCGGTGGCCAGGTTCGCCCCCGCCCCGGTGGACAGTCCGGCCCCGGCGTGCATCAGCGGCAGGATCGGTGTGTAGACGAAGCGTCCGACGCCCATGCCGGTGGCGAGCGCGGCCCCCGCCCGGGCGACGTCGCGCCACGGGGAGTGCGGGCCGCCGCCCGCGTCACGTGGGCGGGCGGGTGCCGGGGCGGCGCCGGAGGTGGGGTGCTGCTGCCTGCTTGCCATGGCCCCAGCGTGGGGTGCCGGTCCCGGCGTGCGCCAGGACCGGCTTCCTCTGTACTGGGAGGCCCGGTCTCCCACGGTCAGTCGAGCCTGGTCACCTGGTAGTGGGCCAGGGACCAGCCGCCACCGGCCCCGCGCGTGAGGACGACGGACAGCGTGACGTGGATGTCGGACCGGTCGGTGAAGGCGAAGTCGACGTCGAGGTACCCGAGCAGGACGCCGTCCGCGAGGGCACGCGTTTCGAGCACCTCGTACGCGGCCGTCATCCCGGCCGGCTGCGACGCGTAGTACTCCGCGACCCCCTGCCGTCCGACACTGTAGGGGTGCAGCCCCTGGAAGACGGCGTCCTCCCGGAAGAGGGCGGCCACCTCCTCCGGTTCGTGGGCGTCGACCGCGGCCCTCCACCGGTCCATGACGTCCCGCAGAACGGCTTGTTGTTCCGCTGTCCCGAGCATCGTCTTGCCCCTCTCCTCTCCCATTTCTCCCCCTTCTCCGTCCCCCGTCAGTGGCCCGCGCTCTGGCCGCCGTCGACGTGCAGGACCTCGCCGGTGACGAACGGCGCGTTCTGCAGGTAGAGGACGGCGTCGACGACGTCACCGATCTCACCCATCCGCCCGACCGGGTGCAGGGCGGCGTACGTCTCGAAGTCCGCCTCCGCGTGCATCGGCGTCTTGACGATGCCCAGGGCAACCGCGTTGCTGCGGATGCCGCGGCCCGCGTACTCGATGGCCAGCGCCTTGGTGGCGGACTGCAGTCCGCCCTTGGTCAGGGAGGCCAGCACCGAGGGCACGCCGGCGAGGGCGTGATCGACCAGGCTGGTGCCGATCTGGACGACATGACCGCCACCCTGCCGGAGCATCTGTCCGACGGCGAGCTGGGTGAGGCGGAAGAACCCGCCGAGGTTGACGCCGATGACCGTGTCGTAGTCCTCCCGCGTGTACGCGGTGAACGGCTTGGCGACGAAGAGGCCGGCGTTGTTGACCAGGGTGTCGATCCGCCCGAACCGCTCGATCGCCGCGGCCGCCACGCGCTCGGCCGTCTCCGGGTCGGCGATGTCGCCCTGAACGGTGACGAGGTCCGGCTCGTCGGAGGCGGCGATGGTCCGCGAGGTGGCGACGACGGCGAACCCGAGCTTGCGGTAGGCCTCGACGAGACCGGCGCCGATGCCCTGGGAGGCCCCGGTGACGATCGCGACCTTCGTACCCGAGGTGTCCGTGGTGTCCGTGGTGTCCGTGGTGTCCGTGGTGTCCGTGGTGCCCGTGGTCTTCATGGGAATCCTTCTTCGCTCTCTGGGTGTGTCGGTGGTGGTGCGGCCGGCCGTCCTTGCCGACCGGCCCTCGCTCCAACCGGACGACCACCCGTCCCATTTCCGGCCCGTTCCGCGCCGACCGACCGATGCACCCCATCTGACCTGCACTAGGAGCCTGGACCTACCAGATGAGAGGGAACAGGTCGCGCGTTCGGACCGGACCGGGACTCCTCTCCAGGCGGTCCGTACGATGAACCTGTGGAGTTGCGTCAGTTGGGGTACTTCGTCGCGGTGGCCGAGGAGCTGAACTTCGGGCGGGCCGCGAAGCGGTTGCTCATCGCCGGGCCGTCCCTGTCCCAGCAGATCAAGGCGCTCGAACGCGACCTCGGCGTGCGGCTCTTCGACCGCGACCGCCGCTCGGTCGCCCTCACTCCCGCCGGGGCGGCACTCCTCCCGGACGCCCAGGACCTGCTGGCCCGCGCCGACGACCTGCGCGGCCGCGCCGCCAGGATCGCCGGCTCGGAGATCGTCCGGCTCGGCTACGTCAATTGGCTGCCGGCGGACCTGACCGCCCGCGCGTCGGCCGTGGCGCGGCTGCACGTCGACACGTGGGTCGCGCCCTCGCACACCCAGGCGGCCCGGGTCGCGGACGGCAGCCTCGACCTCGCGGTGTGCTGGGTCCGCCGACGGGATCTCGCGGAGCACGGGCTGGAGGCACGACTGCTCGGTGCGGACCGCCTGTACGCGGTCACCACCCGCCTGCCGGGCCGCGAGGGCAACGCTCACGACGTCGACACCCGCGAGGTCGGCGCCCGGGACATCGTCGCCCTGCTGGACAGCGACGTCACCACGTGGTCCTCCTGGAACGACTACGCCGAGGAACTGGCCCGGGCCACCGGCGCCCGCGCCGTGCGCATCACCGACGGCGGCATCACCGGACCGGCGTTCTACGACCACGTACGCCGTTCCCGCCGCCCGGTCCTCAACTCCCCCAAGACCCAGACGGCCACGCTCCCGCCCGACCTGGTCGCCCGCCCCGTGACCGGACCGAGGATCTACTGGACATGGTCACTGGTACGGCGCCGCGACGAGACCCGCGAGGCGGTACTGCGCACCGTGGACGCCCTCACCGCGGGGGTCGGCGACCTCGGCCTGGACGCTCCGGACGCGTGGCTCCCCGCGGACGACCCGCACCTGTCCTGACAATCACGCCCCAGGGTCGAACGAGACCATCCTGCGTGTGAGTCCACGGTGCGCGCCCCGGGGCGCGCGGAGACGACTCGCTCGTCCGCGGCAACGCGAAGAGGGCCCCGACCGTCAGGTCGTGGCCCTCTTGCGTCGATCGGTGGATCAAATTCTGAGCGAGTGTCCGAGGGGGGACTTGAACCCCCACGCCCGATAAAGGGCACTAGCACCTCAAGCTAGCGCGTCTGCCATTCCGCCACCCGGACAAGGTGTCCGTCGCCCGGCCGGGGCAGGGCCCCGCGGCGACACGGACCACAATAGCAAGCTTCGGCGGTGCCCTTCACCTGCGTATCCGTCGGGTGGCGGGGGTGGGACGGGAAGGTCTGGATGCCCATGATCACCGGTGTGGTCGACAGGGCCTCAGCGGTGTACACGCTCGGTGTGCGCGCGCATCGCCGCCGTGGCGCGCGCCGGGTCGCCGGCCGCGATGGCGGCCGTCACCTCGCGGTGCTCGGCCCAGGTTCGGGGGCCGCGCTGCCGGGCGACCGGCGCCTGGTACCAGCGCACCCGCCGGTCGATGCGGGCGGCCAGTTCGGCGAGGACCGCGTTGCCCGCCAATTCCGTGACTTTCGCGTGGAAGCGGGCGGCGAGGGCTACGGCGCCGTCCACGTCGTTCTTCGCCACGGCCCGTTCCCCCGCCGCGCACAGCGCCTTGAGCGCGTCGACGCCGTTCAGGTCTGCGCGTTCAGCGGCGAGCCCGGCGGCCTCGCCCTCCAACAGGGTGCGTACGGCGCCGAGTTGGTCGGCCTCCGCCGGCGTCGGCACGTGCACGAACGCGCCCTGGGCGGGTCTGAGGTCCACCCAGCCCTCGGTGCTCAGCCGCTGCAGCGCCTCGCGTACCGGTTGCCGCGACACCCCGAGCCGACGGGCGAGATCACCCTCGACGAGGTGCCGTCCGGGCGGCAGGGCGCGGCCGGTGATGAGTTCGAGCAGCGCCTCGTGGACGCGGTCGCGCAGCGGCCCGGGCCGCGACGGCCCCGGCACCGCGCCGGCCGGCAGTTCGGTCGACATCCTGCGCCCCCTTCCGGCATCCCTGCACCCGCGTCACCTGTACCGCCCGTACCGCCCGTACTGGTGGAAGTGGGGACGGACGGGCCGGTGCCTGCCGTCCCTCGCTCCGCTGCCCTCTTGCCCGTCCGCCGTCCGTCCATCCGTACGTCCGGCCGCCCCGTTCGGCCGGCCGTCCCGTTCGGCCGGCCGTCCCGTTCGGCCCTCCGTCTGCCCTGCCGTCCGCCGTCCCCCGCGCTCAGGGGCAGCGGATGACCTGGCCCGCGTAGGACAGGTTGCCGCCGAAGCCGAAGAGGAGGACCGGGTCGCCGCTGGTCAGCTCGCCGCGCTCGACGAGCTTGGAGAGGGCCAGCGGGATGCTGGCGGCCGAGGTGTTGCCGGACTCGACGACGTCCCGGGCGACGACGGCGTTGACCGCGCCGAGCTTCTCGGCGAGCGGTTCGATGATGCGGAGGTTGGCCTGGTGCAGGACGACACCGGCGAGTTCCGCGGGGGTGATGCCGGAGCGCTCGCACACCTGCCGGGCGATGGCCGGAAGGCGGGTGGTCGCCCAGCGGTAGACGCTCTGGCCCTCCTGGGCGAAGCGGGGCGGAGTGCCCTCGATGCGCACGGCGTGCCCCATCTCCGGCACCGAGCCCCACAGCACGGGCCCGATGCCGGGCCGCCCGTCCGCCCCAACAGCCCCTGCGACGTCGGCCTCGACGACGGCCGCGCCCGCCCCGTCGCCGACCAGCACGCAGGTCGTACGGTCCGTCCAGTCCGTCACCTCGGACATCTTGTCGGCGCCGATGACCAGCGCACGGGTGGCGGCGCCGGCGCGCACGGCGTGGTCGGCGGTGGCCAAGGCGTGCGGGAACCCGGCGCAGACGACGTTGACGTCCATCGCGGCCGGTGAGGGGATGCCGAGGCGGGCGGCGACCCGGGCGGCGGTGTTCGGGGACCGGTCGATCGCCGTGGAGGTGGCGACGACGACGAGGTCGACGGTCTCGGGGCCGTGCCCGGCCGCGGCGAGGGCCTTGGCGGCGGCGTGGGCGGCGAGCTCGTCGACCGGCTCGTCGGGGCCGGCGATGTGCCGGGTGCGGATGCCCACCCGGCTGCGGATCCACTCGTCACCGGTGTCGACCATGCCCGCCAGGTCCTCGTTGGTGAGGATCCTGGCGGGCTGGTAATGACCGACAGCGGTGAGGCGTGAGCCCTGCGTCATGGTGGTCCCCCTGGTGCGTGGGTGGCGGATCCACCAGTCTGATCAGTGACTCACGGGTACGACGGCAGGTGAAACGACAGGAAAGCGGGATGCGGATTGTCGGCTTCCCTCAGTGGCCGCAGAACCCCGGCCGTACGGTGGCCGGTGAGCCTGTCTCCCGGGCGTCCGGCTCCCCGGTCCCCCGTCAGCCCGTGAACAGTTGTGTCGCCTTGCGCACCAGTTCGTACAGGCCGTAGGCGAGCGGAGCGCCCACCCACAGCCAGGAGAACGCGATCAGTGGGCGGCGGTCAGGCGGCGGGCTGCTCTCGGCGGTCATCGGCGGGCTCCTTGCCGGGTGCGGCGACGTGGTGACGGGGGTGGACGGGGCGGACGAGTTCGTTGGCGACGAAGCCGACGGCGAGCAGTCCGATCATGATGAGGAACGACAGCGTGTAGAGCTCAGCGCCATGCTTGCCCGCGTCCTCCTGATGGTCGGCGATCCAGTTCACGATCAGTGGGCCGAGCACGCCGGCCAGGGACCAGGCGGTGAGCAGCCGGCCGTGGATGGCGCCGACCTGGTAGGTGCCGAAGAGGTCCTTCAGATAGGCGGGGACGGTCGCGAAGCCGCCGCCGTAGAAGGAGAGGACGACCACCGCGCACAGGACGAACAGCGGCTTGGAGTCGTCGCCGAACAGGGCGATCAGCGCGTACATCACGGCGCCGACGCCGAGGTAGACGCGGTAGATGTTCTTGCGGCCGATCAGGTCGGAGGTGGTGGACCAGCCGATGCGGCCCGCCATGTTGGCCGCGGACAGCAGAGCGACGAAGCCGGCCGCCGCGGAGACGGAGACGGGGGTCGACGAGCCCGCGAAGAAGTCCGTGATCATCGGCGCGGCCTTCTCCAGGATGCCGATGCCGGCGGTCACGTTGGTGCAGAGCACCACCCACAGCAGCCAGAACTGCGGGGTGCGGACGGCGTCGCGTGCGGAGACCCGGGGTGCGGTGTCCGGTACCCCGGCCCCGGCCCCGGCCCCGGTCTCCTTCGGGGGTGCGTCGGCCGCCTCGCCCGCGGACGGGACGGCGATGCGGGCGCGCGGGACGCGGACGAGGAGGACGCCGAGGGTCATGAAGACGGCGTACGACAGTCCGTGCACCAGGAAGGCGAGGGCGATGCCGGAGCTGTCGGTGCCGAAGGAGTCCAGCATCTGCGCCGACCAGGGCGAGGCGATCAGCGCGCCGCCGCCGAAGCCCATGATGGCGATGCCGGTGGCCATGCCGGGACGGTCCGGGAACCACTTGATGAGGGTGGAGACCGGGGAGATGTACCCGATGCCGAGACCGATGCCGCCGACGAAGCCGTAGCCGAAGACGATCAGCCAGTACTGCTCGGTGGCGGCGCCCAGGGCGGAGAGCAGGAAGCCGGAGGAGAAGCAGATCAGGGCGACGGTCATGGCCCAGCGGGGGCCGTTGCGTTCGACGAGCGTGCCGCCGAAGGCGGCGGACAGGCCGAGCATCACGATGCCGAGCTGGAAGGGCAGGGCGCTCTGGGTGCCGGAGAGGCCCAGGGCCGCTTCGAGGGGCGGCTTGAAGACGCTCCAGGCGTAGGCCTGGCCGATGGAGAGGTGGATGGCGAGGGCGGCCGGGGGAACGAGCCAGCGGCTCCAGCCAGGGGGTGCGACAGGGGGGCTCATGGATCAGGAACGGTAGGCACGCGGACGGTAGTTGAGAAGGCAACGGCTTGCCCGTATGCGGTGAGCGGTCGGGTACGCGCGACGAACGGCACGCGCGGCGCGGTGAGCGGTGGCGCCCTTCGGGGCCGGGTCGTCGTACCCGGCCCCCGCGCCACCGCGCCGGTGCTCAGAGGTAACGGGGGCTCAGAGGTAGGCGACCCCCGTCAGCCGCTCCGCCGTCTCCCACAGGCGCCGGGTGATCGCGGGATCGCTCGCCTCACGGTTGAGGCGGGCCTCGACCATCCGCCCGCGTGCCTCCCCCGGCCCGCCCGGCCCGAAGAACTGCCCGCCGCGCACTTCCGGGTCCGTCGCCACCCGCAGCTGCGGCAGCACCCCCTGCTCCACCGGCTGCGTGACCAGCAGCCCGCCCCTGGCGATGAGCTGCCCGAGTCGCCCCCGGTGCTCCCACGCGCGCGGCGTCAGATTCGTACGGGTCAGGCCGGGGTGGGCCAGGACGCTGAGGACGGACGACCCGGCGGCCCGCAGCCGCCGGTCGAGTTCGATGCCGAAGGCCGTGGTGGCGAGCTTGGACCGGCCGTACGCCTCGGTGGCCTTGTAGTTCCGTTCGCACATCAGGTCGTCGAAGTCGAGGTGCGCGTTCTTGTGGGTGATCGAGCTGAGGCTCACCACGCGGGCCCCGGGCGCCGCGGTCAGGTTGTCGAGCAGCAGCCCGGTGAGCGCGAAGTGGCCCAGCATGTTGGTGCCCAGGTGCAGTTCGAAGCCGTCGGCGGTCGTACGGCGTGGGCCGAGGAGCACGAGTCCGGCGTTGTTGACCAGCAGGTCGATCACCGGGTGGTCGGCGCTCAGCTTCTCGGCGAACGCGCGCACCGAGGCGAGCGAGGCGAGATCGAGGTGGCGTACCTCCACGTCGCCGCCGATCCTGTGGGCAGCCGCCTGGCCGGCGGCCGTGTCGCGGACGGCGAGGACGACACGGGCACCGTGGCCGGCGAGCTCGGTGGCGGTGAGCAGGCCGAGGCCCGAGTTGGCGCCGGTCACGACGGCGACCCTGCCGTGCTGGTCGGGAATGCGGTCGGCGGTCCATGCGCTTCTCATCTGCTGCTCCTGGTGCGTCGGTCGCTGGACCGACGACGCTAGGAGCGATCCGGGCCCGCTCGGTGGTCCCCGGTTCCCTAGGTTTTCCTGACCTACCCTGCGCGCCCGGCGGGGCGGCACACTGGGCGGCATGAGCAGCCGGCATCCCTACGCCCGTGAACTCGGCGACTTCCTGCGCGCCCGGCGCGGGCGGCTGCGTCCGCGCGACGTCGGCCTGGAGCCGGGCGGCCGGCGCAAGGTCAGCGGGCTGCGGCGGGAGGAGCTGGCCCTGCTGGCGGGGCTGAGCACCGACTACTACCAGCGGATGGAGCAAGGCCGCGAGGTGCGCCCGTCCGACACCGTCCTGGAGTCCCTGGCCGGTGCGCTCGGCCTCGACGACGAGGAGCGGCGGCACCTGTTCGCCCTGGCCCGTGCCGCCCGCCGCCCGGTCCCCGCCCGGCCGGAACGCGCCCCGGAGCGGGTGCCGGACAGCACGCGCCGGCTGCTGCGGGTGATGGACACCCCCGCGGTGGTTCTCGGCCGCCATCTCGACCTGCTCGACTGGAACGTGATGGCCGAGGCGCTGCTCGGCGACCCGACGGGCCTGCCGGCCGAGCGGCTCAACATGCTCCTGCTGCTGTTCGACGACGAACTCAACGGGGGACGGAGCTGCCCGGACTGGGAGCGGCAGGCCCTGGACTACATCGGCATGCTCCGCGCGGCCGTCGCCACCGACCCCACGCATCCCCGCGCCACCGCGATCGTCGGCGAACTGAGCATCCGCAGCGCCGAGTTCCGGCGGCTGTGGGCCCGGCACGACGTCCGCGCGTCGGTCAGCGGCACCAAGACGTTCCGGGTGCCCGAGGTCGGCGACATCGTGCTGGACTGGGACACGTATCCGCTGCCCGGCAGTCCGGGCCCCGTGATGCTGGTCTTCACCGCCGAGCCGGGCGCCCAGACGGACCGGTTGCGGCTGCTGGCCTCGCTGCGCGCGACCCGCCCGGCCCACGCGGGAACCCGGAGGGAAGCGGGAGCGAGCGAGAGGTGAGCGGGCGGGACCGGGAAGGAAGCGAGCCGAAGCGGGCGGGAGCGGGAGGGAACCACGGGAGAACCGGGTGCGAGCCGGGAGAGATGATTGATCCGGTGACCCGTGGCAACCTTCGTTCCAAGGGCCGCCGCGGCCACTCGCACGTACAGAACCGGGGCTGATCGGGACATGGGACGAGTCACGGAACGACGCAAGGTCATCCGCATCCGGGACGGGGCGGTCTCGGCCCGGCCGGACACGCTCGTCGCCGAGGAGCCGCTGGAGATCCGGCTCAACGGCAGACAGCTCGCCATCACCATGCGCACCCCGGGCGACGACTTCGCGCTGGCCGTCGGCTTCCTGGTGAGCGAGGGGGTGCTGGGCGCGGCGGACGAGCTGCGGAACATCGTGTACTGCGCGGGCGCGACCGCGGACGGCGTCAACACCTACAACGTGGTGGACGTGCAGACCGCGCCGGGTGTCGTGATCCCGGACATCACCCTGGAACGCAACGTGTACACGACGTCGTCGTGCGGACTGTGCGGCAAGGCGAGCCTGGACGCGGTCCGTACGACGGCCCGCTGGGCGATCGACGACGGGGACGAGTCCGCCGGCGCGCCCCTGCGGCTGGAGCCGGAGCTGCTGTCCGGACTGCCGGACCGGCTCCGAGCGGCCCAGCGGGTCTTCGACCGCACCGGCGGGCTGCACGCGGCGGCGCTGTTCTCCGAGGACGGCGAGCTGCTGGACGTACGGGAGGACGTGGGCCGGCACAACGCGGTCGACAAGCTGGTGGGCCGCGCCCTGCAGAACGACGCGCTGCCGCTGTCCCGCACGATCCTGATGGTGTCGGGCCGCGCCTCCTTCGAGCTCGCGCAGAAGGCGGTCATGGCCGGCATACCGGTCCTCGCGGCGGTCTCGGCGCCGTCCTCCCTGGCGGTCGACCTGGCGGCGGAGACGGGGTTGACACTGGTGGGGTTCCTGCGGGGCGCGTCCATGAACATCTACGCCGGCGACCACCGGATCGCCCTGCGGGCCGCGGCGCCCCAGGGCTGACGGACGGGGTCGGCCGACTTGGCCGACGTCAGCCGCCGTCAGGGGCGCGAAGGAGTCGCGCGACGCGCCCGCGTCCGTGCCCGGGCCCGGGCCCGCCTACCGGCTCAGCCCGCCCGGGCCGGGTCCCGGCCGCGGTCCGACGGGTGCGGCCCCTGCTCCTGAGGTGGCGTGGCGTCGTCGTCCCGCGCCCGCCGTTTGGCGATCACGGCGCACACCATCAGCTGCATCTGGTGGAACAGCATCAACGGCAGTACCGCCAGGGACGCCTGCGCGCCGAACAGGACGCTCGCCATCGGCAGCCCGGACGCCAGGGACTTCTTCGACCCCGCGAACTGGATCGCGATCCGGTCCTCCCGCCCGAACCCCAGCGCTCGTGCCCCGTACCAGGTCGACGCCAGCATCACCGCGAGCAGTACCGCCTCCACCCCCAGCAGCCCGGCCAGCCGGACGAGGCTCACCTGGTGCCAGATCCCCCGCACCATGCCCTCGCTGAACGCCGTGTAGACGACCAGCAGGATCGAGCCGCGGTCGACCAGCCCCAGCACCTTCTTGTGCCGGGTCACGAACCCCCCGATCCAGCGCCGCAGCACCTGCCCGGCCATGAACGGCACGAGGAGCTGAGCCACGATCCTGACCAGGGAGTCCACGGAGAAGCCGCCCCCGCTGCCGCCGAGCAGCGCCGCCGCGAGGAGCGGGGTGACGACGATGCCGGCGAGGGAGGAGAAGGAGCCCGCGCAGATCGCGGCGGGCACGTTGCCGCGGGCGATGGAGGTGAACGCGATCGAGGACTGGATCGTCGAGGGGACGAGCGTGAGGAAGAGCAGTCCGGTGTAGAGGGAGTGCGTCAGCAGCACCGGCACGAGGCCGCGGGCGGCCAGACCGAGCAGCGGGAAGACGACGAAGGTGCAGAGCAGGACGGTGCCGTGGAGGCGCCAGTGGCGCAGTCCGTCCAGTGCCTCACGGGTGGAGAGCCGGGCCCCGTAGAGGAAGAAGAGGAAGGCGATCGCGGCGGTCGAGGCACCGGACACCGTGTCGGCGGCGGTGCCGCGCGCCGGGACGAGGGCCGCGAGTCCCACCGTCGCCAGCAGCAGGACGATGTAGGGGTCGACGGGTATCCGTCGCGGCCATCGCAGGCGTTTCACTGTGCTCCACCACGTCAGGCGCGCTTCGCGCACTCCGGTCGCCCGGTGGCTCTCCCTCTCCCACCGGCGTCTTCGTCCCCTCCATCGTGCGCCTCCCCGCGTCATCGGGAAACCGGCACACCACTCTCACTGCGATCGCGGCTCGTGATGAGGAGCACCTCGTCGGGCTCGGGGGCCTCAGGTGCATCGGGCGTCTCCGGTGCCTACGAGGGCGAGGAGGAGGCGAGGTCGGTGGGGACGTACCGCGGGAAACGGCACTGGTCACGCCCATGAACCGCAGGAGCCCGCCCGGCAGGCGGCAGCCCGGACAGACCGCGGACACCGTCATGGCCGCCCTGCGCGGCCGCTCTCCCGCGGGCGTCGACGGCCGGACCTCCGCCGTGCGGGCCCTCGTCCTCGGCCGCCTCCTGCCCGCCCGGACGGCACGGCCACACACGCGACCAGCGCGTAACCGCCGTCACCGCCGGGCATGCGGACCACCCCGCCCCGAACACCCCGCCCCCCACGCCACGGGCCGCCCGACGGGGCAGGCCCTAGGCTGGTCGCCGTGTACGAGCCGTCCCATCTGCGCTCCTTCCTCGCGGTGGCGCAGACGTTGAGTTTCACGCAGGCCGCCGGGCGGCTCGGGCTGCGCCAGTCGACGGTCAGCCAGCACGTGCGCCGGCTGGAGGACGCGACGGGCCGGGCGCTGTTCACCCGGGACACCCACTCCGTGGAGCTGACGGAGGACGGCGAGGCGATGCTCGGCTTCGCGCGCCGGATCCTGGAGGTGCACGAGCAGGCGACGGCCCACTTCGGCGGTGCGCGGCCCCGGGGGCGGCTGCGGTTCGGGGCGTCGGAGGACTTCGTCCTGACCCGGCTGCCGGAGATCCTGGAGGGGTTCCGGCACGAGAACCCCGAGGTCGATCTGGAACTGACGGTGGAGCTGTCGGGCACGCTGCACGAGCGGCTCAGGGCCGGACAGCTCGATCTCGTGCTGGCCAAGCGGCGGGAGGGGGATCCGCGGGGGCAGCTCGTCCGGCACGACGAGCTGGTGTGGATCGGTGCGCCACGGTTCCGGCTGGACCCGGCCCGGCCGGTGCCGCTCATCGTGTATCCGCCGCCGGGCATCACACGGGAGCTGGCCCTGCGGGCGCTGGAACGGGCGGGCCGCGCGTGGCGGATCACCTGCACGAGCGGGAGTCTGAACGGGCTGGTCGCGGCGGCGCGGGCGGGGCTGGGGGTGATGGCGCACTCGCGTGGGCTGGTGCCGCCGGGACTGGTGCGGATCCCGGAGCGGGCGGGGCTGCCGGCGCTGGGCGAGGTGGAGTTCGTCCTGGCGCACGCGGAGCGGCCGGGTCCGGCCCGGCCCGCCGCGGAGGCGCTGGCCACGGCGCTGCTGGCGGGCGGTGCGCGGCTGCGCCGGCCGGGGCAGTGACGGATGCGGCCTCCGGGACGCTGAACAGGAGGGCGGCCCGGCCGCCTCCTGGGTCGGTGGTGCACGGAGGACATCACCGGCCCAGCTTTCTCTGCCCCGCCACCGCCCCGCCGCCGTCGCCCCGTCACCGCCTCCCCGCCGCCGTCGCCCCCACCCGAGACCGCCCGGCGGGCTCCCGAGCCGACCTCTGGCCGACTCCCGCCGGCCCCCCACGGACCTCTCCTCCCGCAGGCCCCCGAAACGCGTCGTTACCCGCAAGTAACCCGTGTCGGCCGGTGCCCGCCCCGGGCAGATTCCGTGGAGATTGCGCGGCCGGGGCTTACTCCGAGGTCAGCTTTCTGTCCCACCCCGACCCATGTGAGCGCATTTTCTTCCGCTGACCAGCGCGTTCCGTGAACAACGCTCGCGTTCCGCCCCCCTCCCGCCCCGTCCCGCCGTGGGGTAGCTTTCACGCCCTGTCCGGGAACGCACCGTCCGGGAACGCACGAGGAGCGGGGTTTGCACGAGTTCACCAACCCTCCGCTGGAGACGTCGCCGCCGCCGGCGGGCGGACTGGCCGACGTCGTCTTCGAGCATGCCCACGAGGATCCGTCGCGCATCGCCCTGGGCCGCAAGGGGCCCGACGGCCGGTGGCGCGACGTCACCGCCGCCGAGTTCCGCGACGAGGTGCTCGCCCTCGCCAAGGGCCTGCTCTCCCAGGGCGTCCACTTCGGCGACCGGGTCGCCATCATGTGCCCCACCCGCTACGAGTGGACCCTGTTCGACTTCGCACTGTGGTCCATCGGCGCCGAGGTCGTCCCGGTCTATCCGACGTCCTCCGCCGAGCAGGTCTGCTGGATGCTGCACGACGCGCAGGTCAGCGCGGCGATGGTGGAGCACGAGGACCACGCGATGACGATCGCCACGGTCATCGACCGCCTCCCCCACCTGCGCCGGCTGTGGCAGCTCGACACGGGCGCCGTGCAGGAGCTGTACGACGCCGGCGCGCATCTCGACGACGACACCGTGCACCGGCACCGGCAGGCGGTCACCCCCGATTCGGTGGCCACGATCATCTACACCTCGGGCACCACCGGCCGCCCCAAGGGCTGTGTCCTCACCCACGGCAATCTGATGTTCGAGACGGACACGGTGATCCGGCGCTGGGAGCCGGTGTTCCACTCCCGCCGCGGCGACGAGGCGTCCACGCTGCTGTTCCTGCCGCTGGCGCACGTCTTCGGGCGGATGGTGGAGGTCGCGGCGATCCGGGGACGGGTGAGATTCGGCCACCAGCCGCAGCTCAGCGCGGCCGCGCTGCTGCCCGACCTGGCCGCGTTCCGGCCGACGTTCTTCCTGGCCGTGCCGTACATCTTCGAGAAGGTCTTCAACGCCGCCCGCCGCAAGGCCGAGAAGGAGGGCAGGGCGGGGCCGTTCGAGAAGGCCGTGGACGTGGCGGTCAAGTACGCCGACGCCGTGGAGGCCAAGGCCTGGGGCATCGGTCCGGGGCCGACCGCGGGCCTGCGGATGCAGCACCAGCTCTTCGACAAGCTCGTCTACGCGAAGATCCGCGCCGCGATGGGCGGCAGGGTGCGGCACGCGATGTCCGGCGGCTCGGCGATGGACCGGCGGCTCGGGCTGTTCTTCGCGGGCGCGGGCGTGCAGATCTACGAGGGCTACGGGCTGACGGAGTCCTCGGCGGCGGCGACCGCCAACCCGCCCGAGCGCACCCGCTACGGCACGGTCGGCCAGGCCATCCCGGGCATGTCGGTGCACATCGCGGAGGACGGCGAGATCTGGCTGCGCGGCGACAACATCTTCCACGGCTACCTCAACAACGAGAAGGCCACCGACGAGGCGCTGCACGACGGCTGGCTGGCCACCGGTGACCTCGGCACGCTCGACGAGGACGGCTACCTGACCATCACCGGGCGCAAGAAGGAGATCCTGGTCACCTCCGGCGGCAAGAGCGTCTCGCCGGGGCCGCTGGAGGAGCGGGTGCGCGACCATCCGCTGGTCGCCCAGTGCCTCGTCGTCGGCAACGACCGGCCGTACGTGGCGGCGCTGGTCACCCTGGACCAGGAGGCCGTGGAGCACTGGCTGCAGATGCGCGGCAAGCCGCGACTCGACCCGGCCCGGCTGGTGCGCGACCCGGACCTGGAGACGGAGGTGCGGCGCGCGGTCGTCGCCGCGAACACGCAGGTGTCCCGGGCCGAGCAGATCCGCACGTTCCGCATCCTGGCGCACCAGTTCACCGAGGAGCACGGGCTGCTCACCCCTTCGCTGAAACTGAAGCGCAGGGCGATCGAGAGCGCCTACGAGGCCGAGGTCGAGGCGCTCTACCGGGCGTGAGGGAACCTTTCGCCACGCCGGCCCCGGCAGAGAACGGACCACCCGGAATGCAACACGGAGCGTGATCGTCGACGATGGGGTAAGTGGGCGGACGTCCGGGCAGGAGCACCAACGGGTGCGATGAACAGACGTACGACCCGATGCACCCACCGACGACCTAAGGATTCGAGAGCTCGTGAGCAGCAAGGTCCCCCCGATCATCCTCAACAACGGCGTCGAGATGCCCCAGCTCGGTTTCGGCGTCTGGCAGGTGGCGGACGACGAGGCGGAGCGTGCCGTCGGCACCGCCCTGGAGGCGGGCTACCGCAGCATCGACACCGCGGCGATCTACGGCAACGAGGAGGGCACCGGCAAGGCGATCGCGTCCTCCGGGCTCCCCCGCGCGGAGCTCTTCGTCACCACCAAGCTGTGGAACGCCGACCAGGGGTACGACAGCACCCTGCGCGCCTTCGACACGTCGCTGAAGAAGCTCGGCCTGGAGTACGTGGACCTGTACCTGATCCACTGGCCGATGCCGGAGCGGGGCACGTTCGTCGACACGTACAAGGCGTTCGAGAAGCTGTACGAGGAGGGCCGCGCCAAGGCGATCGGCGTCTCCAACTTCCTGCCCGAGCATCTGACGACGCTGCTGGAGGCGACCTCGGTCGTGCCGGCGGTCAACCAGATCGAGCTGCACCCGCAGCTCCAGCAGCGGGCGGCGCGCGAGGTCCACGCGGAGCACGGCATCGTGACCGAGGCGTGGTCGCCGCTCGGCTCCGGCAAGGGGCTGCTGGACGTGCCGGCGATCGTGGCGATCGCGCGGAAGCACGAGCGGACGCCGGCCCAGGTGGTGCTGCGCTGGCACCTGCAGCTCGGCAACATCGTGATCCCGAAGTCCGTGACGCCGTCGCGGATCAAGGAGAACATCGAGGTCTTCGACTTCTCGCTGGACGACGAGGACCTGGGCGCGATCAGCGCGCTCGACGAGGAGCGCCGCCTGGGCTCGAACCCGGCGGACGTCAACGACTGACGCCCTCCCGGCGTCACCGTACGGAACCGCCCGGCCCGCGCGAGCGGACCGGGCGGTTCGTCGTCGCCGCTACGACAGCGGCGGGTAGGCGTTGTCCATCAGTTCCTGGAACTGGGCCGAGAACCAGTGGCCCGACAGCGGGGCGTCGGGCAGGGCGCCCGACATGTTGTTGTTGTTGCGCGCGTTGCCCGTGTACGTCGGGTCGCACATGCGGTCGAAGCCCTTGCCCTCGTCGTTGTCGACGGCCTGGCTGGCGCCGTCGGACTCACCCGGGGGCTTCATCCACACGTAGGCGTCGATCCCGGACTCGGGAGCGGCCTGCGGGCGCTCGCCCAGACCCGCGCCGGACTGGTTGCACCAGTTGCCGACGTGGATGCGGCGGTCGATGCGCCCGCCCTCGACGTACGTGTCGACGCTGGTCTTCGCGCCGGGTCCGGTGGGCCGGCCGGGACCGCCCCAGCCGTTGCGGGAGGTGTCGATCAGCATGCCGATGTCCGAGTTGAAGCCGGCCGAGACCGCCTCCTCGCGGAAGGCCTGGGCGTACGACAGCTCGTCGACGTACCGGTTCCAGTCCACCCACTTGGACTGGCGCACGGAGGTGCCGTTGACGGTGTCGCCGATGGTGAAGTTCTCCTCCTTCAGGGCGCTGTAGTTGGCGGTGTTGGTGATGAAGCCCTGCACGTCGTCGACGCTCGCGCCCTCACTGGTGGCCGCCTGCTTGAACAGCTGCGCGGTGGGGCCGAAGTTGTCGTCCCAGCCGAGCCAGCCGTGGTGGCCGGCGTCCACGTAGTTGTAGACGTTGGGGATCGCGCCGAGCTGCGCCAGCGCGTAGCCGACGCCCTTCACGTAGTTGCCGTTCGCCTTCATCGTGTCGCACTGGGGCGTGGCGGTCGCCTTGCCGCCGGTGTTGGTGACGAGGTTGGGCAGCGAGTCGATCTCGATCGTGGTGACGATCCGCAGCGAGGCGTACTTGGCGTCGGAGAGGATGTCCGCGATCGGGTCGATGAAGTCGGACTTGTACTTGTCGATGTCGTCGGGGCCGAGTTCGCCGTTGGAGGCGAGGGCGGAGCAGTCGCGGCCGGGCAGGTCGTACACGACGAGCTGGACGACCTCCTCGCCGCTGCCCTTCTGCTCCAGCGCCGCGTCGAGGTGGTCGCGCAGGCCCATGCCGCCGTTCACACCGTCGATGGCCGCGATGCGGTCCAGCCAGACGCCGGTCGGCTCGTCGGAGACCCGGTCGCCGCCCGGTTCGGCGGCGGCCAGGGCGGACCACTCGGGGTTCACGTACACCTTGGCGCCGGCGTACGGGTTGTCCACGCGGCCGGACGGGTCGGTGCCGCCACCGCCGTCGTCGCCACCGCCCCCGTCGTCCCCGCCGCCGGAGTCGACGTTGCAGGTGACGCCGTCGAGGGTGAAGCTCGCGGGCACGGCGTTGGAGCCGCTGTAGGTGCCCTGGAAGCCGAAGCTGGTCGAACCGCCGGTGCCCAGGGAGCCGTTGTAGCTCTCGTTGGTGACGGTGACGGCGCTGCCGCTCTGGCTGAACTTGGCGTTCCAGCCGCTGGCGACCTTCTGGCTGCCGGCGTAGGACCACTTCAGCGACCAGCTCGTCTTGGGGGCGCCGTTGTTCCTGACGGTCACATTGGCGGTGAAGCCGGAGCCCCAGTCGTTCTGTATCTGGTAGTCGACGGCGCAGGGGACGGCCGCGGTGGCGGCTCCTGCGGTGGGTGCCATGAGGGCGGTGCCCGTGCCTCCGGCGATCAGCGCCAGGGCGGCGAACAACGCTGTTCTGGTACGGCTCATGAGTGCGTGTTTCCTTCTTCCTGTCGTGGTCCTGTTGTCGTGGTCCTGCCAGGTCGTCCTGTTGGGTGGTCCCGGTGAGTCGCACTGCCGGGTGGTGCGTGGGGGCGCGTCGGACGGCGGCCCGGGGCGGCCCGCGTGGTGGCGTGCGGGTGATGCCGTCCGGGTGACGCCGTGCGAGATCGTCCGTCCAGGAAGCGGGGCGCGCGGTGCTCTCGGTGCTCGCGCGGCCGGCTCCGTGCGACGTGGGTGTGCCGTCGCGGCCGGAGAGCCGGAGGGACCCGCGGAGCGGCCACGCCCGGACGCCGCGCCCGAACGCGACGCCGCAAGCCGCGACTGGAGGCGACGCCTGAAAGCCGCGCCTCAAAGCAATGAACGCGGGGGGTCTCGCATGAGCGACTCCTTGCAGCTCGGTCGCGCCCGTGACGGACGCGTCGACTGATGGAACCGCTCCCACTGGTGTGGGGAAGGTAGCGCCAACCGGCGGTGAATCCAAGAGGGTTGAATCGGCGGCACGCCGAAACCGGCCCCTCACCGTAGGTGAACTCCGTCGAAATCTTTTCGACTCTTCACATGACTTGACCGCAGAGGTGCCCCTCCTCACTATGGGAGCGCTCCCACTGGTTCACAGCTTGTCGCTCCTCCCCCCACTCGCCAGAGCCGCAAGGAGGACCAGCACCATGGAACCCTCACGCAGCAGACCCGGATCCAGCCCCGGGCGCAGACGCGGACGCCGTGCCGCACGGCGTCTGTGGACCGCCGCCGTGGCCGCTCTCGCCCTTCCCTTCGCCCTGTTGTCGGCCGGCTCGACGACCGCGCACGCTGCCTCCGTGCAGTGCGGCGTCGACTACTCGACCAACGACTGGGGCTCCGGCTTCACCGCCGAGCTGACCCTCACCAACCGGGGCTCGGACGCCCTGGACGGCTGGACCCTGACGTACTCCTACGCGGGCGACCAGAAGCTCACCAGCGGCTGGAACGGCACCTGGTCGCAGTCCGGGAAATCGGTCACCGTCAGGAACGCCTCGTACAACGGCAAGGTCGCCGCCGGCGCCGCCGTCACCACAGGCGCGCAGTTCACCTACAGCGGCACCAACACCGCGCCCACCGACTTCTCCGTCAACGGCACGCGCTGCACCGGCGCGCACCAGCCGCCGGTCACCGTGCTGACCAGCCCGGGCGCGGGCGCGGTCTACTCGCAGGGCGACGCCGTCCCGCTCGCGGCCACGGCCGCCGCGGCCGACGGCGCGTCGATCTCGAAGATCGAGTTCTACGACGACACCACGCTGCTCGGCACCGACACCAGCGCCCCGTACACCTACGCGGCCACCGGGCTGTCCGTGGGCAGCCACTCGCTGCTGGCGAAGGCGTACGACAGCCTCGGCGCGTCGGCCGAGTCGACCCCGGTCGGCATCACCGTCGCCTCCGGGCCCGCGATAGTCGCCTCCCCCGGTCAACTGGGCGTCCAGCAGGGCAAGTCCGGCAGCTACGAGCTGAAGCTGTCGACGAAGCCCCCGGCGGACGTGACGGTGACGACCGCCCGCACCGACGGCAACAGCGGACTGACCGTCACCGGCGGCGCCTCGCTGACCTTCACCCCGTCGAACTGGGACACCGCGCAGAAGGTGACCGTCACCGCCGACGACTCCGGCACCGGCGCCGCCACCTTCACCTCGTCCGCGGCCGGCCACGCCAAGGCCACCGTGACCGTCACGGAACTGTCCGCCTCGACGGCGTACGACGCCCGCTTCCTGGACCTCTACGGGAAGATCACCGACCCCGCGAACGGCTACTTCTCCCCCGAGGGCATCCCGTACCACTCGGTGGAGACACTGATCGTGGAGGCGCCCGACTACGGTCATGAGACCACGTCGGAGGCGTACAGCTATCTGCTGTGGCTGCAGGCGATGTACGGCAAGGTCACCGGCGACTGGTCCAAGTTCAACGGTGCCTGGGACATCATGGAGAAGTACATGATCCCCACCCACGCCGACCAGCCGACCAACTCGTTCTACAACGCCGCCAAGCCGGCCACCTACGCGCCCGAGCACGACACCCCGGACGAGTACCCGGCCGCGCTCGACACCGGTGTCTCCGTGGGTTCCGACCCGATCGCGGGCGAGCTGAAGAGCGCCTACGGCACGGACGACGTCTACGGGATGCACTGGATCCAGGACGTCGACAACGTCTACGGGTACGGCGACGCACCCGGCAAGTGCGAGGCCGGGCCGACGGCCGCGGGGCCCTCGTACCTCAACACTTTCCAGCGCGGCCCGCAGGAGTCGGTCTGGGAGACGGTCCCGCAGCCGACCTGCGACGCCTTCAAGTACGGCGGGAAGAACGGCTACCTGGACCTGTTCACCGGCGACTCGTCCTACTCCAAGCAGTGGAAGTACACCGACGCCCCCGACGCCGACGCGCGGGCCGTGCAGGCCGCGTACTGGGCCGACGTGTGGGCCAAGGAGCAGGGCAAGGGCGGCGACGTCTCCGCGACCGTCGGCAAGGCCGCGAAGATGGGCGACTATCTGCGCTACGCGATGTACGACAAGTACTTCAAGAAGATCGGCAACTGCGTCGGTCCGTCGACCTGCGCGGCCGGCACCGGCAAGGACGCCTCGGACTACCTGCTCTCCTGGTACTACGCCTGGGGCGGGGCCACGGACACCAGTGCCGGCTGGGCCTGGCGCATCGGTTCCAGCCATGTCCACGGCGGCTACCAGAACCCGCTGGCCGCGTACGCGCTCAGCTCCTACGCCGACCTGAGGCCGAAGTCGGCCACGGGCTCCGCCGACTGGTCCAAGTCCCTCGACCGGCAGCTGGAGTTCTACCGCTGGCTGCAGTCCGACGAGGGCGCGATCGCGGGCGGCGCGACCAACAGCTGGCAGGGCAGGTACGCCACCCCGCCGAGCGGCACGTCCACGTTCTACGGCATGTACTACGACGAGGCCCCCGTCTACCACGACCCGCCGTCCAACCAGTGGTTCGGCTTCCAGGCGTGGTCGATGGAGCGCGTCGCCGAGTACTACCAGCAGACGGGCGACGCCGACGCCAAGACGGTCCTGGACAAGTGGGTCCACTGGGCGCTGTCCAAGACCACGATCAACCCGGACGGCACCTACCGGATCCCGTCCACCCTCCAGTGGTCCGGGCAGCCCGACACCTGGAACGCCTCCGCCCCCGGCGACAACAGCGGCCTGCACGTCACCGTCGCCGACTACACCGACGACGTGGGCGTGGCCGCCGCGTACGCCAAGACCCTGACGTACTACGCCGCCAAGTCCGGTGACACGGAGGCGAGGACGACGGCGAAGGCGCTGCTCGACGGCATGTGGGACAACTACCGGGACGACCTCGGCATCGCCGTCCCGGAGACCCGCGCCGACTACAACCGCTTCGGCGACAGCGTGTACGTCCCGAGCGGCTGGACCGGCACCATGCCGAACGGCGACACGGTCGACTCCTCGTCGACGTTCGCCTCGATCCGCTCCTTCTACGAGGACGACCCGGCGTGGTCGAAGGTCGAGAGCTATCTGGAGGGCGGCGCCGCGCCCGTGTTCACGTACCACCGGTTCTGGGCCCAGGCGGACATCGCCCTGGCCATGGGCTCGTACGCGGAACTTCTCGAGTAGTCGCCCCCGCCGAGGTTCCGCGTACGGGGTCCCGCCGCCTGGGGGCGGGACCCGCACCAGGCCGGGCGGCCTCCGCGCACGCGGGCCGCCCGGCCGTCCACGCGTCCTGCCGGGCGCGGCTCAGTAGTTGCCGTTGGTGATCATGTCGCCGTCACTGCCGTACACCGTCACGAGCCCGTTGTCCGACTCGTAGCAGCTCGTGAACGCCGAGGTGATCAGCTTGGCGTCGCCCGCGTCGGCGCTCATGAAGCCGCCGGTGAAGTCGGTGAAGACCTCGGCCGAGTCGAGGATGTCGTTGCGCTTGTCGGTGCCGGTCACCTTGGTGACGTGCGCGACGGCGGCCTTCTCGCCGGCGGTGCCCTTCTTGGCGACGCAGGCCTTGAACTGGTCGGCCTGGCTGCCGGTCGACTTCGCGTCACTCCTGGTGTCGTCCTCGGCACCGGTGACGCCCTTGCCGCTCTTGTCGCCCTTGCCGCTCTTGGCCGCGTCGCCCTTCGGGGAGTCGCCCTCGGCCCGACCGCTGGAGGCGGTGCTCTTCTTGCCCTCGTCGTCCCCGCCGCCGACCGCGGCGCCGACGATGCCGAGCACCACGAAGAGGGCCAGCACGCCGAGGCAGGAGAAGCCGACGATCTTGCCGGTGTTCCGGCGGGGCGGCTGCGGCACCGGCGGCGGAGTGCCCCAGCCGGGCTGCTGCTGGTACTGCGGCGGGTAGGGCACCTGCTGCGGGTTCCGCGGGTCCGCCGGCGGCTGCTGGTACTGCGGGCTCTGCGCGCCCTGCGGCTGCTGCGGATCCCGCGGGCCATATGCCTGCCGCGGGTCCTGCGGGTTGTACGGATCCTGCGGGTTGTTCGGGTTCATGGTCCCCCCATGGAGAAATGGTGATGCGCGTAGGTGACTCGTGTAACGCGCCCATGGTTGCGGGGAAGAGACGTATGCCACTCTTGCGTGGAGGTGGATCCACGGGAAACGGCGGGAGACGCCCGGTCAGTAGCGCTCGCGGTGCGCCTTGAGGACGTCCCGGGTGCGGGAGGCCGACGCCGCCTGGGCGGACATGTGGTCCAGGACCTCCAGGTGGGTGGCGACCTCCTGGCGGTTGTCCAGGTAGAGCGCTCCCGTCAGGTACTCGCTGTAGACCATGTCCGGCAGTTCCGGCTGGGCGAAGCGGAACAGGGTGAAGGACGTGTACGTGCCGGGGTGCGGGCCGGTGGCGAACTCGGCGACCTGGAGCGTGATCCGGTCGTCCTCGGACGCTTCGAGGAGCCGGTCCACCTGGTCCCGCATCACCTCGGGGCGCATGCCGACGGGCCGCAGCAGTACCGTTTCGTCCATGATCACCCACAGGTGGGGCATGTCCCGGCGGTCCAGCAGCTTCTGCCGGTGCATGCGCAGCGCCACGTGGCGTTCGACGTCCTGGGGGCTCGCCTGCCCGATCGTGCCGGCCTCCATCACGGCCCGCGCGTACGCCTCCGTCTGGAGCAGTCCGGGCGCGAAGTGCGGTTCGTAGGAGCGGATGACGCGTGCCGCGCCCTCCAGGCTGACGTGCATGCTGAACCAGTCGGGCAGCACATCGTGGTACCGCTGCCACCAGCCGGGCTCGTTGGCGTCCTCGACCAGGGAGACGAACGCGGCGACCTCGGGCTCCGGGACGCCGTACGTGGTGAGCAGCACCTGGACGTACGGGATCTTGAGGGTGACCTCGGCCATCTCCATGCGGCGCACGGTGGCCGGGGCGACCCGCAGTACCTGTGCGGCCTCCTCCCGGCGCAGTCCCGCCGCCTCGCGCAGCTCCTGCAGCCGTCGGCCGAGCACGACCTGGCCGACGGTGGGCGCGGCCCGCCGTTCGCTCACGCCACGCCTCCCCACGTGCCGAAGTGTGCGTGCGGTGTGGCGTTTTTCGGAATCAGGCCCCCACCGCTGCACGCATGAGATCATGCCATCCGATCAGAATGCCAGTCCCCCGAGGTACCCGGCCGTCCCGGTGGACGTGCGCGCACCCGGGACTCCGGGAGAGGAGCGAGGTCATGGCGGTCGAACCGCTGTCGCGTGCGGAGATCGACAACCGGTTGGCGGACCTGCCCGGCTGGTCGCTGACGGACGGTCGGCTCACCCGCTCCTACCGCCTCGGCTCCCACTTCGCGGCGACCGCGATGGTCGTGCACATCGCCCAGGTGCAGGAGGAGCTGGACCATCACAGCGACCTCACCCTGGGATACGACACGGTGGCGCTGGCTGTGCACACCCACAGCGCGGGCGGCGCCGTCACCGCGCTCGACTTCGGCCTCGCCCGACGGGTGGCGGACCTCGCGCCGGTGCACGGCGCCCGCTGACCCGGCCGGGCGCGGGGGACGGGGGGCGGCGGGCATGCTCGACTACGACCACGAGGCCGAGCGGTACGACGAGCTGCGCGGCGGCGAGCCCCGGGCGGCGGCCGCGGCCGAGGGCGTCCTCGCACTGGTGCCGGACGGGGCGCGCACGCTGCTCGACGCGGCGTGCGGCACGGGCATCGTCACCCGCCGCCTCGCCGCGGACCGGCCCGGCATGCGGGTGGTGGGGGTCGATCTGTCCCCCGGGATGATCCGGCGGGCCGCCGCGCGGCTGCCCGGGGCCGTGGTGCGCGCCGACAGCCGGCGACTGCCGTTCCCGGACGGGCGGTTCGACGCGGTCTGCACGGTGTGGCTGCTGCACCTCGCCCCGCGCGCGGAGGACGTACGGGCGACGGTCGCCGAGTGCGCGCGGGTGCTGGCGCCGGGCGGGGTGTGGGTGACCACGGTCGACAAGGGCGCCGCGCACAACGTGGGCAGCGACATCGACGCGGTACTGGCGTCCCGGCCGCCGAGCGCGCCGAGGGACGCCGCCGACGCCGTCACGGCCCGCGCGGCCGAAGCGGGACTCGTGCCGGCCGGGCGGGGCGGCTTCCGGGGCCACGGGCAGGGGCGCAGTCCGCGGCGGGCGCTCGCGGACCTGCGCCGGGGATGGTTCATGACGTTGCCGCCGGGGGACCCCGCGGCGGAGCCGTTCGCGGCACGGCTCGCCGCCCTGCCCGACCAGGACCGGCCGCGCCCGGACCCGTGGTTCGCCCTCCGGGCGTTCCGGCGGCCGGAGGGCGCTTCATAGCCCGGGAGACCTGCGTGTCCCCCCGAGGCTACGACGCGCCCTTCCCGCCCCTCTCCTCCTCGTCGACGATCTCGGCGTCGACGACACCCTCCTCGGAACCGCCGGAGGCCTCCGCGCCCGGCTCCGCCGAGGGGGCCGTACCCTGATACATCGCCTGCCCCACCCGCTGGCTCACCGTCGCCAGCTTCTCCACCCCCGCCCGCAACGCGGCCGTGTCCGGCTCGCCCTCCAGCAGGGTCTTCAGCTCCGCCACCGCCGCTTCCACGTCCGCCTTCACGTCCGCCGGCACCCGGTCCTCGTTCTCCCGGACGAACTTCTCCGTCTGGTAGACGAGTTGCTCCGCCTGGTTGCGCGTCTCGACCGCCTCGCGCCGCCTGCGGTCGTCCTCCGCGTAGCTCTCCGCGTCGCGCATCATGCGGTCGATGTCGTCCTTCGGCAGGGCCGAGCCGCCGGTGACCGTCATCTTCTGTTCGCGCCCGGTGGCGAGGTCCTTCGCCGAGACGTGCATGATGCCGTTGGCGTCGATGTCGAAGGCGACCTCGATCTGCGGGACGCCGCGCGGCGAGGGCGGGAGGCCGGTGAGGTCGAAGACGCCGAGCTTCTTGTTGTACGCGGCGATCTCGCGTTCGCCCTGGTAGACCTGGATGCCCACGGAGGGCTGGTTGTCCGCGGCGGTGGTGAAGATCTCCGAACGCCGGGTGGGGATCGTGGTGTTGCGTTCGATCAGCTTCGTCATGATGCCGCCCTTGGTCTCGATGCCGAGGGACAGCGGGGTGACGTCGAGCAGGAGGACGTCCTTGACGTCGCCGCGGATGACGCCCGCCTGGAGCGCCGCGCCGACGGCGACGACCTCGTCGGGGTTGACGCCCTTGTGCGGGTCCTTGCCGGTGAGTTCCCTGACCAGTTCGGTGACGGCCGGCATCCGCGTCGAGCCGCCGACGAGGATGACGTGGTCGATCGCGGCGAGCTTCACCCCGGCGTCCTTGACGGCCTGGTGGAAGGGGCCCTTGCAGCGCTCCAGCAGGTCCGCGGTGAGGTCCTGGAACTGGGCGCGGGTGAGCTTCTCCTCCAGGTGCAGCGGGCCGGCCGAGGAGGCGGTGACGTAGGGGAGGTTGATGGCCGTCTCGGAGGAGCTGGACAGTTCGATCTTCGCCTTCTCCGCGGCCTCGCGCAGCCGTTGGACCGCCATCTTGTCGGCCGCGAGATCGACGCCGTGGTGCGCCTCGAACCGTTTGACGAGGTGGTCCACGACCCGCTGGTCCCAGTCGTCGCCGCCCAGGTGCGTGTCGCCGTTGGTGGCCTTGACCTCGATGACACCGTCGCCCATCTCCAGGAGCGACACGTCGAAGGTGCCGCCGCCGAGGTCGAAGACGAGGACGGTCTGCTCGTTCTCCTTGTCGAGGCCGTACGCCAGCGCGGCCGCCGTCGGCTCATTGATGATGCGCAGCACCTTGAGGCCGGCGATCTCCCCGGCCTCCTTGGTGGCCTGCCGCTGGGTGTCGTCGAAGTAGGCGGGGACGGTGATCACCGCGTCCGTGACGTCCTCGCCGAGGTAGGCCTCGGCGTCGCGCTTGAGTTTCTGCAGGACGCGGGCGGAGAGTTCCTGCGCCCGGTAGCGGGTGCCGTCCACGGAGCCCTGCTGCGGGAACTGCCAGTGCGGGTCGCCCATGTACCGCTTGACGGAGCGCGCGGTGCGCTCGACGTTCGTCACGGCCTGCCGTTTGGCGACCTCGCCGACGAGGACCTCGCCGTTCTTGGCGAAGGCGACGACCGAGGGGGTCGTCCGCGCGCCCTCCGCGTTGGCGACGACCGTGGGGTCGCCGCCCTCCAGTACCGCCACCACCGAGTTCGTCGTTCCGAGATCGATCCCGACCGCACGCGCCATCGCCGTACCCCTTCCGACCGATTTCCGCCCCCGCGCCCTCCGAAGTGTTCTGCCAACTAGCACAAAACCTGAGCGGGCCGTTGTCAATGCCTCTTTCGGTCCCTTCGCGTCCCGACGACCCCGGGCCGGGCGGGTACCCCGGACGGCGGAAGCCGCGCCCCCGTAGTACGGGAACGCGGCTTCGAATGCTGCTGCCGGGCGAGCCGAGCCGTCAGGCGAGCTTCGCCGAGAGGGTGATCTCGGTGCCGGCCAGGGCCTGGCTGACCGGGCAGTTCTTCTTGGCGTCCTCGGCGGCGGCGGCGAACCCGTCGGCGTCCAGACCCGGAACGGTGCCCTCGACGGTCAGGTGGATGCCGGTGATGCCCGTACCCGGCTGGAAGGTGACGTCGGCCTTCGTCTCGATCCGGGTGGGCGGGGTGCCGGCACCGGCGAGGGCGTGCGACAGCGCCATGGAGAAGCAGCTCGAGTGGGCGGCGGCGATGAGCTCCTCCGGGCTGGTCTTTCCGTTGGCCTGCTCGGCGCGCGACGCCCACGTCACCGGCTGCTCGCCGATGCCGGAGGAGTCGAAGGTGACGACGCCCTTGCCCTCGAGCAGGTTGCCTTCCCAGGCGGTGTGCGCGGTGCGCGTGGTTGCCACTGTGCGTCCTTCTTTCGAAACGGTGAACGAGGTGGTTCCCGGCACGGGTACCGGCCCCATCCGATCACATTCCCGTCCGGCGCACCCGCCCGTTCAGGCCGCCCGCTCGTCGGCGTCGTCGCCGGTGGCCGCCGGGGTGCGCTCGGCGGGCCCCGGCACGACGGTGCCCGGCACGACCTCGACCGGGATCTGGGGGCCGTCGCTCTCGCGCAGCCAGCGGACCAGGACCCGGTGCACCGCCTCCGCGCCGACCAGCTCCGCGCCGTCCTCGACGGGCGGGGCGAGCTCCAGCGGCGACAGCAGGAACGGCCGCCCCTGCGCGCCCCCGAGGCCGCCGTGCGAGCCGATCTGCTCCTCGAACGCCAGCACCTCGCCGTCGGCCGGGTCGTACCAGGAGTTGACCATGATGTCGGCGGTGTGCGGGAAGGAGTGCGTGCGCCGTACGGCGTCGGCGGCGCCGGGGCCGAAGTCGGCCAGCGGGCCGGGGTGGGCGTCGCTCAGTCCGTCCACCGGCACCTCGACGCCGTGCGCGGCGAGCACCACCCCGCCGTGCTCCTCGCTGCGCACCAGCAGGAAGCCGATGCCGGGGTGGTTGGCGAGGGTGGACAGCAGCGCCGGGTGACGGCGGTCGATCTCCTCCTTGCTCATCCGGTGCGGCACGTCCGGGAAGGAGACGAGGCCGAGGTTGCCGGAGGCGAGCACGACGGGTTCGCCGGCGGGGAGGGGCGCGGGCCCGGAGCGTCCGCCGGTCCGGGCGGTGCCGCAGGCGGGGTGCCGGTGGCGGCCGCCGTCCTCCTCCACCGGGCGGCGCAGCGCGGCCCGTACGGCGGCGCGGGCCTCGGCACCGCTGTGGGTGCGCTGCGCCGCGCGCGGTACGGGCAGCCCGCAGCCGGCCCGGACCAGGTCGCCCAGGCCGAGTCCGTAGCGGGACTGGAAGGTCTCGCCGGGGCTCTGGCCGTGGTCGGACAGGACGACGATCCGGTAGGGGCGCGGCGCCCTCTCAGCGACGTGCGCGATGAGCGCGAGGGCGCGGTCCAGGCGGGCGAGCACCTTCCGCGCGTCCCTGCTGTGCGGTCCGGAGTGGTGGGCGACCTCGTCGTAGGCGACGAGGTCGGCGTAGACGGCGGTGCGGCCGGCCAGCATGTCGCCCATCACCGAGGCGACGACGACGTCCCGTTCGACGACGGTCGCGAAGGCGCGGATGAACGGGTAGAGCCCGCCGCGGCCGACCCGGGGCCGCTGCTCGCGCAGCCGGGCGCGGGTGGACTCGGCGATCTCGCGGCAGACCTCGGCGACGAAGGACAGCGCGGTGCGCACGGCGTTGGCCGGGTCGGAGAAGTAGGCGAAATAGCCCGCGCGGGAGCGGTTCTCCCGGCCGCGGCGCCGGATGGCGATGGACAGTACGAGGGCCTGTTCGCCGGCGCCGCCGCTGAAGAGGTTGCCGCGGCTGGCACCGTCGACGGCGAGCAGACCGGCGTGGCCGGTGCGTTCCACGGCCCGGCGCTGGAGTTCGGCGGCGCTGGTGGGCCGGTTGGCGACGACGGTCTCGCCGGTGTCCTTCTCGTACCAGCGGAACGCGGGCACGTCGTGGTTGGAGCCGTGCAGGATGCCGAGCTGGCTGGCGCCGGTCTGGCTGGACCAGTCGGTGCGCCAGGGGATCAGGCGGTGGGTGGGGGCGGTGGCGGCGGCGTCCTGGGCGGGCGCGGTGCCGGGGACCGTGGCGGGGGTGACGACGGGGTCGTCGGCGCCGCCCGCCCGTGCGGCGGGGACGCGCGCCGTGCCCATGGCCACGCCGAGCCAGCCGGCGACGGTGGGCATCACGCCCTTGAGCACGGCGTCCGTCAGCACGTCGTGCCCGACGCCGTCGAGCTGGAGGAAGACGGTGCCCGGGGAGGACGGCCCGGACCGGTCGGCCGCGCGCCGGCGGCGCCGGCGGTCGGCGAGCCGGTACAGGCGCCGCCGGTACGCGTCGTCGTCCCGGACCGCGAGGGCGGCGCCGGTCGCCGAGGCGACGGCGGACATCGCGGCGGCGACCACCACGGCCGTCTCCGGGGCGGCCTCGCCGCGCCCCGAGGGGTTGAGGCGGAGGGCCACGAGAAGGAGAGAGCCGTTGAGGAAGAAGACGAGCAGGCCGAGGACGAGGGCGGGGACGAGGAGCAGGAGCCGGACGAGGACGGGCCAGGCGAGGGCGGAGAGCAGGCCGAAGACGCCGGCGCCGGCGGCGGCGGTGACGGCGATGCGGGTGGCGCTGTCGCCGGTGTCGGACTGGAGCTGGAAGTCGGGGAGCAGGCCGGCGAGGACGAGCATGGTGAGGGTGGAGACGGCCCAGACGGCGATGGATCGCAGGGTGCCGCGGAACAGGCTCCGCCAGCGTGGATGCCGCACGTTCACCTCCCTCGCCCTTCCCGGCCCGGGTTCGCCCGGGCCCTGGCCCAGCGTGCCATACCTGCGGTTTTCGCCCCCGCCGCCCCTGCCCTTCCCGCCGTTTCGCGCAGTTTCCCGCGCTCCTGTCAGGGGCGCGGGAAACTGCGCAACTTCTGTGGGTCCGGGGGCGGGAAGGGCAGGGCCGCGGGGGCGAGAAGAAACGGAACCGGCGGAGCCGTCAGCGGCCGTCGTAGCCTGCCGTCGGCATGGACAGGCGCCGGTGGACGCGGGCCTTGGCGTCCGCGTCGTACGCCGGCTCCGCCCGGCCGACCGTCTCCATCCGCACCCCCCGCCGCGCACACTCCGCCGCGAACTCCTCCACCGACGCCAGCGCCCGCTCCAGCACCCGTCTGCTCGGCGCGACGAACAGGTCGACGTCGCCCGACTCGACGTCCGACCACAGCGCTCCGTGGTCGGGCCGCAGCCCGCGGACGAGGAGTTCGCGCGTGATCACGTACCCCCGCTCCGCCGCCCAGCGCGCGCACATGGCGTGCTGACTGCGGGAGTCGACGAGGAAGGGGTCGGCGTCCAGTTCCTCCAGCGGCGTCAGGCTGGCGATCGCCGCGACTCTCAGCGGCGCGCCCTGTGCCCCCGTCGCGCATGGAACCGGGGAACCGGGGCACGGCACTTCCGGAGCGGTACGCGGATCTCCCATGGTGTCCCCCCTCACCTCAGGGTTTCGCCGCCGACCCTACCGCTGCGCGTAGGGTCGGGGGGAGTCGCACGAGGGGAGCAAAGGGAGTGCCGGTGGAGATCACCTGGTGGGGTCATGCCACCTGTACGGTCGAGGACTCCGGCACGCGCGTGCTGACCGACCCCCTGTTCGCCCGCCGGCTCGCGCATCTGCGCCGCCGCCGGGGCGCGCCGCCCCCGCCGGCCGCCGCGCTGGCGGACCTCGTGCTCGTCTCCCATCTGCACGCCGATCATCTGCACCTCCCCTCCCTCGCCCGGCTCACGCCCGGCACCCGGGTACTGGTCCCGCGCGGTGCCGTGCGCCAGGTGCCCGGTCTGCGCCGGCTGCGGCAGCTGCGGCAGCTGCGGCTGACCGAGGTCGTGCCCGGGGACGAGACGCGGGTGGGCGAGGTGCGCGTGCGGACGGTGCCGGCCCGGCACGACGGACGCCGGCTGCCGTTCGGGCCGCGCCGCTCCCCCGCGCTGGGCTTCGTCGTCGAGGGCGCGTCGCGTACGTACTTCGCCGGGGACACCGGGCTGTTCGAGTCGATGGCCAAGGAGGTCGGGCCGGTCGACGTGGCGCTGCTGCCGGTCGGCGGCTGGGGTCCCCACCTGGGTGAGGAGCACCTCGACCCGGGCCGGGCCGCGCAGGCGCTGGCCCGACTGGGGCCGCGCAGCGCGGTGCCGGTGCACTACGGGACGTACTGGCCGATCGGCATGGACGCCGTGCGCCCCCACGAGTTCCACACGCCGGGCGCCGAGTTCGTGCGCCAGGCGGCGGTGCACGCGCCGGAGGTCACGGTGCATCTGCTGCGGCACGGCGAGAGCGTCCGTACGGGCGGGGCGGGCGCGGAGGGCGCCCCGTGAAGACTCTGGCCCTCCTGCACACGATGATGCCCGCCGCCCCCGACCAGCAGGCGTTCGGCTATCCGTCGCTGTTCCTGCTGGTGCTGATCGGCGCGCTGGTGCCGGTGGTGCCGACCGGGGCGCTGGTCAGTACGGCGGCGGTGGTGGCCTTCCACCGCGGCGCGCCGCTCGCACTGCTGCTGATCTTCCTGGTGGCCGCGCTCGGCGCGTTCCTCGGCGACGTGACCCTGTACTGGCTGGGGCGGCGCGGGATGCGGTCGAGGAACGGCTCGCGGTGGCTGGAGGCGATACGGACGCGGGCGCCGGAGGAGCGGCTGGAGCAGGCGCAGGAGAAGCTGGACGAGCACGAGGTCGCGGTGCTGACGCTGTCGCGGCTGGTGCCCGCCGGGCGGCTGCCGGTGATGCTGGCGTGCCTGATGGCGAAGATGCCGATGCGGACGTTCGCGCGGGGTGACCTGCCCGCGTGCCTGGCGTGGGCGCTCACGTACCAGCTCATCGGGATACTCGGCGGGTCGCTGTTCCCCGAGCCGTGGGAGGGCGTGCTGGCGGCGGTGCTGCTCACGGTGGCGATCAGCGCGGCGCCGACCCTGTGGCGGCGGGTGCGCCGGGCCGCCACCGGCTGAGCCCCGGCGGAACCGGCGAGGTTCTCGGTCCGGCCCGGCGCCCGCCCTCAGTCCAGCACCGCCGAGCCGCCGATCGGGAGGTCCCACAGGTCCTCGCGCGGGCGGCCGGTGCGGGCCCAGGCCTCCCGGACCCGGGTCAGCGGTTCGAGCACCGGCTCCGTGGACAGCACGAACGTGCCCCAGTGCATCGGTGCCATCCGCGACGCCCCCAGGTCCACCGCCGCCTGCACCGCCTCCTCCGGGTCGCAGTGGACGTCCCGCAGCCACCACCGGGGGTCGTACGCCCCGATGGGGAGCAGCGCGAGGTCGATGCCGGGATACCGGCGGCCTATCGCGCGGAACCAGTGGCCGTAGCCCGTGTCGCCCGCGAAGTGGACCCGGCGGCCGTCGGGCGCGGTGAGCACCCAGCCGCCCCACAGCGTGCGACAGGTGTCGAGGAGGCCGCGCTTGGACCAGTGGTGGGCGGGGACGAAGTCGAAGCGCACTCCCCCGAGTTCGCCCGCCTCCCACCAGTCCAGCTCGGTGACGCGGGTGAACCGGCGGCGCCGGAACCAGCGGCCGAGCCCGGCCGGCACGAACACCGGGGTGTCGCGCGGGAGTCGGCGCAGCGTGGGCGCGTCGAGGTGGTCGTAGTGGTTGTGGCTGATGACGACGGCGTCCACGCGCGGCAGACTGCTCCAGGGCACGCCGGCGGGGGTGATCCTGGCGGGGGTGCCCAGGATGCGGCGCGACCAGACGGGGTCGGTGAGCACGGTGAGGCCGCCGATCCGGACCACCCAGCTGGCGTGCCCGGCCCAGGTGACGGCGACGGTGCCGGCGTCCGCCGGGGGCAGCGGCCCGGGCCGGTACGGCAGCAGCGGGACGTCCTTCAGCGCCTCGGGGCGCGGGCGTATCGCGCCCTCGCGCAGCAGCCGGGCGTAGGGGCCGGGACCGGTGACGAGGGGCACGGTCAGCCGGTCGGCGAAGGAGCGCGGCCAGCGGCGCGGCTCGCCGAGGGGGCGCGGGCCGGCGGGGGGCGCGAGCGGGGGCACGAAGGGGGCGCGGGCGGCGGCGGACGCGGGCATCGTCGCCGCCGGGTCGGGGGTGGTGGTGTCGTCGTCCGGCGGGGTGAGGGATCTGGTGGTCGGCTCGGTCTGCTGCTGCTGCGTCATCGAGGAGGCTCCCATCGCCGGGCTTCGTCGCGTGGTGCGTCGTGGTGGTCAGTCGTCGCCGTCGCGGGGAGGGGGGCGGCCGGAGGGGCCGGTCGGACGCAGGTCGTCGAGGACCGCGCCCAGGCGGATCAACGCGCCGCGCACATGCGGCATTTCCGTGGGATCCGGGGCGTCGAGGCAGCGCAGCCGTTCCTCGGGGTCGGTACCGAGCAGGGGGCCGGTGGACAGGCGTACGCGCAGGGCGTCCAGGTCGTCGCCGAACCGGTGGCCGCCCGGCACCGGCCGGCCGAGCCGGGCGCCGAGGAACTCCTCCAGCTCCTGGGCGTCGCCGACGCCGTGCGCGGCCAGCGCGGGGCGCAGCGGATCGAGGTCGGCGTACAGGTGACGCCCGGCGGCCGGGGGACGGGCCAGGGCGCCGGCGCGGACCACGACGGCGTGCGCGGCGGCGGCCACGCGTGCGTGCAGGCGGACGGAGGCGGTGAGGCGTGCGGTGACGTCGGCGGGCTCGTCGAGGGCGTGGGCGGCCGCGGCGGCGACCGGGTCGGCGACGCGGGCGCCGAGCGCGGTGAGGACGTCCAGGACGCGGGCGCGCAGCCCGGCGCCGTCGGCGGTGCCGGGGAAGTGGGCGACGGCGGCGGGCCAGCCGGGCGGCAGGAAGGGACCGGCCAGGTCGGTGAGGACGGTGACCCGGTCGGGGAACATCTCGGCGGGGCTGAACTGGACGGTCTCGTCCGGCCGGTGCAGGGTGTCGCGCCAGGTCTCGTCGCTGATCAGGTGCAGCCCCTCGGCTGCGGCCGCCTCGACGGTCCCGTGCACGAGATCGGGCGGGGCGACGGTGCCGGTGGGGTCGTCGGCGGCCGACAGTACGAGGATGCGGGGGTCGCCGCCCTCGGCGCGGACCCGGCGGACCGTCTCCAGGAGCGCGTACGGGTCGGGCGCGCCGCCGCCCTCGGCGGGGATCGGGACGTGGAAGACGGATCTGCCGAGCGCCCGGGCCAGCGGTGTCCACCAGGCGGCGCACGGCCGGGGCACCAGCACGTCGCCGCCGAGCGCGGCGGTGAGGGCGACGAGCAGGGCGGGGGCGCCGGGGGCGGCGACCGGCCGGACGGGGCCCGCGGGCAGCCGGCGGCGGGCGAAGTAGCCCGCGGCGGCGTCCAGGAGGGCGGGGGTGCCGCCCGTCGGGGCCTCGTCGTCGGCGCGTTCGGCGGTCGCGCAGAGCGCGGCGGCCAGGCTCGGCAGGACGGGCAGTCCCTGACCGGGCAGGGGCGGCCCGTACCGGACGGGCCCGTGGCCTTCGGGATCCGTCCGCCCCATGGGTTCCTCCGCGCGGTGCTGCCGGGCCCGGGGTCCCGGGCGTGCCCTGCCGTCCTCCTGGGTTGCCGTGCGGTGCCTTGGGTGCCGACGGTGCCCACGGGCTCTGAGTACCCCGGGTCACGCCGTGTCATGGGTGTGGTGTCGTCCCCGGTTTCAGCGGGCGCACCCGGCTCGGCGGTTTCGGCGGACTCAGCGGTACCGGCCGTCACACGGTCATCGGCGCGGACGGGCGAGGCGGCGGCGCAGGCGGTGGACGGCGGCGCCGAACGCGCCGGCCATGAGCAGGGCACCGGCAGCCATCGCCGGCGGGGAGTCGGTGAACGCGCCCCCGCGCCCGGCCTCCACGCCGTGCTGCGCTCCGGCGGAGGGCGGTTCGGTGGCCGGGGCGGCCGGGGAGTGGCTCGGGGCCGTGGCGGAGGGACGCGGCCGGGCCGACGCGTCGCCGCTGCCGGTGCCGGGGTTGGGATCGGGGTTGGGTACGGCGGCGGGCGGGTCCTGGGTGAGGCCGGCGTCCGCGTCCGGGGCGCCCTCGCCCCCGGGCGCCCCGAAGGAAGTGCTCCACCGCTCCCCCGCCCCGCCGGGAGCGGCGGGACAGGCACCGTCGACGGACCACTCGCCGGGGGAAGCGGTCGCATCGCCGGTATCGGCCGGAGCGGCGGGGGCGGCGGGGAACGCGGCCTGATCGTCCGGGAGGCCGCCCGGATCACCCGGATCACCCGGATCACCCGGATCGGGTACGACGTCGGGGGCGTCGTCGGCCGGGACCCGGGCCGTGCCCGTGTAGGTCAGCGCGGTGCCGGTGGCGTCGACGCGCCGCAGCATCACCCTGCCGTCCTCGAAGCCGCGTGAGGTGGCCTCGATCGAGGCGGGCGGGGTGTCGCCGACGGCGTCGCAGGACACGGTGACCGTCACGCTGCCGCCGGGCTCGGCTTCGCGGGGCTCGACCCGCGCGGAAGGATCGGCCGCCGCGGACGCGCCCGGCGCGGCGAGTCCCAGGGCGGCTCCGGTCAGGGCGACGGCGGTGAGAACACGGTGGGCACGGCGGCGCATGGGCGGACTCCTCGGACGGAACGTCGAAGGACACGGCACTCGACTCCGTGCCCCACGCCCATCACAGCCCCGCCCCGCCGCCCTCGCCCGGGACCGTCACCCATTGGCGCGACGGGCACCGCCACCGGAGTGAACCGGGCACGGCCGTCAGGCCTCGCGGAGTATCTGCTCCCTCAACCGCGCACAGCACCGGCTGATCAGCCGGGAGACGTGCATCTGGGAGATGCCGAGCTGCTCCGCTATCCGGCTCTGCGTCATGTCACCGAAGAACCGCATGTAGAGAATGGTCCGCTCTCTCTCCGGGAGGGCGGCCAGCCGCGGCTTCACCGACTCGCGGTCCACCACCGTGTCGAGCGCGGGATCGGCCGAGCCGAGCGCGTCGCTCAGCGAGTACCCGTCGGTGCTGCCGGGCAGCTCCGCGTCCAGGGACAGCGCGGTGAAGCTTTCCAGCGCCTCCAGCCCCGCCTTCACGTCCTCCTCGCTCATGTGGGCGTGCTCGGCGATCTCCGCGACGGTGGGCCGTCGGCCGGAAATCGTCTGGGAGAGGTCCTGGCTGGCGAACCGCACCCGGTTGCGCAGGTCCTGCACGCGCCGCGGCACGTGCAGCGTCCACATGTGGTCCCGGAAGTGCCGCTTGATCTCTCCGGTGACGGTGGGCACCGCGTAGCTCTCGAAGGCGTTGCCGAGTGCGGGTTCGTACCGGTCGACTGCCTTGACCAGGCCCAGTGCGGCGACCTGGCGCAGGTCCTCGAAGCTCTCGCCCCGGTTGCGGAAGCGACCCGCGAGTCGTTCGGCCATGGGCAGCCAGGCCTCGACGATGCGGGAGCGCAGCGCGTCGCGTTCGGGGCCGTCGGGAAGTGCGGCGAGACGGCGGAAGTCGGCGGCGGTGTCGGGGGCGTCGTCGTGCGGATGGTGTTTCGCGCTTGTCTGCGTACGCATGGTGCTCGCGGCTCCCTGGGGGTGCTGTGCGATGGGCGCTCCGCCGGGGAGCGGACCTGGCACACCCGTGCCGACGGCCGCCGCTCCCACGGACGTGCCTCCTGTCCGAAGCACTGCAACCGCGCCTGCCCGAGCGCCCCGGGGACAAACGCCCCGCGGAACACAACCGGCACCGTTCGTTCCGCGCGCTTTACCCCGTTTCGAGGGCGGGATGCCTGGTGGCCCGGCCGATGCGGGCGGCGGATCCCTTTCCTGGGTCCGTGCAGACTTTCCGCCCCCGTTGCCGCCGCTTTGCCGGGACGGCGCCCGGTCAGAGCACCCGGGTACCGGTGCCGAGGGGACCTCCGGTGCCCGTGGTACCCACGACGGCGCCGGGTGCACCGGAGGCACCGGAGGCACCGGACGGGACGATCGCGTCGGCGCCGTCCGCCGGGTCGGCGGCGGGTGCCGGGAACACGAGGTCCTCGTAGCGGTCCAGGGCCATCAGCATGCCCAGCATCACGAGCGGGATGATCACAGCGAGCACCACCATGGTTCGTCCTCCTCGAAGGACCCCAGGGGACTGTCGCGCGGGGAGTGCCGTACCGGGTCACCACAACGCCGGCCGCCAAACGCGTCGGGCCAGGCCGACGGCGCACGACGGGCCGGCGACGGACCCGTCGGGAACGCTCCCGGTACGACTGTGTCGGCTCCGCCTCACCGGGTACGCGGGCACAACCCCCGAGAGCCCCGAGAGTGGGAGTGCAGACATGCAGCGAGGCAGCGACAGGCTGAGCGTCCACCGGGACGACGAGATGAAGCACGAACTGCAGGGCATGCTGCGGTCCGGCCACCCGACGCGGAGCGAGGAATGGCACGACCCGGAGCCCACCGCCGATGACGACCCCGAGGTCGCCGGCGGCCCGGTGACTCCCGGCACGACCGGTTCGCTGGAGAGCGTGCGCTACGAACTGGCCCGCCGGCTGGGCCGTACGGCCTTCCCTGCGGGCCCCGCCGAGCTGATCCGGGCGCTGCGCCACGACAACGCGCCGGACACGTTGATCGCGCCCCTGGAGCGGTTGCCGCACAAGACCCGGTACGCCAACGCGCAGGCGCTCGCGGAAGCGGTCGTCGAGGTGGCCGGGGGCGGCGGGCAGCCCTGACGCCGGTGGCCCCCGAGAGGGGCGTGAACACCCGCGGGAACCCGCGAGGACACACACCGGACAGGCAGAGAAAAAGAGGAGGAGTCAACACGATGCGCATCGCATTCCTGACCGCCCCCGAGGGCGTCGAGCAGGTCGAGCTGACCGAGCCCTGGCAGGCGGTGACGGACGCCGGGCACGAGCCGGTCCTGGTGTCGACGGCGTCCGGGGAGGTCCAGGCGTTCAACCACCTCGACAAGGCGGACACCTTCCCCGTCGGGGAGGTCGTCGGTGAGGCGTCCGCCGGGTCCTTCGACGCGCTGGTGCTGCCCGGCGGCGTCGCCAACCCGGACGCGCTGCGGATGGACGAGAAGGCGGTGGCGTTCGTCCGCGCCTTCTTCGACCGGGGCCGGCCGGTCGCGGCGATCTGCCACGCCCCCTGGACGCTGATCGAGGCCGATGTCGTCTCCGGCCGCACGCTGACCTCGTGGCCGAGCCTGCGGACCGATCTGGCCAATGCGGGTGCCACCTGGGTCGACGAGCAGGTGAAGGTCTGCGACGGAGGCGCGAACGTGCTGATCACCAGCCGCAAGCCGGACGACCTGAAGGCGTTCTGCGAGACGTTCCTCGGGGAATTCGAGAAGGCCCGGGCGTCGTAGGACCGTAAGGGCCGCAGGAACGTAAGGGCCGAAGGAACGTAAGGGCCGAAGGAACGTAAGGGCCGAAGGAACGTAACGACAGCAGGACCGTAACGACAGCAGGACCGTAACGACCGCGGGACCTGCCCGACGACGGTGGCCGGCACCGGAGTCCCGGTGCCGGCCACCGTTTCGTCCACTGCTTCGTTCACTGCGGTGTCGCACCGCCCGCGTGGCCGCGTTCCCGGGCGCCCTCCCGGGTACGGCCCGCCGACACCAGTCGGCGCGGATGACGGCGCAGGTACTCGCCCTCCAGTTGCGCCATGCGCTCGTTGTGTGCGCGCAGCGCGTCGTCCGAGCCGTGGAGCAGGGTGTCGTGGCGTGTGCGGTGGATGGTCTCCAGCTCCTGCATGAGCTGGTCCTCACTGAATCGGTCCGGGTCGATCCCGGTCGTCGCGGTGGCCCGCTCGTCGTGTTCGCTCATGCCGTGCGGGTACCCGCTCCGGGCGCGATACCTCCGAGCGGCACCGGGAGAGACCATGGATCTCGCCTTTCTGCAGCCTCTGTACGAGCAGCCCGGACCCTGGGCGTCCGTCTACGTCGACACCTCGCGCCACACGGAGTCGACGGCGCACGAGCGCCATCTGACCGCCCGGGCCCTGTCGCGGGAGCTGGCCGGCCAGGGTGCGGACGAAGCGACCTGCCTGGCGGTGCGGTCGCCCCTCGAAGAGCTGCGGCACTCCTCCGAACCCCACGGCAGGGCGCTGTTCGCCCGCGCCGGCGAGGTGGTGCTCGATCCCCCGCCGGCCGAACGCCCGGCCGGTGGTTCCCGCGCCCGCTGGGCGCCGCTGCCGCGGACGACCCCGCTGCTGGAGACGGCCGGGGAGGACCCGGTGTGCGTGGTGGCGTACATCGACCGCAAGGGCGCCGACTTCGAGCTGCGCCGGGCGCTGGGCCGCGAGGACGCCGGGTCGGTCGCCGGACGGCAGTGGCCGCTGCACCGGACGGCTTCGGCTGACTGGTCGGAGCGGCACTTCCAGCTCGCGGTCGAGAACACCTGGGAGCACAACGCGGCGCAGGTCGCCGAGGCGCTGGCGGCCTGTCGGGAGGAGGCCGGGGCCGATCTGGTGATCCTCGTCAATGACGACCGGGAGCGGCGCAGCGTGCACGAGCGGCTGCCGCAGGGGGTGCGGGAGCGGACTGTGGAGGCCCCGTACGGAGCGGGCAGCCGGCTGCTGGACGGGGACGTCGAGCGCATCCGCGCCGAGCATGTGCGGCACCGGGTGGAGGAGGACCTGGAACGGTTCCTGGCGGCGCGGTCGCCGGACGCGGAGGGGCGGGCACCGGCCGTCGAGGGCGTGCCGGCGGTGGTCGAGGCGGCACGGGAGCACCGGATCGACGAGCTGCTGGTCCGGCCGGACGGACCGGACGCGCACCGGGAGGTATGGGTCGGCGAGGAAGCGGACCAGGTGGCGGTGCGGCGGACGGAGCTGAAGACGCTGGGTGAGCAGCGTTCCTGGGCCGCCCGGGCGGACGACGCGTTGGTGCGGGCGGCCGTCGCGACGGGCGCGCCGGCGATCTCGGTCACGCCGGCCCGGCCGCCGGCCGGAGCGGACGCACCGGTGGGCGGCCTCGGCGCGCTCCTCCGCTGGACGTAGACGCGGTTCTCCGCGCTCCTGCGCAGGGGGGCGGGGAACCGCGCGACCGGCCGCGACGCACTCGCATCCGCACCCTTGGAAGAACCCACCGGCGAACCACCGGTGAACCCACCGGCGAACCACCGGTGAACCCACCGGTGTCCGAGCCCTCCCGCGTCCTCGCCCCCGACGCCCCGGGCGGATACACACAAGCGGTCCCGCAGGGTAGACGCTCCGCATGACCCCAGATGTCGACCTGACCGTCCGGCCGCCGGGCCGTCACCTCCTCCGGGACCGTCTGCTCGCCGCCGACCGCCGCCTGTTCGAGGCCGTCGCCGCGCGCCACTGGCCGGGGGCCGATGCCGTCCTGCCCCCGCTGAGCCGCGCGGCGAACCACGGTGTGCTGTGGTTCGCCGGCGCCGCCGTGCTCACCGCCGCCCGCACCCCCCGCGGCCGTCGCGCGGCCGCCCGCGGCCTCGCCTCCCTCGCCCTCGCCTCCGCCACCATCAACACCCTCGGCAAGCGGTCGGTCCGCCGCACCCGGCCGGTACTGGACCCGGTGCCGCTCTCGCGGCGGCTCAAGCGGCAGCCGTTCACGACCTCCTTCCCCTCGGGGCACGCCGCCTCGGCCGCGGCCTTCGCCGCCGGGGTGGCGCTGGAGTCGCGCGGGCTGGGCGCGGCCGTCGCGCCGCTGGCGACCGCGGTCGCGGTCTCCCGCGTGTACACCGGGGTGCACTTCCCCAGCGACGTCCTGGCGGGCGTGGCCCTCGGGGCCGGCGCCGCTCTGGCCGTACGCGGCCTGGTGCCCACCCGCGACCAGCTCCCCGCCCCCGGCAGGCCGCACGCGGACGCGCCCACGCTCCCCGCCGGCGAGGGCCTGGTCGTCGTCGCCAACCGGGCCTCCGGCAGCTCGGACCGCGTACGGGACCTGCACGAGCTGCTGCCGCGCGCCGAGATCGTGGAGTGCGAGCCGGAGGACGTGCGGGACGAGCTGGAGAAGGCGGCGGCCCGCGCCCAGGTGCTCGGCGTGTGCGGCGGCGACGGGACGGTCAACGCCGCCGCGCAGACCGCCGTGCGCCACGCGCTGCCGCTGGCGGTCGTACCCGGCGGCACCCTCAACCACTTCGCCCAGGACCTGTGCATCGAGGACGTCCGCGATCTGGCCCGTGCCCTGGAGCGCGGCGACGCCGTCCGGGTGGACGTGGGCCGCTGGTCGACCCCCGAGCGGGACGGCGTCTTCGTCAACACCTTCAGTCTGGGCGTCTACCCGGAGCTGGTGCGCGAGCGGGAGCGCTGGTCGCACCGGATCGGCGCGTGGCCGGCCGGGCTGCTGGCCGCCTGCAAGGTGCTGCGCGCCGACCGGCACCCCCTGGAGGCCGAGATCCGGGGCCGGGCGCACCCGCTGTGGCTGCTGTTCGCGGGCAACGGCACGTACCACCGGATGGGCCTCGCGCCCGGCCGACGCTACGACCTTGCGGACGGGAAGCTCGACGTGCGGGTCGTGCACGGCGGGCGGCGCCCCGCGCTGCGGCTGCTGTCCGCGGCCGTCGCCGGTCCGCTCACCCGCTCGCCCGCGCACGCCGCGGTGCGGGTGCGCCGGCTGCGGCTCGACGGGGTCGCGCCGTGCACGCTGCTGGCGTACGACGGCGAGGTCACCGAGGTGGAGGGCACGATCACCCTGTTCAAGCAGCCGGAGGCCCTGACGGTGTACCGACCCCTGGAGTGACGACCCGACGCCCCGACGCCCCGACGCCCCGACGCCCCGACGGTCCGACGGTCCGACGCCCGGACCTCCGGGCCTGTCCATTCAGCAAGACAACTCGTCTCACCATGCGGTGAACGGCATACGGTGTCAGGCACGGTCCCGCGGTCGCGTACCGCGGGGCCGTGCGCCGTCGTACCCGTACCCGTGCGCCCGTACGACCGTCCTGTCCGTACCTCGTGCACGCGTACGTCCGTACCTCGTGAACTCGCGAAGGGGAGAGAAGACGCCATGTCGAAACCACGGGAGACCGCCGTCTACACGCACGGCCACCACGAGTCCGTGCTGCGCTCGCACACCTGGCGGACCGCCGCCAACTCGGCCGGCTACCTCCTGGGCTCGCTGAAGCCCCACATGAGGATCCTGGACATCGGCTGCGGTCCCGGCACCATCACCGCCGATCTGGCGGAACTGGTCCCCGACGGCCATGTCACGGGCGTCGACAACGCCGCGGAGATCCTGGAGCAGGCCCGGACGACGGCGGCCGGACGCGGCCTGACCAACATCGACTTCGCGGTCGCCGACGTCCACGCCCTGGACTATCCGGACGACACCTTCTGCGTGGTGCACGCGCACCAGGTGCTCCAGCACGTCGGCGATCCGGTGCGGGCGCTGCGCGAGATGCTGCGGGTCACCAAGCCGGGCGGCTACATCGCCGTACGGGACTCCGACTACGCGGCGATGACCTGGTACCCCCTCGTGCCCGGTCTGGACGACTGGCTGGATCTGTACCACCGGGTGGCGCGCGCCAACGGGGGCGAGCCGGACGCCGGACGCCGGCTGTACTCCTGGGCGCTGTCGGCCGGGCTCACCGGCGTGACCGCCACGTCGAGCACCTGGACCTTCGCCACCGAGGAGGAGCGGGCCTGGTGGAGCGGGCTGTGGGCGGACCGCACCCTCGCCTCCGCGTATGCCGGCCGGGCCACGGCGGGCGGTCACGCCACGGAGGAACAGCTCCGGTCGGTGTCCGAGGCGTGGCGGGAGTGGGGACGCCGGCCCGACGGCTGGTTCGCCGTCCTGCACTCGGAAATTCTGGGCCGCAAGGAAGTCTGAACGCGGAGTTCCGGGCAATAAGAATCGCAGGAGGTCACAATCATGGTTCCCATTCTGCTGGTTCTACTGCTCGCTCTCATTCTCTTCGGCGCCGGCTTCGCGGTGAAAATCCTCTGGTGGATCGCACTGGTCGTCCTGGTGGTATGGCTGCTGGGATTCCTGGTGCGCGGTACGAGTTCCTCCGGTTCCCGAGGCCGATGGTATAGGTGGTAACCGGTAACCGGAAGGCGAAGTACGACCGAGCCCCCGCGGGCATTCCGCGGGGGCTCGGTCGTGTGCGCCGCGCGGCGCCGGGGTGGAGGGGGACGGAGGGGGCGGACCCATATCTCAGTCGCGCGGGAGGAGCGGGCCGAGCGGCCCGAGGTCCAGGTTGAGGTCCTCGGCCCGCAGGCCGTAACGCTCGCGCAACTCGGTCATCCGGTCCTCGAGCAGCATCAGGGTCAGCCCGATGCGTTCCTCCTGCTCCTCGGTGAGGTCCCCGGTGTCGAAGCGGCGCACCGCCTGGCGTTCCATGAGCTGGCGCAGCAGCTCGACGACGGTCAGCACCAGCTTGATGAGGTCACGCTCGACGGTGTCGGGCTCCAGCTCCATCCGCCGGCTCGGCCGCCCGTCACGCGCCGGAACAGGATCGGTGCCGCCGTCGGTCCCGCCGGTCCCACTGGTTCCACTGGTCCCACTCTCGTTCATGGTGATTCGGCCTCCGCCCAGGGCGAGGGGACGGTCTCGTTGACGGAGCTGATCAGGGCGTTGAGATCGATGCGTACGAGATCGACGTCGGCGATGCGCAGGGTGATGTCCCCGGTGATCACCACGCCGCCCGCGAGCAGCCGGTCGAGCAGGTCGACCAGCGCGATCTCCCGGCGTTCGACGACCGTCACGTCGGCTCCCCCGCGCTCTCGCCGGCGAGTCCGGTGAACGAGTACGCCGCCCACGGCCCGGTCAGCTCGACCCGGATGCCGGGGGTGTCGTCCTTCGTGCGGTCCACCAGGGTCACGAATTCCTCGGAGCGGGCCCGCGGCACCAGATAGGCGGCATTCAGCACATTACGGCCGGACGCCCCGGAAAGCTGCGGGTTCTGCGGGGCGTGCAGCCGGGAATCCTCGGCCTGCGCGGAAAGCGTTTCGTGCAGCCTGCGAGCGAATTCCTCGACCTTCTGCCACTGCTCCTCGCGGGCCGTGGTGCGCGTACGGCGCTGCCGGAGGTAATCGCGCCCGGACATGGTCTTCGGGGAAGCGGTTTCCGTAGGCACTCCGGTGTCCCCGCCGCTGTCGGCTTCGGGGTTCTCCATGAAGATCTTGACTCCCCATTCGACGCGCCCCTCCAGCCGGTCCAGCGCGTGCCGGAACGCGTCCTCGCGCTTCTCCATCATCACGCGGACAGCGCTGTCGTCACGGAACACGGTGGCCATGCGCAGCGGCAGCGGGGTGGTGACCCCGGTGAGCGCGTCGATGACGTTCTGGTGTGCGCGGGCCGTGGCGGTGAGCCAGTCCAGGTCCTCCAGACAGGCCCGGAGCGGCTCCTCGGCGAACTCCGACTCCGGGACCTGGCTGACGACGGCGATCAGACCGTGGTGCTCCAGCTGGCGGGCCGGAGCACCCGCCACCCCCCTCAGTTCGGCCTGGAGGGGGGCGGTGAGGGGGCGGCAGACGGCGTAGACGTACCGCAGCGCTGTCATGGGGACTCCTCCCTGCGGGGGGTGCGGGGGGCGGCACCCTCGACGAGCTCCTGCTCCTCGCCGTGAGTACCACCCTCCAGCCGCTCCAGTCGGGCGCGCAGTTCGGCGTTCTCACGCCGCAGTTCCTCGCGCCTGGCGCGGGAGGACAGTGCCGGGTCGTCCTCCCACCAGTCGATGCCCATCTCCTTGGCCTTGTCGACGGAGGCGACGACGAGGCGCAGCTTGATGGTGAGCAGTTCGATGTCGAGCAGGTTGATCTTGATGTCACCGGCGATCACGATGCCCTTGTCGAGCACCCGTTCGAGGATGTCTGCCAGGTTGGCGCCGCCGGCGGGTGAGCCGTACGGGTCGGGGAGTCTGGCGGCCGTCGTCATCGCCGGCCCCCGGACGCGAGGCGCTCGTCCTCGGGTTCCGGCTCGGACTCGTCCTCCGGCTCGACCTCGTCGGTCTCGTCCGCCGCTTCCGGCTCGTCGGTCTCATCCGCCTCGTCCTCGTAGCCCTCCTCGGGCTCCCGGTCCTCAGCGGGCTCGGCCCCGTCCTCCTCGTAGGCGCCGTCGTCCTCGTACTCGGCCTCGGGCTCCTCCTCGTAGGCGCCCTCCTCCTCGTCCTCGTCCTCGTAACCCTCCTCGGGCTCCTCGCCCTCAGCGGTGTCCTCGGCGTCCTCGGCGTCGTCCGGCCGCTGGTCGGCCTCCGCCGCCTCTTCCTCCTCGGCGACCGCGTCCTCGTGGCTGCGGACGACCTCGCCGTCACGGATCTCGCCGCGCCAGCCGTCCGACGCCTCCCCCTTGAGGGTGAGGAAGCGGACGTAGTTCTTCAGGTCCAGCCGGGCCCGGCGGCCCTGGGCGCGCCAGATGTTGCCGGTCTTCTCGAACAGCCCCGAGGGGTAGTACTCGATGACCAGCAGCACCCGGGTGAGGTTCTCCCCGAGCTCGTGGAAGGAGACGACGCCCTTGGTGGTGCCCTTGGCGCCCTCCGAGGACCAGGAGATCCGGTCGTCGGGGATCTGCTCGGTGGTCTTCGCCTTCCAGCTCCGGTTGGACCAGAACACCTTGAGCTGCCAGTCGGAGCTGGTGTCGTCGGCGCGGTTCGCGCTCTTGACGCCCTTGGCGAAGGTGCTGAAGTCCTGGTACTGCGTCCACTGGTCGTAGGCGGTGCGCACCGGCACGCCCACGTCGACGGACTCCAGGATGACGGTGGGCTTCTGGCCCGATCCGCCGCCCTTGCGCTTGCCCTTGCCGCCGCCGGTGAGGTTCTTGACGGCCCCGGTGACGCTGTCCTTGGCCCGGCCGGCGCCCAGCTCCAGGGCGGAGCGCAGCGGTCCCTTGCCCTCGGCGAGCTTGCGGCCGCCGTCCAGGGCGAGCTTGGCGAAGCCGGGGCTGTTGCCCTCGGCGATGTCGTTGAGCTTGCCGGTCGTCTCACCGAGCTTGCGGCCGAGACCGGCCAGCGCGCGTTCGGCCTGGGCGCCCAGGTAGCCCTGCAGTTCGCCCTTGAGGCGGTCGACCGCCTCGCTGCGGGCGACGCCGGAGAGGCCTCCCGTCGCCTTCCCGGCCGCGGATCCCACGGTGTCGGCCATGGTCACCGCCTCCCTTCACCGGACTGGCCGCCGCCTGCGCGGCGGGCGGTGCCCTTGGCCGCCGCGGCGGTCTTCCTGGCCGGTGCCTTCTTCGCGGTCCGGGCCGTCTTCTTGGCAGCGCCACCGGCGCCACCGGCGCTCCCGCCGTCGCCGGAGCCCTCGTCCGTCCGCCTGGCGGGCGCCTTCTTCGCCGCCTTGCGGACGGGTGCCTTCTTCACGGGACGGCGGCGCGGAGTCTCGTCCCGGTCGTCGGCGGGCCTGTCGTCCGCGAAGTCGTCGTCCCGGTCGGCGCGCTCGTCGCCGTCCTCGGCGGACGCGCTCTCCTCCCGGTCCCGCTCCTCCTCGTCGTCCTCCTGCTCCCCGCCGCCCTCGCCGGGCAGGTCGCCGGTTCCGGGGACGGCACCGGAGACCTGGTCACGGAGCTGGCCGGTGCGGTTGTGCAGCCGGTCGGCGAGAGCGGATATCTGCCGTTCGACGAGTGCGCCGGAGGCGGCCTTGCCGACCCCGCGCAGATCGGTCCGCAACTGGTCGCCGATCTCCTTGAACTGCGGGTTGTCCTTGAGCTGCTGGTTCACCAGGTCGGCCACCGCGCGCGGGCTGAGCTGCATCTTCTTGCCCGCGACCAGGGTGCCGACGGCGAACGCCAGCTTCATCTTCTTGGTACGTCCGAGGACGTACCCGGCCCCTACGGCGAGGCCCAGTCCCATTCGGTTCATCATGCCGTCCCGTTGTCTGTCGACCGTGTACGGCCCATGCCGATCTCCATGCGGTCCAAGAGCGCGTCCTCCTGCGTGTCGAACTCGTCCTCGGTGATCTCACCCGCCTCCAACCGACGCTCCAGCTGGGCCAGTTCGGCCCGGATGTTCGCGGGGTCGTAGTACTGGCGCTCCGCCTCGGCGACCACTTGTCTGATCGCCCAGAGGCTGCCGCGCGCGGGCGCGAACGGCAGCAGCAGGACTTCGCTGAGCAGTCCCATGGCTCACTCCTCGGCGGCCGCCGAGCCGCTCGGTGCCCTGGCGGGCTCGGCGGGACCGGGCTCGACGAAGCTGTAGGGCGGCAGCGGCCCGTTGACCCGCAGTTCGAGATGCGGGTTGTTCTCGCGGACCTCGTCGACGGCCTCCACGAAGCGCGCGGAGCCGTCGCGGGGCACCAGGAACGAGACGTTGGCGAGCCAGCCGGTGGAATCGGGGCCGGGGCTGACCGCCTCGGCGGCCGGCTCCAGCTGCCGCCGCACCTCACCGGCGTCCGTCGCCTCCAGGCGCTGCACGGCCTGCGCGACCATCTCGCCGAGCCGCAGCTTGTCCTCGTGGCTCCCGCCACCGGAGCGCCGGTTGGACTCCGCGAGGGCGCGCAGGTCCGGGTTCTCGGACATGACCCGGTACAGCACGGCCTCCTCGTTGTGGGTGGCCTTGACGTTGTACTCCACGCGGCCGTCCAGGGCGGCGAGCCGCTCCCGGTAGTGGTCGGCGCGCTCGTCGAGCACCTGGGCGACGGCTGCGTCGTCCGGGGCGAGGCTGCCGAAGCGCATCGGCAGCACCGAGCCGCTCGCGCCCGCCTCGCTCAGCACGGTCTGGTGGGCGAGCAGGTCCCTGCGCTTGGGGCGCAGCCCCTCGGGGGCGTCGCTGACGATGGCCGTCAGACCACCTCCCTGGACGGTCCTCAGCGGGCGCGGCGGATCGCCGACGCCGGCCAGTTCCTCCGGGAGCGAGGAGTGCGAGCCCGCGGTGATGCCGTAGACGTAGGTGCTCACTCCGACTCCTCCTTCTTGCGGGCGGGGGCGGACCGGCGGGTCCGCGGCCGCGACTCACTCCGGCCCTCGTCGCCCCGGCTCTCGTCGCGGGCCTGGCTGAAGGCGTCGGATATGGTCTGCGCGGCGCCGGAGAGGGCGCCCTTGGACTTGCCGCGCGCGCCGGACTCGGTCATGTCGCCGACCAGTTCGGGCAGGCCCGTGCTCTTGTTGGGGCCCGACTCCAGGTCGAGCCGGTTGCAGGCCTCGGCGAAGCGCAGATAGGTGTCGACGCTGGCCACGACGACCCGGACGTCGATCTTCAGGATTTCGATACCGACGAGGGACACACGGACGAACGCGTCGATCACCAATCCCCGGTCGAGGACGAGTTCGAGGACGTCGTAGAGGCCGCTGGAGCCGCCTCCACCTCCGGACTGCTGTGCCGGGACTACGGACATACCGGTGATGCCTCCTTCTGTGACGTGTGTGCTGCCTGCCGCCTGACGTGTGTGCGGTGTCTGCCTCCGGAAAGCGCGCGCCCTGTCGGCCGCTCCTCAGCCGCCCGACCGCCGGTCGGACCGGCCGCGCTCGTAGCGGCGGACCCGTCGGTATCCGGCCAGGTCGCCCTCGTCGGTGAGCTCCACCTCGTAGGAGGCGAGCAGGCTCATCGTGTCGGGGACCCGGGACAGCTCCAGGACTTCGATCTCCAGGCTCCAGCCGTCGTCCGTGCGCGCGAAGGACGACACGGATTCGGCTTCCAGGCCGGTGAGTTCGACGAACTGTGCGCTTCCCTTGCGCACGACTTCCATGGGCGTCATGGCTTTTCTTCTCTTGTGCTTCTCGGGTTTCTCGTGTTCCTCGGCCTCGTCGGCCTCGTGAGACTCTTCGGTCTCTTCGGTCTCCTCAGCCGTTTCGGCCTCTTCGGCCTCCGCCGACCTGTTGGTCCGTTCGGATGAATCTCGTGAATTTGACGCATGGGATGTGTTCGACATGGCCACCTCGTAAAGCGGGTGCCCCGCGTCTCTCTCGCAAACCTGTGGGGGCGGGTTCGAGACAGCCGGTCCCCGCCTCGGGCGCCGATGATCACTCGGGGCGAGCCGGTGGCTCCGCGCTGTTGTCGTACGTGGGGGGTCCGCGGAGTCCTGCGGGGTGTGGTCAGCGAAGGGCGTCGAGCCGGCGGCGGGCCGGGCCGAGGGCGCGCCCGGTGCGCAGCAGATCGCCCCAGGGGTCGGTACGGGCCTGGTCGGCGGCGTCGGCCAGGGTCCAGCGGCGGGCGTGCAGGCCGGGGTCGTCGAGCTGGTCCCAGGCCAGGGGCGCGGCGACGGGGGCGCCGGGCCGGGCGCGGACGCTCCACGGGGCGACGGCGGTCTGCGCGTAGGCGTTGCGCTGCACGTCGAGGTAGAGCCGGTCACCGCGGTCCTTCTTGCGGGCGGCCGTGGTGAGCCGGTCGGGGTGGGCGGCGGCCAGTGTGTCGGCGACGTCGCGGGCGAACGCGCGTACCTCGTCGTAGCCGTGCCGTCCGTTGAGCGGGACGACGACGTGCAGGCCCCTGGAGCCGGTGGTCATCAGCACGGAGGGCAGCCCGAGGGCGTCGAGCAGCTCCCCGAGGTGGTGGGCCGCCTTCCGGCACAGGGGGAAATCGTCCTCCCCCGACGGGTCCAGGTCGAAGACCAGCCGGTCGGGGCGGTCGAGGTGCCCGGTCCGGGAGAGCCAGCGGTGCAGGGTGAGGCTCGCCTGGTCGGCGAGGTAGACCAGGGTGGCGGTGTCCTGGCAGACCGGGTGGCGGACCGTGCCGCCCTCCTTGGCCACCTCGACCCGCGCGATCCAGTCGGGGTAGTGCGCGGAGACGTTCTTCTGCATGAAGCGCGGCCCGCCGACACCGTCCGGGTACCGCTCCAGCATCAGTGGCCGGTCGCGCAGTTGCGGCAGGAGGTACGGGGCGACGGACCGGTAGTACTCCACCAGATCGGCCTTGGTGTACTCCGGGCCGTCCCCTTCCCCGCCCCCTTCTCCGTCCCCGTTCCCGTCCCCGCCGTCCCGCGGCGCGAAGAGCACCTTGTCCGGCCGGTGGATCTCCAGGGTGCGCCGACCCGCCCGTACGCTCCTCCCGGCGCTCATCTCAGCGCACCACCGCCTGTTCCACCAGCAGCCGGGCCGCCGCCGCGATCGACTCGGCGTCGATGCCCGCCGCGTGCAACTGCTCCTCCGGCGAGGCCGAACCGGGCATGTTGCGCACCGCGAGCCGCACCAGGCGCGGCACCGGGCGGCCGTCGCCGAAGGCGTCGAGGACCGCGTCCCCGAGACCGCCCTCCTCGTGGTGGTCCTCGACGGTGACCAGGCAGCCGGTCTGCTCGGCGGCCTCGCGCAGGGTGCGGCGGTCGACGGGCTTGACCGAGTACAGGTCGACGACACGGACCCGGATGCCGGCCTCGGCCAGCGTGTCGGCGGCGGCCAGCGCCTCGTGCACGGTGACGCCGGCGGCGACCAGGGTGAGCCGGTCCTCGTCGGAGGAGCGCAGCACCTTGCTGCCGCCGACCGGGAACTCCTCGTCGGGCCCGTAGAGCACCGGGGCCTCGCCGCGCGAGGTGCGCAGGTAGCGGATGCCGTCCAGGCCCGCCATGGCGGCGACGAGCTTGGCGGTCTGGTTGGCGTCGCACGGGTACAGCACCGTCGAGCCGTACACGGACCGGAACATCGCCAGGTCCTCCAGGCCCATCTGGGAGGGCCCGTCCTGCCCGATGGCGACGCCCGCGTGGGAGCCGTTGACGCAGATCCCGGCACCGCTGACGGCGGCCATGCGGACGAAGTCGTGGGCGCGGGAGAGGAACGCGGCGAACGTGGAGGCGTACGGCACCCAGCCGCGGGTGGCGACCCCGACGGCGGCGGCGATCATCTGCTGCTCGGCGATGTAGCACTCGATGTACCGCTCGGGGTGCTCCTTGGCGAAGAACTCCGCGCGGGTGGAGTCGCCGACCTCGCCGTCCAGGACGACGACGTCGCCGCGGGCGGTGCCGAGTGCGGCGAGCGCCTCGCCGAACGCGTTGCGGGTGGCGACCTCGTCGCCCTTGTCGTAGCGGGGCAGTTCCAGGGTGCCGGTGGAGACGGAGTGCAGTGCGCGGGCCTCGGGCGGGGCCTGCACCGTGACCCGCAGGTCCCGGACGCCGCCGAGCTCCTCGATGGCCTCGTCGGCGTCCTTCACCGGCTTGCCGTGCAGGCCCTCGCGGTCCTCGGTGGCCTTGACGCCCCGGCCCTTGAGGGTGCGGGCGAGGATCACCGTCGGCTGTCCGGTGGTGGAGCGGGCCTCGCCGAAGGCACGGTCGACGGCCTCCACGTCGTGGCCCTCGACCTCCACGGTGTGCCAGCCGAACGCCTTGAAGCGGCGGGCGTAGGCGTCCAGATCGTGCCCGTGACGGGTGGCGCCGCGCTGGCCGAGCCGGTTGACGTCGACGATCGCGGTGAGGTTGTCGAGGTTCTCGTACGCGGCGTGCTCGGCGGCCTCCCAGACGGAGCCCTCGGCGAGTTCGCTGTCGCCGCACAGCACCCACACCCGGTAGTCGGCGTGGTCCAGCCGCTTGCCGGCCAGCGCGATGCCGACGCCGACCGGGAGCCCCTGGCCGAGCGAGCCGGTCGCGGTCTCCACCCAGGGGAGCTGCCGGGGCGTCGGGTGCCCTTCGAGGCGGCTGCCCTGTGTGCGGAAGGTGAGCAGCTCCTCGTCGTCCACGGCGCCGACGGCCTTGTACGCGGCGTACAGCAGCGGGGAGGCGTGCCCCTTGGAGAGGACGAACCGGTCGTTGGCGGGGTGCCGGGGACGGGCGAAGTCGTAGCGCAGGTGGTGGGCGAGCAGGACGGCCATCAGATCGGCGGCCGACATCGAGGACGTGGGGTGCCCGGAGCCGGCGGCGGCCGCGGCGCGCACACTGTCGACGCGCAACTGCTGGGCGAGTTCGCTGAGTTGCTCGCTGTTCATGAGGTCCCTTCCGTGGTTCCGGCCCCGCCGCCGGCCTTGCCGGTCCGCTTGTCCGGCTTGCTCTGCTTGCTCTGCTTGTTCTGCGCGCCGCCCGGCTTGCTCTGCTTGCCCTGCCCGTTCCCGGACCCGCTTCCTGACCCGTTCCCGGACCTGGCCGGTGCCCCCGGCATCCGGGCCAGTTCCGGCGTGTCGGTGTCCAGCGGTACGGACCAGGAGCGGACGAGGCCCAACTGGACGCCCTGGCGCGGCAGTACGGCGTCAAGGAGCCAGTCGGCGGCGACCCGGATCCGGTTGCCGGGCATCGCGGCGAGGTGGTAGCCACGGGTGACCGCACCCGCCAGCGGCCCCGACAGCGGGACGCCGAGCGGGTTGGCGGCGGCCTTGACCCCGCCGAGGTCGACGACGAAGCCGAGGTCGCGGTGGCGGTAGGGGCGCGGGTCGCCCTGTCCGAAGGAGGCGGCGATGTTCTGGGCGCAGGTCCTGCCCTGCCGCCAGGCGTGCTGGGCGGTCATCGGGTAGTACGTGCCCGGCTCCTCCAGGTCGGGCACGGCCGCCGCGTCGCCGCAGGCGAAGACCTCGGGCCGGCCCGGCACCTGGAGGGTGGGCTCGACCAGCAGCCGGCCGCGTTCCAGGGCCAGTCCGGTGGACTCGGCGAGCGGGTCGGGGCGGACGCCGACGCACCACACCAGGGTGCGGGTGTCGACGGACTCCCCGTCGGTGAGCAGGACGCCCCGGGCGGTGGCCTCCTTCACGGAGACGCCCATCCGCACGTCGACACCGCGGTCGCGCAACACCTTGTCGGCGGTGCGCGAGAGCCGTTCGTCCAGTTCGGGCAGGACCTTCTTGGCGACGTCGAGCAGCAGCCAGCGCGGGCGCATCCCGGAACGCAGCGGGTGCTCCTTGACCAGATGATCGGTGAACATCTTCCCCTGGGCGGCGACCTCGGTGCCGGTGTAGCCGGCGCCCACCACGACGAAGGTGCAGCGGGCGGCGCACTCCTCGGGATCCTCGGAACTGGCGGCGAGCTCCACCTGGCGGGTGATGTGGTCGCGCAGGTACAGCGCTTCGGGCAGACCGCGGAAACCGTGCGCGTGCTCGGCGATGCCGGGGATGGGCAGCAGCTTGTTGACACTGCCGGCCGCCAGAACCAGCCGGTCGTACGAAAGCGTGCCCTCGTCGCCCTCGGGGTTGGTGTAGTGCACCGTGCGGGCGTCGAGGTCGATGCCGTCGGCCTCGCCGAGCACCAGCTTCACCTTGGGCAGGGTGCCGGAGAGGGAGACGGTGACGCGGCGGGCCTCCAGGATGCCGGCGGACACCTGTGGCAGCAGGGGCAGGTAGAGGAAGTAGTCCGTCGGGTTGAGCAGGGTGATGTCGGCCTTGTCCCGGGCCAGCTTGGACAGCGTGCGGGCGGTCCGGTAGCCGGCGAACCCGGCTCCGACGATCAGAATGCGGGGTCGACTCACGTTTCGCCTCCGGCGGTGGTCGGCTTGGGCAAGTGGTCCGATGCGCGGTGCTCGAACTTCCCGCGTCCCCCTGGTCAGGGCTGCCAAACGTGGACCGGCCGCGGCGGGTCCGCGTTTCGCGGTATGCGGGACGGTTACCCGAACGGACGACCGATCCACCTGTCGCGGAGGTGCCCCATGCCCGAGTACGGCTATTTCCTCTCCTGCGAGGAGCACGGCCCCGCCGCACTGGTCGACCAGGCGCGGATGGCCGAGCAGGCCGGCTTCCAGTCGCTGTGGATCTCGGACCACTACCACCCGTGGCACGACGCGCAGGGGCAGAGCCCGTTCGTGTGGTCGGTCATCGGGGCGCTCTCGGAGGCGGTGTCGCTGCCCGTCCAGACGGCGGTGACCTGCCCGACGGTGCGGACACACCCGGCGGTGATCGCGCAGGCCGCGGCGACCAGCGCGGTGATGACCGAGGGCCGCTTCCGGCTGGGCGTCGGCACCGGCGAGGCGCTCAACGAACACATCCTCGGGGATGCCTGGCCGCCTGCGCACGTACGGATGGAGATGCTGGAGGAGGCCGTCCAGGTGATGCGCCGGCTGTTCACCGGCGAGGAGGTCAACCACCACGGCACGCACTACACGGTGGAGAACGCCCGCCTGTACACGGTCCCCGACGAGCCGGTGCCCATCGACATCTCCGGCTTCGGCCCGGCGGCCACGTCGCTCGCCGCACGGATCGGGGACGGCTACATCACGATGATGCCGGACGAGTCGATGGTGGAGCAGTTCCGCAAGGGCGGCGGCGGCACGAAGCCGGTGAGCGGCGGCACGAAGGTCTGTTACGGCTCCGACTGGGACGAGGCCGTCCGCACGGTCCGCGACCTGTGGTTCAACGAGCAGCTCCCCGGCGAGATGGGCCAGGTGCTCCCCTCCCCCAAGCACTACGAGCAGTTGAAGCCGCTGGTGACCGAGGACATGGTGCGCGAGAACCGGGTGTGCGGCGACGACCCGGACGAGCACGTCCAGGCCCTGAAGGCGTTCGCCGACGCCGGCTTCGACCGCGTCTACGTCAACCAGATCGGCCCCGACCAGCGGGGCTTCTTCGACTTCTACCGCACGAAGGTGCTGCCGCGACTACAGGGGTGAACGGGGGCCCGTGGAGGCGGGGGCGGGCCTTCACCGGATCTCCCCGGGCGCCCGCGACCGCCGTTGTGGATCTTCCCTCTTGCCACGGGTAGTTCCCGTCCCCGCGGAGAGTCACATGAGAACGTTGCGTTCCCGTATCGCCGCCGCGGTGGTCATCGGCGCGGCAACCGTCATTCCGCCGGCCGCGGGCACGGCGTCCGCCTCCGGTCCCCTCGTCGACATCCGGGATTACGAGTGGGTCGGCGGCGCGAGCCAGTTCCGCCAGTGCGAGAGCGGGGGACCGGAGCTCTTCTCGGAGGGGTGGCAGAACTACTGCTGCAAGGACGTGGGCGGGTCCTGGCAGCTGTGGGCCCTTCGCTACAAGGACCAGCCGCCCGCCCACGCCTGACCGGCACGGCACGGCCTCCCCCCACCGGGGAACCGGGCTCCCGCTCCGCCAACTACCCTGTCGGCCATGGAGATTATGGGAGCCACGCTGCGCATCTGCGTCGACGACCTGGAAACGTCGATCCCGTTCTACGAGAGGATCGCCGGCGCCCCCGCGCTGCGCAACGAGCGTGGTGGCGTCAAGGTCGCCGCGATCGGATTCTTCCTCCTGATGAGCGGCCCCGAGGCGGAGTTGGAGATCCTCCGCAAGGTCACCGCGACCATCGCGGTGAAGGACGTGGAGGAGGCCCACCGCGAACTCGCCGCCCTGGGCGCGCAGATCATCGCCGGACCGGTCCCCACCCCGGCCGGCCGCAACATGATCGTCCGCCACCCCGACGGCTCGATCTTCGAGTACGTGGACCGCTTCACCGCCTCCTGACCGGCGGACAACGCCCGACGACCGACGACCGGGCGGCGCCGGGGACCCCCGCGCCGCCCCCGACCCTCCTCAGTCGCCGTCCGGCCGCATCCGGAAGTCGTACCGCGCGGGCAGCGGCTCGTCCGTGAGCCGCGCCCACAGCTCACCGAGGACTTCCTCGCCCTCCCGCAGGTCGGCCACCTCGACCCCGTCTCCGTCGTCGAACACGGTCCGCGCCCCCGCCGGGTCCCCCTCGGCGAGCAGCAGCCGCGCCCCGAGCAGTCTGAACCGCCCCCGTTCGCGCACCCCTCGGGGCAGCCGCTCCCAGACGGAGCGCGCCGTCGACACGCGCCCTGCGTCGAGCAGGGCCTCCAGCGTCTCCCGCCCCAGGGCGACGAGGGCGGCGGCGCCCGCGCCGTCGGCGGACCCCTCGCACAGGTCGTCGAACGCCTCCCCGTAACGCACGGCGGCACGCTCGCCGTCCCCCGCCGCCCGGTCGGCGACGGCGAGGCAGCGCAGCAGCGGCCAGCGGACGGACGCGCGCGGCAGCGCCCGTTCCCAGCTCCGCACGGCCTGCGCCCGGTCGCCGGCGTGCCACTGGGCGACACCGAGGTGGTACTCGGTCGACGGCCGCGCGACGGCGGTCTCCAGCAGGTCGCGCCAGTGCGCCGCGACCAGGCTCTCCCCGGGCGGTCCCGGCTCGTCCGGCTCCGGCAGCTCCCCCGACCGCAACAGATGCAGCCACGGCTCCTGCGCCTCGGTCAGGGTGCTCTCCTCGAACGGCGTGCCCGGCAGCTTCTCCCCCGCGCGCAGCACTTCGAGCGCGCCCCAGCCGGAGCCGACGGCGAGCACCTCGCCGGGCTCGGCGTCCGCGCAGGCCAGCCACGCCTCGTACGCCGCCGTCACCCGCGTCCGCGGCAGCGCCTCGTCGAGCCGCCGCTCCACCTCCGTGCGCGCCCCTGCCCAGTCGGCGCCGTGCACGGCGCCCGCGTCGGCGTGCAGCGGCCCGTACGCCTCCAGCCAGGTGAACTCGCCCCGCTCGGCGAGGGGTACGTGTTCGAGCTGGGTGCGTGCCAGCCCCGCCTGGATCTCGCAGTAGCCGCCGGTGCCGGGTTCGGTGAGCCAGTCCTGCCAGCGGCGGCCGCCCGGCCGGGAACCCCACACGAACAGCTTGCGGCCGCGCAGCACCGCGGTGGAGGTCTGCACCAGGCCGCGTCCGGTGCCGTCGAGGGCGGCGATCCAGCGGCGGGCGTCGTCGGGCAGCTCGTAGAAGTAGTCCGCCGCGTGGGGGCTGTTCAGCGGGTACGAGCGGTCGGCGCCCTCCCACTCGGGCACCGGGACCCGGCGCAGCCGGCGTTCGTGGCCGATGGGGGTACCTCCCCCGAAGTGGGGGAGCCAGGCCTCGTCGGCGGGGGCGAGGACCCGGCACTCCTCGGGGACCGCGATGTTGGACCACCAGTACACGGGCGCGGGCCGGTCGTGCGGGTTGCGGACACGGACCCCGACGTAGAGGAAGTCGGAGCCGTCCGGCAGCCACAGGTCGACCTGGAAGGGCAGGTCGCGCAGCCGTTCCCACTCCCACAGCCGCAGCATCTCGCCGCCGTCGGGCGCGGTGACGCGGGCGGCGTGCAGGGGCGCGCAGGAGAGGGTGGTGTGGCCGGTGGCGCCGATGTTCCACTCGATGCCGCCGGAGAACCAGGCGCCGTTGAGCGCGAAGTTGGCGGGCTGGAACACCGGGTTGCGGTAGAGCAGTTCGCGTCCGGTGGGCAGGTGGACGAGGGAGACGACGCGTCCCCCGAGGCCGGGCAGGACCGTCGCGCGCAGCCGGTCGTTCTCCAGCACCAGGGCGTCGAAGGCGCGCGGTGCGCGCCGCCTGTCGTAGCCGTCGTACAGGGGGGTGGGCAGGACGCTGTCGAGGGGTGCGCAGCGGATCTGCCGGGCCATGTCGCGCGGTGTCCCCACGAGGTCCCGCTCGTCCACGTGGTGGGCCTCGTCGAGCGGGAGGAGGGGCGGCAGGGGGTTGGCGGGGCCGAGGTCGGCGGCGGGCAGGGTCACTGCGGCACGTCGGATCGTCGTCACCCGGTCATGGAACCCGCCCGTCGGCGCCCGGACCAGGGGGCGTTCCGGTCAGGATTGGGCAAAGGCCGTCCCGTCCCGCGTCATCTCGGCGGTGAGGGCCCAGCGTTGGTGGTCGCGCCAGGCGCCGTCGATGAACAGGAAGTCGGGCGAGTAACCCTCAAGGCGGAAGCCGCAGCGGCGGGCCAGCGCGATGGAGGCGGCGTTGCCGGGCTGGACGTTGATCTCCAGACGGTGCAGGCCGAGGGTGGTGAAGGCGTGCGTGACGACGAGGCGGAGCGCCTCGGTCATCAGGCCGCGGCCGGCGGCGTGGGCGAAGGCGCCGTAGCCGAGGGCGCCGCTGTGGAAGGCGCCGTGGACGATGTTGTTGATGTTGATGTAGCCGGCGAGGGTGTCGTGGTCGCGGTCGCAGACGAGGAAGCCGGCCTTGGTGGGGTCCTCGATGAGGCGGCCGGCGTAGGCGCGGTAGGTGGGGGTGGTGTCGGGTGGGAAGAGCCAGGGGTGGTGCAGCGCCTTGCTCTCCCGGACGCGTCCGGTGAACTCGGCGGCGTCGTCGTAGGTGAAGGGGCGTATCCCCACGCGGGTGCCTTCGGCAAGGTAACGGGCGGCCACGCCGTTACTGTACGACGCGGCGCGGGCCACCCGGTGGCGCGGTTCCCCTTGAGGGACGGGACGGGACGGGTGAGGGCGGAGGGGCGAGGAAAACCGCTCACGTGCCGCGCAGCTCGAGCGCCTGCACCCCCGGCAACCCGAACACCTCCGCGTACAGCCCCAGTTCCGCCTCCAACGCCCGCACCGTCGTCTCGGCGCGGCGAAACCCGTGCGCCTCTCCCTCGAACGTCAGATACGCGTGCCGCACCCCCCGCCCCGCCATCCGCTCCAGCAGCCGCTCGCACTGCGCCGGCGGACAGATCACGTCGTCCAGCCCCTGCAGCAGCAGGAACGGCACCGTGATCCCGTCCGCCCGCTCCACCGGCGACCGCTCCGCGTACCGCCCCGGCACGGCGTCCGGCCCCGACAACGGCCCCACCAGACCGTCCAGGTACCGCGACTCGAAGTCGTGCGTACCGCCCTCCGCCCAGCCGACGAGATCCAGCACCGGATAGCAGATCGTGCCGCACGCGTACACGTCCGTCGTCGCCAGCGACACCGCCGCCGTCCAGCCGCCCGCGCTGCCGCCCCGCACGGCGAGCCGCCGCCGGTCGGCGGTGCCCTCCTCCGCGAGGGCGAGGGCGACGGCCGCGCAGTCCTCCACGTCGACGACGCCCCACTGTTCCCGCAGCCGCTCGCGGTACTCGCGCCCGTACCCCGTCGACCCGCCGTAGTCGACCTCGGCGACGCCGATGCCGCGCGAGGTGAAGTAGGCGATTCCCAGGTCGAGGACGACGGGCGCCCTGCCGGTGGGGCCGCCGTGCGCCCACACCACGTACGGCGGCAACTCGTCGCCGGGTGCGGTGTAGCCGGGGTTGTGCGGCGGGTAGAGGCGGGCGTGGACGTCCCGCCCGTCCGGCCCGGTGAAGGTGCGCAGCTGCGGCTCGGGGTAGTACGCCGGGTCCACCGGGTCGTGGGGTTCGGCGCCGATCACCCGGGCGCGGCCGGTGCGCGCGTCGAGTTCGATCACCGCGGGCGCGCTGCGCGGGCCGGCGCCGACGCCGACGATCCGGCTGCCGTGCACGGCGAGCGTGGGCGCGAACTCGCTCCAGGGTCCGGCCGCGTCGACGACCTCGCCGGTCTCCGGGTCGAGGATGCCGAGCGCGGTGGTGCCCCGCCCGTGCACGACGGCTACCAGCCCCTCCGCCAGCGGGGCGAACCAGCGTTGCCCCACCGTCCACAGGGGTCCCCCGAACTCCTCCTCGCGCGGGCACAGTTCGTGGTGCCGGCCGGTGTCGTCGAGCCGGTAGGGGTTCCACCAGCCACTGCGGTCGGAGACGTACAGCAGGGTGCCGTCGGCGGCCCAGTCCGCCTGGGCGATCGACTCCTCGGGGCCGCCGGCGACCGTGCGCGGGTCGTGCAGGACGCCGTCGTCGCCGATGTCCGCGACGAGGAGTTGGGTGCCGTCCCACGGCATCCGGGGGTGGTCCCAGGCGAGCCAGGCCGCGCGGCGGCCGTCGGGCGAGGGGCGGGGGCCGGTGACGAACCGGTGCCGGGCGGCGGTGAGCTCGCGGACGGCGGCGCGGTCCTCGGCGGCGGAGCCGTCCAGCGGTACGGCGACGGGCACCCGCCGTACGTCACTGGGGCCGTCACCGGTGAACTCCTCGAGGACGCACCACACTTCGCCGCGCTCGGCGCGGATCACCGGGTTCACCCACCGCAGGCCGCCGCCGCCCCTCGTGAGCGACGACAGCGGGGTGAGCGGGCGCGGTCCGGCGCCGGCCACGTCCGGTTCGTGGGCGTACAGCCGCTGGTCCGCGCCCTCGCTGAACACCACCAGCGGGCCCTCGGGGCGCGTCGTCCCGGCCCAGGGGTGGCCGCCGTACTCGTGGACCCTGCTGCGCACGTTCCACGGCGCGGGCAGGACGGACTCCGCCCTGCCGTCGGCGGTGCGGCGTACGAGGGTGCGGCGGCCGCCCTCGGTGGGGCGCGGCTCGGTCCACCAGGGCTCGTCGCCGACGAAGCCGACGTGGTCCGGCCGCCCGTCGTGCGCGGCGGCCGTGGCCGCGTCCAGCGGCGAGGGCCATGTCCCGTGGGGGAGGGTGTGCACCATGTCCGTGGTCCTCCTCAGACCGTGCGCAGGAAGCGGTCGAGGACGTGGACGCCGAAGTGGAGTGCCTCGACGGGCACGCGTTCGTCGACGCCGTGGAACATCGCCTGGTGGTCGAAGCCCTCGGGGAGCCTCAGCGGGGCGAACCCGTAACCGGTGATGCCGAGCCGGGAGAACTGCTTGGCGTCGGTGCCGCCCGACATGCAGTACGGCACCACGTGCCCCTCGGGCGCGAACGCCTCGACGGCCGCGCGCATCCGGGCGTACGTCGGCGAGTCCACGGGGGCCTGCAGGGCCACCTCCCGGTGCTCGAACTCCCAGTCGACGTCGGGGCCGGTGAGCCGGTCCAGGGTCTCGCGGAACTCGTCCTCGCCGCCGGGCAGGAAGCGCCCGTCCACGTGGGCGACGGCGTCGCCGGGGACGACGTTGACCTTGTAACCGGCGGTGAGCATGGTCGGGTTGGCGCTGTTGCGGACGGTGGCCTCGACGAGTGCGGCGGCGGGGCCGAGCTTGTCCAGGAGGGCGTCGACCTCGGCCGCGGCGTCGGTGCCGTACAGGTCCGTCTCGATGCCGTACAGCGCGGCGAGTTCGGTGAGGGCGGCGCGGACGGTGGGCGTGAGCCGCAGCGGCCAGCGGTGTTCGCCGATGCGGGTGACGGCCGCGGCGAGCCGGGTGACCGCGTTGTCGCGGTTGACCTTGGAGCCGTGCCCCGCGCGCCCGCGCGCGGTGAGCTTGAGCCAGCCGGTGCCGCGCTCCCCCGCCGCGATGGGGTAGATGCGGTGTCCGGCGCCGTCGTGGAAGGTGAACGCGCCCGACTCGCCGATGGCCTCCGTGCACCCCTCGAACAGCCCGGGGTGGTGGTCGGCGAGGAAGCCGGAGCCGTCCACGGCGCTCGCCTCCTCGTCGGCGGTGAACGCGATCACCAGGTCGCGCCGGAGGCGCACGCCCGCGCGCGCCCAGTCGCGGACGACGGCGAGGATCATCGCGTCCATGTTCTTCATGTCGACGGTGCCGCGCCCCCACACGACGCCGTCGCGCACCTCGCCGGAGAACGGGTGCACGCTCCACTCGTCGGCCTGCGCGGGGACGACGTCGAGGTGGCCGTGGACCAGCAGCGCGTCGGCGGCGGGGTCGGTGCCGGCCAGCCGGGCGACGACGTTGGTGCGACCCGGCGTGCGCTCGAGCAGCACCGGTTCCAGCCCGGCCTCGGCGAGCCGGGCCGCCGCGTACTCGGCCGCGGGCCGCTCCCGGCAGTCGCCGCCGCCGCGGTTGGTGGTGTCGATACGGACGAGGTCGGAGGTGAACCGCACCACCTCCTCCAACGCCCGCTCCGCCACCCGGTGTTCGGCGGGATCGGCGGAAGCGGCGGGTTCCGCGGACCGGGGGGTGTCGTCAGCCATACTGCTCCTCCACGGCGGCCGAGGCGATCGTGGTGACCGCCTTGAAGGTGCGGATGCCCTCGTACATGGTGGCGCTGGTGTACGCCACCTTGCGCTCGCCGGCGCGGGCGACGCCCGGGACGACGGTGGTGGCGGCGGCGAGGTGCTCGGCGTCGAACTCCACCGCGACGGTGAACGGGCCGCCCTGCGCGGGCGCGTGGCGGACGGCGAGGGCGGCCGCGTCCTTGGCGGCGGCGCGGATGTCGGCGGCGGTGCGGGCGGGGGTGCGGCAGACGGCCGCGTACCGGGAGACGTGGTCCTTGACCGCGACCTTCAGCGCCTCGGGCGCGTAGCCGAGGGCGTCCTCGCAGGTCACGTCGTCGCCGGTGACGAGGACGACGGGGACGCCGTACTCGGCGGCGACGTGCGCGTTGAGCAGGCCCTCGCTGGCGCGTACGTCGTTCAGCCAGACGCCGGTGATCTGGTTGGCGAGGTAGGTGTGGGCGAGGACGCCCTCCATGCCGGCGGCGGCGTGGTAGCCGAGGAAGGCGATGCCGTCGACGTCACCGTGCTGGATGCCCTCCACCATGGAGAGCGGCTTGTGGCGGCCGGTGAGCATGTGCGCGCGGTCGTCGAGCTGTTCGAGAAGGAGGTTGCGCATGGTCCAGTGCGCCTCGTTGATGAGGACCTCGTCGGCGCCGCCGTCGAAGAACCCCTGGACGGCGGCGTTGACGTCGGAGGTGAACATCGAGCGGCAGCGTTCCCATTGAGGGGTGCCGGGGAGAACGTCGGCGGGCCAGGTCACGCCGGTGGCGCCCTCCATGTCGGCGCTGAGGAGGATCTTCATGCCGGAACGGTACGCGTTCCGTCGCGGTTTTTCGCCCCCGCGCCCCTCGACGAGGGCGCGGGGCACCGCGCATCTTCCGGGGGGCCGGGGGCGGAGCCCCCGGAGGAGGGGAAGGGTAGGGGCGGCGGGGGCGAGACCCCCTCGGCGCGCCCCCTCCGGGCGCCCCTCTCAGTCCTCGTGCCCCAGGTGCAGGTCCCGCTCCGTCCGCCCGCCCCCCGCCATCCTCAGCACCGTCGCCACCGGCGGATACCCCGCCGCGATCACCGTGTACTCCCCCGAGGACAGATCCACGAACCGGAACACCCCGTCCGCCCCTGTCGTCACCGAGTCGACGACGTTCCCCGCCGCATCCAGCAGCGTCACCCGCGCGTCCTCCACCGGCCGGCCGCCCCCCGCCCGCACGGTCCCCCGCAGCACCGCCCCGCCCGCGAGCTCGACGTCCTGCCGGGTCTCCCGGGACGCGTGCACGGTGACCGGCAGCGCGGCCGGCCGGAACGCGGGCGCGCTCGCCGCCAGCGTGTACTCGCCGGCCACCAGCTCGGTGATCAGATAGCCCTCCTCCGCCGCGCTCCGCGTCGTCCCGACGACCTCGCCGTGCGCGTTGGTGAGCGTCACCGTCGCGTCCCGCACGGGCATCCCGTCGGCGGTGCGCACACTGCCCGCCAGCCGCCCGGCACCTCCGAGGACGACGTCCAGTTCGACGGGCCGCTCGCCGACCGTCACCGACACCGCCTGCGGCTGGTGCCCGCCGGCCGCCGCGATCAGCACGTACGCCCCCGGCCCGGGCGTCGCCAGCGCGTACCGCCCGTCCTCCCCGCTCGCGCCGCGCCCGATCTGCGCGCCGGTGACGTCGATGAGGGTGAGCGCCGCGCGCGGCACGACGGTGCCGTCGGGATGCTGCACACTGCCGCAGACGGGCACCCCGCCGACGTAGGAGAGACGGGCCTGCGGGACCTGCCCGGTGGCGGGCGCGGGCGCGGGGGTGTCGGCGGGGGTGGGGTGGGACACCAGCGGTTTCTCCTTGAGGAAGCAGGCGATGAGCAGCCCGAGGACGAGGACCGGCACCAGGTGGAGGAAGATGCGCGGCATCGCGTCGGCGTACGCGCGCGCATAGGCGTCCCGCAGGTCGGGCGGGAGCGTGCGGACCGGTCGCGGGGTGAGTCCGAAGGCGGCACCGATCGCTCCCATGTAGCGACCACGGGCGCGGGGCGGCACGATGTCGCCGATGATCGCCTGCACGCCGATCACGAGCCCGCCGGCGCCGATGCCTTGGACCGCCCGGCAGGCGATCAGCTGGTCCATGCTCCCGGCCCGCCCCGCCGGCGCGGAGCCGACGACGAAGACCAGGATGGCGAACTGGAAGACCCCCTTGCGGCCGAAGAGGTCACCGGCCTTGCCATGGACGGGAAGTCCGACGGTCGCGGTGAGCAGGTACGCCGTGACGGCCCAGGACATCCTGTCCAGCCCGTGCAGCTCGCCCACGATCCGGGGCAGCGCGGTGGCGACGATCATCTGGTCCAGCGCGGCGGGCAGCAGCGCGAGCATCAGCCCGAGGAAGACCAGCCGGACGCGCCGCGGGGCGAGCGGGGCGCCCGAAGGCGGAGGTGAGGGCGGAGGCGGTGGTTCGGGGGCGGGCGGGGACGCGAGATCCGTCTTGACTTGCGTCAGAGTGATCCCGCCCACGCCACGCTCCCCTCCACACCCTTCGCGCCCGGCCCGCGCCCCCAGCCAACTCCGCGCCACCGCACGGAGTTACGCCGAACGCAAGAGCCACAGCACGAACCACCCGATCCAGTGAAAGGGCGGGTACGGGGCAAGGGGAGGAGGGGAGGAGGGGAAGGGCCCGGCATGTCGAGACGGGGGGGGCGCCCACTGACCACGGCCGCCCCCGGCCAACCCGCAAGGGCGCGGGGAACTGCGCGACCAGCCACAGCGCACCCGCACGCCCCCACGCACCCCAACCACCCTCACCGGCGGGGTACAGGGGGCGGACCGCCTGGACGCGGAGGCATTCAGGGGGCTCCGCCCCCAAGGGGCACCGCCTCCTACTTCTCCGTCTCCGCGGCGAGCCGCACAAGCACCGCGTCGTAAATCCGCCCCAGTCCCTTCGGCGCGAACGTCTTCTCGAAGAAGCCGCCGATACCCCCCGCGCCGTTCCACGTGGCCGTGACGACGACCCGGGCCCGGCCCTCGCCCGCCGGCGTCACCCGCCACGTCGTGACCATGGACGAGTTGCGGTCCTTCTCGACCAGCTCCCCGTCGGTCGGTTCGCTGACCTCGAGCAGGCAGTCACGGACGCGCTTGCTCGTGGCCTGGAGCTTCCAGTGGACGAGGGTGCCCTCGCCGTCACCGCCCTCACGCACCTCGTACTCGCTGAAGTGCTCGGGCAGCAGCTTCGCGCGCGTGCCGGTGTAGTCGGCCAGGGAGTCGAACACCTTCTCCGCGTCCGCGGCGATGATCCGCTCGGTGGTGGCCTCGACCTGCGCCATGACGTTCCTCTTCCTGTACGTGTGACGGAGTACGGCACCGCCAATCCCACCACACCCCGGGCGGCGCGCGGACGCGGACCGTGACCGTACGCACCCGAGCCCCGGCGCACGCGCCGTGCGCCACGCCGGGCGAGGGTCCGAATCCACCGGAAAAGACGCAGGCCGGGACCGCCACCCCTACATATAGAACACACGAGCGACTCCGCTCACTCGATCAAGGGAACGTATGTTCTATTCTGGGTTCCGCAGTACTACCCGAGGAGGCGCCATGCGCTGGGAGAACCTCGCCGATCCCACCAGGGACCGCGCCCGCGACGCCGCGCTGTTCGGTGCGGACGCGGTGACCACACGCACGTTCGACACCCCTGAGTTCCGCGGGATCACGTTCCACGAGGTACGCGCCCGTTCGATCGTGAACCGTGTGCCGGGCGCCTCACGCATGCCGTTCGAATGGACGGTCAACCCGTACCGGGGCTGCACGCACGCGTGCGTGTACTGCTTCGCCCGCAAGACGCACAGCTATCTGGACCTCGACACGGGCCTCGGCTTCGACTCGCAGATCGTGGTGAAGGTGAACGCCCCCGAACTGCTGCGCCGGCAGCTCGCCTCGCCGCGCTGGACCGGCGAGCACATCGCGATGGGCACCAACGTGGACTGCTACCAGCGGGCCGAGGGGCGCTACCGGCTGATGCCGGGGATCATCGCCGCCCTGCGCGACCGCGCCAACCCGTTCTCGATCCTCACCAAGGGCACCCTGATCCTGCGCGACCTGGACCTGCTGAAGCAGGCCTGCGAGGTCACCGACGTCGGCATCTCCGTCTCGGTGGGGTTCACCGACGCCACGCTGTGGCGCACGGTCGAGCCGGGCACCCCGGCCCCGGAACGGCGCCTTGAGGTCGTCCGCGTCCTGAGCGAGCACGGCATCGGCTGCGGGGTCCTGATGGCGCCGGTCATCCCGTTCCTCGGCGACCACCCCGAGCAGCTCCGGGCCACCGTACGGGCGATCGCCGCGTCCGGGGCGACCTCGGTGACCCCCCTGGTGCTGCATCTGCGGCCGGGGGCGCGCGAGTGGTTCATGGCCTGGCTGACGCACCACCACCCGCACCTCGTGCGCCGTTACGAGCGCCTGTACGCGGCGGGCGCCTACGCCCCGACGTGGTATCAGCGCCGGATCACCCGTCAGGTGCACGAACTGGCGCGGGAGTACGGGATCGGCCCCACGCGCACGGGGATGCCGCGCAGGATCCGGCCGGCCGGCCACGGACCCGACGAGCCCCTCGATCCGACGGCGCCACCCGCCCCCACCCAACTCACCCTGCTCTGAGCCGTCGGCGGCCGGGCGGACGGCACCTGGGCGCATCCCGCGGCCCGATCGGCTGAAATTCCGCGGAACGGGTTCCCCGGGGCGCGCTTCCCGGGACGATGCGGCGAGGACCGTGCCCCTCCCGGGCGCGGATTCCGCGTCCTGTCCCACGTCCTGGGAGGCCCGGCATGAGAAGAACCGCAGCGGTGCTGTGCGGTGCGGCGATCGTGATGGCGGGGCTGCCGGCCGGCGCCCAGGCCGGGGCGAGCACCGCCCCACACGCCGTGACGTCCACCGCGGTGACGTCCACCACCGGCGCGCTCTCCGCGGGCACCCGCGCCACCGGTGCGACGAGGCTCGCCTGGAAGAAGTGCGCCACCGGCGACCACCCCACCCTCCAGTGCGCGACCCTGAAGGTGCCGCTCGACCACGCCGAGCCGAACGGCCGCAAGATCACCCTCGCCCTCTCCCGCGTCCCGCACACCGCCCGCGCCTTCCAGGGTCCGCTCCTGGTCAACCCCGGCGGGCCGGGCGGCAGCGGGCGGAGTCTCGCCGGTTTCGTCGCCTCCTCGCTGCCGAAGGCGGTGGCGGCCCAGTACGACGTGATCGGCTTCGACCCGCGCGGTGTGGGCGCGAGCACCCCGGCGCTGGACTGCGCGCCGGGACACTTCGATCCCGTGCGCCCCGACACCGTGCCGCACACACCCGCGCTCGAACAGGCGAACCTGTCCCGCGCCCGCTCCTTCGCGCAGGCGTGCGGCGCCAAGTACAAGGACCTGCTGCCGTACCTGGACACGGTCAGCGCCGCGCGCGACATGGACGCGATGCGCCGGGCGCTCGGCGCGAAGAAGATCAACTACTTCGGGTACTCGTACGGCACCTACCTGGGCGCCGTCTACGCCAAGCTCTATCCGCAGCGGGTGCGGCGGCTGGTGCTGGACTCGATCGTGGACCCGAGGGGCGTCTGGTACGACGACAACCTCCAGCAGGATCACGCCTTCGACGACCGGCACCGGGCGTTCCTGGCCTGGGTCGCCGCACACGACGCGGCGTACGGGCTCGGCACCGACCCCGCCCGGGTCGAGACCGAGTGGTACGCGATGCGGGCGGCGGTCGCCGCGCACCCGGCCGGCGGCAAGGTGGGCGCCGCCGAGCTGGAGGACACGTTCATCCCGGGCGGCTACTACGACGGCTACTGGCCCCACCTGGCCGGGGCGTTCGCGGCGTACGTCCACGACAAGGACGCCGGCGCGCTGGTCGACGCGTACCGGACGTTCGGCGCGGTCGACGCCGGGGGCGACAACGGGTACAGCGTCTATACCGCGGTGCAGTGCCGTGACGCGGGCTGGCCGCGGGACTGGGAGCGGTGGCGCGAGGACAGTTGGGCGGTGTACGCCAAGGCGCCGTTCATGGCCTGGAACAACGCCTGGTACAACGCGCCGTGCGCGTTCTGGCCGACGCGGGCGAAGCAGCCCGTGGACGTGACCAACGACAAGCTCCCGCCGGTCCTGCTGTTCCAGGCCACCGACGACGCGGCCACGCCGTACGAGGGCGGGGTGACGATGCATCACCTGCTGCGCGGTTCCGGCCTGGTCGTCGAGGAGGGCGGCGGCAACCACGGCATCACCCTGAGCGGCAACACCTGCCTGGACGGCCACCTGGCGGCGTATCTGCGCACCGGAAAGGTCCCGCACGGCCGGGGCGAGGCCGACGCGACCTGTGCCACCCTCCCCGCCCCGAAGCCGCTGCCGGCACAGACGACGCCGTCGTCCGAAACGGCGTCCCGGACGGCCCCGAACCCCTCACGCGGCTCGAAGCTGCACGGGCTGCTCGGCTTCCGGGGCTGAACGGGCCGACCCGCGACCGGGCGGGGGCGGGCGGCGGGCCGCGTTGTCAGACCCATGGTCCAGCATGGACCCATGAGTCAGCCGACCCGCATCCCGGCCCCCGACGGGGTGGCCCCCGCCGCCCGGTACAGCCATGTCGTCGCCGCCACCGGCCGGTTCGTGGCCGTCTCGGGCCGGCTCGCGCTGGACGAGGACGGCGGGATCGTCGGCGAGGGCGAAGCGGCGGCGCAGGCCCGTCAGGTCTTCGAGAACCTCCGCCGCTGCCTGGCCGCGGCCGGGGCGCGCTTCGGCGACGTGGTGAAACTGACCTTCTTCGTCACGGACATGGCCCACACGCCCGCGATCCGCGCGGCCCGCGCCGCCCGCATACCCGACGACCGGCTGCCGGCCGCCTCCGCGATACAGGTCGCCGCGCTGGTGCGCCCCTAGTGGCCTGAGGGAGGTCGAGGCACTCGCGGTCGTGGCCCCGTGAGCCGGCCCCCGTCCCGCTTCCCGTCCGTGCGAGCGCCCTCGGCCCGCGGGCTCAGTCGCTCACCGCGCGCCCGGCATGCGCCCGAGGGCCCGTACCGCCGCCTCGGCCAGGGCCGGGTGGGCCAGGGCCTCGCGCAGAACGGGCGTGGCGCGCGGGTCGCCCAGGATGCCCAGACCCTCGACGCAGGCCAGGGCCACGCGGCGGTACGGATCGTGCGGGCGCAAGCGGCGGCGCAGCGTGGTGATCAGTGCCGGTACGGCCTCGGGGGCGCCTAGCGCGGTGAGCAGGCGTACGGGGTGCAGGGCGTAGGCGACGCGCAGTTCGTTGGTGGCGAGGGCGGCGGCCGCGCGGGCCGTGCGGGGGTCGCCGAGGCGTGCCAGCGCGTGGGCGGCGGAGGCGCAGCGGGGCGGGGTCGCGGTGGTTGAGCAGGAGGACGAGCGACTCGAAGGCGCGGCGGTCGCCGGCCAGACCGAGTCGGAAGGCGGCCAGTTCCCGCGCCCACAGCGGGCGGCCGGGTTCGGTGAGGACGGCCGCGAGTGCGTCGGGGTCCTCGGTGGTCACCAGATGTTCGTAGGCCGCGCCGCCGCCCGCCTCGCGCCGTAAGCGCTCCGTGAGTGATCGCAACTCTTCGTCCATGCCCCGAGATTAGAGGCGGCGCCGCCGACGCGGGACGCGGATCACGAACATGCCCGGACACGACGGGGGAACCCCGAAGGATAGGGTCTGGCGCGCTCGTTACCCGTGAGTTAATCTCAGACGAGCGGGTCACCCACTCGCACTCAGTATGTCGCGTACTCCTCATGGCGGTTTGGTGACGCAGCCGTCGTGAGGACGGAGCAGTCGGTTCGGTACCCAGCTTTTCCCCGGGTACCGCGGCGCGACCCGGCCTGGGGACAGGGCCGGTCGAACACCGCCGCCGCGCGGGCGCGCACGCCCGTGGCGACGTCGGGCGGTCGTGCCCATGACCCGGCGGCCCCCGCACCTCTCACCGCAACACCCTCATCCCGCACGCATTCCGGTGCGCCGTCCGGCGCACGACGTGCGTGTCTCCCGTCGTCACCCACATCCCTGGAGTCCCGCGATGGCCGCTCCCCTCTCCGACCCTTCCCTGTCCCCGTTCCGGATCGTCGCCGTCGTCGGCCTCGGCACCATGGGCACCGGCATCGCCGAGGTCCTCGCCCAGGCCGGCCGCGAGGTCGTCGGCATCGACGTCAGCGAGGCCGCGGCCACCCGGGCCGTCGCCGCCCTGGAGGCGGCCACCGCCCGTTCCGTGGCGCGCGGCCGGCTCACCGAGGACCGGCGCGGCGACGTCCTCGCCCGCTTCCGCACCTTCACCGACCTCCGGGCGGCGGCCGACGCCGACCTGGTGATCGAGGTGGTTCCGGAGTCGTACGACATCAAGCAGCAGGTGTTCCGGGAGCTCGACGCGGTCGTGCGCCCGGACGCGATCCTGGCGACCGGCACCAACGCGCTCTCCGTCACCCGGCTCGCCGCCGAGTCCGCCCGCCCCGAGCGCGTGCTCGGCCTGCACTTCTTCAACCCGGCCCCGGCGATGCGGCTCGTCGAGGTCGTCTCCTCGGTGCTCACCGCCCCCGCCGCCGTGACCGCCGTCACGGACCTCGCCCTGGACCTGGGCAAGGAGCCGGTCGCGGTCGGCGACCGCCCCGGCTTCGTCGCCGACGGGCTGCTGTTCGGATACCTCAACCAGGCCGCCGCGATGTACGAGGCGAAGTACGCCTCCCGCGAGGACATCGACGCCGCGATGCGCCTGGGCTGCGGTCTGCCGATGGGCCCGTTGGCGCTGCTGGACCTGATCGGCGTCGACACCGCGCGCACGGTCCTGGAGGCGATGTACGCCGCCTCGCGGGACCGGTTGCACGCCCCCGCGCCCGTCCTGCGCCAGCTCAGCGAGGCGGGGCTGACCGGCCGCAAGTCGGGCCGCGGCTTCTACACCTATGAGGCGCCCGGCAGTACGACGGTCGTGCGGGACGCGCTGACCCCGCTCACCGGCGGCCCGGCCACCGGCACCGCCCGCCCGGTCCGCTCGGTGGGCGTGGCCGGCAGCGGCACCATGGCGTCCGGGATCGCGGAGGTGTTCGCCAAGGCCGGTTACGACGTCGTCCTCGCCGCCCGCACCGAGGAGAAGGCGGCGGCCGCGCGGGCCAGGATCGGCAGGTCGCTGTCCCGCTCGGTGGACAAGGGCCGGATGTCGGTGGAGGCGGCCGCGGCGACCCTGGACCGCATCACCCCGGCCGACTCCCTCGACGCCTTCGCCGACGTCGACCTCGCGGTGGAGGCGGTGGCCGAGGACCTGGACGTCAAGAAGCAGCTCTTCGCCACGCTGGACAAGGTGTGCAAGCCGGGTGCGGTGCTGGCCACCACCACCTCCTCGCTGCCGGTCGTCGCCTGCGCCCGCGCCACCTCGCGCCCGCAGTCCGTGATCGGCATGCACTTCTTCAACCCGGCCCCCGCGATGAAGCTGGTCGAGGTGGTCCGCACGGTGCTGACCTCGGACGACGTCCACGCCACCGTCCGCGAGGTGTGCGCCCACATACGCAAGCACCCGGTGGACTGCGGCGACCGCGCCGGTTTCATCGTCAACGCGCTGCTGTTCCCGTACCTGAACAACGCGGTCAAGATGGTGGAGGAGCACTACGCGACGCTCGACGACATCGACGCGGCGATGCGGCTGGGCGGCGGCTACCCGATGGGCCCGTTCGAACTGCTCGACGTGGTCGGTCTCGACGTCTCCCTGGCCATCGAGAAGGTCCTGCACCGCGAGTTCCGCGACCCGGGCCTGGCACCCGCGCCGCTCCTGGAGCATCTGGTGGCCGCCGGCTGCCTCGGCCGCAAGACGGGCCGTGGCTTCCGCGAACATGCCCGGCGCTGAGCGGCGGGGGCCCGAACCGTCCGGCGCCGAGCGGCGGGGAGCCGAGCGGGCGGGCGTCGGACCGCCCGATGCCGGACCGCCCGGCGCGGGTGCCCCACCGCCCGGCGCGGCCCGGAGGGAGCGTGCCCGCCGCCGGTTCCCGGGCGCCGTCCCGCCCGTGGGGCGGGAATGGGGCGGACTCCTCGATCCGACCGCCCCGCCCGGGCCCCCGCACCCGCCGCCGCACTCATCCCCGCCCCCGTCCCCGAGGGGGCCGGAAAGCCGGGGACATGCCCACCACGCTGCGCACATGCAGTACGTTCGGGGCATGCCCCAGCCCGCCAGGTCCTCACGTCTCGCCGCCTCGACCGACGCGCCGGAGAGCGCCGCCGGCAGCCGCGCCGCCGCCCAGCGGCTGAAGATGCGCCGCGAGTTGGCCGCGGCGGCCATGGAGCTTTTCTCCACGAAGGGGTACGAGGCGACCACGGTCGACGAGATCGCGGCGGCCGCCGGGGTCGCCCGCCGGACCTTCTTCCGCCACTTCCGCTCCAAGGAAGAGGCGATCTTCCCGGACCATGACGACACCCTGGTCCGCGCCGAGGCCGTGCTCCACGCCGCACCGGCGCACGAACACCCGCTCGACACGGTGTGCCGCGGCATCAAGGAAGTCATGCGGATGTACGCGGCGCAGCCGGAGATCTCGGTGGCGCGCTACCGGCTGACGCGCGAGGTGCCGACACTGCGGGAGGCGGAGATCGCGTCGGTCGCCCGCTACGAGCGGCTGTTCACCCGCTATCTGCTGGGCCACTTCGACGAGCGGGCGCACGCGGACGACGCGAACGACGACCCGCTGCTCGCGGAGGTCGCCGCGTCGGCAGTGGTCACCGCCCACAACCACGTACTGCGCCGCTGGCTGCGGGCGGACGGCCAGGGCGACGTCGAGACCCAGCTCGACCATGCCTTCGCGATCGTCCGCAGGACGTTCGGCACGGGCATCGGCGCCGGCCGCGACACGACACCGCCCACGGCACCCCCGGCGACCACCACCTCCCAGGGCGAGGTCCTGGTCACCGTGGCCCGCACGGACGCCCCCCTGGACGAGGTCATGCGCACGATCGAGGCAGCCCTGAAGGCCCACCGCTAGGGTCTTTCGTCTGGATCAGGCCGGCCGGGAGGCGCGGTACGTCTTCGACCGACCCGAGCGGGGTCCGGTGCGTGCGGCGGCAAGGCGGAGGGGCGTCCGCATACTGGATGTATGCGGACGTTCCGACAACGCGGCGAGGTGCCGTAGCTGTCGTCGCGCGCCCGCCGGGGATTACGGGACAGCCCTTAGCTCGGCACGCGCCCCGCACCGCCACCCCGCCATCCCCACCCCTGCCTGATCGATCATCGCTCATCCGAGCGCGCCAAAAATCACCTGAGACCATTTCTTGGCACTGCGTGCCTTGCGCCCTGACACACCGTGCCATACGTTGGTCATGTCCGAGCGACCGGCGCACGGCGCAATCCCCCGTACGCCGGCCTGTCCCCGGCGGCCCCCGCCGCCCGCCCGGACGCCTGCGTCACAGGCACCCCTCGCACCGCGCACGCACCCCGCGCACCCCTCCGCACAACCCCTGCCCCCTCTCGCGCCACCCGCGCCCCCCGCACACCTCAGCCGAACCGACGGCACCCCTCCCCCAAGACGCCATTCGCCGGAGGCACACCGTGAAGGAATTCCTGGACGCGATCCAGTCGGGAGCGGCCACGCCCGCCGACTACGCCGCACTCCCGCTCCCCGACTCGTACCGCGCGATGACCGTGCACAAGGACGAGACGGACATGTTCGAGGGCATCGACACCCGCGACAAGGACCCCCGCAAGTCGCTCCACCTGGATGAGGTCCCGGTCCCCGAACTCGGCCCGGGCGAGGCCCTGGTCGCCGTGATGGCCTCCTCGGTCAACTACAACTCGGTGTGGACGTCGATCTTCGAGCCGCTCTCCACCTTCGCCTTCCTGGAGCGCTACGGCCGCGTCAGCGAACTCACCAAACGCCACGACCTGCCGTACCACGTCATCGGCTCCGACCTCGCCGGCGTCGTCCTGCGCACCGGCCCCGGCGTCAACTCCTGGAAGCCCGGCGACGAGGTCGTCGCGCACTGTCTGTCCGTCGAGCTGGAGTCGTCCGACGGGCACAACGACACGATGCTCGACCCCGAGCAGCGCATCTGGGGCTTCGAGACCAACTTCGGCGGCCTCGCCGAGGTCGCCCTCGTCAAGTCCAACCAGCTCATGCCCAAGCCGGACCACCTCAGCTGGGAGGAGGCCGCCGCCCCCGGCCTCGTCAACTCCACCGCCTACCGCCAGCTCGTCTCCCGCAACGGGGCCGGCATGAAGCAGGGCGACAACGTGCTCATCTGGGGCGCGAGCGGCGGACTCGGCTCCTACGCCACGCAGTTCGCGCTGGCCGGCGGCGCCACCCCCGTCTGCGTCGTCTCCTCGCCGCAGAAGGCGGAGATCTGCCGGGCCATGGGCGCCGAGGCGATCATCGACCGCAACGCCGAGGACTACCGGTTCTGGAAGGACGAGCACACCCAGGACCCCAAGGAGTGGAAGCGGTTCGGCAAGCGCATCCGCGAACTCACCGGCGGCGAGGACATCGACATCGTCTTCGAGCACCCCGGCCGCGAGACGTTCGGCGCGAGCGTCTACGTGACGCGCAAGGGCGGCACCATCACCACCTGCGCCTCGACCTCGGGCTATCTGCACCAGTACGACAACCGCTACCTGTGGATGTCCCTGAAGCGGATCATCGGCTCGCACTTCGCCAACTACCGCGAGGCCTGGGAGGCCAACCGGCTCGTGGCGAAGGGGAAGATCCACCCGACGCTGTCCAAGGTGTACCCGCTCAAGGACACCGGCCAGGCGGCGTACGACGTGCACCGCAACCTCCACCAGGGCAAGGTCGGCGTGCTGTGTCTGGCCCCGAAGGAGGGTCTCGGCGTGCGCGACGAGGAGAAGCGCGCCCGGCACGCCACCGCCATCAACCGCTTCCGCGACGTCTAGGAGGCGCAGATGAGTGAACGTCGCAAGGACCGGCCGTGGCTCATGCGCACCTACGCCGGCCACTCCACCGCCGAGGCGTCCAACGAGCTGTACCGGCGCAACCTCGCCAAGGGCCAGACGGGTCTGTCGGTCGCGTTCGACCTGCCGACGCAGACCGGCTACGACGCCGATCACGTCCTCGCCCGCGGCGAGGTGGGCCGGGTCGGGGTGCCCGTCTCGCACCTCGGTGACATGCGCCGGCTGTTCCAGGACATCCCGCTGGAGCGGATGAACACCTCCATGACCATCAACGCCACCGCCATGTGGCTGCTGGCGCTCTACCAGGTGGTCGCGGAGGAACAGGGTGCCGATGTGAGCGAGCTCCAGGGGACGACGCAGAACGACATCGTCAAGGAGTACCTGTCCCGGGGGACGCACGTCTTCCCACCAGGCCCCTCGCTCCGCCTGACGACGGACATGATCGCGTACACGGTCACCCACCTGCCCAAGTGGAACCCCATCAACATCTGCAGCTACCACCTGCAGGAGGCGGGCGCCACACCGGTGCAGGAGATCGCGTACGCGATGTCCACCGCGATCGCCGTGCTCGACGCGGTGCGCGACGGCGGGCAGGTGCCGCGGGAGCGCATGGGCGACGTCGTCGGCCGGATCTCCTTCTTCGTCAACGCGGGCGTCCGCTTCGTCGAGGAGATGTGCAAGATGCGGGCGTTCGGCCGCATCTGGGACCGGATCACCCGTGAGCGGTACGGCATCGAGGACCCCAGGCACCGGCGCTTCCGGTACGGCGTCCAGGTCAACTCCCTGGGGCTGACCGAGGCGCAGCCGGAGAACAACGTCCAGCGGATCGTGCTGGAGATGCTCGCGGTCACCCTCTCCAAGGACGCGCGGGCGCGCGCCGTGCAGCTTCCCGCCTGGAACGAGGCGCTGGGGCTGCCCCGGCCCTGGGACCAGCAGTGGTCGCTGCGCATCCAGCAGGTGCTGGCGCACGAGAGCGACCTGCTGGAGTACGAGGACCTCTTCGAGGGCTCGAAGGTGATCGAGGCTAAGGTCGACGAGCTGGTCGACGCGGCGTTCGCGGAGATCGGGCGGATCGAGGAGATGGGCGGCGCGATGGCCGCCGTCGAGTCGGGTTACCTCAAGTCGCAGCTGGTCGCCTCGCACGCCGGGCGGCGGGCCCGGATCGAGTCCGGCGAGGAGCGGATCGTCGGCGTCAACGCCTTCGAGACCACCGAGCCGAGCCCGCTCACCGCCGACCTGGACACCGCGATACAGACGGTGGACCCGGCGGTGGAGGCCCGTGTCGTCGCCGCGCTCCAGCAGTGGCGGGACACCCGCTACCAGCCCCCCTTCAATCATCCGCGCCCCTGCAAGGCGCTGGAGAAGCTGCGGGAGGCCGCCAGGGGCACCGACAACCTCATGGCGGCCACCCTGGAGTGCGCCCGCGCCGGGGTCACGACCGGCGAGTGGGCGGGGGCGCTGCGCGAGGTGTTCGGCGAGTACCGGGCGCCGACCGGCGTCTCGGCCGCCCCGGTGGCGGTCACCGCGCGGGAGGGCTCGGCCCTGTCCCGGGTGCGCCGCCGGGTGGAGCTGACCGCCCGCGACCTCGGCGTCGGCAAGCTGCGGTTCCTGGTCGGCAAGCCCGGCCTGGACGGGCACTCCAACGGGGCCGAGCAGATCGCCGTACGGGCCCGGGACGCCGGCTTCGAGGTGGTGTACCAGGGCATCCGGCTCACCCCCGAGCAGATAGTGGACGCCGCCCTCGCCGAGGACGTGCACGCGGTGGGCCTGTCGGTCCTCTCCGGTTCGCACGCGCGCCTCGTGCCGGACGTGCTGGAGCGGCTGCGCGCGGCCGGCGCGGCCGACATCCCGGTGATCGCCGGCGGGATCATCCCGAACGCCGACGCCGAGGCACTGCGGGCCGCCGGAGTGGCCGCGGTCTTCACCCCGAAGGACTTCGACATCACCGGGATCATCGGCCGTATCGTCGACGAGATCCGCCACGCCAACCAGCTCGAACCGCTGCTCGAACCCGGGCTCGAACCCCTGGAGGTCCCCGCATGACAACCCCCGCTCCCCAGGTGAACCGGCTCCGCCCCCGCCGCTCCTGTCTGGCGGTCCCCGGAAGCAATCCGCGCTTCCTGGAGAAGGCGCAGGGCCTCCCGGCGGACCAGGTCTTCCTGGACCTGGAGGACGCGTGCGCGCCGCTCGCCAAGCCCGAGGCGCGGCACACCGTCGTCAAGTTCCTCAACGAGGGCGACTGGACCGGCAAGACCCGGGTGGTGCGGGTCAACGACTGGACGACCGAGTGGACCTACCGCGACGTCGTGACGGTCGTGGAGGGCGCGGGCCCGAACCTGGACTGCCTCATGCTGCCGAAGGTCCAGGACGCCTCCCAGGTCGTCGCCCTCGACCTGCTGCTGACGCAGATCGAGAAGACGATGGGCTTCGAGGTGGGCCGCATCGGCATCGAGGCGCAGATCGAGAACGCGCGCGGCCTGAACAACGTGAACGCGATCGCGGAGGCCTCCCCGCGGCTGGAGACCATCATCTTCGGCCCGGCCGACTTCATGGCGTCCATCAACATGAAGTCCCTCGTCGTGGGCGAGCAGCCGCCCGGCTATCCGGCGGACGCCTATCACTTCATCCTGATGAAGATCCTGATGGCGGCGCGCGCCAACGACCTCCAGGCGATCGACGGCCCCTACCTGCAGATCCGCAACGTCGACGGCTTCCGCGAGGTGGCCGGCCGCGCCGCCGCGCTCGGCTTCGACGGCAAGTGGGTGCTGCACCCCGGCCAGGTCGACGCCGCCAACGAGGTGTTCTCGCCCTCGCAGGAGGACTACGACCACGCCGAGCTGATCCTGGACGCGTACGAGTACTGCACGTCCGAGGCGGGCGGCAGGAAGGGCTCGGCGATGCTCGGCGACGAGATGATCGACGAGGCCAGCCGCAAGATGGCGCTGGTCGTCGCGGGCAAGGGACGGGCGGCCGGCATGACCCGTACCTCGAGGTTCGAGATCCCGGAGGCGTGAGCAGCATGCAGTTCGGACGCACCTACGAGGAGTTCGAGGTCGGGGCGGTCTACAGGCACTGGCCCGGCAAGACGGTCACCGAGTACGACGACCACCTGTTCTGTCTCCTCACCATGAACCACCACCCGCTCCACCTGGACGCCCACTACGCCGGGGAGAGCACCGACTTCGGCCGCAACGTCGTCGTCGGCAACTACGTCTACTCCCTGCTGCTCGGCATGTCCGTCCCGGACGTGTCCGGCAAGGCGATCGCCAATCTGGAGATCGAGTCGCTGCGACACGTGGCACCGACCTTCCACGGCGACACCCTCTACGGCGAGACGACCGTGCTGGACAAGTGGCCGTCGAAGTCGAAGGACGACCGCGGCATCGTGCACGTCGAGACCAGGGGCATCAAGCAGGACGGCACGCTGGTGTGCGTGTTCCGCCGCAAGGTGATGGTGCCCACCGAGACGTACATCAAGGAGCGCGGCGGCGAACAGCCCGGCCGGCCCACGCCGAAGGAACAGGGGAAGTAGTCATGGCCCGACTCGCCCGGACCGCCGGTCTGACCGACGTCCAGCAGGAGATCCTCTCCACCGTCAGGGACTTCGTCGACAAGGAGATCATCCCGGTCGCCACCGAGCTGGAGCACCGCGACGAGTACCCGCAGAAAATCGTCGACGGCCTCAAGGAGCTGGGCCTCTTCGGTCTGATGATCGACGAGGAGTACGGGGGCCTGGGCGAGTCGCTGCTCACGTACGCGCTGTGCGTGGAGGAGATCGCCCGGGGCTGGATGTCGGTCTCCGGCATCATCAACACGCACTTCATCGTGGCGTACATGCTCAAGCAGCACGGCACACGGGAGCAGAAGGAGTACTTCCTGCCGAAGATGGCGCTGGGCGAGATCCGGGGCGCCTTCTCGATGTCGGAGCCGGGGCTGGGCTCCGACGTGTCGGCGATCACGTCGAAGGCGGTGAAGGACGGCGACGAGTACGTCCTGAACGGCCAGAAGATGTGGCTCACCAACGGCGGTTCGTCCACGCTGGTGGCCGTCCTGGTGCGAAGTGACGAAGGACACCCGGAGGCGACGGCGCCGCACAGGTCGATGACGACGTTCCTGGTGGAGAAGGAGCCCGGCTTCGGCGAGGTCCGTCCCGGGCTGACCATTCCGGGCAAGATCGAGAAGATGGGCTACAAGGGCGTCGACACCACCGAGCTCGTCATGGACGGGCTGCGGGTGCCCGCTGACCGCGTGCTCGGCGGGGTCACCGGCCGGGGCTTCTACCAGATGATGGACGGTGTGGAGGTGGGCCGGGTCAACGTGGCCGCCCGCGGCTGCGGCGTCGCCCAGCGCGCCTTCGAGCTGGGCATCGACTACGCCCAGCAGCGGCACACCTTCGGCAAGCCGATCGCCCAGCACCAGGCCATCCAGTTCAAACTGGCGGAGATGGCCACCAAGGTGGAGGCCGCCCATGCGATGATGGTGAACGCGGCACGCAAAAAGGATTCGGGGGAACGAAACGATCTCGAAGCGGGGATGGCCAAGTACCTCGCCTCGGAGTACTGCAAGGAGGTCGTGGAGGACGCCTTCCGGATCCACGGCGGATACGGCTTCTCCAAGGAGTACGAGATCGAGCGGCTCTACCGGGAGGCACCGATGCTGCTGATCGGTGAGGGCACCGCCGAAATCCAGAAAATGATCATCGGGCGCAGGTTGCTCGAGGAGTATCGATTCCAGGGTTGATGCCAAGATGATTGTCCGGGTTGGGGGTGTTTTCTAGGGGAAGAGGATCACATCCCGTCACCCCGTCTCAGCCACCGACTCGGCTTCCCGGCTTACCCAGTTGTGACCGTGAGCCGCTACGATCGCCGGAAAGCCGCCGTCCCCCTCACGCAGCGCGGCATTCATCCGCTACGAAGGTCATCCATGCCCCACAGCCAAACCTCTGCACCTCGCGACCGCCTGGTCGGCGCACGCCTCGCGCGCGGAGCATCGCCGTGGCTCCTCCCGACCGTTGCCACCGCAGCCCTCAGCCTCGCCCGGTCGCGCCGCTCCGGCGCCGCCCGGGCCGTGGCGGTGCCCGCCACCGCTCTCGCGGCGGGCATGCTGTGGTTCTTCCGGGACCCCGAGCGGGAGATCACTCCCGGCAGGGTCATCTCTCCCGCCGACGGCGTGGTGCAGAGCATCATGCCGTGGAAGGACGGGCGCACCCGCGTCGCGATCTTCATGAGCCCGCTGAACGTCCACGTGAACCGGGCCCCGCTGGCCGGCACGGTGACGTCCGTCGAGCACATCCCCGGCGGCTTCGTTCCCGCTTTCAACAAGGAGAGCGAGAACAACGAGCGGGTGGTCTGGCACTTCGACACCGAACTCGGTGACATCGAGATGATCCAGATCGCCGGTGCCGTCGCCCGCCGGATCGTTCCCTACCTCCCGCAGGGCACCAAGGTCGAGCAGGGCGAGCGGATCGGCCTCATCCGGTTCGGCTCGCGCGTCGACATCTACCTGCCCGAGGGCATCGAGGTGGCCGTCGAGGTCGGCCAGAAGACCGTGGCTGGGGTGACTCGCATTGACCGTGATTGACCCGCAGACCCAGGCCGGCTGGGCGCCCGAGACCGACGATGTGGACGACGGGGAGGAGATGCCCCTCTCGCTCCGCCTGTCGATAGCGGACACGCTCACCCTCGGCAACGCCACGTGCGGCTTCATGGCGGTGTACTTCACCACCACCGGAATCCTCATCCCGCACCTCACGGGCAGCGACGAGTCGGCGGGCATGGCCCGCCACAGCGCCGCCACCGCGGTCATCCTGATGCTGTGCGCGGCCGTCTTCGACCTGTTCGACGGCCTCGTCGCCAGGAAGCTGCGCTCCTCGCCGATGGGCGCGGAGCTGGACAATCTCTCCGACCTCATCAGCTTCGGTCTCGCGCCGGCGTACTTCGTGCTGGTGTACGGCATGGTCGCCGACGACGCGCACCAGAGAGTGGCCGCGGTCGGTGGCATCGTGGTGCTGCTGGCGGTGGTGCTGCGGCTCGCGCGGTTCTCGTGCGTGACGCTCAAGGACGGCATGTTCCAGGGCATGCCCTCGCCGTTCGGGGCGCTGACCGTCGTCTCCATCGTGCTGCTGGAGCTGCCGTTCTTCGCGACGCTGCTGGCGATCCTCGGCACGGCGTGGCTGATGGTGAGCCGGGTCGAGTACCCGAAGCCGAGCGGACGGCTCGCCGGGGCGGTGCTCGGGTGGATCGTGCTGTCGATGGGGCTGCTGGCCGGGTGGGCGTTCGATGCGCCGAGCGGGCAGCTGCTGTTGCAGACGGGTTGCGCGCTGCAACTGGTGATGGCGGCGGTGATTCCGTTGTTCGCCACGGCTCGCCGTGTGAACAACTTCCGCGGCAACCGCCGCGAGGCGCGGGCGGCCCAGCTCCCGTAGCCCCCGGCTCCCCCGCGCGACGGGCCCCGTACCTCACCGGTACGGGGCCTTTCCCGTCCCTCAAGGGGCGCTGCCCCTTCGACCCCGGACGTGCGGGTGGGTGGGTGGTTGCGCGGGGAACCGGGAAGGGCGGCGGGGGGCGAGGAACCCTTCGGTCAGAGGACCTCGTGGGCCAGGCGTTCCGCGACGCGCTCCAGGAGCGGGCCCGCTTCCGCCACGCAGCGGGCCACATCCGGCTCCAGCTCCGTCAGCGCGTACGCCCGCGAGATCCCGGCCACCGCCAGTGCCTCCGCCGGCAGCGCCAGCCGCCCGCACACCGCCACCACCTCCCGCCCCGCCGCCCGCGCCGCCGCGGCCACCCCCGCCGGCGCCTTCCCGTGCAGCGTCTGCGCGTCCAGCGAGCCCTCCCCGGTGATCACCAGTGACGCCCGCTCCAGTGCCGGCGCGAACCCCAGCACGTCCAGCATCACCTCGATGCCCGCCCGGAACCGCGCGCCCACCAGCAGCGCCCCGAACCCGAGGCCGCCCGCGGCCCCCGCCCCCGGCGCGACGGCGCACTCCGCCGCCCGCGAGCCGACCGCACGCTCCAGTACCCCCACGAAGCGCGCGAGCGCCGCGTCCAGCGCCTCGACGTCGTCCGGCGAGACCCCCTTCTGCGGCCCGTACACCGCCGCCGCCCCCTTCGGCCCGGTCAGCGGATTGTCGACGTCACTGGCGAGCACGAGGTCGACGGAGGCGAGGCGCGGGTCGAGCCCGGACAGGTCGGCTGCGGCGACCCCGGTCAGCCCGCCGCCCCCCGGCGCCACCGGCTCGCCCTCCGCGTCCAGGAACCGCGCCCCCAGCGCGGTCAGCATGCCCGCGCCCCCGTCGGTGCTCGCGCTCCCGCCCACCCCGAACACGAGCGTGCGCGCCCCCGCGTCCAGCGCGGCCCGCAGCAGCTCGCCCGAGCCGTAGGTGGACGCCGTGAGCGGCGCGAGGACGCCCGCGGGCAACCGCTGCAGCCCGCTCGCCTCGGCCATCTCCACCACCGCGGTGGTGCCGCGTAGCGCGAACGCCGCCGACACCTCCTGGCCGAGCGGCCCGGCGACCCGTACCTCCCGGCGCTCGAAGCCGGCCGCGACCGCCGCGGCCACCGTCCCGTCGCCGCCGTCGGCCACGGGCAGCGAGTCCACCTCCAGCCCCGGTACGGCCCGGCGCAGCCCGGTGGTCACCCGCTCGGCGACCTCGACGGCCGTCAGCGACCCCTTGAACTTGTCCGCGGCGATGAGCACCCGGCGCGCGCCGGTCACGGCTGCGTTGGTCACGGCTGCGTTGGTCACCTTGCGACTCCCTTGTTCCCGACCCCCTCGGCCCGGTGCGACCCTATCCACGCCGCTCCCGCGCCGTCATGCCCCCGACCACGCCCTGGACCCCCCTGGGGCTCCGCCCACGGGCCCGGACGGCCGCGGACGGTGGCTACCCTTCCTGGATGAGCACTCTTGACTACGCCACGTACATCGCCGGCCTGCCGCGCGTCCTGGTGGGGGCCGCCGCGCTCTTCCGCGACAAGAAGGGCCGGGTGCTGCTGGTCGAGCCGAACTACCGGGAGGGCTGGGCGCTGCCGGGCGGCACGGTCGAGTCGGACGACGGGGAGACCCCCCGGCAGGGCGCGCGGCGCGAGACGGCCGAGGAGATCGGCCTGGACCGCGCGATCGGACGGCTGCTCGTGGTGGACTGGGTGTCCGGCACGGACCGCCCGCCCGTGGTGGCGTACCTCTACGACGGCGGGGTCCTCACCGACGAGGAGCTGGGGGCGATCCGGCTGCAGGAATCGGAGCTGCTGTCCTGGCGGCTGGTGCCGCGCGAGGAGCTCGCCGACCACCTCCTCGGCGAGCTGGGCCGCCGTCTCCTCGCCGCCCTCGACGTGCTGGAGAGCGGCGGGCACACGGCGGAGCTGGAGGACGGCCACCGGGTGGGCCCGGTGGACGAGGTGAGCCCGGCCCTCTGAACACCCGACGGTCCGCGCGCCTGCGCGGGGGCTACGCCAGTTCCCGCAGCAGGCGGGGCAGTGCCGTGCCGATGGGTTCGCGGACGACCTCGTCGGCGAGGTCGTCGTACGGGGTCGGCTCGGCGTTGACGACGACGAGCCGTGCGCCGTACTCCGCGGCGATCTGGACGAGCCCGGCCGCCGGGTGCACCTGGAGGCTGCTGCCGACGGCGAAGAACAGCGTGCAGGCCTTGGCGATGGCCTCCGCCCCGGCCAGCACGGCCGGGTCGAGCGGCTCGCCGAACATGACCGTCGCCGGTTTCAGGATGCCGCCGCACTCCAGGCACGGCGGATCGTCCTCGCCGGCGTCGATCCGGGCGAGCGCGTCCTCCATGGCGCCGCGGGACCCGCACTTGACGCACTCCACGCCGTGCGCGCTGCCGTGCAGTTCCAGGACCTTGCGGGCGGGCATCCCGGCGCGCTGGTGCAGCCCGTCCACGTTCTGCGTGAGCACCCGTACCGGTACCCCGGACCGGTCCAGCTCCGCCACGGCGCGGTGCGCCGCGGCGGGCTCCGCGCGCAGCGTCCCCATGCGCCTGCGGAGCTGCCAGGAGCGGCGCCGGACGTCGGGGTCGCCCACGTAGTGCTCGTACGTCACGAGCCGCTCGGCCTCGGGGTCCTGCCGCCACAGCCCGGACGGGCCGCGGTGGTCGGGGATGCCGGAGTCGGTGGAGATCCCGGCGCCGCTCAGGAGCGCGACGAGGGGCTTGGTCGTCATGCGGTCGAGGGTAAGGCGGGTGCGCGGGCCGGTGCGACCGTATATTCGGCCTGCCAGGGGCATATTCGGCCGGGCCGCCGGCGGTTGCGGCGCCTCAGAACAGCGCCGCCCCGTCCGCCCCCCGCTCGAACGCCAGCAGCCGCTGCTTGCGCTCGATGCCGCCGCCGTACCCGGTCATGCTCCCGTTGGCCCCCACCACGCGGTGGCACGGGACGACGATGCCGATCGGGTTGCGGCCGTTGGCCAGGCCCACCGCGCGGGAGGCGCCGGGGCTGCCGAGTTCGGTGGCCAGTTCGCCGTACGAGCGGGTCTCGCCGTAGGGGATGCGGCGCAGTGCGTCCCAGACGCGGCGCTGGAACGGGGTGCCGTGCATGCGCAGGTCGAGGGTGAACTCCTTCAGCTCGCCCGCGAAGTACGCCGCGAGCTGCTCCTGTGCCGCCGCGAAGGAGATGTCGTCGGGGGTGCCGAAGCTCTCCTCGGGCGGACGGTGGCGCTGCTCGGTCATGTAGAGGCCGCACAGGACGCCGTCTTCGGCGACGAGGGTGAGCGGGCCGTACGGGCTGTCGATCACGGTGTGCTGTTTCACGGTCACGGATTTCCTTCAGACGGGCAGGACGTTGATCGGATGGTCGTCCGTCGCCCACAGGTACTGGACGGCGTACGCGCGCCAGGGGCGCCAGGCAGCCGCGCGGGCGGTGAGCGCGGCCGGGGTGGCCGGGAGGCCGAGGTCACGGGCCGCGCGGCGGATGCCGAGGTCGGTGACGGGGAAGGCGTCCGGGTCGCCCAGGGCGCGCATGGCGATGACGTCGACCGTCCAGGGGCCGAGGCCGGGCAGCGCGAGCAGCCGGGCGCGGGTCTCGGTCCAGTCGCTCTCGACGCCCAACTGGAGCCTGCGCTCGGCCAGTTCGCTGACGAGGGTGGTGAAGGTGGCCCGCCGGGTACGGGGCATGGCGAGCGCGGCGGGGTCGAGGGCGGCCAGCGCCTCGGGGGCCGGGAAGAGGTGGGTGAGGCCGCCCTCGGGGTCCTCGACCGGTTCGCCGTGCGCGGTGACGAGACGGGCCGCGTGGGTGCGGGCGGCGGCGGTGGAGACCTGCTGGCCCAGGACCGCGCGCAGTGCGAACTCGGACTCGTCGACCGTGCGCGGCACGCGCCGGCCGGGCGCCTTGTCGACCAGCGGCGCGAGCAGCGGGTCGGTGCGGAGCTGGTCGTCGACGGCGACGGGGTCGGCGTCGAGGTCGAGCATGCGGCGGCAGCGGCTGATGGCGACGGGCAGGTCCCGCATGTCGCTCAGGGTGAGCCGGCAGGCGATGTGGTCGGGGCGTGGGGTGAGGGCGACGACGCCGTGGCCGTACGGGAGGCGCAGGGTGCGGCGGTACGCGCCCGCGCGCCACTCCTCCACGCCGGGTACGGCGGTGGCGGCGAGGTGGCCGAAGAGGTTGTCGGGGTTGAGCGGGGCGCGGAACGGCAGCCGCAGGGAGAGCGCGCCGGGGGCGGTCACCTTCTGCCTCGGGCGCCGTGCGCGCAGGTCGCTCGGGGAGAGCGCGAACACCTCGCGCACGGTGTCGTTGAAGGTGCGGATGGAGGAGAACCCGGCGGCGAAGGCGAGGTCGGCCATGGGCAGGGCGGTGGTCTCGATGAGCAGGCGGGCGGTCTGGGCGCGCTGGGCGCGGGCCAGGGCGAGCGGTCCGGCGCCGAGTTCGGCGAGGAGCTGGCGTTCGATCTGCCGGGTGCTGTAGCCGAGGCGGGCGGCGAGGCCGGGGACACCCTCGCGGTCGACGACGCCGTCGGCGATCAGTCGCATGGCGCGGGCGACGGCGTCGGCGCGCTGGTTCCACTCGGGGGAGCCTGGGCTGGTGTCGGGGCGGCAGCGTTTGCAGGCCCGGAATCCGGCCTGCTGGCAGGCGGCGGCGCTGGGGTGGAAGGTCATGTTCTCGGGGCGGGGCGGGACGGCCGGGCAGCTCGGCCGGCAGTAGATCCCGGTGGTCGTGACCGCGGTGAAGAACCAGCCGTCGAACCGCGCGTCCTTGGACCGGACGGCGCGTACGCAGCGTTCGGTGTCGGTGTGCATCGCGTTCCGCATGCGTCAAGGATCGGGCATGCGGGGGGTGGGGGCTGGCGGGAATCCGACATGGAGGTGGGCGGGGCGGAGCCCCCCGGGGCGAGGTGGTGGGGGCGGCTGTTCTGTTTGCGCCCCCACCACCTCGCCCCGGTTCCCCGCGCCCCTAGGACGCGAACGTCGTCGCCGTCGGGCGCCGGGACATCCGCATCGCGTCGTCCACGTCCGTCAGGGGGCGCAGTCGGTAGCTGTAGGCGTAGTCGCGGTCGGGCAAGAGTTTGTACTCGTCGTGGGTGTGGGCGCCCCAGCTGTTGTCGCCGCCGACGCCCATCTGCCGGTGGTTGACCCGCAGCACGACCTCCTCGCGCGGCGTGAGCTGGTAGTCGTGGCGTGCCCCGACGGACAGGTCCTCGGGGGTGAAGTGCGAGGCGTTGACCTCCAGGAGGGCGTCGCCGGTGACGAGGAGCCCGGTGCCGTCGCGGCCGGTGAGGGCGGCCCAGCGGATGTCGGTCCGGTTGCCGTTCTCCTGCGGGCGGATGTACGGGGTCCACTGGTCGGAGACGGTGGACGAGTGCACGCCCACGTCGGTGCCGTCGTTGCGGTCCCAGTGGTTCTCCTCGGGGCCGCGCCCGTAGTAGCGCAGGTGTTCCAGCCGCCCCGGCAGGAGGAGCATGCTGCCGACCTCCGGGATGTACGGCAGGTCGGCCGCGCCCGGGTGCAGGGTGTGGTCGACCTTGATCTCGCCGTTGCCGAAGACGGTGTACGTGGTGGTGTACGCGGACTTCACGGTGGTGGGCAGGGTGCCGGCGACCTTGATCTCGACGGCCTTGTCGCGCAGGGCGCGCACGGTGACGCCGGTGACCTCGCGGCGGGCGCCGGCGTCGCGCCAGGTCTGGTTGCGGATGTGCTGGCCGTTGCCCTTGTCGTTGTCGGTGGGTGCCCGCCAGAAGTTGGGTGCGGGACCGTCGGTGAGCAGGCGGTGCCCTCCGGCCTCGTAGGAGGTGAGGGTGCCGGTCTTCTTGTCGACGGTGGCGGAGAAGTCCCGGCCCCTGACGGTGACGGAGGCGCCGTTCTCGCTGTGGCGCAGGGAGGGCACGCTCTCCAGCGGGACGGGGGTCACCTTCGGGCTGCCCGCGTCGACGGGGATCTGTTCCCGGGCGATCTCGAAGCCGGCCTTCGCCCACGGGGTGCTCTCCCGGGTGGTGAAGGACAGCTCCAGGAAGTACTCCGCGCCGGGTGCCGGGTCCTCCGGGAGCGGTACGGGCACGGTGATCCGCTTCTTCGACAGTGGCGCGAGGTCGAGCTGGGCGCGGGTGAGCCTGCCGTGCCGTACGGTCCGGCCGTCGGCGACGAGGGACCAGCTGCCGTCGAATTCGCGGAGGTTGGTGAACAGGTACTCGTTGGTGAGGGTGAGCGCGCCGTCGGTGAGGGTGTCGTCGCCGGAGGCCGGGGCGGCGTGGATCGCCTGCAGCACGCGGGTGATCTCGGCGGCCTTGCCGGTGTGGCCGCGGTCGGCGGTGACGATGCCGTCGGCGCAGAAGTTGCCGTCGTTGGGGCTGTCGCCCCAGTCGCCGCCGTAGGCGGGGAACGTGCGGGCCCGGGAGTGCTTCTCGGTGTACCCCGCGGTGGCGGCGTCGAACCAGAGGCGGACGCCGTCGTCGTCGGGGCCGCGCCCGTCGGAGGCGAGTTCGGCGGCGGTGAGAGGGCGGGCGTAGATCCGGGCCCGCCGGATCGTGCCGCTGAACTCGCGCAGCGCGTTGTCCATGTCGGTCGCGAGGGAGACGGGGGTGACGGTGCTGTCGGGTCGGGCTGTGGTGGTGCGGGTGGCCTTCACCTCGCCGTCGACGTACAGGGTGAGCGTGCCGGCGTCGGCGTCGAAGACACCCGCGAGGTGGTGTTCGGTGCCGGCCCAGCCGTCGGGCAGTTTCCAGCTCGCGCTGATCCACTGACCGCCGGAATGTATGAAGAACTCCAGGTTCTCGAAGCTCTGCTTCAGCGCGTACTGGGTGTCGCCCTTGACGAGGATGGGCTGGTGGTCGCCGGTGTAGCGCTGGGTGGCCCACGCCTCCAGGGTCAGCGAGCCGGTGAGGTCGAGGCGGTCGTCGCGGACGAAGACGGTGCCGCCGCTGACGCCCTTGTCGCGGTCGAAACCGCCCTGGGGGGCGAGGACTTCGCCGCGCAGCGCGCCGGGGCCCGTCTCGGTGAGCAGGATGCGCGCGGGGGTGGGCCGGTTGAGGCCCTGGTCGACGAAGTCCCAGATCCAGCCGCCCTGGAGGACGTCGTGGGCGCGGACGGTGTCCCAGTACGTCTTGAAGTTGCCGTTGGAGTTCCCCATCGCATGGCAGTACTCGATCATCACGTAGGGGCGGGTGTCGGAGGTGTCCGCGGCCCGTTCGGCGATCCGGGACGGGCTCTCGTACATCGCCGAGCGGATGTCGCTGATCGCGGGGCGGTCGTCGCCCTCGTACTGGATGACGCGGGTGGTGTCGTAGGAGCGGATCCAGTCGTGCATGGCGACGAAGGTGCTGCCGCCGCCCGCCTCGTTGCCGAGGGACCAGATGACGACCGCGGCGTGGTTCTTGTCGCGGTGCACCATGTTCCGGGCGCGGGCCACGCACGCCTCGGTCCAGTCGGCGTGGTCGCCGGGGTACTCGTCGCGGATGCCGTGGGTCTCCAGGTTGGTCTCGCCGACGAGGTAGAGCCCGTACTCGTCGGCGAGTTCGAGCCAGGCGGGGTTGTTCGGGTAGTGCGAGGTGCGGACGGAGTTCATGTTCATCCGCTTGATGATCGTGACGTCCTTGACCATGTCGGCGCGGGTGAGGGCGGTGCCGCGGTCGGGGTGCATCTCGTGCCGGTTGGTGCCGCGGAAGGAGATGGGCCGGCCGTTGATGCGCATGAGCCCGTCCTTCAGGGCGAACTCGCGCAGTCCGACGCGGTGGGAGAGGGTCTCGACCACCTTGCCCGAGGGATCACGCAGGCGCAGGACGGCGGTGTAGAGGTACGGGTGCTCGGCGGACCACAGACGGGGGTCGGGCACGGCGCGGGCGGCGCTCACGGTGACGTCCTCGCCCGGGGCGGCGGAGCCGAGGTCGGCGGACTGCTGCAACGGCCGGGACCAGACGGCGTGCCCGCGGTCGTCGTAGAGCTGGGTCTCGACGGTGTACCGGCCGCCGTCCTCGCCGCCGTAGGCGCGCACACTCGCGGCGACCTTCAGCTCCGCGCTCGTGTACCCGTCGCCGAGCGGCGTCTCCAGCTTGAAGTCGCGCAGGTGGACGCCGGGCGTGGAGTACAGGTAGACCGAGCGGAAGATGCCGCTCAGCCGGATCATGTCCTGGTCCTCCATCCAGTCGCCGTCGCTGTAGCGGTAGACCTCGACGGCGATCTGGTTGGTGCCCGGCCTCAGGTGGTCGGTGATGTCGTACTCGGCGGGGGTGTACGAGTCCTCGTGGTAGCCGACGAGGGCGCCGTTGATCCACACGTAGTGCGCGGACTTGACGCCCTCGAAGTGCAGGAAGGTTCGGCGGCCCCGCCAGTCGTGGGGGACGGTGAAGGTGCGTCTGTACTGGCCGACGGGGTTGAAGCGGGTGGGCGCGGCGGGCGGCTGCGGTTCCTCGCCCCGGCCGTTGGGGCCCCAGTAGGGGTAGGTGATGTTGACGTAGATGGGGGCGTCGTAGCCGTGCATCTGCCAGACGGAGGGGACGGGGAGGGTGTCCCAGGAGCGGTCGTCGAGGTCGGTGCGGTGGAAGTCGGGGTCCCGGTCCTCGGGGCGGTCGCTGTGCGCGAACTTCCAGGCCCCGTCGAGGCTCAGCCGGTACGGGGAGCGGGTGCGGTCGGCGGCGAGGGCCTGCCGGAGGTCGCCGTAGGGCATGAGGGTGGTGTGCGGGGGCTCGGTGCCCACCTCGAAGGTGGCGATGTTCCCGTTCCACTCCGGGCCGGCCGCCGTGCCGCCGGCCGCGGACCGGGGCCGGCCGGCGGCGAGGGCGGCGCCGGGGGCGGCGGAGAGGGCGAGTCCGCCGAGGACGGCGGCCGTGCCCTCCAGCAGACGGCGGCGGCTGACGAATGTCCGGCGTGGGTCCGCGGGCCGGTCGGCGGACGGGGTGTGGGGGTGCGGCATGACCGTGGCCTTCCTCGGTGCGACAGGGGGCGTACGGGGGCTGTGCGCTGACTGAGGTGCGTCTGGTTCTGTTCGCTGCTGTCGGCTGATGTCGGGAGTTGTCGACTGTTGTCGATAACTCCCGGCTCGGCTGATCACACTAGGACCACGCGTAGGGCTCTATCAATGCTGTTGTCGGACTCTGTTCGTTCCCGTCCGTATCCGAGCCCGGGCGTTACCGCGAGCCCCCGGGCGCGCCCGCGAGCTCCTGAGCGCCCCCCGGCTTTCTTGAATGCCCTCGCGGTCAGCCCCGCCAGATGTTGTCGAACGCCGCCTTCTCGATGCTGCGCCGCTGCCGCACGGCCTCCAGCTCCGCCACCGCGTGGTGAACGGCGGCCAGGACGGTGACGAGCGACTCGTCGGCGAGACTGCCGAAGTCCTCGGCCAGTTCGTCGTGGATGCCGAGGGCGGCGGCGAGCCCGGCGAGGACGGGGTCGCCGGCCCGCCAGCGGACGGCGGCGCGGCTCCGGGCGGGTGAGTCCACCAGGGCGGTGCGGCCGGTGCGCAGCGGGATCCACGCGTGCCGCTGCCGGACCAGCAGGCCGTCCGCCTCCAGTCCCGAGTGGTACGCGGCGGCCAGCCCGTTGCCCCGGCGCCACAGCCAGTCCTCGACCGACTCGTGGGGCGGCTCACGCCGCAGGGACGCCCCCGCCTCGCGCAGCAGCCTGTCGTCCGGTTCCGTCGCGTCCTCGGGGGCCGCCGCGCCGGGGACCACGCGGTCGGCGTCCACGGTGAGGGTTCCGGCGCGCAGCAGGTCGATCAGCTCGGCGCCGGCGAGGGCGAGCGAGAGGTCGCCCTGCCCGACCGGGTGAGCGGACGGGACGTCCAGGCTGACGATCAGCAGGTCCCGGGGTGTGGTCATGAGGGCTTCCCGTTCCGTGCGGTTCAGCTGAGCCGGGCGGCGAACGCGTCGTACGTCTGTTCGTCCAGGAGGACGAACCGGACCTCCTCGGCCTCCGTCCGCACGGACCGTACCGTCTCCACGGCGATCCGGGCGGCGTCCTCGACCGGCCAGCCGTAGATGCCGGCGGAGACGGCGGGGAACGCGACGGTGCGGGCGCCGAGTTCGTCGGCGACGCGCAACGACTCGCGGTAGCAGGAGGCGAGCAGCGCGGAGCGGTCCTCGTCGGCGCTGTACCGGGGGCCGACGGTGTGGATCACCCAACGGGCGTCCAGCTCACCGGCGGTGGTGGCGACCGCCTGTCCGGTACTCAGACCCCGGCCGTAGTGCCCGGCACGCAGTGCGCGGCACTCGGCGAGGATCGCGGGGCCGCCCCGGCGGTGGACGGCGCCGTCGACGCCGCCGCCGCCGAGGAGCGAGGAGTTGGCGGCGTTGACGAGGGCGTCGGCGGTCTGCCGCGTGAGGTCGCCGCGGACCACGGTGAGGGTCGTCATCGGTGGTGCGGCCTCCTCATGAGGGCGGGTGCGGGATGCACGGCGCGTGGGGCTGGGGTACGAGGGGTGCTCAGGTGCGGCGCAGGTGCCGCCAGACCGCCTTCGCCGCGTTGTGCCCGGACATACCGTGCACACCGGGGCCCGGTGGGGTCGCCGAGGAGCACAGGAAGACGGCCGGGTGCGGGGTGGCGTACGGGAAGAGGGAGAGCTTGGGCCGCAGCAGGAGCTGCAGCCCGGCGACGGAGCCGGTGGCGATGTCGCCGCCCACGTAGTTGGCGTTGCGCACGGCCAGTTCGGGCGGTCCGGCGGTGGCGCGGGCGAGTACCCGGTCGCGGAAGCCGGGGGCGAACCGCTCCAACTGGCGTTCGATCGCATCGGTGAGGTCGCCGGTCCAGCCGTGGGGCACATGGCCGTACGCCCAGAACACCTGCTTGCCCTCGGGGGCCCGGGTGGGGTCGACGACGCCGGGCTGCACGGTGATCAGGAAGGGCGCGTCGGGCGCGCGGCCCGCGCGGGCGGCGGCGTGCAGTGCGGTACCGATGTCCGCGCTGGTGGGGCCGATCTGTACGGTGCCGGCGGTGCGGGCCTCCTTCGCGGTCCACGGCACCGGGCCGTCCAGCGCGTAGTCGATCTTGAAGACGCCGGGGCCGTAGCGGTAGTTCTCGTATGTCCGGCCGAGGTCCGCGATGCGGGCCAGCGCGGTGGGCGAGGTGTCGAAGACGTAGGCGCGAGCCGGCGGCAGGTCGTCGAGCCGCTTGACCTCGTAGTCGGTGTGCAGGGTGCCGCCGAGCTCGGTGAGGTACCCGGCGAGCGCGTCGGAGATGGCCTGGGAGCCACCGCGGGCCACGGGCCAGCCGCGGGCGTGCGCCGCGAGCGCGAAGACGAGGCCGACGGCGGAGGTGGCGAAGCCGCCGAGGGGTGCCATGACATGGGCGACGAGCCCGGCGAACAGGCCCTTGGCCCGCTCGTCGCGGAAGCGGCGCATCAGCCAGGTGGACGGGGGCAGCCCGACCAGGCCGAACCGGGCGAGGGTGACCGGGTCCCGGGGCAGCGCGGTGGCCGGGAGCGACATGAAGTCCTTCGCCAGCGTGTCCCACTTGTGGAGGAACGGGGCGACGAGCCTGCGGTACGTGCCCGCGTCGCGCGGCCCGAAGGAGGCGGCCGTCTCGGCGACGCTCCGGGCGAGCACGGCGGCCGTGCCGTCCGGGAACGGGTGCGCCATCGGCAGTTCCGGCTGGAGCCACTGAAGGCCGTGCCGCTGAAGGGGCAGCGCGCGGAACGCGGGCGAGTTGATGCCGAGCGGGTGGGCGGCGGAACAGGGGTCGTGCCGGAAGCCGGGGAGGGTGAGCTCCTCGGTGCGCGCGCCCCCGCCGACGGTCTCCTTGGCCTCGAACACGGCCACCGAGAAACCCCGGCGGGCCAGCTCCACGGCAGCCGTCAGTCCGTTCGGCCCCGCTCCCACCACGACCGCATCGAGCATTGACGGCACCTTCGGACTCCTTCGCCGGCCGACGGCCAATGAGGCATCAGGATATGCCGCGCCTTCGGCGGCGCCGGGGCGCGGGTGGGAGGGCGGTCACTCCGCCCGGCCGCCGCGCAGCAGCTCCACCACCCGGTGGGCGGTGGCTCCGTCGCGCGCGGTGGTGAACGGCAGGGTGTTGCCGCCGGTGATGCGGAACGGGACGCCGTCGCTCGTCAGGTGCGTGCCGCCCGCCTCCTCGACCAGGAGCAGTCCCGCCGCGTGGTCCCAGGCGGCCTCCCAGGTGAACGCCGTGGCGTCCAGCTCGCCGCGGGCCACCGCCAGGTACTCCAGGCCCGCCGAGCCGCAGGGGCGCGGGCGGACGCCCGGCGTGCGCAGGGCGAGCAGCGCCTGCTTCTGTGCGTCGGTGGTGTAGTCGGGGTGCGAGGTGGCCACCTCCAGGCTGTGGTCCGGGCGCGGGGAGCCGGACCGCAGGGGGCTGCCGTCGAGGAACGCGCCCCGGCCGCGTATCGCGGTGGCGAACTGCTCGCGGGCGGGGGCGTACGTCCAGGAGGCGAGCAGGTCGCCGCCGCGGGCCAGGGCGACGAGGGTGCAGAAGCCGGTGTCGCCGTGGACGAACTGGCGGGTGCCGTCGACCGGGTCGACTATCCACACCGGGGCCTCGCCGCGTATCGCCTCGTACACGCGTGGGTCGGCGTGGACGGCCTCCTCGCCCACCACGGTCGAGCCGGGGAGGAGCCGGGCCAGTTCTTCGGTGAGGTGGGCCTCGGCGTTGAGGTCGGCGTCGGTGACGAGGTCGTGCGGGCCGGTCTTCTCGTCGACCTCGTGGGCTTCCAGGCGGCGGAAGCGCGGCATGATCTCGGTGGCGGCGGCTGTGCGGATCGCCGCCGCCACGTCGTCGGCGTGGCGGGTGAGGAACTCGTCGATGGTTCCGAGGGTGGTGTCCGTGCTCTCGATCATTGCTCCATGAGAGCACGGGGCACTGACATTCCCGTCCTGCGCGGTGCACTCCGGGCGGAATCGGGGTGAATTTCGGGAGTGGGTGGCCGGGGTCTTCCTCTCGCCCCCGCCGCCCCTGCCCTTCCCGTCCTTTCAAGGGCCTCCGTTCCTTCAAAGGGGCTCTGCCCCTTCGACCCCGGTGGGGCGCTTCGGAGCTCAGGGTGGGTGGGGGCGTGGGCGGGCGCGGGTGGGTGGGGGCTTCTCGCGCAGTTCCCCGCGCCCCTCATGGGCGCGGGGAGTGCGCGCGCCCGCGGTGGAGCCGCGCGAAAGGCACAGCCCCGCGCCCCTGCGGCGGAGCCGCGTTCAGCGGCCGGCTGCGTAGCCCTGCATGCCGCGTGGGTTCGCCGCTGCCGAGAGGACGGTGGTTTCGGGGTCTCGGGCGACGGCGCTCAGCCGGCCTTCGGACCACGGCTCGCCCACCAGCACGTCGTGTCCGCGTCGTCGTAGTTCCGCGATGATCGCCGAATCCGTGCGCGATTCCACGGTGACGGAGCCCGGTCGCATCCCACGCGGGAAGAAGGAGCCGGGGAAGCTGTCGTTGTGCCAGTTGGGGGCGTCTGTCGCACCCTGCAGGTCGAGGCCTCCGCGGACCCGGTCGCGCAGCGCCACGGCGAGGAAGAAGTGGGTCCCCCACTGGTCCTGCTGATCGCCGCCGGGCGTACCGAACGCCAGCACCGGCACGCCCTCGCGCAGCGCGAGCGACGGGCTGAGGGTGGTGCGCGGGCGGCGGCCCGGCGTGAGGGAGTTGGGCAACCCCTCGTCGAGCCAGGTCATCTGCAGCCGGGTGCCCAGCGGGAAGCCCAGTTCGGGCACGACAGGGTTGGACTGCAGCCAGCCGCCGCTGGGCGTCGCCGAGATCATGTTGCCCCAGCGGTCGACGACGTCGAGGTGGCAGGTGTCGCCGCGGGTCGAACCGTCGCCCGACACCCGGGGCTCACCGGCGTCACCAGGCCCCGCGGGCTCCCCCGGCACCGGGGACAGCGGGCTCTTGGCGACGGTCGGTTCGCCCACCCCCAGCGCCTCGTAGCCGGACGCGGCGGGAGCGAGCCCGAGGGCGTACCGGCTGAGGCGGGGCGTGCGTCCGCCGGGCCCGCCCGGCCGCAGCTCGTACGAGGCCGTCTCCCCGATCAGGGCCCGCCGCTCCGCGTTGTACGGGGCGGACAGCAGCTCGTCCAGGGGGACGTCGGCGGCGTCGCCGTACCAGGCCTCGCGGTCGGCCATGACGAGCTTGCAGCCCTCGACGAGGAGGTGGACGTAGTCCGCGGAGGCGTACGGGGGCAGCTCCGGCGGGAGCAGGGCGAGCTGCTGGAGCAGTACCGGACCCTGGCTCCAGGGTCCGGGTTTGCACAGGGTCCAGCCGTTCCAGTCGTACGTCGCGGGCCGCTCCCACGTGGCGGACCAGCCGGCGAGGTCGGCCGCGGTGAGCGTCCCGGTGTGGCGGGCGCCGCTGGTGTCCAGGGTGGGCCGGGCGGCCTGCCGGACCAGCGCCCCGGCGACGAACCCGGTGCGCCACACCTCGCGCGCCGCGTCGATCTCCGCCTCCCGGCCGCCCGCCCCGGCGACCTCGGTGAGCAGCCGTTTCCAGGTGGCGGCGAGGGCGGGATTGCGGAAGAGGCGGCCGGGGCGGGGCGGCTCGCCGTCGGGCAGGTACACCGCGGCCGAACTCGTCCACTCCGTCTCGAAAAGCTCGCGTACGGTCGCCACCGTCCCGCCGACCCGCTCCACCGGCGCGTGCCCGTGTTCGGCGTACCCGATGGCGTACTTGAGGACGTCGGCGAGCGGTTTGGTGCCGTGGTCGCGCAGGAGCAGCATCCAGGCGTCGAAGGCGCCGGGGACGGCTGCGGCCAGCGGTCCGGTACCGGGGACGAGGTCCAGGCCGAGGGAGCGGTAGTGGGCGATCGTGGCGCCGGCGGGGGCGACGCCCTGGCCGCACAGCACCCGCACCGGGCCGCCGGCCGGGGCGACGAGCGCCGGGAGTTCCCCCGCGGGCCCGTTGAGGTGCGGTTCGACGACGTGCAGGACGAAACCGGCGGCGACGGCCGCGTCGAAGGCGTTGCCGCCGTCCTCCAGCACGGCCATGGCGCACCCGGAGGCGAGCCAGTGCGTGGAGGCCACCATGCCGAAGGTGCCTTGGAGAGTGGGTCGGGTCGTGAACATGCGCTCTGAACACCTCACTGTTTCCGTGGGCCACTGCATGGCCCGCGTGTCGAGGGGTACTGCGTAACCTCCCACCCACCACCCACCACCCACCACCCACCACCGAGTACCGAGCCTCCCGCCGGACGGGAGCCCCCACCGTGACGAGCGGCAGGGCAGCTGGGCAGCAGCAGGAAGGGGTGAGCCACGGATGGCGAAGCCGAACCCGGTCGATCTGCGGCGGGCCCTCGCGTCGGCCGACTGTCCGGCCACCGGCGAGGACCTGGCACGGCTCGCCCGCGGCCACGGGGCCGACAGCGCGCTCGTCGACGCCCTCACGGCACACGGCAAGGACGAATTCGACGGCCCGAACAAGGTCAGCCGCGCCGTTCTCGGTTCGGGCTGATCCTCATGTCCGGGTCCGACCGACGACAGGGGTCTCTCATGTCCACGCACTACGGCAACTCCTCCTCCGAGCCGCGGCCCACCACCCGGGTGGAGCCCGCCGGCCTGGTTCCGCCGGGCGAGACCCCGCCGGCCGAGGACGGCATCTCGGGAACCCTGCCCCGTGACATCGGGTACAACCGGTCGCGCGGCTGGGCCAAGGCGCCACTGACGCTCATTCTGCTGCTGGTGCTGCTGTTCGCCGCGGGGTTCATCGGCTACGCGGTCGGGATCTGAACACCCGCCGCCCGGAGCCCGGCGCTCCCGGTCAGCCGGCCTTCTTCCAGGCCGTGGTGCCGAGCCGTCCGGTGTTGCCCAGGTCCAGGCCGCCGTCCACGGTCAGTACCGTCGTGGGACCGCCCTCGACGGGGGTGATACGCAGGAACGGGGCGTTCACGGCGGTCGTGGTGGGATCGGTGACGGTGTTGCGCCACACCAGCGAGGTGGTGGCGCTCTCGCCGCGGGCCAGGGACACCGGGTGCGGGCCGGGGTCGTCCAGGGTGGTGATCTTCCCCGGACCCTTCAGCACCTGGACGTCGAGGGGTTCGCGGTCCTCGTCGAGCACGGTGAGGACGGGGTATCCGCCGAGCTGGTAGATCTCCTTGCCGCAGTTGGTGAGCCGTACCGTCATCGCGCGCAGACCCATGGCCGCGTCGACCGGCCCGGGCTCGGCGCGTACTCCGGAGGCGGGGCAGGAGGTCGTACCGGGCGCGGCGGGGCGGGTCGGTTCCCCCGGGAGTGCGCCGGTCCGGACCGGGGCGGGGACGGTCATGGAAGGCACCGCCGGGGTCGTCGCCGGGGTCGTGTCCGGGCGACGGCCGGGGTCGCTCTCCCGGTCCAGTTCGTCCGACAGCCCGCAGCCGGCGGCGAGCAGGGACACGGCGAGGAGGCCGGCGGCGCTGCGCAGGCGGCGGTGAGCGGTCACGGCGTGATCATGCCACGCGGCCGGAACCAGCGGGCTGACGGCCCGTCACGGTGACGGCGCGGACAAGTGAGCGTGCGGCCACGGCGACCGCGCGGACAAGTGACCCGTGCGGCCACAGTGACCGCGCGGGCACGCAGCGAGTTCGGCCTTTCCCCGCACAGGGAGTCGTGTGAGACTGTGCGTCCCGTCCGCAGTGCGGACCTCTTCCGCACCCTCCCCCACGAGAAGTGCCCGTGCGCCCACTTCCCTTGTCCCTCGCGCTCACCGCGCGGCTGCTGCCGGTCGCCGTGCTCGCCTCGGCGGGCTGGGCCCTGTCCTCCGGCCCCCTCGCCTCCGCGTCCGACTCGGACTCCGGCCACTCCGCGGCCGACCGGTCGCCGAACTCCGGGGACACCGCCGGGAAGAAGGGCGGCGGCGACGCCTCCTCGTCCGCCTCACCGGCGGCCAAGGCGTACGACGCGGCGCCCGCGCCCTGCGGCAGCGTCTCCGTGAAGACGCTCAAGTCCCTTGTGCCGGGCGCCAAGACGGCCGGCAAGGAGATCCCGTCCACCGACGAGGGCGTGCGCCGCACCTGCTCCTGGAACGCGCTCAAGGGCTTCGACTACCGCTGGCTCGACGTCTCCTTCGAGATCGCGGACTCCGTGTCGGCGGCGCAGAAGGCGTACGGGCAGCGCACGGCCGAGAAGAGCGGTGGCGGTGCGGTGCCCGGCCTCGGCGACGCGGGGTACTCCGTCGTCAACCTCACCACCGACAAGAAGCAGCAGACCCGCGAGGGCGTGGTGCTGGCCCGGGTGTCCAACGCGCTGGTGGTCGTGACGTACAACGGCAGCGACTTCGAGTCGAAGAAGGCGCCGGGCACGGACGAGATCAACAAGGGCGCGATCAAGGCGGCGAAGGAAGCGGTCGGGGCGCTCGGCAAGGGCTGACGGCCACCGGCTCGCTTCCGCCCCGTGCGAGCTGGGCCCGTACCTCGCGCGGCAGGCTCATGCCGTGACCGCGCAGGTCGCCGATGAACCGCGCGACGAGCGGATCCGCCTCCGCGGACGTCACCGCCACCAGTTGCCTGACCCAGCGCGGGGAGAACGGTCGCACCGCCCCCGGGAAGCCATGGCCGATCGCGCTCACGGGGCACACGGCGACTCCCAGACCGGCGGCCGCGAGCTGCGGTGCCGTCGCGGTCACCGATGTCCTCATCACCGTCTCGGGGTGGACTCCCGCGTGGGCGAAGGACTGGTCGAGCCAGGCACCGAGGCCGTTGTCCGGCGCGAAGTGTATGAGCGGCGCGCCCTCGAGGTCCTCGAGGCGTACGGCCGACCGTCCGGCCAGCGGATGGTCGGCGGGTGCCGCCCACACGATCTCCTCCTCCGCGACGGGGGTGATCGTGAAGCGGCCGGCCGAGGGAGCCGTCAGCACCGCCACGTCGGCCTCGTCGGAGTCGACGAGGCCGAGTGCCTCGTCCATAGAGGTGGACTCGCGCAGCGTGATCGCGACCTCCGGGTGCCGGCGGTGCCACTGCCGGACGACGGCGGCGAGCAGCGGCACCGTGAGGCTCTGCGCGCAGACCAGGCGCAGCACGCCTCCGGCCGCCCGGCCTGCCGCGCGTGCCGACCGCACGGCTGACTCGGCCGCTTCGATCGCCCGCCTGGCATCCGCGACGGCGGCGCGCCCCGCGGAGGTGAGTTTGACCCCCCGTGGCTCGCGGCGGAGCAGGACCGTTCGGGTCTCGCGTTCCAGCGAGGCGAGTTGATGGGAGACCGCGGGCTGCGAGGAATGCAGCAGCACCGCGGCCTGCGTGATCGACCCGCAGTCCGCGACGGCGACGAGGCACTCCAGTGCCCGCAGGGAAGCCATCCATAAATATTATCGCAGACCCTCCAGGTATGAATGCTGCTGAGGGAAGTCTTCCGGACGCCCGGTTGCTCTCACCCACGAGACCTTCTCGCCCACAGCGGGCGACAGGGCTCGGCAGAGCGAATGAGCAGAGTTAGGGAGAGACCCATGGCACAGGTATTCGTCACCGGCGGTTCCGGCTTCATCGGCCGGGCATTGGTGCGCCGGCTCCTCGGCGAGGGGCACTCGGTGCGCGCTCTGGTGCGCAGTGAGGCCTCGGCCGCGAAGATCTCCGCGCTGGGCGCGGAGCCCGTGCGGGGCGAGTTGACCGACCCGCTCACCTGGCAGGACCGTGTGACGGGCAGCGACGTGGTGTTCCACCTCGCCGCCGAGACCGACATCACCGCCGATCGCGAACGCCAGGAGCTGGTGACGGTGCGCGGCACCGAGGCAGCCGTCGAGGCCGCGCGCCACGCGCGGGTCCCGCGTTTCGTCCTCTGCGGCAGCGAGGCCGCGCTCCTGGCCGGTAGCCCGCTCGTGGACGTCGACGAGAGCGCGCCGCTGCGGCCCGACTCGGAAGCCGCCTACAGCGCCACGAAGGCCGCGGCCGAGAAGATCGTGCTCGACGCGAACGCCCCTGGCTTCGCCACGGTGTCGATCCGCCCGCGGTTCGTCTGGGGCCCCCACAGTTCCCTCGTCGAGGGCCTGGCCGCGGCCGCGAAGGCGGGACAGCTCGCCTGGATCGACGGAGGACGGCACACGACCGACGTCACGTTCGTCGACAACGCCGTCGAGGGGCTCGTACTCGGGTGGCGGCACGGCCGGCCCGGTCAGGCGTACTTCGTCACCGACCGGCACCGCGTCATCCTGCGCGAGTTCCTGGAGGCCCAGTTCGCGCTCTACGGCGTCGACGTCCCGATCCCCGACATGGACGCCGGGACCGCCGCCGGCGCGGTGCCCGTTCCCGCGCGCTGGTTCCTCGGGCAGGAGTGCACCCTGCGGACGGACAAGGCCGTGGCCGAACTCGGTTACCGTCCGGTCGTCGAACACGCCGCCGGCCTGGAGGCCGTCCGGGACTCGGTGGCCGCCGACGGTGCCTGACAGGCCGTACGCGGCCGGTCAGCCGGCGAGTGCGGGGATCACCTCGGCGCCGTACGCGTCGACGACCGCCTCCTGGGCGTCGTGCATGTCGTACACCGCGAACTGGTCGACACCCAGGGCACGCAGCGCCCGGAGCTTCTCGACGTGGCGTTCGACGGGGCCGAGGACACAGAAGCGGTCCACGATCTCGTCCGGCACGAACGCGGTGTCCGGGTTGTCGGCGCGCCCGTGATGGGAGTAGTCGTAGCCCTCGCGCGCCTTGATGTAGTCGGTGAGCGCGTCGGGCACGGCCGTCGAGTGCTCCCCGTACCGGGCGACCAGGTCGGCGACGTGGTTGCCGACCATGCCGCCGAACCAGCGGCACTGGTCGCGGGCGTGGGCGAGCGCCTCGGGCGAGTCGTCGGCGGTGACGTACGCGGGGGCGGCGACGCACACCGTGACGTCGGCGGGGTCACGGCCGGCCGCCGAGGCGGCGTCCTTGACCGTCCGCACCATGGAAGCGGTGAGGTAGGGGTCGGCGAGCTGGAGAATGAACCCGTCGGCCTCCTCCCCCGCCATCCGCAGCGCCTTCGGCCCGTACGCGGCCATCCACACGGGGAGCCGGGCGCCCGGCCGGACCCACGGGAACCGGACGACCGTGCCGCCGCCGAGGTCGGCCGGCTCACCGCCGGCCAGCGCCCGGATCACCTTCATCGCCCCGCTGATCCTGGCCAGTGTGTTCGGCTTCCGGCCGGCCACCCGCATCGCCGAGTCCCCCCGCCCGATCCCGCACACCGTGCGGTTGCCGAACATGTCGTTGAGGGTGGCGAAGGTGGAGGCGGTCACCTCCCAGGTGCGGGTGCCGGGGTTGGTGACCATCGGGCCGACGGTGAGGGTCGTGGTGTGCGCCAGGATCTGGCTGTGGATGACGAACGGTTCCTGCCACAGCACGGCCGAGTCGAAGGTCCAGCCGTGCGTGAAGCCGTTGCGTTCGGCGCGCCGCATCAGGTCGACAACGCGCGAGGCGGGCGGGTCGGTCTGCAGAACGAGCCCGAAGTCCATGCGCCACTCCTAGTCGAGGTACTGGCAGGTGGAGCGCGGCAGGTATCTGCCGTGCCCCGCGCGGCCGGTGAACTCCCCCTTGGTGACGACCGGTTCCCCGCGCGAGAGCACGGTCTCCACCCGGCCGGTGATCCGCCGCCCCTCGTACGCCGAGTAGTCGACGTTCATGTGGTGCGTCGCGGCGGAGAGGACCTGCTCGGCGTGCGGGTCGTAGACGACGAGGTCGGCGTCGGAGCCCGGGGCGAGCGTGCCCTTCCTCGGGTAGAGGCCGAACATGCGGGCCGGGGTGGCGCAGGCGAGCTCGATCCAGCGGCGGCGGGACAGGTGCCCGTCGACGACGGCCTGGTGGAGGAGGTCCATGCGGTGCTCCACGCCGGGCATGCCGTTGGGGATCTTCGAGAAGTCGCCGCGGCCCAGCTCCTTCTGGCCGGTGAAGCAGAACGGACAGTGGTCGGTGGAGACCACCTGGAGGTCGTTGGTGCGCAGCCCCCGCCACAGCGCCGCCTGGTGCTCGCGCGGGCGCAGCGGGGTGCTGCACACGTACTTGGCGCCCTCGAAGTCCGGCTCGGCGAGGTTGTCGGTGGACAGGAACAGATACTGCGGACAGGTCTCGCCGAAGACGGGCAGCCCGTCGTCACGGGCGCGGGCCAGTTCGGCGAGCGCCTCCCGCGCCGAGACGTGCACGACGTACAGGGGCGCGCCGGCGACCTGTGCGAGCCGGATGGCGCGGTGGGTGGCCTCGGCCTCCAGCAGGGCCTTGCGGACCTCGCCGTGGAAGCGGGGGTCGGTGTCGCCGCGGGCGAGGGCCTGTCGGACGAGGACGTCGATGGCGATGCCGTTCTCGGCATGCATCATGATCAGCCCGCCGTTGCCGGCGGCGCGCTGCATGGCGCGCAGGATCTGGCCGTCGTCGGAGTAGAACACCCCCGGGTAGGCCATGAACTGCTTGTACGAGGTCACGCCCTCGTCGACGAGGAGGTCCATCTCCTTCAGCGTCCCGTCGTGCACGTCCGAGACGATCATGTGGAAGCCGTAGTCGATCGCGCAGTTGCCCTCCGCCTTGGCGTGCCAGGCGTCCAGGCCCTCGCGCAGGGTGCCGCCGACGCTCTGGATCGCGAAGTCGACGATCGTGGTGGTGCCGCCCCAGGCGGCGGCCCGGGTGCCCGTGGCGAAGGTGTCCGAGGCGTAGGTGCCGCCGAAGGGCATCTCCATGTGGGTGTGCCCGTCGACACCGCCGGGGACGACGTACTTGCCGGTGGCGTCGATCGTGCGGTCGGCGGTGAACGCCTCGGCGGCCGGGGTGCCGGTCGTGGCGAGGGCGGCGATGCGGCCGTCCTCGATCAGGACGTCGGCGTGGAGTTCGTCGGCGGCGGTGACGACGAGGCCGCCGCGGACGACGGTACGGCTGCTCATGATGCCTGCCTCTGCCTGTCCGTGTCCGGCCGGCGGGGGCTGTGCAGCGCGCGCAGGAGGATGTCGGCGCCCTCCTCCGCCTCGTCGGCGGTGAGGGTCATCGGCGGGGCGATGCGCAGGGCGCTGGTGTTGTGGCCGCCGCCCTTGCCGACGAGGAGTCCGCCCTCGCGCGCGGCCTCCAGCACGGCGGCCGCGGCGGCCGGGTCGGCCTCGTCCGTGCCGGGCCGGACGAGCTCGACGCCGATCATCAGCCCGCGTCCGCGCACCTCCCGTACGCCCGGGTGGTCAGCGGTGCCGGTCCGCAGCCGTTCCAGGAGCTGTCCGCCGACGCTCCGGGCGTTGTCCTGCAGCTCGTGTTCCAGCAGGTAGGTGAGGTTGGCGAGGCCGGCCGCCATGGTGATCTGGGTGCCGCCGAAGGTGGAGATGCTGTTGGCGTCGAGACAGTTCATGATCTCGGCGCGGGCCACCACACCGCCGATGGACATGCCGTTGCCGATGCCCTTGGCGAAGGTCAGCATGTCGGGCGGGCCGTTCTCGGCGTGTGCCTGCCAGCCCCAGAAGTGGTCGCCGGTGCGGCCCCAGCCGGTCTGCACCTCGTCGGCGATCCACAGGATGCCGTGCTCGCGCAGCACCTCGCGGAAGGCCGCGTACAGCCCGTCGGGAGGGGAGGTGAAGCCGCCGACGCCCTGGACCGGTTCGGCGATCAGCGCGGCCGGCGCGCGGGTGTGGCCGAGCAGGTCCTTCAGGTCCTCGACGCAGGCCGCGACGAACTCGGCGTCGCCGAGGTGGGCGTACGGGCCGCGGGTGCGGACGCCGCCGTGCACGTAGAGCGTCTGCAGCGGGGAGAGGGAGGTGGGCGACCAGCCGCGGTTGCCGGTGATGCCGACAGTGGAGAAGGAGCGGCCGTGGTAGCTGTTGCGCATCGCCAGCAGGGTGTTGCTGCGCCGGTGGGTGGTGGCGAGCAGCAGCGCGGTGTCGTTGGCCTCGGTGCCGGAGGTGGTGAAGAAGACGCGGGCGTCCGGGATGCCGCTCAACCCGGCGATGCGCTCGGCCAGTTCGACCATCGGGCGGTTGAGGTAGAGGGTGGAGGAGTGCAGGATGCGGCCGGCCTGCTCGCTCACCGCCTTGGTGACCTCGGGCAGGGCGTGCGCGGTCATGGTGGTGAGGATGCCGCCGAAGAAGTCGAGGTACCTGGTGCCCTCGGCGTCCCAGACGTGCCGGCCCTCGCCGTGGGTGATCTCCAGGGGTGTGTCGTAGTAGAGGGCGAGCCAGTCGGGGAGTACGGCGCGGTGGCGGGCGTGGAGGTCGTCGGTCACGGCTGCACCAGTCCTTCGTACGCGTCGGGGCGGCGGTCACGGTAGAACGCCCACTGCTGCCGTACCTCGTCGATCAGTCCGAAGTCGAGGTCGCGGACGAGGAGTTGCTCCTCGGTGTCACTGGCGGCCTCGCCGACGAACTGTCCGCGCGGGTCGACGAAGTAGGACGTGCCGTAGAAGTCGTTGTCGCCGTACTCCTCCCGTCCCACCCGGTTGATGGCGGCGACGAAGTACTCGTTGGCGACGGCGGCCGCGGGCTGCTCCAGCCGCCACAGGTGGGAGGACAGACCCCGGTGGGTGGCGGACGGGTTGTAGACCAACTGGGCGCCTTGCAGCCCGAGTTGGCGCCAGCCCTCGGGGAAGTGCCGGTCGTAGCAGATGTAGACGCCGACCTTGCCGACGGCGGTGTCGAAGACGGGCCAGCCGGCGTTGCCGGGCCTGAAGTAGTACTTCTCCCAGAACCCGTGGACCTGGGGGATGTGGTGCTTGCGGTACTTGCCGAGGTACCGGCCGTCGGCGTCGATCACGGCGGCGGTGTTGTAGTAGAAACCGGACCCCTCGACCTCGAAGACGGGCACGACGAGCACCGTCCCGGTCTCGCGCGCCAGCTCCCGCATCCGGGTGACGGTGGGCCCGTCCGGCACGGGTTCCGCCCAGCGGTAGTGCTCGGGCTCCTGGACCTGGCAGAAGTAGGGGGCGTTGAACACCTCCTGGAAGCCGAGCACGCGGGCCCCCTGCCGGGCCGCCTCACGGGCGTGCTCCTCATGCTTGGCGATCATGGATTCGGTGTCACCGGTCCAGGTCGCCTGGACCAGCGCCGCGCGTACGACGTGAGCCATGTGCCGCTCCTTCACCTGATGGCCCCCGCACCGGGGACGTCAGAGAGCCTCTACGCCCGTAGACACGGACGCGGAACGACGACCGTAAGCCTCCGGAGCCGCCGTGCCAAGACACCGCGCCCCAGCGGCGCACGGTGCCGCGTCATTCCGCGGCTCCGCCGCGGGGCGCGACCAGCCACCCCCCGACCTCACCCGCGCACACCCAGGCTCCCCTCCCCTTGGGCGCTCCATGCATAACCGCGAAGCGCACGGGCACTCGCCGTCGGACCGGCACGTAGAGCTATGGCGTCCCGGAACCGACCGGGAAGCCAGGGACGGAAGGCCATGACCAGCGGCTTCACCAGTCCGGAGGGCTTCGGTTCGGACCCCTTCGCGGAGTTCTTCGCACGCTTCTTCGGCGGTGCCCGTCCCGGCCCTCGGCAGATCGACATCGGCGGGCTGCTGAGCCGGCCGGCCCGGGAGCTGGTCGCGGGAGCCGCCACCTACGCCGCCGAGCACGGCAGCCGGGACCTGGACACCCAGCACCTGCTCCGCGCCGCGCTCTCGGTCGAGCCGACCCGGCGCATGCTCAGCCGCGCCGGGGCCGACCCCGACGACCTGGCGACGGAGATCGACGAGCGCTCCGGGCCGACCCGGTCCGACGAGGACCCGCCGCCCACCTCCGTCGCCCTCACCCCGGCGGTCAAGCGCGCCCTGCTCGAGGCGCACGACATGGCCCGGGCGAGCGGCGCCGGCTACATCGGCCCCGAGCACGTGCTCAGCGCGCTCGCCGCCAACCCGGACTCCGCCGCCGGGCACATCCTCAGCTCGCTGCGGTTCGGCAGCCCCGGCGGCCCGCTGCCCACCGAGCCGCCGGAGGCCGCGCAGGGGCGCCCCGAGCGGCCCCGGGGAACCGGGACGGGGACCGGCACCCCGACCCTGGACAAGTACGGCCGCGACCTCACCGACCTCGCCCGCCAGGGCCGGGTCGACCCGGTGATCGGACGCGACGAGGAGATCGAGCAGACCGTCGAGGTGCTCTCCCGGCGCGGCAAGAACAACCCGGTGCTCATCGGCGACGCGGGCGTCGGCAAGACCGCGATCGTGGAAGGGCTCGCCCAGCGCATCGCCGAGGGTGACGTGCCGGACATCCTGCTCTGCCGCCGCGTCGTCGCCCTCGACCTCACCGGCGTGGTGGCCGGAACCCGCTACCGGGGCGACTTCGAGGAACGGCTGACCACCATCGTCGACGAGATCCGCGACCACTCCGACCAGCTCGTCGTCTTCATCGACGAGCTGCACACCGTGGTGGGCGCCGGGGGCGGCGGCGAGGGCGGGTCGATGGACGCGGGCAACATCCTCAAGCCCGCCCTGGCCCGCGGCGAGCTGCACATCGTCGGCGCGACGACGCTGGAGGAGTTCCGGCGCATCGAGAAGGACGCGGCGCTGGCCCGCCGCTTCCAGCCGATCCTGGTGCCCGAGCCGTCGGTACCCGACGCGATCGAGATCCTGCGCGGGCTGCGCGACCGCTACGAGGCCCACCACCAGGTCCGCTACACCGACGAGGCGCTCGTGGCCGCCGTCGAGCTCTCCGACCGCTACCTCACCGACCGGCACCTGCCCGACAAGGCGATCGACCTCATGGACCAGGCCGGCGCCCGGGTGCGGCTGCGCTCGCGCACCAAGGGCACCGACGTCCGGGCCCTGGAGCGTGAGCTGGAGCAGCTCGTCCGGGACAAGGACCAGGCGGTCGCCGACGAGAGTTACGAGCAGGCCACCCGGCTCCGTGACCGCATCGCGGAGCTGAAGGAGCGCATCGGCGAGGACAGCGGGGAACAGGCCGTCGACGAAGGGCAGCACCTGGAGGTCACCGCGGAGGCCATCGCGGAGGTGGTCTCCCGGCAGACCGGCATCCCCGTGGCCAGCCTCACCCAGGAGGAGAAGGAGCGGCTGCTCGGCCTGGAGCGGCACCTGCACGAGCGGGTGGTGGGGCAGGACGAGGCGGTCCGCGTGGTCTCCGAGGCCGTACTGCGCTCCCGGGCCGGGCTCGCCAGCCCCGACCGGCCCATCGGCAGCTTCCTCTTCCTCGGTCCGACCGGCGTCGGCAAGACGGAGCTGGCCCGGACGCTCGCGGAGGCGCTGTTCGGCAGCGAGGAGCGGATGGTGCGCCTGGACATGAGCGAGTACCAGGAACGGCACACCGTCAGCCGGCTCGTCGGCGCCCCGCCCGGCTACGTCGGCCACGAGGAGGCCGGGCAGCTCACCGAGGTCGTACGGCGCCACCCGTACTCCCTGCTGCTGCTCGACGAGGTGGAGAAGGCGCACCCGGACGTCTTCAACATCCTGCTCCAGGTGCTCGACGACGGCCGGCTCACCGACTCCCAGGGCCGCACCGTCGACTTCACCCACACCGTGATCGTGATGACCAGCAATCTCGGCTCGGAGGCCATCACCCGGCGCGGGGCCGGACTCGGCTTCACGGCGGGTGGCACGGAGGCCGCCGAGGAGGCGCGCCGGGAACAGGTCCTGCGGCCGCTGCGGGAGCACTTCCGGCCCGAGTTCCTGAACCGGATCGACGAGATCGTCGTCTTCCGACAGCTCACCGAGGACCAGCTCCGCCGCATCACCGACCTGCTGCTCGACCGGACCCGGCGGCGGCTGCGGGCGCAGGACGTCGATGTCGACTTCAGCGACGCGGCGGTCGACCTGCTGGCCCGGCGCGGCTACCGGCCGGAGTACGGGGCGCGGCCGTTGCGGCGCACGATCCAGCGGGAGGTCGAGAACCAGTTGTCCCGCTTCCTCCTCGACGGGAGGGTGACCGCGGGGCACCGGCTGCGGGTGGACGTGGAGGAGGGCGAGCTGGTGTTCGACGCGGAGCGGTGAGGCGGGCGGGCGGTTCCGGCGTGCCCTGGGTACGCCCGCCCCACCCGCCCGCCTCACCGACGGGCTCAGCGCCCCGGTCGTACCACCATCGCCGAGCCGCCTCCCCGGCGGACCCTCTCGGCCGCCGCCAGCCACGTGCCGTTCGGCAGGCGCTGTACGCCGGTCGCCGCGCCGATCTCCGGGTTCGGGGAGAACGCGTGGCCGAGGGCCTCCAGCCGGGCGCGCTGCGCGCTGTCGTACAGGCCCGGTTCCAGTTCCGTCTTCGCCGCGTTGCGCTGGCTGGCGCGGGGCGCGGCGATCGCGTCGACGAGCGGCATCCCGCGGTCGACGAAGTTGGTCAGGGTCTGCAGCACGGTGGTGATGATGGTCGCGCCGCCGGGCGAGCCGAGCGCGACGACCGGCCTGTCGTGCCGGTCCAGCACGATCGTCGGGGAGATCGACGAACGCGGCCGCTTGCCGGGGCCCGGCAGGTTCGGGTCGTGGACGGCCGGGTTGGCGGGGGCGAAGGAGAAGTCCGTCAGCTCGTTGTTGAGCAGGAAGCCGCGGCCGGGGACGGTGATGCCGCTGCCGCCGGTCTGCTCGATGGTGAGGGTGTAGGAGACCACGTTGCCCCACTTGTCGGCGACCGTGAGGTGGGTGGTGTTCTCGCCCTCGTACGTCGTCGGGGCGGCCGTGCCGCCGGTGCCGCAGGCGGCGGGGTGGCGCGGGTCGCCGGGGGCGAGGGGGCTGGTGAGGACCGCGTCGTCCCTGATCAGGCAGGCGCGCGAGTCGGCGTAACTCTGGGAGAGCAGGCCCTTGGTGGGCACCTCCTCGAAGGCGGGGTCGCCGACCCAGCGGCCGCGGTCGGCGAAGGCGATGCGGCTCGCCTCGATGTAGTGGTGCAGATACTGGGTCTCGCTCGCCCTGGAGAGGTCGGTGCGCTCCAGGATGTTGAGCGCCTCGCCGACAGTGGTACCGCCGGAGGAGGACGGGGCGATGGAGTAGACGCCGAGGCCCCGGTAGTCGGTCCTCGTGGGCGCCTGGACCTTGGCCCGGTAGGCGGCGAGGTCCTTCCGGGTCAGCTTGCCGGGGCGGGCGTTGTAGCCGGAGGCGGGGTCGACGGGCGGCTTCCGGGCGGTGGCGGCGATGTCCTCGCCGAGGTCGCCGTGGTAGATCGCGCCCACACCCTTGCGGGCCAGCTCCCGGTAGGTGGCGGCGAGGTCGGGGTTCGTGAAGGTGGAGCCGACGGCGGGCGGTGCGCCGCCGGGCAGGAACAGTTTCGCGGTGGCGGGGAAGTTCCGGAACCGGGCCTCGTTGGACGCGGTCTGGGAGCGGAAGGTCTCGTCGACGGTGAAACCGCGGCGGGCGAGGCGTTCGGCGGGCGCGAGGACCGTGCCCAGCCGCTCGCTGCCCCAGCGGTCCAGCGCCGTCTGCCAGGTGGCGGGGGTGCCGGGGGTACCGACGCTCAGTCCGCTGGTGACGGCGTCCGCGAAGGCCAGCGGCCTGCCGTCCTCGACGAAGAGGTTCTTGTCGGCGGTGAGCGGCGCTCTCTCGCGGCCGTCGACGGTGTGCACCGTGCGGGAGCGGGCGTCGTAGTAGACGAAGTAGCCGCCTCCGCCGATGCCCGAGGAGTAGGGCTCGGTGACGCCGAGGGCGGCGGCGGTGGCGACGGCCGCGTCGACCGCGTTGCCGCCCTTCCTGAGCACCTCGATGCCGGCCGCCGAGGCGTCCGCGTCGACGCTCGCCACGGCGCCGCCGTGACCGACGGCGACGGGGACCTTCGCCGGTGTCGCCGGTGCCGGCGATGTCGTGTCCGTGGCGGCTGCCGGGCCCGGGGGCGCGGACGGGGGCGCCGCGGCCCCCACCGACACCACCGCGGCCGAGACCGCGAGTACCGCCCAACTCCGTGCGACGGGACGACGCATGCGTACCTCCAGTCAAGAACCGTCCGCGCAGCGTAACGCCGCGGCGCCATGACCGCGACAACGCGTGGGGAGGGCGCGCGCGTCGGCGATCGTCGGCGTACGCCGCGGATCGCGTGCGCGGGTTCACGCGCACCTGCCCGCGTGTGCGTGCCCGTCCGCGCGTGCCCGTCCGCGAGGACTGTCGAACACCGTTGCGGCCGGGACCGCTAGCATGCGCGGCCATGACAGACGACGTGCGCAACATAGTTCTGGGTGTGATCGCGGCCGGCCTCAGCGCCTCGCTCGGCTGGCTCACCCGCACCTACCTGTGGAAGCGCAGACTCCGGCGCAAGCAGGCCTTCTTCGGGCTGCCCGCCAACTCGGAGTCGCTCCTGGTGGTCAACCGGGACGCGGGCAGCACGGAGCTGGCGGTGCACCGCTACGACGTGTTCGCACTGCTGGAACTGTCCGCGCTCATCAAGGACTGCGGGGCGGGCGTCCAGGTCGTCACCCAGGACACGGCCCAGCAGGGCTTCGGCGAGCGCACCGAGTTCTGCGTCGGCGGGCCGAGTTCGAACCGCCGGATGGCGGCGCACATGCAGGCGATGCTGCCAGGCGTACGGGTCAACACCGACCCCGAACCGGTCGCCGACCGGGCGGCGTTCCGCATCGGCGACGAGCGCTACCGGATGGAGCCGGGCGTCGCCGAGTACGTGCTCCTCGCACGGCTCACGGCCGGTCAGCCCGACCAGGTGCGGCCGGTGTTCCTCTTCTCCGGGCAGCGGGCCATCACCAACCAGGCGGCCACCCGTTACCTCGCCCGCCACCACACGCGGCTCGCCCGCAAGTACGGCAACGGCACGTTCGTCCTGCTGCTGAAGGTCGTCAACTCGCAGGCGTACGGGCCGGACGTGGTCGAGCTCGTCGCGGACGTGACCCGTGCGGCGCAGGCCCCGCTGCCGGCCGACCCGGCGCCGGAGCGCCCGTCGCACCGGGCGAGCTGAGGGGGCGCGGGAGCCCGGCCCGTCCGGCGTGCAACTGACCTCCTTCTCGTCGGCGGACGACCCGTCGTGCGTGTCGGTTCCACCGAGCGAGCAGTGATCCTCGGCTGCCGCCGGACAAGGCCGGCCGGGTGCGGTGCGCTGCTCCCCCTGGTGACGCGTGCCGTTCGATCGACGGACCGACAGCCGTGCGGAGTCAGCCTACTCGCTGCGGACGCGGGCCTCCCGTACGGGCGCGGACCGGGACGCGCGCGGAAGGGTGCGCAGGCGCGCGCCGCTTCGGGGACGGTGCGATCTCTCCGGCTCACCGGGCGCGGGGTGCCGCCCGGTGGGGTGGCGTGCCGCCCGCCGGCCGGGGTGTGCCCTCACGCCACTTCCGCGTAGACCTGGGACAGTTCCGGCGCGCCGGTCATCGCCCACTCCTGGCCGTCCGTCACCACGTCGATCTCCCGTCCGGTGGCGAGCAGCACCACGGGGTGGCCGGACCGCAGTTCCCAGACGGCGCCGGGCACCGTCCGCACGATGACCGTGCCGAGGTACAGCCCCGCGTCGTTGCCGAGCCAGGGCAGCAGTTCCTCGTCGTCCCGCCAGCGCGGGACCAGTTGGTCGAGTGCCTCCAGTGAGGCCGCGCTGTCGTCCAGATCGACCCCGGCCTGTTCGGCCTGCGCACGCAGCAGTTCGCACTCGGCCAGCAGCGCGCCGATCCCCTCGTCGACGTCGACGGAGTGTGCGGAGTCACCGGCGGTGGCCACCGCGTCTCCGGGGGCCGTCGCGCCATGGCTCTTGCGCCAGTTGCCCAGGAAAGGGATGTTCATACCTCCAGACTGGCACCACCCCCGCTCCGCGCACCACAAGCGCGCGGTACCGGTGTGTTCACCCTCGTTTCGTCGACGAGTCACTTCCGTGTCCTTGGCTTCCAGGGTCTGTCCCAAGCTTCTAGGGTCTGTCTCGATTCCCGTCGTCCGTCCGGAGAGCGGGCCGGGCGGCGTCAGGTGCGTGCCCCGGGGTCCCCCCTGCTCGAAGAGCTTGGGGGAGCGTGCGTGGCGTCGCCCGGCAGACGGGAATCGAGAGACGGGCCCTGGGCACATCTGTGGCGTTCGGGCACATCTGTTGTCGCGTCAGTCCGGTAGACGGATTTTCGGACGGATCGGCTCCCTGGCGCCCCCGGTGAGTCGTCGGACAGAGAGGAGCCCGTGGTGCGACGCCTTCGTCTCGGGTGGGTGGCCGTGGTTCTCGGAGTGTGCGCGGGGGCCGTGCTGCCCGGCCCGCCGGCCCGGTCGGCGTCCGCGGCGAGCGCCTCCTCCGGTGCCGTGCCGGCCGTGCCGCTCGCGCGGCTGTTCGACAACGTGGCCATCAGCGACGACGCCCGGCCCGGCGCCGCGGACTTCGACGGAGCCGGGCGCTCGTTGTCGGCGCGGGACCTCTCGGCGGCCGGCTGGACCCCCGGACGCGTGCTGACCGTCCAGGGTGCCCGGCTGACCTGGCCGGGCACGGCCCCGGGCAGGCCGGACAACGTACGGGCCGCCGGGCAGTCGGTCCGGCTGCGGGGCCGCGGCGACGCGCTCGCGTTCCTCGTCGCCGGAACCGGCCCCGGCACCGGGGCAGGGGGCGGGGGCGCCGCGGGCGGCACCGGCACGGTGCGGTACGCCGACGGCTCGCGTTCCGCCTACCGGCTGGCCGCGCCCGACTGGCGCACCGGCCCCCTCGCCACCAAGGCGGTCGCGCTGCCGCGTCTGAACACCCCCGCGGGACCGCTCGCCGAGCGGGCACGGCTGTACGTGGTGACGGTGCCGCTGGTACGCGACCGGGCGGTGGCGTCCGTCGCGCTGCCCCACGACCGCGACCTGCACGTGTTCGCGCTGTCGGTGCGGTCGGTACCGCCGGTGCGGCCGGCCGGGCGCGGCTGGACGGGGAGCTGGGCCGCCGCGACCTCCGGGTACACCTCGGTCGGCCCCTGGACCGACCGCACCCTGCGGCTCGTGGTGCACACCTCCGTCGGCGGGCCCCGGGCACGGCTGCGGTTCGACAACACGTTCGCCTCGACGCCGGTGCGGTTCGGCGGCGCGACGGTGGCGGTGCGGGGCGCCGGGGCTGCGGCGGCCGGGACACCGGTGCCGCTGGCCTTCGGCGGGGCGCGGGGCGTGACGGTGCCGGCGGGTGCGCAGGCGGTCAGCGATCCGGTCCCGTTCGCGGTGCCCGCCGACGCCGATCTACTGGTCAGCTTCCATCTGCCGGGCACGGTCACGGCGGCGCCCGTGCACCGGCTCGCGCTGCAACGGTCGTACCTCAGCGAACCGGGCGACCATACGGGCGAGAGCGGCCCCGGGGCGTACACCTCGACGCTGACCACCTGGCCGTTCCTCACCGGCGTCGACGTGGGAGGCGGCCCGGGCACGGTGGTGGCGCTCGGGGACTCGATCACCGACGGCGAGAAGTCCGGCACTGACACCGACCGACGCTGGCCGAACGTGCTGGCCGACCGGCTGCTGCGGCAGCGCGCAGTGCCGCGCTACGGGGTGCTCGACGAGGGGATCTCCGCGAACCGGGTGGTCGCCGACCGCTACCCGGGCGACGGGGTCTCCACCGACACCGGCGGGGTGAGCGCGGCGCACCGGCTTGACCGCGATGTGCTGGCGCAGACGTCGGCGCGGACCGCCGTGGTCTTCGAGGGCGTCAACGACGTCCGCTGGGGCGCCACGGCGGACCAGGTGATCGCCGGGCTGCGGGAACTGGGCACGCGGGCGCACGCGCGCGGGGTCCGGGTGCTGGCCGCCACGATCGCCCCGTGCCAGGGCGAGGCGCTGTGCACGGCCGCCGCGGACGCCCACCGGACGGCCGTCAACGCCTGGCTGCGCCGCGCCGACGGCACCTTCGACGGCGTCCTCGACTTCGACGCCGTCCTGCGCGACCCGGGCCACCCGGCGCGGCTGCGCGCGGAGTACGACAGCGGCGACCATCTGCACCCCGGCCCGACGGGGCTGGCCGCGCTGGCGGACTCGGTGGACCTGCGGCTGCTGTGAGGCGGGCCGGGCGGCGCGGGTGACGCCGGTGGCTCGGCGGGGCGGGCGTCAGACGTCCAGGTCCACCACCACCGGCGCGTGGTCCGACGCGCCCTTGCCCTTGCGCTCCTCGCGGTCCACGTAGGCGTCCTGCACGGCCTTGGCGAACGGCTCGTTGCCGTACACCAGGTCGATCCGCATGCCGCGGTTCTTGGGGAAGCAGAGCTGGCGGTAGTCCCAGTACGTGTAGGGGTGGTCGTACTTCAGCGGGCGTGGGACCACGTCCGCCAGGCCCGCCTCGCGCAGGGAGCTGAGCGCGGCGCGCTCGGCGGGGGTGACGTGGGTGGAGCCCTCGAAGGCGGCGCGGTCGTAGACGTCGTCGTCGGCGGGGGCCACGTTGTAGTCGCCGAGGACGGCGAACGGGCGGTCCCCCGCCGCGTCCCCGGCGACCGCCGCGCGCAGCGCCTCGAACCACTGGAGCTTGTAGGCGTAGTGCGGGTGGTCGACCTCGCGGCCGTTGGGCACGTACACCGACCAGACGCGGACCGGGCCGCAGGTGGCGGAGACCGCGCGGGGTTCCTGGACGCCCTCGTACCCGGGGTCGCCGGGGAGGCCCTTGACGACGTCCGCCAGGCCGACGCGGGAGACCACCGCGACGCCGTTCCACCGGCCGGTCGCGTGCACCGCGGACTCGTAGCCCAGCTCGCGCAGTGCGTCGGACGGGAACTGTTCCTCGGTGGTCTTGGCCTCCTGGAGGCACAGCACGTCCGTTCCGCTGCTCTCCAGCCAGGCGAGCAGCCGGGGCAGCCGAGCGGTGATCGAGTTCACGTTCCAGGTCGCGATGCGCATGCCCTACAACGTACCGGGCGGCACTGACAACACGGCCCGGACCGGCTCATGGCTCCGACCGGCTCATGACTCCGACCGGCTCAGAGCTCGGCGGAGGCTCCGGACCCGAGCCGCAGGTGCTCCGCGCCACCGAGACCGCCGATCATGCCGTCGTAGACGGGGCGGGCGAGGTCGGTCAGGAGCGCGTCGTGGACGTCGTACGCACGCTGCGGCTTGACCTCGCGGACGTAGTCGATGATCTCAGCGATCTTGTTCCAGGGGGCCATCACCGGCAGCATCAGCGTCTCGACGGGATGGCCGGGGACGGTGAGCGCGTCGCCGGGGTGGAAGACCGTGCCGCCGTCGATCAGATAGCCGACGTTGGTGATGCGCGGGATGTCGGGGTGGATCACGGCGTGCAGCTCGCCGTGGACCTGGACGTCGAAGCCGGCGGCGGTGAACGTGTCGCCGTGGCCCACGGTGTGGACGCGGCCGGGGAACGCCGCCGAGAGCTTGTCGGCGACCGCCTTCAGGGTCCAGATCCGGGCCTCGGGGTTGGCTTCCAGACCGGCCCGCAGCCGGCCCTCGTCGAAGTGGTCGATGTGCTCGTGCGTGACCAGGATGGCGTCCGCGCCGACCGCGGCGTCCTCCTCGCTCAGCATGCCGGGATCGATGACGAGGGTGCGCCCGTCCTTCTCGAGGCGGACACAGGAGTGGGTCTTCTTCGTGAACTTCATGGTTCCATCCTGCCCCCGCCGAGCCCCTCCCGGAGCACCTCAGAATGGTGCTCGGACTGCCAGGCTCACCCGGAACCCGCGCCCCGGTTCACTCCTCCGGCGTGGTCTCCTCGCGGATCACCTGCTGGGCCACCCGGAAGGCGGCGTGCGCCGCGGGGATGCCGCAGTAGACGGCGGTCTGCAGCAGCACCTCCTTGATCTCGGCGGGGGTCAGCCCGTTGCGCAGCGCGGCGCGCACGTGCGGGCCGAGCTCCTCCGTGTGGCCGCCCGCGATCAGCGCGCCGAGCGTGACGCAGCTGCGCGCGCGGCGGTCGAGGGCGGGTCGGTCCCAGACCTCGCCCCACGCGTAGCGGGTGACGAACTCCTGGAAGTCGCCGGAGAACTCGTCCGCCGCGGACAGCTCCTGGTCCACGTGGGCGTCGCCGAGCACCTCGCGGCGCACCTTGAGCCCCGCCTCGTGCGGGTCCTGCCGGCCCACCTGCTCGGGCTGGACGGCGGCCGGGGCGATCGCCGCGAGGGGCGCGTTCGACGGAGCGGCGACCGGCACCGCCGCCACCGGGACGGCCGGGATCGGGATGTGGCCGGTCGCCGTGTCGAACATCGGCTGCTGCCACGCGCTGGAGAAGTGGCGCACGAGCAGGTCGGTGACGGCGCCGGGCTGTTCGACCGGGACGAGGTGGGAGGCGCCGGGGACGACCGCGAGCCGGGCGTCGGGGATGCCCGCCACCAGGGTGCGGGCCTCGGCCGGCCCGGTGACCTGGTCGTCCGAGCCGGCCAGGACGAGCGTGGGCACGCCGATGCGGCCGAGTTCGTCCCGCACGTCGAACGTGGCGAGGGCCTCGCAGGCGGCGATGTAGCACCCGGGGTCGGTGGTGCGGACCATCTGCACCGCCCACTCGGTGATCGCGGGCTGCGCGGCGGCGAACCCGCCGGTGAACCAGCGCTCCGGAGACGTCCGCGCGATGGGGTCGAGTCCGTTGCTGCGGACGATCACCCCGCGCTGGCGGAACTCGTCCGCCGTGCCGAACCGGGGCGAGGCGGCGATCAGTACGAGGGAGGCGAGCCGCTCGGGGTGGCGCAGCGCCAGCTCGAGGCCGAGCGCGCCACCGAACGCGCAGCCCGCGTACCCGAACCGCTGTACACCGAGCGCGTCGAGCGTGGCCAGCAACCGCCGGGCGAGATCACCGACGGACCCGCCGGGGTGCGCGGGCGCACCCCCGTGCCCGGGCAGATCGAACCGCAGCACCCGCCACTGTCTGCCCAACTCGGGCACCTGCCGGTCCCACATGTGCCATGTGGTACCCAGTGAGGGACCCAAGATCAGGACCGGAGCGTCTTCTGGCCCGTCAAAGCGGTATTGCAGGGTGTTCATCGGTGTCTCACTCACCCGCCTGACCCTCTCATCTGTCACGAGATGTCACATCGCCGGGGTGAACCTCGCGGACCTTGCCACGCTCCGGCACCGCCAGACCTGCCGACGAGAGCGCAGGCATAGGTTATCCGCCATGCACTCGTGGCCGTGTCGACAGTGGGCCCTCCGGGGGCGTGCCCTCCTTTAGTCACTACGAGCAACGCTTTTCCCTTTGATCACGGTCTCCAGGCAGTTCGCGTTGCAGCATCAAGTGTGGTGGCACGGACGAGGCTCGGTGTGACTCACCTGGAAACCTTCCGGAATCCCGCCCAACAGCAGCTTGAACACCACACGGTGAACGCTTGGTAGACGGCTTGGCCGTAGCCGCATGCTCTCAGTGACAGCCACCGGTCCAAAACCAGCAAGCGGACCTCGAATCCACGTCGCCCCAATCCTGCTGGCCATACTGCTCGCAAGTCGCTCGGCTGATAGTCCGCGTGGCTCACTGTTGCCCCTCCGCCGCACCCCCGTGCAGGCCATCCCAAGTCGTGGCGGCTCCGCGCAGATCCTCTACGTCCGGCTTGACGTACCACCGTTTGGTCGTCTTTACGTTCGTGTGTCCGGCCCATCGCGCGAGGATGTGGTCCGGGACACCGTTGTTGGCCAGGAAGGTGAAGCACGACGAGCGTGCGTCGTAGAGCCTGACGCGGCGGAGCCCGAGGAGCTCCATAAGCCGGTACGCGCGTCGGCGAAGTTGCTTGATCGTGAAGGCGTCGCCCGCCTCGTGCGCCAGCACGTAGCCCGACACTGTGTACGCCTCCCCCAGGGCGAGCCTCTCCTCGGCTTGGAGAGCCCGGAATGCCTTGAGGGCTCCCAGCACCAGCGCCGGCAGCGGCAGATCCCGCTCACCCGCAAGAGACTTGGTGTCCTTCTCCACCACGTACCGGTTGCCCATCATCGTGCGCGTGTTGGCAATGACGATCGTGGCGTTCTCCAAGTCAACGTCTTCCCACCGGAGGCCGCAGACTTCAGCTGGACGAAGCCCCATCAGCGAAAGAAGAAGCGCAGCATAGAGCCGCTCACCCCTAATTCCATGTATGAATCTCTGAACCTCCTGGACATTCCAAGGCCGCACCTCCTCTTTAGTCTTCCGCTCTTCCTTGCGCGCCCTCCGAGGAATGGTCACGTACGCAGCGACATTGACGTACACCAATCGGCGGGTAACGGCTCTCCCCAGCGCTTCCTTCAGCCGAGCAAGGCTCATATCCACACTCGTGACACTGAGTGGCGTCCCGGCCCTTTTACCACGCACGCGGCCTTGCGCCAGCGCCCAGTCCCTCCACTCTTCCACGTGCTCTTCAGTGAGGTCCTGGAGACGGATACTGCCGAGCCTCCCCCGAACTCGGTCCAGGGTAATCCGGTAGTTGTAGATGGTGGTTTCTTCGAGGTCCTCCGCTTTCATGGCCAGCCATCGGTCGAGCCACTCATTCACGGTGATCTTGTTGGGCGGCACAAGCGACCCATCATGCCGCCGATTAGTTATGTTCGCGTACTCAGCCCTAGCTTCCTTCAACGAGTCGAAGGTGCGCCTCAACTGCTTACGCTTACCAGTTTCGGGGTCGATTCCTGCGTCGACAACAAACTGGTATCGAACCTTCCCCTTCGAGTTCGGCGGAAGTTTCTTGATGGGATCGGACAGAATACTCACTCTCCTTGGGGGTGTGGAAACTACACAGGAGCGGAGGAGTCACTGCGCTTCAGCGGAGGGTGCCGCCGGCATCACGGCTGCGGCAGCTGATGCTCCTTCTCTTCCTCCCCAGTGGGTTTGGGGAGCGCTGCCTTCTGCTGTGTCCGCCACGGCTCCACCGCCAAGTACAGCCAAATGCGGACCTGCCCAATGGTCGCGACGATCGCCGGTTTGGCTAACCGGCGAGCGTGGTCTATGTTGCGCGCTGCATCACGAACCCGGCGTCTGCTTGGGCTCGCCATCGGCGAGGGAAAGCAGATATGAGCGCAAGGCTCGGGCTTGCCGTCCGAGGCGACCATCAGCAGGCCGTCGTCCGTGAGCCGGTCGAGATTTCGCGTAGCGCGGCGCTCGAGAATCCTGATGGCCTGTGCCACTTGCCGTGTTGTGGCACCGGGATGCCCCGCAACATAGACGAGGACGACACGATCACCGCGGTACCCTCGTTGCAGGAGATCCTCACCGAATAGGCCGGCCGGGCAGACGCAGACGCAGAGCCCGGTGGATACCGCAAGGTAGGCACCCGTCGTTTGGCCGATCCAGGCGTTCAGTCCGCCAAGGACAAAGAGTGCGGGTGAAGTGAAGCGGGCCGATCGGATAGCGGAGTCTGACAGACGGGCCTCCCAGGTAGGGGCCACGCCAGCGGGACAACTCGCGCAACGTGTCATTCCGAGCAGTTTCGGAAACCTGAGCGCAGTCAACGAGTAGCACCCTCTGACCTGGTGTTTCGCGGGACGTTGTACGTTGACATGGCCCCGGCCTAGCTTTCCAGTCTTTCGGCGCTCTTTCTTGTCTGCCGTCGGCGAATCCCCTACTTACCCTCTCATGAGGGGTTGATGCGGCACGGACGCGACGCGGGAAAGGCTCCCCGCAGCATCACGACCGTCCTGGGAAACCGAGGGGAATGATTCGTCCGTTTCCACCCACCCGAATGACGAAGTCAGCGACGGCCGGCGTCGACAGGGCGGGTCCGTCGCGACGAGGAAAGCAACCCGCGGCCGGGCGGTGCGCCGTTGAACGGCATATTAGGTGGCGATGCCTCGGAGACGGCGGCCACGGACTGCGGACGAGATTCCCCGTGTGGCTGGGCCGGGCAGCGGGCAGGAACGCTCGGGCCGGCCCCATCTGCCGTGGGGCCGGCCCGTTGTCGTGCAGTGCTTTAGGACGGGGTCACAGATCGAGCAGGAAGTCGAAGTCCGTGTCCTTCGCGCCGAGCAGCCACGCCTTGGCCTCGGCCGGGGTGAAGACCTGGGGCGGGCGACCAGGGTTCTGCGAGTCACCGATCAGGACGTACCCGTCCTTGACGGCGACCCGCACGCAGTTCCCGCCGCCGCCGCTGTACTTGGACACCGTCCATTCGACCGACGTGAGGTCGAACGAGGACGGGTCCGGCTTCGCTGTCACTGTTCTAGCTCCTTGATCCTTTTCTTGAGGCGCGTGCGCGTCTCGTCGGGGTCCAGCGCCCGCTCCCACAGGTTGGTGAAAGCCGCGGTGTAGCGCTGCACATCATCTTCCCCGTCGAAGTACAACGAGCTGACCATCGTCTCGACCCACACAACCTGGCGGGCGGCCTCCGGAAAGGCCATCAGGACGAACGGGCCCGCAGACCCCGGATGCAATCCGACGGCGTCTGGCAGGATACGGATGGTGTTGCGAGGATCTTCGGACTCCTCCAGAACTCGTTCCAGTTGCCGCCTCGCCATGCTGAGGTCGTCGTCGGCGATATGGAGCGCACGCTCATCCACCAGGGCGCGGAGCTCGGCGAGTGCACCCTCTCGCACCTGCTGCTGGCGGTCCATGCGGACGTCGACGAGTGCCTTGACCTCGGAGGGACGCAGATCGGGCCGCATCTGGGCGATAACCGCGTAGGCGTAGTCCTCGATCTGGCAGAGCCCCGGCCAGATGTCCCGTTCATAGTTGGACAGCGCAGCGGCCCGGCGCTCCATCTTCAGGAAGCCCTCGAACTGCATGGGTCCCAGCAAGTGTGCGTTGCGTCGCCACAGGGCAGGACGTGGTCGACCGGCCGGAGTGGTGTCCGCCCCCAGTAGTGCCAGGATTTCTGAACTCTCGGAGTCGCTGGCCTGGTAGACCTCAAGCAGCGCTTCGATGAGATCCCGGGCCACACGTCGGCGCTGCCCTCGTTCGAGTCGGCTCAGCCCGCTCTTGTCGATCTTGACTCCGCGCCGGCGCAGCACTTCGTGGCCTGCAACATCGCCCTGCGTGAGGTCCCGGCGTTCTCGCAAGTCCTCCAGGCGCAGGCCGACTTCACTGAGGGTCAGCGACCACGGCGTCTTCGCTTCTGGCATGGTGGCCAGTCTGACGGCTCGTCGCCTTCCCTACAAGCAATATGGTCGCGCAATTTGCTCGACCATATTGCTAACGGCTTGCCTTTGGGAGCATCCTAGCCAGGGTCACGAAGCGTGCAGCGCCCGTCGCCATGCGTGGAGGCCGCTCCGCTGCTCCGCTGTCCGCACACGCCCAGGGAGGGGCCGCCGCGATGCGTCGGACGCTGTTCAGCCTCCTGTTGAAGAAGCAGAACCTCACCACCTGGGAAGTGTTCTGCGTGCCCTACACGGCCACCGGCCGGGAGCTCGCCCGCAAGACCGGCAACCGCCGTCTCGCCACGGTCAGCCTGGGGCGCACCACGTTCGACCGATGGTCCTCCGGCAGCTGGTACGGCCGGCCCCGCGGTGAAGCGGCGCAGATCTTGGAGCGCATGTTCGGGCACCCCGTTGACGTTCTGTTCAGCCCGGCACCCGATGCAAGCGAGTCCCCGGTGGCCGTGGGGTCGGTGGCAACGCGGATCGGATCCCGCTGGCCCACTTCCAGCATGCTGATCCCCGCAGGCGGCCCCGCTGGGACCTGGGAGATCACCGGGCGCCACCGCTTGGACGGGACGAGCGCCGCAGTTCACCTTCTCCCGGTCATCAGGCGGGGCGAGGAAGTGAACCCCGACGACCTGAGCCAAGACGGCCAGCGCGACCTGGAGGGGTTCTTACGGCCGGCGCGCCGCGGATTCATCGTCGGTGTCGAGGAGCGACGCGGCGACCTGGACCTGTACGTCCGCGAAGCCGCGTCCGCCCGCAGGACGGGCCGACCAGGACCGCAGTCCGCCGGAACCCTGTCGATTCCCTCGGCCTACCTCCTGGACGACCTCACGTATGGCATCGTCTGGGCGCTCACTCAACTCGACGACGGCCTCCTGGCCGACGACCAAGTCCTCGACAGCGAGCGGCACCTCATCAGCACCTACCTGTCCTTACCGAGATCAGCGCCCAGCCAGTTGCTCGTAGACCTCACCGCCGCAGGCAGCAGCTGGATGGGGTCGGCGTTCTGCGCCCAGCACATCCAGCAGGAGCTGGCCAACGCCACCGAGGTGCCTACCTTCTGGACACGCGAGCAGAGCGGGGAGGAAGCGGCCCCCTGGCTGTTCTTCAAACACAAGCTCGACTACCTCCAGACGCTCACGCGCTTCCACAGTGCCTCTACGCAGACCGTCCGGGTCTTCTGCCTGCCTGAAGGTGAAGTCGCCCAGTCCGAGCGGTACGAGAGAGTTCTGCTGCTGTTGGCGATCGCCCTCATGGAGCGCGTCGGTATCCGGGTGCGGGTAATACCGAAGCCGGAATACTCAGAGGTGGACGGCGTGGCCCTGGTCCCCGGTCAGCAAGCCGTTGTCGCCAACTGGGTGCGGGTTCCCGGCGGGGCGCTCTGGGCCGCCGGCAGCACGTCGACCCGGGGTGACCTGCGCACGTACGCGGCAGCGTTCGCCGACGCACAGGGCAACGACGTCCTGTCGGGCGCTGCGGACTCGGCGAGCCGGCTGCGGGCCCTCTGCGGCTACCTGGGCCTGGACTGGGACTGGTTGACCTCCCGGTGCCGCTCCCTGGGTGAGTACGGTGTCGCCGGACTCGTTCGACCGCGTAGCCGCCTGCTGACGGTGAACGCGCTGGATGAGACCCTGCTCTTCCTCGGCAAGCTCACGTCCGACCAATGAGACCTGTCCACGCCGCCCCCAGGCATGAAAGGCCCTTCGTGTCCTCCGCTGACCGTGACCCGCACCGCTCCGTTCTCGTCCTGGCCCTCGGCGGCACCATCGCCATGACCCCCACTGCCTCGGCGTCCGGGGTCGCGCCCACTCTGACCGGCGCCGATCTCGTTGCCGCCGTGCCCGGCCTCCAGGGCACCGCGGTCACCGCTGAGGACTTCCGGAAACTGCCCGGCGCATCCCTGACGACCAGCGACATCGTCGACCTGGTGGGCCGGCTGGAGCAGGCCGATCGTGAAGGCGTCGACGGGATCGTGGTCACCCAGGGCACCGACACCCTGGAGGAGACCGCGTTCCTGGCCGACATCTACTACCGGGGCAGCGCGCCGGTGGTCTTCACCGGGGCTATGCGCAGCGCCGCGTCAGCGGGTGCCGACGGTCCGGCGAACCTCCTGGCCGCCGTGCAGACCGCCACGTGCGCAAGTGCACGGGAACAAGGGGTTCTTGTCGTCCTGGGTGACGAGATCCATGCCGCCCGGCACGTCCGGAAGATGCACACGACCAGTCCGGCCGCCTTCGGTTCCCCGGCGACCGGCCCGCTCGGCCGTCTGGTGGAGGGAACAGCGCGGCTCCAGCGCGCCCTGAAGAGGACCGGAGCCGTCCCGCTGCCGCTCGGCGCCCCGGGCGCCCCGTCCGAGGTAGAGGTCGTCACCGCGTCCCTGGGCAGCAGCGGAATCCTGCTGGAGGGGCTGGAGGACAAGGTCTCCGGGCTGGTCGTGGCCGCCTTCGGTGCCGGCCACGTCCCCCAGACGTGGGTTCCCCGGCTGGAAGCGCTGGCGGCTGCGATGCCTGTCGTCCTCGCGTCGCGCATCGGCACCGGGCCCGTCCTAACCTCGACCTACGCCTTCCCGGGCTCCGAGAGCGACCTGTTGGCCCGGGGCCTGGTCGCCGCGGGCACGCTCGACCCGTACAAGGCCCGCCTGCTCCTGGTCGCGCACCTGGCCGCAGGCACACCGCGCTCGGAGATCGCCAAGGTCTTCCTCAATTACTCCTGATCCCGCCCCAACCAGCACGAAGGACGCCCCCGACCATGCGCTTCGCCCAGGTCCGTTCCGGCCGGCAGTTCGTTCTCGCCCTCGACCACGGGGAGGACCTCCTCGACGGACTAGCGCGGTTCTGTGAAGAGCAGGACATCCGGTCCGGATACATCCCGACGTTCGTCGGCGGGTTCCGCTCTGCGCGCCTGGTGGGCTCCTGCGAGCCCCTCGCTGACCCCGAGGCCCCCCTGTGGGAGGAGATCACCGTCGAGACGCTCGAGGCGCTCGGTGGCGGGACGCTCGCGTGGGACCTGGAGAATGACTGCCTGGCACCTCATATTCACGTCGCGGCCGGCATCAAGGGCGCGTCGGCCGACGGGCGGGTGTCTCACTTGCTCGGCGCGAAGGTGCAGTTCATCTGCGAGATCCCCATCGTCGAATTCGTCGGCGACGCGCCGGGCCCGGCGCTGACGCGGCGCCGCGATCCGAACCTGTACGACGTCCCTCTCCTCGGCTTCGGCACGGGCAGCTGAGGGGGAGACCGCGATGCGCAGGTCGATCCTCTTCCCGAAGGTGGTCGAGGCTCGGCGCATGCGCGTCTACGAGACGTTCACGGTGCAGTTCGAGCGGGCTGCCAAGGAGGTAGCCCGGCTGGACGGTGACGCCACTCTCGCCTCGGTGTACGTCTCCCGGTCCACCTGGGACCGGTGGATGGTCGGGGACATCAAGGGGCTGCCGCGGCGCCCAACTTGCCGGATCCTGGAGCACCTTCTCGGCGAGACGGCTGAGCGGCTGTTCGGGCCGGCCCATCCGGACGCCCACCAGCGGGCCGAGACCGGGGCAGCAGCAAGTGCCGAACGCTCGCTGGGAAATCTCGGGTTATCACCGCACGTCGCCGCTATGGAGTCGTTCCGGCTCGCGGACCGCCAGCTCGGTGGAGGCCACGTCTACCGGTCTGTGGTGCACTACCTCAACACTGTCGTCGCCCCGGGCCTCTTCAGCACGACGGACCAACGTGAGAATGGCGAGGTCGCGTTCGGGGCGGCGGTCGTGCTCACGGAGATGGCGGCGTGGATGGCTCACGATGTCGGACGGGACGACCTGGCCTCCGGGCACTTCGATCGCGCGCTGCGTCTGGCGCAGAGCCTTGTAGACGTGACCGCGGGCGCGAACGTGCTGGCGGGCATGAGCCACCTGGCCTTGCAGACCGAGCAGGTCACCGCCGCCGCTGACCTCGCCCGCAGCGGGCTGACACGACTTGCCGTCGGCCCCCGGGTCCCGGCCCTCTCGGCCCGCCTCCACGCCATGGAGGCCCGCGCGCTCGCCCAGCTCAACGAGGGACGCGACGCCCAGCGGGCTCTCGACTCGGCACGTAATGCCCTGGCTCTTGCGCGTTCCGTTCCGACTTCGCACTGGGTGGCGCCGTTCGACGAAGCGGCGCTGGCCAGCGAGGCCGCCTCCGCGCTGCTGGATCTCGGCGCGCTCGACGCTGCGGCCCAGGAAGCGGAACGTGCCCTGGCGCTGCGCGACGCGAGCCGGGTCCGAAGCATGGCGTTCGGACAGGTCACGCTGGCGCGGGTCTTGCTGGCGCAAGAGCAGGTCGACGCGGCCTGTCAGGTCGGCGTGGAGCTGCTGACCGCTGGCCAGTCGGTCACCTCTCTGCGGCTGAGCAGTCAACTCGACTCGCTGCAGGCCGAATTCGATCGGTACCGCCAGGTGCCCGAGGTCCGCGACCTGCTCTCGCGTATGGCCGCGGCTGCTCAGCACCGTAGATTGCTGCTCGGCAGTCTCGCGCTACCGGAAGGTCCGCAGTGAACGATGCCCCCAGGCCGGGAGACCCTGGCCGCAACGCCTACCTGGCCGAAGGCAACGCCAAGCAGGCCCGGAAGCGGGCCGCTGCCGATGCCCTGGTTCGAGACGGGGACGGCCGACTGCTTCTGGTGAACCCGACCTACAAGGACGGGTGGGATCTTCCCGGGGGCATGGCGGAGGCCAACGAGCCCCCCGATGCCGCTCTTCGCCGGGAGCTCCGCGAGGAGCTCAGCCTCGACATCACCAGCCTGCGGTTCCTGTGCGTCGACTGGGTCGAACCGCATGGCCCATGGGACGACTACCTCGGCTTCGTCTTCGACGCTGGCGTTCTGTCACCCGAACAGGCCGCCAAGCTGAAGCCTTGCGACGAGGAGATCTCCGAGCACGGCTTCTTCGACGTCACCGAGGCGCTGCGTCTGCTGCCGGACCGGCAGCGGGCCCGAGCGCAACAAGCCTTGAAGGTGCTGGACGACGGGATTCCGCGCTACCTCCGCAACGGGGTGCCCTGCTGAACGGGGACGGCTGCGCGCCCGTCTCGGCTGGTCACCTCCCCGGAGAGGCTACGGTCCTCGGTAGGGCTCACCGTGCTTCGGATGCGGCGGAAGACCTCCTCGATCACCGTCAGGTCCTTGGCGCACAGGGGCTGGCCGAGAGAGTCAAAGTACCGGCCGACTTGTTGCCGATCGCCCACGCCGACGATCACCACTGCGTTCTGCACCTGGTGAAGGATGAACCGTAAGGCCACCCGAAGCAGGGCATCAGCGGACGAGCCAAACCGGTCGGACAGTACGGCGAGGCCGTGCGTGATAGCCGATGTCTGCATGTCCGTTCGGTCGTCCGCCAGGCCCTCCGTCCGCGGGCGGCGGCCAGCGAGGACGCCGTTGGCCAGCGGAGAGGCGACCAGCAGGCCGACGCCGCGGCGGGCGGTGAAGACGCCGAGGTCCTCGCCGTCTCCGAGATCGGCCAGCGGGAGCAAGCCGCTCGCCTGCGTCCAGACCACGTTGGGGCGAATCTGGTCGAAGAGGTCCAGGAAGCGGCGGATAAAACGGGCCGAGGAGCGGCCATCCGGGCCGCGCAGACCGATCGCTCGTATCTGGCCCAGATCCCGTAGCACGCGCATCTGCTCGATGACAGGGCCGAGGTAGCGGTCGCCGGTGCCGAAGTCGTACGACTCAAGGGTGTAGACGGCGAGTTCGTCGAGGTAGAGGTTCTCCAGAGTCTGTTCGAGCTGGTGCCGCAGGCGCGGACCGGCATACGGGTGGGGAGCAGAGCCCCGGACCCGGCCGACCGTGCTGGATACCCGCACGTTGTGGCCCGGGTTCTCCTTGAGGATCTTGCCGATGAGCCGCTCGGCGTGGCCGTACCGGTGGCTGTCTGCCGTGTCGATGAGTTCCACACCGGACTCCACGGCGCGGCGCAGCCCGTCGAGCAGTTGAGCGTCGTCCGGCTGAACGGCGGTCTGGGCCCACCGGGAGGTGCCTGTGCCGATGCCCAGAGGGCCCAAGAGCAAGTCCCGAGCCACGGGGCGGTGGGTGAGATCATTCGGCAGCATCAGTATGTGTCACCCGCTCGATGCAGAAAGACCGCGACGACTCGTTTCCCCGCGTCGTCGTACTGAACCCGCCAGGCACTTGCCAGTGCGTTCACCAGAAACAAGCCTCTCCCGTCCACATCGTCATCGTCGGCCCGTACCGGATTCCGTGGCACCGCGGCCGTGTCCCGGCCGCCGTCGCGGACCTGGACAACCGTCCCCCACGGGTACAGATCGAGGGAGATGCCGAGGGCCTCTCCGGCGTGCTCGAGGGCGTTGCCCACCAGTTCGTCGGCGACCAGCACCACGTCGTCCTTGTACTCCTCGTCGGGGGTCTCCGTGAGCGCGCTGCGGACTATGCGGCGGGCGGCGCTCTGCGGCGCGTCGAGGCCGCGGAGGTCGAGCGCGGCATGCTTCACGGGGCCGCCGGCGGCGCGGTCTTGGCCGCGTGCCAAGGCCGTACTGGTGGGACCAAGCACGGGATCACTCCTCGCTGCGTTCGCGATGCCCGGGGAAACGGACTGGCAAGTCCTGGCGAATACCGTGGCCCATCACGCAGCGCTGGCGACAGCGAAACGGACCCCCCACTTCTCCCCACTTCGCCGCCGGGCTCGCGAACGTACCGAGGCGGGACGACAGTCACAGAGGAAAGGATCCGCACAAAGGATCGGGATTTGCGCAGCTCCCCCAGCACTGCGACCACGAACAAGGCGTCCTTTGCGCCCCGATTCTGACCGCGTGCTGACGCCGACAGGATTGCCGAGAGCGGCTTTTAGCTGGCAGAACGCAAATGAGGGGGACCCTTCAGCCCCACTATCCCACCCGCGAGCGCCCTTATCACCATTCACGCATTTCAGTCAAGCACTTCCAGTGAAGTGGGGTGAAGTGGGGGCGGCGCGGCCGGCCTCTAGCGGTGGGCCCTCACACAAGCCTCGACACACTGATTAATGACCGAATTCACCCCTTTTGCCTGCGGGACCGGTGACGCGTGGGCGAAATCCCGACTGTGCTCGCCGATGTCGAAGTGGGGAGAAGTGGGGGTCCGTTTTCGCTACCGACAACGCCCCCAAGGGGCAACGCTATTCACAGGTTCACGCAACGCCAGGCACACGTAATTCGGCTGGACAGCTCCGCCTGCCACCCGTTGTCTGCCGCGGCGAGGGCTTCCGCCGCAGCAGCCGGTCTCTTCCCTCGTCAACCCGCCCGTGCCATCCCCTCCAGCTCCGCTTCCCCCAAGGATTCGCCATGTGCCAGCACAAGCCCGCCTGCCCCTCCGCCCAGGCCACGGACCGCGAGGCCGCCACCGTGGTCTCGGCGCACCCGGACCAGGGCTGGTCGCTTCTGTGCAACGGCGTGGTGCTCTTCGATGACACCGGCGAGATCCTTCCCGACGGGAAGATCGTCGCCCCTCGTCGAGTGACCGGCGTCGTGGCGTGTGCCGCCGCATGACCAGCCATCGGTACATGCAGGGTGGCCTTCCGGTGCCGTACGTGACCGCGTGGACCGCGGAGACGCACACGGTGCCCCCCGTGGTCCTGCACCGCACCAGGCAAGGGATCGGCTACGCGGACGAGGTGCCGTACGACCGCGACATGGAAGGCGTGCTGTGGATCCGGCAGGCCATCGCCCCGGGATCCGGCAGGGCGTTGTTCCCGAGCGTCCACGCTCTGCGCCAGCGGCGGGCGATCAGCCGAATGCTGTGTCAGGTGTGCGGCGCCGACACCCTGGAGCAGGATCCGGAGCGGCAGTTGTTTCTTCTCAAGGACGTCGGCCGGCCGGTGGGCCAGGGAGAGCTGACCACCGCCGCACCAGTCTGCCCGCCGTGCGCGCTCATCGCGGTCAGGCACTGCCCGCATCTGCGCAAGCACGTCGCGGCCTGGGTCGAGCGGCCGGTGACCTGGGGAGTCACGGGCATTCCGTACGACCGGCGCACTCTGCTGCCTGTTCCCGGCGACGACCTCGCCATGGTCGCCTACGACGATCCCGCGGTCCGCTGGCTCGTGGCCACACGTCAGGTGCTGTCTCTCGAAGGCTGTACCGCCGCGAGCCTGAGCGACCTCAGCGCGACAGCCGGTGCCCGGTGACCGAGGTGTCGACGTGCCCGTCCCCCGGCATCCGGCCGCGCTCGCCGGGACTTCGGTCCCGTCCGCCCCCCGTGCACCGCCGTGGCATTGGCCGAGCCGCACATCACCCGCTGCTACCCACCCGCGCTCCATGCCCCCGCAGGCATCGGGGCGCCCGCACCTACTGAGATGGATATTCCATGGCTGGGCGTATCGAGGACTACGCACTCATCGGGGACATGCAGACCGCCGCCCTGGTATGCCGGGACGGCAGCGTGGACTGGTTGTGCCTACCCCGCTTCGACTCCCCGTCGGTCTTCGCCGGGCTGCTCGGCACCAAGGAGAACGGCTTCTGGCGCCTGGGACCGGCCTGCGCCGACGGGGTGAACCCGCCGGCCGCCGACCGGCGGGACTACGAAGGGGACTCGCTGATCCTCCGCTCGGAGTGGGACACCCTCCAGGGCACCGTGCGCGTCACGGATTTCATGCCGCCACGAGACGGCGCCCCTCAGTTGGTCCGAATCGTCGAGGGCCTGAGCGGCCAGGTGCAGATGCGCTCCGCGCTGCGGATGCGGTTCTCCTACGGCCGCGTGGCGCCGTGGGTGAACCAAGTCGGTGCCCGCACCGCGGCCGTGGCCGGGCCCGACTCGGTCTGGCTCGACGCCTCAGTGGCCTCGCGAGGTGAAGACCGCACGACATATTCCGACTTCACCGTTCGGGCCGGCGAGCGGATCGCCTTCACCATCAGCTGGCAGCCCTCCCACAAGGGCGAGCCCCCGCTCCCGGAGCCGTATTCGGCGCTGGAGACGACCGGCGAATTCTGGCGCGAGTGGGTCGACCAGTGCACGTACAGCGGTCCGTACCGCGATGCGGTGGTCCGCTCGCTGATCACACTGAAGGCGCTCACCTACGCCCCGACCGGCGGGATCGTTGCCGCCCCGACCACCTCCCTGCCGGAGGAGATCGGCGGGGTGCGGAACTGGGACTACCGGTACACCTGGCTGCGGGATGCGGCCATCACGCTCTCCTCGATGTTGCGCACCGGCTACCGCGAGGAGGCGCGCGCTTGGCAGGACTGGCTGCTGCGGGCGGTGGCCGGGGACCCGGAGAACCTACAGATCATGTACGGCATCGCCGGCGAGCGCGAGCTCGCCGAGGCGGAGCTGGACTGGCTGGACGGGTACGAGGGCTCTACCCCGGTCCGTATCGGCAACGGAGCTGCCGACCAACTCCAGTTGGACGTCTACGGCGAGACCATCGAGGCGCTGCACCTGGCCGACGAGGCCGGGCTGGCGCCGAACGACCACACGGCCGCCCTGCAACTCAAGATGATCGCCTACCTGCAGGACCACTGGAGGGAGCCGGACGAGGGCATCTGGGAGATCCGCGGCCCGCGTCGGCACTTCGTCCACTCCAAGGTGATGGCCTGGGTCGCCGTCGACCGAACCATCAAGCTGATCGAGGCTGGGCGCGCGGTCGGGCCGCTCCAGCAGTGGCGCGAGCTGCGGGATGCCATCCATCGGGACGTCTGCGAGAAGGGCTTCGACCAGGAGCGGAACACGTTCACCCAGGCGTACAGCTCCCGCGAGCTGGACGCCTCGTTGTTGCTGATCCCCCAGGTCGGCTTCCTGCCGCCCGAAGACAAACGCGTCATCGGCACGGTCGAGGCGATCCAGCGGGAACTGTCGACCAAGGACGGGTTCATCCTGCGGTACCGCACCGGCGGCCCGAAGGCGAGTCTGGACGGGCTGTCCGGTGACGAGGGCGCCTTCCTGGCTTGCTCCTTCTGGATGGCCGACGACCTCGCCATGATCGGCCGCGTCGACGAGGCGCAACAGCTGTTCGAGAAGCTCTTGGCCCTGCGCAACGACCTGGGATTGCTCGCCGAGGAGTGGGACCCGCGGCTCAAGCGCCAGGTTGGGAACTTCCCTCAGGCGTTCAGTCACGTGCCGTTGATCGACACGGCGCTGCGGCTCCAGCGCGCCCGTTCTCTTGCGGAGGCGGCATGAACCCGCAAAACCCGAGGGTTTTCGATCTGTTCCGCGCCTGTGCCGGCCCGGAACCAAGGCTGTTCCCCGTGGGTGCCCGCTTCGAGGTCCTCACACTGCCCGAGGGCGATGCCCGGGCGGTGATCGGAGTGCTGGCCCACCACGAGCCGCATCCGGTCGGCGCGGCCATCGCCGCCGACGGCGGGTGGAGTCTGCTGCTCCCGCCCGGCTCCCACTGGGAGGTGTGGCCGCCCGGAGCGAAATACCAGAACTCGGGCTCGTTGGTGGTGCCGCCGGTGATCGGAACCCAGAACGGCTCGCCGCGGTGGGCGAGGTTCGGCAACGCGGCCGGACGCGCCTTCACGGCCCCGCTCCTTCTGAGTCGTGCACTGGCCGCGATCAGCGCACACGAGGAGAACGACAGCGGTCCGGCGACGGTGCCGCCCCGCGTTCCGACACCCGAACTCGTATGAGGACCTGACCTGATGACCGCCCTGATACAGGACGCCGCGCTTGCCCTGCTCGCGCCGGGCTTCGTCTGCGCGACCGTTGCCGCCGTCCGCTACCGCCGGACAGCACACAGCCACGCCACCGACAAGGCCGAACTGGAGGAGGTCCTCCAACGAGCGCAGAGCCTTTCCGCTCTGCGGGACCAGGAGATACAGCACCTGGCCACGCACAGGCTTCCCGCGCTGGCCGGGGAGCTATGGGGCGGCTCCGGTGGCGACGCTGGGCAGCCGCTCCACCCTGAGCTGGCTGGCACCGTGTTCGCCCAGGCCGAGAAAGAGATCCTTCAATACTTCGGCACCCTTGCGGAGCAGGCGTCCACTCGCGCGGAGCAGGCGGCCCAGGCTGCCGTGCAGTCCGTGACACGAGCACTCCAGGCGCTGGTTTACGAGCAGCAGCGCGCGATCAGCTCGATGATCGACCATCACGACGACGAGAAGGTCCTGGCCGACGCCTACGAGATCGACCACGCCTGCAGCCAGCTCGCCCGCAAGGCCCAGATCGTCGGGCTCTTGGCTGGCGCGTGGCCGGGGCGGCAGCGAGACGAAACCCCGTTGCTGGACGTCGTGCGCGGGGCCGAGTCGCGCATCAAGGATTACCGCCGGGTGCGGATCACTGGGGAGCCCACTGAGTACGTCCGCAGCACCGTCGTCGAGCCGGTCGTCCTGGCCGTGGCCGAACTCCTGGACAACGCCGCCCGCAACTCGCAGCCGGGAACGACCGTGGAGGTGTACTTCGTCCACGCGCACAACGGCGTCAGCATCGTCATCGACGACGCCGGCATCGGGCTGACGCCGGAAACCCGCGCTGACGCCGCGCGGCTGCTGACCGGGAAGGAGCCGGTACGCCTGACGCAGCTGCGCAACCCGCCCCGGCTCGGGTTCCTCGGCATCGGCGCGCTCGCCGAGCGCTACAGCTTCCACGTCTCCGTGGCACAGCAGTCCGACCACGGCGGCGTGCGCGCGATCGTCCACCTCCACCGCGGCCTCCTCGTGCCCGCCCCGGCACCGGCCGCACGGCAAGCGCAACTGCAGACGCCGCAGCCGGACACCGGCTTTGCCCCTTCCGGCTCTTCCCCGCACCCGCACCCGCACCCGCCGGAGGCTCCCCAGAACAGCGGCGCGTATCCGGTGGCCGACGACGGCCTGCCCATGCGCCGCCGCGCCAAGCGTGCGCACGGCCAGCCGGCCACCCAGCCTGCCAGCCAGCCGCCGACCGACGGCGGCCGCAACCTTGCCGCATTCGTCCGCGGCACACGAGCTCCCCACCAGAACCCCACCGACGAGGAGAACACCCAGTGAGCGCCCCTTCCGCACCCTCCGCTGACCTGAGCTGGATCCTGGACGAGCTCGTCAACGTGCCGCACATCCGGCACGCGGTGTTGCTGTCCGCCGACGGCCTGCTCACCGCCGCCTCCTCCGGCGTCGACCGGGAGTTGGGCGAAACGGTCGCCGCGATCGCCTCGGGCATGCAGTCCCTCAGCCGTGCGGGGGCCGCCTTCGCCAGCGGTGACCCCAACTCGCCGTGGGAGCAGACGCTGACGCAGTTCGGTAACTCCTTCCTCGTCCTCATGGCCGCGGGCGACGGCAGTTACCTGGCCGTCGGCGCCGACCGGGACGCGGACATCGGGGATGTCTCCTACCGCACGGTCAAGACGATCGACCGCGTCGGTCAGACCCTGGGAATCGCGCCGCGGCAGGACCGGACCGGCAGCGCGTGAACGGGTCCCGAGCCAGCGGCGGAGACCGGCTGGTCCGGGCCTACGTGGTCACCGGTGGCCGAACCGCCGCCGCGCGCAACCACTTCGACCACATCACCCTGATCAGCCTCTCCGCCTCCTCCCCCCACCTCGACCGCACCCGACTGACCCCCGAGCACCGGGGCGCTCTGGACCTGCTGTCCATCAGCGCCTACTCGGTCGCCGAACTCGGGGCGCACCTGGTCCTGCCGCTGAGCGTGATGCGGATCCTGCTGGCCGACCTCATGGAGTCCGGCCACATCACCACCCAACGACAGATCACCCAGACCACTGGGCTCGACATCAAGCTCCTGGAGGACGTCCTTGCCGGGCTTCAACGCCTCTGACACCCGGGTGGCGCCGCCCCTGCGCGGCAACGAGCGCACAGCGAAGCTCCTGATCGCCGGCCACTTCGGCGCGGGCAAGACCACGCTCGTCCAGACTCTCTCCCAGATCACCCCGCTCAGCACCGAGGAGGTGATGACCAGCGCCGGCGTCGGCACCGACCACACCGACCTGCCGGGCAAGACCAAGACAACCGTCGCCATGGACTTCGGCCGGCTCTCGCTCAGCGACGACCTCGTGCTCTACCTGTTCGGCGCCCCCGGCCAGAAGCGGTTCTTCCCTGTCCTGCGTGACCTGTCCTTCGGCTCGCTCGGCGCGCTGCTCCTTACCGATACACGCCGCCTGACCGACACCTACCCGATCCTGGAGCTGATCGAGGGCCTCGCGCTGCCTTACGCCATCGCCGTCAACGCCTTCGACGACGCCCCGGTCCACACCGACGAGCGACTGCGTGAGGTCATGGACCTCGAGCCCTCGACACCGCTGGTGACGTGCGACGCGCGCGACAGACGCAGCTCCACCAACGCCCTGATCGTCCTGATGCGCCACCTGTTGTCCCTCGCCCCGGAGGCATCCCGTTGACCACGCCCCAGCCCGCATCCGGCCGCTGCCCCGCGCATGTCGGCGAGGCCGCCCGGCCCGACCGCCCCTTCCGGCCGCTGCCGATCTACGGTCCCGAGTTCAACGCCGACCCCCACGCCACCTACGCGCTGCTGCGCGCCCAGGGCCCGATCGCCCCGGTGGAGATCTCCCCCAGCGTATGGGGCTACCTGACCACCACCTACCGTTCCGCGCTGTACCTCCTGCGCAACACGCCGAACCGGTTCGCGAAGAACCCCCGCCACTGGCAGGCGCTGGCCAATGGCCAGGTCCCGCCCGACAGCCCGGCGCTGATGATGATGCAGCCGCGCGACAACGCGCTGTGGATGGACGGCCATGAGCACGCGCGGTTCCGTCACGCCATCACGGGGAGCCTGGCCCGCGTCGACACTCACGCCCTGGCGGCCACCGTCACCCAGATCGCCGACCAGCTCATCGACGCCTTCGCCCCGACCGGTGTCTGCGACCTGGTCGCCCAGTACACGGACCCGCTGCCGATGCTGACGGTGATCGAGGTGTTCGGCAGCCCGCCCGAGATCGGCCGACGCATCACCACCGCCATCGCCCGCCTGTTCGACACGGACCAGGACGCCGCGGCGGCCAACGCCGACCTGGAATACGCCTGCCTGGCCCTGACCCACCTCAAACGGGGAGCACCCCAGCGGGACGTCACCAGCTGGCTGATCGAGGCCGGTCTCAGCGACGAGGAGATGGTGCAGACGATCCTGCTGGTCATCGGGGCGGCCACCACCCCGAGCAGCAACCTGATCATGAACGCCCTCCAGCGGATCATCACCAACCCCCTGTTCGCCGGCAGCGTCCACGACGGCGTCCAGCCCGTCTCCGACGCCCTCGACGAAGTCCTGTGGACCGACCCTCCGGTCTCCAACTACAGCCCGCTGTACGCGCTGGGCCAGCAGACCTTCGAGGGCATGGTGCTCCAGCCCGGTTACCCCATCCTCGTCAGTTTCGCCGCGGCCAACGGCGACCCCTCCCTCGGCCTCGCCCCCACCTCCTACGCCGGCAACCGCGGGCACCTCGCCTTCAGCGCCGGCGTCCACGCCTGCCCCGCCCCCGACCTCGCCCGGATCATCGCGGAGACCGCCATCGAGCGCGCGCTCGACCGCCTGCCGCACCTGGCCCTGGCCACCACCCAGTTGATCCGCCGCCCCGGCACGTTCCACTCCGGCTTCACCGCTCTGCCCGTCCGCTTCCAGCCCGCAGCAGCCCTCGCCCCGACCGGAAGGTGACCGACATGACCACGCAGACGCCCGCCCGCTGCCCGTACCGGATCGACGGAGCCGGCACCGACATCCACGCCGAGGCCACCACCCTGCGCGCCCTCGGGCCGGCCACCCACGTCGAGCTGCCCGGCGACGTGGCGGCCTGGAGCGTGACAGACCCCGACCTGATCCGACGGCTGCTCACACACCCCGACATCTCCAAGGACGCCCACCGGCACTGGCCCGCGTTCATCAAGGGGGAGATACCCGCCGACTGGCCGCTGCGGGTCTGGGTCGAGGTCCGCAACGCCCTGAGCGCTTACGGCAGCGAGCACACCCGTCTGCGCCGGCCGCTTGCGGCCGCGTTCAACCCGCGCCGGGTCCGCGCCCTTCGCCCGCAGATCACCTCGATCACCCGCCAGCTCCTGGACGAGCTCAGCGACACCGCCCCGGACGAGGTCGTCGACCTGCGGGCCCGCTTCGCCTGGCGGCTGCCACTGCTCGTCGTCAACGTGATGCTCGGCGTGCCCGAGGAGCTCCACGACGGCTTCCGGGCCGCGATCGGCGCCCTGTTCGACACCTCCCGCAACGAGCAGGAGGCCGCCGCCGCGTACGCCGAGACGTACCGGCTGCTGAACCTGCTGGTGGAGACCAAGGGCAAGCAGCCGGACGACGACGTGGCCTCCACGCTGATCGCCGACCACGACAGCGGGACGCTCAGCCGCCAGGAACTCCTGGACAGCCTCATGCTGGTCATCGGCGCCGGACACGAGACCACCGTCAACCTCCTCGACCACGCCGTAGTCAACCTGCTCACCCACCCCGACCAGCACGCCCTGATCGCCTCCGGCAAGGCGGCCTGGGAGCAGGCCATCGAGGAGACGCTGCGGCACCAGGCGCCCATCGCCAGCATCATCATGCGGTTCCCCACCCGCGACATCGAGGACGAGCCGACCGGTCTGACCTTCCGGCAGGGCGACGCCATCGTCATCAACTACGCCGCGGGCGGCCGCGATCCGCACGTCCACGGCGCCAGCGCCGACGCCTTCGACATCACCCGCACCACCGCACGGGAGCACCTGGCGTTCGGCCACGGCCCGCACTTCTGCCCTGGCGCGCCGCTGGCCCGGCTGGAGGCCGCCATCGCCCTGCCAATGCTCTTCGACTCCTACCCCGAGCTGCGCCTGGCCGTCGATCCCGAGGAGCTCAAGCCGCTGTCCTCCTTCATCTCCAACGGCCACCGGCATCTGCCCGTCCGCCTTCGGCCCCCGGCCGATTCCTGACCACCCACCCCACCACCACGGCCTGTGGCCGGAAGGGAAGACGCATGGCTGCCACCCTGCGCTCAGCAACCGAGTTGACCACCTTGACGCCCACCGAGAAGCGCGTTGCCGAGAAGATCGCGGCCGGTCTCAGCAACCAGGAGGCCGCAGCCGAACTCGGGATGCAGCCCGGCACCCTGGGCCGGCACGTCATGAACATCGGCCTCAAGTTCGGCGTCAGCTCCCGTCCGGCCAAGATCCACGCTGCGCTGGCCAGCGGCCAGGCCCTCGCTCCGGAAGCGCCGGACACCGTCCCGGCCTTCACCGAGGACGAATTGCTCCTGCTCCGCGCGGTCGCCACCAAATCGGACAACGACGAGATCGCCGCAGCCGCACGCATCGCCCCGGCCTTGGTGACGACCCGCATCCGCGACCTGGCCGACAAGGCCGGGGCGCTCAACTCCAGCCACCTGGTGGGCATGGCCCACGCCTGGCAGCTCCTGGACTCCGAGACGGCCACGAAGCCGGACACCTCGGCCTCGCCGTCGCCGACCACGCTGCCGGACCATCGCGCCTCCGGAGGTACGCAGTGACGACGCCCCACCAGCACCAGCCGCAGCGGCCCGACATCGCCCAGACCCTGATCCAGCATGCCAAGGCCGCCAGTGAGAACCGGCGGGCCGCCCGTTCCACCGCCGCGGCGCAGCAGGGACCGGCGGGGGCCGACGCCGCGCTGCTCACGGACCAGGCCAACACCCAGGTACTCGCGCGGATCGTGGCCGCCCACGGGTGGCCCGGCCGCAGCCTCGTCGGCGAGGAGGCCGCGCGGGCCGCGCTGACGCTCGCGCTGCACGCCGATCACGACCTCCGTGACCAGAACGGATTCCTCCGCGCGGTCCACGAAGCCGCCCAGCAACGCGAGGCGAGCGCGGGCCAGTGGGCGCGCTTGTACGACCGGTGTCTGGCGCGCGACGGAAAACTGCAGGTCTACGGCACGCAGCACCGCCGTCGGTCCGACGGAGAGCTGGAGCTCTACCCGGTCCAAGACCACGATCAGCTCGACGTCCGGCGTGCACAGGTCGGGCTGCTCCCCCACGCAGAGCAGTTCCGGCTCCTGCGCGAGCGCCTGGCGGGCGGGAGCGGTTCGTTACCGGTCCCGGTAACGGACCACGACGAGGACCTCGCCTTGGCCGGGAGTAATCCGTGAGCAGGGCCAGCGGCTGCAGCCGACTCGCACGGGCTCCGCCCCAGGGAGCCGCTGAACGCACGGAACCCAGCTGGTACCACTTCGATCTTTTCCCTGACTCCACCGGGATGGGGCGGCGCGATGATGAGTCCGAGATCAGAGAAGGCGGAGCGAAACGAGGTCTTACTCAAGCATCTGGAGACGCTGGACTGGTCGATCAGCGGCTTCGCACGCCGGATCGCCGCACGCTGTGAGGCGATCCGTTTGCCCTACGCAGTGGCCACTAGCACCGTCTCTCGGTGGTGCAAGGGCGCGACTCCCGGCGAGGACCTCGCAGCCGCCGCCTGCCATGTACTGTCGGCAGCGCTGCACCGGGTAGTGACGCCGGAGAGCTTAGGTTGGCCGTCCGACACCGGCCTGGTCGCGGTGCAATCGTTGGAATACCTGGACGTTCCCCACGCCGTACGCATGCTGTCGAAGCTGTGGGCCCTGGACGCCATGCGCCGGCGCAGCGTGGTCAAGAGCGCGTTCTCACCGAGCGTGTTTGGTCCCGCGTCGCGCGAGGCGCTCGTGATGCCGGCGGACGCCGCCATCGGTGGCCACGGGCAGCACAGGGTCACCGCAGCGGACATCGACCTGCTTGACGAGCAGACTCGGTTGTACGGCAAGCTGGACTCCCAACACGGCGGGGGCAAGTTCCGCAGTGTGTTCGCGTCGATGATGGACACGCACGCAACACCGATGTTGAACGGGAGCTTCTCCGCACGAACCGGTCGCCGACTGTACGGCAGCGTGGTGGACGCGGTTCTTGCGATGGCCTCGATGGCCTACGACGATCAGCTCCCCGGTTTGGCGCAGCGCTACGACCTTCAGGCAATGCGGCTGGCCCAGGCGATCGGAGACCGCGCCCGCATCACTCGGGTCCACATCCACCAAGCCCGGCTGGCGGCAACGCAGGGCGGGCAGGCGGATGTGCTCGCTCACGCGCGCAGTGCTGTGCTGGCGGCCGAGGGAGCGCCTCCCCTCGTCAGGGCCTATGCGTGCGTGACCGAAGCTCGAGCATGGGCGCTGAACGGACAGCCGGATCAGGTCGTGGCGGCGGTGAAGCGGGCCCGCGAGTTCTTCGCCCGCGCGCAGAGCAGCACCGGTCCGGCCTGGCTGGAGTGGTTCGACTTCCGTGAGCTGGAGGGACAGACGGCGTGGGCGTTTGCCGTTGCCGGGCTGGCCGAACAGGGGGCGCAGGCCCTGAAGGAGGCGTCGGTCCTTTCATCGGACCGGACACGCGACACGGTGGAACTCCTGATTACCGAGGCCGAACTGGCGCGGCTGCGCGGTGACTCGGCCGAGCACGCGGCCGTGGCGAAGCGCGCCTCCCAGGCGTCCCAGCATCTGATGAGCCGTCGGCTCTCTGAGCGCCTCGACCGCCTGAAGGCGGGCGAGCCGCTGCGAGGCTTCTGACCACCTCGGCCCGCACTGGAGACACATCTAGTTCTGTTCACGAGCTCCGGCTCCGACGGCAGATGTGCACGACTTCGGGAGGTGCTCCGACCGGGCCGTGGTCGATGTTCACCAGAACGTTCTCGTGAACAGAGACACACATCCGCACGCCGGGACCGAGGCCGCCGTGTCATCGTCCGGCGCCGCTCCGGAGCACGTCGGCGCTACGACGGTTCCGCCAACATCTGGAGCTTCGCTCTCTACCTCGCCAGCACCGATAAGTACGAAGACACCATCCTGCCCACCGGCGCCTTCGTCGGCAGCCCCGAGGACGCCCTGGACCGTGCCTGCGGCCTCTACCTGTCGCCTTCGACATTTGAACGTCAGGGCCAGACCTCGCCATATTCGGCCAGCAGTTCTCTGAGACGCCTGGCCCGCTCGTTGTCCTGGCCGCGGAGCTTGCTCTTGTACTTGTGCTTCCACCGGGCAAGCGCGTGCTCATGTTCATCCCCATTCATGAGCGAGGGGGTCACGTGGCCGTGGGCCTTCCCGAAGTCGGTCAGTGCGGCGAGCTTGGCCGCCCAGGCGTCCGCGTTCTTGCTCCAAGTCCAACCCGGCAGGGCTTCCAGGTCACTGACCTGCTCGACCGTCAGCCGTGGTCGAGAGGACCGCCAGTTGGTGACCCACATACCGATCTTGTGCCCATCCCAGACGTCCTTGTCCTTGACGCTCGCCAGAGTGGTGCCCAGCCTGTGGCAGTAGTCGACCAGCACGTCGATCTGCTCTTCGAACCGACTGTCACGAGGCGTCCAGGACCAGCCCGGCAGCGCGTCCATCGCTTCGACCTGATAGGCCGGGAGGTCCCGTCCTTCCGCAAGCCGGTTGCGGCGCCGTTCGCGCAGCTTCTGGGCCCACCGTCGGGCTTCATGAACCTCCTCGGTTTCAGCCTCGGGGTTGCGCTGGCCGGCGCCGTTCCAGTTGAAGGTGTTCTGGAATTTCTCGTGGCCGTCCCAGAACTTTCCGCTCAGAGCATCGAAGGTCCAGGACGGGATCGACTCCAGGCGCTGCCGCCGGTCCTCCGCGAGTTTTCCCTGTCGGTGGGCGGCCCGCTGTGAGTAGCACCAAGTTCGCAGGTCAACACCTTGGACGAGGATGCCGTCCGGGACGCGGCAGTGCCCGAAGCGTGCCTGGAAGCTCTCCAGGGCCGCGTGCATCCGATCCCATTTGTCCCCCACGGAATCGCGCTCGGCACTGGAAACAGCGCTGCCGAGGCGCTCGGCTATCCAGGCATCGGACAGTTCCTTGGCCTGCAGGGCACCTGCTTGAACGTAGGTCTCAGCGGCGGTGGCAGAGATGAAACCGAGGAGCGCAAGGTGCTCGACCACTGCCACCGCGACCTTGTAGGGGTGGGCGTCCTTATCGACGGTGATGTCGAACCCAGGGTCGACCTTGGTGAGGCTGTGCTCCCGGACTCGAACGACGGTCCAGCCCGAATCCCTGAGACGGCGGGTCTTCGCGATGTCGCGCTCCAGGCCGCCGGGGCGGCCGTGAAAATATGCGCCGTCGAATTCGACAACAAGCCGGCGCCCCGGATCTGCGATGTCGACCTCTTCCCGCACTCCGCCGTCAACGAGTGCCTTGTTCGGTTCCGGATCGACGGTCAGGAACCGGCTCAACTCTGCCTTGAGTCGCAGTTCGGGGCGAGAGGTGCGGACGAGCGAGCAATCAGGGCAGCCGGTGCCCTCCCTCGTTGCGCTTCCGACGCGGTCGGAGACGGCCGCGGGCCAGGACGGATGCTTGGGGTTGTCGAGGCAGTCCCAGATGACGGTCTTGCCACTGGCCAGCGACACCTGTTCCGGTGTGAGGGGAAGGTTCCGCTCCTTGTTCCACGACCGGACCAAGTCCGGGCGGCAGATGGACAGGCGGTTCTCGTCGGTGACCCGGAAGGCGAGCATCGGACGGCGCGGGCACTCGGGGCACTTCGCCGGAAACCTCTCGCGGGTCCGTGTACTGACTTTTGATGGATAAGAGGGATGTTTTCCTGTCGGACACTTCCAGAACCACGCCCTCGCGCTCGAGCTGACCGAGACGTCATCGGGGGTGTGCGGATAGTTCTTGTCGTAGTCCCAGTCCTCGGCCACGTCCGGACGACACATCGAGAGGCGGTTCCCGTCGTGCAGGTGTGCCGTCGACAGAGGGTCCGCATCTGACCGAGGCACGAGCACCGGCCTTCGTGCCGGGCACTCCGGACACTTCAGCGGATTCTTGCGCGTGCGCTGTTCGATCTTGCGCTCGAAGGAAGGGTGCCCCTCTCGGCAGATCCACCATTTCCACGCGTTCGAGCTGACCGTGAACTCAGCGGGTGTGTCCTCGTTCTTGTCGTAGTCCCAGTCTTCGGCCACGTCCGGGCGGCACATCGAGAGGCGGTTCGCGTCGGTGAGTCGTGCCACTGTGCCCCCCGGGGCGGAAGCTGATCATCATGCAGGAACATGGGAGCACTTCTCTGCCCTCCGCCGCCAGCCTGTCACGGGGCACTGACAATTCAAGATTCGACATTTGACACAGCGACAGCACGCTATTGGCACCAGGTCGACCCCCGAAGGACTTTCGGCCCTGACCACTTAGTTACGTTCGTCGTCGGTGGTCTGCGTGACCGCGTGCTGGGGAAGTCTCAGCCGCCGGCACCGTCGAGCCAGGTGATCTTGGCAAAGTTGTCGAACGGCGGCCGTTCAGCGAAAGTGCCGGACGGGCACCGGGTACCGACGTACAGCCAGCCCAGAAGCTGCTCCCTGTCGGCGACGCCGAGGTACTTGCGGACCTGGGGCGCCTGGACTGCGGACCCGGTGCGCCAGATCGACGCCCAGCCGTAGCCGTGCAAGAGCAGCGACAGTGTGGTGACCACGCCCGTGGTGGCGGCCAGTTGCTCCCATTCGGGGACTTTCGGATGGTCGGGCACGGGGCAGTGGACGATAGACAGGAGCAACGGGGCGCGCAGGGGCTTCGTGGCGGCGCGCCGGGCCTGCTCCGGCGAGGCGGCGGCTTCGGCGAGCACGTCACCGAGTCGGGCCCGCTCGTTCCCGGTCACCGCGACCAGCCTCCAAGGGCGAAGTCGCCCGTGGTCGGGTGCGGTGGCCGCGGCCTGGATGAGTCGCTCCAGGTCGTGACGGCCGGGCGCGGGCTCGGTCAGTCGGGGGGCGCTGCGCCGGGTGAGGACCGCTTCCAGAACCGGGTTCGGGGGCTGGGTCATCCGGTCACCTCCCGGGCGGGGTCACGCTCGGGATCGTCGTGCGCTGCCGGCGGGGTCATCCTCGGGTCGTCGCTGGCCACGCGCCTGAGTATCGGGGCGGTGGCCGCGGTAGTGATGACGGTCATGACCACCAGGAGGGTGAACAGCGGCTCGCTGATGACACCGCTCTGGAGGCCGATGCCGAGCACGACGAGTTCGGTTAGGCCGCGGCAGTTCATGAGCGTGCCAACAGCGGCCGACCAGCGCCAGTCGGAGCCGGTGAGTCGGGCTGCGCCAGCCGTGCCGCCCCACTTGCCGATGACGGCGACCGCGAGGATCGCCGCTCCCCAGCCCCACTGTCCGGCTGGCAGCGTGGAGAAGTCGGTGTGCAGGCCGGTGTCGACGAAGAATAGCGGCAGCAGGAGCGGCAGAACGACGGCGCGGAAGCGCGCGGCGCTGCGCTCGACGGCCGGGAGCCCACGAGGTGCGGTGACGCCGAACAGGAAGGCGCCGAAGGCGGGGTGCACGCCGATCTGGTCGGTGGTGTAGGCGCTGAGGCACAGTCCGGCGAAGAGCAGGACCAGGACGAGGTCGTCGGAGGTTCGGCTGGCGCGTTCGAGTAGGGCGCGCAGCAGGGGGCGCAGGACGACGGTGAGGCCGGCGGCGAAGACGGCGGTCAGGGCGAGGGTGGTCAAAGCCGACAGGACGGTGCCAGAGGTGGACAGGGCGACAACGGCGGTGAGCAGGCACCAGGCGAGGGCGTCGTCGGTGGCGGCGCAGGCCAAGGCGAAGGCGCCCAGGGGCGTGGTCTCCAGGCCGCGGTCGGCGAGGATCCGTGCGAGGACCGGGAATGCGGTAATGCTCAGGGCGACGGCGATGAACAGGGTGAACGGCAGTCGTCCGACCCCGTCGGGCGCGAAGTGCGGGTAGAGGGCGGAGGCCAGCGCGGCGCCGAGGGCCATGGGGAGCAGGACCCCGCTGAGGCTGACTGCGGCAACCGAGCCTCGGGTGGTGCCCAGGCTGCGGAGGTCGAGTTCCAGTCCAATCAGGAAGAGGAACGCCAAGAGGCCGAGGTTGCCCAGGGCGGAGGTGATGGGCAGGACCGAGAGAGGCAGGATGTGGTGCTGGACGCTGGGTGCGAGCCAGCCGAGCAGTGAGGGGCCGAGCAGAATCCCTGCCAGGATTTCGCCGATGACCGGCGGCTGGCCGAGCAGCCTGACGGCGCGCCCGCCTGCCTGGCAGGCGAGGACCACGACCGGGACGGCGAGGAGCACAGGCAGCAGCGGGTCGGACACGGCAGCTCCAGGAGTCGGCGCGGATGGCCGCACCGCGGCCAGGCGTGGAGAGAGCGGATCAGGCGCGGGTCAACGGCAGGGTGGTGCAGCGAAGCGAGCCGGGGATCCGGGTGACCTCGGAGTAATCGACGGTGAGGACCTCGAGTCCGCGCGCGGCGAGCTGCGCTGCGATGCGGTCGCTGCCGGCGGCGACGATCACGGTGCCCGGCGCGATCGCCAGAACGTTGGCCTGGACGGCACGGGCCTCGTCGTTGGTGACGTCGATCAGGTCGAAATGCTGCTCGAACCAGTACAGTTCGCCGGGTGGGAAGACGCTGCGGTGGATGAGCGCGGTGCCGGGAGCGACGATCGTGAAGTGGTCGTCCAGGTGAACGATGCCGTCGACGGCGAAGTGGACCGGGCGGACCTCGCGCGCGACCCCATGGTGAGCCAGCGCCCGCTGCAGCGCCCTCACGCCCGTGGGGGACGTCTCCTCGCCGAGGCCGACCAGGACGGTGCCGGTATGCAGGATGACGTCACCGCCCTCGATGGTGCCCTCGTCCAGGTGGGCGACGTGCAGGGCGTCGGCCAGGAGCGGGGCGAGCGCGTCGGCCTCGGGAAGGCGCTTCGCGGAGTTCAGGCGTGCCAGAACGATGACGTGGTCGATGACGAAGGCGATGTCGCGGGGGTAGTGCTGGACCGGACAGCCCGGCGACTGGTCGAGGAGGGTCACCTCCGTGCCGCGGCTGCGCAGCAGGTCGATCAGGGTGTCCTGCTGGGTGCGGACGGTGGCCGGGGCGTACGGCCTCCAGGAGCTGGTGGTCTTCTGGCGGGTCAGGACGGGATGGCCTTCGGGGCCGTCGAGGTCGGGGGTGACGTCGCCGGCATAGCGCATGGCGACGTGGCGCAGGGCGCCGTACTCGCTGGTGGCATGCGGAGTGAGCACAATGAGTTCTCCTGGGCCGGATGCTGGACGGGTCGGACGGCGAGCCGGACGCGGCGCAGACAGTCCCAGGCAGGACGGGTCCCGGGGGCCGGCAGGTCAGGGCTGCCGGCCCCCGGAGGTCTCGCGGGTGTCAGCCGACGGGGCTGTTCTGGGTGTCCGGGACCTGCGGCAGCCAGTGCACGGCGTCGTCGCGGAAGGACTGGTTGACGGGGACGAGGTCGGCTCCGCTGGTGTCGTCCAGGGCCGTGACGACGATGCCGAGCTCGGGGACGTCGCTGTCGATCGCCGCGAGGCGGCTGCCGCAGTGGGGGCAGAAGCCGCGCTGGGCCTCGCCCTCGAACGTCTCGAACCAGGTCGGCTCGATCCCGTTGGTCCAGGTGACATCGTCCGTTGCGAAGCCAGCCCACCACATCATCGGGCCGCCCCCGAGCTTCTTGCAGTGCGGACAGCTGCACGTGTGCGGGTAAACGGCCCTGCCCTTGACGGTGAAGCGGATCCGCCCGCACAGGCATCCGCCGGAGCGCTCCTGGATGGCGGCGACGATGTCGGAGGTGGCGTTCATCAGTTCATCTCCCAGGCACGGTGGGCGAGTTGAGCCCACCAGTGTGTCATCCCCTCGGCGATCGTCAGGAAGCCGTCCATCGCCTGGGGCAGCTCGACGTGGAAGAGTTCACTCTCCTTGATGAACCGGGCCAGGCCCTCAATGTGCGCGGCCTCGACGCTCAGGCCGCCGACCTGGGCGGCCTCGTGCCCCTCGTCGAGGTGGAGCTCGTAGTAGTAGTGCAGGGCCTTCAGCTCGCTGTCGCTGCCCTGGCCGGTCAGCTCGCCGTAGCGGTTGGTGATGTCCCGCAGGATCTCGGTCTCGGCGATCGCCACGGCCTCGGTCGCGTAGTAGGCGCCGGCGATGAAGCTGGGCATGTGCGAGCCGACCATCCACTGGTGGAGGTTGACCAGCGTCTCGGTCTCGCGGGCAGGCACATGGCCGTTGACGAGGAGCCCGAGGTCGGACAGAAGCGCGTTGGTGTAGAGAACGTAGTGCGCAGGAACCTTGCCGCGCTCGCCGCCCTCCTCCAGGTGGTTGCGGCGCAGCTCGTGCGCGAGCTCGGGGCAGAACCCCTCCACGCCGGTGGCGGCCGCCTTGAGGAACTGGGCGTTGTAGCGGGCGAACACCGAGAGCTCCTCGATGTACATCCGGGCCTGACGTACGTTGAGGTCGGCGGCACCAACCTTCTCGGCGATCTTCCCGTAGGCCCAGTCGATCATGGGAGCCAGGTGCGCGGTGACCAGGGCATCGCCGGAGGTGAACTTGCCTAGCAGGGTGCCGTTGACGGCGCTCTGCGTCTCGGGGTTGGCCTTGAGGTAAGCCTGGATGAGGCTGTTGTCGGGGGTCATTTCTCGGTGTCCTCCCTGTCGGCGGGGCGGGGCGTCAAGTGCAGGCCGCCGGTGGCTCCCAGGGCCCGGACGACCGCGAGTAGTTCCGGGCTGTCGGGCAGGGTGATCGCAGCGCCGTCGTTGAGCGCGGTGATGGTGTCCCGGGCCAGGGCCGCGACGTCGAGGGCGATGCCCGTCTGGTGGCCGCGCAGCAGGACGTGCTGGGTGTCGTCGCCGCCGTTGAGGGTGGTCACCTGGTAGGGGGCGATCAGGGTGATCTCGGCGCCGGGCGCCACCTGCTGGGGATCGAAGGCGTCCGCGGCTTCTTGGCGGGCGAGGTCGCCCTCGACCAGTTCCCAGCCGCCGTTGCTGAGCAGCGTGGCCCACCGCTGTTCGGCGTGCTCGCGGGCCGCGCCGCGGACGCGGTCGGCGGCGACGGTCAGGAGTTCGCGGCCGACGCCGGCCAGTCGGTCGGTGACGGAACCGGGCCCGGCGGCCGTGTCCGCCATCGCGGAGGGCTCGTTGAGCGGGTCGTCGGGTCCGTCGCCGACCAGTTCGGCGAGGACGTCCGGGATGATGCGGCTCTGCAGGAGCTGCGCGTACGGGTAGGTGTACAGCGGCATCGCCACCGAAACGGAGAAGGTGTCCTGGGTGCCGACGTGGAAGACCCGGCGGGGCAGGAACAGGGCGTCGCCCGGCTCCAGCAGGAAGTGCTCGGCCTCCTCCAGCAGCGCGCGGTAGTCGCCGTAGGTGGGCTGTTTGCCACCGGTGAGCTTCTCGTACTGCTCGGCGGGCCAGCAGTAGAAGTTCTTGGCGTTGGGGCCGAGGTGGACGAGGAAGGCGTCCTCGTAGCCCTCGTGGATCCCGAACGCGGTCCCGCTGTAGTTGCCGGCGAAGGCGACTTGTTCAGCGCCGCCCAGCGGCAGGCCCCACCCATCGATGACGCTCTTCAGGAAGGTGCCGAGTCCGGCTGCGAGGGCGGGGCTGACGGTCTCCAGGTTGTTGATGACCAGGGAGAACCGCTCGGCGGCGGCGAGGTCCTGCATCCACGGCACGAAGGCGTCCACGCCCCCATCCCAGGAAGGGGCGGTCAGCGCCTGGGGCAGGAGGTCGTCGCGACGTTCCTCGCCGACATAGACACGCGCGTGCGCCTTGATGCTGGTGCCAGCAGCATGGGCCCTTCGGATGGCCTCGAATCCTCCCAGGACGTCGTCCGGGCCGGCCGCGGCGGCGGGGATGATGCCCTTGAAAAGGAAGGGCGTGGTCCGTCCCGTGGTGTGGTCGAGGAAGGCGCCGGTCCAGAATGCCTGGTCGGGCGGCCAGGGGTAGGCAGTGTCCATCAAGAAGCTCCTGATGTCGGGGGCTGTCGTGATCGGGGCGGGAGAAGAGGCGCGGTGACGGGGCGCCATGGTCAGCTGAGGTAGTCCTCGGGGCCGCCGCGGCGGACGGTGTCCAAGGTGAAGCAGTGGAATCCGCCGCCGAACAGGCGCCGGTGGCGGTGGCGGACCGGGACGACAGTGAATCCGCGTCGCTCCAGAACCGTGATCAGCTCCGGGTAGAGGAAGTTGACGACAACCGTGTCCTCGTCAACGGACAGCAGGTTGATGTCCATGTACCGGCTGCCGATAGGGATGACGAAGCCGAGGTCGGTGTAGTCCGGGAAGTTGCTGTCGTCGGTCTCCGGGGCGTAGATCACGTCCCAGGACTGCATGGCCTCGGGCAGGTACTTGAGGTATTCCGGCGAGCGCAGCAGCATCAGGCCGGGGCGTAGCGGGACTAGGACGCTGTCGATGTGGTTGTCGGCCATGGCGTCCAGGCGGTGGAACCGCAGGTTACGGACGTTGTCCCGCAGCCAGCGCAGGGCAAGTTCGTGGTTGTGGTTGGCGACGTTGACCAGGACGTCGCGGCCCAGCCGCATGCACTGCGCGCCGTCGAAGACCATCTCCAGGCCCAGGCCCTCGATGCTGCCGGCCGTCTCGCCGTCGGTGGCACGGCTGACGTCCAGGCCCTGGCGGGTGAAGTAGCTGGTGTCCAGAGAGTCGCTGGCAAGGGCGGGCCGCGGCATGCTCAGCCAGTTCGCTCCGGCCTCGTAGTAGCGGTAGAAGGCTGGCTTGAGCAGGTCGTTCTCGAAGATGCGGGCGCGGATGTGGGGTGCGGTCTCCACGATGGTGTTGCCGAGGATGATGGTCTGGTCGCGGACGTTGAGGGGTGGGGTGGCCCTCGCGTCCCAGTGCGGGGAGCGGATGTCGACGTCCTTGCCCGGAACGGCGGGTCGCAGGACGTTCACCCCGCAGCCGGTCAGGGCGTCGGCCAGGCCGGAGATGTCCTCGTTGAGCTCGTCGGTCAGCTGTGAGGGGATCGGCAGGAGTTCCTCCCCCGAGGGGGTGGTGTGCCGGCCGAGGACGGGGGCGACGTTGTCGTAGAAGAACAGCCGCCACGAGGGTTCCGTGTGGTGGGCGTTGTAGTGGTCGGCGCGGCCGAGGACGACTTCTTCGAGCCGGGTGAACTCGTCGAAGCTGTTCAGGGCCGGCGGGGGGACGGAGGTGGGCTGGGGCATGGTGGGCCGCCTCCTCGGCGGCGGGCGACGGCGCGACCCTGTACTGGCGCGCGCGTGCGTCCCGGAGGGTCGGTGCCGTACGGGCTTATGTGGGCGGGTTCGGGGCCGGAGTCAAGCGGCCGAGGCGTGCTGGTGCGGGGTGCAGGCGGCTTCGGGTGCGGGATGCAGCCGGGCGATGATGTCCTCAATCACGCACGGCTGGTCGGGAGTGGAGCGCCGGCGGAAGAAGTAGCCGGAGCACCAGGGCACTTCGCCGAAGCGCGACAGACGCTGCGCGGTGAGGACGCGGGCCGCGGGCAGGCGCCGCCAGGGGATCTGCGGGCACCAGTGGTGGATGGGGTGGAACATGTCGTCGAGGTGGCCGCCGAGCAGGTGCCGGGTGAGCCAGTGGGAGGTCCAGCCGCGGGTTTGCAGGAGGACGTCGTCGTTCTCGATCAGCCCGGCGTGGTTGCCGAGGTCGGTGATCCAGGTGACGACGGGCCGCACCAGGACGAGGGGGAGCAGCCAGTAGAGCAGGAGGTACGGAACGCCGTCCACGGGCCACAGCGCGGCGACGACGCCCGCCCACAGCACGGCCCGGGCGGCCAGGGCCCGCCAGGTCTCCCCTGGTGCGCGGGTGACCAGGGTCAGCACCGCGGTCTTCGGCAGCCGCCACAGGGCGTTGCGCACGATGACCCGCAGGACGAACGAGCGGCGGCTGGGCGCCTGACCCGCAGCGCGGATGTTGCCTGCGCGGTAGGACTGAAACATAGGGTCGTCGTCGGAACCGAGCTTGGCGTGGTGCACGTAGTGGCTGATGCGGTAGGGCTCGAAGCCTTCGCCGAGCAGGCCGGTCAGGATGTAGCCGAGGGCCCGGTTGCCGCGGCGGGTGGCCATGAGCTTGGAATGCACGCACTCGTGCCCGAGGTTGGACAGGTGGCGCTGGCGCACGCCGATGTAGCAGACGGCGAGCAGGGGGCCGACGACGTGACCGATGAGGTGGCCGGTGATCGCCGCGGCGGCGATCGCGACGAGGTCCCATGCGACGTCCCACAGGCCGATGGTCGGGCGTCCGCAGAGCTTCTCCAGGTCGGCGATGAGCTGCTGCCCGAGGGCCTTGCGGACGGGGCCGGAGGCTCCAGTGCCGTTGCGGGTCCTGCTGGCGACGGGGCTGCCCATCAGGTCCTCCAGTCGGATGCGGTGCGGGTGGGGATGTGCCGGGCTCCAACGCGCCCGCAGTCGGACAGTGCACTGGCAACCTGCCGTGGGCGGGCGCGCCGGAGCCGGACGAGGGGTGATTCAGCCGCAGGTCAGGCTGCGATGAGGGCGCTGTCGGGGCGCATCCCGGCCTTGAGCACGGGGGCGTCGGGACGCATCCCGAGCTTCAGCTCCGGGGCGTCCGGGCGCATGCCCGACTTCAGCGCGGGGGCGTCGGGACGCATCCCGAGCTTCAGCTCGGCCGCGTCGGGACGCATCCCGGCCTTCAGCACGGGGGCGTCGGGACGCATCCCGAGCTTGAGCTCGGAGGCGTCCGGGCGCATGCCGGCCTTCAGGCCGGTGTCCGGGGTCATTCCGGCGGTAGCGGTCATCTAGTTCTCCCTCTTCGGTCGCGGGTGATCCGCGAATCCGGGTGATCGGGCTGTGGAACTGCCGGGCCGCGGGTCCGGTGAGGTGCTGAACCATCGGCTCGGCACGCCATTGGCGCAGGCGCGCGCCGGTGGAGAAGGTCGCGCCGGGGCACGTCTTGTCCATCTGCGGATGAGCGTTGCGTGGCGCGGTCGCGCTGGGCGCTTGGCCAGTCACGCTAGGGCTGCGCCAAAGAGAGCCGCAACGGCTCTGGGCGTTGCGCCGGTTGCACGGGACCGTTGCGTGCCCGTTGCGCGCACATCCTGCTTGAGCTGCGAAAACGCCGAAGTCTGGTCCTGAATGGGCGGCAGATCAGCCCCGTTGGGCCCGGCAGGGCCGGTGGAAGGGCTTCTACTGCTCGCGTCGGCGCGGCTAGTTTGTGGCCCCGCCGAGAAGCCACGCACGAGATCGCCGTGGGCCCGGCTTCCCTCCAACTTCCGTCGGAGTAACCGACCTTGAGGAGCACCCGTGCTCAACCCCGTCGTCATGAAGTCGGACCTGCTGTTCAGCCTGCGGGACACGCTCCGCGCGGATGCCTTCGTCGAGGTGGTCACCCCGACGCTGCGGAGGGCCGACCTCGGCCCGGGGCGCCGTCTACCGGTGGACCATGACGGCGGGCGGTTCCTGCGGGCGATGATCGGCCCGGCACTGCGGGTGAACTTGGAGCACCACCGGCGGGTCTTCGAGATCGGCCCGTGCTTCCGGCCCGAGAAGCCGGACGAGCTCCACGCGCCCGAGTTCCAGATGCTCGACCTCTACGCCGCCGACGAGGACTTCGACTTCCTCATGGCGCTCGCCGAAAAGCTGATCGGCCCGCACATCCCCTACACCCCCCAGCGGGTCTCCGTCGCCAGCCACATCCGCGACCACTTCGGCATCGACCTTCGCCGTGAACCCCTCGGTGACCTGCCCGCGCAAATGGCCGCGCACCTGGGCAAGGGCAGCGACGTGCCGTTCAAGACAGTGCTCGGGCAGTTCGTGGAGCGCGAGCTGGAGACCCAGAGCACCGGCGCCGCGCTGTTCCTCACCGAGTACCCGGTCGGCGGGGACGAGCCGTGCGCCCGCCTCACACCGGGCACGGCCGCCGTCCTCAACCGCTTCGAGCTCCTGGTCGACGGCGTCGAGGTCATCCACGGCTACGAGGACGAGCCCGACCGTGCCGAGTTCGTCGAACGGGCCCGTGCGGTCGACCTGTACGACGACGAGCAGGCCCTGGTGTGGAAGGCGATCGACGCCGGGCGGGCGCCGGCCAGCAGCGTTGGGCTCGGCATCGGCATCGAGCGGCTTTGCATGGCCGCCTCTGGCATCAAGGACGTCACCTTCTTCCAGCAGTCGTCCCAGTTCTGATCACCGACACGACCGTCCGGAAAGGAGCCGCGATGTCCTTGCCGCTGCGCCCGCTCGACGAGAGCGGCTTCGGCGCCGTCGTCGACTGCAACCTCGCGACCGACGCCGAAGACCTCCTGCCCCAGCTGGCGCGAGCCCTTCATCGGCACCGGTTGCTGATCGCGCCCCGACAGCACCTGACCCACGCCGATCTCCTGACCGTCGCCTCCTGTTTCGGGACGGTGGACACGAGCGTCGACCGCCGGTACGCCGTCGGCGGCTTCCCCGGGCTGACCGTCATCAGCAACATCGTTGAGGACGGCGAGCACGTCGGCATCTACGACGGGGACAACGAGGAGGAGTGGCATGCCGACAACAGCTTCAAGCCGAAGCTAACCTCCGCGACCCTGCTGTACTCGGTCATCACCCCCGAGCAGGGCGGTGAGACCCGCTTCGCCGACGCGACCCGCGCCTACGCCGCCCTTCCCCCGGCGATGCGGCAGCCGATCGAGGGGATGCGCGCGGTGCACTCCATCGAGCAGCTACGTGTCCTGCAGAGCCAGGCCAGCGGCGGCCAATCGTCGGTCGCGGCCGGAAGTCTCGCTGGTCACCCGGAGGTTGAGCACCCGCTCGTCCTGACCCACCCGGTCACCGGTGCCCGCTCGCTGCTGCTCGGCTCCATGGTGATCAGCGGCATCAACGGACTCCCCGAGAAGGAGAGCCGCGCCCTGATCGACGAACTGCTGGAGCACACGATCAGCGCGCCGTACGTCTACAGCCACCGCTGGAGTCAGGGCGACCTGGTCGTGTGGGACAACCTCGCCACCCTCCACACCGCCTCCCCCTGCGACAGCTCCCGCCAGCGCCGGCTGCTGTACCGCGCCGCCGTCCGATAGCCGAAAGCCTCGTGTTCACACCGCCGGATGACCTGCGGCGAGAACACGAGGGCGGCCCCGTAGTCAGCCCTAGGGTTTGCCCATGACCGTGAAGGTTCCCCTGAAAGAGACCGCCCTCAACGCCGAGCGCATCGCCCGCATCGGCCGCGAAGTCCATTCGGCCTGCCCCGAGTTCGACGTCGACAGCTTCGTGAAGTCGGTGACGGCCGACCTTCCCCGGCTGGAGCTCAGCGGCCGGATCGCCCGCACCAGCGAGGGCCTGCACGCCCACCTTCCGGTCACCGGCCCCGACGCGCTCGACATCCTGCTGCGCTCCCTCCCACCGACGCCCGAGGCCGCCGGCGTGACCAATGACTTCGGCCTGCACATCTACTCGCCCCACTCCGACTACGTCTCCCGCTACCTGCGTACCGCTGAGCACCTGGACCAGGCGCTCGCCGCTCTGGCCCGCATGACGGGGTACTTTTCCGCCGAGCTCCCGGTGCGGCACTTTCTCGCCGACTTCCCCGACGAGACAATGAAGGCCGTCGGCGCGTGGACCCGCGACGAGGACTTCCGGGTGCGCAGACTGGCGAGCGAGGCCACCCGGCCCCTGCTGCCCTGGGCCCCACGGATCCAGATGCCCGTCGACGCGGCACTGCCCGTCCTCGATCAGCTCTACGGCGACGCTCACCTCTATGTCCGCACCTCCGTCGCCAACCACCTCAGCGACATCGCCGCCAGCCAGCCCGACCTCGTGGTGACCACCTTTCAGCGGTGGAAGCAGTCGGGCCGACTCGCAGACGAGCACTTCGCCTTCATCGCCCGGGGTGCCCTGCGCAACCGGCTGAAGGAGGGTTGGCCGCCCGCCTACGCCATCCTCGGCTACGCCCACGACGCGCCCATCGCGCTCACCCCCCTCGTCCTGGAGCGCACCGAACTCCGCGACGGCGACACCCTGAACTTCTCCGCCGCTCTCACTGCCACCGCCACCGCACCAGTCCACGTGATGATCGTGATCGCCACCACGGGGCAGAATGGCCAGCCGCGGGAGAAGGTCTCCTTCCTGCGGCGTGCCACAGCCGAAGCGGGCCAGGCACTGCGGCTCGCCAAGGCGCACCCGCTGCGCTCGACCGCACGGTGGAAGGTCTCACCGGGCTCCTACTCCCTCGCCCTCCAGGTCAACGGCCGCCGCTTCCCCTCCGTCGCCTTCACCGTCCTCAACGCCTGACACCCTCCCGCCGGTCCTGCTCTGAACACCTACCGCACGGCCGCCGCGGACTTCCGCGGCGGCCCGGTCCGTGCTGTCCGCAACCCCCTGAAGGAGTGAACCGCCCTGATCGAACGAGTTTGAGTCGCGACCGCCCAGAGCCCGCCTGCCCTGCTCCTGGCATTAGAACTCCCGTTCACCAAATGCCCTCCGATCGGGCCGTGACGGGACCAGGTCCAGTGCGTTTTTAGAGCATCAGTGCCACACCGACGCCCAGACGGAGGACACGCCATGCATCCCACCCCTGCCCCCTTGCAGCAGCCTCCCGGAATCGAACGGCGGCCCGGCGTGATCACGCACAGCGTTGACGACAAGCTCAGCTCAGCACGTCCGGATACGGGGTGGGCGGCATGAGTGAGCCCACCGATGCATCAGCCGACAGTGTTCCGGGACCGCGCACCACCCCCGCAGCGTCCCCCTCCGCGCCGTCCGCCAGAACGCCCGCACCCTCGCCGAGCGGCACTTCGCCCACGCCGGCTCCCGAGCCGCAGATGCGGTACGTCGACCTGACCGGCAGCCGCGAAGCAGCCGGCCGCTCAATCCGGATGCGCGACATGGCCCGCCGCCTGCCGCAACTGGTGCGCCGCTCGCTGGCTCTCGCCTGGCGCGTCGACCGACGAGCAACCGTCGGCCTCCTGCTGTGCCAGACCGTCACCGGCGTGATGCAGGCCCTGGGCCTGGTCGCCATCGCCGGCACCCTGACCGCCCTGCTGCGCAGCGGAGACGTCTACCACCGGCTCCTTCAGGCATGGCCCTCCGTCGCCCTGCTCGCCGGTGCCGCCGGCGTGCGCGCGCTCCTCGGAATCACCGTCAACTGGCTGTCCTCCCGGCTGGGCCCGCTGATGTCACGCGAGGCCGAGCAGATGCTGCTGACCGGCTGCGCCGAGGTCGAGCTGTGCGCGTACGACGACCCCGACTTCAACCGTGACCGGGAAGCCGCCGACCGCGGCGCCCAGGTCACCGGCGACCTGATCAACGAGGGCCAGGACTTGATCGCGTCGGGCGCCAGCTTCCTCGCCGGGGCGATCGTGCTGACCGGCGTGCACTGGGTCCTTCTCCCCCTCCTCGTCGCAGCCAGCCTGCCGCAGGCCCTGGCCCAGGTGAGCGCTGCGCGCGTCCGGTACCTGGCGAACCTCCGCAGCAACGGCGACAACCGGATGCTGTCGGTGCTGCGCTGGCACATCTACACCAAGGACGCCGCCGACCAGATCCGCGCCGGCACCATGGCCGGCTTCCTGTCCGGCCGGTACCGGCACACCGTCGCCCGGATCAACCGCGAGGACCGGGCCGCGGCCGACAAGGGCGCCCGGATGTCCCTGGTCGGCGCGGTGTGCGGAGGGCTGGGGTCGGCGGTGGTATGGGCGGCGGTCGTGTGGCTGCTCGCGACCGGCCGTATCACCGTCGGGCATGCCGGGACGGCCGTCTTCGCCCTGCAGACGGTAGGTATGTCGGTCCACGGTCTGGTGGCTGTCGGTGCGCGCGCCGTGCGGACGGGGCTGTACATGGACGACTGGAGCGGCTTCCTGGACAAGGCCGGCGGCTTCCGCATGCGCCGGGGTCCGCACCGCCCTGAGCCGCCGGAGACGATCGAGGTCAAGTCGGTCACCCACCGGTACGCCGGCAAGGACCGCGACGCGCTGTCCGACGTCTCCCTCACCTTGCGCCGGGGTGAGGTCACCGCGCTGGTGGGCTTCAACGGCTCGGGCAAGTCGACGCTGTCGAAGCTGGTCAGCGGTCTCTACCTGCCCACAGGCGGGCAGGTGCTGTGGGACGGCGTCCCCACCGGCGACGCCGATCCGCAGGCCCTGTGGCAGCAGGTCGCCCTCGTGCCGCAGAACTACGCGCACTGGCCGCTGACCGTGCGCGAGAACGTGACCCAGGGCCAGCCCACGGCGCGCGGCGACGCGGCGGTCCGCGAGGCGTGCGAGGCGGCCGACGCCGACGAAGTCGTCGACAAGCTCGGTGCCGGCCTGGACACCCTCCTGGCCCGCGAGTGGCTCAACGGGGAGGAATTGAGCGGCGGCCAGTGGCAGCGCATCGCCCTGGCGAGAGCGTTCTTCCGCCAGGCCGGTCTGCTGGTCCTCGACGAGCCGACGGCGAACCTGGATCCCCGCGCCGAGTACCGCATCTTCCAGCGGCTGCGAAACCTCGCCCGGGACCGGGCGGTGTTGCTGGTGACCCACCGCATCACCAATGTCGCCATCGCCGACCGCATCGTGGTCCTCGACGACGGCAAAATCGTCCAGGAGGGCACCTACGCCCAGCTCTCGCAACAGCCGGGTCTGTTCCAGCAGTTGCTGTCCTACCAGATCACGTCCGAGCCGGACGGCGAGAAGCGCGAGACCCCCGCGTGAGCGGCCCCGGCGCCATCTCAGTACGCCCCGCCGAAGCAGCCGCACCCACGGCCGCGGACGACCCCGCCCTTCCCATGCCGTCCCGAGGTGATGACGTGCCGCTCACCCGTTCCCACATCCGCGCGACCGCCGAGGCGTACCTGGCCCGGCATCCGCACGAGCGGGATTCCCTAGCCGGGCTGTTGTCCCTCCTGGACGGAGCCGACGCCCCGGCCAGCCGTGCCACGCTCCCCGGTCACGTCACTTGCAGCGCGGCGGTCATCGACCGGGAACAACGCGTTCTGCACATCGGCCACAAGGTCACGGGGCTGCTCCTCGCTCCGGGCGGCCATGTCGAGGACGACCGGACGCTCCTGGCCGCGGCGCTGCGGGAGGCGTGCGAGGAGACCGGCATCCGGCCGGGCGACCTGTGCCTGACTCCGCAGTTCCTCGGGGCTCCGATCGACATCGACGTCCACGACATCGACGCGAACCCCGCCAAGGGCGAAGGCTCCCACCAGCACTTCGACTTCCGCTTCGTCTTCTATCTCGTGCCCGAGCAGCACCCCGAGCTCACATTGCAGGACGATGAGGTTGCCGGCGCCCGGTGGCTCGAGTTCGCCGACGTCAGGTCCCCGACCTTGCGTGCCAAGCTCCTGGACGCCCGAGACCAGGGCCTCGACGGGCGGCCAGAGCCCGTTAACGCCTCCGCGCTGATCCACGACGGCCACGGCAGATACCTGCTTCACCTGCGTGACCAGCGTGAAGGCATCTGGGCCCCTGGCACGTTCGCTCTCCTCGGCGGCGGCCGTACGGTGGAGGACGTCAACCTGGAGGCGACCTTGCGGCGGGAGCTCGCCGAAGAGGTCCCGGGCCTGGAGGTGAATGGCCTGACGCCGTATGCCCTGGAGGAGGCGACGAGCGTCGACGGCTTCGCGGTGCCGATCCAGGTCTTCGTGGGCCGCTGGAGCGGTGATCCGGAGACGGTGGCGCTGCAAGAGGGCGTGCTGCTGCGGTGGTTCACCCCGGACACGCTGGAGCAGCTGCACCTGAGCCCCGGTCTCGGTGACCTGGTCCGCCGGCACGCGGCAGAGCATCCCCCCGCCGGCAGTCCGCCGGCCACGGCCTGGCTGCTGCGTGACGAGGCGCCGGAGGGGACCGAGCTCCACATCGTGGGTGTCCACCTCTACCTGGAGGACAACCGCGGCCGGATCCTCCTCGGCCTGCGTCACCCGGACTCGGCATACGCGGGCAACACGTGGCACTTCCTGGCCGGGCACTGCGAGCGGGAAGAAGCGATCAGCTGCCTGATCCGGGAGGCTCAGGAGGAAGGGGGGCTGATCATCGAGCCGGGCGACGTCGAGCTCGTGCACCTCGTCCACCTCGTGGACTCGCCGTCCGCCCGCCCGCGTATCGGCCTCGTCTTCCGGGCCCGCACCTGGTCCGGCACCCCAGTCGTCCTGGAGCCCGACCGGTGCGTGGAGTGGCGGTGGTGGAACCCGAAGGATCTCCCGGCCGCCGTCGTGCCCTACACCCGCCAGGCGATCGACGGAGTGCTCGCCGGGCGCTTGTACTCGCAGATGGGGTGGGACGGGCGATGAGGGCCCTGGACGCGAGCCCAGTCACGGCCGGCCGGACACCAGGGCGAGCAGGACGGCCGGCCGACAGCAACCGACCTTCGGCTGCCGAAGTGAATCCGGTCGACGCGCGCGCAGCAATGGTCGCCGAGCTGGAGAAGAAGCACGGGCTACGGCCCGGGCCGGTGCGCGACGCTCTGCTCACGCTGCCCCGCGAGGTACTGATGCCGCAGGCGTACGTGCGGCGCAGCGCCCCGGGTGAGGAGCCGCCGCGGTGGGACCTGCTGGACTGGTCGGCGCCGCAGGACCGTCCCGAGTTGCTCGGGCTGCTGTACGGCGGGGCCAGTGTGCTCGTCCAGCACGACGGTGAGCCCCTGATGGGCCGGGTGCGCGGGACGCGGTCGGGGGCGTCGATCACGTCGATGTCGACGGTGATGGGTCTGACCGCCTCGCTGCTGGAGGAGCTGGATCTACGCCCGGGTCAGCGGGTGTTGGATGTCGGGACGGGCGCGGGGGTGACCGCCGCGGTGGCCTGCCAGGTCTGCGGCGACCAAGAGGTGGTCAGCCTCGACCGGGACCGACACCTCACCGACGCGGCCAGGGTCCGGCTGGCCGACCTGGACTTCCGACCGGAGGTGGTGTGCGGGTCCGGCGAACAGGGTCTACCGGGGCGGAAGTTCGACCGCGTTTTCGTGTCGTACGCGGTGGGGCGTGTGCCGGCGGCCCTCGTCAAGCAGCTCGCCCCTGGCGGCAAACTGCTGGCGCACGTGACCAGCGCGTCACCGTCGTGGCCCGCCCTCGCCGTCGTGGAGCGCAACGACGGCGGGCAGATCACCGGAGAGCTGCGGGCGGTGGAGTTCGCCCACCGAGCCGGGCACGGAATGGAACGGATCTGGCTCAGCGAGGACTTCCGGCAGCGCATCGCCGCCGAGCCGGGCACCTGGACGCAGCGGAGCATGCTGGTGCCGCCTGCGGACACCGACCGGGGCCTGTGGCTGGCCGCAGACCACCTGCTCGGTGGGCTGGTGCGCGACTTCGGCGCCGAGCACCTGGTGATCGGCGCGCCCGCCTGCGGATCCTGGCTACGGGTGGAGCCGGTGGGGCGCTCTCGTTGGAACGTCACCACCCACGGTCCGCGCGACATCTGGAAGGAACTCCAGGACCTGGCCGTCCGGTGGCAGGCGGCCGGCAGCCCCAGCCGATACCGCCTCCTCTTCGAGCCGGACGGTGGCCAGCGGGCCGTATCCGCGTGCGGCCGTCTGTCCTGGCGCCTTCCCACCCGCCGTGCGCTCGACGAGGGAGCATCCGCGTGACCTATCCCGACGATCCCTCCCCGAGCCTGCCTGCGGGCCACGAAGCACTATTCGCGGCGGCCGCCGCCGAGTACGACCGCTACCGGCCGGGTGTGCCCGCCGAAGCTGCCCAGCTGCTGGCCGACACCGTCCGGGACCTTCCCGATCCAACACTGCTGGACCTGGGCACCGGCACCGGACAAGTCCCCCGGGCACTGCTGAAAGCTCTCCCCACTCTCGCGTACATCGAAGGCGTCGACTGGAGCCGGCCAATGCTCGACCAGGCCCGGGCCGCGCTCACGCCCCTGCTCGGGGACTGCACCCTCAACCTCGTCCAAACCTCCGCCGACGTCTACGCGCCCCTCGCCCCTCTGCCCGGGGAGGATAGATGGACGCCGGACTTGATCACCTGCTGCCGGGCCTACCACTGGATGAGCGGCCCGGACGTGCTGGCGATGGCGCACCGGATCGCCGCCCCGCAGGCCACACTGGCGATCATGGGGGACGGCAGCCTATGGACGTACGAGGCCGACTGGACCCGGGCACTGCGCGACCTGATCCAGGGCTACCTGGGGCCCAGGCGTCGCGCCGGAGTGCTCGGCGACTACCTCGAGCCCGTCCGCCCGTTCCAGGAGGACCTCGCCGACTCGGCGTGGAGCGAGGCGACCGAGCACCGCGTCCCCGTCACGCGTTCCTGGACGCCGGAGGGGGTGCTCGGCTACCTGCGCACCACGTCCTTCGCCGGGGCCGAGCTCTTCGGGGAGCGGCACGCGGCGTTCGAGGACGAGGCCCGGGCGCTGCTCAACGAGCTCGCAGCCAGCGGATCGCTGCTGGAGGAGGCCGTGTTCACGGTCCTACTCGCCCGGCGTCCGGGTGATGCGCGGTGAGCGGCGGGCAGCGGCACACCGAGCCGGTGGACGTCCATCTGATCTTGCGGCGGGAGAGCGCGGCAGGTCCGGAGGTTCTGTTGTCGCGGCGGGCCGGCCAGGTGTACGCCGCCGGCCTGTGGCACCTGCCCTCGGGGCATCTGGACGGTCCGCACGAGGACGTCGTCGCCGCCCTGGTGCGCGAGGCGCGGGAGGAGACCGGTGTCGTCATCGATCCGGCCGACGTGCGGGCCGCCGTGACCGTGCACCACCGCAGCCCCGGAGGGGCCTCCCGCACCGGATACTTCTTCGAGGTCCGGCGGTGGCAGGGCACGGCCCGGATCGCGGAGCCGGACGTCTGTGACGCCATGGACTGGACGCCCCTGGACGCCCTTCCTACCGGGATGGTGGCGTACTGCCGGGCTGGCCTAGACGCCTACTCCGCCGGTGCACGTCTCGCTGTCCACTTCCAACTGCCCGGGGACGCCATCGCCTTCGACTCTGGCACCGACCGTCTGCGGATCGTGCCGGACGTCACCGGCCGGGCGTTCGCCAGCTGTCCCGACGCTGCGGTCGTGGAGTTCGCCGAGCGGGCGGTCGGTCGGATCACCGAGTGGACGGATGCGTCGTGGGCGCGCGAGAACAGCCGTGTCTGGCGGGCCCAAGGCATCCAGGGCGGCACCTGGTACGTGAAGGTCCACCAGAACGACAAGTTCCACGGCAGGGAAGTACGGGGACTGCGAACGTGGGCACCAGCACTGGGCGCGGCCGCACCTCGACTGGTTGCCGCCGACGAGAAGCTGCTGGCGGTGGTACTCACCGCGGTGCCGGGCCGTCCGCTGCACGGCGCCGTCCTTGCCCCGGATCGGCAGAGGGCGGTCTTCCACCGGATCGGCGCGCTGGCCCGGCGCATCCACCAGTCCTCTCCCGCACGGCCCGCGCCTGCCGGCAGTGGCCCGGCCGTTGCCAAGGCCGACCGGCACCTGGCCGGAGCGCGGCCCCATCTGAACCCGGGCGATGAGGAGTTCGTCCGCAAGCTCGTCCGGCGGGCCGAGGATCTGCAGCCGCTGGAATGGGTGGAAACCCACGGGGACTTCCAGCTGCGCAACATCCTCTACACCCCCGACGCCGCAGATGAGGCGGACGATCCCGACGTCTTCGTGGCGGTGATCGATCTCGAGCGCAGTGAGCCGGGACCGGCCGTACGGGATCTGGTCCGCCTGTCCGACGCCTGGGTCGGCCGCCCCGACCTCTTCGAGGCGTTTCTGGCCGGGTACGGCAGGTCCCTGACCGCCGCCGAGGAGGCCCGGCTGGTCATCGACGCAGCTCTCGATTCCGTGAGCGGGATCGCGTACGGGGCCGCCCACGGTGATCCCGAGCTGGTCGAACGCGGCCACCGCACGCTGGCCCGGCTGCGGGCCAAGCACGACGCGACCCTCTCGTCGAAGGAGCAACCCGGTGCACGCTGATCCCACCTCCCCGCATGGCGAACGGCGCGCCGCTGAGAAATTCCTGGTGCGCGCGGCTGTGCCACAGGACGGCGCCGCCATCATCCAGCTGCGTTCCGCGTACATCCTGTCGACGCCACTGAGCGCTCAGTGGATCCGGCGGTGCGCGGACGAGCTGGCCGTCCGTCTGATGCCGGACGGCGACGCGCGCGCGTTCGTCATCGACTCCCCCACCGGTGGGCCGGTCGCCTGTGCTCTCGGGCTGATCCACCCGGTTCTTGCGGCGCCGTCCTACCCGCACGGGCTGGCCGCTCGCGTGCAGATGGTCGCCACCCATCCCGAGTACCGTCGCCGCGGCTACGCGCGGGCCGTTGTCGGCACGCTCGTTGACCACCTGGCCGACGAACACATCACCCTATTCGAGCTGCACACCAGCGCGGAGGCTGCGCCGCTGTACCGTGAGCTCGGCTTCAGCGGCAGCCCGGCACTGATGCGGATGACCCGGCACAGCGAATGCGCCGTCGCGGCGCACGACGCGCAGCCGGAGGAGACGTGGGTGCCGCCGGAGCAGTACGCCCAATCACTGCCCAAGGCGGTCGCGTTCGTGTGCCTGTACATCACCGACGAGGAAGACCGGCCCCTGCAACTGCACTCCGTCTACTCCCCCTCCCATCCCTGGCACATGATCGGCGGCGCGATGGATCTGGGCGAGCGGCCCTGGGACGCGGCCGTGCGCGAGTGCCGGGAGGAGACCGGCATGAGCGTCAAGGGTCCGCCCCGGCTGCTGGCCACCGTGTACGGGCAGCCCCGGGCACAGCGCCCCTACAGCACCCTTCAGCTCGTCTTCGACGGCGGGCGTCTCACCGCCGAACAGATCCGCGCCATCACGCTCGACGCGCGCGAGCACGACGAGGCCCGTGTCCTGCCCCTTCAGCTTTGGCAGCCGCTGATGCCGAAAGGCGACTTCGCGCGACTCCGCGCGGTGGAGGAGGCCCGCCGTACTGGCGTGGCCGCATACGTCGACAGCTGGGGGAACGCATGAACAGCGACGGCATTGTGTTGATGTCCGATTCGAGGGTCGCGGCGATCCCCGTGCAGGACCTTGGCGAGGCTTTGGTCGACGTCCGCGCAAACGGCCTGCCGGTCGATGACCGCAAACGCGACGCCACCGGGGCCTGGGCCTACGTCCGGCACGGAGTCCTCAGTCGGCTGCTGCACGCCCAGTCACTGCTGCCCAACGGGCTGCGGTTGCTGTTCATCGACGGGTACCGGCCCCCGGCGCTGCAGCGGCAGTACTTCGAGGAGTACTCGAAGGAGCTCTCCCGCGCCAACCCCGGGTGGCCGCCAGCAGAGCTTCGTCAGGCCGCCAGCCGCTTCGTTTCGCCTCCGGAGATCGCGCCGCACTCCGCCGGCGCGGCCGTGGACGTGACGCTGACCGACCACCAGGGCCGCGAGCTGGACATGGGCACGCGCGTCAACGCCTCCCCGGAGGAGTCCGACGGCGCCTGCTACACCGACGCACCCGGCCTCAGCGACCGGGCCCGCACAAACCGGGCCGCGCTGGGCCGCGCGCTGTCCTCCGCAGGCTTGATCAACTACGGCACGGAGTGGTGGCACTGGTCGGTCGGAGACCGGTACTGGGCGCTGCAGACCAAGCAGCCGACCGCCTTCTACGGCCTCATCGAACTGCCCTGACACCGCACCACCACCCCGCCATTCACGAACGAGGAGCGATCCGTGGGATACACCCGGACTGACTGGTCCGAGCATTACACCGAGGGGCGAGGCTTCCGGCGGCTCGGGGACGAGGAGAAGCGCCTGCTCGTCGAGCACGCGCCGGCACCCATGGACGGCCGCGCGCTCGACGTCGGCTGCGGCACGGGCGAGCTGGCTAGCTACCTCGCCTCCCTCGGGTACACCGTCGACGGAGCCGATTTCGCTGAGGGCGCGCTGAAGCGAGCCCGCGCGGAGCACGCCGAGGCGGAGGCGGTGCGCTGGCTGTGCGTGGACGTGGAGCACGACGACCTGGCAGACCTCGCGGAGGGCGGCTACGACCTGGTCGTGCTGCGGCTGTCCATCGCGTTCGTCCGCGATCGTGCCCGTGTCCTGCGCCGTCTGGCCGCGCGTCTGCGCGAGGGCGGGGTGCTGGTCATCATCACGCCGGTCGTGGAGCACACCCCGGAGGAGCGACGCCACATCGCGCTGGACGAGAGTGAACTGGCTGCGCTCACCGACGGCTTCGAGCAGGTTGAGCGGTTCGACGCGCAGGGCCTGGCGGTGCTGGTCCTGCGCGGGCCGGCCAGTTCGTTCAGCGCGGAGGAGAAACGGCGGCCCGAGCCGCAGGCCGTTTTCGGTGCCGCAGTGGTGGTCACCGACGCGTCCGGACGTGTCCTGCTGGGCCGCTCGACCCGGGGCATGTGGGAACTGCCGGCGGGCCGGATCGAGACAGGGGAGGCCGCACCGGCTGCCGCTGTCCGGGAGTTGGCGGAGGAGACCGGGCTGACGGCGCGCCTGGAAGACGCTCACGTCATCACCGTGCTCCACGACGACCGCCTCGACGTGCGCCGCATCACCGCCGTGGTCCGCGTCACCACCTGGAGCGGTGAACTCGGCCTGGCCGAGCCGCACCGCTTAGTACGGTGGGAGTGGCACGACCTCCATGCCCTGGCCACCCTGGGGAAGATCTTCGCGCCCACCACGCAGGCGCTCACCGCAGTGTGGCCCGGCGTGCTGCCTGGGCTGCCGCCCATGCACTCCTACGCGTGCTCTGCCGCCGTCCCGCCGGTGCCCGGGGAGCCGGCCGAGGCCGCGCGGCTGCGTGAGCGGATGGCGGACACCGTCATCGAGAAGGGCTGGGCGCCCTCCCCCCGCGTCCAAGCCGCACTGCGGGAGGTCCCCCGGCACCGGTTCGTTCCCGAAGCTCCGCTGGAGACGGCCTACCACGACGACCTTGCCGTGGTGACGGTCCGGGAGTCGCCCCAGACCGCGCTCAGCTCCGTCTCCGCAGCCTGGCTGCAGGCCGACATGATCGAGCAACTCCGGCCTGAGCCGGGAATGACCGTGCTGGAGGTCGGCTCCGGCGGATACAACGCGGAGCTCCTGGCCCACGTCCTGGGAGAGCGCGGACGCGTGGTGACCGTGGACGTCGACGCGTACGTAGTGCACCGCACTCAGCGGCTGTGCGCGGAAGCCGGCAGCGGCCGGGTCACCGCCGTCCTCGGCGACGGTGGTCTCGGCACCCCCGGCCACGTCCCCGCCAAGGGATTCGACGGGATCATGATCACGCACAACGCGTCCGACATCGCCCCGGCCTGGCGGGAGCAACTCGCCGAGGGGGCGCGCTTGGTCGTTCCGCTGGAGATGGGCGGCTACACCCGCTCCCTCACCCTCGTCCGGCGCGGCGACGTGCTGCACTGCGAACACTGGACGTACTGCGGGTTCGTGCGGGACCGCGGCGCCGCCGCCCGTACCGCACCCGCCGTCCCACTGGCCGGCGGCGAGGTCACCGTGCGGTGGGAAGACGGTGAGCCCGACGGTACCTCCGGGATCGAGGCGGCGCTGCGCGGACCGCGGCACGAACTCACCACGGGCCTCGTCGTCCGCGGCATCTTCAATTTCGAGACCCTGCAGGTCTACGCAGCGACCACGCTGCCGGGGTTCTGCCGCCTGGCCACCTCAAAGGGTTCCGCGCTGGTCGCGCAGCAGGACGCGGCGGCGATGCTGTCGGACGGCTCCCTCGCCTACCTGACCTACCGTAAGGTCAAGGACGCCCCGGATCCGGCCGACCGGCTCACGGAGTTCTTCATCCACGGCTACGGGCCGGCCGCCGACGAGCTGGCGGAGCGCTTCGCCGACTGCGTGCGCACATGGGACCAGCAAGTGCGCGAGAGCGGCTACCCGCCGATGACCGTCCACCCGGCCGGCACCCCGAACGAGCAACTGCCTACCGGCGACGTGCTCGACAAGCCCTCCGCGAGGCTCGTCTTCCAGTGGCCCGGACGCGTTCCCAACGGGGCCGCAGGACCTGCTCGCGGCGGGTGTCGACACTGATGCAGCGGGCAGGCGACCACGGCTCGGACATACTCAATGTAGGTGTCAGCCTGCTCGAGCCGATCAGATCTGTTGCGTCGTGGTCCATGGTGGCGTCGATACCGAGCGCGGCGATCAGGACACAGTAGAGCGTGCGTTGGCCGTAGGGGGCCAGAGCTCCCATCCTGGAAGACTCACCTCTTACTCGATGATCGCCGCGCGGCCTGGACCCACTTCGGCCGAGCCCGCTGACCTTGCTCGAGCATCGATTGTCAGGCTTACGCCGTTACGTGCCACGCCGGTACGATGCGATCCTCGCGCAGGCTGCTGCGAACTGGAAGAGGGGGCGCTGATCCATGGGGAAATCAGCACGGGTGTTGGGCTGGGAGTTTGGCCGAACGGCTCGCGAAATGAATGAGCTTCTCAAGAACTACGGCTACTTGTACGGGAACCCCGGCACTTATGGACTCACCGAGAAGGGGAAGCAGTACGCGGAAGAGCAGTACCACTCGCGCGGAACAGGCGGTTACGCGCAATACAACAGAAGCTGGGAAACTCGCACTTGGAGCGACGAGACGGCAGCGGCGCTTAAGGCTGACATGGAAGCTAACCCCGGAGGCTTCGACACAGGAGACTCTCCCACTGAAGAAGAGGAAGCTCTCGGGTACGAGCCTTTTGCAGACTACGACGGCAGTAGCGATGACGGCGCCCCTCAGCCAAGTTGGAAAGAATTGGCAATCGGCGGAGCCATAGTAGGAGCTCTTCTCATCTCCCCTCATGTCAAGCCCTTCTGGAACAACAAGGTGAAACCTGCTGCGAAGAAGCTGCGGGACGGGCTACTGAAACAGCCGTCGGTCGAATCCACCGACTCCTGATGCCACCGAGAGATTAATAGGTGATCGGGTATCTAAACTCTCCGAATTGCTCGACCAGCATGATGGCTCCTCCGTCGGGGCCGCAGATCGGCTTGGCCGGGTCGACGGAAGCCGCTGCGGTAGGGTGATGGCTCTACGAGCGGTGGCACCGGGGATGCGCTGGCGGCCCCGCTGCGGCGTCTCCAGATCGGGCGTGTGGTCGTCCTTGAAGTCGGCTCCACGATCTCGCGATCCAGTGGAGTCAGTCCAGCAAGGAGAAGTCGAGGTTGACGAAAATTTCGTTGAGGTCGATTCCCTCGGCTTCGGTAAACGCGCGCAGCTGACCCCACATTTCGGGGATACCGCTGACCGCGCCGCCCCGCAGGAGCACTCGGGGCAGATCATCGCCCCATTCGTCCACGTATAGCTCTGCGGCTTCGATTCCCGCCAATTCCTTGCAGATGCTGATGAGAGTCGTGGAGTCGGCCGTCAGACGTCGTTCGATGAACTGACAATCTGGCTCGTTCTCCTTGACAACCAGGGCGAGCACCTGGCGAGATTGCCGGGTCAGGGTGCTCACTCGGTCCGCGAGCTGGCAGATTAGGGCAAGAACCTGGGCCTCCTCCTCTGGTTCCAATTCCTCGCCCTCCCAGGCGAAGTACCGCCGCATCGTCGTGGCCGGGATGACGGTGTTCCCCGCCACCGCATCCTTGAACTCCGCTTCCAGTTGTTCCAGGCCGTATCGGTATGGCGCCTCATGACGTTCCTTTACGGCCCGCAGGTACTCCACGGTGAACTCGTCGCGCGAGTTCTTGTCATCGATGTTCCGGGCATGCACCTTGCAGAGCAATATCAGATTACTAAAATGCCGGAGGTCATCGACATCCTTCCCGTCCCACTCTTCATGCCTTGCACTGGTCGGCTCCGCACCAATGATGTGGGCGATCTCCCCCACCCAGCCGTCTTCCGCGGTGACGAGCCGTGTTGTGCAATTTGGGTCACCCCATGCGCACTCGTTCCCGGAGAAGACGAATAGCTGCCGCGCGACATCCGGCAGCGGCTTCCGCCGGTTCTTCTCCGTACCGTCCATCCTCTGCGCCACGGCTACCCCCCTGCCGATCCATGCTGGCTGGCGTCAGGCTACCCAAAACTCCACAGCTGCAGAGAGTGGCAGATGGAGCGATGGCGACAGTTGCACAGGCGAGCTCGCCAGTACCGGGTCCGCCGAGCCGCGCCCGTCCCCTCTTTGACGAGCGGCGTCAGAGGCTGACTGCTCCGGCCACTTCTCCGAACTCCGACGCCAAGTATTCGGCCATCGCAAGCAAGGTTCGGTCCGAGTACATCGGTCCCACAAGCTGTACGCCGATCGGGAGCCCCTCCGCGTTCCGCGCAACGGGTACGACCAGGCTGGGCAGACCGACGTGGCTCGTGAGGTTGGCCCAGCCGGTCTGGTCGAAGAAGCTGCGCTCGACGCCGTCGACCGTGAGAGAGCGGGTGCCAGCTGGGATCGCAGCGGTGGGGGCGGCGGGCGTGACGAGAATGTCGTGCTGGGCGTCGGCGAAGAACCGGTGCCACGTCTCCCGAAGCTGGAAGCGCTCCTCGTTGGCGCGGAGCCAGGAGCGGTGTGTCTGCGTTCGGTGGCGGAGGAAGGTGGCTCGTAGGCTTGCGTCATCCTCCTGCAGGTCATGCGCCGCCGCGAGCTCGGCCGCACCGGATTCGTCGTCGCTGGCGGCCGTCGCGGTCGCGTGAAGGAGCTGCTCGAAGAGTCGGAGAGAGCTGGCGAAGCCGACCGGTCCCCCGGTGCGGCGGACGTTCGTGCCGCCGGAGGCCAGTGCCTGCTCGACGGTGGTGAGAGCATCGGCAGCTTCGCGGTCGACGGGGCAGCTTGTGTCCTCGGCCCACACCACCACGCGGAGCTGGCCGACTGCGCGGCGCGGTGCGGGCAGATTAACGAGCCAGGGGTTGTTCTCGACAGGTGACGGCGTCGTCAGCGCGTCGAGGAGCAGAGCGATGTCGCGGGGGTGGCGTGCAAGAGGGCCGGGGATGACCATGTCGCTGCTGCTGATCCAGCCTGGCGGGCGAGGGATGTGACCGCGAGCCGGGATGAGTCCCTGCGTGGGGCGCAGGCCATAAACCCCGCAGTAGTGAGCCGGAAGCCGAAGTGAACCAGCGAGGTCGCTGCCGAGGTCGGCGGGGGTCAGGTGGGCGGCGACTGCTGCGGCCGGGCCGCCGGAGGAGCCGCCAGCGGTGCGCTTGGGGTCGTGCGGGTTGAGTGTGGGGCCGAACAGACTGTTGTCGGTGTGCAGGTCCTGGCAGTACGCCGGGGTGTTCGTCTTACCCATGATCACGGCGCCTTGGTGGCGGAGCCGGGCGACCGCGTCGGCGTCGCGTGCGGGTACGTGATCTGCCAGGGCTTCCGCACCGCTGGTGGTGCGTAGGCCGGCCGTCTCGAAGCTGTCCTTGATCGTGAGGGGAAGGCCGTCGAGGGTCCCGCTGCTCTCGTTGCGGGCGCGGCGTTCGTCTGCTGCTCGCGCGGCGGCTCGGGCCGCGCTGTCGTCACGGGTGATGACGGCGTTGACGTGGCTGGCGTCGATCCGGGCGAGGTGGAGGTCGAGCAGCTCACGGCTGGAGATCTCGCGGCGGTCCAGCGCCTGGAGCTGGACGTGTGCGGGCTGGCGGGTGAGGTCGGTCGTCATGCGGAGACTCGCTCAAGGTGGGGGGCCCGTGCCGACTGGCGGGGCAGGTGGCGAGCGACGTCGAGGAGAGCGTCGATGTCGTCCATGGGCCGGCTGGTCTGGCGTTCGAAGTCCGCGAATTCGGTGAGCTGGTCGGGCGCCGGGTGGGCACCTTCGGCCCGAGCAGCGATTCCGGCGAGGATTTGGTCGGCCGTGACGGCTGCAGACAGCTCCTGGCCGTGAAGTCCTCGGGCCCGATGGTGGGCTTCGCTGGCCTCGCGGACGGCGGCATCGAGGTATTGGCGGATCACGAACCGGCCGTCCCGGATCTCGACTGCTCGGCGGTAGAGGCGGATCGAGATGCGGCGGAAGCGACGCCTCTGGGCCGGGTCGACTCGGTCGATCGGCAGCTCGATCTCGGGCGCCTCGCTGTAGAACGCCAGCCACAGGGGGCGCAGGCCGTAGTAGCTGCGGTACTGCTTGATCCGGTATTGGACGCTCTGGGCTTGGTCGCTGATGGTGGGCACGAGCCAGCCAATGAGCGTGAGCATTGCGCCGACATCGCCACAGGTCCAGGCGAAGCCCTCCCACTCAGCGAGGGAGGTGCCGAAGGCGCCGGCGATCACGTCGCCGATGCGGACTGCGCTGTATCCGAGGGTGACGGTAGCCCCGAGGGCGACGATGCGCAGGCCCAGGCTGACGGATCCACGGGTGCTGCGGCGGGCCAGGCGCCAGCAGGCGCGGGCGAGGAACAGCTCCCCGACGGTGTAGGCCGTGACGTACAGGGTGAGGTACCCGGCGTACCAGTCGTCGTGCGCGTAGTACAGCGTGAAGTTGATCGGATGCGGCGCGCTGGGCGTCAGCAGGGCGAACAGCACCAACAGCCCTGCGATCACCGCAAAGCCGGCCCCGAGCCACCGGCGACTCCGCTGGCGGGCGACCTCGGGCGGGGATCCCCAGTAGGTGAGGACCACCTGTTGGCAGGCCAGCAGCGCGACAACGCAGCCTTGCGCGAGAGGCACGGAGAGGTTGGCGGTGCCGAGCACGCGGTCGAGATAGTTCCACATCGGCGCGATGGAGAACAGGAACGACAGTCCTGACAGTAGGAAGACGGCGGCCAGCGCGGTGGAGGCGGCGTCTCGGCGGCGGGTCAGCACGTCCCGCAGGAGGCAGAGGAAGCCGAGCGTGGCGACGACGAGGCTGATCGGGTGAAGCAGGTCCTTCACGACCGGGCCTCCCGTCGACGCAGAAGCGTGTGCGTGACTCGGTCCTGGACTTCGTCCCCGGAGGACTCATCGCTTCGCAGCCACCGGTCGATGATCCGGTGCTGGAGCAGCGAAGCGAGGAGTTCGGTGTCCCGCTCCTCGTCCTCGTCGTACTTGGTGCGCCCCAGCATCATCTGCACGGTGGCCGGGTCCAGGCTGGTGATGAAGGCCGGAGCCAGCGCGGACACCGGTCGGTTTTCGTGGTGGCCAAGCAGGAGGTGGCTGAACTCGTGGGCGATGATGTGGTCCTGGTGCAGGGAGCTGGTCCATGGGTCGTAGAACACGTGGACGGTACTCTCCGTGACGGCACATGCCCCGCACACCGAGGGCGCCTGCTCCCGGGGCTCCAGGACCACCGTCCGTCCCGTGCGGCGAGAGACCTCGTCGCTGAGGTCGCGGATATTGGTGACGTGCGGGAGCTTCAGCTCGGCCAGGAGGTCAGGCCGACGCAGCCTACGTGCAGACCACATTACTTTTCCTTGATCATTTACTGAACTAAGGCCGATTCATACGCCAGTTGAGGGCGGCAACCCCTCGGATTTCCGCACACTCTCAACGATCCCCAGGATGGCGTCCTTTCCATCCGCAGAGACGTCGGAGAGTCGAAGAAGAACGTTCTTGATCTTCGCGTCGCGAAGCAGCGCGAGCAACTCAAGCTCCTGCACGGTCTTTTCAGCGACAACGTCGTCGAACCAATAGGCAGGGTCCACTCCGAAAAAGCCTGCCAGCGCTTCGAGATGACGCTTCGTCGGATTATCCCGCTGCCCCGTCCTCAGGAGCCACAGGTACTGGGCCGACAACTTCCCCAGCCCACGCTTCTCCATCAGTTCGGCGACTTCAGCGTTGCTGAAGGGGCCGCGATTGGGCGGGTGCACCGTGTCGAACAGGCGGTTTAGGCGGTCCATGAGCCCCTTGGGGTTCACCTGACCTTCGATCGACTCTTCCATGATCCTTTCCCGGGGAGCTTCGCAATCACTTCGACCACTCTACCCCGCGATAAACACGAGTTGACGGGCCGATCCCGCATATGGAAAGTTCTCCCTCACCAGCACGTTTGCGTGTGGCGTACGCCGCACTTTTGGGTGGAACTGTCCGTTTCGACCGGCAGGAGCGCGCCGGGCGACGTGGCGCGAGCCACATTCACCCAGCAATACACGTCACGCCTGGTAGCACCAGGCTTTGATTTTCGACCGGAAAGCGCGGAGGCGACAGTGGAAACACCCCATCCACATCGCATTCCCGCCGCGGGAAATATCAGACACCTGCCCCAATTCGGACATGATGGCACGCGCTTGGCGTTCAGGGAAACCGCGGTAACGGTGCCCTTCGATGCTGGAGGGCGGCTCATGCCGGGCAGTACAGGCGGTTCCGGCGATAGATCGCGCCGTGACTCTCTGCAACCAGTACAGAGTTTAAGAACCAAGTCTGGATCTTGACACGGGTCCGTGCGTATGTTCATCGTCCCCGGGCAGCCCGCCCGCGACGACGGATGTGAGGAGCCAGCGAGCACGGACCGGACCGAGAAGGTCCGCAATACAGCGACGGCGCCCGAGAGCGGTAACTCGCGGACGCCGAGCGCTAAGCGGCATACCCGCCCCGGCAAGGGCGGAGATTGCCCACCATCACCACGCTGAGTCCTTCCAAGGGGCGCGTCAGCGCGGCAACACTGCAAAGGGGAGTATCGCATGCCTCCTGCCCTGCGCAAAAGGCCCTTCCGTCTGGCCTGCGCGGCAGCCACCTCCGCCTCGGCGCCTCAGCGCCCCGAGCCGGACCACACCATCCCGGCCCAGGCGGGCCGTCGGCCCCGCCCGTTCTCCGGGAGCGGCCGATGAGCAGCGAAGCCCGCGAGTGGGTTTGGGAGCACAGCTCCAGCCGGGGCACCGCGCGCCTGGTCCTGCTGTCGATCGCAGACCGGGTGGCCGACGAGCAGTGCGTCTCCTGGGCCTCGCTGTCCAGCCTGGCCAAGCGCACGCGTGCCTCCGTCTCCACGGTGCGCGAGGCCATCGATCGCCTGGTCGACGCCGGTGAGCTGGAGCAGCTTGACGACCTCACCGGCCCGCAGCGCAGCACCGTTTACCGCCTCCCCCTCGCCGCCAAGACCGTGGCAGAGACCGCCGAGGAGGACGCCGACCACGCGTCGAAGGAGGGGGCCGAGGCCACCCCGGCGCTCCGGATCTCGGCCCTGCGGCGGTGCGGAATCCGCCCACGTGAGGTGCCGGAATCCCCTGCGAGGGTCCGGAAACCGGCAGTACCGGAAACCGGCAGGTCCCGACGGAATCCGGCACCTCGACGTACCGGAAACCGGCACAGCGATGTACCGGAAACCGGCACACAGAACCGTAGTGAACCGGATTTGAACCGTAGGTACAGCAGTGGTGGTGCTGCCGTCACCTCGGCCGCCGAGTGGCAGGTCGACCCAGCCACCCACACCTGGGCCCGCCAGCAGGGACACCTCGACCGCCTCGGCGAACAGGGCCTCGCCGCGGCCGACGCGAAGTGGCGTGCCCACCGCGCCGACTTCAAGCCGAGGCCGGCGGATGCCTGGGCTGCCGACTGGCGCTCCTGGGTCGCCCGGGAACACGCCCCGGGTCGCCCGAACCTCTACGCCGTGCCCGGCAAGAGCCCCTCCGCGCCAGGCGGGATGACGCGGGCCGAGGCCCACACCGCCGCCCTCCTCGCCGCCCTTGACGAGCCGACTGGAACGGAGGGCTGACCGTGGACCGCCGCGAAATCGCCGCCCTGCTGGCGTACATCGGCCGACTCGACCCCCGCACCATCCGCACCGACCAGGGCGAGGCCCGCGACCAGCTCGCCCAGTGGCACGAGCTGCTCGGCGACGTGCCGATGGCCACCCCGCACGGCTGGGACGCCCGCGTCGCCGCCCGTCAGCACGTCCGCACCTCGCCATATCAGATCGTGCCCGCGGACGTGGCCCGTCCTTGGGAGAGCTACCGGCGCGATCGCCTGGCGAGGCACTCCGACCCCACGCCGTCCGTCGACCCGGACGACCAAGCCGCCTGGACCGCCGAGCTGGTCGGCACTCGCCGCGCCGTCGCCGCCGGCACCGCGCAGCCCGCGCAGGCCAGGGCGATCACCAGCGGTCGCGGCGGGATCGACCCGAGGCTGGAGGCGCGGCTGCGGGAGGTCGGCTCCTGCATACCGCCCGCAGCCCGTGCCGCCCTCGCGCCCTACCGGCCCGCGCGAGCAGCTCGCGAGGCCGCCGTCGCGCAGGGGCTGCCCGACGCTCTGAGTGTTAGGTGCGAGTGGTGCCTGGCCCAACCCGGCGAGCCGTGTCGTCGCCGCCGGATCGGTCCCGACGACGGGGTACGCGGAACCGCCCCGCGCGCCACCCCCCATCCCGGCCGCCTCGACCTCGCCGCGGCCCACCAGAAGGAGCAGGCCCAGCAGCCCGCCTTGGCCTGACCGGCGCATCCGGCCCGTGCATCCCGTCCGATGCACCGCCGCCCAACACCACCGTCCCGCCCCGGCTGCGGCGCAAGCCCTCGCGCCGCAGTCGGCACCCGACGCCGCATCCGCCCGGCACCGCCGCAGTCGGCGGACGTGGCAGCACATCGGAGACCCCCTTGCGCCACATCACTACCCACGACGCGCCGGCCACCGGCCTGCGCGGCATCGGAGACACCAGTTGGCACACCCGCGGAGCGTGCCACGGCATGGACGTCGAGGACGCCGACGCGGTGTTCTTCCCGCTCCCCCGTGACCACGAAGCCATCGCCGAGGCGAAGGAGCTGTGCGGCTGGTGCCCGGTACGCCGCGACTGCCTCGAATTCGCCTTGGAGAACGTCCTCAAGGAGGGCATCTGGGGCGGCTTCACCGAAGCCGAGCGGCGTCCCTTGCACGACGGACTGCCCCAGCGCCTCGACTACCGGCGCGTGATCGCCTTCTTCCAGGGACGGGACGTGCACCTGACCGAGGCCGAACGGCAGGTTGTCATCGACCACGCTTACGTGCGCGGCTGGCGGCCCGACCGGCTCGCTGCCGCCCTGCAGATCAGCCACAAGCACGCCCGCGATCTGCTCCGGCAGGCAGCCAACAAGGTGTTCGACCGCGACCGCGCGTACGGCGTGCCGCGCCCCAAGAAGAAGCGGAAGAAGACCACCCCGGCAACGGGCAGCCCCTCGCCCGACGCTCTCAGCACCCAGCAGCCGACAGCCCTCCCGGCAGCGTCGACCCCGGCGCACGCCCCTCTCGGAAAGGCCGCATGCCCCACCCCGCCTTGGCCCTCAGCGCCACTCCGGACCTCCCTCTCCTCCTCGCCGCCAGCGTGCCCGCCGCCCTCGTGCTCGTGCTGACCGGCTGGACGATCCGGCGCCGAGGCACTCGCCCGCAGAAACGTCTCGGCGGCCCGGCGGTCAAGGTCGCAGCTCTGGCCGCTCTCGGCTGCACCGCATACAGCGCCGACACCTCGTGGCGCTTCGCGGCCGACTACCTCGACATGGCCGGCACCGCCGAGCGGGCCGGGATGTTCTCCGCGGCCGAACTGGCGCTCTTCGCGACCGCGCTCATGGCACGGCAGAACCTGGCCATTGAGGGCGCCCCCGGTCTGCCGGGGACCCTGGTCTGGGTGATCACTGGAGTGCAGGTGATCCCCGCCTATTCCGAGAGCGGTCCTATCGGCGGCACGGTCCGGGCCTTCGTCGGGCCGGTCATGGCGGCGATGCTGTGGCACCTCGCCATGGGAATCGAACTGCGCGTGCGCGCTCCGGGCGCCGCCTCCCACGGACTGATCGCCGTCCTGGGGCGTGAGGCGCGCGAACGGCTCCTGTCCCGCCTCGGCATCGCAGCGCGAGACCGCGACGCTGCGCAGATCACCCGGGACCGGGCCACCGCCCGCGCGGTCGCCCTCGCTGCCCGCCTCGCCGAGCGCACGCCCGAGCAGCAGAGGAACTGGCGCAGCCGGCGGCTGACCCGGCGCCTGTCGAAGGCGGTCGGCAGGGCCTCGGTCGGCACCGACCCCCTCCAGCGCGCGCAGCTGCTCGACCAGCTCGCCGCACGTCGGCACGCACTCGCGCTCGCCACGGTGCCGCTGCCCTCTCCCTGGTCCCCAGAGTGCGGCACCGCAACGGCTGCCAAGGTCTCCTCGCAGAAGACCTCGGAGGCGCCGGTCCCCGTAGTCGGTCCCCACGGCCCCGGCGAGTTGGACACGGACTGGGGACCGGGCGACCCGAGGGGACCGGTCCCCGAAATCGCGGACTCCAAGGCGTCGGCAGGCGCGGGGACCGAAGGCGACGAAGCGGGGACCGAGGCCCCCGAAGCGAGGGCGGTCCCGGGGACCGGTCCCGCAAATCCGGAAGCCGCAGAGGGGGACGCCGGGGGCGCGGGGACCGCCCGCACCACGCGAGAAGTCCCTGCTCAGGGCCTCGATTCGCATCGGGGACCGAGCGTCGCCGGCATGGGGATCGAGACCACCGGGGACCGGGGGCCAACCGACACCGACACGGGGACCGAGACCACCGGGGACCGGGAACCAACCAACACCGACACGGGGACCGAGACCACCGGGGACCGGGAACCAACCAACACCGACACGGGGACCGAGACCACCGGGGACCGGGGACACAAGGCCCCCCTTCGCCGGAAGACGACCACGAAGCCCCGGACGAAGAACAAGGGGAAGCGCGCCCGGCCCCGCACCCCGCAGACACAGCGCCCGCCACGCGAGCCGGAGCAGTCGGTGGACCAGCTCGTCCAAGAGGTCCGTCCCCACGTCCCCGCCCTGCTCGAACGGGACGGCAACGAGTTCGTCACCCGGGTCCAGCTGCGGGAAATCCTCCGCCGCGAGGGCCTGAAGGGCGGCCGGAACGACCGACTGAGCCTCGTCCTCCAGCAACTGCGGAGCGACGACACCACGGCGACAAGGAGCTCCGCCCGATGAAGACCTGCCACCAGTTCGACACCGTCCGCGCAGAGTACGAGCGGGAGATCGGCTTCATGCTCGCCCACTCCAAGCGGCACGAGGGCAGGCCGGCAGCGAAGTCCAGCGCGAAGCAGGCTGCCTCGACGAAGCAGCGGATGGCCCGCGCGCTCAACAGCCACGTCGGCCGCTGCCCAGAGTGTGGCTGAACCAGCAAAACCCCTAATCGCAACCGGTGGCCCGGCTCTGTCCCGGGCCACCGTCCCGTTTCAGGAGACACGCCGTGATTCCGCATCCCCCTCGCTCATCCGAGCCCACATCCGCCGAGGCCAGCGCCTGGGCGGACGTTCTTGTCCGCCGGCGACTCCTGCGCGCCGCCGTCCGCATGCCGAACGGCCAGTCGCTCGTCCAGGACCACCCCGACGGACCCGTCCGCCCCCTTCTGGCACCGGCCGACGTCCTCGCGCTGGCCGCGACCATCCAACACCACACCCGCTCCACGAGGCCCGAAACGCGATGACGAACCCCGCCCAGAACGGCACCACCCCGGAACCCGCTCCCGACTCCAACTCGGTCTCGGGGCGAGCAAGTTGGGGCGGAAGCGTAGCTTCCGCCGAACCCGCCCCCAAGGGGGCGGGAGAGGACCTGCACCGGGGGGCGCAGGTCCTTCAGGCTTCGACCGGGGGCGGATCGAAGCCGGGGCAGGAGGAGAAGCAGACTGAGCCGCGCGCCCGCCGACAGCGCACCCCTCGTGCCCGCCAGCGTCCGCGCCAGTCACCCGAGAAGAAGCGCCTGCACCAGCCCAACACACGTTTCAACGATGATGAGTTCGCCCTGATCAAGTCCGCCGCCGCCCAGTGCAATCTGTCCGTCGCCGGATTCCTCGCCCGCTCCGCACTCGCCGCCGCCCGCGACCTCGACCGCACCAGTGCCGAGATCGCCGACGAACGCGAAGTGATCACAGCCCTGTTCGACAGCAGGCGTCGGCTCGGCTGGGCCGGCAGCAACCTCAACCAGGCAGTCAAGGCGCTCAACTCCGGTGCAGACGTCCCTCAGCTCGAAGCGGCCGTCGCCGCCGTACGGCGGGCCGCCGACACCGCGCACGAAGCCGCCACACGGCTGATCGAGCACCACGGCTCATGATCCCCAGCGTCAACCCGTCCGGGTCGGACACCAGAGGTCTCCTCTACTACCTCTACGAGACCGGCAAGTACGAGGACCACACCGACCCTCACCTCGTCGCTTCCTTCGACGGCATGTCGCCCGATCCCGGCCGCGACCCGAACGCCACCCTCAAGGACCTCCAGCAGCTCCTGGACCAGCCCGTGATGGCCCTCGCCAAACACGCACGCCCGGCCAAGCACGTATGGCACACCTCCGTACGCGCCGACCCCGGCGACCGGATCCTGTCCGACGAGGAGTGGGCCGACATCGCCCGCCGCATCGTCGCCGCCACCGGCATCGACCCCGGCGACGGACAGCCCGGCTGCCGCTGGGCCGCCGTACGCCACGCCGACGACCACATCCACATCGTCGCCACCCTCGTCACCGAGGACGGCCACCGCCCCGACGACTTCCGCTCCGGCGCTCGCGCGCAGGCCGAAGCCCGGCTCATCGAGAAGGAACTCGGTCTCCACCAGGTCGCGCCGGGCGACGGCACAGCCGCACAGCGGCCCACGAGCGCCGAGCGCCATAAGGCCGAACGGCAGGGTCGCGAGCGCACCGCCCGCGAGGAACTGCGCGAAACCGTACGACGCGCGGTGGCCGGGGCGAGGAGCGACGAGGAGTTCTTCGACCGGCTCGCCGCCGCCGGCCTCCTGATCCGCAAGCGTGCTGCGCCCTCCGGCGACCTGCTCGGATACAAGGTCGCACTGCCCGACGACCTGAACAAGGACGGCGAGCCAGTGTTCTATCCCGGCGCGCGCCTGGCCCCCGACCTGTCGCTGCCCCGCATCCGCGAGCGCTGGGCCGGTGAGGCCCAGGACGTTCCGGCTGCCCGGCGGGAGGATGCGATCCGTACGGGGCCGGGCAGTCCGGCCGCCGCGCGCCGCGGGACGGCTTCGGCCGTGTGGCAGGCCGTGCTCGTCGTCGAGCAGGGCGAGGACGCGGTCGCCGCCGCCCACATCGCAGCGGCCGGCGAGGTCCTGGATGCCCTCGCGAAGACGTCCGCTGCCCACACCCGCCGCGAACTGCGCGACGCGGCAACGGCTTTCGAACGGGCCTCGCGGTCTCACGTCCGCGCCATACGCGGGCACGACCGAGCCCTGCGGCAGGCCGCCCGCAACCTCGTCCAAGGCGGCCCGGCCCTCGGACGCGGCGAGGACGGAGCCACCACGGCCATGGTCATCGACATGCTGTTCTTCCTCATCACCGCCGCCGCGCACTGGCACGCAAGGAAGGGCCACGCCCAGCAGGCCGAGGCCGCCACCCGGGCCGCCGAGCACCTGCGCACCGCCTACCAGACCGCCGCCGCACAGCCTCTCGGCGTGCTCTACCAGCGTGGCCGGCGTCTGAGCCGGCCGATGCTCCAGCGGCAGACCGTGCTGCTGCGCGAGGCGCTGCCGGAGCTGGCCGAGCAGATCCTCGCCGAACCCGGCTGGTACGCCCTGGCGGCGACCCTCGCGGAAACCGAAGCCGCCGGCCACGACCCGGCCGCCCTACTGTCCGACGTCGCCGGACGCCGCGAACTCGGCACCGCGGACTCCATCAGCGACGTGCTCGTGTGGCGGATGCGGCGGACCGCCGACCTGCCCGCCGACGCCTCCCACCTGCCCGCCGACGCCTCCCACCTGCCCGAGACCAGCACCGCAAGGAGCCGGTCCGCAGCGCGTGAGACGCCCACCAGGCCCTCCGCGCCCGGCAGGCGGCGCAGCGGAGAGGAGACGTCGCGTAAACCCCGGTGAGCCCGTCAGGCGCTGGCACGGGCCTCAGCGCATCACCGCGAGAAGGGACAGCGCCACCGCTCCGACCGCAATCCACAACATGGTCGTACGCCACATCGGACCTCGGTGCCGGCCAGGTCCGATGCCGAGGCCGTCTGCATCCGTGCACGCGCAGGACGGACGGGCATGGCGCAGGTGGGGCGAGTCGAGCCAGTAGGCGTCGTGAAGTTGAGCGGTTGAGGCAGACAACGACGTGTGATCGGGCACACCGTGGCAGCACCGCCGCGCGGTATAGCACCGTGGCCAACTCGCCCTCTGGGCAACCGAGAAATCCGAGTACCCCTGCCGACCTGGCCGGAGGCGACTGTGGACTTTGTGAATTGAAACCGCCGGGGGCGCGGGGCACGATCATGAAACGCGCAGGACGAGGTGACGAGGTAGAGGAGGACGCCAGAGTGTTTCACCGGATACGCCGCCGCGCCAAGGAGCCGAGCGAAGCTCAGAGGCAGTTCGCCAAGCTGCATGCGCAGCTGCAGGGCCAGGTCCCGTCCGGCTTCGGAGTGCCGGCGCCTGAGCCGGAACCCACCGAACCGGCCGCCGTCGTGGACGACTTCCTTCCGCCGGAACTGCGCGTGCCGAGCCACGACCAGGTCGAGGGCAAGATGATGCCGTGGAAGCAGCCCCTCGTCCTCGACGGCGAGATGGCCGGCTGCACCGAGTGCGGCGCATACCGGGACTGGCTCATCCTCTCCACCCGTGGCGAGATCTGGCTGCGCTGCCGGGCAGGCCACCAGCAGCAGGAGACCCGCATCGACACCGCCTGGTACAACCGGCACTCCGGACCGGCGGACGCGACGCACGCCACGTTCGAGGACTGCCTGCGCCACCTCGGGCACTGACCACCACTCCTACGACCCCACCGGGCCCGCAGGCCCGCACTGACCACCCGTCGCCTAGCACCAAGGGGTCAGTTCCGTCATGCGCGTTCGCGTCGCCACCACCGCCCTCGGCATCACCGCCGCCCTCCTCGCCCTGCCCGCCTGCTCCACCGACACCACCGGGGGAACGCACCAGACCTCCTCCGCCGCCCGGACGGGAAAGCCGGCCGACGCCGTCCAGAAGCCAGCCGCGCTCTCCTCGGCCGCGCTCGAGTCCCGCCTGCTCGACCAGAGCGACCTCGGCAGCGGCTACCTGCCCAAGCCGGAGCGTCCGGCCCAGCACGACGACGTCACCGTCATCGGCTGCCCAGCCCTGAGCGAGCTGGGCGGCGACGCGGCGACTGGCGGCACGCTCGCCTTCCCGCACAAGGCGAAGGCGGACTTCACCTACGGCGGCAGCTCCTCGGAGATCTCCGAGGAGCTGTACAGCGACAGCGCGAGGAAGCTCTCCGACGGAATCGACCGGATCTTCGACGCCATGACCGGCTGCCCGACCTATCAGATCGTCGCGGGCGGCACCCCAGTTGACGTGACCTCGCAGAAGCTGCCCTCACCCCACGCCAGCGGTGACGAGCAGTGGAGCCAGCTCCTGACGTTCACCGCCGGGGGACGGAGCACCGTGGTCAAGCAGACCGCGATCCGCGACGGCAGCCTGCTGCTGATCGTCTCCGGCTCCCCGGCCCTCGTCGACCGCCACCTCGATAAGGCCCTCGCCAAGGCCACGTCAACGGGCTGACCTGCATGCACGTCACGCTGCTGCCTCCGACCACCGCGGGTCGGGGGCAGCAGTGCGTTACTGGATGGCTCGTTGAGCGGCGCGAGCGACTTGGCCTGGTACCCAGGCTCGGACCTGGCCGGGCTGTACGTAGAGCACGTTCGGGAAACAAGAAAGTCCGGCACCCCAACTGGGAGGGTGCCGGACTGCGATCGTCGAGAGTTGCGCGCTGGACGCTAGATGGCCGGCGCGCGCAGGAGGCGCTCCTGGGTGGCCACGGGCAGCACCCGCCGCAGGACCGGTGCGGTCGAGCTGAGAGAAGCGGCGAAGGCGGCGACGAGATCGTGCGGGACGCTGGCGGCGAACGATGCCGCCCACAGACACGGTGCGCCGAGCGCGGGCTCGGCCCACGCCTGCCATCCAGCCGGCCCCGTCTCGTCGTCCTCGGCGGACAGGGCACGCGGGTCGGCGTCCTGGATGAGGGGCGGGACCTCGCCGAGGCTGATGTGTGAGGTGAACGTCGGGTCCGTCGCTGCCGCCTGGGGCTGGTCGATGTCGCGGAACCATCCGTGGGCGGCGACAGCGTCAAGGACCAGCTCGGATCCGGCGAGCGGCACGGCAGGCTGGTCGCTTGCGTCGAGCGCGACGAGGAAGTCGACCACCGCCTCGCCAGGGACGTCGCGGGTGAAGTAGGCCGACCACTGGGCGAGCGGGCTGCTCGCCTCGGCTCGGGCGGAGATCTGCCAGGCGATCGGCAGCTCGCCCAGGTGGAACGGCTCGTCCGCCAGGCCCCACTGGGCCCATCGCAGGGCGTCTGGGCTGATGTGCAGGACGGTGCTGCGCAGGACCTGGCGGTCCTCCGGGGCCTCGTCCGGCTCATGACGTCCGCGGACGATCGTCAGGCTCGTCCAGCCCAGGCCGGCGAGCGTGTCGGCGACGACGTCGTAGAGGCGCCCATCGTCACCAGCCAGGTGCCGAGGACCGACCCAGAACGCGGGCTGGCCGCCGCGCGGCGTGGACGAGTCGGGCGGGAAGTCGGGGTACAGGGGCGCCTCCAAGGGCTCGGTGCGTATCTAGTTGCCGCCGGCGCGGCGGCGGGGGCGGCGCGGGGGTGCCTGAATTGGGCCCTGCCACGTCAGCTCGATGGCGACCTCGGGTGGCAGATGGCCGAGCTGTGCGTCCTCGTCACGCCCTTCAGCGAGGTAGACGACGGTCCGGCCGGTCTCGTCGACCGACTGCAGGACCTGCGCCAAGCGGTGGGCCATCGGGAAGAACGGGTTCATGGCCTGGCGGACCGGAGCATGCGGGTCGCAGCCGGACAGCAGGTCGATGAGATCGCCGACGGTCATCTCCGGGGACGTCACGAAGAGCCTCCTGGGGTGCGGGAAACGGGGCGGTGGAGCGGGCCGCCGTTCGGACGGCCAGCTCGCTCACAGGGCGGGCATTATCTGTCGGTGTCCGCGCTGTCAGAGGCGGCGTGAGGTCTCCAGCACGCGCGCTACGGCGGCGGCGACGATGTCGGCCGGCGTCTCGGTATCGAACGACAGGTGGTAGCCGCGGACCTTGGCGGTGCCGGTGACGGCTATCTTCCATCCCTCGCCGTCCGTGCCGGGGCGGCCGAGCGGGAACCAGCCGAGGTAGAACCTGCCGTCCTTGCTGCTGACATGCACGTCCGCGCGGTCATCGACGATCAGGTGGAAGTCCTCGGCGGAGAACTGGTCCATGACCAGGGTCGGCTGACCGGGGCCGAGCTGCCACTCCCGCAGTCGCAGGGCTTCGACGGTGGTGGAGAAACCGGGGCCGACAGGGGCTACGGTCACGGGCAATCACCTCTCTGACCTGGGATTTCTTGCAAGGTCGTCTACGTTGACATGCCCTCGAACCCGTTGGCCAGTCTTTCCGCGATCTTTCCTGTCTGCCCCCGGCGAACTGCCCATGGTCACCGAACCCACGTCGTGGCTCCGGCGCCCGTCAGGACGATGACCGAGGCCGGGCGGACTGGTGTCCGTGCGCTCTCTCAGCCGCTCGGACGCTCTCCTCCAGCGCTGTCATCAGATCCATCGCAGCGGTGGGTGCCGCTGGCTCGACGAGCTGAGCGCCGGTGATCTTCGCATCTACGAGCTGCTCAAGGGCATGAGCGTACTCGTCGCGCACCTCACCGACGTCGATACCGATAAGCTCCCGAATCAGCACCTCGGCCAGCCCCAGCTCCCGGTCGCTGACCGGCGCGGATGGCGCCAGGTCTCCCGGGTCACGCAACTCGTCCTGCCACAGCAGCGTCTGCAAAATGAGCACTCCGTGGCGGGGGCGAAGCAGCGCCAGACGCTCCCGGCTGCGCAAGGCGACCTTGCACACAGCAACGTAGCCGGTGCGGGCGAGGGCCTCGACAAGGAGGGCATACGGCCAGCCGGCACCGGGTCCGGGCCCCACGTAGTACGGCCGTTCGTAACTGATGGGGTCGATGTCCTCGAAGGGCACGAAGCCGAGCACGTCAATGGAGCGCTTGGTGGGCAAAGGCAGGCGGGCCAAGTCCTCCTCCGTAAGCGGCACCATGCGCCCATCGGCCAGTTCGAATCCCCTGCCGACCTGGTCGTAGGGGATTTCCCTGTTCTCGGCCCTGCAGAAGCGACGGTGTTCGACGCGGCTGCCGTCGGCGATATGGATCTCGCGAAGGCGCACGGGATGCTCCTCGGTCGCCGCGTACAGCTTGATCGGCATGGTGACCAGCGCGAACTGGATCATCCCGGACCACGTGGCCTTCATACCTCCAGAGTCATCCGGCGGCAGGGGGCACGCATCCCGGTCCGGGCTCATCCCGCTCCAGCCTCTGGTCACAGGGACGGTCTCGGCCGGCCGTGATGGACGTACGCAGACGCTTCGCCATGTCCGCGCTCTGCTCAGGGGTCGGGGCCAGTACGCCGTTCTCGGTCATGAGGGCGTGAAATTGTTGACGCTCGTACGGGACGCCGGGCGGCAGCCCAGCGATGTGCCAGTGCACGTGTGCGTTGCCCTGCTGGCTTCCCAGCGACAGCAGGTAGGTCCGTTCTGGGCGGAAGACTTCCTCCACGGCGAGCGCGACTCTGTGGACGACGAGCATGAGGCTGCTGAACGCGGCTTCGTCCAGGTCCCGGGCAATGTGCTCGATGTGTGCCTTCGGGGCGACGAGGGCTTTGCCGGGGACGGTGGGCCACCGGTCCAGGAATGCGACATGCGCATCGTGTTCCTAGATCGTCTCGTGCTGGTAGTCAGGGTGTCCGTCCAGGTACGCACAGATGAAGCAGGGGCCGGTCCGGGCCCTGGCGGCGTAGGCATCGAGATCCACGGACTCCCGCTCCGTCAGTTCACCAGTCCTTGATCGCGCGCCGGCGGTCGAAGGGCCTCGCGGTCACGCAGAGCTCTCATCGCCGGGGAGCCGGGCGCTGATCGCCGTCTCCAGTTCCGCCATCGTGCGGCGAAAGGCAGTCTCCAGATCGACGCCATATCGGTGGGCCAAGATGAGCACCGACCACAGGCAGTCCGCGAGTTCATGTTCCAGTGCCGCTCGCCCGCCCGGCATGTCCCGCGCTCCCTCTTCGGCCATGACCAGTTTGGCCAGATCGCCGACGTCACCCGCGAAGCCGAGCATGAACTCTTCCCGTGTCCACCCCCGGCCCCGTTCATCCAGGTTCAGCCGGTCGTACAGGTCATGCACTCGCATCGCCTGCTGCAGCAGCTCGTCAAGGCCCATCCGCGCCTCCCGCCGATCCGCGTCGAAACGCCCATGCTCCCAGTGTGACTGAGTGCCTCATCTGGCCACCCTCGGCATCGGAGTTGGCCACAGATAGGGACCGCCGTAGGCATACCAACTATCCCACTCGGTTCCAGCCTGTGATGTAGGGCGGAAAGAGAAGACGGCCGCCCGTATGCACGCCTGCGCAACTTCATGATCACCGTCTGATCATCAACCGAGCAGGGCAGCAAGTGCATCAGAGATCATTACGGGACGGCCGCAGGCCACGTTTGGTAGCGCTGGAAGGTGAGTGTGGGCGGTATTACGCAGCGCACGCCTTGTCCGGAGTCTTAGCGTCCACGTAATTTAGCCACGAAATGTCACCACGTGGCCGCTCGAACACAATGAGTCACAACGCATGCGGGGTGAGTGTTCACTCCGTACCGTGAGAAGGAGTTGCATGTCGCCACAGCGCAGAGCAGAGGAGACCGAAGTGTCCAGATTGGGATACGAAAAGCCTACCGCTCCGAAGGAATTTGTTGTGGCAGTAGATGAAGCCCTTCGTGAGATAGTGGCATCAAAGGCGCACAGCGGGGTCCTCAGCCGATTCCTTGCGGCTTACAACCAGAGAAAATCCTATCCGTGGCTTCCGGAGAGCGGATTGAATCCAGAGGCAGGCATGGAGAATGGCCTAGTCTGCGCTTTTCGTTACGCGCTCGCTACATACATCCCCGGACGAATTCAGCATGGCGATCCCCCCACTGACTTCTCCCCGGTTTCTGAGGAGGCTCGGAAACGAATCGAAGAGGCTGCCGCGCTAGTGGTGGAGGATTCAGTGAGTATCCTGCAGTTCTCCAGGGGCCTTTCTACAGAGGGCTCCGGCCCCCACGTTATTGGGCTCGACGAAATCAAGCGACACATCTCATCGGCACTTGAAGATTACTACCTGCTTCGGGAAACGGCCACATCCCCGGACCCCTGGTGACTTACATGTCTACTCAGCCACCCCCCTCCCCAGCTGGAACCTCACCCCTCCACCAGTGACCTCAACCCGGTGATCCGCTTGGTCGTAATAGCGTTGTCGCGCCACGCGCAGAGGTTCACCACCAGACCCCGCAACGGTTTTCTTTCCGAACTGCTTGCACAGGTCATCTGCGAAGCGGCTGGCCGCAATCGGGGAAGAGGTAAATTTCCCCGGATAAAAGACTCCGAGTCGCCAATCTTCGTAATATTGAGCCAGTGGCCCGCGCGATGAACCATTGAGCTTTTCCTTGAGTTTTTGGCAAGTGTAGAAATGGGCTTCCACCCGCCTCGACGACGCTTGGACAACTTCCCTAATTCCCGGCAGGTGGGCCTCTAGCGAAGCGGCAAAAGCTTCCGGTGTCTTCGGGGGCAAGAAATCGTTTCCTGCACGATCTATCGGATAGTCCGTGCGGGACAGGCAGACGCTAACTCCCGCAACATCCTCGATGGGCTTGAAGGGTACGAGGTTAAGTCCGCCAGGTTCCAACGGCATCATGATCGCATACCTGCATATTTGATGACCCTGGAGCACCAAAACCGGCGTTTTAGTTATCTCGACTGCCAGGGGAATTTCAGGGGTAATCCTCTCAAGCAGTTCAGGGATGTAGGCCCCGCAAGCGAGGACAAGAATCCTGCATCCTATGGCACTACGATTGCCAACATTAACGATCCACTCATGGTTTTTGGGCGAAGCAGTGATACTGTCTAGACTGGCAATCTCCATAGGCTCGACCCTGCACGATGCGACCTCATCCGCGACAGTCTGGAGCAGGTGACGTGTATCGAATGGCCGGTCATACACCTGGGCCATATAATCCAGCGGGGTCCCGTGAAGGATGGGATTCTCGTCCTGAATTTTCCGGATTTCCTTCTCTCCTATTGCGTTAATCGGGATCCCCTCTCTTCGACAGCGCTCCAATGTTCCCGTGAGACCTTGTTGACTTCTAAAAAGGAAGTAGCTCTCTACCTCCCGCAAGATAGCGTCAGGGTAGGTCTCAGTGATGTAGTCAAAGCCTTCGCGGCACCCTCTAGCCGCAGCTGCGTCGTCCACCGCCGCATAAAATGATCCACTCTGCAGCCATCCCTGGTTTCGAGTAGATGCATGTGCAGCCGCTGGGTCTTTTTCAATTACAATGCAGTCGCAGCCCCGTACCGCCAATTCCCTTGCCAGGAATAGCCCAGCACATCCACCGCCGACTATGCCCACGTCGTGATATGCCATCAGGACTCCAGCCTCACAGGAAGGTGGGAACGCTCGCGCAGTAGCCACCCAGTTCCAGTGCACCGCTTCGCCCACGACCGTGCAACTGGGCAAGGCGAGGGTTGCTTCACCCCGTGTCTGTAACCACAGTGGCGCCGGTCCTATCGGTGCATTGCGTGGAACGCTTGCCAATTAGGGCCTAGGAGAGGCCGCTGGCTGACGCGATGGAAACGCCTCACCTCAACCTCAAGCAATTCGGAGTTCTCGCTAGACGAAAATCGCATCTCGCATAGTAAAAGTTCTCTCTATGACGTCCATCGGACCGCCCAGCCCACTCTGCAGCCGTGCGTCGGCCGACCGCAGTGTCCGGCCACGCGCGGCGAATCGCGCGAGGGACGCGCCCGCCGGTCCGGCGCTCCACAGGAGCGGCTACGTCGTCGCCCCGAATCCGGCTGGCGTGTCCGTCGCAGCGCTGCCACCGCTCCGAACAGCAGAACGGCGCCCGTCGAGGCCCGTACTTCTTATGCTCCGGACGGGTACGCCTTGACCCTCAGGGCGGAAACCATCGGCTGCCCATGACCCCCGGTCACCAGGCCCGTCCGGCGCAGCGCCCGGCTAGGCGCGGAAATGAGTGCCGCCGCGGCCACCCAACACGCGCAGTGGCCAAGTGGCGCGCTCAGTCACACCCAGGGGGGCGGCCGGGACTCTACCGGGTCGCATCGAAAATCGAACACATGATTGGATTCGGTCATGCGATCGATTCCCGACGACCTCGCGCGAGCACAGGAGGAGTGGCACGCCGCCTACGGGCAACTCGCTGCGTGTCCTCGGACCGCGCTGCGCAGACGACTGATCCGCCTGTCGTCGCAGGTACTGTTCCACCCTTACTGGCAGGGTCGGCGGTCAGCGGCCTGGGCAGCGCTGCACGGTGAGCGCCGTGTCCGAACCTCCTCCTAGCCCGCCGCTGCCGCCCGACCCCCGTCGGCTCCGGGTCATCCTCGCGCACCTCGCCGAGGAGATCGCTGACAACGAAACGGTCGCCACCTACCTTCGGCTCCAGCGGGAGGCTGTTCTCGCTGCGCTCGGACGCGCCGAACGGCCGCCGCAGCAGCAGCGGCCGGGGCGCAAGGTGAAAGGCGCAGGACCGTTGCCGGCGTTCACTCCTCCGCCCGCGAGGGCCGGGTACGTCGTGCAGCAGAAGCGCACCACACACGGCCCGGAGCCCGCCTTCATCCACCTGGCCGACTGCACCATGTTCGAGGGAACACCGCACCCGATCAGGGCTGATGAGGCGCGGGCCGCCCTCACCGACCCCACCATTACTGCGTGCACATTCTGCAGACCGGACACCGAGCTGGGCATCGACCTGGCGTGACTTCCCCGGCCGACCACGAGCCGCCGGCCGCCGGGGGGACCTGGGTTTGATGTGTGGACGGGGTGGCGCAGCACATCGCCGTGCGGGCTGACCGGACCGTTGTCGGCCGGTTGCCCGGCTGCCTGCCGGATGCGCTGCTCTCGCCGAACTTCCCGCGAGTGAGTCCGCGAGTCCCATATCGTGTCCCGGCATGACGGTCTTGATCGTTGGCGGCAGCGGGTTCCTCGGCAACGAGCTGGTCCGCCAGGCGTCAGAGGCGGGACACGTGACGGCCGCGACGTTCGCTACCCGCCCCGGATCTGCCCCGCGCGCCGCCTGGCGTGCCCTTGATATGAGGGATGCAGGGCGTGTGGAGGCCGTGGTGGCGGAGACGAAACCGCGCGTCATCATCAACACCACGAGTGGCGGGCCCGACTGGGCGGTGACGGCGGAGGGGCCAGTCCGGCTGGCATTGGCTGCTGCGCGGTACGGGTGCCGGCTGGTCCATGTGTCGAGTGACGCGGTGTTCTCCGGTTCCAGCGTCAGCTACGACGAGTCGCGACTGCCCGATCCTGTCACCCCCTACGGCGCGGCAAAGGCCGCGGCCGAGACCGGTGTCGGCCTCGTGAACCCGGGCGCCGTCATTGCCCGCACTTCGCTGATCATCGGCGACCAGCGTTCCGAGCACGTGCGGACGGTGCACGACCTGGTGTCGGGCAGGCGGGACGGAGTGCTCTTCACGGACGACGTCCGCTGCCCCGTCCATGTAGGAGATCTGGCCGCCGCTCTCCTGGAATTGGCTGCCTCCGATGCCCGCGGCGTGCGCCACCTGGCGGGAGCCGATGCCCTCAGCCGTCACGAACTCGGTGTCCTCATCGCGCGTCGCGACGGGCTCGACGCCTCCCGGCTGAAGACAGGGCTGCGCAGCGAGGCGGGAATTCCTGGCGGACTCGACATCCGTCTTGACTGCCGCGCGAGCCAGCGCGAGCTAAGAACCTCCCTGCGCGGCGCCCGGCAGTTCCTCGCGGAGGGAACCTGAGAGGTTACGGCCGGCCGTCACTGATGCGGTCGATGTCCTCGGAGGGTACGAAACCGAGCACGTCTTCGTCGCGCAGCAGGCCAAACGCACAATCGTGGGACCTTGCGTGAAAGCTCGGCGGTGAGCTGACACCTGGGCCTAGGGTCGTCGGGCACATAGTCGTACGAGAGGTGTCACGCGATGCCTGAGCGGATCTGGCGCCCCATCGGCATGCTGGAGTCCTTCGTCGATCACACCCGACGCCGGACGGCTGAGGAAATGTCCAGGGGCACCATCGACAGAGTGGTGGCTGCCTCGGATGCGGGGCTGGGCTTGGCGTCGCTGCTCGGCGAGCGGCAGGGGGTGTAGACGGTGGGGCGGACGAAGAAGAACAGGCCGCGGCGCGAGGGGTCCGGCATTCCCAACAGGGTCATCACCGCGGAGGAGGCGGCGGAGCACAGGCGCGCCGTCGCGGCGGCCGACGTGCTGGAGCTGCCGGTCATTGCCTCCGAGCAAGAGACGGGCCTGGTCCTGGACGTGGCAGCCGTCGGCATCGACGGCGCCGGCCTGATCACCGGGGCGGAACCCGCGTATGTGCGTTGCACCGACCACAAGCTCTACCGGCTCCCGCAGTCGCTGCGGGAATGGGCGAGCACGGTGGTGGCCACGCACCTGGCTCACCGGCAGGCCGGACACCCGTCGATGTTCCCGTGCCGGGTCGAGTTCGGGATCCTCAATGGCGGGGCGTACGCCGAACTGCTGTAGCCCTCCCACGGTCAGTGCCGTGTCTACCCTGGCGCCTGTGCGAAGGAGACGGATGTGAAGCGGGCTCGGGCCGTGGAACTGGTTGAACAGATGATTCGCCGGCTCGACGGGGACACCAGTTGGCCGTTGGCCCTGGTGCAGGAGGTCTGGCTCTTCGGGAGTTTCGCGCGTGGCGCCCTGGAGCCGCACGACGTCGACGTGGCGGTGCGTTTCGAGCGTGACGAGCGGATGGACCAAGGTCGTCGTCCAGTCCCTGCTCTCCGGGCGTGGCAATCCCTACGCCGCTTCGCCGCGCGCTCGCGGGCACTTCCCGCGGGCTGCAGTTCCAGTTCGAGAATTCCGCGCGCGAGCAGCTTGAGGCCGAGGGAACGGTGATGCTCCCCCTGTGGCAGCGGGGCCACACGCTCACCCAGGCCCTTGCCGTGCTGCACGGGATCGCCGCGGATCCGACCGCTGGCCGGGCCGAGCGTCACGACATGATCGCCGCGTTCGACGGCCTCGACCGCTACATCCCCCGCCCCGTGCGGGCAAGGCTGATCGAGTGGCAGCAGCAGGGGTTCATATCCATCTCCCGCATCGAACTGCCAGACGCACCGGAAGACACCGATCTGCTGGCGAGCCCGGACATGCGGTGGGCCTTCCGACGGTGGGGCGATGACAGTCCACTGCGGCGCGCGGCCCTGGCGGGCCTGGCTCACATGCAGAACGCGTGAGTCATGCGTGGAGGCTAGCCGCATACCGTCACGTGCGGCGTTGCGGGTCGGGCGCGAGCGTGATGGTCATCCAGGGCGCCGCTGCTTCGCGGTAGCTGTGTCCGACCGGGGCCAGTTCGGCGCTGCGGGTGAGGCTGAAGATCGTGACCATGATCGTGTCCGAGCCGTCTGCGACGGAGGTGAGCTGGGTGCGGCAGCGCTGGCAGGATCCTCGGTGCAGAGTCGGCCAAGTGGAGAAGTAGGTCGGCGCTCCTGCCGGGCCCGTCCACTTCAGGGCGTCCTTGTGGAACCCAACCCATGCCATCGCCGGCGAACCGGACAGCCGCGTGCAGTGCTCGCACGAGCACAGGTGGGGGTCATCGGGGATGCCGAACGCCTCGTACACATGGTCGCCGCACTGGCAGCTCCCACTCCACTGGTCGGGCACGACGATCGACTCGGCTACGGGAACGACTCCTCTGCGTGCGAGAACGCTGGTTCGGTGGCAGTGTGCCGCACCCCTACGCTCTCGCGCTGGTGTTCGGCGCCCCGCGGCCCGAACGGGACAGCGAATCCACCCCTGACGGTGAACGTCCTTGGTTGCGTGACATGTTGGGCGGTCGCACCGCAGCGCGAGACACCCCGGGAAGAGGCGCTCCGTACTTCACAGTGCGTGCCTCGCCGCGAGAGCAGCAGGGGTCGACCCACCCTTCAGTTTCGAGTGACGTCCGTCACAGTTGAACAGAAGTGGCCACGAAGAAGCGTCACCGGCAGCCGGGATGCCTCAACGCACCTGACCAGCGCACCTCTTGATGCTGACGCGTATAACTTACCTAACCCCCTTCAATGGGTAAATTAGTGCATAAGATCACATCTTGTACTGTCTCCGCATGGACCACGCCACGCTGTTCGCGACCTTCTCCAGTCCGTTTCTTGCCTTGCTGACGGTGCTGTTCGCCGTAGCCCTGTCGCACCCCGAACCAGAGGTCAGGGTGCGGGCGGAGCGACTGCTGGCGGTGATCTTCCGAAGCCGGTAGATCGACCCGACGGCCAACCTGCACAAGGACTCACCTGTCCGTTCCTGCAACTACCGACGACATAGCCCCCGGAATCCTCGGCGGATTGCGGGGGCTATGCGCGGTGGGGCAGTTGGGGTTATTTCTCGGCGGAGCCGTTGTCGGTGGAGCCGTCCGTGCGCCGTCGGCGGGCGACGATGAGGGCACCTCCGCCGGCAGCGATCAGCACTGCCGCGCCGCCGATCAGCCACGGGATGCCGTCAGCTCCGGTGTGGGCGAGGGAGCCCGTCGGCGCCTTCGGTGTGGAGTTGCCTACCGGGGTTGCGGCAGCGGTGGAGGAGTCGAGATCCGATGTGTCGCTGCCCGGCGCGGAGGGCGTGGACCCACCGGTACCGCTGCTCGGCTCGCCCGAACTGGACGGGTGGTCGGTGGGCTTGTGCGTCGGCTTGTCCGAGGGGTCGGGCTTCGGGTCGGTGGCGGTCTTGGCGTTGGTGACGGTCACGGTCACCGGGGCGCCGGGACCAGCGGTGAACGTATTGGTCGGCTTGTAGAGGTCGTAGCCGGCGGGGGCCTTGATCTCCTTGACCCAGAACTGCGTCTTCCGGCTCGACACGGGCAACTCTCCGGAGGCCGTGCCCCTGGCTCCTGTGGTCAGGGTGAGCAGCGTCGAGGTGCCGGTGCCGATGTTCACGGTCGCTCCGGGCAGAAGCTCGCCGGTCTTGTCGTCCTTGGCCTGCAGGCGGACCTTGGCGGCCTTGAACGGATCGGTGACGGTCAGCCGGGTGGTCGCGCCCGGCGTGACAATGACGTCCTGATCGGCGACGACCTCGTGGAGCGCGTCGGACGCCGTCTGCTTGAGCCGGTAGACACCCGGCGCAAGGTCTGGGAAGGACAACTTCCCTTGTGCGTCGGTCTTCCCACGTCCGGCCTCTGCGCCGGCGGAGTCGAGCAGCAGGAACGCGGCACCGGGAAGCACATCCCCGGCCGTGTCCTTGCTGGTGATCTCAACGCTGCCCCCGTCCGGGGCCGCTGTCTCGGCGGGAGCGGCAGAAGCCAAGGGGGTCGGTTCGGAGGGCTGGGCGCTCGCGGTCGGCGACCAGATGAAGGGGCCGGTCACCGCGACGGCGACAGCAGCGGATCGGACGAGGCGTGCGTGCACGAGGAAGAGGACTCCTTGAGGCAGGGGGCGGGGAAGGTCATCGGGTCCGACCAGGGACCGGCGCAGGAGGCGCTGGGGCGACATGCGTGGTGCCCTGCGGCTGCTTGGCTGCCGGAGTAGCGACGTAGAGGGCGCGGCGGGTCTGGGCAGGGACATCCTGGACGGTGCGCTGCAGCGCTTCAGTGGAGATGAGCGAGGCGGTGAAGGCCGCGATGAGCGTGGTGGGAGTGCCGAACGAGAAGCGTGCCCTCCAGTGCGGCTCGCTGGGGTACCCGCCCCAGGCCCGCCAGGCTGGCCCGCTGGAGCCGCTGGTGGCGTAGCGGTGGCGTATACCTCCGAGTCCCTCCGGGGTGAGGAAGGTCTGTGTGCCGTCGGTCTTGACGGCGTGGCTCCAACCGCGGGTGAGCAATGGCGCGTACACCTCGTGCGGCGCCGTCTCGTCTTGGAACAGCCGGTCCTGGTCGCTGTGCCGGTCTTCGAGGTAGAGGTCGAGCAACTCGGTGTGGACATCGTGCAGCAGCTCGGCGGGAGTGGTGGCGTCGAAGGTGATCTGCCAGGTCGGCTCGGTGAACGGGGCCCGGTGGGCATTGACGGTCCACGTGCCGCTGCCGGGCTTTTCGGGCTGGGGGTCGAAGGTGGTCTGTAGTCGCAGGCACGGGCTGAACGCGGCGGCCGTGCCTGCGTCGGTCTGGGCGAACGGCCAGCCCTCGTCGAAGGGGAAGGCCCACACGGTTCGGGGGTCAGCCGCCCCGGGGCCGGCGAGGTGACGGGGCAGGACCTTCACGCTCTGGGCCGGGTCGAGGTTCTCGAAGGAGTGGGTCATCGCGGGCGGGGCTCCTGCTGGGAGAGTGCGAACGCCGGGGCTGGCGGGGTGGCGCAGCTCAACGTGCGCGGGTGCCGCTGCGTGCGGCCGGCAGGGTGGGAGCCGGGTGCGCGGTCCGGCCTGCGGCGCGGCTCGGCGCGGACTCGGTCCAGGCGCCGGGGAACCAGACGGCTGCGTACCTCTGGATGGCGTCGCGCAGTCCCGTGGTGTCGGCGCCCTCCCATGGGGGCTGGCCCGGCTTGGCGAGCGTGATGTTGAAGGTGTCCGGCATGTTGCGGTGGTGCAGGGCTCCCTTACGGCGGTGGAAGGTGCCGTGGTCGGCGAAGCTGAGTGCTACGGCGTCGATCTTTCCTCGGTCCACGTGCATCACGGTCAGACGCAGACCGCCGTACGTGTTCCTGTACATCGTGTCTGTGAAGCTGATCTGCAGACGTAGCGGTGCGTCCGCGATGGGGGTGGCGTAGTAGGTGTTGCCCACGGCAGTTCCGCTGGGGAAGGGAAGGCGGAGTTCGGCGAAGAACTCGGGGGCTCGCAGGGACAAGGGGGTCCTCCGGTTAGACGGGCTGGTTCTACCGGCGGGGGCCTGGCAGGGCCGGTCGGCTGGTGGTGCTCCAGCGCGGAACGCTGGCTGCGGGCAGCGCTGCAGGGCGCCGGGAGGCGGCAGCCCGCCGCACGTCAAGCGGGGTTGGGGCCGGCGGTCCGGGCGGGAGAATCGGGGTCAGCTCAGCCATGCCTTTGATGTAGCTGAAGGTCTCCTCGCGCCACCGGGGCAGTGGAGCCGGGTCGGCGACGCACTGGGTGACGGCGGCGAGCAGGGCGACGGGGGTGTCGGTGCTGGCCGTGGCGTACCAGACGGGCCGGTCGATGGAGTTGCCCGCCCACAGCTGCCAGCGGGCGTCGCGCGTGGTCAGTTCGGCTTCCGGGTCGATGTCGCCGGTGGTGAACTCCAGGCCGGCGAGTCCGTCCGGGGCCTGGATGGCGAAGACGCCCCAGCGCGGGCGGTCGATCTCCCAACCCTGTTTCAGCAGGGGTACGACGGCGAGGAAGGGGTCGTGCTCGTCGGTCCCGGAGACCGGCCGGGCGAGGTAGGCGTCCGGACCCTGCTGGTACGCCGTGACGAGGGCGGTGGTGAACGCCTGGACGAATTCGGTAGGGACGCGGTCGTTGAAACAGACGCCCCAGGTCGGTGGCCCGAACGGATCGCGGTAGGCGTTGATGCGCCAGAGCCCGTCGTCCTCGCCCTCAGGGAGGTAGCCCAGGCGGATCTTGCGGTCGGGGGCGTTGACGTAGGCGTTGCCGAGGTCGTCGTGATGGAGGTCCCAGCCGAGGTCGATGAGCGGGGCGAGAGCTGGGTCGCCGATTCCGGTGGTAGAGGCGAGGTGGCGCGGGGAGACGAAGACGTCTCCGTCAATCGTGCGCAGGTCGTCGTGAGAGGTCACAGGTTCCTGAAGGGTGAAGGCGGGTCAGGCAGCGAGCGCCAGTGCTTCTTGGAGGGCCTTGCTGGAGCCGGTGTAGTGCAGCGTCCGCAGGCCCAGGCGGGCGGCGGCCTGGCAGTTGTCGGCGCGGTCGTCCACGAACAGAACGCGTCGTGGATCGCGAACTCCGGATGCTCGCAGGGCGTGGTGGTAGGCGGCCGGGTCGGGCTTGCACACCTGCAGTCGGGCTGAGTACAGCGCCTGGGTCATCAAGCGTCGCCACCCGTGGGTGTCGAGCACGGTACTGAGATGGGCGGGTGCGTTGGACAGCAGCACCATGCGCAGTCCGGTGGCGTGAGCGCGGCGGAGGACAGCCAGGACGCTCTCGTCGGTCTCGGTCCACATGGCCGTGTCCGCGGCAAGGAGTTCGCGCAGCAGGCGGGAGCCGGGGTGGGCGCCAAGGACGCGCGCCCAGTACGCCAGGTCGCTGAGCTGGCCGGCGTCGTAGAGGTCGCGGGCGTTCCAGAAGGCCCGTTGGAAGCCTGCGAGATCGGCTTCGGGCCAGGAGGCGGTGTGGGCCAGTCGAAGCCAGTGGGCGCGGGTGGGCTGAAGTCCGATGACGCCGTTGTAGTCGAGGATGACGGCATCGAGTCTGGTGGGGCGGGTCAAGGGGCAGTGTTCTCCAGAGCGCGACGGGCGAAGGTGGCGAGAGCGGCTGCGAGGAGGGCGGGCAGCAGCAGGGCTGTGGGCAGGGTGGTGATACTGGCGAGGGCGCCGATGAGGGCGGGGCCGGCGAGCAGGCCGAGGTAGCCGGTGACGGAAACCGTGGCGACGGCCCTCGGCCCGTGGCTCCCGGCGGCGGTGATCAGGGAGGGGACGGTGCCGGACAGGCCGAGCCCGAACACGGCCCAGCCGGCCAGCGCCGCAGGCACGATGTCGGCCAGGACGCCGGTGGCCAGTCCGGCTGCGGCGAGCACCGCGCCGACGCGGACCACGGCAGGGGCACCGAAGCGGGTCGTGAGCCGGTCGCCGGTCAGCCGGCCGATCGCCATGCCGGTGCTGTAAAGGGCGAAGGCACTCGCGGCAACAGCCGTATTGGCGTGCAGGGCGTGCACATGCACGGCGGCCCAGTCGGCTGCCGCTCCCTCCCCCATCAGGCTGGCAGCCGCCAGCACCCCCAGCAGCCATACCCTCCCCGGCGCCCGGTCCCGATCGGTCCCCTGGGGGTCGAAGGTCTCGGGGTCGGCGCCGCTCAGCGTGAGGGTGCGCGGCCCGGCCACGAGCACGCTCGCCGTCAGCGCAGCGCCGACCGCCAGGAACAGAGCGCTGTGGGCGGTGCCGGCGGTGGCGGCGGCCAGGGCGGCGCCGCCCAGCGCACCGATCGAGTACGCGGCGTGCAGGGACGACATGATGGGCTTGCCGTAGGCGGTCTGACAGCGGACCGCCCCGGTGTTGGCGGCGACGTCCAGGACACCGTGCGCGGCGCCAAAGGCCAGCGCCGCTGCGAGCAGCGATGCCAGAGTCCGGCATTTCCCCAACAGGGCGAGTGCTGCTGCCAGTGCGACAGCTCCGCCGATCAGGAGCGCGGGAAGGCGTTCGGGCCGGGCGAGCCGGCCGCCGGCCTGCAGTCCGGCGACCATGCCGACAGCGGCGGCGAGCAGGACGAGGGAGAGGCTGCCGGTGGTGAGGTGGGCGGCGTTCTGGACGGCCGGCATCCGGGCGCCCCAGAGAGCCATTACCACGCCCAGGCCGAGGAAGTAGCCGGTCAGCAGGGCACGGCCGCGCCGGAGGGAAGCGTCGGTGCGGCTCATGCGGGGCGCCCACCGGCAACAGGCTCGTGGGCCGGGCGGGGCTCGACGCGGACCTGGATGCGGCGGACCGTTTCCTCGGCGCGGGCCTGTGCGAGGTCCGCAGTGGGCGCGGTGGTGATCAGGTAGCCGATCCGCGCGGTCCACATGTTGCCGCCGTCGGCCGGGAGAAGCAGCTGGTCGCCAACCTGGTGCTGGAAGTGCACGCGGTCCAGCCAGTCCGGGTTGACGCTGTCGAAGCCGAGGTGGAGCAGGGTGCCGGAGGTGTCCGGGTAGAGCAGCTGGATCGCGGCGGACGAGGACCGGGTGGGGGTGAGGTCGGGGGCCCGGCCGCAGGCGATGTCGGCGGCGGCGCGCGGCAGGTCGATGCCCGTGGCGAGTCGCACGAGGTGGCCGATCATGTCGCCGGCGATCCGGCCGTTGACCTCGACGAGCCGTGGCCGGCCGTCGACCAGCCGCATCTCGACATGGCAGACGCCGTCGGTGATCCCCAGAGCGCGGATCGCGGCCCGCGCCACGGGGGTCACCACGTCCAGCAGCGGGTCGGCGGCGTCCACGCAATGGGCCAGTTCCTCGAAGAAGGGCGGGGCGCTGACCGTCTTGCGGGTGACCGCGACCACGGTGGTCTCGCCGCGGTAGGTGACGCACTCGACCGACACCTCGGGCCCGTCGAGATACTCCTCCACGAGCACGCTGGTGGACTCCTGCCCGAGCCCGGCCGTCTGGTCGGCGAACGCGAAGGCAGCGGTGAGCTGTTCGGGGGTGTCAGCACGGATCACGCCGATACTGGCCGCGTGCGCGGCGGGCTTCAGCACGAGCGGGTAGCCGATCTGCTGGGCCGCCGCCACGGCCTCGGCCAGGGTGCGCACGCTCACCGAAGCAGCCGACGGCACGCCGTGCCGTGCGAACAGCGCACGCGACGTGGCCTTGTTGCGGCACGCCTGCATGGCCTCCGGGGTGGTGGTGCGCAGGCCGAGCTGGCGTGCAAGGCGGGCCACGGGGACGAGGTACCACTCGGTCCAGGTGAAGACCCCGGCCAGGTCATACCGTTCGGCCAGGGCCCGGCCGGCCGCGGACAGCTCCGCCTGGTCGGTCGGATCGGACACGACCACGTAGTCCCGCAGGTACGGCACCTCCCACGACGGCTCTTCGCCAGTGATCAAAACAACGTCATACGCGGCGGCCACGGACTGAAGGCAGTACCCGCGGTACGCCTCGGCCTCCATGTCGGCCGCGGCAACGATCAAGGCGACGGGACGATCGGACAAGAGCAAGCTCCTTGGGGTCGGAGGGCGGCAATGCGGTGGGCATGAGGCGGCGGACTGCAGCGGCAGAGGACGGCTGCTCAGCGAGCAGCCGACGCGCGGCCGGCGGCGTGGTGCGACTTCGGGCCGAGGCTGCTCGCGCAGCCCGCAGACTGCGGGGGTCACTCACGAGGCGGCCCGGCAGGCGGCCTTCGTCCGGCCGAACAAGGCGCGGAAGCGATGGAAGGGAGGGATGGTCAGGCGGCGCGGCGGCGACGCAGTTCGAACACGCTGGCCCAGTGGGGGTGGTCGTCGATCAGGCGGCGGGCGTAGAGGGCGGTGAAGTTGTTGTTCAGCCCGGCGACTCCGTACGGGAGTTGGCGGCGTAGGTCCTCGAAGAGGTCCTTGAGGCTGACCCGCGTGGCGCCGGCGGCCAAGCGGCGGGCGGCCATGCGTTCCAGGGCGCGGTAGACGTGCGGGTTGTGCGCGTCGAAGGCGTTGAACTGCTCGGTGATGGTGCGACCGCTGGCGCGGTTCATCCCGAGGACGGTGGGGGGCATGAGGTTCTCCACAGGCTGGGGGCGCAGCAGGGTCAGGTGCGCAGGGCGGGATCGGTGCGCAGGCGGGCGAAGGCGCAGAAGAGGCCGAGGGCCTGCAGGGCGGCGCAGGCGGTGATGACGTGGCCTAGTTCGTCGGGCGGGGTAAGCGCGGTGAGTACGCCGGCGACGGGGAAGGGCAGCAGGAGGATGAGGATGGTCGCCGACAGGGTGCTGCCGAACTTCTCTGGGGGGATCAGGCGGGAGCGCAGGGTGCGCAGGACCACCGTCATGCCGCCGTCTGCCGCCATGAGGACCGCGACCAGGACCAGGTAGCACAGGTAGTCGGGGGCCTGGGCGGCGGCGAGACAGACGAGCGAGGCGAGGGCTGCGCAGGTGGCGCCGACCGGCCACAGGCCCAGGCGGTCCAGTGCGAACCGGCAGAGCGTGACGCTGAGGAGTGTTGCGCCGGCGGCTGCGGACCAGACCAGGCCGACGGCAGTGGTGGACCGCCCGAAGTGCGCGACGACGATCACCGGACCGGCCGCCTGGAGGAGCCCGGTGGCCAGGTTGGACAGAGTCAGTCCGGCCACGAGCCAACCGAGTGCGGGCAGCGAGCGGATGGTGTGCCACCCGGTGAGGAGGCCGGCGCCGGGCCGCCCCTTCGGCGCGCGGGCCGGGGCGACTGGCGAGGGGGGTGTGCGCAGAGCGAGCAGCGCGGCAAGCAGCGAAAGCACGGTGATCACCGCGAGCATCGGCGGCGGCCCGGCGAGCAGGAGCAGCCCGGCGAGCGCCGGGCCGGCCAGCGTCGCGGTCTGGTCGATACCGAGCAGCACCGCCTGGACACGGTGAGCGCGTGCACCTGCCCGGCGGCCGGCGGCGGCGCCCGCGGTCTCGGCCGCGATGTAACTGCACTCGGTGAGCACGCCGGTGGCCGCCGCGAGCACCATCACGGTCACGCTCGCCACGGCGCCGGACGGGTGGAGATGGAGAAGGACCGCGCCGACGGCGAGAACCAAAGCGCGTCCCAGGGAGGCGAGGTGGAAGACCACGGATGCCCCGCGCCGGTCGACGACCGATCCGGCCCACCCGAACGCCGCCAGGCGCGGGATCCACTCCAGGGCGAACGCGGCGCCCGTCAGCGCGGCGGAGCGCGTGGTGGCCAGGACCAGCAATGGGATGCCGTAGGTGGACATCGCGAACGCGAGGGCGTCCGCCGTGCGCGGCAGGTAGATGCTGCGCATCAGCCCGGCGGAGTGGCGCGCGTGCCGGGGTGTGACCGCTACGCTCACGCGACCGGCTCGGGATCGGAAAGGGCGGTGACCTGCGGGTTCGCGGCCAGCCACTGGAGCAGGAGGGCACAGAGCCGGGCCAGGTCTTCCTCGGCCTCCGCGCCGGGTAGGCCCCGGGCGGACAACCGTGCGAGGCTGTCGGCGCCCTCGGTCGCGAGCGAGGGCGTCAGCAGGTCGAGGACGTGGTGGACGCGGTTGCTGAACTCGCAGACCGGTGACGGGGAGGCGTGGCGTCTCGACCAGCGCGCAGCCGTGTCGTACAGGTCGGCCAACTCCGACCCAGCGTCTGTGAGTTCCAGGCCGGTGCCGGGCGCGGTCCGGACGAGGCCGCGAGCGCGGGCTGTTTCGGTCGCGTGCCGCAGTTGATGGGTGGAGAGGTCGGCGAGGGTGTCGGCCAAGCGTCGTGGCGGTATCGCCCCGTTGTCGTCGATCTCGGTGACCAGGCGAATCAAGGAGCGAGAGGCCAGTAGATCGACCGCATTGCGTACTTCGGCGGTGGTGAAGAGGGTGGTCATCGGCGCGGGCCTCCCGCCGGGACGGCCGCCTTCGGGCGGGCGGTCGTGGCATGGGAGAAGAGATCGCGGTTCTGCCAGGCCGGAGCGGATTCGCCTGTCCGGGTTGGGGATATCGCCGCGGGCTCCGGGCGGGACTGGCTGCTGACCCACGGCCTCGACGCGGGCTTCGCCAGCGGGTGCCCCCAGACCGGGTGGTGGGCCGCCTGGTCGAGGGGCTGCCCGGCGGACCACGCGGACAAGGCGCCGAGAACTGGGCCCAGGCCGTCGCCTGCAGCGGACAGCCGGTACGGCTGGCCGGCGCCTTCGGTGTCGACCAGGCCGTCGGCCACGAGCTGCCGCAGCGGCGGGTACACGTTGGTCCAGTCGCTGTTGGGCATCACGATCCGGGCCAGCGCCCGGCCGCTGACCTCCTTGCGCGACTTCAGTACCCACAGGATGGCAGCGGCGTGCCGCCGGGTGAGCAGGGTGAGGCTGTCCTCGATCTGCTCGATCGCGGGCAGCGGGCAGTCCGCCGTTTCCAGATGTTCTTCGGCCCAGGTGACGATCATCGGCAGGACCGGCAGCAGGGCAGCACCACGCTCGGTGTGGCCGTAGGTCACGTGGCGTGCGGTGTGTTCGGTGCGCTCGACGAGACCGGCGTTGCACAGCGACTGGAGCTTGGGGTGGAGCTGGCCGTTCTGCAGCCAGGACACCTTGGCCGCCAACTCGCTATAGCGCAGTGGCGGGCCGGAGAGTGCCAGCAAGATCCTCACGTTCCAGCGTGGGGTGATCATGGCGAGGACTTCGGTGACCCGGGCGATGTCGATGTCGGTGTCAGGTGGCAGAGCGGTGATGGCCAAGGGAGGAACTCCTGGGTGGATGAGGGGGGAACTGCCTGCGGTCAGCGGCTGTGCGCCGGGCTCTGCACCGGGATGGGCGGAGCCGGTAGCGGCGGTGACGGTGCCGGCGGGGACGGCGCTGGGGCCGGGGCACGGGCGAGGCTTTGCAGGACGGCGGCGACCGACTTGGCCTGGACGTCGCGGACGGCGACGGCTTCGGCGAGCCGTCGCGCACCGTCGAGAAGGTGGGCGACCTCGTGCCGACCGATCTGCCGCTCGGGGAGGATGAGCCGGGCGAGGTGGTCGCGGTGGAAGTCGATGCTGCGCTCGGCGAGCGCGAGGTCGTGGTGCATGCCGAGCAGGGCGGAGAGCATGCCGGGCGGCTGGCCCTCGGCGTAGGCGGTGAGGTCGGCGAGCGGTGCGCCGTACAGGTCCTCGATCCGTCCGGCAATCTCGGTGGACGTGAGGGGCAAGCGGGGCTTTCAGGGTCGGCGGGCCCGCGCCGCCCCGGCACGCGGTGGTGCCGGGGCGGCAGACGGAGGCAGGGTGGCGGTGGCCTTGAGCTGCTTCATGCGGACGGGCCGGGCCTGCTGGTCGGGCGGGGGCATCGTGCGTAGCAGTTCGCCGAGGGCCGCGCGGTAACCGTCGCGGGCATCGAGCGCTGCCTCCAGCCACTGCGCGTCGAAGCGGAGCTTGTCCGCCGACAGCTCGCCCATGTCGCGGTCCGGGTCCATGTCCGCGTGCACGCGATCGCGAACAAGGGCCACCTGCTCCTCGGTCAGAGCCAGGAACGAACGCAATTCCAGGGCACGGGCGAGGGCCGGAGAGGCATCGTGGCCGACAGCTGCCTCGTGCAGATCAGGAACCGTACCGCCGAAGACCTTCTGCAGGTCGGCGTCCATAGTGCTGGCCTTGACCGGGCTCATCGAACAGCCCTTCCCGCCCGCCCCGCCGTCGCCGGCACGGGTGTACCCGCGGGTCGGTGAGGAGCGCTGGTCTGCACCGCCGGACCAGTTCGAGGGCGAAGGCGGGCGAGCCGTTCGGCGGCGAGGTCCTTCTTACCCGGAGCGTCCGGGTCGAGGAGCCACCGGACGACCAGGGCCCGGCCGTCGCGGGCAGTGACGGCCGCGTTCACGCGGTGGGCGAGACCCATCGTCGGGTCGTCGACCTCGCTGGGTTGGGTTTCCAGCGCGGCGAGGAGGTCGTCCTCCGCGTGGTCGAGCACGGATTGGGCCTCGACGAGGAGGCCGTGCCACTTGACGACATCGGTGGCGTCAGGATTCGCCAGCGGCGCGGCGGTGACCGCGGCCTTCAACTGGTCCATGTCCATGCCGAAGCGCGCTTCGATCCGTTCGGTGAGCACGCCGACGACATCCTCAGCGTCATCGAATATGCCGTCGGACAAAAGGGGAACTCCTGTTCTGGAAAGGCCGATGCCTGGAGGAATACGAGAGGCAGCCGTGCTCGGCGACTCAACTGCTTTCGGGCCGCCTATTGGGGCCTGTCAGTCGAGGCACATTCGGACGTCGCGGTAGACGTACGTGCCGGAGACCCAGCCCTTGACGCCGGTCGTCTTGTCCGTGATGTAGAGCCAGTTGCCGCTCTTCCTGGCCACGCTGAACTTGTGGCTGCTGTAGAGCACGCCGAGCGCGGTGGACTTCGAGCTGGCCTTGGACCGGATGGTCACAGCCTTGGTGTGCACCGCGTACGGCAGCGGCGGCTTGGACGAGCAGCTGCTCGCCGGGGCCGCGGAGACGGCAGCGGGTGCCGCGTTGGCGGTGGTGGCGGAGAGTACCGGCAGCGCGAGCGCGCCGAGCATCGCTGCGGATATGGCAATTCGGGTGGAGCGCATGCGAAAGAAACCTCCGTGAAGGCATAGGGATTGCGTGGAAGGCACCGCGGGTGTTGTCCCGGCGGCTGTATAAGAGTCCGGAGAATCGCCGGTTTGGCTAACCGGCGATCGTCGGCTATGTTGCGCCGCCGTAGGCGGCGGCGGGGCTCAGCGAGCCCGGCCGGGCGGGCGCGGAGCAGGGGACTTCGCCACACCGACTGAGCGGCTGCCGGCGGCTGCCAGGCGGACCGGTGGCAGAGAGTCGGCCTCGCCGGCAATCCGGTCGTCGCACCACTGCAAGGCGTCCTCGACCGTGGCGAAGCCGCCCTCTCGAAGCGTGCGCGTCCAGGCGCCGGTGTCGACCTCTTCGACGATGACGCGGAACGGCGAAGGGGCTCGCTCGTCCAGGGCGCGCAGTGCCACGACGGTCACCATGTCGTCGGGGTCGTCGCAGGTGTAGGAGTAGCCCATGGCGTAGTGGTCGCCGTCGCCCGCGAGGCGTCGTTCCAGTGCACGTGTCGCCTCGTCCGCCGGCTGCGGGCCGAACTCGGGGTTTAGGCCGATGGCGTCGTGCGGGCAGCCGCGGTGGATGAGCCAGGACTGCGCCATCGCGGGCAGCGGCAGGGGGGCCTGCTCGAAGGCGAACGTCCGCTGCTCACGGTCCCGTTGCAGATGAACGGCGAGGACCTGCGGCATACCGGGGTGTCCCCAGGTGGCGGTGCGGTCGAACAGGACGTAGTAGCTGTGCGCGCCGTCGGGGGTGTGGTGTTCGGCGAGGGGGACGAGCATGTCCTCGCGGACGGCGACCTTGCGGTAGAAGTCGCGGTACATCTCCTCGTCGGCGTCGAAGTCGTCCAGCTCGAAGTCGACCTGGGGGATGGACTTCCGGGACGCCGGTTCGGTGGGAGGCAACAAGGGCCTTTCGGTGGAGTTCAGCGCCGCTGTGCCGGGGTGGACGGCGACGCGCCGGGGCGGGCCGGGAGCTTGGATGGCTGGGTCGTGGGGGTCCGCCGGGCGGCGAACAGTGCGGCCCGTCCGGTGTCGGTGAGGGTGACCGGCTGGCCGGCGTGCACGGGGTGGCCGGTGTCCCGGACGACCAGGCCGGCATCCTCCAGCCGCTGGAGCTTGGCGTGAGGAATGCGGGTGCCGGAGGCCGCGGTCACGGACATCCGGCCGGTTAGAAGGTGTTCGTAGAGCTTGGCGCCGCCGGCGATGGCGAGCAGCGCGGCCTGGTCGTCCGTCGAGAGCTGCTGCGCGCGGGGCGTCGAGGCCGCGGCAGCGGCCTCGATCGGCTTCAGCGCGGCGAGGACCTTCCGGGCAGCGGCGTCACGCTGGTCTCTGGCCTCGTCCAGCTGGTCCACGGTGCGGTCGATGCGGGTGAACAGGGCGTCGTCGACGTCGAACTCGCCGCTGGACAGGCGGTGGAGGAGGCGGAGGTAGAAGGTGACGCCGGTCTGGGTCTTGGCCAGTTCGCGGTGCCGGTCGACCAGGTGGGCGTGGGGCTCGTCGAGGACGCCGCGGTCGCGGTAGGACCACAGGGTGTCAATGTCGTGGCCGGTCACGGCTTCGAGGCGATGGTCGAGCGGGGACACCGCACGCCGGGCTGGTAGCGGCGCGGGTTCAGGGGGCATAGGCGACGCTCCGTGCGTCAGCGGGTGTGGTGGTGCGCGGGGTTGTGTGCGGGACGGGGCAGACCCGGCAGTGCGGTGGGCGGCGGACCGGACCGGGGCGCGGGAGTGCGGGTGGTCAGCTGCGGGGAACGGGAGCGGGCCGCGTGGGTGCGGGCGCTCAGCGGCCGGCGGGTCATCCCCAGGCGGCGGCCGACCTCGTCGTAGACGTCGTTGCCCGCGCGCGGCCGGACGGCGACGACGTGGATCTCCTTCTGATGTGCGGACTCCGCGGGTGCCGGACGGACGCCGTAGACGACGCGCCAGTCCTTCCGGGAGTCCACGAAAAGCTTTCGATAGCCCTCCAGGTCGCCGTCGAGGCGCAGTCCGAAGCGCTGTGCGTTCACGACTTCCTGCAGGTAAGCGAGGGTGAGGTCGCGGATATCGCTGGGGGCCTGGAGGAGATCGGTCAGCGCTCGGGGGTCGAAGCTCAGTCCGAAGGCGGGCTGTCCCACTCCCGCGTTCATGACGTCGGCTCGTCCGGCTCGGCGGCGCCGGCGGCTTCCGCCGTGGACGCCGTCTCCGTCCGTACGGACGGCGGCGGGCCGGGCAGAAGACGGTGCGCGGGCCGGTCGGGAGATGTCATGCAGGCCGACAGCGGGCCACCCGGCGCGCGGATCGCCGCAACGGCGTGGGTGAGGAAGTCCCGGTGCCACACGAACAGACCGCTCAATCCGACTTCGGAGTCCTTGTGCTGCTGGTAGGCGAGCCACAGGGCGTGGAGCCAGGCCACGACGTCGTCGTGCTCCTGCCATTGCAGGCACCAGGGCGCCGCGGTGGTGACCTCCGCTCCGTAGACCGGGAGGAAGAAGTCGTCGACCCAGTCGCTGAGCGCGTCGAGTTCGTCCTCGCGCTCCTCTCCGTCCAGCTCCAGGATCGGGCGGGGCTCTGGCGGAGCGGCGGGAGCAGGCCCACCGAACCCCGGCATGCCGAAGGCCGCGAACGGCGATCCGCCCGGCGCCGGCGAGGACGCGAGATGGTCGAGCTGTTGGGCCTGCTGAGCCGACTGCTCCATGAGCCGTCGGACGCTCGCCTCGATCCCCTCCAATTGCGGGTCCGGGACGCGAACCGGCTCCAATTCCCCGCTGCCTGCGGGTTCTATGGATTCGGGCATGAAAAGTACGGCCTCCTACGAGACGCGAGATGGCAGGTGGGCGGAATCCACGGCGCACGGACCCGCCGGAGGGTTGCACGAACGTCCCGGCGGGATCCGGAAAAGACTGGGAGGGTGCGCGGGGCTCCGGAGCGAAATACAGCGGAGCGGATCAGACGGTGAGAACCACGTCGTCCTGGGTGAGCGTTTCACGGATCGTCTCGGTGAGCCGGTCGGCCGCGATCGACGCGTAGTGCTCGGTTTTCTCCACGCCGATGAAGTCGCGGCCTTCCAGCAGGGCGGCGACGCCCGTGGAGCCGGAGCCGGCGCAGAAGTCGAGAACCGTGCCGCCCTCGGGGCTGATCTTGACCAGCTCGCGCATCACCTCGACGGGCTTCTGCGTGATGTGCTGACGCTTCGCCCCCGAAGGCTGCGACGCGCTGTAGAGGCCGGGCAGGTAGACGGGGTTGCGGGAGCCGTCGATCGCTCCCTTGGACGCCCAGACGATGAATTCACAGTTCTGGGTGAACCGGCCCTTCTGCGGCCTGGCCTGCGGCTTGTGCCAGGCCAACACTCCGCGCCAGAGCCATCCGGCCGCCTGGATCGCGTCCGTGGTGACGGGGAGCTGGCGCCAGTCGGTGAACAGCAGCGCGGTGCCGCCGCTGCGGGTGAGGCGGTGGGCTTCGGTCATGATCTGCGTCAGCCAGAACCCGTACGACCTTTGGTCCATGTTCTCGCCGGTGAAGTCCGGCAGAGCGTGCTGGGCGGCACCGGAGGTGTACTTCTGCTTCGCGGAGCGGGTGGTGCGCTCCTTCGCGGTCCGCCCGCCGGAGTTGTACGGCGGGTCGGTGATGACGGAGTCGACGCAACCGTCCGGGAGGCCGGCGAGAACGCTGAGGGCGTCGCCCTGGTGCAGGGAAAAAGGCAAAGAGGAACCCCTATTCGGGTGCGGAATCGCGGAGGGAACTGCCCGTCTCGTGCAGAAACCTCGCGGGCCGGAAGTGGGCATACAGAAGCCCAGGGCCACAGACCGAGGTGGGAGAGAGGGAGTCCAAAAACTGTAGAGGCGAATCCGCCGACGACCAAGAAGTGCTGTGCTGGGGTATCGGATTCCGGCACCTCACGCCGACTTTTTGGTCAACCGCCGATCTGCGCCTACTGTTTTTGAACCGCCCGGCGCACACCGCCGCTGGCTATTCCCGCCACGCCTCACGGAGGTACCCCTTGCCCCGGCACACCTAGCTCACGGTCCGGCCTCGCAGAGCGAGCGGCAACTCGCCCGCGCCGGCCCGTCCCGATCGCCCACCCCGGCCGCCGCGGCCTTCCGACACGCTTCGCGCACGCGGCTCGCCGGACACCGCACCCCCGAAGGACACGTTCATGACGTCTCGTTACCCACCTCTGCCCGACATCGCTGACCGGCGAGCGGTCCGCTCGGGTTGAAGGGGCTCGCCGCCGGCATCGGCGTCGTCTTCCTCTCCCCGATCCTGATCGCCGGCACCGGCATGATGCTGGCCTCCTCCGCCGACGCCGTGCAGAGCAGCGGCTCCTTCAGCAGTTGCTCGACCGACATCGACACCGGCAAGGTCGCCGAACAGGTCACCAAGATCCTCGACGGCGCGTCCGCCAAAGACGTCCACGTCGAGGGCCTGGACCTGCCCGCCGAGCAAGTTCCCAACGCACAGACGATCGTGGCCGCCGGTCTCTCGCTCGACGTCCCCAAGAAGGGACAGATCATCGCGCTCGCCACGGCGATGCAGGAGAGCCGGCTGCGCAACCTGAACTACGGGGACCGCGACTCGCTCGGCTTGTTCCAGCAGCGCCCTTCCCAGGGCTGGGGCAGCGCCCAGCAGATCCGCGATCCGGTCTACGCCTCCGAGCAGTTCTACAAGCACTTGCTCAAGGTCGACGGCTGGCAGCAGATGACCGTAACCCAGGCTGCCCAAGCCGTGCAGAAGTCCGGGCTGCCGGACGCGTACGCCCAGTGGGAAAACCTGGCCACTGCGTTGCAAGAGGCCATCGCCAAGACCTTCCCGGGTGGCAACGACAAGGACGGCAAGGACGCGGACCAGGGCAAGCAGGCGTCGCCCGGCACCACCGGCTGTGCTCCGGGCCAGGACGGCTCCGGCTTCGGCCGGATCCCCGAGGGGAGCGTCCCCAAGGGTTACAAGATCCCCAAGGACGCTGATCCGCGGGCGCGCAAGGCCATCACCTGGGCGATGCAGCAACTCGGCACGCTCTACCAGTGGGGCGGCTCCTGCACCAACGCGCACGGCCCCGACCCCATGGGCCGCTGCGACTGTTCCTCCCTGATGCAGCAGGCGTACGCCCACGCCGGCGTGACACTCACCCGCACCACGTACACGCAGGTCAACGAGGGCAAGGCGGTATCGCCCGCCCAACTCAAGCCCGGTGACCTGATCTTCAGCCGCGGCGCCGCCGCCCGGCCCGAGCACGTCGGCATGTACATGGGCGAGGGCCTCGTGATCGAGGCGCCCCGCACCACCAAGCCGGTCCGGATCACTCCGATCAAGGACTGGACGATCCTCGCCGCCCGCCGCGTCCTCTGAGGCCGCCGCCGCCCGGCACCGCCCCGGGTGGGGTCGCCGTCGCGGCCACTTCCGCGTCCCAGGCGCACCTCCCCTCTCCGCTTTCCCCTTCCCGCAGGTCCTCGCCTGACCCGCGTATGCAAGGAGCCCCGCCACACCTATGTCCGTTCCTCTCGCCGACCGCGTCATCCAGCTCGCCTACGACCCAGGAATCTCACCCAAGGGCGGTGGTCTGCCCGGCCTGAGCGTGCTGAAGAACGTCGTCAACTCGATCAACATGTTCGGCATCATCGCCGTCGTCGGCGCCCTCGCCGTCTCGCTCGGCGTATGGGCCTGGGGCCACCACACCGGTGGTCACCAGGCCGAAGCCAACGGCAAGAAGGGCGCGGTCGTAGCCGCCGGCGCCGCCCTCGGTCTGGGCGCCGCGAACGGAATCGTGGCCTTCTTCTCCGGCCTGGGGGCGCAGGTCCACTAATGCGGAATCGATTCCCCGCCTTCTCGCTGTCCTCGTACGGAGCGGGCTGGTCGGCCAACCGGCGCATCGCGATCGTCACCTGCGTCGTCGCCGCCCTGCTCGCCATCGCCGGGATCGTCGCCCTGCTGTCCGCCGGCAGGAACGGCCACCAGACCCCGGCCGCCGATGCGCCCGCCCCGACCGGCAGCCCGACCGCCTCCGAAGCCGCACCGAAGCCTTCCTCCGGATCCGGTTCCGTGCCCAAGCCTCCGCAGATCGCCGATCCGGTCACCTACGCCAAGGCAGCCACGCAGATGCTGTGGTCCTACGACACCCGCGACACCAGCCACGACCAGCAACTCGTCGGCATGCGCGCCTGGATGACCACCGAGACCAAGTACGCCGACTGGGCGTCCGTCTCCGGCCAGGTTCCCGATCCGCTGCTGTGGTCGCGGATGGCCGACCAGGACCAGCACGCCACCGCCAGCGTCACCGAGGGCCACTACCCCGGCGCGTTCAAGCGGGCGTTGGCCGACGACCCGTCCGCGATCGCCGAGGCGTACATCTACGTCGTCACCGTCAATGGCAAGCAGCAGATCGCCTGGAAGAAGGGCGGCGGCGGGGCCGAGGAACGGGCCGTGACTCTCGCCATTCAGTGCCGCCCCGGCCACGACTGCTCCCTGGCCGCCATCGCTCCGAGCGTCACGCAGTGACCCGCGCCTGATTCAAGAAAGGAGGGGCAACTCTCTCGTGGGTTTCTGTGATTACCCCCTGGCAGACAAGCTGTGCGCCGTCGGAGACGCGGTGGATTTCGCCTCGGACCCCGGCAAAGCCATCGGTGACTGGATGGCAAAGTCTGCCGGTGAACTGGCAGCCGCCGCTGCCGATTTGGCCGCCGAGGCAGTCGACACCACCACGAAGGTGGACCTCAACGCATCGTGGTTCGTCGATAACTACGAGATGCTGCTGCCACTGGGCCTGGTCCTGCTGGTCGCCACGTTCTGCGCGCAGCTGGTCCGGGCCGCCGTCCGGCGCGACGGACAAGCCCTGACACAGGCGTTCACCGGCACCATGAGCGGCGTCCTGTTCGCCTTCTGTGCCATCGCCTTGACCACGGTCGCCGTCGAGGTGGTCGACGCCGTCTCCGACGGCTTGTTCAAGACCGCGCACCTGAACATCGGGTCGGCCGTGCGCCGCATCGTGAAGGTCAGCCAAATCGGGTCCCTAGCCGGGCTGGGCTGGCTCGTCCCGGTCGTCGTCGGCCTCGGTGCCGCCATCGGCGCCTTCCTGTACTGGTGCGTGATGATGGTCCGCAAGGTCGGCATCCTGGTCATGGTCACGCTGGCTGTCTTCGCGTCCGCCGGCGGCGGGTGGGAGGTCGCGCGGCGCTGGCGCAAGGGCTGGATCGAGGCCACCGCCACCCTCGTGGTCTCCAAGCTGCTGATGACCGTGATCTTCGTGCTCGGCATCGCCGCCATGGGCAAGACGGAGGCGAAGGACGGCGTCGCGGCCCTCGCCGATGTCATGTCCGGCATCGTGATCATGATCCTGGTGCTGCTGTGTCCGTACGCCGTCTTCAAGTTCGTGCACTGGGCGGCCGACGGGACCGACGGCGAGTCCATCCACCGCGCTGGCGGAGCCGGAGCGCAGATCGCCAAGGCGCATGCCGAGAAGGCCGCCCGTAAGGCCGCCGCGGCTGCGGCCACTGCCGGAACCGGTGGCGCTGCAGCCGGAGCAGGCGCGGCACCGCAGGGCCCCGACGCCGCTGGCGGAGGCGGCTTCCCCGGCGACATTGCCGCCACCCCGTCAGGCGGAGGCGGAGAGGGCAAGGAAGGTTCACAAAGCGGCGGAACGGGCAGCTCGCCCGGTGGCGATGCCGTCAAGTCCGGTCTGGAGAAGGCCGTCCAGCCCGCGCCGACGAGCGCGTCCGACAACACCAGCGGCCAGGTGGGAGGCAGCCCGGGGCCGGGCGGAGCCGGAGCGAACGCCGCGTCCGGCCAGGGCGGCGGATGGCAGTCCACGGCGCCGACCACGACCCCGCCGCCGCAGGGCGCACCACCGTCCTCCGGTTCACAGAACGCCGCGTCAAGCGGGGCGAGCGGACCGCCGCCGCCTCCGACCGGTCTCTGATCCCCTGCCCGACTCCCGGGGGCGGGAGTGCACGCCACCTCCCGCCCCCGGGTTCCACCCGCGCCTCCAGGACCCGCCCCTTGACTGATTTCTCCGTCGCCCCGGTCACGGTGAAGTTCCCGCACCGGTCCCGCCGCGGCATCCTCCTCGGCCTTTCCCTTCCTCAACTCGTCCTCGTTTCGTGCACGTTGGCGCTGCTGCTGATGACGGTGATCTCCACCGGACTGCTCGGCGCCGTTGCCCTGGCCCCGCTGTGGGCGGCAGCCGGTGCGCTCGTCGCGATCCGCCGGCATGGCCGCTCCCTGATCGACTGGGCGCCGATCGTCGCCCGCTACGCGCACCGCCGCCGCACCGGCCAGACCCTTTGGCTCGCCCGGCCCGTCACCCGGCCCCGGCAGGACGGAATCCTCCACCTGCCCGGCACCGCCGCCTCCCTCAAGGTCGTTACCCCCGGCGACTCGGCCAATCAGGCCGCGGCTGTCCACGACCCTCATCAGCAGACACTGACCGCCATCGCCCGCATCAGCAGCCGCGCCTTCGCCCTCCTCGACCCCGCCACGCAGAACCACAACGTGAGCAGCTGGGGACGTGCGCTGGCGGGCATCGCCCGCACCGGGCACATCGCCACCGTCCAGGTGCTGGAGCGCACCGTCCCCGACAGCGGCGACACCCTCACCCGCCACTGGACCCAGAACGGACAGCCCCAGACCCCCGTCGCCGGACAGATCTACTCCGAACTGGTCGCCTCGGCAGGCCCCGCCGCCGCACCGCACGAGACCTACCTCGCCATCTCCCTCGACCTCAAGGCCGCCCGGCGCCTGATCAACCAGGCCGGCGGCGGGCTGCCCGGGGCGTTCACCGTCATGGAGCAGACCACCGCGTCCATCGCCCAGGCCGCCCGCAACGCCGGACTCCAGGTCACCGGATGGCTGACCTCGCGGGAGATCGCCGCCGTCATCCGCACCGCCTACGACCCGAAAACGCTCGGTGCACTCCAGCAGTGGTCCGAGACCGGCCGCGCCGAGGCCGCCCCTGCCGCCGCCGGGCCCGTCGTCCAGTTCGAGGAGTACGACCGCCTCGCCACCGACAGCGCACGGCACGCAACGTACTGGGTGGAGAACTGGCCGCGCACCGAAATGGGAGCCGGGTTCCTGCACGGGATCATGTTCACGGCCGGCGTGCGCCGCAGCCTCTCCCTTATATACGTGCCGCAGGGGCTCGAATCAGCGCTGCGGGACGTCCAGCGGAAGAAGGCGGCGATCATCGCCGACGCCAACGAGAGGGCCCGCCGGGGGCAGGTCGACAGCGAGGAAGACTCCGTCGAGTACGCCGACGTCAAGCAGCGTGAGCGCCAGCTCATCGCCGGGCATGCCGACGTGGCGCTGACCGGCTTGGTCACCGTCACCGCCGAGACCGACGCGCTACTGGACGCCGCCTGCGCACAGATCGAGACCCACGCCGTCACCTCGGGCGTCGATCTCCGACGGCTCAACTACCAGCAGCCGGACGCCTTCACCCTCACCGCGCTCCCGCTCGCACGGACTGCCCTGTGAGCCCGTCCCGCCGCCGGCACCCTGGCCCGCTGCTCTTCGATCACCCGCGACGGACCACCCGTCGCTGCCCCTGCCTCCCGGCAGGAAGGACCACCACCTTTGACCTCCCGCACACCTCCGGACGACGCGCACCCCTACCTCCGCGCCGCGAGCGCCGGAGTCCGCCACCACACCCGGGCCCTTGCCTCGTCGGACGCGACCCCACCCCGGCCGGCGGACCGCCTGCACCTTGACGTGCTCCACGCACACCTCACCGCCCTGCACCAGCTCCTGGACCGCCTCGCCGAAACCACCCGTCCGCCACACCCCGTCGCCGGCCGCCACCTGGCCAGCGCGCACACCCGCCTCTGGCAGGCCACCAGCGAGGTTCACGCCGCCTTCCACCTGCTGCCCAGCACCACCGTGGCAGACGCCGAGGCGAGCGCGTGCCATCCAGAGCAGCTACCCGAGGGGCCGCCCGCACTGACGATCTGCCAGCGCCACCTCACCGCCGGACACGTCATCCGCCGCAAGACCACCCCCACCGACCTTCGCCCGCACACCACGGCCTGCGTGCGATGAGCACCACCCGCAGAATCGAGGGCCCCCGATGAGCCACCGGCCAGCCCGTCGCGCCCGCCGCGCCTCCGCCAGCCCCCTGTTCACCCCCCACGGCACCGACCGTGCCAGCCGCAAAGCTGCCCGCCGCCAGCTCGCCGAGGCCACCGCCAAGGCCCGCGCCGAAGCCAGCGCCCACCAGAGCGAGACCACGTCAGCCGAGCACCAGATGCCCGCCGCGCTCCACCCCCTGAGCGGGCGTCCCGGTCCCGCCTCCGCGCGGGGGAACCGGATGAAGCTGCCCGCCCACCGCATGACGACGGCCGTGGCCGCCGGCGCGTACCCGTTCCTGGCCGAAGGTGGCCTCGGCGCCGAGGGCATCTACATCGGCCGCGACGTCCACGCCGAGGCTAGCTTCGTCTTCGATCCGTTCGCGCTGTACGGCAAGGTCGAGGGGTTCACCAACCCGAACCTCTTGCTCGCCGGAGTGATCGGCCAGGGCAAGAGCGCGCTCGCCAAGTCCTTCGCGCTGCGTTCGGTGGCCTTCGGATACCGCGTCTACGTGCCGTGTGACCCGAAAGGCGAGTGGACGCCGGTGGCGGAAGCTCTCGGCGGCCGGTCCGTCGCCCTCGGTCCCGGACTGCCGGGACGGCTGAACCCCCTGGACGCAGCCCCACGCCCGGAGAGCGTCTCCGAGACCGACTGGGTCGGCGAGATCCGTAAGCGGCGCCTGCTCCTGCTCGGCTCTCTCGCCCGGACCGTCCTGGGCCGGGACCTGATGCCCATGGAACACACCGCCCTGGACATCGCCCTCGACGCCGTCGTCACCCGCGCCGCCGACACGCACCGCGCCCCACTCCTCGGCGACGTCGCCGCCACCCTCAACAACCCCAGCGCACTCGACGAAGCCGCCGGGATGATGTCGGGCCAACTCGGCGACGCAGCACGCGACCTCGCCCACGCCATGCGGCGCCTCGTCCACGGCGACCTGGCCGGCATGTTCGACGCCCCTTCCACCGTCGCCTTCGACCCGAACGCGCCGATGCTCACCATCGACCTGTCCCGCCTCGGCGGCTCCGGCGACGACACCGCCCTCGTCCTGGCGATGACCTGCGCCTCCGCCTGGATGGAGTCCGCCCTCTCCGACCCCAAGGGCGGCCGGCGCTGGATCGTGTACGACGAGGCATGGCGCCTGATGCGACACGTCGGACTGCTCCAGCGCATGCAGGCCCAGTGGAAGCTCAGCCGCGGCCTCGGCATCGCCAACCTCATGGTGATCCACCGGCTGTCTGACCTGCTCACCGCCGGCGACGCCGGATCACAGGGTCGGGCGCTGGCCGAAGGACTCCTCGCCGACTGCTCCACCCGCATCATCTACCGCCAGGAGACCGACCAACTCCACGCCGCGGCCTCTTTGCTCGGCCTGACCTCCGTCGAAATGGATGCCATCGCCCACCTCAACCGAGGGCGTGGCCTGTGGAAAGTCGCCGGACGATCTTTCATCGTGCAGCACCTCCTGCACGCGTACGAGCTGGCGCTCTTCGACACCGATGCCCGGATGCATTGAAAACATGACATTTTGCGCAAATAGGCCGATCCCGACCGGTTCAGGGATACATACAGGACAGGGATGTACGACACCTCCACCTACCCCCATGACATCCGTAGAACCAACCCCGGCTACCTCCGGGCAGCGGCGCGGAGCCTCGAAAGGTTCGCAGACCAACTTCCGCAGTCCGTCGCCGGAGGACAGGGCGAGGCCATCAGCGACGCGATCGATGCGGCGCTCGCGCAGATCACCTGGGAATTGAACTGCATCGCCGATGACCTGGTCACCAGTTTCAACGGCAAGGGCAGCGACCGCGACATGCACGCGACGGCTATTCGCCAGTGTGCCGCGCCTCTGGGGCTCGCCCACCACTACCTGGCCAAGGCCATGGACCAGATCAGCTCCCACCATCATTTCTTCGCGCCCGTCACGGACGCGCAGATCGAAGCCCCGAAGGATCTGCTCCTGTTCTTGCAGCAGGACATCGAGCACGCTCGTACCGCGATCTACGCCACCGCGAACCAGTTCAAGACCAACGCTTCTCTGCTAGGCAGCCACCCCATCGCCAGCACGCCGCCGCCGAACTGACGGCCTACAGACAGGGCCGAGTTCACTCCGACTGACGGATTCTCACTTCCCATGCACCTCCGTCAGGTACAACAGCCCCCATCCGACGGCACCTGTGACACACGAGACTTGGAGAACCCCTGCAAAACCCCGACTTCGAGCTTTACGACAACGTCGGCCGCACCTCCGACCAGATCCACGCCTACCACACCCGCTCCGCCACCCGAGGCGACCTGCACCGCTGGGCCGATCGCGATGCCGCCGCCTTCCGGACCCGGCACCCCCTGCCGCACGAGCCCTTCCCCGCCCCGGACCTGAGCCCCTACCGCGCGGCTCTGGACGCAGCCGAGACGCCGGCCGAGTTCAGCACCGTACTCAATGCCCTGCTGGACGCCGTCGCCCCGTTCCTCGGCGAGGTCATCGATCACCTGGGCACCACGGCGAAGTGGCGGGGCCAAAACCGGGGAGCCGAACCCGAGTCACCGCCCTGGCTACTGCGCGGCGCCGCCAGCAATATTGCCTCCGGACTGGCCATGGCCACCGAAGCGGATCTCAAGATCCTTCGCGCGCACTACGACCCGGCCCCGGACCTCGACGCGCTCCTGAAGCAAACCCGCACTGCGCCCGGACCGCCCCCGGCCCCGCCCGGCCCGCAGCCCGGCCCCGCAGGGCCACGGCGCTGACCGCCGAGGGGTCAGCCACCCGCCACCTCGACTTCCACCGCTGCTTCCCCGCGCCCTCCCATCGCGAGAGCACCGTGGCACCACCGCTGCCCAGACCGAGTGGTCTCCACCGTTAACCCTGGCCGCCCCTCACGAGGAGTCCCCTGAACCGCCCCGCCCACTTCAGCGACGCCGACTGGGCCGAATACCAGCAGTGCCAAGCCGAGCACGACGACCTCATGGCACAGATCGCCGACCGCGAAGCCCAGATGGAACACGGCCTGATCGCCACCTACGACGAGTACGAACTCGACTTCAGTCCGGCATCGAAGCCGGAAGCCGACCCCGCTCGCCGGCTACCGCCCTCGCACCGATCGCCAGCCTCCCGCAGGAGGAGCCGTGGCCGCTGACGAGCAGAGCACTCCAGACGCCCACCGCGCAGCTCGGCTCGCGCCGCTTCCGAACCACCGCAACGTGGACACCTCGTGGTGGCAGGAGCTGTGGCGCCGTCACGCGCACATCACCACACCGCTGCGAGAGCGTGGGCTGGAGTGCGACATCGAGTTCGGCCTCAGCGCCTACATCGTGCGTGTGTCGCTCCCCGACGACAGTTACCTGATCATCAGCCCGCCGCAGGAGCCCCCCTCCGAGCGCCAGCCGGGAAACCCGGAGGGCTGGATCGCGACCCGTGAGCACCCCGACGACCAGTCGCTGTTCGAGGTCCTCTACGACTCGGCTCCCTCCGGCGACCCCGGTGCTCCGCAGCGGCCCGAAGCCCGCCATGGCGGCAGCGCCCAGCCCCTGATCGAGGCGATCGACCATCGCCTTACCCAGCTCGGGCTGCTGCCGCATCCCGTCGTGCCCCACGAAGGCTCACCTGTGCACCCAGCTCAGTCGACACCCCACCCGCGCCAGGTCCCGGGTGTCCCCGACACAGCAGACCACGCTCGCAACTACGTCTATGGCGACGCAATCCTCGCCTTGACCGACCGGCTCAACGGAGCCGAGTCGCATGCGGATGCGGCTGCCCTGCTCCACCAGATCCTGGATCCGATCAACGGCTTGCTCGAACGGCTCGGCGAGTTCTTCGAAGCAGCCGGGGAGAAGGCCAAGGAGGCAGTGGAGGACGACGGCTTCGACCTGTTCTACGACCTCGCCGACGCCGCCGCCGAGATCCGCAATCTCGGAGAGGTGTTGCACGTGGCCGAGGACCGGATGCGGGCACTCACCCCGCTCGTGCCGGCACCGCGGCTCCCTTCCACCGCGGCTCGTGCGCCCTCCCTTCCCCCGCGGGCCCTCCCGCCGGCACAGCCGCGGCACATGCGCTGAGGCCGGACCATCGCCTCCCTCCAGGAACACATGACGTCACCCCGCACCGACCTGTCCGCGTTCGCCGTCGGCCTTGCCGCCCGCCTGCCCGGCACCTGGACCAGCGAATATCAGCGCTACGGGCAGTACGCGGACCAGTTCCCCCGCACCGAGCAGCTCTGGGACACCGGCCACGTCGAGTACATCGTCAGCCAGTACGTCCTCACCCACGACGCAGTGCTCCACGGGCCGGCCGACCAGCGGCTGTACGTGACCGACCGGCCCCTCTACCCGCACCAGTTCGTCGTCGCCCCGCTCGCCCCCGACGGCACGCACATCAAGCCCCACCACTTCGTCGCGGTCGAGGAACCCAATGGCATCGCCGTTCCCAAGGACGTCGTGCGGGCGGCGGCGCAAGTCGCCCGGAGGCTGCTGCCCCGCTACGGGCAGGCCCTGCAGACTGTGCTCGCCAACGCGACGAACCAGCCCGACCCCCCGCACCGGCCCGGCCCGCCACAGGTCGATCAGGTCCTCACCCTGACCCTGTACAGCGACGGAGCCCTCGGCGCACCGTACGAGAGCGTGCCGGTCGATGCCCGCATGACGCTGTACGCCCACGGCTTCCAGTACCACCCACACCAAGCAGCGTTCCTCCTGCCCGCCGCGTACGGGGACAGCGGTCGCGCGCTTCGTGTCCACGGCGTGGTCCAGCAGCTCACGGCCAAGGGCATCGGTGTGAACCTGCGCCACTCGGCGCCCACGACCACCGCAGCCCTTCCGCCGACATCGCCGAAGGCCGCGCCAACGACCAGCCGTACGCGCTGATCCACTCCCTCCCCGTAGATCCTTGGAGCCTCCATCCGCACCACTCGCCGTACCCTGCCGCTGTTCATCGGCGCGGCCTGCCTCGCCTTGGCCCTCACCGGCTGCTCCGACGACGACGGCACCACCCGCACCCAGCAGACGCCCAAGGCCAGCACTGCCCCGGACCCCGCCCCGGCCCTCAGCGCCGCCGAGGCCCGCGACGTCATCACCCACTACTCGAAGATCAACAACGCGGCCAACGCTGTCCGGAACCGCGCCCTGCTCGACACGGTCGAGGACGGACCTCTGTACGCGATGTCCGTCTCGGACTACACCGAGACCGAAGGGCTCCCCGCGGCGGACCGTAAGCCGTACAAGCCGTGGTCCTACGACTCCGCAGACGCCAAGCTGTACATCCCGCGCCTGGCCGCCGGGCAGGACCGCTGGTTCGCCGCCGCGCTCTCGGACCAAACGGGCAAGGCACCCTCGCGTCTGGGCGTGTTCGCCGAACGCCCCCAGCACGAGCGCTGGGAACTGGTCTCCATTGTCGACCTCGACAGCCCGGAATTGCCGGACATTGCCCTCGACCGCGACGGGTACGCGACGGCTGTCGCCGCCGACGGCAACAAGCAGCTGGCAGCGGGCGCCACCCTGCTGCGCACCGCCGTGCTCGACAACTTCGCCACCGGAGGCAAGGACACCGGGACCAAGGTCTTCGCCCCGGCCAAGGCGAGCAAGCAGCAGATCGAAGTTCACGACAAGACCGGCACCCGCTACGGGAACCAGGGCACCACCGTCTTCGCCGGCGCCGCCAACCGCTATGAGGACGCCTACGCCCTCAAAACCACCGACGGCGGCGCGCTGATCCTCTTCTCCCACACGCACACCCAGACCGACGCCGTCGCGCACTCCGGCCTGCAAATCAACCCAGGCAAGGACGACCGGGCCTGGCTCCACGACGTGCCCCGCACCTCCATCACGTACACGTTCGTGTGCAACGACGCCGCCACCGTCCCCGCGAAGGCCGAACCCTCCCGCCTGATCGGCTACACCTGCGCCCGCACCGACGCCTCCGGCCCACCGGTCCCGTCCTGGTCGGACCGCGCGTAGACGCACCCGCGCGCACCTTGATGGCCTCCGAACATCCCCCGCCCCCTGCTCGATCTGGAGAACTCCCTGTCCACACGCTCCTTCATCGCCCGACCCACCGTCGGCACGGGATACAGCGGCATCCACGTCCAGCTCGACGGCGTACCCAGCCACCACCTTCCCCTGCTCCTGGCCGCCTACCAGTACAAGTTCGGACGCAACGTCGAGACCATGTGCCGGCACCTCATCGACGACGTCGCCGTCGGCTGGGACGAACTGGGCACCGATCTCCTCGACAATGCGCCGCCCGCACTCGTGGCCGCGCTGACCGGCGGCGAGCAGTGGCCCAGCCGTACCCTCGACCACCTGATCACCCCGGACGGCTCCCCGCCGGTGCGCATGTCGGTCACCGACGAGACCGCCGACAAGCAGGACATGCAGTGGGGGTACGTCCTGAACAAGGAGGGCGTCGAGGGGATCAGCCTCCTGAACGAGGACATCGGCCCGGTCGTGGACTGGGACACCGACCCGCACACCGTTTTCAACGACCACCCGTCGGCCTGGTCCTCCCTCGACCCCGCGCCAACTATCCGGGCATCGCGCAGCACGCCGCCCCCGAGCGCCCCCGCCGCAACCCCGGCGAAGGCCAGCACCCCGCGCCCCGCCGCCCGCCGCTAGTTCTCCTCGTCTTCCCGGAGCCCTCCCTGTCCCCGCACACCACGCCCCTGATCACCGTCGTTATCTCCAGCCGCCTGCGCGAAGACCGGCTGGACTATCTGACTGCCATGCACGCCAGTCTTACCCGGCAGTCCGTGCCGTGGGAGGCCGTGATCGCCCTGGACGGTGCCTCGCCCGACCGTCTGCCGGCCCCGCTCGCGCAGGACCCTCGCGTCCGCACGCTGGTGCTGCCCCGGCCGGTCGGCGCCGCCTGCGCCCGGAACCTGGCCCTCGCCCACGTCCGCACCCGGTACTTGAACTGGGCCGACGACGATGATGAGTTCCCGAACGACGCGATGTCCGTACGGCTGAACGCCCTGGAATCGACCGGAGTCGGCTGGTGTGCGGGCTGGAGCGAGGACCAGCACCTCGACGGCTCGACCACTCTGTGGCGATGTCCCACACCGCCCGGCCGGCACGAGGCCGGCGACGTGTGGACGTACTGGAAGTCGCCGGCGGACACCATCCCCATCGGGCCGACCACGATCCTCGCCCGCACCGACCTCGTGCGTGCCGCTCCAATGGGCGGCCTCGTCCAGGGCGAGGACTACTGCGCGGCCCTCGGCGTGACCACTCTTGCGCCCGGAATCCTGCTGCCGGTCCCCGTATACAGATATCGCAAATGGGACGGGCAGATGACGGCCCAGGTCGGATACGACCAGCTCGAGGTGGCGGCCCGGGCGCACGCCTGGGCCTACGGCCGCAGCCTGCGCGCCGCCCTGCGCCGCGGGGAGGACCGGGTCCATGGCTGAGGCGCAGATCATCCTGTCGCACAGCCGAGAGTCCGGGATCGTCGCCATCGCCTCGGGCGAGCAGTACCCGTGGGCACACACCGCCCTCGCGGAGAGCGGCTTCCGGCGAGACGACGAGGGCGTCTACCACCTGCCGGCAGATGGCACCGGGACCACCGTGGTCGACCTGGTCACGTGCGCGAAACGGCACCGCACCAGCGTGCACACGAGCAGCCGGCGCTTCATCGGCGATGCCGCCCGCGACCTCGCCCGCCAGCTGCCAGGCCAGTGGCATGCCTCAGTCGAGATCTACTCGCACCCCTCCTGGCAGGAAGACCTCGTGCCCTGGATCTGGGACAGCGGCGAACTCGGCCGCGCCCTCCAGAGCGAGCGAATCCCCTACGCCGCCACGCTCACCGACACGGTGCACGGCACCACGCTGCTGTTCATCGAGCGCCCCGGCCGCCAACTCGACTACCTGGTCGGCGCCTTCGCTCCAGAGGGCCTCGAAGAGGGGTACGGCGATCCGCACGCCCCGCGCAGCATCGTCCTGCCGCCGTTCGCCGGTCGCGCGGCCCAGGCCGTCGCCGACCGATATCTGCCCTCCTACGAGCAGGCCGTCCATGCCCGCCGGACCGCAGCCATCGCCGCCGTACTCGGGGACATCCGCTCCGAGCGCGACACCTGGCAGGCCATGGTCGCCTCCTGCCGCTACTGCGACGCCACCCTCCTGAGCGCTGCCGCCCTCGGCTCCGCGACCGAGGAATTCCTCGACCATGCCTGGCGCCGTTTCCTCGTCGTCGTCGACCACGCCCCGACGCTGATCGACCGGTGCCGTCCTGACAGCAGCCCGTGGCCCGACGACGCCACGGCGCTGTCCCGCCTAGCCGACGCCGTGGCCGATGCCGAGACCCTGCTCGACGAGGTCGTCCACGGCGGTTCTGTGCCGCCGCAGGAGCGCCGTGCACGCGCGTGGCCGGCCATCGAGACCTGGCTCACCAACGGCGAGAGGTTCTTGCGCCAGGCCCGCGTGAGCGCACCTCACCGCCGCCCAGCCCTTCCCGTCGCCGCGCCGGCCAGCCCCCTCACCGCGGGCCGGCTCGCGCAACGCAGCCGCTGACAGTTCCACTCCAACAACGCGAGGAGAACCCCGCCCCCTTGCAACCCGGCACCCATTTCGCCTTCGGCGACCACGCCACCCACGGCTTCGTCGCCTCCTTCACCTCCTCCGTGCCCGCGCACCTCGCCCACTGGTACCTGGTGCGCGAACAGTTCGAGCCCGTCCCCGATGAACCCGGCTTGTACCGGCTCAGCGAGCCCGAGCGCGACGGTCCCCGCCGGACCCGCCAGGCCGTCCACGATCTGCGCCGCCAGGGCTACACCGTGCAGGCCGACATCCGCCTCGACCCATCTCTCGCCGCCGGCCCGCCACGCCCCGTCCGGCCCAACGGACTCCAGGAGCGCCGCAGCCGTCTCGCCCAGGCCGCCGCCGGCCGAACGACGCAGCGCTCCGCACCGCCCACCACCTCCCCGCCGTCGGCTCGGCCGATCCCGCCGAAGCCCACCTATGCTCCGACCGTCCACCTGACGGCTCCGGGCGGCGGGCGGTCCCGATGACGCCCGCGAGTAATCCGGTCGCCGACGGCCCCTTGGCGGCACCGGAACTCGCCAATGGGGTCCGTGACTTCCGGCTACGGATGGCGGTCATCGACCGTGAGACCGAGGTCGCGCTCGACTTGACACGCGACCGGTTCGGCCGCACCGTCCACCCGGGCGCCGCGGCAGCCGCACGAGCGCACCGCGACAAGGCGGCGGTGGAGGCGTACACCACCCACCTCGCCCCGCACGCCGAGGCTCTGCTCGATGTCGCCCGCCTTGTGCTCGACGAGCTGCCACCTGCCCGGCACCTGGCCGGGTGGCGGGCTGTGCTGGACGGCTTGGCCGCCTCCGCCGCCGAGATCCGCCGGGCCCTCGACCGGCCGGCCGCCCCCGACTCCCCGGCCGAACGCGCTCAGCACTCGGCCCTGTGGCCCCACCTCACCGCCTGGGTGGACCACAGCTCCATCGCCAGCAACCTCGCCGACCAACGCGATGGCCAGCACCACAAGGCTCCGCTGACCGACGAGGAACAGCGAATGTGGACCGAGATGGCCCAGGCAGCGCAGCAGCGAGGCGAGCTGGAGCTGACCGAGTCGTGGTACGCCGCCGACGGGCAGCCGATCACCCTCGCCCACCTGATCGAGGACGACGACTCGACGCTTGTCGCGCTGCGAGGCGACCCGGACGCACCGGGCTGGCAGGTGATCGGGCACTACGCGCACGAATACGAGGCAGGGAAGGTACTGCCCGCCCCGGTCCCGCCCGGCGTGCTGCGCGCAGACGTCTCCCGGTTCAACCGCCCGGCACCGGCCCCGGAGGTATCCCTGCAGGAACTCATCCGCGACGTCGTCGAAGGCCAGACCGCAGGAGACGCCTCCGAAGCCCTCCTCGGCGCCGTCCACCGCGGCTACGACGCGGGCCCGATGATCCGCCTCCAGGAACTCCTCGAAACGAGTAGCCAGTTCGCCAGCGCCCTGGAGACCGTGCAGGGCCGCCAGATCGCTGCCCGCCTCTCAACGCTGGGCCGGCAAATCGAGTTCCTCACCCGCGAAGTCGAAGAAGTGGCCGAAGACCTCGGCGCGACCGTCGCCGTCCTGCCCCCACACCGCACCCCCGCGCTGCGTGTCCGCCCACCACGCCCCGCCGTGGACACCACGCCCCCCGCTCCACCGCCCCGCGCCAGCACGACCGCCCGCCACCGCTGAGCACCGCCCCGGCTGCTTGCCGCCGGTGCCGTGTTCAACGCCGGGTGGATCCTGCCGGTGGCTCTGCCGGGACCCATCGCGGCCACCGTCGCGGTCGCCCTGCCCTGTGCATTCTTGACCGTGATCGCCTGCGCCTACGTGACCACGGACGCTCTTGCCCCGGCGGGCCGGTCCAGCGAGGCGTACCCGTGGCTGATCCTGTCGGTCGGCGTCGGACAGTCCGCCGGTACCGCCTTGGCCGGACGCCTCGCCGAGCAGCCGCTCGCCAGCGCTGTGCTCCCCGCCGCTAAAGCGGCCTTCGCTCTCGCCGTCCTTCTCGCCGCGCGCCGACGTCTTGTCCCGCCGGACAGCTGCCGCGCGGCCGACACCGCCGCCCACTCCGAGGCCGGCACAAGACGCCCAGCTCAGGGCGCAACCCCACCACTTTCCAACCCTTTTGAGGAGACTCGTTTATGGCCGTGCGTACGCAGTGGACCGTGGAGCATGCCTGCTCCCACCGTGTGGATCATGACCTGTCCAATCGTCCTGCCGACAAGCGGGCAGGTTTCGCCCGCTGGCTCGCGTCGAAGGACTGCACCGACTGCTGGAAGGCGGCGCGCGACACCGACACCGAGTCCAAGCAGGAGTGGCTCGCGGCGAAGCGCACCGCGGAGCAGGAGGCGGCCGTCGTGTGGGCGAAGCAGTTCGACATGCCGCAGTTGGAGGGCCCGGAGAAGGCCCTGGACTGGGGCGAGCGCTCCCGACACCAGCTGATGACGGCCGCGCACACCGCGCTGGTCCTAGAGGGGAGTTGGGACGAGGCGGACTGGGCGGAGCTGGAGGAGAAGGCCCGCTCCATCACCCGTGTCGGATGGTGGATCGACCAGCGCGATGCCGAAGGCACTGACCTGCTCGAACTCCTCGACGCAGCCACCGAGGCGGACCGCGGGACGGAGAACCCGTTCCGCTGACGGCGGGGGAACATAGCCGGGAAACGCCGGTTAGCCAAACCGGCGTTCCTCCGGACCATTGTTCCTCCCACCCCGCCACCGACCGCGTGGAAGGAACCGCATGTCCCAGCCCCCGCCCACTTCGGCCTTCGCGCCGACGCCCGACCCGCTCACCCTCAACCGGGACATCACCCACGCACACTTCCAGGCCGGCGACACCATCGTCGTCCTGAAAGGGGTAGCCAACGGGGAACTGTGGGGCGATGCGATGCGCGTCGTGGCCCCGTCCTGGCACACCCCGACCGACGAGGACGGGTGGCGGCTGCGTGATGCGACCGGCGGCGCCCAGTCCTACGTCACCGGCCACCCCCGCTACCTCGTGCACCTCTCGCGCCGCTGCCCGGACTGCCTGATCTACCTGCGGGCCATGGAGGACGCACTCCTTGCGCGGTTCGCCGGCCGCGACGAGCTGATCGATTGCGGCTGGTACACCACCACCGCCCTGGGCCAGCTCGTGCACATCGCCGACATCCGGAGCGGCCGGTGATCCCCCGTCTGCACGAGCGGACCCACCGGCCCCAGGACCCGCTCGAAGAGGCGCTCGGCCGGCCGGTCTCACCGAACGAGGGCCTGACGGAGTACACCGTCGTCGCCCACTGGCCGGGCCTGGATTACTTCACCCTGGACGACGAGCAGAAGACCTGGACGGCCGTCCAGTGGGCCGAGCACCTCGAAGACCCCTACCTGGAGCACCCGTTCACCGCCAGCCCAGAAGACGACCGGCGGGCGATTCTCCACCTCAGCATCCGCCTTCACCCGCACGACCGGGAACTGACAGGACCCGAGTGGGCCGAAGTCGCTCACCGGCTCGCGCGGGCCGCCGGCATCGAGATTCCCGGTAAAGATCACGGCTGCCGGTGGATCGCCGTCCAAGCCCAGCCCGGGCGGCTCGACCTGATCGCGAACCTGATCCACCTCGACGGCGCATGGCACACCCCTCCCGCCGACAGACTGCGGCGCCTTGCGAACGAGGCGCGTCGCATTGAGCAGGACCTCCATCTGATCCCCGTTCGCTCCGGCCCCGCTCCGCGGCCTGCCATTCGCTCGGCGCCCACGGCATCGGCCCAGCTCGCGGGCATCCTCACGCAGCTCGCTGACGAACAGGCCGGCCCGCTGGCCACGGTGCGCGGACTCGTCGAGCACACCGCACACCGGATCGCCCGCCAGCCGGGAGCGGCCGGCACCGATACCGCGCACCGCCTGGAGCTGATCGCCCGCCGCCTCGACGCCATCCAGCAGGACCTGGACAGCACCGCAGCCCACCTGTTTCAGCCACCTGCCGTCGCCGTCCCGGCCGCCGTCCGGCACACCGCCCACCGATCGCCGTAGGAGAAGCGTCTCCTTGCTCCGTACCGACCGCTTCCTGGACATCCGCCGCGACCCGCACTCCGGAGAACTGCTCGCCCGCGGCGGCGACTCCGAGGCGCACAGCATTTTGCAGCGCGTGGGCTTCATCGCCGTTGTCCGCGTCCACGAGACCTACCACCGTGCCCCCACCGGTCTGGCCTCGGATGACGAGTCCCGTCTCGGCACCGATGCCGTCGCCCGACTCCCAGCCGCCGGATACCACGTCGACTGCGACGCGGTCTTCGACACCGACTCGCGTCCGGCCAGTTACCTGCCGCTCGGCGCTTCGGTCGCCCACCTCGCCGAGCGGGTCCGCGAGGCCACCACCACGGACGAGGCGGCCGACGCGCTGACCGAGCTGACCGCCGCCCACGACGGCATCCTCGCCGCGCTGGACGAAGTCCTCACTGCCACGGCCGACTTCCATGACGGGCTTGGTGGCCCGTCCGACAAGTACATCGCCCAGCGGCTCCGCCACATCGCTGACGAGCATCTCCGCGTAATCCACGGCGACCTCTCCTACCTCCGCAACAAGCTCGCCGACCGGCACGCCCCGCATCCCGGCCGCAGCACCTGCACCAGGGAAGTTCCGTCCACCGAACAAGAGCGCTCCGCCGTGTGCGCCTGCCCGCCCCCGCCGCGCGCGCTCCCTGCCCCGCCGCCCCCGTTGGCCGCCGGACTGCGCCGCTGACTCCAACCCTGCCCAAGGACACCATGCACGACCACGACACCTCCGAGCGCCTCGCCTCCTACGCCGACGTCCTCGCCGGCGAACTCCCTGATACCTGGACCAGCTCCCACCTCCCGACGGACGCCAAGGACGACCTCGCCGAACTCGCCGACCGCATCTGGGACCTGGACCTGGTAGCCGCGTCCCTCGCCGAGCACCCGCTGAAGCAGGCCGCCGTCCTGAGCCGCCCGGACGGAGCCCAGCTTGTCGTCCTTGACCGGCATGACGGACGCGACGGATTCCTCGTCGCCGCCGTCGCCCCCCGCGCCCTGCCCGACGAGGCGTACCGCGCCGTCCCCGAGCCCAACGGCATCGCGCTGGCCGACGACCCGTTTCTGAGCGCCGAGCAGGTCGCCGGCGACCTGCTCGCCCGCTACGACAGCGCCCTCGCCCAGGTCCGCCACAACGCCCTGGGCGGCATCCAGCCGTCCCAGCCGGACCGGGTCGTCCTGACCTGGCAGCAGGACGGCAGCGTCGCCACCGCCCCCGCCGACGACCGTGCCGACACCGTCCTCGTGGCCCACGGCTTCGTCCAGGACCCGCACAGCGGCATCTACCGCCTCAACGGCGACGACACCCAGGCCCAGGCCCGCGCCCTGCGCGAGATCGGCCCGCAACTCGACGCGCTCGGCATCGGCACGGCCCTCCAGCACCCCGCAGGCCGGATTGCGCCCACCGCCGCCCCAGCTTCCATGCCGCCGGTACCGGCCGGCAGCCGTACGCCGACCACCAGGTCTCGGTGAAGCAGCCGGAGCCCGACTTCTGGGTGTTGGAGTACGTCACCATCACCAAGGATCCCCGCACCGACCTGGTCGTCGCCATCGGCGGCACCGAGAAGGCGGCGGACATCCTCCAGCGGACCGGGGGCTTCCTCTCCGTTGCCGGGCCTCGCGGGGACTACCACCGGCTTCCGCACGGCCTGCCCACCGAGCAGCAGCGCCTGAAGGCAACCACCGCTTCACACGCCCTGCTCGCCGCCGGTCACAGCGTCCACCTCGACCCCGCCCTCAACATGCTGGTCACACCGGACGGCGAACGTGAGGCAGCCCTGCGCTACCTGGCCCGGCTCGCCGAGCGGGTCGCTGCCGCCGAGACCAGCGGTGAGGTGGCAGAGGTCCTGACCGAGGTCGCTGCCCCAGTCCAAGGGCTGCTGCCCCTCACCAGGGAAGTGGTCGTCCGCGCCTGGACGGCCGCCTGTGACCTCCCGGGGGCACTCGGCGAGGAACCCGAGCCGATCGCGCGGCTCGGGGACACCGCGAGATCCATGAGCGAGGCCGCCCGCGTGATCCTCCACGCCCGCAATCACGCCGCACGGCCTGCGCAGCGGCCGGCCACGGCACCGGCGCCGAGCCGCGTCCAGTCCTCGGTATCCCGCCGCCGCTAACCCCGGAAAGAACTACATGGCCAACCTGGCCGACGAGTACGGCACAGACGTCGAGATCTACATCAAGGCCCTGACGACCACCATCCACGCCGACACCCCGACCGGCGCTCCAGCCAAGCTCCACGACCTGCTGGAAAAGCTCGGCCTGGAGCGCCACGCATACCCCACGGACGCCCCGATCTACATCTGGCACACCGTGCCCGAACACCTTGATGCCGACGAGCAGAAGCGCCTGGCGACCCGCACCATCCCCGCCCTGCTCCTGGCCGGGTATGAGGTCAACTGCACGCCCGACGTCTTCGACGAAGCCACCTACCGGCAGGCCGTGCACGACATCCGCACCCGTACGGCCCGCCCTGCCGCGCAGCAACCGGCGCCGGCCGGCTCCCCCTCGCGCCCCGCACAGGCCCGCCGTACCCCGTAATACGCCCGGGCGGCCCCGGTACGACGCCGGGGCCGCCCGGCCACCGCACCGCCCGATTCCCGGAGAAACCCGTAGCAACTCGCACACCCCCGCCGATCAGCGACCGGCTCAAGCCCCGGCTCGCCACGGCCCTGTTCCGCCGCTATCTGCGCGCCTGCATTCCCGCCGGCCCCGACCGCGCCTCCCCGCTGGCCGGCGCCCGCCCGGAGGCCGTACTCGCCGAGACGCAGCGCGTCGGGCAGCGCCACAACCACTGACCGTCCACCGACCCGGAGGAGCATGTCCCACCCCGCCCCCTACCCGGTGAGACTGGCCGACGAGATCTCCCGCCAGCTCGGTCAGCTCGCCGACCACCTCTCGCGGCTTCCCCCGACCCAGGCCGCTCAGGTCATCGCCCGCATTCTCGACCCGGACGCCGGAGTCCTCGGCGGCGTCACCACCTCGTCGCCACCGGAAGCGTGTTCGCCAAGGACCAGGCAGAGCGAGGCGCGCTCCCCGCAGAGGTGTGGCTCGCTCTGGGCCGTGCCTCGAACGAACTGCACGACATCACCCTCGACCTGGACGAACACCAAGACACCCTCAAGCGCGTCGGCGCCCAACCCGCCACCACGGCGGCAAAGCCCCCGGCACCCGCACCGCTCGTCGTCCGGCGGCGCCGGTGAAGAAGAAGCAGTGGCAGGGCTGGGGGGCGGGCGAGCAGGCCGAGCAGCACTACCTCGTCCAGCCCCGTGCCCTGGCTGGTGGCGGCGACGTCCGGCACGTCTCGGAGTTCCTGCGCGCCTCGGGCTGGCGGGACAAGTCCAAGTCGGGCGACCCCCTGCACATGGAGAGCCCGGACCGGACCGTCCGCGTCGCCTACGACCCCTACGTCCTTCCCGGCGGGTGGACCATCCACGGCCAAGCAGATGGTGCCAACGGCGAGTGGTCGGCGCACCTGGGCCGGCAGACCCCGGTGGAGATCGTCGCCGGACTGACCGACGCCCTCACTCGCCCCCGCTCCGCCCACGCCCCCAACGTCTGGGCACCTCTGCAGGAGCAGAACTGGCACACGCGTTTCGAGGGCGCGCACTACATGGCGACGAGCCCCGACGGCACCGCGTGGATGCAGTACCACCAGGGCGCCGACGGCTCGGCGATGTGGTGGACCGGAGCGCAGGACAAGCAGGGCAACGGCTGGACGGCCAACTTCACGCCGAACACACCGATGCACCTGGTGCAAGCCTTCTCGACCGAACTCGCCAGCCCCGATCCCGTGATGCGTCCGCGCGGACGCGTGCCGCACAGCGCGCAGATCCGTACCTGGTCGGTCTCCGTCAAACCCTCCCAGCTCAGTGCGTGGCAGCAGGCCCGGATCACGGCCGCCCGCGCCGCCACCTGGGCCCGCAACAGCGCCCGAAGTACCCGGCCGCGTACCAGCCCCCGTCCCTACACCCCGACCAGCAGCGCCCGGACCCGCCGCTGACCCCCGCCCCCCTTGCAAGGAGCCCGATGCCCGCACTCACCCCGGACACCATCCGCACCCTGACCGAAACGCTGGCGGACCTCACCGACTACCTGCGCGAGAACCCCGACCCCGCGGAAGCCATCGCCCTCGTTGAGCCTCTCCTCGACGAGTACACGGGCCTGCCCGTCCAGCTCGCCGACACGCTGCGCGCCCTCGCCCGTGCCGTGCAGGAACACCCGGACACGCCCCGCACCGCGCAAGTCGACCTCCTGATCACCGAGTTGCGTACGGCCGCGTGGGAACAGACCGACCAGCACACCCTCCACTACGTCGTGGACGATCTGCGCCAGCTGTACGGCAGTTCGCCGGCGAGCGAGCAGGGGTGCTGTTGGTGCCGCTGAGCGAACGGCAGCTCGCCGCCTTCGCCGACAAGCACGCCGGACGCATCCCGTTCGACACCAGCCCCCGCCACCTCGCCGGCCCCGGAGACGCCCGCCACGTCACCCACGGCCTGGCCGCCGCCGGATGGAGTCCCGTCTCCGACCCCCTGAGTGCCGAGATCGTCCTGTGCAGCCCTGACCTTCGCCACCGTCTCCAGTTCGACCCGCAGTCCACCACCTCCGCGTGGTGGCGGCTGCGGGCCGAGCCCACCGACACCGAGCCCGGCTGGTACGCCGAGTTCGGCGAACTCGTGCCCGCCGAGGTCCTCGCCGCCTTCGCCGACGCCCTCATCGTCCCGCCGCCACGGCAGCCGGACCCTTGGCGGCCGGTGACCTCGGCGGGCTGGCACCACGACTCGGACGGCACCGCGCGCTCGCCGGACTCCATGTGTCACATCGAACTGCGCCCGCTGAGCGAATTCCACGACCGGCCGTCCTGGCACATCGAGACCCGCGAGCCTGGCCACGGAGAGTTTCCCGGCCCACGCATCTGGCACGCCTACCTCGACGAGCACACCCCCACCCACCTGGTCAGCGCGTTCCTCACCGCGCTGGCCGACCGCAGCCCGCTCCAGCGAGGCATGTACGACCGCACCGGCCACTACAGCGCCGTACAGGAGCCCAGCCCGCTGCGCCCGCAGCAGGTGGTCGACGCCCACGCCACTCGCCTCAAGTCGCTCCGCGCACAGGCACGCTCCGCCCGCCGCCGGCAGACGAAAACCGTGACGCCCCCGGCGCACGCCAGCACCGCGCTGCTGGCCGCTCGCCGCTGAACCGACAGGACCCCTCCCCATCTCCCGAGACCACCACGCACACCGCGACTTCTTGCGCCACCTCGACCACTACGTGCGCGACAGCAAGAAGATCCTCGACGCCTGGGACGCCTACTCCGACGAGCACACCGACCTCGACGGCTGGCCCCACGACGACCACGCCTACGGCATGCGCGCAAGCCAGCGCGACGCCGACACCGCCGAGGCGTTCGAGCCGCTCCGCTACGGCGCCCGTCACCTGCTGGCGACCGCCGAGACACAGATGGCCCAGCTGCCGGAGAACACGGTGCAAAGCCGCTGGGTCTACCAGTTGGGCGTCCTGCGCGACGCCCTCGACCGGCTCGACGAACTGCACGAGCAATGGCTGGTCACCCGCGACGCGCTCCCCGCCACCGCCAAGCCCGGCACGGCCGAATTCGACGACGCCCTCGCCGAGCATCACGCCGAATCGTGGAGCTACCTCGACGACTGGGCCACTCACGGCAAAGCGCTCCGGGAGATCAACACCGCTGCTCGAAAGGCCCGTTCGCCTCTGGCCCCAGTACCGGCCCCCGCGCCCATCCGGCGAACCGCGGCACGGAAGTGAACATGCCCGCGACTCCCGAGACCGTCGAGGTCGACTTCATCACCCCGCGCCACCTCGCCGGCGGCGGTGACCCCGCCTGGATCACCGTCCCCCTCCACCGTGCCTGCGGCTGGAGCCACGGCAACGACCCCCTGATGCCGCGCGTCCTGCTCTCCAGCCCCGACCAGAAGGCCCTCCTCCGCCTGGAGCCCGACCCCGACGGACAGTGGTGGACCCTTCACCGCGCCGCCGAGCCGGACCGGCCCGCCTGGTACGCCAGCTTCGGCGCCCGCACCCCCGTCGAACTCATCGCCGCCGTCACCGACGCCCTCACCGACCCGGCCCCAGCCGCTGACGCGCCTTCCGACCCGTACGGAGCACTCCGACAGACCGGTTGGTCACCGTACGGCGACAACGGCCTCGTTTCCCCGGACAAGACGGCGTACATCGAGCGCCTGGGAACACCGGCTGATCTGGAAGCCTGGTTCGTCACCGTCACCCTCGGCATGCATCAGAAGGTGTGGCAGGCCCGCTTCGGCGAGCACACCCCGCCTCACGTCGTCGCCGCGTTCACTGGTGCACTCGCCGATCCGAAGCCCGTACTCCGTATCGACAACGGGCGCAGTCTCCCGACCCTCGACCCCAGCGTCGTCACCCGCCAGACCACGGACGTGCTCGCCTTGTACGTCGCCGGGGCGCTGGAAGAACGCGTCCACACCCTCGCTGCCCGGCACGCGACCGCGCCGACGGTCTCGGTCCCCTCGCGGCAGCCGCCGGCCAGGAACAACCGCAGCCGCTGACCCTCACCTCCCCGCCCGGAAGCACGTAGCCCTTGCCCTCTTCCTCCTCCAACAGCGGCACCGACGGGTACGACCTCGTCCTGCGCCTCCTGATCGGCGTGCTCGCCATCGTCGTCCCCCTGTCCCACCTGGCCTGGCTGTCCGGCAACATCACCGCCTACCTCACCGGCACCGCCTGGGCCCCCTACCAGCCGACCAACGCCCTGCTCCACCCCGAGCGGGTCTGGCCCGACGCAGGAGAAACGTCCCTCCTGATCGGTGCCCGCATCGTCCCCGTTTTCCTGCTCCTGGCCCTCGGGGTGGGGGCGGGCGTCCTGTGGGCCCGGCACAAGAACCGAAGCGGCGGCCGGAAGAAGAAGATCGCCGACATGGCCAAGGCCCGGGACATCGAGCCGCTGATGGCCAAGGCGATCACCGACAAAGCCCGCTCCCTGCGCCCCAGCCTGAAGGACAGCAAGCGCATCGACGCGAAGGACACCGGCATCCTCCTCGGCAACCTGCAGGGCAGCCGCCACGAGGTCAGGATGGGGTTCGAAGACGTCGCCGTCGCGATCATGGCGCCCCGATCCGGCAAGACCACCTCGCTCGCCATCCCCTCCATGCTCGGCGCACCCGGCCCGGTCCTGCTGACATCGAACAAGGCCGCCGGCGACGCCTTCACCACCGCCTACGAGGCGAGGGCCCGGGCGGGGACGGTGTGGACCATGGACCCGCAGCAGATCGCGCACGCCGCCCGCGAGATGTGGTGGAACCCCCTCGCCAGCGCGAGAACCCTGGACGGGGCGAACCGGCTCGCCGGACACTTCCTCGCCGCCTCCGTGGACGCCTCCCAGCAGGGTGACTTCTGGTCGAAGGCCGGCAGCAACATCCTCTCCCAGCTGCTCCTGGCCGCAGCGCTAGACGAGCGGCCCATCACCGACATCATGCAGTGGCTCGCCTTCCCCGCCGACCGCACGCCGCTGGACATCCTGCGCGACCATGGCTTCGCCGCCGTCGCCGCCCAGCTCAAGGGCACCGTCGAAGGGCCGCCCGAGACCCGAGACGGCATCTACGAGACCGCCCGGCAGTACGCCTCCGCGCTCCTGAACGCGGAAATCGCCGCCTGGGTGACACCGCAGAAAGACGTACCGGAATTCCGGCCGGAGCAATTCGTCACATCCACCGACACCCTGTTCCTGCTCAGCAAGGACGGCGGAGGCGGAGCCTCGGCGCTGATCGCCGCGTGCGCGGACTCGGTGATGCGAGCCGCGACCGCGCAGGCCGAACGAGCAGGCGGACGCCTTGACCCGCCCATGCTCGCGATCCTCGACGAGGCAGCCAACGTGTGCAAAATTTCGGACCTCCCGGATTTGTACTCCCACCTCGGCAGCCGCGGGATCATCCCGATCACCATCCTGCAGTCCTACCGCCAGGGTCAGAAGGTCTGGGGAGACGCGGGCATGGACGCCATGTGGTCCGCCTCGACCGTGAAGGTCATCGGCTCCGGCATCGACGACCCCGACTTCGCCGACAAGCTCAGCCGTTTGATCGGCGACCACGACGTGGAGACCACGTCCACCTCGCACTCGGAGTCCGGGAAGTCGACTTCGGTCAGCATGCGGCAGGAGCGGATCCTGCCCGCCGACGCGATCCGCGCCCTCCCCAAGGGCACCGCGCTCTGCTTCGCCACCGGCATGCGCGCCGCCATGCTCGACCTACGCCCGTGGTACCGGGAGCCCGGCGCGGAGGAGTTGTCCGCGGCGTCCGCCCGCGCGTCGCAGGCAATCACCGCCCGCGCCGTCGCAAAGCACGCGCCGACACAGTCCGAGTTCGGGAAGGCCGCGTGAGCGACGCCCGGCTGCACCTGGTGCCGGTCCGCTCACGCCAGGCGAAGGACTTCGTGCGCACCTGGCACCGCCACCACCCTCCGCCCGCAGGCCAGATCTTCGCCGTCGGCGCAGCCGATGAGACCGGCATCCTGCGCGCCGTGGCCATCGTCGGCCGGCCCGTGGCCCGCCACCTCGACGACGGCGCCACCCTCGAAGTCACCCGGACCGCCAGCGACGGCACCCGCAACGTCAACTCCCTTCTGTACGGCGCATCGTGGCGCGCGGCCAAGGCCCTCGGATACCGGCGCCTGATCACCTTCACCCAGGAGGGCGAGAGCGGCGCCTCCCTGCGCGGCGCGGGCTGTCACCTGATCGCCAGCCGGCCGCCCCGGGCTGGATGGCACACCCCCGCCCCCGGGCCAGCCACGGCAACGACCACGTCGCCCGCTTCCTGTGGCAAGCCCCCTGAACCACACGCCAGGAGACGACCTGCACACCTACGAACCTCGCGACCTCGAAGACATGTCTGTGCGCCAAGCCGTAGACGCCGTGACCGCGGACATCCGCGACCACCACATCACCGTGGACGGCACCGGCCTGTTCACCGCCATGCGGCATATCGACCTGCTGTGCCACCTCGCTGCTCGCATGGCCGCCGACGTCGAGTACCAGCTCTCCTCGAACATCGCCGACCTCCCGCCCGCCGAGACCCTCGGCGCCAGTGCCGGCCATCTCGGGCGAGCCATCGCCCACTACACCCAGGCCCTCGCCCCGCTCATCACCCTCACCACCACAGCGCAGGACACGCTCCAGCAAAAGCTCGACTCGCTCGACCACCACAGCCACCTGCGGATCCACCTCGACGACGCCGACCGGGCCCTGGCCGCCGCCCGCACCGCGCTGGAAGTGCCGCGGCCCCCCGCTGCTACGAGCGCACCCGCCCCGGCCCCGATGCACACCCCGGCCGCCCGGCGCCGAGCATGACGACACCGCCCGCCGAGGGCCTCCTGTTCCACGTAGCCGCCCCACCGACGCCGGTTGAACGGCTGATGCTGCTCGCAGACCAGTACGTGCAGCACAACGACACGCTCGACCGGCTCCTGCAGGCCCGTTCGCAGTCCCAGCCCGACGTCCATGCCGCTTCCGCACAGCAACTCGCCGCCGCGACCCGCACCGCCATCAAAGCGGTCACCGACGAACGCCTCTTCCAGAGTCACGAACTGTCGGACGCGGTGGTCCGCCTCCAGCAACTCGCCTTCCTGAGCAGCGCCTCCGCGGACCACCGGCTCCCGATGGCCCGGACTCTGACCGCCTTGGCACCCGAAGCGGCCATGGGCTGCGCCGACACCCTCGCCCACGAGATCCGACGCCGACGTGGGAGTACCAGCGACGCTCCGGACCACCGGCTGACCGCCACACACCGCACCGCCCTGTGGGAGATCGCCTGCGGAAACGTCGTGGCGACCCGCTCTCTGGGACGGCAGTACGTCCACTACCGCGACGAGCGCGTGCTCATCGGCACACTGCGGTCGCTGGAGGCGAACGGCCTCGCGGAACGCGTCCCGCAGTCCGCGCCCTCCGCCTACGTGGACGGACCGCTCCAAGACCGAGTCCGTCTCACCCCCGCCGGCACCACCGCCCTGGCCGCTGCCATCAGCAGCCCGCCCGCCAGCAGAGCGCCCGGTACGACACCCGCGCCCGCACCCACCGCCGCGAAGACGGCCACCCGAAGCCGTTAACCGATCCTCCGGAGCCACACCAGCCCATGACCTCGCACAACCATGCAGAACAAGCGGAACAACTCCGCGCCTTGGCCCGGGACTTCGAAGGGCTGGCCACGTGATACTCGATCTCTTCGCGGGGCCGGGCGGCTGGAGCAGGGCACTGCATGTCCTTGGCGTGCGCGACGTCGGTCTGGAATGGGACGAGTGGGCGTGCAAGACCCGTGCTGCTGCTGGACAGTTGACTATCCGGACCGACGTGGCGATGTATCCGACCTGGCCGTTCATCGGCCGCACGCGCGGGCTGATCGCTTCCCCGCCGTGCCAGGCGTGGAGCATGGCCGGCAAGCGCCTCGGCCTGCTCGACCAGCCGCTGGTGCATGCGGCGGTCGAGGACCTGGCTGCCGGACGCGACACCCGCGAACGCCTCCTCGTCGCCTGCCGTGACGAGCGTTCCCTGCTCGCGGCCGAGCCGATGCGGTACCTCCACGCCCTGAACACGGTCGGCGAGCCCGACTGGGTCGCCATGGAGGAGGTGCCGGACGTCCTACCGCTGTGGAAGCAGTACGCGGCCGTCCTGCGCGGGTGGGGATTCTCGGTCTGGTACGGGATCCTCAACGCCGCCGACTTCGGCGTTCCGCAGACCAGGAGGCGGGCGATCCTGCTGGCCTCCCGGGTCCGTACGGCGCAGCCTCCCATGCCCACGCACTCCCAAGTCGCCGAGCCGGAATCGCTGTTCGGTCCGGGCCGGGCCCGCTGGGTCAGCATGGCCGAGGCCCTGGGATGGGGTGCGACTGACCGGCCAGTTCCCACCGTCTGCGCCGGCGGCGGGCCGGGCGGCGGACCCGAACCGTTCCCGTCGGGCTCCCGCAAGACGCTCTCCGACGCCCGGGAGCGCGGCACCTGGATGCCCAGGCCGGATGGAGTAGCCCTGCGGTCCCGCCGTGAAGGCGCTGGATGGGCGGCCCGGCACGGCACACGCGAGAACCGGGACGCCGACCTTCCGGCGTCGACGTTCACCGCCGAGGCGCACCGCTGGTCCTGGTCCCTGCGCAGCAACAACCAGGCCAACGCCACCGTCCGTCCGCTGTCCGAGCCGGCAGGCACGCTGTTCTTCGGACACCGGGCCAACGAGTGCACCTGGGTCGCCGAACCCACCTCGCCTCCCACTGCGGACACGGACGCGTCGGCAGTGCCGGAGCCGATCCGGATCACCGCCCGCGAGGCCGGCATCCTGCAGACATTCCCCGCCGACTACCCCTGGGCCGGAAACAAAGGCCAGGTCTTCGGCCAGATCGGTAACGCCGTACCGCCGCTGCTCGCCGGCCACCTCCTCGCTCCGCACCTCGGCGTCGCCCTCGACCCCGACGACTTCGCTCTCGCCGCCTGATGCCCCAAACCCCAGAACCCGACGAAGACGACCTCTACGCCAGCGCACCACCGCAGCCGGTGTTCCACGTCGAGCAGGCTCTCCTCGGTGCCCTCCTCCTCGATCCGCACCGTCTCGGCGACGTGAACGGCATCTCCGCCGACTCTTTCTCCACAGCCGCGCACTCCGCCCTGTTCGCCGCGATCAGCACCCTGCCGCCGCCCGACCCGGCCGAGCACGCGAAGAACACCAATTGGCTCAACCGCGTGCTCGCCATGGCACGCGAGCAGGCACGCGGACTGACCACCTCAGACCTGCACGCCCTCGTCCAGGTCTGCCCCTGGCCCCGCCACGCACCGGCCTACGCACGCATGGTCGAGGCCGAACACGCCCGCCGCCGCCTGCAGACAGCCGCCGAACGCCTCATCCAGACCGTCCACGATGCCTCCCTCCCGCACCCCGTCCAGACAGTGCTCGCCGAGACCGACGCGCTCACCTCAGTCGTGGACGACGTCGCAGCCCGCTTCCCTCCACGCGCCGGCGTGCTGCCACGCACCGGGGCACCATCGCCGCCCGTCCCGCCTGACTACACGGAGGCAGTCGAGGAGGAGCAGTTGCTGCTCGCGACCGCCACCGCCTACCCCGCCGACATCGAGTCCGTCCGGTGGCTGCTCCCGGACGACCTCACCCTGCCCTTGCACGCCGGTCTCTGGCAGTGCCTGACCGCCCTGGCTCGCCGCCCCGAGCCCGTCGACCCCGTCACGGTCCTATGGGAGGCCCAGCAGCGCGGCCTGCTGGGCGACGGAAGTGAGCCGGGCGAGGTGCTCCGCATGCTGGCCGAACCGGCCGGATCCGTGGAGTACTGGGGCGAGCGCGCCCTGCAGCGTTCCCTCCTGGCCACTGCCGATCTCACCGGCCGGCACATCAAGGCGTACGCAGGAGACCCCGCGAACACCCCGTTCCAACTCGTCGTCGGCGCCCGCCGAGCCCTCGCCGACATCGGCGCCGTCCGCACCCGCTGGCAGCACGCCACCGGAACGGTCCCGACGCCGCGACCGCGACCGACGCCCACCACCCGTGCCGGCCCGCCCACCACCACGGCCGCGCACGCCGCCCGCGCCGCGCGAGCCACCCGATAGCACCCCGCACACGCCGGTGGCCGGACCCGAAATCCCGGCCACTGGCAGAGGAGACGACACCCCACGTGACTTCCAGCATCGACGCCCACGTCCGCCTCGACACCCACCCCATCCATCCAAGCGCCGTGACCGCCGTCTTGACCGGCACCCAGGCCCACGTTGCCCAACTGGGTCTGGAGGCAGCCGACTGGACCGCCGTCGCCGACAACGTCCTGGTCCTCGTCCGCATCGACCGCGAGGAGCCCTACTGGGCCAAGGACGCAGCCAAGCACCTGTCCGCCGAGGGCATCGCGGTCGAGATCACCCCTCGGCTGCAGGAGGCCATGGACGAGGAATGGACCTGGGCGAACTATCCGATGCCGTGGTGCACCCGCAGCGAAATCCGCGAGGTCTCCAATCAGGCGCAGAAGATCCACGATGACATCCACCACGGCCAGCTCCTCATCCACGCCCACGCCCACGACGGCCACACCACCGTCGCGGTCGGCACCTACCTTCCCCGAGGCGACAAGTCCGTCTACCTCCACGGCGAGGACCACCTGCGCCAGATCGCCGACACCTTCGACTCACCCGCGCAGGCCCTGCTTGCCTTCGAGAAGCTCCACGCGGCCGAGATGCGCCCCGGCCCAGCACCCCTGACCGACACCGAACGCGCCGCCATCGAGGCCCGCTCCGTCTTCGACGTCACCGCGGCCAAGACCGAACCCTCCCGCCCAGAGCCGGATACAGTCCCCGTCTACCTGGCCGATGCCGGCGACCACGACGCTCTCCTCGACGCCTTCCTCGACGCGCACGGCGAGTTCGAGAAGTGGCGGACTTGGTCGGATGAGACAACGCACGCCATCCACGAGTCCCAGACCCTGCGCATCGAGCGCGTCCACGAAACGCCAGCTCACGAAACAGCGTGGACCGTGGCCGCCTACGAGACACCCGTCTCCGACCGCATGTGGGTCCTCACCGCGACCGGCGCCACCCCCGCCCCGGTGTTGGAGGAGTTGCTGAATCACCTCGCCGACGGCGACGGCTGGGACACAGTCATCGGCGCCCCAGTGGACGAGAAGATGGTCACCGCGGCCACGCAGCCTCTGTCCGACGCCGGATGGAAACACACCGTGGATGGTCGATGGATCCGCTGGACGTCCCCCACCGGGGACGCGGGCATCCAGTTCGACGCCTTCACCGCCCAGCACCCGAGCCAGAACCTGGCCACCTGGACCGTCTGGGCCGGTCCCGACCCGGACCGACCCACCTGGACCCTCACCGCGTCCCCGCACACCCCGAGTTCGCTGCTGGCCGATCTCTCCGAGACCCTCGCCCACAAAACCGGCACTCGCCACCCACAGACCGGAACCCCCGAACGCAGAACGAGCCTCGTCACCAGCCCGCCGGTCACCCCCGCGGTCGCGGCCACCCCCGCTGTCAGCCGTACACGCTGATCGTCAGCACGCAAGAGCGGGGCGACATAGCGCGGGATCGCCGGTTAGCCCAACCGGCGATCCCGCACATCATTGGTAGTCCACCGCCACGCCCTACTCGCACGTCGAAAGGGGCCACCCCACGGCCACAGAGCAGCCATAGGCCGGCAGACGATCACGCCGCCGCGTAGCTGGCCCGGAACAGATCCTGCGCCCGCTCCACGTCTCGCGGCGTACGCAGCTGCACCTCCAGATCACCCGTCCCGTGGTGACCGAGACCGGACACGTCACGGGTGAAACCCGGAACGAGGTCGACGTCCTGCGGATCGACCTTCAGGTAGACCAGCAGCTTGCTGCGCTGCGGCGGGCAGAGGCAGGCGAAGTTCCGCAGCCGCTGATAGGCCCGGTAGGTCTTGCGCTCGACGCGGTTCACGCCGTCCCCGAGCCCGAGCAGTACCTCGTCGACAGCGTTCGCCAGCTCCACCATCGACGCGCCCTGGACGTCGGCCGCAGCCCGGGCAACCGCCTGGCGGCGCGGCCGGCGTGCTACCTGCATGCCCCCGCTCACGGACGCCACGGTCTCAAGGCCGAGCAGGTCGCCGCCGAAGAGTCGGTAGCGGACCAGGTCGATCGACCGCCGGTGCTCGCGAACGGCGTGCACGTCGTAACGCGTGAAGTCGCCGGCGATACAGATCAGGCGCGGTCCGCTCCACAGGACCTGGGACGCGGCCGTCACCTCGAGCCGGTCGCGGACCATCTGCTCGAACTCGGCGCGATGGTCCATCAGCCATGAGAGGTAGAACAGGCCCTGGTTGATGACGCCGGCGTCGACGCCGCGCTTGTACTCGACGATGACCGGCGATCCGTTCTCGTCCAGACCGAGCGAATCGATGCGGCCCCCGTGAACCGGCCCCGTGCCGTACTCGCTCGCCAGGAACCGGACACCCAGCAACGTCTCCATGTGCGCCTCGACGAGACCTTGCACATCTGCCTCGGCCTCAGCAAGACGCGGCGTGACCTCGGTCATGCCACTATTCGTCGTGTTCGTGCGGAACAGCTTCAGGCCCGACACCTTCCCCTCCTCGACTCGGAGATCACCAACGCCGATGAGGTGCGGGATTGTTTCCGCGAGAGGCTGAGGAGGCGTGAAGATAATACGAGACCCTGCGTGCGGCCCGGCCGGAGAGGCGTCGCCTCTCTCGGTCACCGGGAATCTACGGTTCCCCCATGCGTCCCCCGCGCCCCAGGGGACAGCATTAGGAAGCTCTGGAGCATGACGCCACGAGGGCTGGCCGCGGCAACGCTATGGGGCCATTCCGTCGCCGTACCATCCTTGGCAGAACGGGTGTGGAGCGAGCGCAGGCCGGACCTGGAGAGCAGGTCCGGCCTGCTGATGGCGCTGTTCTTCTGCGCGAAGGTCGCAGGGCCACACGTGCACCCGGGGGATCCCCGGCTGGAGCCGGCCAGGAAGGAAGCCGCGCGGCTCATTGCTGAGCTTCACAACCTTGGACGACGGCCCCGCGGCAGCTGCCCGGACTGACCGTCATCAGCCCTCTGGCCAGCCGTCCAACGAGAGGATGGGGCCCCCGTCCAAGTACCGCTTGACCGCGACCAGGGTGGTGTGTGTAAAGGGTTGCGGAAGGCCGTCCGGAGGCACCCAGGCGATGGTGTCGTGCTTGTGCGGCTCCGCATTGCGGGGAGGACCGCTCCACTGGTCGGTGTGGAAGACCAGGGCCATGAACATTCCTGGGGCCTCCGCTCCCCAGCAGCCATGGACGACGTGGATGAGGCGCAGGTCCGTCTCGGCGACGACGACGCCCGTCTCCTCCTTCAGTTCTCGTACCGCAGTCGCGGTGATCGGTTCCCGGGGTTCGCCCTTTCCGCTGGGGACATCCCATTCGCCAGGCGCGAAATCCAAGTGGCTGCTCCGCCGCAGGATGAGGAGTCTGCCGTTGTCAGGATCCGTGACGAGAACAGCAGCGATGAGCCGCGTCGTCATCGGTTCACTCTTCCACCGGGCCGTCGGCTGATCGGACTCAGTCAATCGCCCTCCTCCAAACGATCTCAAAGCGTGGGAGCGATACACCCAGCTCTTAAGCTCGGTCAGTCTGCCGCAGAAGCCGAACGATGCGCCTCAATATTTCGCGGCGCGAACGCCCGCTGGTCGCTTTTCATGACCAGCCCTCACCCTGGTCATGGGCCCTTGACTCGAATGCTGCCCCTTTTCGCCGGGATACCCAGCCTTCCCACGCATTGACCTCACCCGGCCGATCCACAAGAAGCGCCCCACCGGACAGGACCCTGCGGCCACTTCCTCACCATCCAGTCGCTACCGAACCCTCGGAGCGATCGGCTCCGGGATGAGCACGGCCCCGTCGCAACACTGTCGGACGCCAAGGACCTCCACCTCAGCAGGAGATCAGGGAAACGCCTTTGAGCCATAGGTTTCGCGCCAGCCGCTCAAATCTGCGCCCATCCTCCGCCATGGCGGCCACACGAACTGGGAACGGTCACCCGAGAGCGGCACGCCAGCCATCGCAGGCTGCCCCTCACCGCATCCATAAATAGCGCACCAGTTCGGGTCCTGAGTGATTGTCAGTGCTGTGTCCTAGCTTGAAATCGCAAGGCGAGACCGGGAATTAGGGGAAGACCTGGTGATCTTTGAAGAGCCGTCCGCAATCTACGAGAGCATCACGTCGCGGATGCGAGCCCTAGCGGTGGTCTATCCGGTGCTGGGCTTGGATGCCAGCAAGGCCAAGAAGGAGCGCGGGTGGGACCGGTACCGTATGGCTGAGCTGGCCTTGGCCGCGATTGACTTCGTAACGCTGCGCACCGACATGCGGACAGCCGTGCGGCAGGAGGCTGTCGTGGAACATGTGGCCGAATTCGCCGCACTGCAGCAGTCGGGCCGGACTGGGGAGGAGTACCGGGCAGTCGCCCGCTGGGTGACCGAGCGGCTGATCAACACCGAAGAACGCGACCGCGCCTTCCGTCACGACGTCGGGTACGTGACAGACAACGAGTTCGAGACGCGCGAGGCATCTTTCCAGATCCTCAAGGAAGTCCCCGATCACGTGGGGCAGGCAGCTCTCATCGCCACGGACGCGGCGATCACCGTGCTGGTGCATGCGATCGACGTCGATATTGCCTCGGAACAGATTGCCGCCGAAGCCAAGCTGGAAGCTCTGCTCAAGCGTTCACGGATCAGCGAGGCGTGGCAGGCCGCGCACAACGCACGGATCCAGAGCGTCCGGTACGCCAAGGACATCCATGGGCGCATCGAAGCCATGAAGCGCAATGTGCGGGCTGTGGACTGGGACACGGAAGTCAGGGACACGGTCGATGAGGCTCTGGAGCACGTGCGCAGCCGGTCCGCGGCCGAGACGAAGCACAAGGAGCGGGTCAACCAACTACTGGAAGCCACCGCCGATGAACGCAAGCGCAGACAGCTGCAAGACCTGGAGGCGCTCATCCACGAGTGCTGGCAACGCCACGCGGTACTGATTGACATGCTGATGACGGTCGGTCCTGAGTTCCGGCGCCAACAGGACCGTCAGGTGTTCGTGGCTCCGGCGATTCACACCCGCGTACATCTACATGAGCAGCTCCTTCAGCCGGTGCTGGAACTCTCACTTAACGCGTGCTTGGGCCCCTTGGAGGCGTTCACTCGTGCCGTCATGGGGCCCGTGCGTCCTCGTGTGATGTACCTGCCCGACTTTCTGGAAGGGCTCACCAGGGTCGCCGAGGAGGCCGGCGGGGAGCTGGTGCCGGTTCAGAACGAGTACGACTGGTCGGAGATCGACGCCCGTACCGCTTTCAGCGAAGAGCAACACTACGCGGTGGACGCGCTGCTGGCTGCCATCACGGACCAGGGCGTGCGGCTCTCGACCCTGCTGGCGGCCACACGCCAACCAGGCCCGGGAACAGGACCGGAATCAGGCACCGACGAGTTGCTCACGCTTCGCACCCAGCAGCTCTTCCGGCTCATTCCGGTGCGCCAACTCGTCGATGGTGAAACTGCCGTGGTGGCCGTCGACGACGGCACAGTCCTGGATGACGTCCTCTTTGGCGGCAGCGACTTCCTCCTGGTCCGCACCGGGGGCATCGGTCCCTCGCAGGAGTCACAGACGAACGCGCCACTGCCCACTTTCCCAGCACCGCGCCGCCCGCAAGGCCCTGACGCCCACCAGCTTGATCAGGAGAGTGCATGAACCGTCACGAGGATGCTGCCGAGGCTGCCCGGATGGTCGCCTTCGCCATGGCCCGCCGCAAAGCGCCCGCTCGCTCTGGCGACTACGCCCGACTCGTCCAACGCTTCGACACTGAGCCGGACTTCGCGCAGGTAGTGCGCAAGGTCGCCCAGGGATTCGACCTGACGGTGCTGGAAGTTCATCCCATGACCGGGTTGGTCCTGGGCACCACGCCCGAGACCGACTTCGGGGTGTCCGTCTCCGACCTCGTCCCGCAGACCGCCGATCGCCCCCTGTACCTGCTGGCCCAGCTGACCATCGCCGCCATGGTCTTCCCCCGTCCCGAAGACCTCGACGATGACGAGCATGTCGGCCGGATCTCAGTCAAGCAGGTCGATGAAGAGGTCCGGGTCCTGGCGTCGACCATCGAACGCCGCCTTGCACAGAGTGACGGAGATGTTGATCCACCCTCCGATCAGCCGGGGCTGGAAGGACTGTGGCGGGCCTACCTGCGCCGGAACGCCACGGGAAAGACGCAGACCGACAGGGCCCCACGAGCCTCGACGAGAGCACTGGTGAAAAAGGCGTTCGCGCATTTGGAGAGCCACGGTTTCGTACGCAAGGTCAGCGACGAAGACGCCGGCACATATGTCACCAACGTCAAGTACCGACTGCAGATCCGCGACCAGGCCGCGCGCGACATGCTGGAGGAACTCGCAGCACTGGGAGTCGCAGCGCTCCCCACGGACGGCACACCCAACCACGACCAGCCATCACCGCACGACCCCCCGTCGCCGACCGAGAACACGCCGGTAACCGACCTGTTCAGCTGACCGCCCTCCTGCAAGGACCTCTTTCATGTATGAGCTCAATCGCATCCTGCTGCGAAACTTCGGGCCGCGAGATGCCCGCTACGAAGACGTACCCCTGGACTTCTCCGGCGCCGGCGCCGAAGTGGAGACCGCCTCGCTGATCCCCGACGCCGGACACGTCGCCCAGCGCCCGGCACCCGCCAGCCTGGTGATGCTGCAGAACGGCGGCGGCAAAGGCGTCTTACTGACCGGCATCACCTGCACCACCATCCCCTACCGTCACAGCGATCTGGAGACGCTACGCAACTTCACCGTTTCGATGGCCCAGCCGTCGCACGTGGTACTCGAATGGGCCGACGCCCGCACCGGACGCCTGCTGGTCACCGCACAGGTCCTGGCCCCCGAACACGACGGCAAACTGCACCGCTGCTTCTACAGCTTCCACCCTTCCGCGGCCCTGGACGCCGACCGGCTTCCCTTCCACCGTCAAGGGCACTGGACTCCGTACGAGGACTACTGCACCGAACTGCGCGACTGGGAAAAACGAATGGAAGCGCTCGAACTGCACATCGTCGAAGGCCAGGAGAAGTGGGAGAAACACCAGCGCGGCCTCGGCCTGCAACCCGAACTCTTTGACGTGCAGCGCAGGATGAACGCGAAGGAGAGCGACGCCGCCGCAGCCTTCACCACCAACACCGCCGACGCCTTCGTCGAATGGCTGCTGCGCAAGGCCACAGACGATGACCGGTACACCGAACTGGGCACGGCCTTCCACGGTTATGCCGCTGCACACGACGAACGCGCCCTCTGGGAAAGGGAGCGGCAGTTCGCGATGGAGATGCAGCACGCATGCGAGGACGTCGCCAGCCTCCACGACACGCTCAACCGGCATGCCGGTGCAGCCAAGAACGCCGAAAAGGACCTCGTTCACCTCACCTCCGCGATCCGGGCACGTCACACCGCCCTCACCGCCACCGAGGCCGAGAGAAACACCACCCTCAAGGACACGCACCGCGCGCTGGAAGCCGCGAAGCGCAGCAGCGAACTCGCCCACTCCCGCGTCCAGCACGTACAGGCGTGTTCCCACACCCTCGAACTGGACGAGATCACCGCCCAAGAACAGGAAACCCAGAAGAACAGGCAACAGGCGCAAGATGAGAGGACGGCGTGGGCGAGCGTCCCGATCGCGCTGCGTCACACACAGGCACTGGACAACAACAACCGTGCCCAGCGGGCCCTCGTCCAGGCCGAACTGACCGCTGCCCCCTTCGTCCAAGCCCTCGACGCCGCAGCAGCAGCGCTGCGGGCGGGCTATACCCGGGCTGAGAAAGAGGCCCGCGACACGATCCGCACGCACAAAGACACCACAGCCGAGACGCAGAAGCAGATCGAACAATGGCGTATCCGCAGCAACAAGCTACTCACCGCGGCGGGCGCTGCCCAGGAGGAAACCCGCACCCTACAGAAGCAGACCGACGCCTTCGCATTACGCCTGAACGCCGCCCGGGAAGATGATCTCCTTGCCCCGCAAGAAAGCGCCGCCGATGCCGCCGCCCGTACCCAGGACCACGCACGCCACAGCGAGCAGCTGCTCCGGGAAGCCGACCAGGTCCGCAAGAGCGTCCGAACCGAACGGGACCGCGCCCACTCCGCACTGGCGGGGCAACAAGAACTGGCCTGGTCCGCGCGTGCGGCCGCGTCAGCAGCGGACGAGGAGACCAGCCAACTGCGAGCTCAGGCTGTAGCCATCCGCAGCAATCCGCTGTGCGCCGAGCTACTGGAAGCCAACAGCGACGAGCTTCACGCCGACGACGCATTGCGCTGGCTGGATGACCATGCCGGCGCCCTGCACCAGCTCGCCGAGCGTCGCACCGGCGGCCTCGAGACCGCACGGACACGCAAGCACATCGACCTGCAGAACGATCAGGATCTCCTCTCCCTCCTCGACACCAGCGAGGGCCTGCTGCCTGCCGCCGAAGAGGTACGCGACCTGTGCGGCCAACTGTCGGACCACGGGATCCACGCGGTGCCCGGCTGGCAGTGGATGCGCGACAACGTCCCGACCACGGAGCGCCAGCAGGTCATCAGTACACACCCCGATCTGGTCGGCGGGATCATCGTGGGCGGTCTCGACGGCTTGGACACCGCCCAGAGCATTGTGGAGCGCCTGCGCCCCCTGCCCTCCGCGGCCGTCACCGTCGGCACCGGAGAACGGATGCTGAGCACCCAGGCAGCGTCCGACGGCGGACGATTCGTGGTCGAACCTACCCCCGCCCTCCACGACGAAGAAGCCGCCGCACACGAGCGCGCTGCGGTCGACGCCCGCATCACCGAGGTCACCCGCGAGTTGAACTTGCTCGGACAGCGCATCACCGCTGTACGAGACCTTCTGCGTCAGATCGCGAACTGGCGTGATGCCTGCGGTATGCGGACTGTGTCCGACCTGCTTGGCCAGCTGGAACTTCTGGAGACCTCTGCTGAAGAGGCCGAGACCGCACTGGCCGCAGCCCGCACCGCAGCAGGTGAGCAGGAGACTGCGCTGGAGGTCGCTGAGGACGAATGCGAACGTCGTACCGAAGGTCTTAAGGCGGCGCAGAGGGTCGCCGAGGAGCTGGCTCGCCTGGCGGAGGAGGAGACCGCTGCCGACCAAGCACGGGCCCGGATCAAGGCCCTTGCCGGCGAGAGGGTCGCCCGCACCAACGAACTCGAGTTGCTGGCGGGCCAGATCGACCAGGCTGGTGAGGAGATCCTGTATCTCGCGCGAGCCATCGAATCAGCCGAGCAGGCCGCAGACCGATACGCCCGGGCGCGCGAAGAGATCACCAGCACGTCCCAAGCGCAACAGGCACACGAAGCCTCCAACGCAACCCTGTTGCCCCTCCCCTCTCTCCAACATCGCTATCTGCAAGCGCAGGACGAACTGAGGGGCGTTGAGGTCGGTGAGGACCAGCAAGTGCGTGCCACGGCCGCGCAGAAGGCTCTGCTCGCGAGCCAGGAAGAATGGAACAAAGTCCCCGAACAGGTACGAGGTCTGGCCATGGCCCACAGTCGCGATGGACGGGCCGGTGACCCCGTTCAGCGCGACGCCATTCTGCGCGCCCTCACCGCCAAGATCGATTCCTGCGACGTGGCCCTTCAGCGACTGCGGGATCAGTCGAGCCGTCTTGCGGAGCGCTCCAAGCATCTCACCCCGGCAGCAGTCTCGCTGAACGACGAAGACGCCGCAGCCTGGACACCGACCACCGTTACTGAGGCCCGCGAGCTGGAGGCCCGGGCCACGGGCGCACTCGACACGGCTCAGGACAAGGAACGTCTTGCCGCTGCAGCCTTCAACACCGCCCGCCGCGATCAGGCCAGTTCCACCAAGGAGCTTGTGGCATTCGACCGTGTCCTGCCGGTGCTGGAAACCGCTGTCCACGGCCTAGCCGTTCCTCCGGACCGGGAGCCCTACGACGGCACTGCGGAAGCAGCCGCATTCGCCGCTCGACAGGTGACAGCCGCACACACCACGTGCCGGGACGCAGCCCGCCAGACAGAGCGAAGCCTGGAAGGAAGCGTCAGCCGGCTCAAAGAAGTACCCGCCGATGTCCGATTCGAAGGACTCGACATCCCGCTGCGTACGCAGATCTCCGCCCTGGACAGCCGCCACATCCCAGCAATGGCTGCCACCTGGACCGATGCACTGACCTCTCGCATCGCAGCCCTGAACTCAGATCTCGAAGGCATGGCCAAAGCCCGCGAGGCCCTCGCCTCACAACTCAGCGGCCACGTCACCGACCTCCTGCAGCGCCTCGACCAGGCCAGCCGCTTCTCCGCCTTCCCTGAAGGGGACGCTCCCTGGTCCGGACAGAAATTCCTCACCATCCGCTACAAGAAACCGGATCTCACTGCCCTAGCCGCCCAGATGCACGAATCCGTCGATGCACTGGCCGGCAATCAACGCACTCGCAAGCTCAAGGGTATCGACGTCGTCATGCGCTGCCTCGTAGCGGCCGTCCCCCGAGGATTCACCGCCGAGGTCATGAAGCCCAACGCCTCCCAACGCCTGGACCGCGTCCCCGTCGAGGAAATGAGCCGCGTCTTCTCCGGTGGCCAAGAACTGACCGGGGCCATCCTCCTGTACTGCGCACTCGCCGCACTCCGTACTTCACCCGGGCCTCGCAGCCGCACCCGTAACGGCGGACTGCTCCTGCTCGACAACCCCATCGGTCGGGCCAATGCCGGGTACCTCGTCGACATCCAGATGGAGATGGCCGCCGCCCTCGGAATCCAGCTGATCTACACCACCGGACTGAGCGACGAGGACGTCATCTCGCGGTTCCCCATGCGCATCCAGCTCCGCAACGACGCCGAGGCCCGAAGCGGCCTCTCCCTCATCCGGCTCGATGAACAGGTACGCAACGCTCTCATCCCCGCCCCCCGTATCAATCCAGACCAAGACGTCCCCGAACCCGTCGGTGTCCTCACCTCTGCCCGGCTGTACAGGAAGCAGGGCGACGCTAAATGACCTCCCCCACGGGACAACTCCAGGTGCCGCTCTCCCCCGCAGCAGCACAACTCAGCGCCGCACTCCAGGCCCGCACCGACCGCGTCACGGTCGGCCGGGCCACCCTCATCGAGGCATTCCGCGACGCTCTACCTGGCGCCGCCAGCGGCGAGAACGCACGCAGCACGCTCGCCACACTCCTGTACGAAATCGCCGAACACGGCATCATCGACCTGCCCACCTCCCGCACCAAATGGGACGCCGGCCGCCCGGCCCTTCCGGAACAGGTCCGGATCCCCACCGCGCCGCCAGCGAAATCCTCCACCCCACGCCAGCATGTGTCATGGCGGCCAGAGCTCAACTGGGCCTACGGCACCCGGTTGACCGCGTCCCAAACCGAAGACCTCCTCGCCTGCAACCGCTGGTTCCGGGATACCCACAACCAACCAGCCCGCCGCGCTCCGCTCCCCCTACGCGAGCGCTCACACGAGATCTTCCGCTACGAAAAGCGCCTCGACACCCTGATCACCGGAGCACTCTTCGCCCCCGGCAGACTGACCCTCGAACAGCTCTCCACCTACCGCGAACCGCCACCGCTGGCCTACCGCAGGCTCGGCGACGGCGACACCATGCTCGTAGTGGAAAACAGCGACACCTACGCCACCTTGCACAACCTGCTCAAGGCCGCCCCCGGCCCCATCGGATACATCGCCTTCGGCTCCGGAAGAGCCTTCGAAGCATCCGTAGAAAACATCGCTGAGCTCCCTGGCATCCACCGCATCGTCTATTACGGCGACCTCGACGCCGAAGGCATCGCCATCCCAGCCAGAGCCTCAATCAACGGCGTCCAGCACGGACTGCCACCTATCGAACCGGCGACGGGGCTGTACCGCCTGTTGCTGGCCCGCGAACCCAACGCCGGCGACATCATCGCCAGCGACCGGGCCCACAGCCTGACGGCATGGCTCCCCGAGGAACTCCGGGAGGTAGCGCACGTCCTACTGACCAAAGGGCAACGCATCGCGCAGGAAGCAACCAACCGGAACGAACTCAGCGTCGATCCAGACTGGCGATGGTGAGCCTCCCCTTCGGCAATTGTTCGCCGTGACTCTCGCTGGTAGGGCTTCGCATGGGACGGCCCCTTGCGCGGGGGCCGTCCGACGGACTGGGGAGGCAGTTGTTACGTGGTGTGCGCGGTAGCTTCGTCGCCGCTCTGACCAGGTAAAAGTTCAGCTAGCGACCATGGGAGGACGGTGAGGTCGGCGACGGACCGGGGAAGCCGCGGATAGCGGTTCAGCTGGCGCATCTTCTGCATCAGGGCGAAGCCGTCCTCCGCAGCGACGAATCCCGCTTTCACGGCAAGCTGCATCATGTCGAGCGTCTCCGCCGTCATGATGCCCTGCCCAATCGCATACTCCAGAGCGGATTTATCATCCGATATCCACCATGCACCGGAGAACTGGGGCCAGCGTTGGATGATGTGGCAGGTCTCGGCCTCGCCGAGGTGCTGCAGGTACCGGTCGGCTTGGCCGCCGAACACAGCCGTGCGAAGGTGCCCGACGTTCTCAACGTCGTCCGGAGCCGTTAGTCGGATTGCTTCGCCGAGCCAGCCCTGCTGTCTCAGGTCGTGAAGAGCGGGCAGCTGTTCGGCCGATTTGCGGGCCTCTCGCGACACAGCCGCGGTCCACTTGCCGCGGCCGGCCAGGACCGCGCGGAGCAGATCGAGGCGTTCAACGGCGGCGAAGTTGCACAGGACGGTGTTGTCCGGGAACAGGAAGTCGCTCATGCTGTACCGCCGTTGTCCTGTTCGGACGCTAACTGGTCTCTGAGCTCGTCGACATCAACGCCGAGTAGCGACGCGTACGGACGCAAGGTCGCCTTGCCGGCGTCATAGGCAGCGCGCGTGTCGCGTACAAGAAGTCCGGGGAGCCGTTTCTCCTGCGAGGCCACGACTTGCCGGTCGAGTTCTTCCACGCGGTCAGCGACGACTGCGGCCTCGCGCACGGTCATGCGCTTGTAGTAGTCGCAGGCGCCGGCGTCGATCACACGAAGCGTGAGCAGTCTGTAGGCCAGGGTCGCAGGGCTGACGATGAAGTCGCAGCACAGCGCGGCAAAGCTTTCCCGGGTCAACCTCACTGCACCGACTGCTTCGCGCAGGGATTGTTCGGGCAAGAGGAAGACGGAAGCGAAGGCGTTGGCTCTCTGCTCGCTCGGATCGATCTTCTGGGCCCGTTCGAAGATATCGCGGTCGAAGTGGACGTCCTGGTCGTCGTCGGCGAGAAGGTGCCCAAGCTCGTGCGCGAGAGTGAAGCGCTGACGTGCCGGGTTAGATGTCGTAGTCAGGAGGATGAGCTTGGCACCTTGCCCCATGGCAGCGAGGCCGTCAAAGCCGTCGCCCAGCGGCTCGACAGCCACATCGGCACCGAAGACCGCCTCGATCAGTTCCGGCAGGCCGCCCTGGACCACCGATCGTCCCTGGAGCTCCACCGCCCTCCGAGCGGATTTCGCCAGCGCCTCTCCCTGGGCAGCGTAAGTACTGCCAGCAGGCGCTGCCGAGGAGACGGGCCGCCAGGGCTGCGTATACCCGAGCTTGTCCAGGTCGGCGCGTCGGGCAACGTAGTCCCGAGCGGCTGCCAGTGCCTCGGCCGCCTTTCCAGTGGTCGTTCTCGCTGCCACGGCCAGTGGGGGCTCGGCTCCGGTGAGCAGCCAGTCCATGGAGACGTGGAATTCATCGGCAATGACCGCGAGATCAACAGTTGAGAAGGGGCTCGTGCCGCTGAGGCACTCACGGAACTGCTCGGCGTCGATGTCGGCCTGGTCGGCGAAATCGTGGAGGCTCAAGCCCGACTGGTCGATCAGGCTTCTCACGCGATCGGAGATGCTGGACACCCGTGGACAGTAGTCCGCCATCTGCCCAGTTCTCAAGGCGAATGGCAGACGATCCCCAGGTGTCGAACCCGTACTGCTCCCCAGCCGGGAGACACCAGCTTTAGCTGGAGGATCGCATCGCCATTGACCCGAGATCAAGCGGAATCCGGTCCCAGGAGCCCGGGGCTGCCAACGCCTCCCGGGACGGTCTGTGAGGGCACTCCTGCACCCGGCTGACCAGCGATGTCAGCGAGTTCGCGCGACTCGAAGCAGGCCGCACCCAAGGTCGTAGATACTGGTGCTTTCGTGATCCTCCAGCGCCTCGTGGCGGCGCGAAGCGCAAAGGGGATCTCAGTCCGGCAATGACGGCATCGGTGAAGGAGTCTGCCCAGGTGGCGACCGCTACGGAGCATCCGCAGGGATCAGCGAGCACTACCCCGAGCGCAGCGGCCCTTCCGCCACTCCCAGAGCCGGGTCAGGTCGTCAAGGTCCGAGGCTCCACCTGGGCCGTGTCTGATGTCCGTAAGCAAGGTCTCCCCCGCAGCCCTGCCGACGAGGGCGTGCCGGGTCTAACCCATGTGGTCAGCCTGCAGTCGCTCGACGAGGACCGGCTCGGTCAAGAGCTGACCGTGGTCTGGGAGCTGGAGATCGGGCACACCGTCGCCCCGAACCAGGGCCTTCCCGAGACCGTGCGCGCCGAAGCATTCGACGATCCGAACACGCTCGCCGCATTCGTGGACGCGGTCCGCTGGGGCGCGGTCACGTCGGCGGACGCGGACTCTTACCAAGCTCCCTTCCGCAGCGGCGCGAATGTAGAGGCGTACCAGCTGGAGCCATTGCGCCGAGCTCTGCAGTCATCGCGTACGAACCTGCTCCTCGCCGACGACGTCGGCCTGGGCAAGACCATCGAGGCCGGTCTCGTCGTGCAGGAGCTACTGCTGCGCCACCGCGCCCGATCCGTGATCATCGTCTGCCCTCCGAGCCTCTCGCTGAAGTGGCAGGACGAGATGCGCGAGAAGTTCGGCCTCGACTTCGTCATCGTCAACAGCGAGCTGATGGCGAAGGTACGCCGCAGCCATGGCCTGAACGCCAACCCCTTCCGACTCTTCCCACGTGTGATCGTGAGCATGGCGTGGCTGCCGTCGCTGAGAGCGCAGCGTCTGCTGCGCGACGTGCTGGCCGACGTGCGTAGCTCAGGAACGGCTCGGCGGTACGCATTCGACGCGGTTGGTAGTCGACGAGGCGCACCATGTGGCACCGGCCAGCCCAACGACGGCGCCGGGCCAGCGCGGATACGCAGTGGACAGCCATCGGACGACGGCCACAAAGAAGCTGGCGGAGGCGTGCGAGCACCGGCTGTTTCTGAGCGCGACGCCGCACAACGGCTACTCGGAGTCGTTCACCGCCCTCCTGGAAATGATCGACGGTCGACGGTTCACCCGCGGCGCAAGCATCGACGAGAAGGCGCTGAGGGAGGTGATGGTGCGGTGGCTGAAGAGCGATCTCCCGGAGAAGGGGTTCAAGGCGCGGAAGCTCGGAACCCTTCCGTTCACGCCGTCGGAAGAGGAGCAGCGACAGTTCGAGCGTCTGGAACGACTGCTGACAGAAAGCGCCCGGGCAAACGGGAAGGGATCGGGCGGCGACATCGTCGCGATGCTGCTGAAGAAGCGCTTCCTGTCCAGCCCCTGGTCCTTCGCCCGCACGCTTGAGCTGTACGAGGGTGCGGACGGCGGCGACCGCCAGCTGCAAATGGACGACGAGGACGAGTACTACACGGAGGTTCTGGGCAGCGGCCAGTCGGACGAGGAGGAAGGCTCAGCCGAGCACCCCGAGTTCACCGCGCTGCGCCACTCGAAAGCGTCAGACCCCCTGGTCGCGGCCACACGCAGCGAGATCGCCTCACTGATCGAGTGGGGGCGCGGCTATGAGCACAAGCCAGACTCCCGGCTGGAGAAACTGCTTTCCTTCCTGAGCGCCGTCTGCCGCCCCGACGGCCGCCACTGGACCAACGAACGGGTCGTGGTATTCACCGAGTACGCGGCCACCCTCGACTGGATCGCCGGCATCCTGCGGCAGCGCGGCTACAACGACGTACTGGAAGTCATCCAGGGCTCAACCCCTACCGAGGAGCGGGAGAAGATCCGCGCCCGGTTCACCGAAAGCCCCGACAAGCACCCGGTACGCGTCCTACTTGCCACCGACTCCGCAGGCGAGGGCATCGACCTGCAGACCCACTGCCACCGTCTGGTGAACTTCGACATCCCCTTCAACCCGTCCCGCCTGGAACAGCGCATCGGCCGAATCGACCGGTACGGGCAGACGCAGAACCCTGAAATCTTCCACTTCGTGCCCGTCTCCAGCTCCACGACGTACGAAGCGGACATGAAGTTCATGGGGATCATCGCCACGAAGGTCGGACAAGCCACCGAGGACCTCGGCAAGGTCAACCAAGTCATCGACGCAGAGGTGCAGGAGCACTTCAGCCCCACCCGTACGACACGTAAGCCACGGCTGACGGCGCCGGACGACGGCAACGAGGTAATCACGCGGGTGCTGGCCGGCGGTATCGAGCTGAACCGCAAGCTGACCCAGCTGTCAGCCACGTACGGCGAGTCCAAAGCCGCCATGCACCTCACACCCGCCAATGCGCGCCGGGTAGTAGATACCGCACTCGCCCTCACCTCCCAGCCCCCGCTCATCGAGATCGGCGACGACCACACCGAGGCGCAGGTCTTCGAAATCCCAAACCTCGGCCGTACCTGGCAGTGGGCACTGCGCGGCCTGGACACCCGGCTTGAACCGGGCGTGCTGCGTCCTATCACCTTCGACGACCAAGCAGCACAACAGCGCACCGACCTTGTCCACATTCACCTCGGGCACGCCCTCATGCAGCGGGCCACCCGCACCCTGCGCTCAGCGCTGTTCAGCACGGACTCCCCGGTCCACCGCGTCACCGCCGTCATCACCCCCGACCTCCCCCAGTCGTGTGTCGCGGCCGTCTCGCGGCTCGTCCTGGTCGGGCGCGGCGGGCTACGACTCCATGAAGAGGTCTTCCTCACCGGTGTCCGTCTACGCGGCCAGGCACTCGCGGAGTCCAAGGTCGAGCAGGTACTCGATGAGACGCTCGACTCCGAGAAGCTGCTCCTCGCGGACGAGGAGGTACGGGCCCACCTTGCCGAGCAGTGGAACGACGACGGCGCGCGGTTGCGCAGCCGCCTGCTGACCGCGATGGAACGCAAAAGCGCCAGCCGGCAGGAGAAGGTCACCGAGGCGCTCACCCAGCGACGGGACTCCGACATCGCACGTGCCCGTGAGATCTTCGGCGCGTTCCGGATCAACCTGCGTGAGTCTCGTGACCGTCTGGAGCAGGCCATCCGCGCCGAGGAGGAGCTGCTGTTCACCGACGACCAGCAGAGGCAGCGCCGCCGCGACCTGCAACACATGAACGAACGCCTGGAGAGCCTGGGCGACGAGGAAGAGCGCGAGATCGCGTCCATCCGGGAGCGATACAGCGACATCAGGCCCTACGTGTCGGCCGCCGCGGTCGTGTTCGCCCTGACCCCCGAAGACGCGAAGAACGGAATGGTTAAGGCATGAGCCGCATGTACGCCCCGACATCCGCCGACCTTCATCGCGCCTGGCTCGAACTCGTCGACGCCGACGGCCCGTTCCTAGCCGTCCCCGCCCTGGAACGCGTCTGGCCTCAGGGCATCCCCCAGCCTGACGCCCGGGCGCTCGACGCCATCAAGGACGCCAAGCCCGCCTTCGAGAAGGCTTGGGAGAACTGGGACGAGCACCGCGACGACGAAGCCGCCCTCGACCTCTACCGTGGGGCCCGCGACACCTGGGTCGACCTCGTCCTGCGCCAGGGCCTGCGCTGGGGCACCTCCTATACCGTTCCCGGCCCGGCCACTGCCGAGGTCCACTCGCCCGACTACGCCGTCTCCGTGCGAGCCAATGGCGCACTCGTCCATGGCGAAACCACCGGGGCACTCGTCCTCATCACCGACCCTGCGGACTCCCTTCGCGACCCGCTCACCGACGGCTGGTTGGCCAGCCCCATCGACCGTATGGAAGAGCTGCTGCGCGCCTCGGAGGTCCCCATCGGCGTCGTCACCGACGGCCGCTGGTGGGCGATCGTCAGCGCCCGCTCCCAGACGATGGTCGCCTCCGGCATCGTCGACGCCCAAACCTGGATCGAAGAGCCCCAGACCCGCAACGCCTTCATCGAACTCCTGCAGCGCCGCCGCCTGATCGGCGGCAAGCCGCAGGACCGGCTGACCGAACTGTTCGGCGAGTCCGTCACCGCAGCCGAAAAGATCACCGAAGCCCTCGGCACTCAGGTACGCCGCGCCGTCGAACTCATTGTCCAAGCCCTGTCCGAAGGCGCCCTGGCCGCGCAGCGGCGCGGTGAGGCAGACCCGCTGCCCGCCCGACGCGGCGAGGTCTACGAGGCCGCCGTCACTGTCATGATGCGCGTCGTCTTCCTCCTTTTCGCCGAAGAACGCGGACTCCTTCCTCAAAGCCGCCTCTTCGCCATGGGCTACGGCATCAGCGATGAGCTCGACCTCCTTGACGCACGGGAGAAGGAGGAAGGCGAACAGGCTCTCGACGCCACCTTCCTGACCTGGCACCGACTCCTTGCCACCTCCCAGGCCCTCTATCGTGGCGCGTCCTTCGAGGACCTGCGTCTGCCCGAGTATGGCGGCTCGCTCTTCGACCCTGCCCGCTTTCCCTTTCTCACCGCCTGCGACTCTCAGGACACACTGGCCATCACGGTCAGCGACCGCGTCATGCTTGAGGTCCTGCGCGCCGTCCAGATTGCTCAGTTGCCGGGCGGCGCTAGGCGGATCTCCTTCCGCGACATCGACGTCGAGCAGATCGGTTACATCTACGAGGGTCTCCTCGGGTACTCCTGCGAACCCGCCGAAGAGATCGTCGTCGGCCTGGCCGGCAGCGCGGGCTCCGAACCGGAAGTACCTCTGGCCACCCTCGAAGAGTTCAGCCAGGCCAAGCACACCGAGGCCGCACTGGCCGATGCGATCCTCAACTGGATCAAGGTGAACCAGCCAGCGGCAAAGCCGCCCAGCAAGGCCGCTCTCACCACGGCGCTGAAGGCCGGCGAAACACTCGACGATACCGAGACCGCCTTGCGTGACGTCACCGACGATCCCGAACTACGGGAGCGACTGCGTCCGTACATCGGCATCATCCGCCGCGACCTGCGAGGCCGCCCCCTCGTCGTCGAACCCGGCGGTGTTCTGCTGGTGGAGACCCCCTCGCGAGCCTCGGCAGGTGCGCACTACACGCCGCGCTCGCTGGCCGAGGAAGTCGTCCGTTACGCGCTCGAGCCGCTCGTCTACTCGTATGGCCCCCACCAGAGTGTCGACCAGGACGCGTGGCGGCCGCTCGACTCCGACCAGATCCTCGAACTACGCATCGCCGACATCGCCTGCGGCTCGGGCGCCTTCCTCGTTGCAGCCGCACGCTACCTCGCTGACCGCCTCGTTGAGGCATGGCAGCGCGAGGGGGTGGCGTACGGAAGGACGCCGCATGACCTGCTCGTCCACGCCATAAGGACCGTCGTCGCGACTTGCCTGTACGGCGCCGACATCAACGGCATGGCCGTGGAAATGTGCAAACTGTCGCTGTGGCTGGTCTCCCTCGACCCCAAACTGCCCTTCTCCTTCGTCGACGACAAAGTGCTGCACGGCAATGCCCTGCTGGGCCTGACCGCCGCCGACCAACTACGCCGCCTCCACATCGACCCCGCCGCGGCCGACCACCAGCTCAGTGTCTTCGCCCTGGACGTGGACGACATCCTCAACCAGGCCACCCGCCTACGCCGCCAGCTCGCCACCGAGGTCGATGACAGAGACCCGCAGCGCTCAGCGGCCACCAAGCGCCGGCAATGGCGCCGGTACCAAGAACTGACCGAGCAGCTCGCTGACGTCGCGGATGGGGTGGTCGCGGCCGGGCTGCAGTGGGGCGGGAAGCCGGGGAAACAGTTGAAGGCGGCGTACGAGAATCTGCGCATCGCGGTAGAGCGCGCATACCCCGCCGGGGGCGAGGATGCGGACCGGGAGCGGACGATGCTCGACAGCATCAAGGATGCTGGGCTCACCCCGACGGTGACAACGGACTACGCGCGGTGGAAGCCGCTCCACTGGATCCTGGCCGTGCCAGATGTGATGGAGCGAGGCGGATTTGACGCTGTGATCGGGAACCCGCCGTTCCTAGGTGGGCAGAAACTCACCGGCTCGATGGGGACCAACGTCCGCGACTGGTTCGTCAACGCACTCGCGGTCGGGAAGAAGGGGAGCGCGGACCTGGTGGCGTACTTCTTCCTGCGCGCGCATGAACTGCTGTCGCGGCGCGGCACTCTAGGGCTGATCGCAACAAACTCGGTCGCTCAGGGGGACACCCGACGAGTTGGACTCGACCAGCTGGTCTCAAAGGACTTCACCATCACCCGCGCGATCCAGAGCCGGTCGTGGCCTGCGGCCAGCGCCAACCTCGAGTACGCGGCAGTTTGGGGCACCCGGGCTGACATCAATTCGACGGTGCCCCGGGTCGTCGCCGAGATCGAAGACGACATCGAGGTTGAGCGGATCTCCACCCTGCTGGAACCGGGGGGCCGTGTGGACGGCGACCCTGTGCGGTTGGCGAAGAACGTGGGGATCGCGTTCCAGGGCTGCATCGTGCTAGGCATGGGCTTCGTGCTGGAGCCCAATGAGGCTGCGGCGTGGATTGAGGCCGAACCGCGGAACGCGGAGGTTCTCTTCCCGTACCTTAACGGTGAGGATCTCAACTCCCGCCCAGACAATTCAGCTTCACGATGGGTCATTGACTTCAATGACAGGTCGGAGCAGCAAGCGCAGGAGTACGAGCTGCCATATGAGCGGGTGCTGGAGCGCGTAAAACCCGAGCGGGCGAGGAACAAACGGAAACCTCGACGTGAGCGATGGTGGCAGTTTGCCGAGCTGGCACCCGCGATGCGGAGGGCGATTGCCGACGCCGACTTGGAAGAGGTTCTGGTCATCGCACGAGTCAGTAAGACTGTGATGCCTCTGCGTGTGTCAACACGACAGGTCTTCCACGAAAAGCTAGTTGTGTTCGCTAAGGGGGCATCCACAGATCTGGCGGTTTTGTCCAGTAGTGCTCATCAGTTGTGGGCAATCAAATATGGCACCACGATGAGGATTGACCCGACGTACACGCCGTCGACGGTCTTTGAGACCTTTCCGCGTCCGGATGTGAACGAGCATCTTGCTGAGGTCGGTGAGCTGCTCGACGCCGACCGCCGCGAGATCATGCGCCGCCGCGACCTCGGCCTCACCAAGCTCTACAACCTAGTCAACGACCCCGGCATCCCCGACTCCGGCGACGCCGATGTAGCCCGCCTCCGCGAGATCCACGTCCAGCTCGACCGAGCCGTCATGGCCGCGTACGGCTGGGACGACGTCCCCCTAGACCACGGTTTCCACACCTACCGCCAGATGCAGCGATGGACGGTGAGCCCCGCCGCCCGGGTGGAGATCCTCGACCGCCTCCTCGAAGAGAATCATCTCCGTGCCGTCTCACAGGGCGTTGTCGTACCCACCAGCGACAATGAGGACACCGAGGAAGAGGAGGGCGACGAGTGACCACCCCCCGGCGCGACGGCACCCAGCCCGCAGCGGGATCCGGCGGCCCCCAGGCCCCGGCCTACCGTCTCGCTCTCGAACCCGACAACCGTTCCTGGACGGCCCGCGAGAACCTGGTCGACATCCTGGAGCGTGAGCTCCTCGGCCCGGCCAACGGCCCGGACGAGATCCTCGACGGGGTCCCCGACTCGGCGTACCTGATCGGCCGGATCGCGCCCGTGCGGCTCACCGCCGGCCAGGACGACCCCGGCGAGGCTGGATCGGACAACGCAGCGACCGACGTGGGCGACGCCGTGGACGCTGCCGAGAGCCGGGGCGTGCCGCTCACCGCCGTCGACGACAGCAGCGCGAGCTCGGACGAGGACGAGGTCGAGGACCAGCCGCAGAAGCGTGGGCTGATGATCCCGGCGTCGATGGGGCTGCGCTTCCAGATCCCTGACGACCTCGACGAGTTCACAGTGACCGCTTCGTGGGGCACGTACGAGCCGGTGAAGGAGAAGCGCGGCGAGGGCACCGAAGGCGGCGGGAACGACGGCGCGGCACCCGCTCCGGCTCTCCGTCGTTTCCAGCGTACCCCGCACGCCATCGCGAAGACGATCAACGTTGCCGACCTGGAGCCGTCCCGTACGACCGAGATCGTACTCAAGGACAAGATCTTGGTCCGGGTGGATCGGTACGACGACTCCGAGCGTGGCTGTCGGCTGATCGAGGTGGCGCTGTGCAACGACCGGGAGACTCCCCGCAAGATCCCGGTCGAGGCGTGGCTGTACCAGACCAAGCTGTCGGTGTCGGCCGGTGGCGTTGAGGTGTTCCTGCCGGTCAATGACGTACTCCTGGACACGCGCGAGGAGCCGGACGACGAGCTGCGGCGACTGCGGCTTCAGTACCGCCACCGTCTGGAGTTCGCCCACGGCCGGACCTGCTCGGTGGACTGGAAGGTAGCCGAGGGAGCGCGCAGGGCCAGCGAGGTCTGGACGACGTGGCTGCCGGTGAGTGAGACGCCTCAGACGGCCGCCGAGGAGATCGGCGCGGCCCTGCTGGACATGCGCAAGCTCCAGGAGGCGTCGACCGACGAACTGCGTACGGGTCTTGAGCCGATCGTCGCGGGTTACACGGCCTGGCTGGACGGCGAGGAGCAGCGGGCCGAGGTGCTTCCGGAGCATCTGCGGTCCGAGGGTTTGGACGCGGTCACCGAGGCGCGTCGGGTGCAGCGCCAGCTTGAGGAGGGTCTGAAGCATCTCCTCGGGGCCGAGGAGGCGTTGCGCTGCTTCCGGTTCATGAACCGGGTGATGGCCGATCAGCGTGTGCAGTCCCAAATCGCGGAGCGGCGAGCGAGTCGCCCGGAGGAGAGCATCGACGAGGCTCGCGAGGCGATCCTCGCGGAGAAGGGAGCCCTGGCGCATTCGTGGCGTACCTTCCAGCTCGCCTTCGTGCTCATGCAGTTGCCGTTGCTGTCCGACCCGGCGGCCGAGAAGCGGTCGGGGGATCTAGCCAAGGCGCAACTGCTGTTCTTCCCGACCGGTGGTGGCAAGACGGAGGCGTATCTGGGTCTGGCCGCGTACACGTTCGCGATCCGGCGCCGCCAAGGCGTTGTGGATGCCTTTGAGGGGCCATTGGACGGACGGTCCGGGGTGGCCGTTCTCATGCGGTACACGTTGCGTCTGCTCACCGCCCAGCAGTTCCAGCGCGCCACCGCCCTGGTGTGCGCAGCGGAGATGGCGCGGCGCGATGATGTGGCGACCTGGGGAGACGAGCCGTTCCGGATCGGGCTGTGGGTCGGTACCGATGTGAGCCCGAAGCGGTATGACGAGGCTGCCGAGCAGTTGCAGAAGGCCCACGGGGGCCGCGGCTATCGGCTGACGGTGCTGCAGATCCAGCGCTGCCCGTGGTGCGGGACGCGGGTCGAGGCGCGGGATGTGCGCACGGAGCCCGCGCTGCGTCGGGTGTACGTGTACTGCGGCGACGAGCTGGCCGAGTGCCCGTTCTCTGACGGCGGTGAGGTCCCCGACGGGCTGCCGGTCCTCACGGTCGACGAGGAGATCTACCGGCTCGCGCCGGCGTTCGTCATCGCCACAGTGGACAAGTTCGCCCGTCTGGCGCGGGAGGGCGAGGCGGCCTCGCTCTTCGGGCATGTCTCGCGACGCTGCGAGCGGCACGGCTTCGTGCACCCCGACTATCAGCAGTGCGATATCAAGGACGGCAGCAAGCACCCCAAGAAGGACGGCCATCCGGCCGCTCCCGTGCACCCGGCCACCCGGCTCCGGCCCCCGGATCTGGTCATCCAGGACGAGCTTCACCTGATCACGGGAGCCCTTGGCACCACGGTGGGCCTGTTCGAGGTGGCCATCGACGTGATGACCGACTGGCGTACGAAGGACGGGCGCCCGGTTCGTCCGCTCCTTGTCGCCTCCACCGCCACCGCACGCAACGCGGCCGACCAGGTACGTGCGTTGTACGGGCGGGACGTCACTATCTTCCCGCCGCAGGTCCTGGATGCCGGGAACACTTTCTTCTCCAAGGAGATCCCGGTCTCCGAGGACAAGCCGGGTCGCCGGTACGTCGGGATCAGTACGACCGGGGTGCGCTTGACCACGGCGGAGATCCGGGTTGCCGAGGTTCTCATGGCCGGCGGGCAACTGCTTCTTGACCGCTCCGGCAGCGTGGCCGATCCGTACATGAGCCTGGTCGGCTACTTCAGCGCTACCCGTGAATTGGCCGGCATGGCACGGTATATGAGCGACGACATCCAGACCGCGCTCGCCAAGGGCCGCCCCTGGTCGAAGCTGCCCCGCCGCACGGGTACCAACTACGGGTCGCTGCACGTCGCCGAGCTGACGTCACGTGTGGCCAGCGCCGACATCACCGCTACCCTCGACCAGATGGCGGTGTCGTTCGATCCGGGTTTCGACTCCACCGCGGGCAAGCGGAACCGGCGCGCGTTGCGGGAGGCGAAGAAGTCTGAGCCCACGCGCGAGGTGAACCCGTACGACGTGGTACTGGCCACCTCCATGCTGCAGGTGGGGGTCGACGTGACCCGGCTGGGTCTGATGCTCGTAGTCGGCCAGCCGAAAAACACCGCCGAGTACATCCAGGCGTCTTCCCGCGTCGGCCGGGCAGCAGACCGGCCGGGCCTGGTCCTCGCGCTGGGGAACTGGGCGCGCCCCAGGGACCTCGCCCACTTCGAGCAGTTCCGCCACTACCACGAGACGTTCTACGCGCAGGTCGAGGCGCTGTCCGTGACTCCCTTCTCGGTGACCTCGCTGGAACGCGGCCTGGACGGTGTGCTGGTCAGCGCGGCCAGGGTTTTGCAGGCCGCAAAGGCCGGCCCCGGCCAAGGGCTGTCCCCGGAGGACGGCGCGGCCCGTATCGAGGCCGAGCAGCACTTCGCCGGTGAGCTCATCGACGCCCTAGTGCGCCGGATTGCGCGGGCCGGCGACGAGGACGCGTCCAACCGCGCCCGCCTGCGCTTGGAGAACCGGCTCGATCAGTGGGGCAAGCGTCGCAAGCACCTCGTAGAGCTGCGTAAGTCACTGGTGTACGAGAGGGTTCTGGACGACAGCCGGCACGATGCCCTGATGATGAGCGCGGAGAACGCGAAGGCGGGCCTTGACACACGGGACGCGCCGCCGTTCATCGTGGCGAACTCGATGCGTGAGGTGCAGCCGGAGATCAACTTGCTGGTGAGCCCGATCAAGGAACGACTGGTGTACCGAGCACCTGACTATGCCCCGAAGTGGCAGATGCCGGAGGAGAGTTCATGAGTGACGAGACGCGGTTCGTCTACGACGTCGCTCACGCCGTCGACCCACTGGGCGATCTGGAGCAGGAGGCGGAGAAGGCCACCAAGCACAACCGCGCCAAGGTCGGCTCAGCCCGCCCCTCCTCCCTGCTTTACACCTACGGTCCCGGCGCGATCATGGACCTGCCACAGTTCACGATCATGCCCACTGGCTTGGACGAGTGGGACCGCATCTGGCAGCGGCGTGACTCTGCGCCTCCCCAGATCCACGCTCCACGGCTGCGTGACGTGGTCCGGATGATGCTGCGCTCCCCCGACGTGCAGCTGCGGCCGTATCCCTGGCAGCCGAAGAAGCACAGCCGGTCCGCCGAGGGCAACGACCTCGGCGTCCCGTCCCGGGTCTTCCCGCAGTGGCTGCGGTGCACTGGCTGCGACATGCTCGGGTTGCTCGCCCAGTTCGATTACCGCAATACGCATCCCTTCCGCACCGACCTGGCCGTCTTCGAACATGCCAAGTGCACGGGGCGCGCGGGTGGCCGCACCCGCAAGCCGATGCGGCGCACTGCCATCCCGGCCCGTTATCTGCTGGCCTGCGTCGACGGGCACCTGGACGAGTTCCCGTACGACCTGTGGGTGCACCGCGGGCAGCCATGCAGCAAGGCAGAACTGCCCGCCCTGAAGATGGTCGACCGGACGGCCGGGAAGGGTGCCTCGGCCGTCATCCAGTGCGCCTCCTGCGACCTGCGGCGCCCGATGAACGAGGCACAGGGCGAGGCCGGCAAGGCGAAACTGCCGAAGTGTCGCGGACGTCACCCGCACCTGGACGCCTTCGAGCCCAGGGGGTGCGGCAACGACACCCGGCTGATGCTCGTCGGGGCCTCCAACCTGTGGTTCCCGGCCACCCAGTCGATCATCGTCATGCCGGAGTCCCAGGAAGAAAAGGCCAGCGACCTGGCCGACCGGGTCCGCACCGCGCTCGGCGACAAGCTCGCCAAGTACCGCGCCAACCTCGACCTGATCAGGGACCTGCTCGGGATGGACGGCGGCGTAAACGTAACCGGCCTGTCTGACCACGATCTGGAACAAGTCCTTCAGGCCGCCTCCGCACCCACCGACACTCCGGAGGAGCAGGAAGAGAAGCTCCGCGACTGGGATCCAGTCGACCTTCTCGTCCCTGAATGGCGTTACTTGCTGCGTGACATCGTCGGCACCCGCGTCGAGGACCCCAAGAGCGGCCTCACCCTCGCCACCCGCGAGCGAGGCGACACCCTGCAGCCGGAGATCACCCGCGTCCTCGCGGTCGAACGTCTCCGCAAGGTGAATGCCCTGGTCGGCTTCACCCGCATTGATGACATGGACCGCGTCGGCGACCTCCCACGCCGCCTGGCCCCACTGACCCGTACACCACGACCGGCCTGGACCGTAGCAACCGAGGACCGGGGCGAAGGCATCTTCCTACAGCTCGACGAGAACGCAGTCGCCGCATGGGAAAAACGCGTCCTCGACACCGACATGTGGAAGTTCCACCGCGAGGCACACGTCAGAAACTTCAGACGCCGCTTCTCCGACACCGCCGACCAGGTCGACCCCGACACCCGGCTGAAGCCCCCGCGCTACTGGCTCGTCCACACATTCGCCCACATCCTGATCCGTGAACTCGCCCTCACCTGCGGGTACTCGGCGGCAAGTCTCAGCGAACGCCTCTACGCCTGGCCCGCCGCGGAGGGCCGAGACCCGTCGGCCGGCCTTCTGATCTGCACAACCGCCTCCGACAGCGACGGCACCCTCGGCGGACTCGTCCAACTCAGCGAGCCTTCCCGCCTCCAAAGGGTCGTCGGCAGCGCGCTACGCAAGGCCGCCCGATGCTCCTCCGACCCCATCTGCTCGAAGCGCACCCCGCAGGACCCCGAGGACTTCCTCCACGGTGCCGCCTGCCATTGCTGTGTCATGGCCTCGGAGACCTCCTGCGAACGCGCCAACCGTTTCCTCGACCGCCGCTTCCTCCTCGACCTGCCCGGCAGCAACCTCGGGTTCTTCCAGGTCCATGAGTGAGGCGGACGCGCCACGACGCCTTGGCCAACTGCTCACCGGGACCGAGGCCAAAGGCATAGCGGACCGGCTTGCCGACGGTGACACCCTCACCGCGGCGCTCAAGGTCGTCGCGGTCGGCCAGCGGGCAGAGGTCCGACGCCTTCTGGAGGCGGTTGCCAGCGGCACCGGGACAAGGCACCAACAGGTCCTGGCCCTGCGCGCAATCGAGGGGGCACGGGCTCTGCCGACCACGTTGTCGCCGCTCTGGACCATGCCCGGACACCTCGTCCAGAGCGGGCCGCTCACCACCTCGGTGACCCGCCTCGTGGACAGCGCACGCCACGCAATCACATGCTCAACCTTCAACTTCCAGCCGACTTCAGCGCTTTGGAAGTCATTACGAGAAGCCGCACAGCGTGACGACATCGCCGTCCGCGTCTATATGGACGCGCGGGCCGCGGACGGCGTCGGACAGCAACGGTCCCCGACGACTGCAGAAGTCGCTGCGCACCTAGCGCCGGCCGAAGTCTGGCGAACCAAGCAGTTCGACGGCACATACGTCCGCAACCACGCCAAGTTCCTTGCCATCGATCACCATCTTCTCCTGGTGACCAGCGCGAACTTCTCCTGGAGCGCGGAGAACAACAACGTCGAGTTCGGCGTCCTCATCGACAACCCGAACCTCACCGAAGCCGTCGAGCGCGAGCTGCGCGAGGCGGAGGGCGCCCTGTACGAACGGATTTCCTGACGTCTCGCAGAGCGGCCTTCCGGAGCCTTTCTGCGAGAACCAGGCGCCGCCAACCCGCCCGATCTGCATCGCCAACAAGCTGCTGGCCCATCAGAACAGGCCGACCACATAGACGATCTCTGGTACTCCGACTACTCGTGGCGCACCATGCGCCACGACGGCATGCCCTGCTACGGATTCACCCGGTCCCTCCCAGGCTGGACCCGAGTAATGCAGTTCCCGAGGCCGAGCAGCGCCTCGTCGACCACCTCGGCCAGCTCCGCCATCGCGCCGTCCTGCCGTCGGGCCGGCACCCGCCTCACCGCGCGCCGGCGAGGCCGGGTGTCGGTGCCGTTGCCCCGACGGAGTAACGGAAGGCCGGGGCAGTTACGGCGCCGAGCTCCACAGGTGTTTCCCGGGAGAAGGCAGCAAGAAACGGGCCCGGGCTGGAACAGCCGGTCCACACGAGTGGACGCATATGGGCCCAGACAGCTTCGAAGCGAAGCAACATAGCCCAGGATCGCCGGTTAGCCAAACCGGCGATCCCGCGGATCATTGATGGTCCACCGCCACTACCTGCCCCTACGTCGAAAGGGATCGCCAAGACGGCTGTCAATTCAAAGCGTCGCGCGTCTGTCAGCGCTCTGCGGTGCCGCAAAGCTCCTGCGAACAGGTGCCGTGAGCACTCAAGGTCCCGTAAGGCGCGTAGCAGCATCCCGAGTACACCCGGGCATGGAGTCGACCTTGCACCCGGGGGGCTTGCTCATCGGCATCAGCCGCAGCCCGCAATGCAGGTGACCTCACTTACGTCGTCAATTTCCAGGTCGGCACCGTGATCCACAAGCACCGTCTTAACAACCGGAGAATCCGAATTGCACGGACAGACCAACGAGGTGCAAGGCACCCGTTACAGCCCAACGCACATCCGCGCCACCTGGGACGGAACGGGGAGCGTGCAAGACGCCTCCAGAGCGTTGGGGTTCTCTCGGGCGAAGGGCTACGACCTGGTGCGTCGCGGGGAGTTCCCGTGCCGCGTGCTACGCATCGGCCGTACAACACGTGTCGTCACTGCATCCTTGCTCCGCGTCCTGGAAAGCGGAGAGCCGGAGTACAACGGTGCCCTCGCCGGACACTGCACGCCGTCGTAGCCCCCCATGCGCAGACGCCCCGCCGGAGTTCCCCGGCGGGCTTCGTCGTCTCAAAGGCGCCAGCAGTGCGCCCGGCCGGCAGATGAGCTGGCCGGGCGCTTCGCTTCTGCCATCGAACGGCGGGGGCCGCTGCGCCGTCTCACTCAGAGGCGAGACACGCAGCCGGTACCCCGCGTTCACCAAGCAGTGTCCTGAGCGACGAGACCGGATCCGGTGCAGCGGTGATAGCGGTGACCTCCGTATCGCTGATCCGGATTGTCGGGAGCCCGTCGTGCACGGGCGGCAGCAGATCCGCCAGTGCGTCCCTGAAGGCGCGTTGCCGATGGCGCCCGCCCTCGCCAGGGAACAACGGCGGCTTTGACTTGCCGAAGCCGCCGCCGGGTTCACGCCCGGTGAGAGCCTGCGAGCGGGCCAACCATCTAGAAGCGTCGAAGCCGAGCTTCACGCCTGCCGGGTAGCACTCCAGCGTCAAAGCGCGGGCTGCGGTGAAGTGCTGCTTCTCGTCAACTTCCAGGATCTGCTGCTGCCCGTTCTCGCAGGTCAGCAGGACGTCCAGGCTCCGCCGCTCGCGAGAAGGGGCCTGCTCCGGCAGGACCAGCCCAGTGAGCGCGCCGTAGATGGCCGCGACCGTCTCCCACATGCCGACGCACTCGGTCCGCCCTGGCCGCCGCAACCAGGTCGGGCAGCTCTCTGGCTCAATCTCCGCCTTGACCACGTCAGGCAGTAGGCGGGTTATACCGTCCTGCAACTCCTTCACACCGACACCCTCTCACCTGATAAACCATCCGAGTATCGGCGACGCCTCTGACACCGACTCGCTCTCGTTGGCCCTGCCTCCGGCCTTCCAGCGCGGCCGGGCAGCGCCGCCCACATACGTCCACCAGCTTCCGCGCGCGTGGTCGAATGCCGATCGCGGGTCCAGCCCAGCCAGCGGGCTGGCGAGTTCTGCACGTCATCGAGCAGGGCAGCATCGTCACCTCCACTATGGAAGGCAGGCGATTTTCGGGATGTCGTCCGTGCTCGCCGGACCCCAGCGCGAGCTGATCGTGGCGAACACCAACGACGGGCTCGCCTCCGCGAGGGCTCGCGGCCGGTCCGGGAGCCCGGGCCCAAGCTCACTCCCGACCCGGCCAAGCTCGCCCAGCAGCTCTACGTCGCCCGGGAGAAGACCGTCCAGCAGATCGCAGACCTATTCGGAGTGCCCTGGTCCTCGGCCTACGGACACCTCGGCAGGAAGACTGTGCCCCGCCATCCGAAATCGAAGATCCCGCTCGCTGAGTCCCTGACGGCTACCTTGCGTTTGGGAGCAGAGGGGAGTTCGGGCCTGTTTTTCTGGTCTCCCCTGCTAGTTGGTGCTGGCGTTGTGCAGGTGTTCACCGAAGAATCCCACGACGATCAGGCCGCTTTGATCCGTGTCATCGAGGTAGTGCAAGCGCGGTGCGGGTGGCGCTCCGTCGCCGATGCGGATGTGTTCCAGCATTGCCGCGTATCCCGACGGGTCGATGTCCTCGGGGACCCGGAGTCTCCTGTCAGCCTTGCCGCGAGGGCTGCTGCTGGCGAACTTCCCCTCATTCAGAATAACCTTGACTGGTGAGAGCAAGGGGGATGGGCGGCTGCCGCAGTACGCCCTCAGGTTGGCGAAGTCAGGGCCCGCCCCGCGGCCGCGCGCCCTGGTCAGGTTCTTATCCTCGGCGTACGCCTGGATCATCGCGAGGGCGTCTGCAAGGCGCTTCCTCCAGAGCGACGCCTTTTGATGGTGCTCAAGCCGTTCGGCCTCGTCAAGATCAGCGGTGATCACGAGCAGCGTGCAGTACTGCTTCGCTTGTTCGAGGACGCCGCAAAGGGTGGGTGCATCCAACCTCAGCTGGAGGGCCTCCGCGTCTCCCACCACAATGCCGTCCTCCTGCCGGGGTCGCAGGCGTGCGATGGCAGTGTCACGGGCGCGCAGGGCTGCGTCTCGCTCCTCCTCTGCAGCTCTGAGCAGCTCGGCGAGGCTGCCCCGCTCCTTCTCCGCCGCCCTGAGCTGAGCTTCCAACTCAGCGACCTCGGGTTCCTTCGGCAGGTGCTGCACTTCCTGCACCAAGTCAGGGATCATCGATTCGAGTTTCGCTTTGAGGTCATCATGCTGGTCTATCACTTTGGCGTAGGACCTTGCCCTAGTCTCGGCCTCGCGGCGCGCGTCCCTTTCCATTTCAGCAAGGTGCTGGTACTTCGCGGTCTCCTTCCTGTATTCCTCCACGAGTGCCTTGGACAGGTTCTTAACGTTCTCGTCGAGCAACACCAGCTCAGCATGGGCCTTGATGTTGCAGTGCTGCTCTGCTGCAGGGCCAAACGGGCTCCGCGCTATCGGGTTCATGCATCCCCCTCAACGTCCGTGTGGGGTCGATCGTATGGGCGGAGCGTGACGGCCCTGACCAGTACCAGCAAGTTACTTGTCCCCTGGTGTCTGAGTTACTGAACTCTTCGGAGCGTTGTCGGCTGATCCGTGAGCTTGAGTCCAGTGCCAGCAAGGCACCCGTCGATCAGGTCTGGGCGGAGCTGAATATGACGCAGACCCCGGCGGAGGGTGCGTTCGAGATGGTCGTCGTCGGTGAAGGCGGTGTTGGCCAGCGGACCGCGCGAGCGAATCGCAGACGCTCCGCCAGGATTGGGCACATGACCTGCGTCATCTCCGCTTCTGAGACCGCGTCCCACGGTACGAGGCGTCGGCCCGTGCCGTGGGACGCATCCAGCGGCCGGTTACGGGGTGAGCCGGTTTGGCCCGCGGAAGAGGAAGCTGGCCTCGCGGATGGACTCCAGGCCGAGCATCACCATCAGCACCCGTCCGAGGCCCATGCCCAGGCCGCCGTGCGGCGGGCACCCGTACCGGAACGCGTTCAGGTAGTCCTGCATTGGCTCGGGGCTCATGACCTTCTCGGCGGCCTGCTTCAGCAGTACGTCGTAGCGGTGCTCGCGCTGCGCGCCGGTGGTGACCTCCAGCCCCTTCCACAGCAGGTCGAAGCTCAGGGTCACGCTCGGGTCGTCGTCCGGCCGCATGTGGTAAAAGGGCCGGATACTCACCGGATAGTGCGTGATGAACACGAACTCGTGCCCCGTGGCCTCCTGGATATGGGCGCTAATGCTCCGCTCGCCCTCCGGGTCCAGGTCCTCCTTGATCCCCTCCGGGTCCCAGCCGCCCTTGCGCAGGATGTCGTGCGCCTCGGCCATGGTGATGCGGGGGAACGGCGTCTCGGGGACAGTGATCTCCACGCCGAACTGTTCCCGGACGGCCTCGCCGTGGGTGTCGGCGACCTTGGCGATCGCGTGGGCGAGCATCCGCTCCTCGAACACCATGACGTCCTCGACACCGTCGATCCATGCCAGCTCGACGTCGACGCCAGTGAACTCGGTGGCGTGCCGGGAGGTGAACGACGGCTCGGCACGGAAAACGGGGCCGATCTCGAAGACCTTGTCGATCCCGGCCGCGATCGCCATCTGCTTGTAGAACTGGGGCGACTGCGCCAGGTAGGCGCTGCGGCCGAAGTAGCCGAGCTTGAAGACCTCAGCGCCGGACTCCGAGGCGGTGCCCATGAGCTTGGGGGTGTGCATCTCGGTGGCGCCCTGCGCGTAGGCGTACTCGCGCATCCCGTGCTCCAGGGTGGTCTGCACGGCGAACATCAGCTGGGTGGCGGGACGGCGGCGCACGTCCAGGAAGCGCCAGTCCAGCCGGTGCTCGATCCCGGTGTGCTCGTCGATCGGCAGCGGTGTGGCGGCCTGGTTCAGCACCTGGATCGTCTCAGGGACGAGTTCGAGGCCACCGAGCTTGACCTGGGCGGCGTCCACGACGCGGCCGGTGATCTTGACGGCGGACTCGGCGGTGAGGGCTTCGAGCTGGACCTCCAGCGGCCCGCTGTCCCGCCTGTGGGTGACTTGCACCAGACCGGTGCTGTCCCGTACGACGACGAACTGCATCTTGCTCTGCAGGCGAAGGGTGTTTACCCATCCGCAGACGGTTACGGTGCGGCCGACGTGTTCTCGCAGGTCGGAGACGTGTACGTGGCTTTGGATCATTGCGGTCCTCCGAAGGACATCGTCATGATCCCTTAGGAGTGCGGGCGAGAAGGGCAACTCGCGGTACCACCGCACTTTCGCCGTCACCTGCCGGTGGCAGCCTCATTCGGGCCCGGTGACGGGGGCCGGCCGGCGGGGTTGGGACACCCAGGGGCGCCGTTTCTCCCCGCGCTCGGGAGGGTCTTCACCTTGGGGTGCGAGACCGCCTTCACAGCTTCCGGCGGCTCTCTCGGCTCGCGAGATCCCTGGCTACTCGTCTCCGTCAACGCGTTGCCCGGAAGGATATGGATCTCACGGGTACCGCCGCAACCAAGAACGGCGAACCCCGCTATGGGAACTGGCCCTGTCTCGGGAAGTCCAGTGAGCAACCACCCCCCAAAAGGAGCGGCACCGAAGATGCGGTGGATCTTGATCTATTTGACCACCGGCGTGATCTTTCCCGTCCACCGTCCCAGCCGCGGAGCCCCGCGCTCACTGAGCAGAAACGTCAGAAGCTCCCTGGTCATCTTCGCCACCCCTAACGCCTCATCAAGCATCCCGTAAGGCGTGCGTCACCGGCGTCACTCCGCCAACACCCTCGCCGCAGTCGCCCGTCGCTGCACCGCACGGGTATAGGCCGCTGGCCTCGGAGCGTACGGGCGTCCACCCGGTGTACGACGGATGCTCCCCGAACCCGGTCGAGCGGCCTCCCCAGTCCACGCAGAGGCCCCCACCGAACGCTGCCGTGTGTATGAGGTGATCTCACCGGGGTGCCGCTGTCGAGACTGACGGGGCCGCTGCCGTCATCTCGGGTCACTCCGGGGGAAGGCGTCGCCGGTGGGCCAGCGTTCCGGCAGACCGAGAGCGGTGTGGACGGAGCGAATCGCGGGCTGGCGCTTGACCTGGATCCCCGCCAGTTGCGCGGTTGCCCAGGTAGGGAAGATGGGGGCAGGAAGCGAGGCGGGATCCGGGCTTTGCCAGAGAACGGGAGTGTTTTTCGTCCAGGTCCAGGGTGCTGGGTTGTTCACGACGAGCACGCCGCTGACACGGCTGTGGGCATGGTCGTAGGTGGCAGTCCAGTAGCCATCGGGCTTTCGGCTGAAGGTCGATCCGCTGTCGTAGGCGTACTCGACCGTACTCCCGTACAGCGCTCTCTCGATGTCCTCATCTTCGGGGAAGTCGGCTGCATGGCCTACCGCCACGATGAATGGCAGCTCCAGGTCACCATACTTCCCGCCCTTGTGTGTGACGGCGTGGAGCACTCGCTCCGATCCGTCCTCGACCGCCCATGCCGAGGGGTAGACGCCGATTGTCCTGCTGGATGGATTGCCACGTTTGCCTGGGCTGCGGGGGATCGCTTGAAACGTGAGGCACCAGCCAGCCTCTTGCCAAGTGTGACGGGGAAGCGGCACCTTGCGCTCATGGTCGGCGATGACCTGGTCGGGGTCCAAGCTTGCAAGCCATCGCGTCAGCCCGGACTTCAGCCGTCTCTGCGGCGGCGTTGCCGTACTGGCGCTGTGGAGTTCGCAGGATACGAAGAAGTTCGGACTCGGCACGCGATCGATGGCATCGCTCAACTGCGGTGGGAGTGAGTAGGGCCCAGCGTCGCGCTTCTGAGCCTTCCAGATCGCCTCGACGACGAACTGCTCGTTGCCGCGCGTAACCAGGAAGTCGGGCTTATAGCCACCTGTTCCCGTTTGCTGCTCAACCTCCACGCTGCAACCTGAACCGAGCAACATCTGGTGCAGGTACAACTCCCACAGCGCAGAGTAGACGTTCGTGTCGGAGTTTCGGTCCCGCAGCCGGCTGAGCAGGCCGGGTTGAGCCTGATCAGGGAAGCGCGACCACCATTCGTTGATCACATCCCGAACCTGGTCCCAGAACGGACCGGCGACCCTCTCGAAGAACTCGGCCTGTGACTCGGCCGCCCGCTTCGGCGCCGCATCCGTCCGATTCCGGCTCGCGTATACACCCATGACAGACGATCGTAGGTCGCTCCGCGGGCCATTCTCATTCCCTTTCCACTGCGTCCCGACGACCGCAGGGCTCAACCGAGTCAGCCGTTCTCACACCTTCCGGTCCCCTGTTGAAGTGGCCGACCCGAGGAAGTGCCCACAGGCCGGTTTGGCCTCCAGCGGGGGCACAGGTGCGAGATGCGCGAGTGCTCGGACCAAGACCGGCGGGCGCCCTACCGCCAACCGCGTTGACCATCACCTCGCTGGCGACGCGGACGCGTTGCCCCAACCAGCAATGCTGGTTGGGCTTGCAACTCACCCTCACGCTGAGCGGAGCAGGGTATCCGTCAAAGGCCGGTTACCGAAACCGGTGATTCCTTGGACTATGGGCAGTCCACCGCGTCTCCCCGCTTCCCCGCTGCCCGGGAAGCAATCAAGCCGGAAAGGCACTGTTGACAGGAATGCCCAGCCAGAGCAGCGAAACGCATCACGGCCCGTTCAGCCCCGAGCACATCCGCGCCACCTGGAATGGGACCGCGAGCGTCGAGGACGCCGCCCAGGCGTCCGGCTTGTCGAGATCGAAGAGCTACGACTTGTTCGCCGCCGGGAATTCCCCTACCGCGTGCTGCCGATAGGCCGCACCGCCCGCGTCGTCACCGCCTCGCTCCTCCCCGTACTCGAGAGCGGCGAGCCGGAGTACAACGGCGCCCCCAGTACAAGCCCCAATCCGTCTTGACCAACTGCACGACGACGTCCCGCTGGAGCAAGCCGGCGGGGCGTCGTCGTATCACGTCCCCATCTATGCAGCACCCCCGTCGGAGCATGCCGAAGGGTCCTTACACATCACAGCCCCTATGAGCGGGGTGCCGGCTGTAGCTGTTTGACCAGGTGGAAGACCTCGCGGGCCGCGTAGCGCTTTAGGCAAGGGACGATTTCGCGACGGGACTTACCCCCTTGATCGGCGCTCGTAGTAGTCCTGAGCGCGCGGGGTCGACGGCCCCGCAGGAGCGATCATCATCACCATCCGCGGAGCATCCCCGCGGGGGCGCGGGGTCGACGCGACCGATCAAAACTACGGTCGACGTTGTACGGGCACCTCGTCCGCCCCGCCTGGGACCACCGCAAGACGATCCGGCGAGCAGCTGTTCGGCCCGCCTCTACGTCAGTCAGACGAGAAGTCGCATCCAAGAGACGCAACTCGCCCACAGATGCCGGGCTGACTCCCGCCGTCAGCGGGCGGTCGCTCACCGAGGCTCGCCCATGCCAGGCGGGGAGCGGAAGCGGTTCAAAGCGACAGCTCGGTCGTGGAATCGGGAACGGGACATCCGAGAGACCATGCGCCACATTTCTCTCTCTTCTGCGATGTCCTGTGGCAGCTCAAGGCCCATGGCCTGAGCCAATGGGTGGCGCCCCAGGTTGACCAGTGCGCGGACGGCTGCCGCCCATTCATCAGTTGCTGCAACCGCGGCCCGATACCAAAGCGGGCACAGAGCGCAGAGGACGCCGGCCGTGCCGAGGAGAACTGGGGGATCGGCACTATCAACCGATGTGGCACACAGGGCCATGGCGACGAGGACTGTGTGCCCGTACAGCAGGGCTATGAAGAAGTCGACGCTGGTGCGCGCGGTGTCGACCTGCCGACGAGCTTGCTCGGGTGCCATCGCGGTGAGCTCGTTCCAAAGCACCTGAGAATCTAGGCGATACCGGTCATATCCGTACTCCTCCAAGCGTCGAATGGCGTTGCCAAGCCTAGTAGGAGTGACCTGGTCGTCCTGCACCGGATATCTGGCCAGCCGCTCACCAAGCAGCGCCTGCTGCGTCGCTGTTAGTACTTCGTCGCGCGGATCCGGCACGGCCGGGGCTTCTCCGTCAGGGGTAAGTGGCGTCTGTGCAGTGCCTGCCGACTGCACCCGCTCAGCTGCAGCCCGACGCGCGCGGCGCGTCCGTGTCAGTTCATCGGCCAGTTCGCTACGGCGCTTGCGGTGGTGGCGACAGCGCCGCGCATACAGTCGCGCCGGCCAGAGCAGATACCCCTCCAAAACTCGATAGAGGGGAACTTGCAAGGCATTGAGGATAAGGCCCGTCAATACGGAAGCAATCAGTAACAGCAGCGCCTTGGCGCCCGGCGAGGCAGTGAATATCTGGTTCGCCACCGGGACCTGGCGCAGGCTGGGCCCCATGGTGATGGCCAGAATGCCCAAGTTGATGGCTGTCGGCAGGATCCAGCCCACCAACAGGCTCCACCCGCCACCGAGAACACCCTTGGCGATATCCCCCAACTACTCGTCCCATTCATCGTCGTCATCGCCCAGTGGAGGGCCCGGCGGGGTGTGACCAAGGGGCATGTCGAGCGGTGGGCTTTCGAGAGCTGCGCGCTCCTCGGCGTCTCGGAACTCGGGCTCCGGGTCCGGCAGTCGCAGATCCCCAAGCTGCCGAGAGTCAGACAGGAGTATCCGCTGGCTAATCCGGAGAAACATCCGAGCATCGCGAAGCAAGTCCTCCGCTTCGCGCATGCTCGCCGCGCCTGGGAGGTCGGCCTCGGCGCGAGCGCGCGTTTGAGCCCTAGCCGCGAATAGAACGCTCCACTCGGTCAGCTCCGGAGCTACTTCAGGAAGCACCTCCCATGCGCTGCGGATCCGCCTGCGGCGTCCATCGCTCGCGCCTTCCGGCGGCCGCCCTCGGGCAGCAAGCACGGCGGCGGCGGTGCGTAGTGCTGCCAGATGAGCCGTGGCGAAACGACCATTCGCAGACTCCATCGCAGATGCCTCTTGCAGGCCAGCCTCTGCCTGGGCCAACAGCTCCAGCGCAGGACGGGGAACGGTCCCCTGACGCCTGCGGGCTCTCGCAGCGAGATCCATCAACTCTCGAAGGCGCGTTATCAGCGCCTGTGGGACGTTGGTGACTGCCAAAGCGTCATCCAGCTGGTGGGCGACCGTTCCAACCGTTCGTTCCGCATCGGCGATCTCGTCGAACGCGCGGTATACGAGTGCCACGGCCCTGACGGTCTGGGCGTCCGTACCAGCCGCGAGGTGGAGGCGAATTTCCGCTAGGCACTGTGCGACTGCCGTAGAGGTCCCCGGGACGTCATTGACGTCCTCCCCATAGGTGAAACGGATAACGGTGCCGCCATGGCCATCCGAAACAGCACCCTCTTTGACCGCAGATCGTCGACCATTGCCCGCCGCCATCACACCCCCGAAGCCAACACGAATGTTGCACACGACGCCCTCACCAGTGGTGGCGTAAGGCCGCGCGATCCGCCCGAGGTTATCGCGCGGGGAACCTCCAGGACACGTGCGAGCCGGACATGCGACGCAGGATACTCACCGCAGGTTCCGCCTTCGGGCACCATCGCGGGACGGTGGCATACAAGCGGCCTCGTCCGAAGGGCCAGGTGCAACCGCGACTGCTCTCGTAGTACCGGAAGAGCGTGGCCTGGTACACGACCTCGTACAGCGCCCAGGAGCGGCCCAGCGGTGCGTCCGGCTGCCAGTGCGGCGGGGCGGGACCGCCTCTCAACACCAACTCTTGTGCACAGGTGTGCAGTCGGACCTCGACGCCAGCTTCGCACAGCAGCGCCGCGCTCTCCTGCGCAGACTGTCCGGCGCCCACCACGAAGACATCCGTCCCCGGAGAGCCGCACGTTGGCACACGACCGGCTGGCGGAGTTGCTGACCGAGCCTGCATGGACCGCCACAGAGCCCGCACAGACAGCCACACAGCCTGCCGCACGACGCCCCCGCCCCGCCGAAATCCGCAGGCGCCACCCCCGCCCGCCAGGCAGAATCGCCCTCATGTCCCAGCGCGCCGAACACCTGCTCACAGCCGTCGACCGGCTCTCCTACCCCCACCGCATGCGTGAGCTGGCCTCCGCTGCCCGGCGCGCCGCGGCAATGGGGGCGGTCGACGAGCTTGTGACCGGGCTCGCCGCCCACGGCGTCTACGGGCGGCGGCTCGCCGCCACCGTGGCGGACATGGTGCGCCACGACGGGTATCTGGAGGGCTGCCTCGCGGACCCCGACCGCCTCGTCCGCGCCCCCGCGATCAGGGCGCTGCTGCAGGGGCGGCTCACGGACGCCACCGTGATCGAGGCCATCGAGGACGCACCCGCCGCCGTGCGGCAGCAGCTCGTGCACGCCATCGCCGTGGCGGGGCGTACGGGCCTCGCCGAGGTGCTGGTCGGGCCGACGTACCGGCGATGGGGCGCCGAGGCCGCCGCGGAACTGCTCGCCGCCTGCACGGTGGAGACCGCCGCCCGGCTGCTGCCCCGCCTGTTCCGCGGACTGAGCTCCTACCGGCTGCTCGCCGCCCGCCATCCCGCTCTGCTGCTCGCCGAGATGGAGCGGCAGCTCGACACCCTCCCCGCCGTCGTACGGGACGGCTGGCTGGCGTCCCACGCGGACGCGCTCGCGCTCCTCGCCGAACGGGATCCGCTCGGCGTGCTGGCTGTGCTCGAGCGTTACGAGACGCTGCCGATGCCCGTGGACCGCAAGCTGCACCTCCTGGTCGAGGCGGATCCCGGCCGCACGGTGCGGCTGCTGCTACGCCCGAAGCTGCGGTCCCGGCTGAACAGCGGCCGCCTCGAACCCGCCGTGCTGCGCCGCCTCGTCCGCCACGCCCCGGCGGAACTCACCGACCTCGCCTGCGCCTGGAGCGACAACGCAGCCGCTCTCGCCCGGCTGCTGGCCTGTCTGCCGCCCTCCCGCCGCGGCGCCCTGTTCGACGCGGCGATGGAGGGCAAGGACCTCGCCCACGCGGGCCTCAGTCCCGCCCTGCTCGACGTACTGCCGTACGAGCGGCGCACTGCCGAGGCTCGGCGGATAGCGACGCTGGCCCGCGGCAGGGGCGCGCACTGGACGCAGATACTGACGGCAGCCGCCTATCTGCCGCCGGACGAGGTCCGTGACGACCTTCTCACCGCCGTCCGCCGCTCCGCCGCGGACGACCGCGCCACGGCGTACCCACTGCTCGTCCGCAACGCGGCACGCTCCCGCGACCCACAGGAAGTGAGCCGGTTGCTGCGTGCGCTGCTGCGGCTGCGCAATGAACAGGACTCGGTCCGCAGCGCCGCCCTCTCCGCACTGGCGGAGGTGCGCCCTTCGCTGTTCGCAGAGGACGCCGCAGAGGACCTCAGACGAATCGCCATCGACGCCGTCGAAGCCCGCGACTCCTCCTGGAGCACCCGTCACGCGCTCAGCACGCTCGCCCTGTCCGTGCTGCGCGAGCACGCCGTCACGGGCGGCACGCGGCTCATCGGCTGGGCCCTCGACACCCTCACCCGGCTGTCCGGCCACACCGGCGGCGCGAACGTCGGCCGCCTCGACATCGTGCTGCGGCGCGGCCAGGAGTACGAGGTGCTGGCGGCGCTACGGCCGTGGCTGGAGGCCGCCACCGACAAGGCCGACTACTCGCTCGTCTTCGCACTCGTACGGGCACTCGGGCGGCGCGCGTGGGGGATGGCCGAACTCCAGGAGTACCTGTGGCAGGCCGTCCAGTTCGGAAACGACGCGTCCGTCCGCACCGCCGTCGACCTCTGGCTGGAGCAGCCGAAGGGGCGCGACGAGCGGGTGGAGCGGCTCGTGCGGCTGGAGCCGTCCGCCGCCGTCCTGCCGTCCGTTCTGAGAGTCCTGACGGGGCGGCGTACGGACCTGCTCGACCCGGTGCTGGCGGACACCCCACCGTACGGCCGCTTCCTGACCGCCCGCAGCCACTGGACGCCACCCACCTACCGGGCCCACCGCTGGGTGCCGCGCCAGCAGCGGGCGGCGGCGGAGCTGCTCGCGCGCACGGCGGGCGACGCGGGGCAGCTGGTGCATGTGCGCGTCCAGGCACTCTCGGCGGCGGCAGTGATCCCGGAGGCGGGCCTGGAAGTCGTCCGCCGCTACACGGGATCGTCGAACATCCCGCTGGCGGAGGCGGCCCTCGGCGCACTGCCGTGGACCGACCGCCCCGACGAGGTGCTGCCGCTGCTGCTGGAGCACGCGGGCGGCGACCGCGCCCGGGTCGCGGTCTACGCGGCGACTCGGGCCGCACAGTACGTCGCGCCGTCGCGGCTCGCCACGGAGCTCCGCAGGCTGCTCACGCCGAAGGACCCGCGGACGGTGAAGGTCACCAGCCGCAAGGAGGCGGTGCGCCTCACGGCGACGATGCTGCCCCCGGCGCAGGCGGCGCCGCTGCTGTGGGAAGCGTTCGAGCTGCCCGGGTAGCACCACGACGTTCAGTCGGTGTGCGTCGCGTTTGCCCAGGGGATGCTGGCGGAGCCGGCCAGCTGGCCCATGCTGGAGTCGGCCGCGCAGGGACGCACGGAGCTCCGCCAGGAGCTGGCACGGGCGGCCGTGGCCGAGGTGGACGAGGAGCATCGGGCCAGGTACGCAGGGCTGCTGCATCGCGCCTGCGAGCCGCTCGAACCGGAAACGGCTGCGGCGCTGTTCCCAGCACTGGCGGAATGGGCACCGTGGCAGCCGGAGATCGCCGAGATGCTGGTGGCCGCCACCACGGACCTTGACGATCGGGCGGTGTGGGCGATGGCCGGGCAGGAGCTGGTGGAGCTCGCGGCGGACGACGACGGCCCGTACCTTCGGGCCCTGCGGGCGATGCTGGAAGCCACAGGAGACCCGGACCAACCCGACGCCGAGCCCGAACGCGACCAGCCGGCCCTGCAGCGGGGCGCGAGCCTGCTGCACCACCTCCTGCTCCACCATCGCTACCGGGGCGGGGGCCGGCCGACGGCGGACGTGCTGCTGCGCGCCGCCGACACTGCCGCCGGGCACGAGGATTTCGCGCGCTCCGTCGCCGAACTCCGGCTGTACGCCCTCGAACTGAACAAGGACGCCACCGCGCTGTCGTCGGGCCTGCGCCGATTGGCTGCCGACTGCGAAGGACGTCCGCTGCTCGCCCGGGACATCGCCGAAGGGCTCAGCTCGCGGCTCAGCGCGATCAGCGGCCCAGCGCCAGACGCGTGGTTGGAGACCGCCCGCACGCTGGGTGCGGAACCGGGCCTGGCCCAGGGCCTGTTCGCCATCAGGCTCATCGTCGCCGGCGGCAGCCGCTCTCGGTGGACGGAGCCGTGGCGCGGCCAGCTCCGCACCCTGCGCCGGCACGCACACCCCGACGTCCGCGCGTCGGCACGCGAGACGGTCACGGCACGGGAGGCGCCGCCGTCGGTCCCAGGGACGATCCAGTGGTGACCGGGACCCGCGCGGTGGCGCCGGGCCGGTGGCCGCCAGGCCCTGATACGGCGGCCAGCCACACCCAGCCGGCGAACGGACCGACACCGTCGAACGCTCCCCCGAAGACCAGCTTGCGGGCCCACCCAGGAGATCACGCCCGCCAGCGCAACCTCCGACCCCAGGCGCGTTGCCGAGATCGAAGCGGCACACCACAGGCGCATCCACCGGGAAGCCGCCACAAAAGAGGCCCGCATCCAGTACGTCGAGGCTCAGCGCGCGCCATCCCCACCATCGCGCCAGCCATGCCGCCGAGCCAGACCAAAACACAACCAGCCGACCGGGGGCTTCGTCGCGCTGCCAGCTGTCACGGGCGAGTCACAAACGCCGTGGACACACTCTCGGCACAGGATCTCGAAACCAGACATATATGCCCGCACAGGACTGGATGGACGCCCCTGGACGCCTTCTACGACATGTGCCATGTGGTACCCAGTGAGGGACCCAAGATCAGGACCGGAGCGTCTTCTGGCCCGTCAAAGCGGTATTGCAGGGTGTTCGGTGGTGTCTCACTCACGCCCCAGACCCTCTCACGTCTCACGGACGCCCCTATAACGCGGGGGTGCGGGCAACCCGTCTGACCAGGTTGAATACCTCGCGGGCTGCGTATCGCTTGAGGCATCGGATGATCTCACGGCGGGTCTTGCCCTCCTGGGTGCGGCGTTCGTAGTACGCCTGGGTGCGCGGGTCGTGGCGCAGGCGGGTGAAGACGATGCGGTGCAGGGCCGCGTTGGCCTGGCGATCGCCGCCGTGATTGAGCCGGTGCGTGCTCCGACGGCCGGAGGAGTACTCGATGGGGCTGACTCCGCAAAGGGCAGCAAACGACGCCTCGGTGTTCAGTCGCTCGGGGTTGTCTCCCATGGTGATCAGGAGCGTGACGGCGCTGTCCGGGCCGATGCCCACCGGTTCGAGCAGCTGTGGGGCGTGGTGTTCGACGAGCCCGGTCAGGCGCTGGTTCAGCTCATTGATCTGCCCAGTGAGCTGCTCGATACGCTCGGCGAGCATGCGCAACGTCAGGTGGGTGGCCTGTGCCACCGCGTCCTCGTCTCCCTCAGCGTCGGGTGGGCCGAGGCGTGCGCAGGTGCGGAACAGCTCGGCATTGCCCAGGCCGGAGAGCTGTTCCCGCAGAACGGGGTCGGCGATTACCAGGACGGCCTTGAGCTGGTTGATCGCCTGGGTGCGGGCCTTGACCGCGGAGTCCTTGGCGAGCTTGAACAACCGGGCACTTTGCACCGGACCGTCACCGGACTTGGCCCGGGCCCGGGCGCGACCGCTGAGCACGGCCCGCGCGGCAGCCTGCGCGTCGAGCGGGTCCGACTTCCCGAGCAGTCGGCGGGCCGAGCGGTCGGGCCGGTTCACTTCGAACACCTGGATCTGCTGGGCCAACAGGTAGCGGGACAGGCCCGCGCCGAAGGTGCCGGTGCCCTCCACACCGGCCCGGCGCACCGTCCCCCGCTTACGGGCCCACACGAGCAGCTGCCGGTAGCCGGCCGCCGTGGCCGGAAAGGACTCCGTGCCCAGGATCTTCCCGAGCGGGGAGACCACGGCGGCGACATGCACCTCGCCGTGCGTGTCCACGCCCAGGACGACCTCGCTCGGAACAGGAGGATCCGTGGTGGAGGAGGTGCTGCGCTGTCTGGTCGTCATGGTGGTTCGCCTTCCCGCGGGTGACGTGCTGGGTGGACGGCACCGGCCCGCTCGGGCGGTCTGAACCGTGATGGCGCCTGAAACTCGGCAAGGCCCCTATGGGGACACGCCCCTGTGGCTCGGTACCTGCAGGTGCTGTCCCGCAACGACAGTCGACACGCCTGTGACTGGACACTTGGGTCATATATCTCATGAGTCAGACCCCCGTCCGGAACGGCACCGCGCAACCGTCCCATCGGTCCCGGTACAACGGCATGACCCGACCACAGCCGAAAAGCTTCGCCCGAACCGGTGCTCAACATGGCCAGGGCGAGCTGCCCTGTGTTGCCTCTTCGTCTACTCACGACCGGCATTGACGGACAGCCTTGCCGCCCGCCTTACGAGCTGTCGTTCGTCGACCATGGCACGAACGGCACGAGACACCGTCCACGGGGCGGGCCTCGCGCAGCCCGGCGAAGACTCCTCACTGCCGAGGGCGTCTCGGGTCCTCCCCCGGTCGAGCAGCTGCCGGCGTGGCGTTCCCCGAGTCGGGCCAGTCGGCCTTCACTTCCTGCCTCCGAGGCTCCCTGGTGTGTGCCGAGGAAGCGCGGTTCTCTGCGCTGCCTCGGCACTCTGGGCCTGCCCGGTCGGGCGCTGTGCGGTCTGTCAGCCCATGTCCGTCAGGAGGGCATTCAGTTCTTTCTCCTGCTGCGCAGGCGACATCGGCGGGTTCGAGTGGTCGATGCCGAACGTCTTGAGCATCTTGTCCATCTGGGCGTCGATGGAGGTCCAGCCGGTCTGGTCCAGCGGCTGCAGCGACGCCTGGTCGGCGTCCCACAGGTCACGCAGCTTCTGGGCGGCCGCGTGGGCCCCGGTCTCGTTCCCCGAGCGTGCGTCCTTGAGCGAGGTGGAGGCGAGGGTCTTCAGCGCGGCGACCTTGGCGGGCGGGAACTTCTTCACCGCCTGGCCGGGGGCCATCTGGACGGCGGAGGTGTTGTCCTCCTCCGGCGCCGGGCCGACGTGCGGCTGGCCGTGGGCCCAGACGAGCAGGCCCGCGGTGGCGACGGCGAGCAGTCCGAAGCCGGCCAGCGCGACGCGCTCCTTGCGGGGGTCGCCGGTGGTGTGTGCGGCGTGGGTCGCCTCGTGGGTCTCGGTCACGTCAGAGCGCGTCACCGTCAGGTAGATCACCGTGGCCAGGATGAGGCCGAGGAAGATCAGGCTGGTAGTGAACGTGCCCAGGGCGAGGCCGGTCGGCTCGCCGGGCTGGGCGACCTTCGGGGAGGCGAGCCAGTCGCCGATGTTCGCGCCCAGCGGGCGGGTCAGGATATAGGCGAGCCAGAAGGACAGCACCGGGTTGGCGCCGAACTTCCACAGCGCGGTGATCGCCGCGATGAGGCCGAGCGGCAGCAGGACCGAGACTCCCGGGCTCCAGCCGGTCAGTTCCAGGGTCCAGTCGCCGGTCGCGGTGCCGAGCGCGAAGGTGACGAGAACGGCGAGCCAGTAGAACGACTCCCGCGGAAGCGTGGTGACCGAGTGGATCGACAGGGTGCGCTCCCGCGCCCACCACACGCCGAAGACCGCCGCGAGCAGCACCGAGAAGACCGCGGAACTGATCCACAGCGGCACGTTCAGCTGGTCGGTCAGGATGTCGGTGTACAGGGTGCCGGTGACGCTGACAACGACCACGGTCAGCCAGTACGGGAACGGGACGTACCGCTTCAGCCGCAGCTGGACGGCCAGGGCCACCACGAACACCGCGGTGAAGATCCAGGCGGTGTTCACCAGGCCGACGCCCAGCTTCATGTTGATCCAGTCGGCAAAGCTCTCACCGACGGTCGTGCACAGGACCTTGATCACCCAGAACCAGATGGTGACCTCGGGAACCTTGTTGAGCATGAGACGCCCACTGCGCGCGCGTGCTTCCGTTGTCGTTGTCATGCGGGGAGGTTTACGCGGGGAATCTGCACATAACCTGACTACGCGGCTGCACGGGCGGCCGGGAGTGTCATCTCGACGTGACCGCGGCCGTCCGCGATCGCGCGGACCTCCACACCGGCCGAGGCTGCGATGCGCCGGACCACCGGCAGCCCCAGCCCGTACCCGTCGCCACCGGTCACCCCCACTTCGAAGACCCGGTCGACGTCCGCGGGATCGAATCCGGGGCCGTCGTCCAGGACATCGACCACGATGGCCTCGCCCTGGTTGCGCGCTGTGATCCACACCCGGGACTTCGCATGCCTCAGGCCGTTGTCCAGCAGGGGTGCCAGCAGCGACACGGCGACGTCGGCCGCCACGGCGACCTCGAGCCTCGAGGGGAAGGCGACCTCGACCGCACGGCCGGCGATCGCCTGCCGTGCGGCGGAGCGCAGGTCGCACCAGGTCCCCTCGTCCGTCCGTGCGCGCGCGGCGCGCAGAAGCGTCGTGATCGCCGTATCGAGGCGGTCGACCTCGCTCAGCACCGCCTCCGTCGGTACCGGCTCGCCGGACAGCTGCGCCAGCTGCGCCTCGGCCCGCAGGACCGTGAGCGGTGTCCGCAGCTCGTGGGCGATCTCATCGGTGAGCCGGCGCTCGTCCGCCAGCGCGTTGTCGACGCGCTCCAGGAGATGGTCCAGGGTCCGCCCCAGTTCCCCGAACTCGTCGCGGGGGATGCCGAGGTTGAAGCGGCGCCCGGGTTCGTGCTGGCCCCAGTCGTCGGCGAGGGCGGCCATCTCGTGCACGACCCGCAGCGCGCGGCGCACCACGAGGTGTGCGACCCCGCCGGCGAGGAGGATCGTGAGGCCGCCCAGTATCAGGGACAAGGTCAGGCTGCGCTGCTCGGATGTCTCGTAGGGCGTGAGGTCCACCCGGGCGATCACCATGACGTGGTGGCCGTCCATCGGGACCTTCCGCGCGTACAGGAGGTAATCGCTGACCGACGCCGTCTGCGAGCGCCCCGAGTCCGCGAGCTCCTCGACGCGACCGACCAGGCTCGGCGGGACGTTTCCGTCGATCAGACGGCCGTCGGCATACATCCAGGCGACCTCGTCCAGCGCCTCACTGCCGTTCTCCGTCAGTACGATACGGCCGCCTTTGGCGGTGACGTTCGCCGCCACCGCCTCGGCTCGCGTACGTGCCAGGTCGTGGGCGTCGGCGTCCGTCACCCGGCTCAGCAGCACGTGCGAGACCACGACCAGGATCGCGACCACGGCGGTGGCGATCAGCACGGTGAGTGCGACGACCCGCTTACGGAATCCCGTCACTGCCATCGGTAGCCCACGCCGCGGACGGTCGCCAGACGCTCGGCCACACCCAGCGAACCAAGCTTGGCCCGCAGCCGGCGCACATAGGAGTCGAGGGTGTTGTCGCTGACCTGCGCCCCGTGCGGCCAGCCGGCAGCGACGAGGGCGTGGCGGCGTACCGCGTCGCCCTGCGAGGCGATCAGACGGCCCAGCAGCCGGAACTCCGTCGGGGTCAGGCTCATGCTCACCGAATCGTAGGTAACCACGTGCTTCGCTGGATCGAGGACGACCTCGCGCGGTGCGGGCACCACGGTGGCCCGGCGCAGCAGCGCCCGGACGCGGACCAGCAGTTCCGGAATGTCGAAGGGCTTGGTCATGTAATCGTCGGCGCCGGCCTCGAAGCCGCCCACCTTGTGATGCAGGCCGTCCAGGGCGGTGAGCATCAACACCGGCGCGTCGACGCCGCGAGCCCGCAGGGCCAGACAGACGTCTCGGCCGTCGGCATCTGGGAGCCCGAGATCCAGGACGACCAGGTGGGGCGCCGGTTCGAGCTGCCGCAGCAGGCTGTCGGCCGTGGCGGCGACGGAGACGGTGTGCCCGTCGTGCTCCAGGGCGCGCTTGAGGACGCCGCGGACCGCCGCGTCGTCTTCACACACCATGATGAAAGCCACCAGCTGACCCTAGATACTCCCGTCCCAGTTCTCCATCTTCCCTGGTCAGCCGCTGAGGGCGGGGAGCAGGCCACTGTTGACGGCCCCACGTGCGAGCTGACCCGCATAGAGCCATACGGTCACAGGTATCGACGCCTGTCGCACCCCGAGGACATGCTGCGGCAGCTTGCGCGCACGGCCGCAAGCAGGTCCAGGGAACTCCGATCGCCGACGTGAAGGACGGGGCGCCGGTTTCATGGCCCTGCGAAGAACCCGAGCTCATGGACGAACTTCGTACGGAAGTCGGCAATGTCCCGGTCGGTGGCACCGGGCCGGGCGAAGGCGACGTCGTCCCGCAGACCGCGCTGGAAGAGCTCCGGGTTTTACCCCTGCATTACTGCTCCATGACCATCCGACTACAGGTCTGTAGTCATGATGGTCCAGTCTTAGTTAGGGTTGCCTACGCTAATGGGCGCTGCTCGTACGGAGGCCGCCCGGGGAGGGTCGCATGTGGGATGACGTGGTTCCGAGTTTCCTGATCGGGTTGCGGGAAGGGCTCGAAGCGGGACTCATCGTCTCCATCCTCGTCGCGACCCTTGTGCGGGCCGATGCCCGCTCCCGGCTGCCGCAGGTGTGGACAGGCGTACTCGCGGCGATCGCGCTTGCCATGAGTTTCGGCGCGGTCCTCACCTTTACGGCAGCCTCCCTTTCAGCGACCGCGCAGGAAGCCTTCGGCGGCACCCTCAGCGTGATCGCGGTCGCGTTCGTCACCGCCATGGTGTTCTGGATGCGCCGCTCGGCCCGCAGCCTGTCCGGTGAGATCAAGGAGAAGGTCACCGGAGCCCTGGCCATGGGCTCGGGCGTGCTGATCCTCACTTCCTTCCTCGCCGTGGGCCGGGAGGGTCTGGAGACCGCCCTGTTCCTGTGGACCACGGCCCAGGCGGCCGGCGAGTCCTCCGGCCCTCTGACCGGCGCCGCCATCGGGCTGCTCCTGTCGGCCGCTCTGTGCTGGGGCCTGTACCGGCGGGTCCTGAAGATCAACCTGACGAAGTTCTTCACCGCCACCGGCGCGGTCCTGATCGTGATCGCGGCCGGCGTTCTCGGTTATGGGCTGCGCGACCTGCAAGAGGGCGGAGTGCTGCCCGGCAAGGCGGCGTACGCCGTCGACCTGAGCGGCAGTATCGACGCCGGCTCCTGGTACAGCACGCTGGTGCAGGGCGTGTTCAACCTGACGCCCGCCATGACCTGGCTGCAGGTCTTCGGTTACGCCGGCTATCTCGCCGTGGTCATGACGCTGTTCGTGCGCGGCCTGCGCGCCACGGCGCCGAAGCCGGCCTCCGGCAAGGCGGCACCGGCCCCGGACGCCCCGACGCCCGCGCGGCGCCGCCCTGCCTGGGTGGTTCCTGTCGCCGTCGTCACCGTCCCCGCGCTCCTCGCGGGCCTCGCCGTCACTTTCGGCCGCCCCAAGCCCGGCGCCGCCCAGACCGTCGCCGTCTCGGAGAAGGACTGCGGCGAGGGTTTCACCGCGCCCAGACCCGGCCGGCAGACCTTCCAGATGCACAACACCGGCGACAAGACTGCCGAGGTGTACCTCATCGACCCGGCCACGAACGCTGTCTACGGCGAGATCGAGGGCCTGGCCCCCGGCACCACCCGCGCCCTGGTCGCCACTGTCGCCGACGGCGCATACGCCTGGCGGTGCGTACCCAGCGGCGGCACCGCGGTCACCTCCGAGGCCGTCCGCGTCACCGGTGGCGGGGTTGCGAAAGCGGTCGTCCCGGTCTCGGAACACGACCTCTCCGGCCCGCTCGCGCAGTACCGGACGTACGTCGACAAGGGCCTGGCCACACTCGTGACCTAGACCCTCACCCTGGCCGACGACATCAGGCACAACCACCTCGGCCAGGCCCGCACCGACTGGCTCACCGCCCATCGCACCTATGCCTCCCTCGGCGCCGCCTACGGCACCTTCGAGGACTTCGACCAGAAGATCGACGGAAGGGCCGACGGACTGCCGGACGGCGTGCACGACAAGGATTTCACCGGCCTCCACCGCATCGAGTACGGCCTGTGGCACGGCGAGCCCGCCACCTCGCTCACCGCGCCGGCCCAGCGACTGGCCGCCGACGCCGCCGGCCTACGGAAAGCCTTCCCGCACCAAAACTTCGACCCGTCCGACCTGCCGCTGCGCGCCCACGAGGTCCTCGAGAACACACTGCAGTTCGAGCTGACCGGCGACACGGACGAGGGCAGCGGCACCAACCTCGCCACCGCCGACGCCAACCTCGCCGGCACCCGCGAACTGCTCACCGTCCTCAGGCCGCTGCTCACCAGCCGCTCTCCGCACCTGCTGCCGACCGTCGACGCGGACGTCACACGGCTGCAGAAGCTCCTGGACTCCGCCCACCATGGCAGCCACTGGACCCCCGTCGGACAGCTCGGCGCCACCGCCCGCGCCCGCATAAACGGGGCCACCGGCCAGCTGCTGGAGGACCTCTCCCCCGTCCCGGACCTGCTGGAGATCCGGAAGTCCGCCTGATGACCACCGCACACCACCGCATCGACGACCCAGCACGCACCGAAGGGAACGCCCCCATGCCGTCCGCCGAAACCCCCGCCCCGCAGGGTGGCTGCCCGGCCGGCGCCGACCGCCGCTCCTTCGTGAAGACGGCCCTCGGCGCCGGAGCAGCCGGCGCGGTTCTGGCCGGCGGCGGGCTCGCGCTCGCCGAAAGCGGCGGCGGCACCGCACAGGCGGCCGCGCAGACGCAGAACGCCGCCGAAGTGCCCTTCCACGGCCTCCACCAGGCCGGCATCATCACCCCGGCGCCGGCCGCTGCCACCTTCGTCTCCTTCACCGTCATCGCCGAAGACCGCGCGCAGTTGGTGGAGTTGCTGAAGACGCTCACCAGCCGGGCCCGCTTCCTGACCGCCGGCGGCATCCCCGCCGATCTCGGCGTCGGCGCCCCGCCCTCCGACAACGGCATCCTCGGCCCGACCGTCCCCGCCGACGGTCTCACCATCACCGTCGGCGTCGGCGCGTCCCTCTTCGACGACCGCTACGGTCTCGCCACGGCCAAGCCCCGCCGCCTGACTCCCATGCGGACCTTCCCCAACGACAACCTCAAGCCCGCCGAGTGCCACGGCGACCTGTCCCTGCAGATCTGCGCCAACCGTCAGGACACCGTCCTGCACGCGTTGCGCGACATCGCCCGGCACACCCGTGGGGCCATGCAGATCAAGTGGCGCATCGACGGCTTCCAGAACACGCCCCGCCCCATTGGCGCCCAGCGCAACCTGCTCGGCTTCAAGGACGGCATCGCCAACCCAGACGTCGCCTCGTCCCGAGAAAGCAACCGCCTCATATGGGCCGGGGGCGGCGCCGGCGAGCCCGCATGGGCCAGTGGCGGCAGCTACCAGGTCATACGGATCATCCGCATGCTCGTCGAGTTCTGGGACCGGGTCTCCCTCACCGAGCAGGAGAAGATGTTCGGCCGCCGCAAGGACACCGGCGCCCCGCTCGACGGCGTCAAGGAGACCGATGTCCCCAACTACGCCAAGGATCCGCACGGCAACGCGATCCCCCTCGACGCCCACATCCGTCTCGCCAACCCACGCACCGTCGCCACGGACGATTCCCGCATCCTGCGCCGCGGCTACAACTACGACCGCGGAATCGACGATGTCGGCAACCTCGACATGGGCCTGGTCTTCTGCTGCTACCAGCAGGACGTCAAGCGCCAGTTCGAGGCCACCCAGACCCGGCTGATCGACGAACCCCTCGTCGACTACATCTCACCCACCGGCGGCGGCTACTTCTTCGCCCTGCCCGGAGTCCGCGACACCAAGGACTGGCTCGGCCGCGGGATGCTCACGAGCTGACACAGATTCCTCAAGCCCGCCCCCGTGCCGTGCCGCCCCGGCTTTCGAAGGAGTCCATCGCCTCATGCCCGGCCGCGCAGCGGCGTGGTGACCAAAACGCCCGATGCCTGCTCGCACGTTCACCACTCAGTGAGCGGGCGTGGACCGCACGGCCCGGGTGAACCACAGCAGAACCAGCGCGGCGACCTGGATGCCGGCGACGACCACGATCAGAAGGGGAACGGAGATGTCGTACAGCACCCCGACCAGGGCGCCACCTGCCAGCGCAGCCGCTCCCATGATCCCGGCGAAGACGCCGTACGCGGTGGCCCGGCGGCCCACGGGTACGAGGTCGGCGACGGTGGCACGCAGCGTGGACTCCTGGACCCCGACGGCGGCGCCCCACACCAGTGCACCCGCCACGGCGGCCCCCACCGTGTCGGTGAAGGCGAGGGCCGGAACAGCGGCGGACAGCAGCGGCAGGACGACCAGGACCTGGGCTCCGAGCCGGTCGTACAGCCAGCCCGTGGCCAGCGCCGCCACCGCGTCAGCAGCCATGGCCGCCGCGTACAGCACCGGCACCATCGCGGTCGGCATCAAGTGGCGGACGACCAGGTGATAAGAGAGCACACCGAAGGTGGCGAAACCGGTCAGGGTCGCTGCGGTGAATACCGCGTAGGCCCAGAAGGCCCGCGGCAGCCTCCTCTCGCGGGATCCGGCGGGAGGCGACTGCTCGGGCGCCGCCGTGCCGACGGTGGTCTCGTAGCCCACCGGATCGGGACCCTGGCACGCAGCCAGAGCAGCAGTGCGACGGCGGCCACGCCGGGCAGCGCGAGCACCCCGAGCGCCGGGGCGTAGTCGCCGCCGGTCAAGGCGAGGACCCCGGCCACCGTGAGCGGGCCGATGAGCGCGCCGACCTGGTCCATCGCCTCGTGCACCGCGAAGCCGCGGCCCCGACCGGTGGCGGCGGTGGCGTGCGAGAGCAGCGTGTCCTTGGCCGGGGAGCGCACGGCCTTGCCGACGCGTTCCGCGATCACCAGGGTGCAGGCCACCCACAGCACGCCGGTCAGGCCGAGAACCGGGACTGTGGCCGCGGTCAGCACGTATCCGGCGATCGTCCATGCCCAGAAGCGGCGGCTGCGGTCGGCCAGCGGTCCCGAGGCCAGACGCAGCCCTAGCTGTTCTGTCCCGGGAGGTTGTGGACGGGTGAGGCAGGTCTCGGCTGGGGGATCTTGAACAGGTGAGGGCCTTTCGAGTTCGGTGTGGATTGCGACGTCTACACCAACAGAAAGGCCCTCGTGCCCCACCGTAATGCACCCCTGACCGAGACCGGCCGCCTGCGCCTGGCTCGCTGTGTCGTCGAGGACGGCTGGACTCTTCGCCGGGCCGCCGAACGCTTCCAGGTCTCACCGACCACGGCCCAGCGCTGGGCCGACCGCTACCGCACCCAGGGCGAGGCCGGGATGAGCGATCTGTCCTCCCGGCCGCACACCAGCCCTCGCCGCATCCCGACCCGCACCGAACGGCGGATCATCAAGGTCCGCATCCTGCGCCGCTGGGGACCGGCCCGCATCGCACACCTGCTGCGGCTCGTGCCCTCCACCGTGCACCGGGTGCTGACCCGCTACCGCCTGGCCCGGCTCACGCACCTGGACCGGGCAACGGGCCGCGTCATACGCCGCTACGAACGCGACCGCCCCGGCGAACTGGTCCATGTCGACATCAAGAAGCTCGGCAACATCCCCGACGGCGGCGGACACAGGGCCTTGGGCCGGCAGGCGGGACGCAAGAACCGCAAGAATGCCGGCTACAGCTACCTGCCCACCGCCGTCGACGACCACTCCCGCCTGGCCTACAGCGAGATCCACTCGGACGAGAAGAAGGAGACCGCCACCGGCTTCTGGCAGCGGGCTCACACTTTCTTCGCCCAGGCCGGGATCACCGTGGAGCGGGTGCTGACCGACAACGGCTCCTGCTACCGCTCACGCGACTGGCGGGACCTGATGGCGGCAACAGGGATCGCCCACAAGCGCACCCGGCCCTACCGGCCGCAGACCAACGGCAAGGTCGAACGCTTCAACCGCACCCTGCTCGATGAATGGGCCTACGCCCGCCCCTACCGAAGCGAACAGGAACGACGCGGCGCCTTCCCCGGCTGGCTGCACACCTACAATCACCACCGCGGACACACCGCGCTGAAAGGCCAACCACCCGCCAGCCGCGTCCCCAACCTCTCAGGGCAATACACCTAGCGCGGCGGCCTCACCCGCCCCCGTGACCACGCCGACCACGGCCGCGGAGGCGCCCAGGTGAGCGAGCAGCGGGCCGGTGACGGAACGAGCGCCCTCGTAGACGAAGTCCATCAGCAGACTGACGCCCCCGAACACCGCCACGAACCGCCACGCTGAGAGCTCCCGGGCAGGTGGGTTCGACGGCTCGGGCGTGGCGGACGTGGTGCGGGCAGGCTTCATGGACTTCTCTCGAGGCTGTCACGTGCCCGGCAGGCCGGACATGGCTTCTTGGATGTCGGACCACCTCCTGGGAGCACTCTCCTCTTCACTGGAGACTCCGGCAGACGCATCTTCTCTCGACACGCTGCAGCAGTCAGGTGGGGAAGCGGGCGCGCGACGGGCACGCGCATCAGGGCCACCAGCACCACCAGGACGCCGGTCACCAGCGCTGCCCCGTCGGCGTAGCCAGGCCCGAGCTGTCGGACAGGAAGTCGCCCATCGAGACGCCGAGCGGGCGGGTGAGGATGTAGGCGATCCAGAGGTCCACACCGCGTCCAGGCCCAGTGCGAAGTGCGCGATCGCCAAGGCGGCGATGGCCAGCGCGAACAGGACCGCCGCGAGTCAGTAGCCGAGGTCCATGCGCTCGGAGACCAGATCGCCGCCGGTGCACGCCCGCTCGGTACGCCGTGGTGCGGAACTGGACGACGAGGCGACCGCGAGCGGCGCGCTCATGAACACGAACACTCCGGTCGGGCCCAGGCCGGCCTTCTCGTTGATTCAACGCGGAGGGCGGCAGGAGCGAGCGGAGGCACTCGCGCCGGGTTCGGCCTAGGGAGTCTCGGAGAGTTCGTAGGTCATGGGCAGGACGCTGCCAGCGGTTACCTGAACGCATCCTGACTGCGCGCGGCGATCCCGGCCCCGCCGGGTCCGCCTGATCACGATGGGGTGCATGCACACCCGCGCCGCGTCCTGGCTGCGGCACCGGCTCGGCCGCGCCGTCGTCCTGTCCTATGCCCTCGCCCTGTTCCTGCCCGGACCCGGCCTGTGGCTGCGCCGCCCCCACCCCCTGCCGCCCCCGTCGCACCTGACGCTGCACACCGCACCGCTCCTGCTGTCCCTGGTGCTGTTCTCGGCCGGGCTCCAGGTCCCCGTCCGCGCGCTGGGTGCCCTGCTGCGGCATCCGAAGGCCCTGCTCGCCGGCCTCGTGCTGCACCTGGCGATCCCCCTGGCGGTCGTGCCGTTCGTCGCCTTCCTCCTGCGGCGCACCCCGGACACCGACGGCGGCAGCGGACTGCTCACCGCGATGATCCTCGTCGTGGCGATGCCGGTCGCCGCCGGGGCGACCGTGTGGACCGACAAGGGCGAGGGAGATCAGCCGACGATGGTGGGCCTCGTCCTGGCCTCCACCCTCCTCAGCCCGCTGAGCACGCCCGTGCTGCTGGCGACGCTGTCGCCGCTGCTCAGCGGCGGCTACGCGCACACCCTCGCCGACACCGGCCGGCTGGCCCAGGGCGGATTCGCCCTCACCGCCGTGGTCCTTCCCTGCGCTGCGGGCCTGCTGGGCGCACTCGTCCTGCCCACGCGATGGCTGGGCCGCCTGGTCACGACGGTGACGCCGTCGGCCATGGCCGGATCGCTGGTCCTGACCTACGTCAACGCCAGCGGCGCCCTCGGATCCGTCCTCACCCGGCCGCGCCCGCTGCTGTTCACCGCCGCTCTGGCCGTGGCCGCCCTGGTCTGCCTGCTCTCCTTCGTCCTCGGCCGGGTCGCCGCCCGCCTCCTGCGGCTGGAGGCGGCTACCGCCTCGTCGCTGACGCTCGCCTGCGGCATGAACAACAGCAGCGCGAGCGCGGTACTGATCACCGCGTCCCTGCCCGACAAACCGCACCTGCTGCTGCCGGTCCTCGCCTACGGGCTGCTGCAGAAGACCGCCGCGAACCGCATCGTCACCCGGCGGCGCCCGGCTCCCACCGCAGCAGGCACCTGAACCCTCCTCAGCCGGCGCCCTCGGAGCCGGGCTCCTCGCGGCGTACGGGGATGAGCAGGGTGAAGGCGGTTGGATGGCGGCCGCTCAGGGAGAGTCTGCCGCCCAGGGACACGGCCAGATCGTGGGCGAGGGACAGGCCGATGCCGGAGCCCTCCCCCCGCGCCGGTGCGGCCGCGGTCGAACAGCCGGGACGCCTCGCCGTCCACCGCGCCCTCGTCGGTCACATCGAAGGCGACGGCTTCCCCGAGGTCGCGGGCCGTCAGGCGCACGGTGCCGCGCCCGTGGACGCGCGCGTTCTCCAGCAGGACGCCGAGGATCTCGGTGACGGGGGCACCGAGGACTCGAACGTCGCCCCCCGTCTCAAGGGCCCCTGCCTCCAGGCGTCTGCCGTCGCGGGCGAACAGTCCGTGCCAGCGCTGCTCGGCCTCGCGCAGCAGCTGTGACACGGGCGTGTCCGGGGCGGGCCGACGCGGCAGGCCGTGGAAGCGGGACAGGCGCAGCACCTCCTCCACCGTGCGGTGCAGGCGGCGCGTGGTGGCCAGAGCCGCCTCCAGGGCGGGCCGCAGCCGGGCGTCGTCGTCCTGGGCGATCCCCGCCTCCAGGATGAGCTGCAGCCCGGTGAGCGGGGTGCGTAGCTGGTGAGAGGCGTTGGCGGTGAAGTCGCGCTCGTGGCGCAACAGTTCGGTCAGGCTGTGCAGCATCTCGTTGTGGGTCCGCGCGACCTGGTCGATCTCGGCGACGCTGCTGGGCGCGGCCCGGGCGCTCAGGTCGCCGGCGGTGACGGCCCGGCAGTGCCCGGAGAGGTCCTCCAGCGGCGCGGCCAGCACCCGCGCCTGCCTGCGGGCGACGAGGACCGCCACCGTCAGCGCGAGGGCGCAGACCCCGGCGAGGACCGCCCAGGCGATCAGGACACGGCTGCGTACAGCAGCCCCTGGTGAGGAGGCCCGTACGACGCCGATCACCCGCTCGGCGTGCGAAACGGGCACCACCACGACCAGGTCACCGCTCGACCGGCCGCGCACCACCTCCGCGGCCAGCGCCCGTCGCACGGCCGCGTCGCCGGTGCGGGGGCCGGTGCCAGCCCGCAGGCGCAGTGCGGGATCGTACAGGCCGAGGCGTCCGCCGGCCGGGGGCGCGGACAGTTCCACGGGGTCGCCGGTCACGTAGTCCGGGCTGACGCGCACGGCACCCGACAGAGCCGCCCGTTCCAGCGTGTCGCGCTGGTCGGCGTACAGGGACGACCTGATCGCCAGGGCCAGCGGGACGGCGAGGAGGACGACGGCGACCAGGGCGGCGGTGAGGGCGACTCGCACCACGCGCTGTCTCATGCCCCCATCCTGCGGGCCCCCGACCGGTCCCTGGGCGGTACGCCACGCGCTTTTGCCGTCGTCTAACCGTCGGTGGGCGGGGCGTTAACCGACGGCTCTCTAGCGTCGGTGACATGACCGGGGAGCAGTTCCCGGCAGTTCCTCGGGAGGGCAGTGGCATGTCGTACAAGCGTACTTCCGCCGGCCTCGTGGCAGTGACGGTGGTCGCGGCGGTGATCGCGGGGTGCTCCGGATCGTCGTCCGGGGCGCATTCCGGCTCGGGTTCGACGGCCCCGGTGCGGGCGAATCCGGCCCCCACCGAGTCGAACCCGCCCGGGGACATCCCCGACAACCAGGTGTTCGTGGCCTACCGTCCCACCGGCGGCTTCACCGGGTTCACGGTGAAGGTACCGGAGGGCTGGGCCCGCACCGACAAGGGCGGTACGACCGTCTTCACGGACAAGCTGAACAGCGTCACCATCGCCACGGCCAACGCCTCCATCGCCCCGACCGTCACCTCCGTCAAGAACACGGTCGTACCGCAATTGCGCGGGAAGGTGTCGAAGTTCGCATCGCCGAAGGTGTCGCAGGTGACCCGTAAAGCGGGCCCGGTCGTCCTTCTCACCTACCAGGGCGACTCGGCCAAGGACCCGGTCACCGGCAAGGTGGTGCGGGACGCGTTCGAGCGGTACGCCTTCTACCGGCAGGGCCACGAGGTGGACCTGACGCTGTCCGGCCCGGTCAACGCCGACAACGTCGATCCGTGGCGGATCGTCAGCGACTCGTTCGCGTGGCGGTGAGTGCGATGCCCGCCGAACTGTCCCACGACGAGGTGGTGTTGGCCGCCCGGGAGCTCTATCGCTTCTACCGGGCCGGTGAGGAGGAGACGCTCGCGTTGCGCGGGGTGTCACTGCGGGTGCGGCGCGGGGAGACGGTCGCCGTCGTCGGCCCGTCGGGGGCGGGCAAGTCGACCCTGCTGGCGTGCCTGGCCGGTCTCGACGAGCCGTCGGGCGGCGAGGTCCGGGTGGCGGGCGTGCGCATCAGCCACCGGCCCGAGACCGAACGCGCCCGGCTGCGCGCGCGTCATGTGGGGGTGCTTCTGCAGTCCCGCAACCTGCTGCCGCATCTGACCGTGCGCGACAACATCCGCCTCGCCCAGCATGCGGTGCGCGGCCGTCCCACGGTGCGGGCCGGGGCGCTGCTGGAGCAGGTGGGGCTCGGGCGGCGGGCGGGCGCGCTGCCGCGGCAGCTGTCCGGCGGTGAGCTGGCCCGGGCCGGGCTAGCCGTCGCGCTGGCCAACTCCCCGGCCGTCCTGCTGGCCGACGAGCCGACCGGCGAACTCGACGGCATGACCGAGGAGTTGGTGCTGCGGATGCTTCGGGACCGGGCGGCGGACGGTTGCGCGGTGCTGATCGTGACGCACAGCGCGGAAGCGGTGCGGGGCGCCGACCGAGTGATCACACTGGACGACGGGCGGGCCCACGAGGGACGCGAGGGAACCGCTCAGGCAAAGGAGAGCAGCCATGTCCTCCGCTGACCTGCTCGTCTCCTGCCGGGGCGTCGCGCTCACCTTCGGCCGGGGCCCCACCGCCGTGGTGGCGGTGCACGGCGCCGATCTGGACGTCCGCTCCGGCGACCGGCTGGCGATCGTGGGACCGTCCGGGTCGGGGAAGTCGTCCCTGCTCCATCTGCTGGCCGGGCTCGAACGCCCCACCAGCGGCACGATCACCCGGCCCGGACTCCACGGGCCGCGGGACATCGGCCTGGTCTTCCAGGCCGACAGCCTCATTCCCGCCCTCGACGTCACGGAGAACACCGCGCTGCCGCTCGTCCTCGCGGGACGTCCGCAGGAGGACACCCGCCGTCGGGTCGGCGAGGCGCTCGACGTGGTCGGGGCGGCCGGGCTGGCCGACCGGCTGCCCGACGAGATCTCCGGCGGCCAGGCCCAGCGGGTGGCCGTGGCCCGCGTGCTGGCGCAGGCGCCGCGGCTGATCCTCGCGGACGAGCCCACCGGCCGCCTCGACCACGCCACCGGCGCCCGCGTCCTGGACGCCCTGCTCGCGGCGGCCGACCGGACGGGCGCGGCCCTCGTCGTCACCACCCACGACCCCGCCGTCGCCGCCCGGCTCACCCTTCGGCGGGGCATGCGCGACGGCCGGCTGCTCGCACCCGAAGCAGCGGAAGCGCCGGATCCACGAGGGAGCCTGTCATGATCACCGCCTGGGCGGGCGGACTGGCCCGCCACCGCATCGGACGGCTCCTGGCCGCCGTCGCCGGGATCGCCCTCGCCGTCGCCCTGGTCGCCGCGCTCGGCTCCTTCCTCACCGCGTCCAAGGCGACCATGACCGAGCGCGCGGTTCGCTCGGTCGCCGTGGACTGGCAGGTCGAGGTACAGCCGGGCGCCGACCCGAACGCCGTGCGGTCGCTGGTGCAGGCCGCCGACGGCACCCGGGCCGCACTGCCCGTCGGCTTCGCCCGCACCACCGGCTTCACCGCCACCGTGGGAGGCAGCACCCAGACGACCGGCCCCGGCGTCGCGCTCGGCCTGCCCGCCGACTACCGCAGTCACTTCCCCGACGAACTGCGCACGCTCTCCGGCTCCGGCAACGGCGTTCTGCTCGCCCAGCAGACCGCCTCCAACCTGCACGCCGCCCCCGGCGACACCATCGGCGTGCGGCTGCCCGGCACCGGGCTGCGGCAGGTGCGGGTGGACGGCGTGGTCGACCTGCCCCAGGCCGACTCGCTGTTCCAGAAGGTCGGCGCGCCCACGCAGTCCCAGCCGACCGCTCCCCCGGACAACGTCGTCCTCCTGCCCGCCGCCCGGTTCGCCTCCCTCACCCGGGGAGCCACCGACGTCACCACCCAGATCCACGTGGCCCGCGACGCGAAACTGCCGGCCGACCCGGCCGCCGCCTTCACCTCGGTCACCGGCGCCGCACACCACCTGGAGGCCACGTCGGCCGGCTCCGCGCTCGTCGGCAACAACCTCGGCGCGGCCCTCGACTCCGCCCGCCAGGACGCCCTCTACGCCCAGATCCTCTTCCTCTTCCTCGGCGTCCCCGGCGCCGTCCTGGCCGCCGCCCTGACGGTGGCGGTCGCCTCGGCCGGCGGCGAACGGCGCCGCCGGGAACAGGGCCTGCTGCGGCTGCGCGGGCTACGTCCCCGCCAGATCACCGCGCTCGCGGGCCTGGAGGCCGCACTGGTAGGCGCCGGCGGCGGCCTCGCGGGGCTCGGGCTCGCCGCTCTGACCGGCCGCCTCGCCTTCGGCGCTGCCTCCTTCGGGGCGGGCGCGGGCACCTGGGCCCTCTGGTACGCCGTCGCTTTCGTCCTCGGCGTGGCCGTTGCCGCCGCCGCCGTGCTCGTGCCCGCCCTGCGGGATCTGCGCACGGTGACCGTCGCCGACACCAGGAGAGAGCCGCGCGGGTCGCGTTCGCCCTGGTGGCTGCGGTACGGCCTGGACTTCGCGCTGCTGATCGGCTCCTGGCTGGTCTTCCGCGCCTCCTCCGGCAACCAGTACGCCCTCGTCCTCGCCCCGGAGGGCGTGCCCAGCGTGTCCGTCTCCTACTGGGCGTTCCTCGGGCCAGCCCTGCTGTGGCTGGGCGCGGCCCTCCTGCTGTGGCGACTGACCCTGCTGGTCCTCGCCCACGGCCGGCCGGCCCTGGCCCGCCTCGCCCGACCGCTGACCGCGACCCTCGCCACGACCACGGCAGCCGTGCTGTCCCGCCGCCGACGGCCGCTGGCCCGCTCTGTGGTACTGCTCGCCCTCGCCGTGTCGTTCGCGATCTCCACGGCCGTCTTCAACTCCACCTACCGGCAGCAGTCCGAGGTCGACGCCCGCCTCACCAACGGCGCGGACGTCACCGTCACCGAACCGCCCGGCGCGCAGGTCCGGCCGAGCGCGGCCGACACGCTGAACGTCTCCGGCGTCCGGCACGTCGAGCCCCTCCAGCACCGCTACGCCTACGTCGGCTCCGACCTCCAGGACCTCTACGGCGTCCAGCCCGCCACCGTCACCAACGCGACCTCTCTCCAGGACGCCTACTTCTCGGGCGGCACGGCAGGTCAGCTGATGCGCCGGCTCGCCCAGCGCCCCGACAACCTGCTGGTCAGCGTGGAGACCGTGCACGACTTCCAGCTCTCCCCGGGCGACACCGTCAACCTCCGGATCCAGGACGCCCGTACGAAGGCCCTGCGCACCGTGCCCTTTCACTACGCGGGGATCGTCAAGGAGTTCCCGACCGCGCCGAAGGACAGCTTCTTCGTCGCCAACGCCGCCTATGTGGCGAAGGCGACCGGCAGCGACGCGGTCGGCGCCTTCCTGCTCGACACGGGCGGCAGCCACCAGCAGCAGATCGCCGCACATCTGCGCCGGCAACTGGGCACCGGCGCCACGGTCACCGACCTCACGCAGACCCGCGGCACGGTCGGCACCAGTCTGACCTCGGTCGACCTGGCCGGACTCACCCGGATCGAGCTGACCTTCGCGGTGCTGCTGGCCGCCGGGGCGGGAGGGCTCGTCCTCGCCCTGGGCCTCGCCGAGCGCCGCCGTACCTTCGCCGTGGCCACCGTCCTCGGCGCGAAGAGCGGCCAACTGCGCGGCATGGTCCTCACCGAGGCCCTGCTGCTGGCCGCCGGCGGCCTGGCGGGCGGCGCCCTCATCGGCTGGGCCCTGTCCGAGATGCTCGTGAAGGTCCTGACGGGTGTCTTCGATCCGCCGCCGGCCAGTCTGTCGGTGCCGGGGAGCTACCTGGCCCTGACCGCGGGCGCGGCCGTCGCCGCCGTACTGGCGGCCGCGCTGAACGGCATCCGCAGCGCCGGCCGGCCCGCCGTGGAGGAGCTGCGTGACCTCTGAGCGGACGGGAGCGGGCAGGCCGCGCGCGTCGCCCGCTCCTACGCTGTCCAGCATGCGTACGCACGCGACCGCCGACCCCAGCCGTCACCGCGTCCTCGTCGTCGAGGACGACGAGACCATCGGCCGCCACCTGGAGACCGGCCTGCGCGGCAACGGCTACGCACCGACCTGGAGCCGGACGGGTTCCGCAGCGCTGACCGAAGCCGCGCGGACCCCGTACGACGTGCTGCTGCTCGACCTGGGACTGCCCGACATGGACGGTCTGGACGTCGCCCGCGCCGTGCGCGCCCGGCATCCGGACCTGCTGATCGTCATCCTGACAGCCCGCACGGACGACATCGACGTCATCGCCGGGCTGGACGCGGGGGCCGACGACTACCTCGTCAAGCCGTTCAGCCTGACCGTGCTGCTCGCTCGGCTCCGCGCCCATCTGCGCCGCCGGGTCGTCGCCACGCCGCCGCAGGGACCCGTCCGACTGGCCGACCTCGTCCTCGACGTCATGGCCCGACGCTGCACGCTGCACGACGCGGACGTCGACCTACGTCCCAAGGAGTTCGACCTGCTCGCCGTCCTGGCCCGGCACGCGGGGGAAGCCGTCTCCCGGGAGACCCTGATGGCCGAGGTCTGGGACGAGAACTGGTTCGGCTCCACCAAGACCCTCGATGTCACCATGGCCGGCCTGCGCCGCCGCCTCGCGCAGGCCGCCGACGCCTCGGTCCGTTCCGCTGACCTGCCTCGCATCACCACCCTGCGGGGGCACGGCTACCGCCTGGAACTCTGACGGGCGCCGCGGCGCGGCAGCGGCGAGCAGGCCGCCGGTCTTCCCGGACGTCGCTCATCAGGTTCAGTCCACGCCGGGCCGGGCGAGCCCGTGGTCGTAGGCGAAGATCACGGCCTGGATGCGGTCACGAGCGCCGATCTTGGCCAGGACCCTGCCGACGTGGGTCTTGACGGTGGACTCGGACAGGACGAACCGGGCGGCGATCTCACCGTTGGTCCAGCCCTTGCCGACGGCGACGAGGATCTCCCGTTCGCGGTCGGTGAGGGAGCCGAGCCTCGGGTCCTCGGCGGAGTCGCCCCGGTGGGCGGGGACGTACTGGGCGAACTCGTCCAGGAGGCGGCGGGTGAGGGCCGGCGCGATCACGGCGTCGCCGGAGGCGACGGCGCGGATTCCGGCGAGAAGCTCCTCGGGGCGCGCGTCCTTGAGGAGGAAGCCGCTGGCGCCGGCGCGGATGGCTGCGTGGACGTACTCGTCGAGGTCGAAGGTGGTGAGCACGAGGACGCGGGAGCGGCCGCCGGAGGCGACGATGCGGCGGGTGGCCTCGATGCCGTCCATGCCGGGCATCCGGACGTCCATCAGGACGACGTCGGGACGCAGTTCGGCAGCCTTGCGCACGGACTCGGCGCCGTGGGCGGCCTCGCCGACGACGTCGGTCTCGGGGACGGAGTCCAGGAGCAGGTGGAAGCCGTAACGTTGCAGCGGCTGGTCGTCCACGATGAGGACGGTGGTCATCGGTCACCACCGCTTCCAGGCGGGAGGTCGAGAACGGCCTCGACGCACCATCCTCCGCCGCCCGTCGGTCCCGCGCTGACGGTGCCGCCGTACAAGGCCGCTCTCTCCCGCATGCCCACCAGGCCATGTCCTTCCTCGTTCGGCGGTCCGGGCGGTGTGGCCGGGCCGGTGTCCAGGACCCGGATGCTCAGCCGGGCGCCCGTCACGACGACCGCCAGGTGCACCCGGGCGTCGTCGGCGGCGTGCTTCAGGGTGTTGGTGAGGGCTTCCTGGACGATGCGGTACACCGTCAGCTGCATCCCGCCGTCCAGGGCGTCCACGTCGCCGGATGTCCGGTAGACGACCTCCAGTCCTGCGGCGCGCACGGTGGCGCACAATGCTTCGATGTCCGCAATGCCGGGCTGCGGGCTGAGTTCGGGTCTGTCCGGGGGACCGTCCGCGGTCTCGTGCAGCACGCCGAGCACGCGTCGCAGCTCGCCGAGGGCCTGTCGGCCGGTGTCGCCGATGAGCCGCAGGGCCTCCTTGCCGCGTTCGGGTGCGATGTCCGTGGCGTAGGCGCCGGCGTCGGCGAGGGTGATGATGACGGACAGGTTGTGGCCGACGATGTCGTGCATCTCGCGGGCGACCCGGGTGCGTTCGGTGGCCGTGGCCAGCCTGTTGCGCTGGTCGCGCTCGATCTCCAGCCGGGCGGCCCGATCCCGCAGTCCGGCGAGCTGGGCCCGGCGGATCCGGACCATCATGCCGAGCGCGAGCGCCGCGGTCGCCGTGCTCAGCAGGAAGAACAGCGCGTCCCAGACGGACACGACCGAGGACGCGCGGACCGCGACCAGCACCATGGCGGCCGCCATGACCGCACAGGCCCACGGCAACTGCCGCAGCCGCCCGTGCAGGGCCAGGCTGTACAGCGCGACGAAGAGGGCGATGTCCGCACGCATCGCGGCGCCCAGGGACCACTGCAGGACGAACACCGCGGCGATGACGCCGAACGCCACCTCGGGCTTGCGCCGCCGCCACAGGAGGGGCAGGACCAGTCCGGCCTGCAGGGCCAGCATGCCCGCTACGGGCAGCCGGGTGAAGGCGACCCGGAACCGGGGCGGGCTGTCGCCGTCGTGCACACCGCCGTGGATCAGGTCGGGCAGGCAGAACATCAGGAAGACCAGGACGACGACCGCGGTGTCCAGCACCCACGGATGTGTCCGGTCGGCATGCCGCAGCCGCTGGCCGCCCCGGGACAGTCGGGCGACCAGCGGTCCCATCCCGCTGATGTCATCGGTGGTCACGGACGTCACCTGCCCATGGTGCGGGCGTCAGACGTCACTGCGCACGAGCCGGTACGCCGCGCCGCCCAGCGCCAGCGCCGTCCAGCACAGGAACACCAGCAGTCCGGCGCCCGGCGACAGGGTCGTGGAGTCGTGGGTCAGGGCGAACATCGCCTGGCCCGCGTTGGACGGCAGGTAGGGGCTGATGTCGTTCTGCCAGGAGCTCGGGAGCAGTGAGATCAGTCCGGGGATCAGCATCAGGGTGGCCACCAGGACCGAGATCCCGCCGGCCACCGACCGCAGCAGTGCACCCAGGGCGGCGCCGATCACCCCGACCAGGCCGAGGTAGAGCCCCGCGCCCAGCAAGCTACGCAGGACACCCGCGTGCGAGAGACTCATGGCCGCGGGTGTGCCCGAGACGATTCCGCGCCCGATCAGGAAGGTGACGAACGCCCCCAGCGTCCCCACCACCAGCGCGACCAGGCCGAACACAGCCGCCTTGGACCACAGCACGGGCAGCCTGCGGGGCACCGCCGCCAGCGTCGAGCGGATCATGCCGGTCGAGTACTCGCCCGCCGTGACCAGCACGCCGAGCACGCCCAGGGCGAGCTGGGCGAAGTTCGTACCGAAGAGGGACAGGCTCACGGTCGTCGAGTCGGCGAAGTCCCGGTCCAGGTTGCCGGAGTCGATCCCCGCCTTGTAACGGCTCGCGGCGATCAGGCCGAAGGCCACCAGGAACAACAGGCCCAGGCCCAAGGTGATCCAGGTCGAGCGCAGGGACCACAACTTAGCCCATTCGGAGGCCAGCACGCGCCGCCCGGTCACCCGGTAGGCGGGGCGGGCAGGCGTGGTGCGGGGCTCCTCGGCGGTTGCGGTGAGGGTGCTCATGCGGGCCTCCCGAGGGTCTCGATGCCGGTCGTGGTGCCGTGGTACTCCACGGCATCCCTGGTCAGGTCCATGAATGCTTCCTCCAGCGACACGGTCCGCGCGCTCAGCTCGAACAGGGCGATCCCGTGCTCGGCGGCCTTCAACCCGATCTCTCGGGCCGACAGCCCGGTCACCTGCAGCTCCTCGGAGCCGATGCGGCCGGTGACGTCGACACCCGGTCCGGCCAGGACGTCCCGCAGCCGCGCCGGGTCCTGCGTCGCGACCTTCACCGTGTCGCCGCCCGCCTCGCGGATCAGGTCCGCGACGGTGGTGTCGGCCAGCAGCCGCCCGCGTCCCACGATGATCAGGTGGTCCGCGACCAGAGCCATCTCGCTCATCAGGTGGGAGGACACGAACACCGTCCGGCCCTCGTCGGCGAGCCCTTTCAGGAGGTTGCGGATCCAGAGCACTCCTTCCGGGTCCAGCCCGTTGACCGGCTCATCGAGCATCACCGTCTGCGGATCGCCCAGCAGCGCCGCCGCGATGCCCAGCCGCTGGCCCATCCCGAGGGAGAAGGCGCCGGCCCGCTTCTTCGCCACGCTGTCGAGCCCCGCAAGGCCGATGACCTCGTCGACCCGTCGGCCTGAAATGCCGTGGGTCAGCGCGAGGGCCCTGAGGTGGGTGTACGCCGAGCGGCCGGGGTGGATCGACTTCGCCTCCAGGAGGGCGCCGACCTCCTGCAGCGGCGCCTGGTGGCGGGCGTAGGGGTGGCCGTTCACGGTGACGGAGCCGCTGGTCGGGGCGTCCAGGCCGACGATCATGCGCATCGTCGTGGACTTGCCCGCGCCGTTGGGCCCCAGAAAGCCGGTCACCGTGCCGGGCTTCACGACGAAGTCCAGCCCGTCGACGGCCGTCTTCTCGCCGTATTTCTTGGTCAGCTGCCGTGCGTCGATCATTCGCGTTCTTTCTGTCGGGCTCCGGCGTCCGTCACTTCGACGCCGCACCGGCAACGCTAGGTGCCGAATCACCAGAATCCGGTGGTACCGGGAGGCTGAACCGCGGCTGGCGCGTAGTACCGCGGTACTACGTGGACACCTGTGCTGCCTTCCGTGTTCGTCAGCCCCACGGCCGCAGCAGGCGCCCGGCCGCTACAGAGGGCGCCCCATGCTGCGCTCGGCATCCCAGCGCCCGCGGCGCACTGTGCCCACTATCGACCAGGCTCTCGCCGTCCGACGCGCCGTCGCCCCGTACCCGCGTGTCACGGGGGGCCACGAAGCGCTCGTCATGACGTGCGGCGTGCGGCGCTGGGCCGGGACCAGCAGGCCCTGCGCATCGCGCTGGGGCACCGCCCGCCAGGCGCGGCCAGGACGGCAAGTGGCACCGAGAGGAGCGACGTTGAGTCTCGGATTCCGTTGGCATCAGCCAGCATCACAGGACGGAGCTGCGGACCAGCAGCCCCAGCACCAGCAGGCCGGGGAACAGCGGCAGCCAGGCCGTCAGCAGCCGGTAGCCGAAGACCGCAGACAGGGCCGCGGCTCCCGGCACCCCGGCCGCGGTGAGCGTCAGCACGAGCGCGGCGTCCAGCGAGCCCAGACCGCCCGGGGGCGGAGGAACAGCCCGCGTAGTGGGCGATGGGGACGTCGTTCACTCCAGTGACCAGGCAGGGCGGGCGAACGCCCAGCCGGTGCAGCCCGGCGGCGACGGAGGCCCACTCGCGGTGAGCTGCGGTGGTACGGCGCACGGTGTCCTCCAGCACCACGAGCTGCGCGGCCAGATGCCCGGCCAGCGCGAGGGTCAGCAGCGTCACGGTCAGCGGCCGGCGGATCCGTCGTCCGGGCACCCGTACCAGGTGCACCAGGAGATCGGCGACGGGAACGGCCAGCAGCGCGTAGGCGGGCAGCAGGAAGCGGGGCGCCGCGTAGCCGATCATGAAAAGGTAGGGGAAGGCCGCCGAGGCGGCGCAGGCCAGCGGTACGAGCGTGGCGGCGGGCCGCCGGGCGCGGAGGGCGACCACGACCGCGAGGACGGCGAGCAGCGGCAGGGCGTACCACCACAGGGTCACGGGCAGAGGAGGCGCGGCGCCGGTGCACGGGCGGCACAGCGTACGTCCGCCCAGAGCGCGCAGTTGGTCTCCGACGGCAATGTTCCAGCCGAGGCCGCCCTGGATGCGGGATGCCTCGGACAGGCGGTGCGCCAGTCCGCCGTAGGAGACGTACGCCTCGATCACCCACTCGGCCGCCCCGGCGACCAGGCCGCCGACCAGCGCCCCCAGCAGCGCGGGACGCCGCCACCGCCGTACACATACCGGCAGGACGAGCAGGGGCAGGGTCGACCAAACCGCGTCCGTGGGGCGCATCCAGGCCGTCAGCGCCGCGCTCAGGCCCACGCCCCACAGGGCCGTATGGTCGAAGCGGTTTGCCTGGGCGCGCAGGAAGCAGCCCGTCCCGGCCAGGCCGCCGACGGCGACCCAGTAGTTGGGCATGGCCTGCGGGCCGTAGAACAGCGTCACCCACAAGGCGGCGAACAGGGCGCCCGCGGTCGCGAGCACCCGCGCGGGAAGGACGCCCCGCCAGGCGCGGAGCGCGAGAAAGAGGGCGAGACCGTACAGGACGGCCAGGTAGATCCGCAGCAGCACGGTGGACGACGACCAGGCAGCGACCGGCGCCACCAGCAGCGGGACTCCACGGGCGCGCGGGGCGCTGAAGAACGCGGCCGGCGCGTGGGAGGAGACCTGGCTGACGTAGACCGCCTCGTCCCAGCCGAGACCCATCCCCGGTCGTACCAGAAGGAGCTGCGCCACGGTGAAAGCGCCGGCCACGACCGCGAGCGCCACCACACCGCGGGATCGTGGGGTGAGGCGAACGGCCGTGAGCGGGGCGGGCCTGCGCGAGCCGGTCGACGCGGCTGACGCGCTGCCCGTGGCCTGAGGGCCGTCTCTCATCACTCACCCCTTGCTCCTACAGGCTGTAGGGCCAGATTAACCCTACAGACTGTAGGGTTAGCGCCAACGCCTCGGTCCGGCACGCCCCTACGCGCTGTAAGGTTTCAGACATGGCTGGCAGGAGCCCGCGGGGCAGAGCCGAACGACGCAACGCCGGTGAGCTGGAGAGCGAGGTGCTCGCCGCCCTGTGGGCGGCGGACGGGGCGCTGACGCCGGCGGAGGTCCAGACCGAACTAGGCGGCGACCTCGCGTACAACACCGTGCACACCATTCTCAGGCGCCTGTACGACAAGGGGCTCGTCCTGCGGGACGCGGACGGGCGGCGCGGCACCTACCGGCCGGCCAAGGACGCCGCCGAGCTGACCGCGCAGGCCATGCACGAGGCTCTCGAGCGGGGCCCGGACCCCATAGCGGCGCTCCAGCGGTTCGTCACCGGACTGAGTGCCGAGGAGGAACGGGCGCTGCGCGAGCTGCTGGGGGGAGAGGAACGGTGAGGGTCGACGTCTACACACCGTTCCTGCTCTCGCTCCTGCTCGCCGGGGTCTGTCCGCTGATCGGCAGCCGAATGGCACCGGCGCTCGCCGCCCGCGTGCTGGCCGGTGCCGCCGTCGTCAGCGCGGTGGCGACCGTATGGTCCCTGCTTCTGCTGGTCGCCACCCTCCTCGACGAAGCCCCCCTGGTCGTCGCGGACGCCCGCGAGGACGGCCGCCGGTTGCCCGAGCCCGTACCGGAGGTCGTCGCGTTCGCCGCGTGTGCGCTGCTCCTCGTCGTGGCATACCGGCTCCTCAGAGCCGCCCGCACCGAGTACCTCACCCGCCAAACGCTGCGGCTGCTGTGCGAGGGGGAGCCGCCGGACACCGAACTGATCGTGGCCGCCTCCGCCGCCCCCATGGCGTTCGCCATCCCGGGAAGTACGGGTTCACCGGGCCGGATCCTGGTCACCGACACCATGCTGGGTGCCCTCTCGGCCGAAGAACGCCGCGCGGGCGCATCTGACCCACCGCCACGCGCGGCTGGGCACCGCCGTGACCCTGGCCGCCGCGGCCAACCCGCTCCTCGCCCCGGTCCGGCACATGGTCGCCTTCCTCCTGGAACGCTGGGCCGACGAACAGGCGACCGTGGTGGTCGGGGACCGCGCGTCCACCGCCCGCGCCCTCGCTCGGGCAGCGCTCACGGCCGGCCGCCGGGAGCCGCCGCACGGACTCGGCTTCACCGACCGCGCGGTCTCCCGCCGTATCGCCGCCCTCCAGGCCTCCCCACCCCCGCACCTGTGGCCGCTGGCGGCGACCGTTCTGGCTCTCGGCGCCCTCACCGCGCTGGGCGCCGCCGACGCAACCGGCGACCTGCTCCGACTGCTGGAGCCGTCCCTCGCCTGAGGTTGGTTACGCGGCGGGCCGGTTGAGCTTCAGGCGGTGGGCCGCCGGGCCGAACGGGTCAGGGAGTCTCCTCGCCCTGGGCGACCTCGACCTCGTGGTGGAAGTCGACGACGCCTGCCGCTCCGGCGGCGACGGACAGGACCGTGCAGGCCACGAGGAGGAACGCGGTACGGCGGGTGGTGCGCGGGCGCGCCCGGGTGGGTGCGAGAAGCGCCGCGACGCGTTGCGGCACCGGTCCGGTCGTCGCCGCGGGCGCGAAGTCCGGGCGGGTGGAGGTGGAGGCGCTTCCGGCGAGGGCGGCGCGGGCAATGGCCGTGGCGATCAGGCGTCGGTCGCCGGTGACCTCGGCGGCGGCCTCGTCGGCGGCTCGCTCGGCGGCGAGCCGGATGGTGTCGCGGGTGGTGCGCAGGGCGGGGTGGCAGTGGGCGGCGAGTTCGGCGGCGGCCAGGAAGTAGTGGTGGCCGGCCCGGTTGTGGGCGCGCTCGTGGGCGAAGAGTGCCTCGCGCTCGGCGGGTCCCAGGCTGCGCAGCATGGCGGTGGTGACGACGATACGGTGGGGCCGGCCGGGCAGAGCGTATGCGTCCGGATCGGGCGATTCGATCACGCACAGGTCACCTGCGGCGGGGCGGCGGTCGGCCCGCGTGCGGGCGGTTCGGAAGGCGCGGGCCTGCCGGAAGGCCGAGCGTGCGAGGGTCCAGACGCTGAGGGTGAGCACCCCGGTGGCAGCCATGGCGGCGGGGACGGCGAAGTAGTCCGAGGCGGTCCTCAGGGGGTGGACGAGTTCGCCGAGGGTGGCGAGGACGGGGAGTTTGAGCAGTCCGGTCAGGACCAGCGCCCCGAGGGAGGCGACGCAGGCTCCCGCCAGGGCCAGGGCTGAGGCGGCGAGGACCCACAGTGCGGTGGCGGGGGCCAGTCGGTCGAGGGTCCGGCGGGCCAGCGTCGGCGCGAGGAAGGGCAGGATCAGCGGGAGGAGCAGCAGAGCGGTCATCGCTCGTCACCCTCCAGGAGCCGGCGCAGGTGCTGCTCGTCACCGGGGCTGAGTTGGGCGACGAAGCGGGCCAGGACCGTCTCCCGGTCGGTGTCCCGGTCGAGTTCGGTGTGCATGCGCCGGGCGGTCAGGCCGGGAGCGTCCTGGACGGGGAGGTAGGCGTAGCCGCGGCCCTGCCGCTCCCTGTCGACGATGCCCTTCTCGTGCAGGCGGGTCAGTATCGTCGCCACCGTGGTCCGGGCCAGGCCCGAGCCGAGTTCGGTCTGCACCCGTCCGGGCGTGAGCGGGGCCCCGGCGGCCCACAGCGCGGCCATGACGGCGGCTTCGAGCTCGCCGGCCGGCCGCCTCTCGTCCCTCGCGTCCGTCTCGTCCCTGGCGTCGGTCATGGGAACGTTCCTCATTCCGCCATCGTCTACAGTTCAGTAGACCGTCTACAAGATTGTAGTCAGTCGTCGGATGCCACCGCGCCGCCGTTCCGCCGCATCCGACCGTCCGGAAGAACGATGAAGGAGCTCCCGACGATGACCACAGCCGTACACCTATCGTCGCAGCTCGCCCTCAATGTGCTCGACGCGCGGTCGCTGCTGTCCGCGTTCGGCGTGCTGAGTGTGGGCGTGGTGCTGTTCGCCGAGACCGGGCTGCTGATCGGCTTCGTCCTGCCTGGCGATTCCCTGCTGTTCACCGCCGGTCTGCTGTGCACCGGCACCGCCGAGAGCGGTCTGAAGCTGTCACTCGGCCCGCTCCTGGTCGCCGCGGCGGTGGGAGCTCTGGCCGGCGCACAGTGCGGATACCTCCTGGGCCGCCGAGCGGGCGGCACCGTGCTCGCCCGAAGCCGCTCGGCCCGCCTGCACGAGGGGGCAAGACGCGCGGAGGAGCTGCTGGAACGCTACGGGTACGCGAAGGCGATCGTCCTGGCCCGCTTCGTTCCGGTGGTGCGCACGGTCCTGAACCCGATGGCAGGCGCCCTGCGGGTGCCGGTGAGGACGTTCACCGTCTGGCAGGTGACCGGCGGGCTGGTGTGGAGCCTTGGCCTCACCCTGGCGGGATACGCGCTGGGCTCCTCCGTGCCGAACGTGGACCGCTATCTGCTGCCGATCGTCGCGGTGATCGTGGCCCTGTCGCTGATTCCCGTCGCCTCCGAGGTGTACCGCTCACGCCGGGCCGCGAAGGCGAAGGAGGCACGCGGATGATCATCGCCCTTGACGGCTCCTCGGTCGACGGCTCGGCGTACACCGACGTGGTGGACCTCGCCCGCCACTCCCCCGTCTGGCTGGACGACACGGTGTCGGCCTGGTCGACCTACGGGCTCGCCCTGTTCGCGGTGCTTATGGCCGCCGGCTGGTGGCACGCCCGGCGTGTGGGCGCCACCGCCTCGGTGACGGCGCTCGCCGTACCGTTCGTCGTGGTCGTGGCCTTCGGGGTGGACGCGATGCTGAAGCTGCTGGTGCGCGAGGACCGGCCCTGCCAGAGCCTGCGGGTGACCACGCTGGAGGCGTGTCCGACGCCCGGCGACTGGTCCTTCCCCAGCAACCACGCGGCCATCGCCGCCGCGGGCGGCCGTCGCCCTACTGTTCGTCTCCCGCCGACTCGGCGCCCTCGCCGTGGTGGCTGCCTGCGCGATGGCACTCTCGCGTGTCTGGGTGGGCGCGCACTACCCCCACGACGTGCTGGCAGGCGTCGTGGTGGGCGCGCTCGTCGCCTTGCTCGTCATGTCGGCACTGCGCAGGCGTGCGCAGGCCACAGCTCTGCGGCTCGCGGCCACCCGTCTGCGTCCGCTGCTGGTGGTGTCGTGAAGCGCGGCGAGGTCGCCGAACTGGCCGGCAGCTGCGGCCTCGGCGCGTGGACGGCGTTCGGCGTGCTGACCATGGTCGTGGTGGGCCACGACGGCATACCGCTGTTCACGGACGCCGACATCCTCTCGTGGTCCGTCGGCCATCGGCCCGACGTGGCGGTGGCGTTCGCCCGCGGGCTGACCGACACCGGGACCGGTGTCATCCCGTACGCGCTGGCGGTGCTGGCCGCGCTCATCGCCGGGCGCACCCCACGCCAGCGCGCGCTCGCCGTCGCCCTCTGCCTGGGCTGCCTCGGGGCGGGCCAGGCGCTGCGGTACGCGGTGATGGCACTCGTCACACGGCCCCGACCACCCCTGACGGGCTGGGCGACGCACGCCTCGGGATGGGCGTTCCCGTCCGGTCACACCACCACTGCGGCCCTCACCGCGGGACTGCTGATCATCGCCGTCCGCATGCGCGGCCCGCGCGGCACGACCCCGCTCGCCCTGGTCATCGGCGGCTGGGGCGCGTCGGTCGGCCTGACCCGCGTCTACCTCGGAGTGCACTGGTTCACCGACGTCGTCGGCGGCTGGCTGTTCGCCCTCGGTTGGCTTGGCCTGTATCTGGGCGCCGTAGCCCGCTGGCTTCCCGACCGATGGACCCCCGGCGCGACGGACACGGACACGGCGCGCGGGACGGCAGAACCTACGGGCAGCACAGCAGGGGGCCGAACGCACCCGGCACCGGAACAGACGGACGTGGCACGAGAACAGAGGAAGGACCATGCGCCAGACGATCCTGGTCGTCGAGGACGATCACGCCCTGCGTGACGTGCTGATGCGCGGCCTGCGCGACGAGGACTTCGACCCCGTGCCCGCACCGGACGGCGCCACCGCCCTACGACTGGCCACCCCCGACATCTGTGCCGCCGTACTCGACATCGGGCTGCCGGACGCCGACGGACGGGACGTGTGCCAGGCGATGCGCGCGAACGGATTCCTCTCCCCCGTCATCTTCCTGACCGCCCACCACCGGCTGAGCGACCGGCTGTCCGGGTTCTCGGCCGGAGGCGACGACTACCTGCCCAAGCCGTTCCATCTCAGCGAACTCGCGGCCCGCCTGCGGGCAGCCCTCAAACGGGCCGCACCGCCGCCTGCCGCCGCAGCGGGAGACCTGGCACTGGACGCAATGCGGCACGTGGTCAGCATCCGAGGCACCCGAGTCGACCTGACACCGACCGAATTCCGTCTCCTGGCGGCGCTCATGGCGGCTTCCGGCGGCATCGTGCGCCGTCGCGAGCTGGTCCGGGCGGCCTGGCCCGAGGGCGCCCAGGTCCACGACAACACCCTCGACCAGTATCTGACCCGCCTGCGACGCAAGCTGCGCGAGGCGGGCAGCGACCGGACCATCGGCACGGCCCGGGGAATCGGCCACCGGCTGTCATGAGCGGTGCCCGCCACCGGCTGCGGCCCGCTGTGACGGCCTTCCTCCACCGTCTGGCGCCTCGCACGCTGCGCGGCCAGCTCTCCGTCGTGGCCCTCACCACGGCCGCGCTGCTGATGCTGGTCCTCACCGTCGCCTTCAACGCCGTGGCCCAGCACCGCCTCCAGCACCAGGCGGACGACGAACTGCGCACCCGCGCTGCCGCCGTCGCGACGACCATCGACACCACCACCACGAGCGTGGGCGTCCTGGAGACCTCCAACGACGCCCTCCTCGACACCAACGTATGGATCTACGCTGGCAAACGCCTGCTAGAAGAGCCCCCGAACGCCGGCCGCCTCACCAATGTCGCCGACGCCCTCGCCGGGCGCGGCGGGCGGCGGTGCATCACCGCCGACGTGGACGGCCCCCTCCGGCTGTGCTCGCAGACAGTGGCAGGAGACAACAGCGAGGCCATGGTGATCACCGCGCTCGACCTCTCCCCCTACCGGAGTTCGGCGGACACCCTGCTCGTGGGATCGCTCGGGCTGGACGTCGTGATGCTCGCCTGCACCTACGCCCTGACCCGGCTGGCGGTGGGCCGCGCGCTGCGCCCGGTCCGCACGATGACCGACCAGGCCACCCAGTGGAGCGCCATCGCCTCCGAAGAACGCTTCGGCCATACGCGGCACCCGGCCGAACTCGCGCGCCTCGGTACGTCGCTGGACTCCATACTGGACCGCATCCGCACCCTCCTGCGCCACGAGCGGCAGCTCACCGGGGAACTCTCGCACGAGCTGCGCACACCCCTGAGCCGGATCGTCGCCGAACTCGACTGGTGGCAGAACCACCCCCGCACCGCCGACCAGACCCACGCCAGCCACAAGGTCATCGCGGAAGCCGCCCAGTCCATGCGCACCATCTGCGACACCCTCCTCGACGACGCCCGTGGCCGCACACTCACCGCTCCCGGCACCACCGAGATCCTCCCCATACTGCGACGCCTCACGGAAGTCCTCCACAGACGCCCCTATGACGCGGGGGTGCGGGCGACCGGTCTGACCAGGTTGAACACCTCTCGGGCGGCATATCGCTTGAGGCATCGGATGATCTCGCGTCGGGTCTTGCCCTCCTGGGTGCGGCGTTCGTAGTACGCCTGTGTGCGCGGGTCGTGGCGCAGGCGGGTGAACACGATGCGGTGCAGGGCGGCGTTGGCCTGCCGGTCGCCGCCGTAGTTGCACAGCTGTTCCCGCAGTGCGGGGTCGGCGATGACCAGGACGGCTTTGAGCTGGTTGATCGCCTGGGGACGGGCCTTGACCGCGGAGTCCTTGGCGAGTTTCAACATCCGGGCGCTGTGCACCGGACCGTCGCCGGACTTGGCCCGGGCCCGGGCACGACCGCTGAGCACGGCCCGCGCGGCGGCCTGAGCGTCGAGCGGGTCCGACTTCCCCAACTGCCGGCGGGCCGACCGGTCGGGCCGGTTCACCTCGTACACCTGCTTCTGCTGCGCCAAAAGGTAGCGGGACAGGCCCGCGCCGAAGGTACCGGTGCCCTCCACCCCGGCCCGGCGCACCGTTCCCCGCTTGCGGGCCCACATTAAGCAGCTGCCGGTAGCCGGCCGCCGTCGCCGGAAAGGACTCGGTCCCCAAGATCTTCCCGAGCGGGGAGACCACGGCGGCGACATGCACCTCGCCGTGCGTGTCCACGCCCAGGACGACCTCGCGCCGAACGGGAGGATCCGTGCTTGAGGAGGTGGTGCGCTGTCGGCTCGTCATGATGAATCGCCTCCCACGTGATGACGTGCTGGGTGGATGGCACCGGCCCGCTCGGGCGGTCTGAACCGTGATGGCGCCTGGAACTCGGCAAGGCCCCTACTGGGACACGCCCTGTGGCTCGGTACCAGCAGGCGCCGTCCCGCAACGACAGTCGACATGCCCGTGACTGGACACTTCGGTCATAGATCTCATGAGTCAGACCCCCGCCCGGGACGGCAGTGTCCAACCGTCCCACTGATGTCGGTACAACGGCATGACTCGATCGCCGCCGGACGACTTTGTCGGAGCTGGCACTCAACCTGGCTTGGACGGGCTGACAGCGAGTCGAGTTCTCGGCCACCCGTGACCGGCATTGACGGAGAGTCCTTGGGCCCGGCTTACCGGCCCTGCGGTCGGGTAGCTACGGCAAAGGAACAGTAGCGTCGAGTAGCTGCTGTAACTAAGCGTGATGGGCGAGGGGCCCGTCGGGCGAGCACCGCCGGCGAGGCCAGCGCCGGGAGGAACCACGGGGTCATACCGTCGCAGTGCAGACGAAGCCGAGGTCGGTCAGTCCCTTAACCTGGCAGAGCCGATCGGAGGCACCGCCGGCGGTGGTCTGCAGCAGCTGGTAGTCCGGTGTCGGGGACCAGCGGAAATCTCAGGAGTCAGACCCCGCCGCAGGACAGCACCCACCTACCGTTCTGCGTCTATCCGGCTTGCAGCCACGTCAGCTCGCTCGTTCGGACGAATCGAGTCGAAGCGCCGGTCACCTGCCAACGGAACTGGCACCATGCCGCCGTCGTACGTCACTGCAAGTCGAAGGCGGACCATTGGAACGGCGGGTCAATGAGCGACAGCTCTCGGTGTTGCAGTGGGTGGAAGCCGGGTGCCCTGCCGGCGAATGGGAGACCAACTCCTACAAGACCACCTGTCAGGCACTGCACAACCGGGGCCTGGTAACGGTCTCCCGGAAGGCCGGGCAGCGGAGCGTAGCCCTGACGAGCGCCGGCCAGCACTACCTGGCACACGGCACGCACCCTCCCCACAACTCACGCGCGCGGAAGACCCAGGTCGCCGCTCCACGTCCCCCTTACTGCAACTACTATGCAATAGCTTGAGATCATCAATAAGGGTGTGAGGTCCATGACGGTCCGACGGATACGGACAGCCGCCGCCACGGCGGCGATACTCACGGGTGTCGCCGCCTGCTCGGCTCCCGGCAACAGCACAGGCAGCGGCGACGTAGCCGACTCCGTCGTGATCGGGGTGGCCTCCGAGCCGGACACGCTCAGTCCGCTGCTCGGATACGGCAAGGACGGCAACTCGAAGATCTTCGACGGCCTGCTGGCCCGGGACGCCGACCTGAAGCTGAAGCCGGCCCTCGCGAGGGCACTTCCCGAGGTGAGCGGCAACGGCCTCACCTACACCTACACCCTGCGCGACGGCGTGAAGTTCAGCGACGGCCAGCCGCTTACCTCCGCCGACGTCGTCTTCACGTACGACACGATCCTCGACGCGAAGACCAATAACACCAACCGCAGCGAACTGGACGCCATCAAGGACGTGCGGGCGGACGGCAATGACAAGGTGGTCTTCACCCTCAAGTACCCGTACGCGCCCTTCGCCGGGCGCACGGTGCTGCCCATCGTCCCCGAGCACGTCGCGGGCAAGCAGGACCCCAACACCGGCTCCTTCAACACCAAGCCGATCGGCACCGGCCCCTATCTGCTCGCCTCCTGGAGCAAGGGCGAGAAGCTCACCTTCAAGGCCAACCCCGACTACTGGGGCGGTGCGCCGAAGGTGAAGAAGGTGACCATGGCGGTCATCGAGGACGACGACGTGCGGGCCACCCGGTTGCGCTCGGGCGACCTCGACGGCGCGATCCTGCCGCCCAACCTTGCCGCCACCTTCAAGAGCGACAAGGCGAAGAAGACGTACGACGCGAAGACGTACGACTTCCGCACGGTCACCCTCCCTCAGGAGAACAGGGTCACCGGCGATCGCGCCATCCGCCAGGCCCTGGACGCGGCCGTGGACCGGCAGGCCATGGTTGACAAGATCCTCGACGGGGCCGGGCGTCCGGCGTACGGGCCGCTGCCGGTCGACGACCCGTGGTTTGCCAAGGGTATCGAGCGCAAGCAGGACCTCACCAAGGCCAGGCGCATCCTGGACCAGGCGGGCTGGAAGAGCGGCGAGGGCGGCATCCGCGCCAAGGACGGGCAGCGGGCCTCGTTCACACTCCTGTACCCCTCGGGCGACAAGGTCCGCCAGGACCATGCCCTCGCCTACGCCTCCGACGCCAAGAAGGCCGGCATCGAGGTGAAGGTGGAGAGCGCAACCTGGGAGGTCATCGAGCCGCGCATGAAGACGGACGCGGTTCTGGCCGGCTTCGGCAGCAGCGGCGACCCGGACTACGGCCTCTACACGCTGCTGCACTCCTCCCTTGCCGACGACGGCTTCAACAACATGGCCCGCTACAACGACCCGGTCGTGGACAAGGCTCTCGATACTGGCCGCCGCAGCTCGGACACGGCGACCCGCAAGGCCGCCTACGACAGCCTCCAACGCGAACTGGTGAAGAACCCCGGCTACACCTTCCTCACCCACATCGACCACGTCTACGTCCTCGCCGATCGCTGGGCCGGGCTGACCACGCAGGTCGAGCCGCACGAGCACGGCTTTGCCTCCGGCCCGTGGTGGAATCTCGAAGCCTGGCAGCCGAAGAAGTGAGGCCCTCCCTGCCCTGGGGAGCGATGGCACGGCTGGCGGGGCGGCGGCTGCTGTTCGCCGTCCCAATCCTGCTCGTCGTGACTCTCGGCGTCTTCGCGATCGCCGCCGCCTCCCCCTTCGACCCGGTCAAGGCGTACGCCGGCACGGCCGCCCTCGGCGCGGACGCGGAGACGCTGGCGCGGCTGCGGGAGAACCTGGGCGTGGACCAGCCGTTCACCTCCCGCTGGTGGCACTGGCTGACTGCAGCCGTCACGGGCGATCTCGGGCAGTCCAGCGTGATGCGGCAGCCGGTCGCCCAGGTCATCGGCGAACGCCTCGTCTGGTCGACGCTGTTGTGCGCGGTCGCGTTCGTGGTGGCCGTGCCGGCGGGTACGGTGCTGGGTGTGCTGGCGGCTCGGCGCCCGGGATCGGTGCTCGACCGGGCCGTGACGTCGCTGGCCTACTCGCTGGAGGCGGCGCCCGTCTTCTGGCTGGCCCTGCTGGCCGTCTGGCTGTTCGCCCTCCAGCTCGGCGTGCTCCCGGCCGGCGGTCTCACCGACACCGCGAGCGAGCAGGTCACAGCCGATCAGGTAGCCAGTCACCTTGTGCTGCCGGCCGGGGTTCTCGCCGTCTCCCAGTTGCCCTGGTTCACCCTGTACGTCCGTCAGGGTGTCGGCGATGCTCTCGCCGAGGACCCTGTACGCGGAGCACGGGCCAGGGGGCTGAGCGAGCGAACGGTCCTGCTCGGCCACGCCCTGCGCTCTGGCCTGCTGCCGCTCCTGACGCTGGTCGGCTCGAGGGTGCCCGAACTCATCACCGGAGCCCTGCTGGTGGAGAGCGTCTTCAGCTGGCCCGGCATCGCGGCCGCCACCGTGGAGGCGGCCACCGCCGTCGACTTCCCGCTGCTCGCCGCGCTCACCACGCTCGCCACCGCCGCGGTGCTCGTCGGCAACCTCCTCGCCGACCTGCTCTACGGCCTGTTCGACCCGCGGGTGAAGTTCAGTGACATGTGAAGCAACTGGTGACGTGACAGGTGAATCGACGGCCGAGCCCGTCTGGCGGTCGTACGGCACGAGCCGCCGCTCCACCAGGACGCTGCGGGTACGCATCTCGGCAGCCCTTGTCGGTGTCACCGTCCTGGCCGTACTCCTCGTGCCACCGCTGGTGCAGCTCGACCAGCAGGCGGTCGACCTGGGCGCGAAGCTGCTGCCGCCGAGTTGGTCGCACCCCTTCGGCACCGACGACCTCGGCCGGGATCTCCTCCTGCGCTGCCTCTACGGCCTGCGCGTGTCCTTGCTGGTCGGGGTCGCGGCGGCGCTCACGGCGACGGTGATCGGCACGGCCGTCGGGGCGATTGCCGGGGCCTTGGGCGGCTGGGCCGACCGGGCTCTCATGCGGGTCGTCGACACGGTCTCGTCCGTGCCGCATCTGCTGTTGGGCATCTTCGTCGTGGCCATGTTCCGGCCCGGGGTGTGGCCGGTGGTGGTGTCGGTCGCGCTCACCCACTGGCTGTCCACCGCCCGGATCGTGCGCGCCGAGGTGCTGTCCCTGCGCTCGCGCCCCTACATCGACGCAGCCGTCTCCGGTGGCGCGTCCCGGTGGCGGGTGGCGGTACGGCATCTGCTGCCCGGCGTGCTGCCGCAGGCCGCGCTGGCCGCCGTGCTGATGGTGCCGCACGCCATGTGGCACGAGTCGGCGCTGTCCTTCCTCGGGCTCGGCCTGCCCACCCACCTGGCCAGCCTCGGCAACCTCATCCAGGGCGCGCGGGGCTCGCTGCTCGCTGGGCAGTGGTGGCCGACCCTCTTCCCGGGCCTGTTCATCATCGTCCCCACGCTCGCCATCGCCGGGCTCGCCGGTGCCTGGCGGGAGCGGATCAATCCCCGCCGCCGATCGGAGCTGATGCTGTGACTGACCGAATCCCGGTCCTGTCGGTACGCGGGCTGTCCGTGCGCTTCCTGATGCCGGGTGGGCGGCGGATCGCCGCCGTCACTGAAGCGCACTTCGACGTGGCGGCCGGCGAGTGTCTGGCCCTGATCGGTGAGAGCGGCTGCGGCAAGTCGGTCCTCGCCTCCGCCCTGCTCGGTCTGCTGCCCGCCAACGCCCAGGCCGCGGGTGAGGCCCGGCTCGGCGACCTGGATCTGATCGCCGCCGACGAACGGACGCTGGCGCGGACGGTACGGGGCCGCCTGATCGGCCTCATCCCGCAGAGCCCCGCCGCGCACCTCACGCCGGTGCGCACCGTTCGCTCCCAACTGGAAGAAACCGTGGCCGCGTTGACCGATGTCCGCGGGCGGGCAGCCGTACGATCCGGGGCCGAGGCAGCTGCCGAACGCGCCGCCTTCCCCGCCGGCCACCTCGACCGCCACCCGCACGAACTCTCCGGCGGCCTGGCCCAGCGCGCTGCCACCGCCCTCGCCCTCGTCGGCGACGCGCCCCTGCTCCTGGCCGACGAGCCCACCACCGGCCTCGACCGCGACCTGGTCGACCACACCGTGGACGAACTACGCCGCCACGTCGACACCGGCCGTCGGGGCCTGCTCGTGATCACCCACGACCTGGCCGCCGCCGAGCGCATCGCCGACCGCGTGGCTGTAATGTATGCGGGCCGGATCGTCGAACTCACCGACGCGAGAGCCTTCTTCGGCACGCCGGGCCCCCGCCACCCCTACAGCCGCGGTCTGCTCCAGGCCCTCCCCGACCGCGACTTCGCCCCGATCCCCGGCATGCCGCCCGAACTCGGCAATCTCCCCGACGGCTGCGCCTTCGCCCCACGCTGCGAGCGGGCCACCGACGCCTGCACCGCACTTCCGCAGCCGGCCGACGGCATCGCCTGCCACCACCCGCATGTACCGGAGGACCTCCGTGCTTGAACTGCACGACATCACCGCCGGATACAACAGAGGAGCCCCCGTCGTCCGCAACGCCACCCTGGCCCTCGCCCCCGGCGAGTCCGTCGGCCTGCTGGGTCCCAGCGGCTGCGGCAAGTCCACCCTCGCCCGGGTCGCGGCTCTGCTGCACCGCCCCGAGGCCGGCACCGTGACGCTCGACGGTGAACCCGTACGCGGCTGGCGCTACCGCACCCCACGCGTCCAGCGCACCGCCCTCGGCGTGGTCTTCCAGCAGCCCCGCCTCTCCGCCGACCCGCGGCTGCGGCTCACCGACCTGATCGCCGAGCCCCTGCGCGTCACCGGCCGCCGAGACGGAATACCACAGCGCCTGGCCGAGTTGGCCCCAGCCGTCGGCCTCACACCCGACCTCCTGGACCGCCGTCCCCACGAGGTCAGCGACGGCCAGCTCCAACGCGCGTGCCTCGCCCGCGCTCTCGTCCTGCGTCCGCGCTGGCTGATCTGCGACGAGATGACCGCGATGCTGGATGCCTCCACCGCCGCCGCCCTGGTGGCAGCCGTCGAGGAGTACCGCACCGCCACCGGCGCCGGACTGCTAGCCGTCGGCCACGACCAGGTGCTCCTGGACCGCTGGTGCGACCGCACCGTGCACTGGGAGAATCTGACCGCCGCAGAGGTCGGGGAGTAAGCGGATGCAGTCCACGACGATCAAGCGCGCCGTCGCGCAGGACGCCGACCGCCTCACCAGCCTGATCCAGAACTCCGGTGCCTACCGGGGACCGTACGCCTCGATCATCTCCGACTACCGGGTCACCGCCGACTACATCGCCGGACACCAGGTCTTCGTGGCCATCGATACGGCCGAACGGCTCCAGGGCTTCTACGCCCTGCTGCTGGAGCCACCGGAGCTGGACCTGGCGTTCGTGGCGGACGACGTTCAGGGCAGGGGTGTCGGCCGACTCCTCATCGAGCACATGATCCGCCAGGCCAGGGCCGCCGGCCTGACCGAGGTGCGGGTGGTCTCCCATCCGCCGGCCGAGGAGTTCTACCGACGCCTGGGCGCCGAGCGGGTGGGGACCGTTGCCCCCTCACCACCGAAGGTCGACTGGGAGCGGCCCGAACTGCGGTTCACCACCGCCTGAAGCCGCACAACAGCCCCTCACGCCTGCCTCAGCAACAGGAAGGCTCCCGCAGGCATCGGGCCTGCGGGAGCCCTCCCTCCTACCGCCTGCTCCGTGAAGGGTGAGAAGACGATCACGAGCAGGACGTCTGTGCGACGCGGCTACGGCGTCACGGCTTGAGCAACAGGCTGTCGCCGCGCTCCTTGGCAGCGGCGTAACGCTTGGCCACGTCCTGCCAGTTGACGACGGCCCACATGGCGTCGATGAAGTCGACCTTCTGGTTCTTGTACTGGAGGTAGAAGGCGTGCTCCCAGGCGTCGAAGACCAGGATCGGGGTGGAACCCTGGCCGACGTTGCCCTGGTGGTCGTAGACCTGCTCGACGATCAGCCGCCCACTGACGGGCTCGTACGCGAGGACGCCCCAGCCGGATCCCTGGGTGGTGGCGGCGGCCTTGGTGAGCTGGGCTTTGAAACCGGCGAAGGAGCCGAAGGACTCGGTGATCGCGTCGGCGAGGTCGCCCACACCGTCGGCGGCCAGGGGCTCGCCGCCGCCGCCCTTCGGGCCGGTCATGTTCTGCCAGTAGATCGAGTGCAGGATGTGGCCGGACAGGTGGAAGGCCAGGTTCTTCTCCAGGCCGTTGATCGAGCCCCAGGTCTCCTTGTCCCGCGCCTCGGCCAGCTGCTCCAGCGTGTCGTTGGCGCCCTTCACGTAGGCGGCGTGGTGCTTGTCGTGGTGCAGCTCGATGATCTCGGGGCTGATGACCGGGGCGAGCGCCGAGTAGTCGTACGGCAGGTCCGGGAGCGTGTACACCGGCATGTCCAACGTCCTCCGACATAATTGCGAATAGTGTGCAGCTGCACGCTAGCAGCAACAAGTGTCGCTGCCGATCAGGCATTGGACCTAGGACTCGGGGCCGTGTCGGGGCAGTTGCAACCAAGTCTTTGCCGTTGGGCAACAGCCGTGGGAAGGGGCGGAGGCGTGAGGGTGGTCCAGCAGCCGGCGCATGACGCAGCGACAGCACGGCCGGAGGCGCGCGGGAGACTGAAGCGGCACGGCTTGCGCTGCACTCCGGGCCGACTTGGTTTGCTGGCACTGTTGTCCTCGTCGGAACGCCAGCTCTCCCCGGCCGAAGCCTTCGAGGAACTGGCCCGGTCCGGGTACGCCGTGAACCCCACCACCGTCTACCGCACGCTGGATGCGCTGACGGCCGTGGGCCTCACCCACGCGGTCCACGGTCCCGGACCGGCGCGCTACGGCATCACGGGAGAACCGCACCACCACACCGTGTGCCGCGAGTGCGGCAGCGTCGCGGCCCTCGCGAGCCGGCACCTGACCGAGGCGGCGGGCGAGATCGAGGAGCTGACGGGTCTGCGGCCGGACTCCGAGGGGGCGATTCTCATCTACGGGCGGTGCACTCGCTGCAGCTCCTGACCGGTGAGGAGCGCGGCGCCGCCTGGAGGCGGGCCGCGCTTCAACCCGCCCTACTCGGCGGCCTGCTCCGCCGTCGCGGGCTCGGCCAGGCCCGCAGTCCACTTCTCCTCGATCCGGCCGAACTTCCACACCAGCAGGGCGATGGCCCAAGTGGCGAAGAACAGGCCGACGATGACGTAGCCGATGATGTTCAGGTCGATGCCGGAGACCCGGTCCCAGAAGGGGCCGTGCAGGTCTGCCTTCTCGGCGATCAGGCCGAGCAGTTCGACGGTGCCGATGATGAGGGCGACGGCGACGGACAGGCCGGTGATGGTGAGGTTGTAGTAGACCTTGCGGACCGGCTTGGAGAAGGCCCAGCCGTAGGCGAAGTTCATGAACGAGCCGTCGATGGTGTCCAGCAGGGACATGCCGGCCGCGAAGAGGACCGGCAGACAGAGGATCGCGTACCAGGGCAGGCCGGAGGCCGCGCCCGAGCCGGCGAGGACGAGGAGCGCGATCTCGGTGGCGGTGTCGAAGCCGAGGCCGAAGAGCAGGCCCAGGGGGTACATCTGCCAGGGCTTGGTGATCGACTTCATCAGGCGGCCCAGGAGGCGGTTCATGAACCCTCGGTTGTTGAGCTGTTCCTCCAGGGCGGCCTCGTCGAAGTGGCCGGAGCGCATCTGCCGGAAGACCTTCCAGATCCCAACCATGATCAGCAGGTTGATGATCGCGATGACGTAGAGGAAGGTGCCCGAGACGGTCGTACCGATCCAGCCGGTGACGCTGTGCAGCTCCGAGTCGTCGTTCTCGACCGGGCCTGCCAGTTCCTTCACTCCCAGGGAGAGCAGGAAGGCCAGGGCGAAGACGATCGAGGAGTGGCCGAGGGAGAACCAGAAGCCGACCGACAGCGGGCGCTGGCCCTCGTTCATCAGTTTCCGGGTGGTGTTGTCGATGGCGGCGATGTGGTCGGCGTCGAAGGCGTGCCGCATGCCCAGGGTGTAGGCGGTGACGCCGATGCCTACGCCGAAGGTCTTGCTGCCCAGGCTGTAGTGCTCGGGAGCGACGATCACGACCAGCGTGAACCAGCCGATGACGTGCAGCGCCAGGATGAACGCGGCCATCCCGCCGACGCTGGCCCATTCTTTGCGGGTCATCGAGGTGCGGATGCGGTGCCACGAGAGTCCGCGGCCCTTGCCTGGGGCGGCAGGGCGGGGAGAAGCGGAATCAGGAGCGGTGGTCATGAAGACGCGGGCCTTACTGCTCGGCGATCGGCTGTTTTCAGCCGCACCATTCAGGTTTCTGCCAATGAGTTGCAACTACAAGATGACTGCGGCAAAGCCCCGGTCAGTATTCGGCCAGCGGCAAGGAAAGATTCCAGGTCAGATGCTCGCACGCCGAGACCACTGAGCGGCGGCCGACGCGAATCTCGGCCGATGCCACGGACCGGTCAGGTCGTTGGCACCTTCTCTGCAGGAGCAGACCGCGTCTGCCGACCGTGCTGATGGTGTTGCGCCCAGCGGACAGCAGGTGGTGCCGCCAGGTCCGTCAGGGTGAACATGGCCCCCACGACGTACCAGCCGGGGCGGCCCCAGGTGATGCAGAGCAGGATGAGCAGGCCGGGCCCGAGGGCCTCGGCGAGTCCGGCACCGAGGCCGAAGGCACCCAGGTACTGGCCGGTGGCGTGCCGCGGGGCGAGGGCGAAGGAGACCTCGAAGCCGGCGGCGGAGTGCCAGAGTTCGCCGACAGTGTGGATCACCACGGAGGCCAGGAGCAGGATGGCGGCGGCCCACGCCGGTATGCCCGCCGACAGCGAGATCAGCGAGCAGGCGACGAGAAATGCCACGCCGGCCCGGCGGTAGGCGTGTGCGCCGGCCGCGGGGGAGTCGACGTTGCGGCTGGCCCGTACCTAGCAGTGCTTGTCCTCCCCGTAGAAGGCTTCGAACCCTTCCCGGGCGAGCGCATTGTTCAGCGCGCAAGGCATTGGGCCGGTCGAGACCCTCGTTGAGGGCATCCGCCGGATTCATCAGGTGGTCGATCACCCTGCAGAAGGACCCGGTGGGTGTGAAGGCCCCTCGTGCGGCTCTGCCAGCAATTGTTCCAGCACCCCTGCGACCCAGCGGTGCCGCGTCGAGCCGTCGTGTTCCCAATCCATGTCGAGTTCCGCGAAGAACTCGGTGATGTAGCTGCTTGAGCGATACGGGAAATATGCAGGCTCGGCGTCAGCTTGAGGGTCTGCTGCACCGAGGTTCCCGCAAATGAGGTCGCCAAGCATTTCCAGCGTTCGCTTTCTGAACTTCACGACGCCCTCCCCAGAGCCGCTCCCCCAGACACCGCGTGCCGACCATTGTGCCCTGTCACCGCAGGACGCCCGGCACGTACGACCAAGTCCGGTTTCATCACGGGGTGCAGCACCAACGATGGCCACGACGTCGCACATCCGCCCGCCCGGTTTCCCCGCGGGACCGCGTGGCCTCACAGGTCCCGTCTTGCTGGCTGCAATCGCAAATTCAGCGTCGCCGAACGCAGCGCAGGAACACGAACTGCATGAGGAGCCGAGCGCGTCATGAGCGTAAGCACAGTCGAGAGAGGAAGCCCCACCGGAGTGCTCCGGTGGGGCTTCCTCTCGTGGCTCCCGGCAGAGGCGCCGCCAGCATGCTCCCCCCCCCCCCCCCCCCCGCCTCGCCCTGTCACCGGGCTGTCACGGGCGCTGTCACACGTCTGTCACCAACTACGCCGACTCCCCCGGACCGCGATGCCGTGACCTGCACTTACGCACCCGCTCTGGACTGACGTGGACGCCCAAAGACGGTCTCTACAACCTGTGCCATGTGGTGCCCAGTGAGGGACCCAGGATCAGGACCGGAGCGTCTTCCGGCCCGTCGAAGCGGTATTGCAGGGTGTTCGGTGGTGTCTCACTCACGCCCCAGACCCTCTCACGTCTCACGACTGCCCCTATAACGAGGGTTGCGGCTGCACATGTCTGACCAGGTGGAAGACCTCCCGGGCCGCGTAGCGCGCGAGGCTTCGGACTGTCTCGCGTCGGGTCTTGCCCTCCTAGGGCCTGTTGCGGCGCCCATACCGGGAATCAGGCCGCGACGAGCTCCTGCTCGCGGGCCGGCGTGCTGACCTTGGGCTTCTTGTTCGGCAGCGAGAGCCGGAAGACCTTGTGCCACGCGGAGAACACCTGCTTGGGCAGCGGCCCGGTGACGTACTCCAGCTCGTACTTCTCGAACAACGCGCGCACCTTCACCGCGACCTCGGCGTACCGGTTGCTCGGCAGGTCCGGGAACAGGTGGTGCTCGATCTGGTGCGACAGGTTGCCGGTCATGAAGTGCATGGCCTTGCTGCCGCTGATGTTCGCCGAGCCCATCATCTGGCGCAGATACCACTGGCCGCGCGTCTCACCCTTGATCGACCGGCGCTCGAAGACCTGTACGCCCTCGGGGAAGTGCCCGCACATGATCACCGAGTGGGACCAGATGTTGCGGACCAGGTTCGCGGTGAACGTGGCGGCGAGCGTGGTGAGGAACGACGGGCCCGACAGCAGCGGGTGGATCACGTAGTCCTTGAGCACCTGCTTGCGGATCTTGCGGCCCACGGCCTTGGCCCGCGCGCGGAACTCCGGGTCCTTGCGGCGGCGCTTGTTCAGGTTGTTGCCGAGCTCCAGGTCGTACGCCGCGATGCCGTACTCGAAGAAGCAGGCGTTGATGAAGTTCCACAGCGGCTGGCCGAGGTGGAACGGGTGCCACTTCTGGTCCTCGTCGACGCGCATGATGCCGTAGCCGAGGTCGTTGTCCTTGCCGATCACGTTGGTGTACGTGTGGTGCAGCTCGTTGTGCGAGTGCTTCCACTGCTCGGACGGCGAGACGTGATCCCACTCCCAGGTGGTGGAGTGGATCTTCGGGTCCCGCATCCAGTCCCACTGGCCGTGCAGGATGTTGTGGCCGATCTCCATGTTGTCCATGATCTTCGCCACGGACAGACCGGCGGTGCCGATCAGCCACGCGGGCGGGAAGGTCGAGAACAGCAGCACGCCCCTGCTGACCAGCTCGAGTTTGCGCTGCGCCGAGATGACCTTACGGATGTAGGCGGCGTCTTTCTCGCCGCGGCCTGCGATCACCTCGTCGCGGATCGCGTCCAGCTCGCGGCCGAGCTCCTCGATCTGCTCCGCGGTCAGGTGGGCGGTGGGGTCGATGGCGGTCAAAGTGCTCCTACCGTTCGATGTCGCAGGGGCCCGCCGCGGCGGACACGCAGGTCTGGATGAGGACGCCCGGCTCGGCCTCGGTGATCTCGCCGGTGCGCAGGTCGCGGACGGCGCCTGCCTTGAGCGGCGTGACACAGCCGAAGCAGATGCCCATGCGGCACCCGGAGGGCATGAGCACGCCGGCCTCCTCGCCGACGTCCAGCAACGGCGTGGCACCGTCCGCGTCGACGGTCTTGCCGGTGGCGCTGAACGTGACCTCGCCGCCGTCACCGGCGACGACGATGCTGGGGCGGAAGCGTTCGGTGTGCAGGCGCTCCGGGACGCCGTGCTCGCTCCAGTGCTTTTCGGCGGCGTCGAGCAGGCCCGCGGGCCCGCAAGCCCAGGTCTCGCGCTCGGCCCAGTCGGCCACGAGTTCGTCGAGACGGGCGATGTCGAGCATGCCGTCGGTGTCGGTGTGCACCTCGGTGAGCCGCAGCTTCTTGTCCGCGACCAGGTCATGCAGTTCGTTGCGGAAGATCACGTCTTGCGGCTGTGGCGCGCAGTGGACCATGACGACGTCGTCGAACTCGGTGTCGCGCAGCATGCCCATCACGGGCGTGATGCCGCTTCCGGCCGTCAGGTAGAGCACCTTGGCGGGCTTGGCCTGCGGCAGCACGAAGTCACCGGTCGCCTGGTCGAGCTGGATCAGCGTGCCCGGTCTCACCCTGCGGACCAGATGGTTGCTGACCTTGCCGTCCGGGATCGCCTTCACGGTGATCGTGACGCGGCCGTCCCGGCGGTCCGCCGGTGAGGTGAGGGAGTAGGCACGCCACAGGCGCACACCGTCGACGTCGACGCCGATCCGCACGTACTGACCGGCCGTGTGGCCGTGCCAGCCCCGGCCCGGCCTGATCACGATGGTCGCGGCGTCATCCGTCTCGGGGTCCACGGCCTCGATGCGCCCACGCAGGTCGGCGCCCGCTCGCAGCGGGCTGACCAGGTCGAAGTAGTCCGACGGCAGCAGCGGCGTCGTGACCATCTCCAGCAGTTTCCACGCCCTGCTGCGGAGGGCTGCACTTCTCATGACCCCAGCTTGATGCGCCTCCGCGCGTAAAGTCCTGACCACAGGACGTAAATCTGGCCGGCTGAATTGTTCGCAGGGAACAAAAAATGAGGCATGCAATCCGGAGGGCCAGCGAACTGGCCCTGGATGAGACGACGGTCACCGCACTGCGGGCCGCGCTGAAAAGCACCGCGGACGAGGTCGTCCAGGCGATCATCGACGAGGTCCCTCCCTATGCCAACGCCCTTTCGGGCAGCATGGGCGCCACCATCCGCAGAGCCGTCCGCACCGCCCTGGGGCACTACCTGGACCTCGCCAGCGGGAACGCCACAGGCGGCGACGCCGGTGACGCAGCCTACGAGCTGGGCCGCGGCGAGGTACGCGACGGCCGTTCGATGGACGCCCTGCTCAGCGCCTACCGCGTCGGCGCCCGCGTGGCCTGGCGATGCCTCGCAGCGGGTGCCGTACCCGCAGGTCTGCCCGCCGCCGAGGTCGCCAAGTTCGCCGAGCTGACCTTCGCCTACATCGACGAGCTCTCCGCCGCGAGCGCCGCGGGCCACGCCGACGAGCTGGCCGCCCGGGGCCGGGCCCACGAGCGCCACCTGGAACAGCTCGCCCGCGACCTCCTCGCCGGCGCGAGCCCGGACGTGCTGCTCGTCTCTGCTCAACGGGCCGGGTGGCAGCCTCCGGTTTCGCTGACCGCGGTCCTGCTGCCCGCCGCCCAGGCCCGGCCTGCCTACCGCGCACTCGACCCGAGCACCCTCGTCCTCGACGATCTGCCGGACGCTTCCGGCGTGCTGCTCGTCCCCGATGCGGACCGATCACATCTCTTGCGGCAGCTGACCGACCGCACCGCCGTGGTCGGCCCGGCCCGGCCATGGACTCGTGCGTCCGCCTCGTACGCACGAGCCGTACGCGCGCGTTCCCTCTCCTCCGATATTCGCGACACCGAGGACCATCTGCCCGAGCTGGTGCTGAGCGCCGACCTGGACGCGTTCGCAGACCTGCGTGCCCGAGCCCTCGCACCGTTGCGGACCTTGCCTGTCGCAACCGCGCGGCGGCTGGAGGAGACGTTGCGGGCGTGGCTGCTGCACCAGGGCAAGCGGGATGAGGTGGCTGCGGCGTTGTTCGTCCATCCCCAGACCGTCCGGTACCGGATGTCCCAGCTGCGGGAGCTGTTTCCGGATCTCGCATCGCCGCACCGGGTCCTTGAACTGACCCTGGCGGTCGGTCTTCGGGGCAGCTGACGCGTTCTTCGACCGTCCAGGACCGTTTCCGCGAGCGGTCCAGGAATCGGCCTCGTCCTCGGTGCGGTCTTCGCAGTTGCCCATAGGCCGACGCTGGATACCCGTCCTGAACCCTGCGGGTTCGGTGGAGGCTCTATGCGTCGACTCCAGCCGCCGGTTGGGGCGGACGGACCTGCCATGACTCGATCCTCTCAGGGAATCGAGCCTCCATCAGATCCGGGGCGGTTCACAAGCCGGTGCTCTGCGAACCGGCACACCGCGTCAGGCCGACGAAATGCGAAACCCGAATTCGGGACGGTCCCACGGCACGGCGGGCGGGTATGCGAGCGCGGTTCCGCACCGCACCGCACCGCACCGACGCGGTGGTAGAAGTCCTCAGCGGGAAGATGCGACACGACCTTGACACGGTCGAGCCCAGCGGCACGGGCCCTCGACTGCATGTGCGCGACGAGCAGTCGTCCAAAACCCCGTCCTTGCGCTTCGTCGGTGGCGAACAGCGGATCGAGCTCCGGTGGAGCGAGGACGAGCGAGCAGAAGCCGAAGACCCGGCCTCCATGCCCGTCCGCGCCGACAGCTACGAAGGCCCGGTGGGCCTCGACGTAATCAGGTGCGCGGACTCCTCGGGAAGGCATGTCGCGCCGAGGCCCCCTCAGCATGTTCCTCAGCGGGACCTCGCCGTCTCACCCGTTGTCACAGGGAGATCACACGGGCGACAGATCATCTCGTTCCGCTCTCCGGGTACCGTCAGGGTATGAGTCATCCACACCCCGAGCTGAAAGCCGCCCCACCCCTTCCCGAAGGAGGGCTGCGGGTCGTCGCACTGGGCGGCCTGGGTGAGATCGGCCGCAACATGACCGTCTACGAGTACGCCGGCAAACTGCTCATCGTCGACTGTGGTGTGCTGTTCCCCGAGGAGACCCAGCCCGGCGTGGACGTGATCCTGCCGGACTTCACCTCGATCCGGGACCGGCTGGACGACGTCGTGGGCATCGTCCTCACCCATGGCCACGAGGACCACATCGGCGGCGTGCCGTACCTCCTGCGCGAGCGGTCCGACATCCCCGTCGTCGGGTCCAAGCTGACGCTGGCGTTCCTGGAGGCCAAGCTGAAGGAGCACGGCATCCGGCCGCGCACGGTGCGGGTACGGGAGGGCGACCGGCGTGGTTTCGGGCCCTTCGACTGCGAGTTCGTGGCGGTCAACCACTCCATCCCCGACAGTCTCGCGGTCGCGATCCGCACCCGGGCCGGGATGGTGCTGCACACCGGCGACTTCAAGATGGACCAGTTCCCTCTCGACGACCGCATCACCGATCTCCGCGCCTTCGCCCGCCTCGGCGAGGAGGGTGTGGACCTGTTCCTCACCGACTCCACCAACGCCGAAGTACCCGGCTTCACCACCTCCGAGCGGGAGCTGAACCCGGCGATCGAGCAGGTGATGCGCACCGCGCCCCGCCGGGTCATCGTCTCCAGTTTCGCCAGCCACGTGCACCGCATCCAGCAGGTCCTGGACGCCGCCCACCAGCACGGCCGCAAGGTCGCCTTCGTCGGCCGGTCGATGGTCCGCAACATGGGCATCGCCCGTGACCTCGGCTATCTGAAGGTCCCCTCCGGTCTGGTCGTGAGCACGAAGGAGCTGGAGAAACTCCCGGACCACAAGATCACTCTGGTGTGCACCGGCTCCCAGGGCGAACCCATGGCCGCGCTGTCCCGAATGGCCAACCGCGACCACATGATCCGCATCGGCAAGGACGACACCGTCCTGCTCGCCAGCTCCCTCATCCCCGGCAACGAGAACGCCATCTACCGGGTGATCAACGGACTCACCCGGTGGGGCGCCCACGTGGTGCACAAGGGCAACGCCAAGGTGCACGTCTCCGGGCACGCCAGCGCCGGCGAACTCGTCTACTGCTACAACATCGTCAAACCCCGCAACGTCATGCCCGTGCACGGCGAATGGCGCCACCTGCGGGCCAACGCCGACCTCGCCATCCGTACCGGTGTCGACCCCGACCGGGTCGTCATCGCCGAGGACGGCGTCGTCGTCGACCTGGTCGACGGGCGCGCGTCCATCACCGGCAAGGTCCCCGCCGGCAACGTCTACGTGGACGGCATGGAAGTCGGCGGCGCCACCGAAGCCTCCCTCAAGGACCGCCTCACCCTCGCGGAGGAAGGCGTGGTCACGGTGGTGGCGATCGTCGACGCGGACACCGGCGCCCTCGCCGAGGCTCCCGACTTCCTGGCCCGCGGCTTCGTCCACGACGACACCACCTTCGAGCCGGTCGTCCCCGTCATCGAGAAGACCCTGGCCACCGCGGCCGAGGAAGGCGTCGGGGACGCCCGCCAGCTCGAACAACTCCTCGCCCGCGCCGTGGCGAACTGGGCCTTCCGCACCTACCGCCGCAAGCCCCTCATCATCCCCGTCATCATCGACGCCTGAACCACAGCCCGGCGCCCGGCCCCCGGTACCGGTCACGGTCTCGCGGCGTCGCGGCCGGGCACGGGGGTCGGCAGCCACCCACCTGTACGCCGGCACCGGCGACAGGACGACCGGGCACGACCGGGGTGATTCCGTGCGCCGACGCCGCCCGGCCTGATCGTGCGCACCCGCGCGCTGCATCCCCGCGAGGCCGCCCGCACCCTCATCGCGGCGATCGTCGACGCCGACCACGGTCACCTGCAGGACGATTCCCGGACCATGACTCGGGCCTTCTCCGGTCCCCCGCTTCCGCGGGCCCTCGGGCGGACGAACCAGGGGTGCTTTGCCCGGGATGGCGGCGTCACCGGGGCAGGCGCCTCCGAAGGCGGCCCAGGCGCGGGCTGAGAAGGACGAAGACAGCGGTCAGGACCACCACACCGATAACGAGCAGGTGGAACAGGCTCTTTGCCACCGATCCTCGGAGTGGTGGGGGAAGTCGGTTTCTCGTAGCGACCGACCTTCAGATGCCCCGGATCGACCGCCGCGTCGCCCGGAGGGACGAACACCAGCCGGTGCCGGGTCGGCAGGCCGACCGTGACTGTCGCGAGGCCGGGCTGGTCCGTGGTCGGGGTGCAGATGTGGACCGCTTCCAGGTCACCCACCGTGTGCCACGCACAGTCGGTGTCCTGGCCTCGCCGTTCCCTGACGCCTTCCGTCTCGCACTCGAGGCTCCTCCGGCGGGTCAGCTACGGACCGATACCCCGGCCACCGCCCGGCCCATTCAGGGTCGTCGTGGAAGAGCCTCGCCCAGGGGTCCCCAGGTGCCGCGGTGGTGGACGGCGCTCGTTGCGAACAGCAGCCGGGCGGTGACCGAGTACACGGCGCAGGCCAGGACCGCCTGCATGGAGCCGGCCACGCAACCTCGGCTTGATCGGTTCGGCCAGGTCGGCCGCCCGCCCCGCCAGAGCGGCAACCGAGTGAACCTTCTCCCCTGCATGGCCGCCTTGCGATCCGTCGGGTAGCCCACGGCGCTCTCCACGCGCTGAGGCAACGTGACCAGATTCGACTTCAGCGGCATCACGGGACACAGCTTCTCGTTCTCCCCTCGGACGACTGGGCGTCACTGGCAGCAATGCGGTGATGCCGAAAGACCTCACTCCGGCAGCATCATGGGATGTCGGTCCAGGGCCCCAGGGCCATCGCCGGGCCCGGGCCGGCTCGCCACCGCGTGAACTCCAGCCCTGTTGACCCTCGCGCCGATTGGGCCTGCCCAAGCCGATGAGAACGGCCGGCCATGGCAAAGATCAGGGCTTCCGAACGGGCATCTCCGCTCGCCTACGCACAAGGATCGCCCATGCTTCCTGAGGTCCGCCCCCACGTATCCACCGCCCTCGCAGACCAGTCGGAACACCAACTGGACCTGGCTCCGGATCTCGAGGCCGGCCGGTTCGATGTGGAGGGCGTCGCCGGCATCGCAGTCGTCGCAGCCGCCCACTCCGACGGCTGTGCGGCCACCGGCCATCTCCTGGGGCTGCTGGCCGCGCTGCCTACCCCCACCTCCAAGCTGCGCGAACCGAGGGGCAGGGCATGCGGCACCCGAGCCGTACGACGCTCGAGGCAACTGAGGTCAGGAGGTTCGACCGAGGTCGCACTCGCCTCAACACATCAGGGGCCGCACAGCAATGGCTGCGCGGCCCCTGATCCTGTGCACGCCGGGCACGCGAGCAGGCGCTTCACCCGGTGGGCGGCAGAGCCCGCACGAGCGGCGCTCCCCGGACGCAGGGTGCGCGATCTCTCGGGCAGGTCCGCGCGGTCAGGCCAGGTTGATGTTCTCGGCCTGCGGACCCTTCTGGCCCTGGGTGACGTCGAACGTCACAGCCTGACCCTCCTGGAGCTCACGAAAGCCCGAGGAGTTGATCGCGGAGTAGTGCGCGAAGACGTCCGGGCCGCCGCCGTCCTGGGCGATGAAGCCGAAGCCCTTCTCCGCGTTGAACCACTTCACAGTTCCCGTTGCCATGTTGATGCCTTCCAGTCGATGAACGCCCCCACTCCATGTGGCAGGCGGAGGTGATCGCCCTGGTTCCTGCGGCACAGCACAGCAAAACGCCCACACCAAAGGCGCGGGCAGGGGGAAATTCCGAACCACGACAGCTGAGACAGAACGCTACACGCCCACACGCCGTGTCACCACAGGAAACGATCACACCGGACGGCAGACCATGCGCGCGGTGCCCGCGGCACGGACGTGCATGCTCACCTCACGCTGCTGCGGTCGGGTTCGCTGATTCGGTGGCACGTCGGTATTCGGCGTTGATGCGCCGGGCTTCCTCGAGCCGGTCCTCGAGGATGATGATCCGGCAGGCGGCCTCGATGGGAGTGCCGTGGTCGACGAGCTCCCGGGCGCGGGCGGCGATGCGCAGCCGGTAGCGGGAGTAGCGGCGGTGTCCGCCCGCGGAGCGCAGCGGGGTGATGAGGCGGGCTTCGCCGATGGCGCGCAAGAAGCCCTGCGTGGCGCCGAGCATCTCGGCGGCCCGGCCCATGGTGTAGACGGGGCAACTCTTCCTCCCGGGGCGATCCTGATGGCGCTCGGCTCCTCCGTCCTTCCCTCTTGATCAACTACTCACTGAAGGAAACTGCGAACTGCTGATACCTCGAACCACTGGTGGCCTCGAACAGCGCCACTCTTCGGCAGCCGGCCCCGTCGCCCGTCCTGCGTCTGCTCTGGCTCAGAACCCCGCTGCCGAACGTCCCGGTGCGCGCGCCCGCAGCCGACGCCTTCACCGAGGTAGTCCGCCTCGTCCGGTCTGCCTCGACCGGCCCACAGATGGTTCAAGCAGCTCCGAGGCTCGGTCCGGCGCACTCAGTGGCCCCGCCGCGCAGTGCGGCCGGCTGAGCGCGAGGTCGCCGACCGGGACCGATGCACCGGTCGGCCGACCGCCGAGCCGGTGTGGGAGCAGAGGGTGCCGGATGTGCTGAGGGATTCCGCCCGCTTGGGCGAGATCGCCGCCGTCCTCGGCGCCCCCGTGAAGGAGGACGGGCCGCCCGCGCGTCTGCACTTCCATGCCGCCCGGAACCTGCAGGGCAAGGTGACGGAAACCCGCTGCACGTGGTGTGGGCCCGACCGGCGTACCGGTCGGGCCCACACTGCTGCTCAGGTGTCTGCTCGTGCCTGTTACCCGGTCAGACCGTGACGGGGGTGTCGAGCATCGCGGAAGCGTGCTGCATCGGGCTGAGAATGCCCAGGGGCGCTGCCTTGGGAACGGCGCGGCAGGTGAAGCCGAGCTGAGCCATGGCCCGCAGGACTTCGGCGGCGCTGAAGTCACGGCGGTCCTGGCGCGTGATGACCTGGCCGACCTGCTTGACAGGGTAGTGGCGGCGGCCGATGATCACCGACTGGCCGATGACCGGTTCGGGCTTGATGCCCTTCATCGATTCCAGCACGCCGCCCTTGGTGAGCTCGAAGGGGAAGCGGGCGATGACGCAGCGCATGTGACCTCACAGAGAGAAGGGAAGAACGGTCCGACCAGGGGCCAGGTGTTTCAGCGGGAGAGGGCGAGGCTGCCCGGGGCGCTGCCTTGCTCGTCGACCACCGGCAGGACACCGAGCCGACGGGTGCGCATCGCGTGCTCGGCTTCGGCCATCGTGGTCACGGGTGAGGCGAACGAAACCGTGGTCGCCGAGGATGTCGCGCAGGCGGACACGGTCCGTATCGTCGCAGCTGTCACGGACGGCGGCGAGTTCGGCATGGGTGACCAGGCCGGTGCACTGGCCGTCCTGGTCGCAGACGACCAGTCGGACCGTGCGGGCAGCGGCCATGACGGCCAGCGCCACCTCGACGCTCATGTCGTCACAGACCTGCGGTCCGGCCGCATCCGTGACCTCCACCGCTGTCCTGTGCACGGGGTCGGCGTCCGCCGGGCGGGACTCTGTCCGAACCAGCGTCAAAACGTCCCTCATGCAGAGATGGGCCGGCTTCCTGATCACTGAAGTTCTAGGCCACCGCGCCGAAGCCGGTCTGGCGTACGGGGGTGCGCCTGGTCGCCGAGGCGGGGCGGCGGCGACCTCGGGAGGTGGCGCTGCGCTTGGGGCGTTCGACCACCGGCGCGGTGATGACGACCGGGATGCCGGAGGGGGCCTGGGCGCCGGTGATCCGGCTCAGGGCCTCGTCTCCCGAACGGACCTGGGTGGTCTGCGGCCGGATTCCGGCGTCCGACATGAGGCGGACCATGCCTCGGCGCTGGTTCGGCGTGACCAGGGTGACGACGCTCCCGGACTCGCCGGCGCGGGCGGTCCGGCCTCCGCGGTGGAGGTAGTCCTTGTGGTCGGTCGGCGGATCGACGTTGACGACGAGGTCGAGGTTGTCGACGTGGATGCCGCGCGCCGCGACGTTGGTCGCCACCAGCACGGTGACGTGTCCCGTTTTGAACTGCGCCAGCGTGCGGGTGCGCTGCGGCTGCGACTTGCCGCCGTGCAGCGCCGCGGCCCGTACCCCGCTGTTGAGAAGATCCTGGGTCAGCCGGTCGACGGCGTGCTTGGTGTCCAAGAACATGATCACGCGGCCGTCGCGCGCGGCGATCTGCGTGGTCGCCGCGTGCTTGTCCGCGCCATGGACGTGCAGGACGTGGTGCTCCATCGTCGTGACCGCACCGGCCGACGGGTCGACCGAATGCACGACAGGGTCGGTCAGATAGCGGCGCACCAGCAGGTCGACGTTGCGGTCCAGGGTGGCGGAGAACAGCATGCGCTGCCCCTCCGGGCGCACCTGGTCGAGCAGCGCGGTGACCTGGGGCATGAAGCCCATGTCGGCCATCTGGTCGGCCTCGTCCAGCACGGTGATGTCCACGTGGTTCAGCTGACAGTCGCCGCGGTCGATGAGGTCCTTGAGCCGTCCCGGTGTAGCGACGACGATCTCACTGCCGGCGCGCAGTGCGCCGGCCTGTCGGCCGATGGACATGCCGCCCACCACCGTCGCCAGCCGCAGCCGCACGGAGCGGGCGTACGGGGTCAGCGCGTCGGTCACCTGCTGTGCCAGTTCACGCGTCGGGACGAGGATCAGCCCCAGCGGCCGGCGGGGCTCAGCACGCTGCCCAGCGGTACGCGCGAGCAGGGCGAGGCCGAAGGCGAGGGTCTTGCCGGAGCCGGTGCGTCCGCGGCCCAGGACGTCACGGCCCGCAAGGGAGTTCGGCAGTGTCGCGCCCTGAATCGGGAACGGTGCCGTCACACCCTGCCTGCCGAGCTCGGCCAGCATCTGCTCGGGCAGGTCGAGATCGGCGAAGCCCTCGACGGCGGGCAGCCCGGGAGTGGTCGTCCTGGGCAGCGCGAACTCACCGCGCATCGCGGCGGGCCGGCGGCCGGAACCGCCGGAGCGCACGGGCCCGCCGGTACGACGCGGTGCCTGTGAGCCGTGACCGCCGCCCCGTCCGGCGTCGGCACGGCCGTCGCGGGAGCGGGCGGGGCGGTCGTTCGTGTACGTGCGGTTCATGCGGAACCTTCCTCGATGTGGCACATATCAAGGAATTCCCGCTGCGGTGAACGGCACGGAGAATCACAAGTATGGACCGGTGGCAAAAGAAAGCAGATCTGGCCGCCCGAAATCCCGGGGGCACAGGTGCTGAAATCGGTGACGCGATGGGGACCTCGCGATCCCGGCGCCGGCTGCGGGGCAGCGCTTCAGGATGCGCCTGCGTCCTGAGCGAGGAACCCTTGTGGTGGTACTGCGGGTTCCTCCGGGGCGTCCCGCGGGTGAAAGCCGGCGCGGGATGCGCGTGCAGCTGGGGCCCGCACCCCGAAGGATGCGGGCCCCAGCTACGGATTGCGCGTGAGCGTCAGGCCGGAACGATGTTCTCGGCCGTCGGGCCCTTCTGGCCCTGCGCGATGTCGAAGTTCACCTTCTGGCCCTCGAGCAGCTCACGGAAGCCCTGCGCGGCGATGTTCGAGTAGTGGGCGAACACGTCGGCGCCGCCACCGTCCTGCTCGATGAAGCCGAAGCCCTTTTCCGCGTTGAACCACTTCACGGTACCAGCAGCCATGTCATATCTCCTTCGGGGCAGTGCATCGGCATCCGCACTGCGCGGACGCCGAGTCGCCGCGATGATTACCCCGCCCGGAAAATGACCGGAAATACAAAAGTGCTCCCAACCGGAAGAAGCCTGGCGGGGGCACTTGAAGTCTTGGGAACCACAACTGCAACTGAGACGACAGTAGCACGCCGGAACGGCGCGTGCACGGTGAATAATTCTGCTCTGCTCTTCGCGGCAAAAACTCCCGCTGCACGGCTCTCGAAAAACTGATCCCTCGGGAACAGATATTGATTCGGCGTTCAACACCTCAGGAAGGGTGGCCGATCGGCATGCTGCGTGAAGTCGGCGCACCTGGGTCACGTGCCAGGTCGTCGTCCAAGGACTCCTGCAGAAATTCTTCCAGACTGCGGCCACCGATTTCCGTGACCGGGCGGCCGCTCAGGGCCTGGGCCAAAGACCTCTGGCTCAGGACACCAGGCACGGGTCCGCGCGACGTACTGGGCGTCGGCGGTGCGCGCGTGCGGGCCGAGTCGGCGTCGTTCGCCATGCTGTCAGCCGACGCCGCCACCCCGCACGCCGGCACCGTCCCCGCGCCGGCCGCTCCCGTCTCATTCGCCCCCGCAGCGCCTCGCTTCACGGCAGACGTCAGGGAAAGCGGTGAGGCCGACGGGAGCGCAGGCTGTTACTGGGGGCGGCGTCCGGCGATGTCCCCGCTGGGGTCGTCAGGTAGGGCGATGCGGGCGGTGACGCGTTTGCCGACCGGCTCCCGCTGAGCCTCGAAGCCCTGGGCGACGGCCATGACGATCTCCAGGCCGTGCTGCCCGACTCTGCCCGCATCGGCGGCCCGCGCCACTGGCAGGGGCCGCGGCGGATCATCTGGTGGGCCAGGTAGCCGAACCACCGCTCGATCTGGTCGATCCAGGAGGAGCCGGTCGGGGTGAAGTGCAGGGCGGGAGTCTTGTGGGTGCCGTGCGGCCGGGGGCACGGCATGGGGAAGGCGGCCGGCGCTTCGGTACGGCGCAGGTCACGGTCCCTGCGGCGACCGCGCCTCCGACATCGTTGTCGGTGGCGCGGCCTGCCCGAGCGCGGCCCTACCGGACGCCGTACGCCCCGAGGGGGCGCCGAATGCCGGGAACGCCGGGGCCTGTGGTCCGTCTACGGCGTATAGCGGGCGTTGCTTCCGTACAGCTCCCTGGTGAACGCGGAGACGTCGGCGCTGCGATCGGCGCCGTCGAGGTTGTACGTCAGATAGACGCCGTATCCCTCACTGACCGTACGGCGGGCCAGGCTGGTGACCGTGCTCTGCGAGGTCCGACCGATCTCGACGGCCGCCGGCGACAGCTTCGACTTGGGCAGTGCGATGCCGGGGACCTGCCAGGAGCCGTAGTACGGGTTCCAGGCGTAGTCGAACTTGGACGAGACGTCGACGCCGCCGTAGGACAGGCGCGACGCGGCCGGTCCGATGTTGTAGAGGCTGATGATCTTGCCCGGCATGTCGGCGCGCAGTGCCGACACCAGGTGGACGAACGAGCCGGCGTTGGGCTGGCCGGTGCCGTTGTTGCCGTACTCGGCGTACTCGTCGTCGAAGTCGATGCCGTCGAGGCCGTACTTGGCCACGGTGTCCGACAGTCGTCCGGCGAACGTCGAAGCCGCCTGCTGGGAAGGGAAGTTGGCGAAGCCCGCGCCCTGGTGGTTGCCGAGCACCGAGAGGACGACCTTGATGCCCTTCTGCTGCAACGGCCGTATCTGCGTGGCGGCGTTGTCGAGAACGCGTTGGACGTTCTCGTTGAAATACAGCGTCGTCGACTTCGTGCCCGCGTCGTAGTTGATGTTCGCCGCGAAGATCACGGCGACGTCGAAGACGTTGCCGCCGCCGTTGGTGAGGGTGTATTTGCCGACGTTCAGCATGCTGTTGTTGTTCACCTCGACGTACGCCACCGAGGTCGGTCCCTGTTTCGCGGGAGCGGGAGCGGGGGCCGCTGCCGCGCCCGTCGTGGAGGTCGCGCCGAAGGTGAGGGCCGCAATGGCCGAGAGCGCGAGCGCGGCTCTCCGTAGTCTGCTCCGCACCGGAGTGAACATCGTCGATCGGTCTCCCATCGCATGGAGCGGCGCCCGACGTGCTCGCGAGCGCCGAGAAAGCCCCCCCCCTCCCGGATCCTTCCGTTCCCGTGACCGGATCCCCAGAACCATGCGGGAACTCTTCACGACTCCCACGCACACACGTCGCACCGTGACTCCTGACCCCGGCAGGGGAGTTACCGGAACGCGGCGCTGTCGCGCAGGAGCCCGGCCGACACCTCCCGGGTTCTGTACGCGTCGGCCGTCTCCCGCCTGCATGACCCTTTCGGGCACGCCGGCGAACTCCTGATCGCGGCTGCGGCGTGCTGTTCCCGGAGGAGAACCAGCCCGGCTGGACGTGATCCCGCCGGCCTTCACGGCGGTGGCGATCGCCTACACCGGCACCCTCGCCGAGGCCCCGGACTTCCCGGCTCGCGGCTTCGCCCACGACGACATCGCCTTCGTCGCGGCCGACGCCGTGGCCCGTGACCGCGGCCGAGTACTGGCCTCTGGTGGATGCCCGAGCCGCGCCCGAGCCGCGTGAGCCGTTCGGCGTCCCGCGCGACGGCCCTCCGTGTCGTGACCTCCCCGCCCCTCGGCGCGGTGCGTGGCTGCACCGAGCGCGTATGCCGCACCCGAGCCGGCCTCACACGGTGGGTCGGCCGACGGGGCGGACCGGTACGGCGCCCTGCGCGGCAAGGCATGATTCCGAGCAGGATCGGATGCGTTGTCGCACTCGTTCACACATGAGCATGATCGCCTCGACCGGCCGGACCGGTGACGGGCGACGACGAGTACGCCGGCCTGCCCGCCTTCGACCAGTGCCGGACCCGGGCCGCCGCACCTGGGCGTGCCCGCCTCCCGGCACGTCGGCGCTCCGGTGCGCCGGCGTGCCGGACGCCGTTCTCAGCGGGGCGGCGCCACGGGCGGGCGCGTGCGGGGATCCTCCGGTGCGCTCCAGCGCAGGGGGGTGGCTCCGGCGATCTCCACCACGCCGGTGACGGTGAACTCTACGATCCGCCGCGCGCCGGGCACGGCCGCGGCCGCCGCGGGGTCCCAGTCGGTGCGGGCGGTGCCGGTGAGCTGCACGGTGGCACCCGTGCGCCAGTCCGGGAAGAGCAGCCCGGCCCGTGCGTCGACCTCCAGATTGCCCAGGGTGTTGAACATGGCGTTGCCGGTGTAGTCGGGCCAGCGCAGCGCGGTGGGTGAGAGCACCTGGACGAAGCCCGGGTCGCCGCCGCGGTGCGAGGCGTCGGTGTGGCCGTCCCGGTCCGTCGTCGCGACGAAGAACGTGTCGGCGTCGGCGAGGAACGCGCGCAGGTGGTCCGGCAGTCGTGTGTCCCGCGTCCGTACGACGGGGCTGCCGGAGGTGCCCGGCGCCCGGTGGGGTTCCCTTCTCCGGATGTACTTCGGGCAGTTGGCGTACACCTGGTCGAGCGCGACGTGGAAGCCGTCCCCGCTCGGTGTGCCGTACCCGTTGAGGCGCATCCGGCGCCGGGTCGCCGGCTCGATCGCGATCATCCCGACCGGGGCGGGACCGCCGCCCAGCCGTGCGTACAGGGGGTCTGCGGGCACGGGGAGCGCGGCGACGGCGAGTTCCGTGTCGCTCTCCGCCCGCAGGAACCCGGGGTTCCCGGAGAGAAGGGAGGCCCAGAGGCGGCCCTCTTCGTCGGCGGCGCCCAGCACGGCCATGGGTTGCCGGGCGAGGAAATCCCGGGCCACGCCGGGGATCGACGCGCGGACGGCGCGGGAGACGTGTGCGCCCTGATCGAGCAGTCCCGCGCGCCGCTGGACGGCGAGCTCCCCTTCGTGGAAGACGTCGAGCGGCACGGCGCTCTCCTTATCAGTGGACGTCGGCGGCCGGTGCGCCTACCGGTCAGAAGAAGCCGCAGGTGGGCGCGGTGCCGGTGGGGGCCGTGGCGTTCTCGGCGCCGTTCGGTGCGTAGATCTCCAGACGGATGCCGTCGGGGTCGGTGAAGAAGATGCCACCGGACGCCGTGCCCTCGCCGTGCGGGACGACGCCCTCGTGGTGGAAGTCGGCGCCGAGTTCGCGCAGCACCTCCTCGGCCGCGCGCACCTGCTCCATGGAGTCCGCCTCGAAGGACAGGTGGTGCAGCCCGGCCGAGGCGACCGGGAAGGGCGCCGTGCCCTGCTGCCACAGGGTCAGCACCAGCCGTCCGTCGCGCCCGAGGAAGGCCCAGCGGCGCCCGTCGTCCTCGCCCTCGGACTGCGTCTGGAGACCGAACACGCGGGCGTAGAACGGCGTCGAGCGCTCCAGGTCGGTGACATTCAGGCCGACGTGTCCCGTCCGGACGTTCGGGCCGACGTGTCCCGTCCGCGGGGCGCCGGGAGCAGCAGTGGTCATGGTCCACCTCCGTGAGATCTAACCGATGAAGTGAAGATAGAAGGTTGGGCGTCGACCGTCAACCGCCAAAGATGCGTTAGGCGGTAAAGTGGAGGGGGTTCCGCCCGTTTCCGCCGACCGCCGCAGGAGGCGCCGCCGTGTCCGAGTCGTCGTCCCGGGTCCCCGGGGACCGCCGTCCGCTGGTCGGTGAGCCGCTCTGCCTCGACCTGCTCAACACGCGATGGATGCACCACGCCGAGCCGCAGGACCTGCTGGACTCGGTGGAGGGGCTGGCCGTCTGGCTCTGTGCGGCGGGCCTGGAGGAGGACGCCGGCGCGGACGGGGCGACGCTCGCCGCCGTGCGGGAGACCCGCGAGATACTCCTGGCCCTGGTGGACACCGGTTCGGACACGGCCCGGGAGGACCTCAACCGCGTACTGGCCCACGGCGCCCTCCGCCACGAGCTCGGGCCCGAGGGTCCGCGGACCCGCCCGGAGGTCGACGACGCGGCCTGGCTGCCGGCCTGGCTCGCCGCCGCCGACTATCTGCGACTCGTCGCCGAGGCACCCCGGCGGATCAAACGTTGCGCGGCCCACCCGAGGTGCGTGCTGCACTTCCACGACACCACGAAGAACGGCACGCGCCGATGGTGCTCCATGGCCGCGTGCGGCAACCGGGCCAAGGCCGCCCGCCACTACGGGCGGAGCAGGACCGGCGCACGGCCGGGGGCCTGAGGCGCCGCCCGCCCGAGCCCCGGCCGCGCCGGGTGCACGTGGGTTGCGCGCCGGGTGCACGTCCGCCGCGCGGCGGCGTACTCCTCACGCGGCCGGCGGGGCGCGGGGAACCCCGCGCCGGGTCGGGCCTTCGCGCATGCTCGGAGCGTCGGAGTACCGCTCGGCGTCGCGCTCAGCCCCTCGATGTGCGGGGGCACATCACCGCGCGCCCGCGCGGTGGTCACCGTGTCGCGGCGGCCAGGGCCGCGCGGATGGTGGCCTCGTCGGCCGGACGGCCCTGCTCGTCCGAGTACGGACCGTACGGGGTTCCCCACACCGGTGTGCCCGTCGCCTGCCGTCGGCCTTCGGCGAGCGGTCCGGCGTCGACCACGCCGTACCCGAGGGATTCGATGAACGCGGTCACCTCCGCCTTCGCCTGCGCGGAGTCCCCGGCGATGGGCAGGAAGGAGCGATCGGCCGCCCCCGCCGGGCGGGCGAGTGACAGCAGGTGCTTGTAGTAGATGTTGTTGAACGCCTTGACGGGTCGGGCGTCCGGGAGGTGCCGCAGCAGCAACTCGCTCGAGGTGAGCGACCCGTTGTCGAGCTCGGGAATGTGTCCGTCGCGCTCGGGGCCGTAGTTGCACGTGTCGATGACCGTCTTCCCGGCCGGCATCGCGGCGGGCAGATCCGGGAAGGCCTTGACCGGCACCGTGACCACGACGATGTCACCGGCCGTCGCGGCCTCCTCGCTCGTCGCGGCGGACGCCCGCGGCCCCAGCTCCGCGAGGGTGTCCGCGAGGGTTCGGGGACCGCGCGAGTTGCTGAGCACGACCCGGTGCCCGGCCCCGACCGCGAGCCGCGCCACGGTCCTGCCGATCTGTCCGCTTCCGATGAATCCCACAGTCGTCATGATGTCCGCGTTCCTTGAGAGGAGGAGTCGAGCCGAACTCCCGTATTGCAGAGTTCCGTTGCGATTCCGAGCCGTCAGCCGGCCGGGAAGTAGTGGCCGTTGTCCAGGCCGGCGAGCAGGCCGGGCCGGGCGGGTTCCCAGCCGAGGGTCCGGCGGGTGAGGAGGTTGGACGCCGGATAGCTCTGCGTGACGATGTTCGCCAGGAAGCCGAAGTACCCCGGCACCATCAGCTCGTCCGCGGGAACGCTCACGGCGGGCAGGCCGAGACGGCCGCCGATGGCCTCGGCGATCTCCCGGAACGGGAGGGCCCCGTCCCCCACCGCGTGCCAGTATCTGCCGGCCTGCCCCTTCTCCAGCGCCAGGCGGAAGAGGGAGGCGAGGTCGCGGGCGTGCACGGCGTTCCACACGTTCGTGCCGTCCCCGGGGTAGCCGGCGAAGCCCTTCTCCTTCGCCAGCGCGATCATCTGCACGAGGAAACCGGCACGGTCCGTCGTACTGTGCGCGATGTTGGAGATCCGCACGACCGAGGAGCGCACTCCTCGCTCGGCGAGTCCGATCACGGCCGTCTCCACGACGTTGCGGACCCGCAGGGTTCCCCTGTGCTCCTCGCCGACGGGCAGGGCCGGATCCTCCTCGGTGACGGGGCGGCCCAGGTTCCCGGGCGAGCCTATGCTCCCCGCCGCGACCAGCGGCTTTCCGGTTCCCGCGAGTGCCTCGCCGTACGCGAGCATGATCGGGAGCTCCGCGGCGGCCACGGCGTCGATCCCGCCCGACGGAAGCAGGTCCTGACGGTGTGCGACGTGGATGACGCCGTCGGAGTCCGCGGCCGCCTCCTTGAGTCCGTCGAGATCCTCGAGGTCGCCGCGACGCGCCTTCGCGCCGAGGGCGGACAACGCGGCCGCCGCGGTGTCCGACCGGGCCAGGCCGGTGACCTCGTGTCCGGCGGCGACGAGTTCGGGGATGATGTACGAACCGGAATGGCCGGTCCCGCCAGTGACGAAAACGCGCATGCTTCGATTCCTTGTGAGTGAGGTGGCGCGAGACGTGGCGCCGAGAAGTGACGGTGGCGCGCTCAGGCAGACGTGTGGGCACCGAGGGCGGGGTCGGACGTTTCGACGCCGAGGGCGAAGTCGAAGCTCCCGCCGCGGCGGCCCAGGCTGATCATCAACAGGCCCGTTCCCTCCAGCCAGCGCGCCATCGCCAGGGGGCCGGTGTCCCTCGGCCGCAACCCGAGGCTCGTGATGAAGGCCCACACGGCCGCCTTGGCCTCGGCGTCGTCACCCGCGAGAAGCACGTCCAACGCGCCGCCCCGCGCCAGCATGTGACCGAAGACGGTGTTGAACGCCTTCACGACGTGCGCGCCCGCCGGAACCGCCTTGGCGATCTCCTGCGCACCGGAGCTGTCGTCGGGGGTGACGAGGCTCTCGGCGTCCGGGGAGACGGGATTGGTGAGGTCGACGACGACCTTGCCGCGCAGTGCGTCCCCGAACTCGCCGACCACCGCCGCCGCGCCGGCGTACGGCACAGCCAGGACAACGAGGTCTCCCGCCGGGACGGCGTCGAACGTCCCGACAGTGGCACCGTCGAGTCCGGCGGCCAGCTCCCCGGCCCTGGCCGGGTCGCGGCCGATGATCTCGACGGCGTTGCCGCCGGCGAGCGCCCGGCCCGCCAGGGCGGCCGCCATGTCGCCCGTGCCGATAATGCTGACGCTGCTCATTGATACGCCTGCTTTCCCGAGTGTTCCATTCCCGCATTCATTTCGAACCCGAGCTCCCGACTCATTCCGAGTGCGGGCGCCGCTTTCACATTCCTGAAAGAATTCCTGCGCCGGATTCACGCGCCGGTATCGCTTCGCCCCCATCGGGGATCCGGTACTTGTTCAGGCTGTCACCGGCGTGAATGGGCGTCCAATACTTGTTCCGGACGCGGTGATACCTTGGAAGCATCACCGGAACCGGGAGGCGCCGTGGATCTGGACCTGCGCAAACTCCGCTACTTCGTCGCCGTGGCCGACCAGTTGCACTTCGGCCGCGCCGCCGAGGAGCTGCACATCGCGCAGCCGGTGCTGAGCCGGCAGATCAAGGCGCTGGAGCAGGATCTCGGCGCTTCGCTGTTCACCCGGGACCGCCATGGCGTGGCGCTGACCGACGCGGGACGACAACTGTCGGCCGAGGCCGGTCCGCTGCTCGCCTCGGCGCTCGCGGTGCGCCGCCGGGTGTCCGAGGCCGCCCGTGGCAGCCGGCGGCTGGTGATCGGCTTCCGGGCCGGCGTCGCCGTCATCCCGGCGGCTCGGGCGTTCGAGGCCCGGCACCCGGACGTGGTCGTCGACGTGCAGCGGATCGAATGGGGCGACCAGGCTCCCCTGCTGCTCGACGGCCGCATCGACGTCGGCTATGTGCGGCTGCCCATCGACGAGACCGGCCTGCGTGTCACCCCGCTGTACACCGAGCCGCGGGTGGCCGTCCTGCCCACCGGCCACCGGTGGGCAGGCAAAGGGGAGGTCACCGAGGCCGACCTGGCCGGCGAGCCGCTGGTCTGGCACGGCGACCCCAGCACGCAGCCCACCAGGCGTCCACATCCCGACGCCGGATACCGGGTGCGCGGCGTCGACGAGACACTGGAGCATGTCGCGGCCGGACGGGGCATCTCGTTCCTGCCCCGTTCGACGACCGTGTTCCACTCGCACCCGGACGTCACCTACGTCACGGTCCGGGATCTGGCGCCCGACCAGGTGTGCCTCGCGGTGGCGGCCTCACGCACCTCGCCGCTGGTCGACGCATTCGTCGCCGCGGCGCGGGCGGCGGCCGAGATCACGGCAGAATGCGGAAACTACGAAATGTGGCAGCGCGCGGGCGACTCGGTTTCCCGGCACGGTTGAGCGGTCGGCTTTTCCGGGCACGACCGGACGGTCGGCGTTCACGAGCACGGCTGATCGGCACGTTCGGTCGGTCCGGTCGGTCCGGTCGGCCTGAAGCAGCGGCGCCGGTGCACCGCCTCATTCCGGAGCGATGCGGAACTCGAATTCGGGACGGTCCCACGGCACGGCGGGCGGGTTCGCGGGCACGGTCCCGATCCGCACCGCACCGACGCGGTGATAGAAGTCCTCGGCGGGTACGTGCGACACGACCTTGACACGGTCCAACCCGGCGGCACGGGCCTCGGACAGCATGTGCGCGACGAGCAGTCGCCCGATACCCCGCCCCTGCACGTCGTCGGCGACGAACAGCAGGTCGAGCTCCGGTGGCGCGAGGACGAGCGAGTAGAACCCGAGGATCCGGCCCGCGGGCGCGTCGGCCTCGACGGCCTCGACGGCCTCGACGGCCTCGACGGCCTCGACGGCGACGAAGGTGCGGTGGGCCTCGATGTAGTCCTGCCCCACCCGGTAGCCCGCGACCGCCGCCGCGTACACGCCCTCGTAGGCACCCGAGTTACGCACGAGCCGTGTGAGCCGCTTGGCATCCCTGGCGACAGCCCTCCGTATCGCGATCGGCCCGCCGGGAGGGGAAGTGCGTGAGCTCATCGAACGAGTATTTCGCACCGGAAGGTGCCCGCGTGCCGGGGGCCGCCGTCGGGGGGCGACTGACGGACCCCAGGGCGCTTTCGTTGAGACTGCACTTTCAGAAAGATTGCGCTTTCGAAAAGCTAGTGCAAGGCTGTGCGCGTCCTCACGAGTCCTCGCGGAAGGAGTGACACCGTGGATCGTCGTTCACTGCTCACCAAAGGCGGCGCGGCCACGTTCGGCGCGCTCGCCCTGACCGCCGTCACCGACGGCACCGCGTTCGCCGGAACGGCACAGAGCCAGACCTCGGGGCACCCGTGGGCGGGGCCGCTCCCCGACCCCGCCACCACGCCGGTGCCCGACCCGCCGTTCCCCAAGGGGCTCACCGCCGGGGAACGCCGCAATCTGCGGACGTTCGACGAGCTGGACTTCGACGTCTTCTCCCACGCCGACTGGGACAGGCTCGACGAGAGTCACGCCCGCACCATCCGGGTGCACTGGCCCGACGGCCACTACACCGACGGCATCGACAAGCACATCGCCGACCTGGCGGCCATGTTCGTCTTGGGCGCCCGACACCCGCATCGAGTCGCACCACCTGCGTGTGGCCACGGGCGACCTGACGGCCGTCGCCGGCGTGATGCGGGGCACCTTCACCCGGCCCATGCCCGACGGGAAGGGCGGGACCATCGCGCCCACCGGGAAGAAGTACGCCATCAGCATGGCCACCGTCGGCCTGTGGACCCCTCGCGGTGTGATGGACGAGGAGTTCCTGTTCTGGGACAACCAGACCTTCTACCAGCAGATCGGCCTGGCCTAAGGGCTGTCCCGTGATCCCCGGCGGGCGCGCGACGACAGCTACGGCACCTCGCCGCGTTGTCGGAACGTCCGCATACATCCAGTATGCGGACGCCCCTCCGCCTTGCGATGCACCGCATCTGACGCCGCGCGCTGATCCACCGGGGATCACGGGACAGCCCTTAGGGCCTCTCGTTCGGATCATTCCGGCGTCGCGGGGTTTGGCACGCGCCTCTGCGGCGTTGTCGTCGGTTGCCGGGGCTCCGCCCCGGCGCCCTCCTCCGCCTTGCCGCCGCACGCACCGGACCCCGCCCGGGTCGGTCGAAGACGCACCGCGCCTCCCAGCCGGCCCGATCCAGACGAAAGACCCTAGAGGGTCCGGCTCCACACGAACGGAGCCGGACCGGCAGGTGGCAGGGGGCCCGGGGGACACTCCGCGGTCAGGGGCACCCCCTGGCGCCGGGCCGGCATGCGCAGAGCGGCGCGCTGCGCGGTGGTGAAGTCCGTGCAGAACCCGGTCAGCAGCCGACGAAGGAGAGCTGCGGCATCTGAGCGAACCACTGCGGCCGCAGGGCGGCGGTGCCGAGGAGTTCCTCGAACGGCCCGTCCAGGACCTCCAGGTTCAGCAACGTCTCGTAGACGTCGAAAGCCGGCACGTGGGTCGTGGGCGGGTCCGTTCAGGGGTCGCGCGGTGAGTGAGTGTGAGGAGGCGGGCGCGGGGGACGGAGGGGCGTGCGCGCGTCACGCCGGTCGGTCGGTCAGCCGATGGTTTCCGTGAGGGCCGCGAGGATGCGGTCGGGCTCGGTGCGGGTCGTGTAATTCGGGTGGACGTCGATCCAGCGCAGGACGCCCCGGTCGTCGACGAGTACCACCGTCGGCATGACGATGTCCTGCGTGCCGTCGGCGTTCACCTCGGTCAGGTCCACGCCGAGGGACGCCTGCGCGTGCAGCACCTGGTCGTCGGACCTGGTGACGATGCCCAGCTCCCGGCCGATCCGGTTGCCCGGGTCCGAGAGGACCGTGTACGTGAGTTCATTGGCCTCGACGATGCTGAGCGAGCCGTCCGGTTTCTGCGGGCTGACGGCGATCATCACCACGCCCCGCTCGTCCAGCTCGCCCGCGAGCTCCCGCTGATAGGTGCGCAGGGCCACGTTGCAGTACGGGCACCACGCGCCGCGGTAGAACACCACGACCGCAGGACGGCCGGCCCGCGCCTCATCCAGCGTGACGGGGCGGCCCCGCACGTCGAGCAGTGACGCGTCGGGCATGGGGGTGCCGGGCTCCGCGATGCCGGACGGCAGCCCGGCGGTGTCCAGGTCCGCCTGTTCGGCGCCGAACACCTTCAGCACCTCGGCCGGCAGCTGGTCGGCGACCTTCTCCTGGAGGTCGGCGACCTGGTCGGCGATGGGGGTGGTGGTCACGGGGTACCGCCCTTCCGCTTCTGGTTCTGGTTTGATCATTTTTAGATCGATCACTCTAATCTTGAGCCGTAGAAAATAGAATGTCAAGTCTAAAAACTGACGGGATGCGGTAGCGTGAAGGGGTGACGAGCAGCACCGCAGCACGACGTCTGACCCCCAAGGGGCAGGCCACGCGCAACCGCATCGCGGCGGCGGCAGCCGCGCTGATGTACGACAACGGCGTGGCGGGCACCAGCACCGAGGACATCCTCAAGGCCGCGGGGGTGAGCAGCCCGTCGCAGCTCTACCACTACTTCGGTGACAAGAAGGCGCTGGTCCAGGCGGTCATCGAATACCAGACCGAGCGCGTCCTCGACTTCCAGCGGCCGCTGCTCGGCCGGCTGGACAGCTTCGAGGCGCTGCAGGCCTGGCGGGACGCCGTCGTCCGGGCGCAGCATGCGCGCGACTGCAGGGGAGGGTGCCCGCTGGGGTCCCTGGCCGCCGAACTGTCCGACACGGACCCGCAGGCCCGCGCCCGGCTCGTGGCGGGCTACGCGCAGTGGCAGGACGCCATCCGCGACGGGCTGCGGGCCATGCGGGAACGCGGCGAACTGGACCCGGACGCCGACCCCGACCGACTGGCCCTCGCCCTGCTCACCGCCCTGCAGGGCGGCCTGTTGATGACGCAGGCCCACCGCGACACCACGGCTCTCGAAGCGGTGCTCGACGCGATGATCGACCGCATCCGCTGCCACGCGGCGGGGCGGGCGTAGCGCTCGCGAGCGGTGCGGACGTGGTGCGGTGCGCGTGTGGTGCGGGTGCGGTGCGCGCCCGGTGCCGGGGCCGGTCGGCGCCCCGTCACGGTATGCCGCCCAGTCCTGTGAGGGCGCCGATCGGGTCGAGGTCGGGGATGCCGCGGGGCCACCAGTCGTCGGCGCCCGGATCGGACTCGTAGGCGTACCAGAGGTGGTCGCGGCCCAGACGGAGCTGGACGTGGCCGACGGGGTGCGTGAGCCGGTTGCGCCAGGGGCGGAAGGCGGGCAGGTCGGCGGCGAGGAGCAGCGGGCGGGCCCGGTCGAACCGGCCTGCCGGCGGGTCCCACGGTTCCTCCAGGACGGCGAGCCCTTCGAGTCCGCCCTGCCGCCAGGCGGCGACCGCGCGGGCGAGGTCGGCGGTCGTACGGCCGGTGGCGGAGGCGAGGGAGGCGTAGACGGCGCGGGTGGAGGCGGTGAGGCCGGAACCGGGGCGGGCGGCGGCGAGGCGGACGGCGTCCTGCCACAGGGTGAGTTCGGCGACGGGGTCGCGACCGGTGGTGAGCAGTGCGTGGGCGCGGGCGGCGGCGTCGGTGGCGAGTTGGTCGAGGGCGAGTGGGTCCGGGCCGCCGGGGGCGGCGGGGTGGGCCGGGGGCTGCTCGGGGTGCGGGGGCGGGGGCAGCGGGGCGGGGAGCGGCGGGAGCGTGCGCGGGGTGACGGCGTCCCGGGCGCGGACGCCGGGGAGGGCGGCCGTGTCGTGCGCGTCCTGTGCGGCGCGGGCCGCGTGGGCGGCGCTGCGGCGGGAGAGGGCGTCGAGGATCTCGCGTTCGCCCCGGCCGCGGAGCAGGAGCAGGACGAAGGGGTCCTCGTCGAGCAGGCGTGCGGTCTGGTAGCAGAGGGCGGCGGCGTGTTTGCAGGGGTGGCCTCGGTCGGGGCAGCTGCACAGCGGTTCCAGGTCGCCGGGGCCGGGGAGCAGGGGGACGCCGCAGTCCGACAGCGAGTGCGGCATCTCCTTGTCCAGGAGGGCGGCGATGTGGCCGGTGTGTTCGACGGCGGCGTCCAGGAAGCGGTCCCAGTCGGCGTCGGAGAGGGTGCGGAGGCGGACCTGGGTGCGGTAGGGGCGGGGGCGGCTGCCGCGGACGTAGGCCAGTGCCTGGCCGGGGGTGACGGTGATGGCGTCGACGTGGCCCTGCGCGGCGTAGGTGCGGCCGCGGGCGAGGCGGGCGGCGTCGAGGGCGCCGGCCTCCAGGGCGGTGAGCCAGGCGTTGCCCCACCATGTGGTGGCGACGGGGTCGCCGTTCGCGTCCGTGGCGCGGGGTGCGCTCGGGGGGAAGGTGCGGCGGAGGTCGCCGTCTCGGGTGGGGGCGGCCATGGAGTGGGGGGTGCGGGGGGTTGTCGGTGCGGGGGGCTCGGGTGCGGGAGGGGGGTTCGGTGCGTTGACGGGTGCGGGTGCGCGGGGGTTGGTCGCGCGGCTCCCCGCGCCCCTGAGGGGGGTGCCGTCGGGCTCGGACGCCGGGGAGCTCGAAGGGGTCGGTGTGCCGGCGGGTGCGGGTGCGTCGGGGCTGGGCGCGCCGTTCCCCGCGCCCCTGAGGGGGGCCGGGGCGTCGTGGGGCACGGTGGGGGGCGTGGCCTCGGCGCGGGCGGCTCGCAGGGCCCGGCGGGCGATGTCGCCGGGGCGGGCCGGCTTCGCCGGGGGGCGGGTGGGGCGCGGGGTCCCCGTCCCGGGCGATTTCCCTGTCCCGGATGATGTCCCCGCCTCGGGCGGTTTTCCTGCCCCGGTCGGTTCCCCCGCCTCGGTCGGTTCCCCCGGCTCGGGTGGCCTGGGTGCGCGGGCGCGGGCCTCCCGCAAGGCCTTGCGGGCCGCGTCGCCTGGCCTGGGGGCGGGTGCGTTCGGGGTTTCCTCCGTCATGACGCCGCCCTCCGCAGGGAGACCAGGTCGGACAGTTCGCGGTCGGACAGTTCCGTCAGGGAGGTCTCGCCGGAGCCGAGGATCGCGTCGGCGAGGGCGCGCTTGGAGCGCAGCATGTCGTCGATGCGGTCCTCGACCGTGCCCTCGGTGATCAGCCGGTGCACCTGCACCGGCTGGGTCTGCCCGATACGGTAGGCACGGTCGGTGGCTTGCTCCTCGACCGCCGGGTTCCACCACCGGTCGACGTGGACGACGTGCCCCGCGCGGGTGAGGTTCAGGCCCGTGCCGGCGGCTTTGAGGGAGAGGACGAGCACCGGGGTCGCACCCTCCTGGAAGCGGTCCACCATGCGCTCGCGTTCCGGCACCGGGGTGCCGCCGTGCAGCAGCTCGACGGGGACGGCGCGGGCGGCGAGGTGGGCGGTGATCAGCCGGGCCATGCCCACGTACTGGGTGAAGAGCAGCGCCGAACCGTCCTCGGAGAGAAGGGTGTCCAGGAGTTCGTCGAGGAGCGCGAGCTTCCCGGAGCGCTCCCCGAGTGACCGGGCGGTGGCGGGGTCCTCCTTGAGGTACAGCGCGGGGTGGTCGCAGATCTGTTTGAGGGAGGTGAGGAGCTTGAGCACCATGCCGCGCCGGGCGATGCCCTGGGCCGTCTCGATCGCGAGCATCGACTCGCGGACCACCGCCTCGTACAGCGCGGCCTGTTCGCGGGTGAGTGGTACCGGGTGGTCGGTCTCGGTCTTGGGCGGGAGTTCGGGGACGATGCCCGGGTCGGACTTCTTGCGGCGCAGCAGGAACGGGCGGACCAGGCGGGCCAGCCGTTCGGCGGCGCCGGGGTCCTCGCCGCCCTCGACGGCGCGCGCGTGCCGGGCGCGGAAGGATTTCAGCGGGCCGAGCAGTCCGGGCGTCGTCCAGTCCAGCAGCGCCCACAGTTCGGAGAGGTTGTTCTCCACCGGGGTGCCGGTCAGCGCGACCCGCGCGGGCACCGGGATCGTGCGCAGCGCCTTGGCCGTCGCCGAGTAGGGGTTCTTCACGTGCTGCGCCTCGTCGGCGACGACGAGCCCCCAGCTCTGCTCGGCCAGCAGGTGCGCGGTGGAGCGCATGGTGCCGTAGGTGGTGAGGACGAAGCCGCCGTCCAGGCCGTCCAGCGTACGGTCGGGGCCGTGGAAGCGGCGGACGGGGACGCCGGGCGCGAAGCGGGTGATCTCCCGCTGCCAGTTGCCGAGCAGGGAGGCCGGGCAGACGACGAGGGTGGGTTCGCGGCGGGCGCGGCGCAGGTGCAGCGCGATCAGGGTGACGGTCTTGCCGAGGCCCATGTCGTCGGCGAGGCAGCCGCCGAGGCCGAGGGAGGTCATGAGGTCGAGCCAGGCCAGTCCGCGCAGTTGGTAGTCGCGCAGGCGGGCGTCGAGTCCGGGTGGCGGCTCGACGGGGGTGATGCCAGCCGTCAGCCGGTCCCGCAGCGCGGCCAGGGCGCCGACGGGGACCGCTTCCACGCTCTCGCCGTCGACCTCGGCGGTGCCGGTGAGGGCGACGGACAGCGCGTCGACCGGGTCGAGCAGGCCGAGTTCCCTTTTGCGGGCCTTGCGGACGAGGGCGGGGTCGACGAGCACCCACTGGTCGCGCAGCCGGACCACCGGGCGGTGCGCCTCCGCCAGGGCGTCCATCTCGGCCTCGGTGAGCGGGTCGCCGCGCAGCGCGAGCTGCCAGCCGAAGCGGAGCAGGTCCTCGCTCTCGAAGAAGCCTGTGCCGTCGGTGGCGGAGCCGGGGGCCGGGTGCAGTACGGCGGTCGCGGTGAGGTCCTGGGCGAGGTCCCGGGGCCAGTGCACGGCGACGCCGGCGGCGCCGAGCCGGGTGGCGGCGACGCCGAGGAGGTCGGTGAGCTCCTCCTCGGACAGGGCCAGGACGTCGGGCGCGTCCTGTTCCGTGAGCCGCTCCAGGGGTGGCCAGACGCGGGCCGCGCGGCGCACCGCGAGCGCGGCGTCCACCCGGGCGCGGGGCCCGAACGCGTCGTCGGACTCCCCCGCCCACAACGTGGCCGCGTCGGTGACGAGTGTGGGATCGGCGAGGCTGTGCACCTGGACGACGGCCGTTCCGGCCCGGCGGGCGTCCTCGGCGTCGTCGAAGAGCTGGTACGCCGACAGGTCCAGGCGCAGCGAGATCCGTACGCCGGTGTCCATGCCGGCGGCGACCTCGGCTGCCCAGTCGCGGGCGCCGGGCAGCCGGGTCGTGGCGCGGGCGGCGAAGGGCCGGCCGGACACGTGGGCCGCGGCGGGGGTGCGTGGCAGGGTGTCGGCGACCGCGTCCAGGAAGGCGCGCACCAGGGCCTCCGGCTCGGGCAGGCGGAGGGGGCCGCGCCCGGGAAGCGGCACGGCGTGCCCCTCGTACGGGAGGGCGGCGGCGATCGCCCTCAGGTGGGCGATGTCGTCCCGTTCCAGCGGGCCCGCGCGCCAGGCGTCGTACCCCTCGGCGGTGAGGCCGGGCAGCAGCCGGCCCCGGGCGACGAGCCGCAGGGCGTGCAGTGCGGCTGCCCCCCAGCAGGCGGTGGCGGGGTGGGCGGCCGGGGCGTGCCGGGCGGCGGTGAGGACGGGCAGGGCGGCCGCGACGGTGAGGGTGCGCGCGGGCACGGTGGCCCGGCGGACGGTGGCGCCGTGCGGCCGTACGACGACCAGTTCCTCGACGGGGGCGGCGGGCGGCGCGGAGCCCTCCGGGTCCCAGAAGGCGACGCGGCCCTGCCGGGGCACGGGGCCGGGCAGGAAGACGGCGGCGAGGCGCGCGGGCACTCCCTCGTGCGCGTGCTCCACGTGCGTGTGTTGCCCGTGTTCCATACGTCCGGCCACCTCCCGCCCCTCGCGTCGTGTCAGGTGTCTACGACTGTACGGGCGGGGTCTGACAGTCGGCTCCGGAGCCCGTGCGGGGTGGCCGCGGCAGCGCGGCGACGGCGCCGGCCTGCCGGAAGCGGCCGCAGCGGCAGCAGCGGCAGCGGCGGCAGCCACTGTGGCGGGCCGGTCTACGGCACCGTGCGCGACGGCCGGTCTACGGCACCGTGCGCGACGGCCGGTCTACGGCACCGTGCGCGAGACGACGTACACCATCGGGTGCGCCGGGTCGGAGCGGTTGACGACGATGTCGTGGGTGGGGGACGGGCTCTTCTGCTTGTGGACCAGCCCGTACCAGGGTCCCGGCCCGCTGAAGCTCCAGCCGATGACCTGCTGGTCACGGGTGCCGATGGCGACGTCGCCCATCTTCAGCGCGGTGGCCTCGGTACCCGTCTGGCGCAGGAAGCGCTCCAGCCCCTCGTTGCTGGTCAGAAACTGGGTGTACAGCCTGCTGGTCTTCCAGTTGTTCGTCTCGTAGTAGGCGACGTCGCGCGAGTACGGCGGGACGGGCACCTGGTAGAGGCGGCGCTGCACGAGTGAGGGCCAGCCGGCGGTGAGACCGGTCGCCGACCACTTCTCCTCCTTCTGCTTGCCGCTGTCCCGGCTCTGGTTGGCGGAGATCACCAGGTAGCCGGCCGGGACGCCGATGAGCAGCACGATGGTCAGGAGGGTGAACGCACGCCGGCGGATCATGTGCCGGCGGTTCTCGGGCGTACGTGCGGTCTGCTGGGGCGTGAGGGGCTGGTGGGGTACCGCGGCGGACGTCATGAGGCGTCCTCCCGTTCCGAGCGCCGGGAGTCGGCGTACCGCTCGTAGCGCTCGTGGCGCTCCACCCGGCGGCGCTTGGCGCGGCGGAAGCGGCGGGCGACCAGCCGGGCCAGGTCGGCGGCGCCGACCATGCCGGCCTCGGGGCCGAGCTGGGCGCGCACGATACGGGCCTCGGGGCGGTAGCCGCGGCCGGTGAGGTGCCGCTTGAAGGCGTCCCGGGCGGGGCCGATGAGCAGGTCGTCGGCGGCGCTGACGCCGCCGCCGATCACGAAGCAGGACGGGTCGAGGGCGGCGGCGAGGTTGGCGATGCCGACGCCGAGCCACTGGCCGATGTCCTGGAGCAGTTCGACGCACATGGCGTCACCCTCGCGGGCGAGTTCGGTGATCATCGGGCCGGTGATGTCGCCGACCTGCCCCTTGACGTGCTCGATGATCCCGTACGCCACCGGGGAGTCGGCGGCGGCCAGTTCCCTGGCCTCGCGGACCAGCGCGTTGCCGGAGCTGTACTGCTCCCAGCAGCCGCGGTTGCCGCAGGGGCAGCGGTGCCCGCCGGGCACGACCTGCATGTGGCCGAACTCGCCCGCGACCCCGTACTTGCCGCGCTTGACCTGGCCGTCCTCCAGGATGGCGCCGCCGATGCCGGTACCGAGGGTGATCATGACGAGGTGGTCCTCGCCGCGCCCGGCGCCGAAGCGCCACTCGGCCCAGGCGGCGGAGTTGGCGTCGTTGTCGACCAGGACGGGCACGGCCAGGCGCTCGGCCAGGCGGTCCCGCAGCGGCTCGTTGCGCCAGGACAGGTGCGGGGCGAACAGGACGCGGTTGCGGTCGGCGTCGACCCAGCCGGCCGCGCCGATGCCCACCGCGTGCACGTCGTGCCGGTCGGACAGGTCGAGCACCAGCTCGGCGATGGTGTCCTCGACGACCTTGGGACTCTTCGACTTGTCCGGGGTCTCCGTGCGCAGCCGCTCCAGGATGTTGCCGTCCGCGTCCACGACGCCCGCCATCACCTTGGTGCCGCCGATGTCGATGCCGACGGTCGGCACGCGGGGCGCCGTCAGGTGCGAGCGGCGCTCGCGGGTGCCGACGGTGCGCAGGGCGGTGGCGCGGCGGGAGCCGATGGGCGCGCCGGCGGTGACTCTGGCGGCGCCCAGTGCGCGCGGGAGGGAGAGGTCGCGGTAGGTGCTCATCGTCGCCGATTGTGCCGTATGACTGCGTCGGCCGGGGGGCGGGCTCCCCGCCCGGGGGTGCGGGGCGGGCGCCGGGCAGGGGGGTGGCGGGCGCCGTTGTTTCCGGGTGCGGGGGTGTTGTGGCTGGTCGCGCGCTTCCGGTGCCCGGCCGCGGACCGGGAGTCGGACTTCGCCGGACCTCTCGGATCAGCCGCGGACGAGGAGCTGGAATTCGAACGAGTAGCGGCTGGGACGGTAGGTGTGGGTGCCGTACTCGACGGCGCGGCCGGTGTCGTCGAACGTGGTGCGCTGCATGGTCAGCAGGGGGGCGCCGGCGGCTTCGTCCAGCCGCTCGCCCTCCTCGGCGGTGGCCGCGCGGGCGCCGATGGACTGGCGGGCGCTGTGCAGGGTGATGCCGGCCGCGCGCATCATCCGGTACAGGCCGGTCGCCGCGAGCTGCCCGCTGTCCAGGTCGAACAGCCCGGTCGGCAGGTAGTTGCACAGGTGGGCCATCGGTTCGCCGTGGGTCAGCCGCAGCCGCTCGATGCGGTGCACCTGGACGCCCTCGGCGATCTGGAGGGCGGCGGCCACCAGGGCGGGGGCGGGCTCCAGCACATTGACGAGGACCTCGGTGGCGGGGCGCTGCCCGGCCGCCTCCAGGTCGTCGTAGAGGCTGCTGAGCTCCAGCGGGCGTTTGACCTGGCTGTGCACGACCTGGGTGCCGACCCCTCGCCGGCGCACCAGCAGTCCCTTGTCGACCAGGGACTGGATGGCCTGGCGCACCGTGGGCCGGGACAGGCCGAGGCGTGCGGCGAGTTCTATCTCGTTGCCCAGCAGGCTGCCCGGCGTCAGCGTTCCGTGCTCGATCGCGGCCTCCAGCTGCTGGGAGAGCTGGAAGTAGAGGGGCACCGGACTGCTGCGGTCGACGCCGAGTTCGAGCGACACGGTGTGGTCCACTTCTGGTTTGGGCACGGCCCGAGCGTAGCTGCGGCACCTGTTGACGGGAAGTTGTGCGGTCAGGTTGTCCGGACAAAGGATTGACAGCGTGACGGCTGTCACCTCACTTTGTTCACATGCGCATCGGACTCATCGGGGCGGGCCGTATCGGCACGCTCCACGCGGCCACGCTCAGCCGCCACCGCGACGTGGGAGCCCTCATCGTCACCGACGTCGACCCGGCCCGGGCGCACGCCCTCGCGGACCGGCTGGGCGCAACGGCGGCCCCCGGGGTGGACGAGATCTTCACCTGGGGCGTGGACGCGGTGGTCATCACGGCGGCCACCGCGGCCCACGGCGAACTGATCGGCCGGGCGGCGCGGTCGGGGCTGCCGGTGTTCTGCGAGAAGCCGGTCGCGGTCGACCTGCCGGGCACGCTGGCGGCGCTCGCCGAGGTGAAGGCGGCGGGCACGGTGCTGCAGATGGGCTTCCAGCGCCGGTTCGACGCGGGGTACGCCGGCGCGCGGGACGCCGTGCGCGCCGGGCGGCTGGGCCGGTTGCACACGGTGCGGGCACTCACGGCGGACCGTACGCCGCCGTCGGCCGCGCACCTGCGGGTCTCGGGCGGGTTCTTCCGGGACACCCTGGTGCACGACTTCGACATGGTGCGGTGGGTGACCGGGCGCGAGGTCGCCGAGGTGTACGCGACCGGCTCGGACGCCGGGCCGGAACCGTTCCGGGAGGCGGCGGACGTGGACACGGCGGCCGCCGTGCTCACGCTGGACGACGGCACGCTCGCGACGGTGACCGGAGCGCGGGTCAACGGCGCGGGGTACGACGTGCGGATGGAGCTGGCGGGCGAGCGGGACACGATCGTGGTGGGGCTGGACGACCGCACCCCGATCGCGTCCACGGAACCGGCCGGACCACCCCCGGCGGACAAGCCGTGGCCGGGGTTCCTCGAACGGTTCGCGGCGGCGTACGAGGGGGAGCTGGGCGCGTTCGTGCGGGTGGTGCGGGGGGAGCGGGAGAACCCGTGCGACGGGTGGGAGGCGCTCGGGGCGTTGCGGATCGCGGAGGCGTGCGAGATGTCGCGCCGTGAGCGGCGCGCGGTGAAGGTGGAGGAGGTGGCGGGGGGTTAGGGCCTGGGGCGGGGGTGCGTGGGCCAGGGGGGTTTTCGCCCCCGCCGCCCCTTCCCTTCCCGACCCCGGGGGGGCCGCCCCCCGGCCCCCCGAAGGATCGCGCAGTTCCCCGCGCCCCTGAGTACCTACCAGCGGATCGGCAAGGTGCGGAAGCCGCGCATCAGCATGCCCGGCACCCGCGGGCCCGGAGGGCCGTCGAGGGTCAGATCGGGGCAGCGGTCCAGCAGGGACCGCAGCGCCGTGCGGGCCTCCAGGCGCGCCAGCGGCGCCCCCAGGCAGAAGTGCAGGCCGTGCCCGAACGCCAGGTGTCCCTGCGGGGCGCGCCGGATGTCGAAGCGGTCGGGGTTCGGGTAGCGCGCGCCGTCCCGGTCGGCCGAGTCGAGGCCGACCAGCACCCCCTCTCCCCTGCCGATCAGCCGGCCGCCCAGTTCCACCGGCTCCGCCGCGAAGCGGAACGTCGCCGTCTCCACGGGCCCCTCGTAGCGCAGCATCTCCTCGACCGCGCCGTCCAGCAGCGACATGTCGGCCCGCAGCGCCGCCAGTTGCTCGGGATGGGTGAGCAGCGCGTGCACGCCGTTGGTGAGGAGGTTGACGGTCGTCTCGTGTCCCGCGACGAGCAGGATGAACGCCATGCCGCGCAGTTCCGCCCGGGACAGCCGGTCGCCGTCCTCGGCGCGGGTGCGGATGAGGTCGCTGAGCAGGTCGTCGCCCGGCGCGGCGGCCCGCTTGTCCTCGATCAGCTCGTCCAGGTACGCCGCCATCTCCCCCAGCGCGCCGCCGTGGTCGTCGTCACCGGCGGCCGGTGCCACGACCCGGGTCGACAGCGCCCGGAACGCCTCGCGGTCCAGGTCGGGCACGCCGAGCAGTTCGCAGATGACGGTGATGGGCAGCGGATAGGCGAAGGACCCCACCAGGTCGGCCCGGCCGCGCGGCACCATCTTGTCCAGCAGGTCGTCGGTGATCTGCTGCACTCGCGGAGCGAGCGCCCGGATCCGCCGCGCGGTGAACGCCCGGGTGACCAGCGCGCGCAGCCGGGTGTGCTCGGGCGGGTCGGAGACGAGCACGTGCCGGCCCATGATCCGCTCGTCGAACGCCTGCGCGCCCAGCTTCCGGACGTCCTTGGCGAACCGCGGGTCGGCGAGCGCCGCACGCGCCTCCTCGTACCCGACGACCAGCCAGCACTCCCACGGATCGGGCTCCGGCATCCGCACCCGGTGCACGGGTCCCCGCTCCCGCAGCTCCGCGTAGACCGGGAACGGGTCCTCGGCGAAGGCCTCGCCGTACTGCCCCAGGTCGATCACCGTGTCCGCCACGGCACTCCTTCCGTTCGCGTGTCACGCCCGCGTCCTCGAACGGGACAACGTGTGGCGGCCCGACTTGGTGCCCCGCGGCCGTCAACGGCGGTTCGCCCCCGGGAAGGTCCGCAGGCTCACCGAGGGCGTGACGCCGTGGACGGCCTTGTAGGAGGCGGCGAAGCGGCCCGCGTGGTGGAAGCCCCATCGGGTCGCGATCTCGGTGACGGTCGTGGCGTCGGCCGGGTCGGAGGGGTCGGCGGCCAGGAGCTCGCGGTGCGCCCGTTCCAGCCGGATCCGCCGCATGTAGTGGTGCGGGGTCTCGTCGAGGGCGCGGCGGAAGCCGAGTTCGAGGGCGCGTACGGTCAGTCCGAGGTGGCGGGCCAGCTCGCCGACGTTGAACTCGGCGGTGGTCTCGTCCTCTATCAGGCGCATCGCCGAGCGCACCGCCTTGCTGGGTGTCGCCCGGTAGGCAGGCCCGGCGGGGGCGCCCAGGTCGTGGTCCAGACCGAGCAGCACGGCGTTCAGGGCGTGTTCGGAGAGCCGCCGCAGCAACCCGCCGGGAACGGCGGCGACATCGCCGTACCGTCCGAAGTTCTCGGCGAGCAGTCTGGCGGCGCTGTGCACGGCGTGGCCGCGGTCCAGGGGCAGCACCTGGTGCACGAAGCGCGGTGGCCGGTCCGTGTCCCGTTCGCCGGTCAGCGCGCGGGCCGCACGCGCCAGTGAGGTGGTCGTCACGCGCAGCATGAGGGCGCGGCAGTCGGCGCTCCAGTCGACGAGCACACGTCCGTCCGGTGCGATCACCACGACCGATTCCCCGGCGTACGCGTCGAGGACCTCGCTTCCCCTCCGGACGCGGAGGCGCCCCGACAGGGGTATCGCGATGCCGAGGTAGCGGGAGTCCGCCTCCCTGTCCATGATCACGTCCGCGCCGTAACTCATGTGCCCGACCCCTACGGAGCCGGTGTCGGCGTAGAAGGCGCGCGCGTCGACGTCGCCGCGGCGATCGGGGCGCGCGCGCAGCCGGCCCGGTGCCATGAACCGTCTGACCTCCCCTTCCGCCACCTCCAGATCGTGGGTCTCGAAGCGCTTGTAGGCGGCGAGCGCGCGCAGGACACAGTCGTCGGGATGCACGCGGTGGGTTCCTTCGAGGGGGGCGGTCATACGGTTCTCCAGGATGTCGGCACGTGGTCCGCCACGGACCTCGCGCTTCACACCCTGACATCACGCGCACCGCATGCCACCGCACCGCATGCCACCACTCCGCACGGCGCCGCCCGCGGCCGGCCCGCGTGTCAGTGGGCCGCGCGGCCCGCCAGCAGGGTCGCGGCGTTCGTGGCCGTCAGCTCCCGCCACGGGCCATGGGACTCCGCCCGCCATCCGGTGTCGAGGGCGGCGACCTGGTCGGCGACCAGCCCCGGCGGCGTCCAGCAGTAGTCGCTGCCGTAGAGCAACCGCCCGGTGCCGACATGGCTGATCAGAGCCTCGACGTGCACCGGCAGCGGGGTCCCGGCCAGGTCGAACCAGAGGTGCGCGAGCCCCGCGTCGATGCGCGCGGCCCCGTCCGGGGAGGGCTGGAGGGCGGCGAACAGCCGCAGCCGGTCCACGAGCACCGGCAACGACGCGCCGCAGTGCGGCACGACGGTCCGCAGCCCGCTGCGACGGGCCGCCTCGCCGCCGGTGAGCATGGCGGCCAGCACGCGGGTGGTCTCGGCGAAGAACTCCACCATGGGACGCGGCAGTTCCGGCACCGTCGGCTCCCAGCCGAGCGGGGTCGTGGGGTGCACGAACATGACGGCGCCCCGCCGGTCCAACTCGTCGAGGAACGGCGCGACGCGCGGGTCGCCGAGGGAGACGCCACCGGCGTTCGTCATCACCACCGTGCCGGCGGCGCCGAGTTCGTCGAGCGCCCGGCCGGCCTCCGCGACGGCCTCGTCGACGTCCGGCAGCGGCACCGAGGCGAAGAACCGGAACCGGTCCGGATGCTCGGCGGCCAGACCCGCCGCGTAGTCGTTGACCCGACGGCACAGCGCGACCGAGGCCTCCCTGTCCCCGAACCAGACCCCCGGTGAGGAGATCGAGAGGACGGCCTGCTCGATGCCGTGCGCGTCCATCAGCCGGAGGTGGTCCTCCGGGCTCCACGCCGGCCACGCCGGCATCCCGTCGGGGTGGTGGTGTCCGGCGGCCTTCGCGGCCTCGACGTACCAGGGCGTCACGAAGTGGGCGTGGACGTCGACGAGGGGTTCTGCTGGGTGCTGCTCCATCGTTGTTCCTCTCCTGTGACGGCCGTGTCGGCCCTGTCGGCCGTGTCGGCTGGAAGGGGCGGCGGCCCGACGGGCGGGTGACCGCGCGGTCGTGGTCCCGTCATGGTCCCGGAGCGCGGGCCCGCTCCGGGCCCTCGAACGCCTTTCGGCCGGGCTCTTTTCGCAACTTGGACACCGGGGCCGGCCCACCCCCACGTGCTCCCGGGTGCGGGCGGGCGGGGGCGCTCCGTGTGTCCGCCCGGCCGCCCGCCGTCCCGGTGGAAGAATCTCCGTCCATGCGCGCCGCTTACATCGAACAGCTCGGGCCGCCCGAGGTGATCCGTCTCGGGGAACTGCCCACGCCCGTGCCGGGGGCCGGTGAGGTACTGGTGGACGTGGTGGCCAGCGCCGTCGATCCGGTGGACACGCTCGTGCGGTCGGGGGTGTTCCGTACGCCGCTGACGTTCCCCTTTGTCGTCGGGCGCGATCTGGTGGGGACGGTCGTGGAGGCGGCCGGCGGGTTCGCGGCGGGCGAGACGGTGTGGTGCAACAGTCTGGGGCACGGGGGGCGGCAGGGAGCCGCCGCCGAGCGGGTCGTCGTCGCCGCGAACCGGTTGTACCGGCTGCCGGACGGGGTGCCGCCGCTGGAGGCGGTGGCCGTGCTGCACCCGGCGGCCACCGCGTATCTCGCCCTGTTCAACCACGGGGAGCTGCTCCCCGGCGAGACGGTGCTGGTGGCCGGGGCCGCGGGCAACGTGGGATCGGCGCTGGTCGCGCTGGCCGCGCGGGCCGGTGCGCGGGTGCTCGCCACTGCCTCACCACGCGACCACGAGCACGTACGGGCGCTGGGTGCGGCCGAGGTCGTCGACTACCGGGAGCCGGTCGAACGGCTGGCCGAGCTGGCCCCGGGCGGTGTCGACCTGCACGTCGACACCTCCGGTCGGCACGACCTCGACGCGGCCGTCGGGCTGCTCGCCAACCGGGGCCGCATCGTGCTGCTGGCCGGTCCGGGAGCGCGGCCCGCGCTGCCGGTGGGGCCGCTGTACATGAAGGACGGCTCCGTGCGCGGCTTCGCCATCTCCCGGGCCACCGTCGCCGAACTGGCGGAGGCCGCGGCGGCCCTGAACGACGTGCTCGCCCGGGGCCTGCTGCGCCCGCGCGCGCTGGAGGTGCTGCCACTCGACGCGGCGGCCGAGGCCCATCGCCGGCTGGAGGCCGGTGAGCTGCGCGGCCGCCGGGTGGTGCTGCGGGTGGCGGCGGGGACGCCGGGGGCCGACGAGGGGCAGTAGCCGTCGCGGCAGAGGCACCGGGGCCGGGGATCGTGAGTCGGGGATCGGGGCCCGGGGCGGCGAGGGGCCGTGGCCGTCGCGGGCGGGGCCGTGTTCCGGGAAGGTCGGCCCGCGTGAGCCGGGACGGTCAGCTTGCGCGGGTCGGGACGGTCAGCTTGCGCGGGTCGGGACGGTCAGCCCGCGTGCGTCGAGAACATCCCGCCCGTGGGGCCCTGTTTGTCGCCGCCCTGGGCCTTCTTGAGGGCGTTGGCGAGGCCCTCGATGGTGAGGGACTGCAGGATGACGCGGCCGTTGCCCTCCAGCGTCGCCAGGGACAGGCCCTCGCCGCCGAGTACCGCGTTCATCAGGCCCTGCCGGTTGAGGCCGCCGATGCGCTGGACTCCGTACCGGATGCCCTCCTCGAAGGCGACGACGCAGCCGGTGTCGACCTCGATCCGGCCGCCGAAGTCCGCCGGGTTCAGGTCGATGAAGTTGCCGGCACCGGCGATGATCACGGTGCCCAGGCCGGTGAACTTCTCCAGGACGAAGCCCTCGCCGCCGCTCATGCCGGTGCGGCCGCCCTGGAAGGCGATGCCGAACTCCACCGTCGACTCGGCGGCCACGAAGGCGTCCTTCTCGGCGAACCACGCGCGCGTGCCGTCCAGCTCCAGGGCGCGCATCTCGCCGGGGAGCACACCGGCGAAGCCGACGGTGCCCTCGGCACCGGACGCCGTGAAGTGCTGGAACGCCAGGGACTCACCTGCGAGCATGCGCTGGCCGGCCTGCATGGCCGTGCCCATGGCCTGGCGGAGCATGCCGCCCATGCCGCCGCTCCCGGAGCCGGAGCCGCCTCCCGCGCCGCCGCCGCTGCCCGGGGCGGACAGGCGCGTCTCCATGCTGACGTTCGCGGTCTTGAAGAGGAACTTGCCGGCTTCGCAGTAGACGGTCTGGCCGGGGTGCAGGTTGACGATCGCCATCTGCATGGCGGTGCCGACGATGTCTTGCCGAAGAGTCACACCGGCGCAACGAGTGGACCCGGCCGCGGGTTCCCGCACCCGCCGGACCTCACCCGACCGCCGGGTAGGCTGCTGGCCTCCGTAGGTCGCCGGCTCCTCGTGGGCTGCCGGCCCGTGGGTTGCCGGTCCCCGTCCCCCGGAAAGGAACGCGCCGTGCCGTCGTCGTCCAGTGCCCGAGACGCCGCCAGGTCCGCCGGCTCCGGTGGTGGTGTCCAGTCCCTGGAGCGCGCCTTCGACCTGCTGGAGCGGATGGCGGACGCGGGTGGCGAGGTCGGCCTGAGCGAGCTGGCGGCGAGCAGCGGGCTGCCGCTGCCCACCATCCACCGTCTGATGCGCACACTGGTCGCGTCCGGTTACGTGCGTCAGCAGGCGAACCGGCGGTACGCGCTCGGCCCCCGGCTGATCCGTCTCGGGGAGTCCGCCTCGCGGCTGCTCGGCACCTGGGCCCGGCCGCACCTCGCCCGGCTCGTGGAGGAGACCGGCGAGACGGCCAACATGGCGCTGCTCGACGGCGACGAGATCGTGTACGTGGCGCAGGTGCCGTCCAAGCACTCGATGCGGATGTTCACCGAGGTGGGCCGGCGGGTGCTGCCGCACACCACGGGGGTCGGCAAGGCGCTGCTGGCCGGTCTGGAGCCGGCTGAGGTGCGGGCCCTGCTGCGCCGCACGGGCATGCCCGCCGCGACGGAGCGCACGATCACCTCGCCGGACGCCTTCCTCACCGCCCTGGAGGAGGTACGGCGCCAGGGGTACGCGGTCGACGACAGCGAGCAGGAGATGGGCGTGCGGTGCCTGGCGGCCCCGGTGCCGGGAGCGCCGACCGCCGCGGCCATCTCCATCTCGGGCCCGGCCGGCCGGGTCACCGAGGCGGCGACGGCCACGATCGTGCCGTTGCTGCGGCAGGTCGCGGCGGACCTGTCCCGGGCGCTCGCCACCTGATCACATCCCGGGCGCTCGCGACCTGGCCGCGCCCGCGCCGCGCACCCCGGCGTGCGCCCGCCTACGTGCGCGGCGGCGTGCCGAACAGGTCCACCGCGTCCCGGACCTCCTCCAGCCCCCGCGACAACGCGCTGACCGAGCCGATCGACCCGGCGATCAGCAGCAGCGAGCGCCGCATGCGCCGTGTTTCCGGCGCGCCCCCCGCGATCATCGCGGCGAGGGCCGCCAGTTCGTCCTCGGCGATCGACCGGTCGGGCAACTCCGCCGGGTGAAGGGCGAGTTGACGCCGTAAGCGGGACACGGCCGTCCGCAGTCCGGTCACTCTCGGGTCCTCGTCGCCGCCGGTCACCCGTCTCTGCCCCAAGCTCCGCAACACAGCTCCCCCTTCGCGCCTCACCCGTGCGCACCCCCATGACGCGGTTGCACGACCGCGTGCGCCCCGGCGCACGGACAGGGCGCATGGGGGGTGCGGGTCAGTAAACGCCACCCGACGCCGCGTGCGCCACCGTGCGGACCGAAATTGGGCACCAACGTGTATGCAGGAGTGCATGCGATCGAACGAAGAGCGAACCGGGGCCGCCGCGTCCGCCCACGCCGCCGCCGCGTCCGGCCCCCGTCCCGTCGTCGGGCTGTTGCTCGCGGCGGGGGGCGGACGGCGGCTCGGCGGGCGCCCCAAGGCGCTGCTCGTGCACGACGGGCGCCCCCTGGTGGAACACGCGGCCGAGGCGCTGCGGGCGGCCGGGTGCGCCCGGGTGCACGTCGTGCTGGGCGCCGCGGCCGAGGAGGTGCGCGCCCGCGCGGAGCTGCCGGACTGCGTCCTGGTGGACAACCCGGAGTGGGAGGAGGGCATGGGCACCTCACTGCGCGCGGGGCTCGGCTCACTGGCCGGGACGGGGGCGGGCGCGGCACTGGTCACGCTGGTGGACCAGCCCGGCATCGGCCCGCGCGCCATGCGGCGCGTGCTGGCCGCGTACGCCTCCCCGGCGACCCTCGCCTCGGCCGCGTACGACGGCGTACGCGGCCATCCGGTGCTGCTGGGCGCGGACCACTGGGCGGGCGTGGCCGCGACGGCGACCGGCGACCGGGGGGCGCGCACGTATCTCAAGGCGCACGGGGGCGCACTCCGGCTCGTGGAGTGCGGCGATGTGGCCGAGCCCTACGACATCGACACCGAGGCGGATCTCGTCCGGCTGCGCGTCGGCCCGCCAACGGCGCCCCCTACGACGTCCCCCACTCTTGGTCAGCATTGAAGTTCCACAATGAGGAAACTAGGATCCACCAGACAGAAAACTGTCTGGCGACCACAGAGCTCCACCGCGCCCGTCGAAGGATGTGACCTCCGCATGTCCGCACCCGTGCCGTCCCCGCCGCGCGGCGGTGCTGTCGTCGTGGACGACGCCGCCCCGTCCCTGCCCCGGCAGGAGGAGGTGCTGACCGAGGAGGCGCTCGACTTCGTGGGCGAGCTGCACCGCCGGTTCACGCCCCGTCGCGACGAACTCCTCGCCCGCCGCGCGGAGCGCCGCGCCGAGATCGCCCGCACCGCGCGGCTGGACTTCCTGCCGGAGACGGCCGCGATCCGCGCGGACGACTCTTGGCGGGTGGCCCCCGCGCCACCCGCGCTGGAGGACCGCCGGGTGGAGATCACCGGCCCCACCGACCGCCGGATGACCGTCAACGCGCTCAACTCCGGCGCCAGGATCTGGCTGGCCGACTTCGAGGACGCTTCCGCGCCCACCTGGGAGAACGTGGTCCTCGGCCAGCTCAACCTGATCGACGCCCACCGCCGCACCATCGACTTCACCGACGAGCGCACCGGCAAGTCGTACGCCCTGCGCCCCGACGCCGAGTTGGCCACGGCGGTCGTGCGCCCGCGCGGCTGGCACCTGGACGAGCGCCATCTGCGCGACGGGGCGGACGGGGCCCGGGTCCCGGGGGCGCTCGTCGACTTCGGGCTGTACTTCTTCCACAACGCGGGCCGGCTGCTCGACGCCGGCAAGGGCCCGTACTTCTACCTGCCGAAGACGGAGTCGCACCTGGAGGCCCGCCTCTGGAACGACGTGTTCGTCTTCGCGCAGGACCGCCTCGGCATTCCGCGCGGCACGGTCCGGGCCACCGTCCTGATCGAGACGATCACGGCCGCGTTCGAGATGGACGAGATCCTCCACGAACTCCGCGAGCACGCCTCGGGGTTGAACGCGGGCCGCTGGGACTACCTGTTCTCCCTGATCAAGAACTTCCGTACCGCGGGGCCCGAGTTCGTCCTCCCGGACCGCAACGCGGTCACGATGACGGCCCCGTTCATGCGGGCGTACACCGAACTCCTCGTCCGCACCTGCCACCGGCGCGGCGCGCACGCGATCGGCGGCATGGCGGCGTTCATCCCGTCCCGGCGGGACGCGGAGGTCAACCGGGTGGCGTTCGAGAAGGTGCGCGCCGACAAGGACCGCGAGGCGCGCGACGGGTTCGACGGCTCCTGGGTCGCCCACCCCGATCTCGTGCCGATCGCGCGGGAGTCCTTCGACGCCGTCCTGGGCGAGCGCCCGCACCAGAAGGACCGGCTGCGTGAGGACGTGCGCGTGACGGCCGCCGACCTGCTCGCGGTCGGCTCCCTCGACGCACGTCCGACGCGCGCGGGCCTGGTCAACGCCGTGCAGGTCGGCATCCGTTACATCGAGGCGTGGCTGCGCGGGCAGGGCGCGGTGGCCATCTTCCACCTCATGGAGGACGCCGCCACCGCGGAGATCTCGCGCTCCCAGATCTGGCAGTGGGTCAACGCCGGTGTCGTCCTCGACGACGGCGCGGAGGTCACCGCGGAACTGGTGCGCGAGGTGGCCGCAGGCGAACTCGATGCCCTCGGCGAGGAGTTGGGCGCGGAAGCGTTCGCCGCGGGGGCCTGGCAGGAGGCGCACGACCTGCTGCTGCGGGTGGCGCTCGACGAGGACTACGCGGAGTTCCTGACCCTGCCGGCGTACGAGCGGCTGAGGGGCTGAGACGAGAAAATCGGCAGAAGAGGGGCGCGCCCGGTTGCCCCCGGCCGCCTCGCGTCACCCCAGGTGTGTCGACCAGTCCTGTTCCGCCGCCGGTCTGCCGTGCAGGTCGGGGACATGCCGGAGCCAGGCCGGGCGGCCGCGCCGGGTGTGGGCCGCGCGCCGGGCCTCCTCGGCGGCGCGCTCCTCCCGGGTGGGGAAGTCCGTCGGCAGCCAGGCCGCCGAGGCCCGGACGCGGGCGGCCAGATAGCCGACGTAGGCCTCGCGGACCTCGTCGGCCGTCGCGAACCCCGCCTCGCCGGTCAGCCACGCGTCCGGCACCGCGGCGGTCACCTCGCGCAGCAGATCCTCCGTCACGCGCGGCGCGAGTGCCGCGTCGGCGGCCCTTACGTCCGGCGCGGCGTGGCCGAGCGCGTGGTGCCGGAAGTCGTACGCCTTCTCGGGGGCCGAGGTGTCCCAGCGGTGGTGGAAGACGAGGGCCGCGCCGTGGTCGATGAGCCACAGGCGCGGGGGCGCCACCCCGAGCGTCGGCCAGACCATGAGGTTGGAACTGTGCACGGTGCGGTCGACGTTGACGGTGAGGGCGTCCAGCCAGACGATGCGCCCGGCCTCCAGCGGGTCGACGGGGAAGGTCTCGGCGAGGTCGGGGGTGTAGTCGGCGGCGCCCGGCAGGTGGTCCATGCCGAGGTTGAGCCCGGGGCTGGCGTTCACCAGGTCGCGGACCTCCTGGTGGGGCTCGTGCGCGGCGACCGCCGGGTCGAAGCGGACCCGGACGAGCTCGGGGACCCGCAGGCCGAGGGCGCGGGCCAGCTCACCGACGATCACCTCGGCGACCAGCGCCTTCAGCCCCTGCGCGGAGGCGGTGAACTTGACGACGTACGTCCCGAGGTCGTCGGCCTCGACGATGCCGGGCACGGAGCCGCCGGAGTGCAGGGGTGCGACGTAGTGGGTCGCGGTGACCTCTCTCAACATGAGCAATGGTCCCGCGTCTCTTGATCCTCGGATTTCACGGCCCGCCTCCGGCCTCCGGCACGAGGTGAGCATAACCGGGCGGCGTCCGCGCACCGGACCCCGGGCGGCCCGCCGACCGCGACGCGGAGCCGAGTGATCAGTTCCACAACGGCCACTATTGCATATTTGCCGCAACTACTGATTTGACGCGTTGACGTGGTTCCGCGGCGCCCCGCGCGAACCCCGGCCGGCGGGCACGGGGCCCGACCGTCCCACCGCCGTGCGGTGGCACCTCGACACGCTGCGCGCGCAGGGCTTCGGTGAGGCACGGCAGATCCGGTGCTCGGCGAGCGACTCACTGGTGGCCGCACCGCGCTGAACCCGCACCGGGCGCCGGGTGGCCGTCACCGCGCGAGGTGCCGGGCACCCGGGGCGAACGCGGAGGACCGACCGGTCCACGTCCGCCCGCGGGCTCGGACCGGCCGGTCCGCCCTCGGACCGGCCGGTTCACGTCCGCCCTCAGTGCGGTCGGGCGCCCGCCTGGTCCGTCACCAGGAGGACTTGGTCACCCCCGGCAGGTTCCCGGCGTGCGCCTGGGCCCGCAGACTCACCCGTGACAGCCCGAACTTGCGCAGATGTCCACGAGGCCGGCCGTCCACGCTGTCCCGGTTGCGGATCCGGGTCGCGCTCGCGTCGCGCGGCTGACGGCGCAACTCCGCCTGGGCAGCGGTCTTCTCCTCGTCCGTGCTCCGGGGCGAGGCCAGGACGGACTTCAGCACGGCGCGCCGCTCGGCGTAACGGGCCACGATCTCCTTGCGCCGCTCGTTCTTCGCGATCTTGCTCTTCTTCGCCATCAGACGCGTTCCCCTCGGGCCCGGATCCGCGCGACGGCGGCCTCGATGCCGATGACGTCCACCGTCTTGATACCGCGCGCGCTGAGCCGCAGTCGCACGTGACGGTTCTCGCCGGGCAGCCAGTAGCGCTTGCTCTGGATGTTGGGGTCGAAGCGGCGGGACGTGCGCCGGTGCGAGTGGGAGATCTTGTTGCCGAAGCCCGGTTGCGCGCCGGTCAGTTGGCAGTGAGCGGACATGGTGGTGCTGCCTTTCTCTCCATCGGCGTACCGATAATGGAAATCATTGTCGTATGCTACCCGCCATGGCACGCAACGAACTACGCCCCGTCATCAAACTGCGCTCCACCGCCGGGACCGGCTACACGTACGTGACCCGCAAGAACCGCCGCAACGACCCGGACCGGCTCGTTCTGCGCAAGTACGACCCGATGGCCCGACGGCACGTCGACTTCCGCGAAGAGCGCTGACGCAAGCACCGCTCCGCCCCGGGCGGCCGGCACACCCCGCCGTCCTCCCCGCTCCCCCGCTCCCCCGCCCCTCCGGCTCCCTGCCTTCCCTGCCTTCCCTGCCTTCCCTGCCTTCCCTGCCTTCCCTGCCTTCCCTGCCCTCCCTGCCCTCCCTGCCCTCCCTCAAGGAGCATCCCGTGAAGCCCGGAATCCACCCCGAGTACCGCCCGGTCGTCTTCCGCGACAAGGCCGGTGACTTCGCCTTCCTCACCCGCTCGACCATGACCAGCGACCACACCGTCGAGTGGGAGGACGGACAGACCTACCCGGTCGTCGACGTGGAGATCTCCTCGGCGAGCCACCCCTTCTACACCGGCACCCAGCGCGTCCTGGACACCGCCGGGCGCGTCGAGCGGTTCGAGCGCCGCTACGGGACGGGGAGGGGCCGCCGATGATCTCCGGGGAACCGATGGCCGTGGTGGTCGTGAGCGGTCTGCACGCCGAAGCCCGCCGTGCCGCGGTCGAGCGGATACTGCGCGAGGTGCCCGGCAGCGTCGCCCTCCTGCACGACCTGTCCGCGGGCCCCGCGGGCGAAGTGCGCCGCAGCGTCCGCGACGCCACCGGCGAGCTGTCCTGGGGCGAGACGCCCCTGGTCGACGACTGCCCCTGCTGCGCGCTGCGCGAGGACCTCGTGCCCGAACTGGAGCGTCTCGCCGGCAGCGGTCTCACCCGCCTCGCGGTGGTGGAACTGTGGGACTCCGTCGAGCCCCGGGGCATGGCCGAGGTGATAGCGGCGCACGGCGACGGTGCCTTCCGGCTGACCAACGTGATGACGGCCGTGGACCCCTCCCTCGTCCTGGCCTGCCTGTCCAACGGCGACGATCTCGCGGAGGCCGGGCTCGCCGCGTCCGCGACGGACCGGCGCACCGTGGCCGACACCTTCGCCCGCCAACTGGAGTACGTACCCGTCCTCGCCGTGTCCGACAGTGACGACACCGGCCTCGACGACCTCGCGCTCCTGCGGCAGTTGCATCCGACCGCCGAGCGCGTCCCCCTCACCTCGGGAATGCTGGGCGCGGCCGCCGTCGCCGGCTTCGACGTGGACGCGGCCGCGGCCGCGTCGCATCCGGCCTGCGCCCGCCTCCCCCACGACTGCCACGCACACGGCGTCAGCACCCTCGTCTGGCAGCGCCGCCGCCCCTTCCACGCGGGGCGGCTCTACGACGCGCTGGAGGACCTGTGCTGTGCGGCGGCCCGCAGCCGCGGACGGTTCTGGCTCGCGGACCGGCCCGACACCCTGCTCGCCTGGGACGCCGCCGGAGGTGCCCTGTGCGTGGAGAGCGCCGGGCCCTGGATGGCCTCGCTGCCGGACGCGGCCTGGGAGACGGTGTCGCCCGAACGCCGCGCCGCGGCCGCCCTCGACTGGCACCCCGAACACGGCGACCGCTGCCAGCACCTCGTGTTCACCTCCCCCGACCTCGACCGGGAGGGGCTGCTCCACCTGCTCGACTCCTGCCTTCTCACCGACGCCGAACTCGCCGCGGGGCCCGACACGTCGTCCCGGCCCACCGGATTCGACGAACTGCTCGACTTCGCCGCCTGACCATCGCCGCACCTCCTTCCGACGAGGAACCACCATGCCCCGGACCGGCAAGCCCGCTCCCGCCCGCAAGAACCGGCCGAACCCGCTCGACGTGGCCGGCATCACCTACATCGACTACAAGGACACCGACCTGCTGCGGAAGTTCCTGTCCGACCGCGGCAAGGTCCGCAGCCGCCGCGTCACCCGGGTCAGCCGGCAGCAGCAGCGCCGACTGGCCGCGGCCATCAAGAACGCCCGCGAGATGGCCCTGCTGCCGTACGCCAACCGCTGACCCGCCCACCCGACTCCGACCAACCACCCGACCGTCCGTCCATCCGTCAGAAGGAGCCTCACCATGGCAGTGCCCAAGCGCAGGATGTCCCGCAGCAACACCCGCCACCGCCGCGCCCAGTGGAAGGCGAACACCCCCGCACTCGTCCCCGTCACCGTCGACGGCAGCACCCACCTGGTGCCCCAGCACCTCAGGAAGGCGTACGAGCGCGGCCTCCTGCACCCGCAGGACTGACCCGTGAAGGGCCGCACGCCGACCGGCGAGCCCCCTCCCCCCGGCGGTACACCCGGCAGCGCGCCGCGGTCCTCCGGGCCCTCCGGGACTCCAGCACGTTCGTCTCCGCGCGCGAGCTGCACGCCCGACTGGACGCCGGCGGCGCCCTGGTGGGGCTGACCACGGCGTACCGGACCCTGCGCGTGCTGGAGTGGGAAGGGCACGTGGACGTCGTCCGCGAGCAGTCCGGGGAACGCCTGTACCGCCCGCGCCCCTCGGACGGCCATCGCCACTGTCTCGTCTGCCGCGTGTGCGGCCTCAGTCCGACCGTCGTGCTTCCCCGATGCCCCCACGGCGCGTGCGCACCGTACGGCGCCCGCGGGAACCGCCGCTCCGGTCAGAAGGCCCTGGCCAGGGCGAGGACGACGTTGTGGCCACCGAAGCCGAAGGAGTGGCTGACGGCCACCCGGACGTCCTGCCGCCGGGGTTCCTTGCTGACGCAGTCGAGGTCGAACTCGGGCGCCGGGGCGCCCAGGTTGGCGATCGGGGGCACCGTGCGGTGCTGGAGGGTGAGGACGGTCAGCGCCGCCTCGATCGCCCCCGCCGCGCCCAGGCCGTGACCGAGGACGCCCTTGGGCGCGGTGACGCTGGGTCGGTGCGGCAGGACCCGGGCGATCAGGGCCGCCTCCCCGGCGTCACCCAGGGGGGTGGAGGTGCCGTGGGCATTGACGTGATCGACGTCGTGCGGCGCGAGTCCGGCGTCCGCCAGGGCGGTGCGCAGGGCCGCCTCCGCGCCCCGGGCGCCGGGTGCGGGCGCGGTGGGGTGGTGGGCGTCCGCGGTGCTGCCGCACCCCACCAGGAGGGCGCGGACACGGGCCCCGCGGGCGGCCGCGTCCCCGGTGCGCTCCAGCACGAGCACGCCGGCGCCCTCCGCCAGGACGAAGCCGTCGCGGTCGGCGGCGAACGGCCGGGACGCGCCGACGGGGGTGCCGGTGCGCCGGGACAGGGCGCCGGCCCGCCAGAAACCGGCGCAGACGAGCGGGGTCACGGCGGCCTCGGTGGCCCCCGCGACGGCGATGTCGCACCGCCCGGCGGCGAGGAGGTCGCGGGCCACGGCGAGGGCGCTGCCGCCGGAGGCGCAGGCGGTGTTCGGGGCGAGGACGGGACCGCGGGCACCGAGGTCGATGGAGACCTCGCCGCTCGCCATGTTCGACAGGACGAGGGCGGAGGTGAGCGCGGAGACCGCCTCGGGGCCGGATTCCCACAGCCGCACGGCCTGCGCCTCGCGTTCGGCGTCCGCGCCCAGTCCGCAGCCGAGGACGACGGCGACCCGGTCACCGTCCCAGCTCCCGGGGTCGAGGCCGGCGTCGAGGACCGCCTCGCGGGCGGCGAGGACCGCGAGCCCCGAGTTCCGCGCCATGCGCCAGGCGGCGCGTCCGATCCGCCGGCCCAGTTCCTCGGACGACAGGGGGACACGGCAGGAGAAGTCCACGGGGAGGCCGTGCAGCGCCGGATCGTGGGCCGCCGTGCCCAGACCGCGCCGGACCCCGTCCCAGGTGGCGTCGGTGCCGTCGCCCGCAGGGGTGAGCAGGCCGAGGCCGGTGACGGCGACGGGAGCGGTCGTACCGGCGGTCACGAGGACGCCACCGCGCCGCTGCCGCCCGCGCACAACGAGGCGAGGTGGCCGGCCAGTCGGTCGACGGTCGTGTCCCGGGAGGCGTACTCGCCGTCGATCCGCACCCCGAGGCGTTCGTGCAGGACGAGCGCCAGCTCCGCGAGGGCCAGCGAGTCCAGGTCGAGCTGCCCCAGCGTGCGGCCGGGTTCGATGTCCGTCCCCGGCACGCGGAAGGTATCGGTCAGGACGGATCGGACGGTGTCGTAGGTGTCCGGCACGGCGACTCCTGGGGGTGGTGGCTGTCTTCGTCGGAAGGGCCGGCTTCGGCGGGGTGACCTGCCTCGTTGCCGTGGCCGTCGTCCGGGGCGGTCCGGGTGAGTTCCGCGATCCCCTCGTCGAAGCCGATCGGCGGCTCGAAGCCGAGGTCGCGGCGGGCCGCGGTGAGGTCGAAGTGGTGCGGGGTCAGCAGTTCCGCGACCAGGAAGCGGCTCAGGGCGTGGGTGCGGGTGCTGCGGGTCACGCGCAGGACGGTGTCGCCGACGGCGGCCGCGGCGGTGGCGAGCCGGGGCGGCACGGCGTGCCAGCGGGCGTCGACGCCGGCGGCGCGCAGGAAGTGCGCGGCGATCTCCCGCAGGGGGCGCGGGTCGCCCTGGGAGATGAAGTAGGCGCGGCCGCCGATCGCCGGGGTGTCCGCCGCCGGCGTCCGTCGCAGCCGGTCGAGGGCGAGCAGATGGGCGTGTGCGGCGGTGCGGACATGCGTGGTGTCGACGAGGTTGCCGCCGTCGCCGGGCATCAGCAGGCGGCCGGCCCGCACGGCGCGCAGGAGGGCGGGGGCGAAGTGGGGGTCGCCCGGCCCCCAGATGATGTGCGGGCGCAGCGAGACGGTGGCCAGCTCCGGGCCGTGCGCGGCCAGCACCAGCGCCTCGGCGCGGGCCTTGGTGGCGGGGTAGGCGGCCAGGCGGCAGGGGGTCGGGTACGCCTGCTCGGTGGCGCCCTCCAGGCCGCCGGGCCGGAAGGCGACACTGGCGGTCGAGGTGTACACCAGTGCGCGGACACCGTGGGCACGGCACTGCGCGATCACCTGACGGGTGCCGACGACGTTGGCCGACCAGTACGGCCGCGCCGGGCCGCTGACCCCGGCGAGGGCCGCGTTGTGGACGACGGCGCCGCACCCGGCCACGGCACGGGAGACGGCGTCGGCGTCGGTGAGGTCGCCCAGGTGCTGCGGGACGCGCAGTCGCCGCAGCGCGGCGCTGGGGCGGCGGGCGAGGGAGGAGACGACCGCGCCGTGGGCGCCGAGAAGGCGGCACAGTTCCCGTCCGAGGAAGCCGCTCCCCCCGGTGACCAGTACCTTCAGCCCCCGCAGGTCCGGGTCCGTCATCGGAACCTCCCGCGCAGCCGCCGGGTCGCCCAGCCGGCCAGGCGCATGCGGTCGATCTTGGAGTTGTGCCGGGGATCGACCGGGAATCGGCGGTGCGGCAGTACGGCGCCGACCCGGTGGCCGTCGGGGTGGTCCGCCAGTACGGCGCGTACGGCCGCCAGGGCGTCGGCGCGTGTCACGGAGGGCAGCGACTCGACGCACAGGACGGGCAGTTGGCACACCGCCGGGCCGGCTCCCACGAGGGCGGTGCGGCGCACGCCGGAGGCCGTGTCCGCCGCGGCCTCGAGGTCCTCGGTGGGCAGGGTGAAACCTGCGCCGGTGACCAGGTGGGCCTTGCGTCCGAGGAACCACAGCCGGCCCTCGTCGTCCAGCCGGCCCAGGTCTCCGGTGCGGTGCAGTACGCCGTGGCCGGTGGCGCTCTTGGTGACGGCGTCGGCGTCGGGGCGCGCGTGGTAGGCGGGGCTGACGGTGGGACCGGCGACGGCGATCTCGCCGAGCCCGGTGGCGTCGGCGTCGAGGATGCGCGCGTGGACGCCGGGCAGCGGCCGGCCCAGGCAGGTGCCGGCGTGCCCGGCGGGCGGGGCGAGGCGGGAAGTCCGCAGGGTGTGGTCGTCGAGCGCGGAGACGGGCAGGCACTCGGTGGCGCCGTAGACGCTGAGGATCTCGGCGTCCACGGGCACGGCGGCGCGCAGGGCGTCGGCGAGCCCGGTGCGCAGGGGGGCGCCGAAGGAGAGAATCCGCCGGACCGAGGGCAGGGTGAGGCGGTGGCGTGCGCAGTGGCCGGCGAGGAGGGCGAGGACGGCGGGGGACGCCAGGATCGTGGTGACCCGGTGCTGGAGGACGGGCCCGACGAGCTCCCTCGGCGGTGTGCGGGCGGGCGCGAGGTGGTTGACGGCCGGGGCGACGGTGACCGGCCCCAGGAGCGGGCCGAGCAGCGCGACCGGCAGGAACCCGGCGAGGAGCACGTCGTCGGGCCGGGGGTCGAGCAGGGTCCTCAGCGCGTCGATCTGTCCGGCCAGGGTGGTGTGACGGTACTCGGCGCCCTTGGGACGTCCGGTGGAGCCGGAGGTGAAGGCGATCATGGCGAGCGGGTCGCCGTCGGGGTCCTGTGCCCGCAGCGACGAAGGCGCCGCCGACGAGGGTGACGGGGCCGGGATCGACGTGTCCCCGTGCACCTCCAGCCGCCTCCCCAGCGCACCCGGCGCCGCACCGATGACCAGCGGGACGCGCACATGTGCCCGCCCCCAGCCGAGGACCCGGCGCCCCAGATGGGCCAGGGGTTCGCCGATGAAGACGTCCGGGGCGACGTCCTCCAGGCAACGGCCCACCTCCGCACGCGGTTCGATCAGTACGGGGACGGCGCCGAGGACGCCGAGCGCGTACGCGAGGGTGGTCAGGTCGTAGGCGTCGCGCGTCATCACGACCGCCTTGTGGCCGGGGCGCACCCCGGCGTCGTACAGCGTCCGCGCGAGCCGGTGGCAGTCCCGCACCAGCTCGCCCCTGCCGGTCGTCCGGGAGGTTCCCCTGCGGCAGCGGATGAGGGCGGTGTCGTCGGGCCGGTCGGCCAGGTGTGCGGCGAAGCCGGGCACGGAGAGGATCATGCGGTCTCCTGGAGGAAGTCCCGGATGCGGTCGGCCAGTCGGGGTGCGGCGTCCTCCATCACGTAGTGCCCGGCGTCGGGGAAGCGGTGGACGTCGGCGTGGGGGAAGCGGCGGATCCACTCCTCCAGCAGCGCCGGGGTGAAGACGGGGTCGCGCATGCCCCAGGCGACGAGCAGCGGCAGCGCGGCCAGGCCGGCGCCTCCGTCGGGCGGTTCGAGCATCCGCCAGGCCGGGTCCGCGGGGTCCCGGGGGATCGCCCGGACGGCGTCGGTGAGCGCCCGGCGTTCCGCGCGGCGGGCGTGCGGCCGCAGCAGCGCCCGGCGTTCGGCGGACGGCAGCGGGTGGTGGACCCCGGCGCGCACGGCGATGCGGGCGAACGCGTTGGTGAGGTGGACCAGTTCGGCGACCGGCCGGTGGTCGCGGATCCAGCGCAGGTAGTACGGCAGCGCGAAGCCGTCCGGGAAGGGGAAGGCCACGGTGTTGCAGACGACGAGGCGGGACACCACGCCCGGGTTGCGCAGGGACCAGGCGGCACCGAGCGGGCCGCCCCAGTCGTGCAGGACGAACGTCCAGCCCTGTTCGGGCAGGCCCGCCTCGCGCACCAGGTGGCGGTAGAGGCTGTCCAGGCACTCCAGTTGGGCCTCGTAGGGGTCGGGCACCCCGTCCGAGGGGCGCATGTGCCGGGAGAGGCCGAAGCCGGGCAGATCGGGGGCGAGGCAGCGGGCGTGCGGCGAGAGCAGGTGCAGCAGCTTGCGCCAGACGTAGCTCCACGACGGGTTGCCGTGCAGGAGGAGCACGGGCCGGCCGGTGCCGAGGTCGAGGTAGTGCTGTCCGGTGGCCGGCACCCGCCGCCAGTGCCGGGGCGAGGGGTAACCGGGGAGCATCGGCGGGCCGGAGCGGCCGGGGAGCGCCGACCGTGCGGGGTCACCGGGGAGCGCCGACCGCCCGGGGTGATCGTCGAGCGCGGGCCGCCCGGGGTCGCCCGGCAGCGGCGGGCGACCGGCGGGCGGGCCGTCGGCCTTCGCGGTCACCACCGGACCAGTGCCAGGCCGAAGCTGAACCCGCTGGCCAGGCCGATCATCGTCACCAGGTCGCCGCGCTCGATGCGGTCGGCCTCCCGCGCCTTGACCAGTTGCAACGGGAGGGAGGCAGCGGCGCAGTTGCCGTGCTCGGCCACCGCGGGCATGCAGCGGTCCTCGGGCAGGGAGAGCAGCTCGATCATCTCCCGGTACTGCGGCATGGCGATCTGGTGGAAGGCGACGAAGGCGCTGGAGCCCACCGCTTCGAGTTCCTTCCCGGCGGCCTCCAGGATGCGCGGCAGGGCGTCGAGCGCGCCCTGGCGCAGGTCGCCGTTCAGGCGCAGCGTGGTGTGGTCGTCGTGCGTGGAGAGGTGGTGCATGCTGCCGCCGCCGGACACCGTGCAGGCCTCCCAGGCGTCGGAGTTGCCGGCGAACCGCAGGGCGAGGATGCCGGGGTCGTCCTCGCCCGCGGGACCGGCGGTGAGGACGAGCGCGGCGCCCGCGTCGGAGGCGGTGTAGCCGGGCAGTGCGCGCAGGAGGGCCTGACGGTCGGGGGCGTGCCAGCGGGTGGCCAGGGTGGCGGGTTCGCCGCAGGCGATGAGGACCGTGCGGTAGCGGCCGGTCTCGATGAACGAGGCGGCCACTTCCATGGCGTTGAGCACGCTGTTGCAGGCGTTCTTGATGTCGAACACCGGGCAGGAGGCGCCGAGTTTGGTGGCCACGAGGTGGGAGGTGGCGGGTTCGACCAGGTCCTGCGCGGTGGCGGCGAACAGCAGCAGGTCGATGTCGCCGATGGCGAGGCCCGCCTCGTCGAGCGCCGTGCGGGCGGCGGCCACGGCGAGGTCGGAGGCGTTCTCGCCGTCTTCGTGCACATGGACGCCGCGGACCCCGGTGAGGTCTTCGAGCAGTCCGGGCGGGGGCGCGTAGCCGCCGGTACCGGCGATCCGGGCACGGATCTCGTCCATGGTCCGGTAGTGGGACGGCAGATGAGCGGAGACGGCGGCGATGCGGGCACGGAGGGCTTCGGGCACCGCGTCACCGTAGCGGCGCCCTCGCCGCGCTCGCGCCGAAAATCCCTCTGTGCGGCGGTCTTCACCACAACGAGTGGTCATGACTGGCTTTTCCGTACGGCGCCCCTCTTCACTTCGCTACCAAGGTGCGCAAACGGCGCGAGAGGGCGGGGATTTGGCATGGAGCAGTGCGAACGGGCCGTGGCGGTGGTGGGGATCGGTTGTCGGCTCCCCGGAGGCATCACGGATCTGGACGGACTGTGGTCCGTGCTGCGCGACGGGCGGGACATGGTCGGGGAGATGCCCGCCGACCGGCTCCCCCGGCAGCGCGTGGTGGACCCGGAGACCGTGCGCCCCGGCCGCAGTTACACCGCCGCCGGCGGCTTCCTCACGGACGTCGCCTCGTTCGACGCGGCCTACTTCGGCATGTCGCCCGCCGAGGCCCGGCACATCGACCCGCAGCAGCGGCTGCTCCTGGAGATGGCCGCCGAGGCGCTCGACGACGCGGCGCTGCCCGCCGGGTCGCTCGCCGGGTCGGACACCTGCGTGTACGTGGGTGTCTCCGACCCCGGTTACGGGGTGACCCTGTCGATGATGCAGGACCACACCAGTCCGCACACCATGCCCGGCGCCACCCTGTCCCTCACCGCGAACCGCCTGTCGTACGCCTTCGACCTGCGCGGTCCGAGCATGGCGGTGGACACGGCCTGCTCCTCCGCCCTGGTCGCCCTCGACCGCGCCTGCCGCACCCTGCGCGAGGGCACCGGCCGGGTCGCGCTGGCCGGCGGCGTCAACGTGCTGTCGACGCCCTATCCGTTCGCCGGGTTCTCCTACGCGGGCATGCTGTCGCGGCGCGGCCGCTGCGCCGCGTTCTCCGCCGAGGCCGACGGTTTCGTGCGGGCGGAGGGCGGCGCGGTGCTCGTCCTCAAGCGGCTCACGGACGCGCTGGCCGACGGCGACCGGGTGCACGCCGTGCTGGCCGCCACCGGCAACAACACCGACGGCCGCAGCACGGGCCTGATCGTGCCCAGCTCCGAGACGCAGGAGGCGCTGCTGCACACGGTGTACGGGGAGGCCGGGATCGACCCCGACGACCTCGTGTACGTCGAGGCCCACGGCACCGGGACCCAGGTCGGGGACCCGGTGGAGGCCGAGGCCATCGGGCGGGCGCTGGGCCGGCGCCGCAGCGGCGGGCCGCTGCCGATCGGCTCGGTGAAGTCCAACCTCGGCCATCTGGAGCCCGCCTCCGGGATGCCGGCCCTGCTCAAGGCGATCCTGGTGCTGCGCCACCGGATGGTGCCGGCGTCGCTGCACGCCCTCCCCCTCAACCCCGCGATCGACTTCGACGGCCTGGGGCTCGCCCCCGCCGTCGAGCCCGTCCCGCTGACGGTGGGGCCGCGGGCCGCCGTGGGCGTGTCCGCGTTCGGCTTCGGCGGGGCCAACGCGCATGTCGTGGTCACCCTGCCGCCCGCGGACCGGGAGCCGGGGGCGGTGCCGGGCCCGGAATCGGGACCGGTGTCGGCGCCGGTGTCGGTGTCGACGCCGGGCCGGGAACCGGTTCCGGCCCCGCTGCCGCTGGTGGTCTCCGCGCGCTCCCCGAAGGCACTCAAGGAGATGACCGCCCGCATGGCCGAGCGGCTGCGGAACACCGCGCCCGGGGAGTTCTACGACCTCGCCCACACCAGCACCGTACGGCGCACCGCGCACCCTCACCGCGCCGCCGTCCTGGCCGCCGATCCGCGGGACGCCGCCCGGCAGTTGGAGCTGCTGACGGCCGCGGAGCCCGCCCGGGGAGCCGTCGTCCGCACGGCCGAGCGGGGCGGGACCGCGTTCGTGTACTCCGGGAACGCCTCCCAGTGGCCGGGCATGGGCGCCGACCTGCTGAAGCGGGAGCCGGTGTTCCGCGCGGCCGTCGAGGAGGCGGACGCGGCCCTGGCGCCCCACCTCGGCCGGTCGGTGGCCAAGGAGCTGGCGCATCCCCGTCCCGCGTCCTGGCAGCGCACGGAGATCGCCCAACCCGCCCTGTTCGCCGTGCAGGTGGGCCTGACCGCGCTGCTGGCCTCGCACGGTGTGCGCCCGTGCGCGGTGGCCGGGCACAGCGTCGGCGAGGTCGCCGCCGCGCACGCCGCCGGTGTCCTCACCCTGGAGCAGGCGGCGCTGGTGATCGCCGAACGCAGCCGGACCCAGGGCGCCACGGCCGGCCGGGGCCGGATGGCCGCCGTCGGCCTGCCCGAGGACCGGGCACGCGAGGAACTGCGCGCTCACGGGGGCGCGCTGGAGATCGCGGGCGTCAACAGCGAGCGTGACGTGACCGTCGCCGGGGACGCCGACGCGCTGGCGGCCTGGGGGGCGGACCTGACCGCGCGCGGTGTCTTCTTCCGCGAACTCGCGCTGGACTACGCCTTCCACAGCCGGGCCATGGACCCCATCCGGGAGCCGCTGCTCACCGCCCTCGCGGGACTCGCCCCCGCCCCGGCCCGCGTCCCGTTCGTCTCCACCGTCACCGGAACCCCGCTGGACGGGCCGGAGCTCGACGCCGCGTACTGGTGGCGCAACGTCCGCGAGCCCGTCCGGTTCGCGGCGGCCGCCGCCGTTCTCGCCGCCGAGCACGCCGGTGTCCTCGTCGAGGTCGGCCCGCACCCGGTGCTGCGCCCGTATCTGCGCCGCACCGGCACCGTGAGCGTCGGCACCCTGCACCGGGACGGGGACGGCGTGCGCGAGACCGCGGCGGCCGTCGCCGCCGTGCTCGCCACCGACACCGGCACCGACTGGCACCACCACTTCCCGCGGCCGGGCCGCGTCCTCGACCTGCCCGCCTACGCGTGGCAGCACGAGCGGTACTGGCACGGCACCCCGCAGGATCTGGTCGTCCGCGCCACCGGCAGCGGTCTGCTGGACCACCCGCTGGTGGGTGAGCGGATGCCCGCCCCGCACCCCGTCTGGCACGGCACCGTCGAGCCGCAGCTCGTGCCCTGGCTCGGCGACCACCGGATCGGCGAGGACGTCCTCATGCCGGCGGCCGCCTACGTCGAGATGGCGCTGAGCGCCGGCCGGCGGGCCCTGGACCGGCCGGTCGAGGTACGGCACCTGGAGATCGGCCGGCCGCTGTCCGTGCCGTGGCCGGACCCGACGCCGGTCGCCCTGCAGACGGCGCTCACCCCGGACGACGGGGCACTGACCGTCAGCGTCCGCGAGGAGCACGGCGGGGAGTGCCGGCCCGTCGTACGCGCCCAGGTCCGCACCCTCCTCGGCACGGCACCGGCGCCGCTGGCCGTCGACGCGCTCCGTGACCGCTGCCGACGGACGCTGGACGGGGCGGAGTTCTACGAGAAGTGCCACGGCATCGGGCTCAACTGCGGGCCCGCCTTCCAGCTCATCGACCGCGTCGACACCGGCGACGGCGAGGCCCTGGTCTCGTACCGACTGCCGCACACCGCCGACACAGATGCCGGTTCCGACGCCGACGCCGATGCCCGCGTCTACACCGCCCACCCGGTGCTGCTCGACGCGCCGTTGCAGGCCACCGTGGCGCTCGCCGGGCCGGACGCGGAGTCCGCCGCGTTCCTGCCGACCGTGTTCGGCGCCGTACGGGTGTGGCGCACCCCGTCGCCCACCGGGGTGGTGCACCTGCGCCGGCGCAGCCGCAGCGCCAACGAGATCTGCTGGGACATCACCTACGCCGACCCGGACGGCACGGTCACCGTCGAGATCGACGGCTGCCGCACCCGGCGCGGCCACCTGACCGAGCACACCCCGCTGACCGTCCAGCGCACGGTCCTGCGGGCCGCGCCACGGCCGGGGACGCCCGCCGCGCCCTCGCCACTGCCCGCGCCCACCGAGGTGATGAGCGCCGTCGAGGGGCGCCTGGCCGCCGCCCGCGCCGCCCTGGACGACACCGGCCACGCCCGGTTCGTGGCCGCCGCCGCACGGGCCGGCGCCCACTGCTGGGCCGGGACGCTGCACGGTCTGCTCGCCGACCCGGCGGCCCCGTTCTCGACGGCCGACCTGGTGGCCGGGGGCATGCAGCCCCGGCACCGGCGGGCGGCCCGGCTGCTGCTCCCCCTGCTGACCGAGCACGGCCTCGTCCGGCAGGAGGGGGAGAGCCTGCGGCTCACCGGCACCGGGATCCGGTCCGAGGCGTGCCTGCGTGAACTGGTGGAGGACCATCCCGCGTACGGCGCCGAGACGCTGATCCTCAACCGGCTGTTGCGCCGGCTCCCCGACGTCGTGCGCGGCCGCGTGGACGCGGGCGCGCTCCTGTCCCCCGGGGACGGTGCCCACGAGCAGCTCCAGGAGACCGGGCCCGCCCACCGGTTCGCCCACCGTGCCGTACAGGCGCTGCTCGGGGAGCTCGTCGCCCACTGGCCCGCCGACCGGCCGCTGCGCGTCCTGGAGATCGGCGCGGCCACGACCGCCCTGACGGCGGCGGTCCTGCCGCTGCTGCCGGCCGATCGCACCCTGTACACCTGCACGGCACCGGCCCAGAGCACGCTCGCCCGCGCCGAACACCGTTTCGCCGCCTACGACGTCGTCGAGTACCGCTTCCTGGACCCGAACGGCGACCCGGTGGACCAGGGGCTGCCCCGGGGCGGTTTCGACCTCGTCCTCGCGGGCGACGCGCTGCACGGCACGGCCGACCTGGCCGCGACCCTGCGCCGACTGCACACCGTCCTCGCCCCCGGGGGCCACCTGCTGGCCGTCGAACCGCACGACGTCCGGCTCCAGGCGCTGCTGTCCGGCATGCTGGACGACTTCTGGGAGCGCGGCGACCACGCGCTGCGCCCCGACTGCCGCGTCCTTCCCCGCGCCCGATGGGCCCCGCTGCTGCGGCGGTGCGGTTTCCCGGCCGTGGCGCAGACCGGGCCCGAGGACCGCTCCGTGCTCCTCGCGGCGGCGGACCACGACGACACGGCGGAGACGGCGGCGAAGGCGCCGGGCCCGCTTCCCGGCGCCGCGTGGGTGGTGGCCGTGGAGGACGCCACGGAGACGGCGACGGCACGGGCGCTGGCCGCCCGTCTCGGCCGGGCGACGGTCGTCACGGCACCGGAGACGGCGGCCGAGTGGGCGCCGGTCCTGGGGGTGGGCTCCGGGGCCGCGCCCGCGGGGGCCGGCCCGCGCGTCGTCCTGCTGCTCGCCGAGCCCGGGTCGGACGACGGGGACGGGGACGGGGACGAGGTGGTCACGCGCACCACCCGTCGCGCGGCCCTGCTGCGCGCGCTGGCCACCGCCTGCGACGGCCCCGACAGCGGCAACGGCGGCAACGGCAACGGCTCGGTGGGCAGCGACACCCCGAGGATCTGGCTCGTCACTCGCCCCACCGGTCTCTTCCCGGCTCCGGAGCAGCCCTCGCACCCGGTCGACGCGGCGGTCTGGGCGGCCTGCCGTTCGCTCGCCAACGAGCGTCCCGACCTGAGTCTGCGGCGCCTGTCGTGCCACCGCGTCGGCGCCCCCGAGGCGGATGCCGACCGCCTGGCCGGGGAACTCCTCGCCCCCGACGACGAGCCGGGCGCCCAGGAGGACGAGATCGTCCTGACCGCGCGCGGCCGCTTCGTGCCCCGGCAGGTCCAGCACCGGGCGGACGAACCGCCGCCCGCCACCGCAGGCCCCGCCGTCCCGTACGTCCTGGAGGCCCGCGACCCCGGTCTGCACCGGCGGCTGGTGTGGCGCGCCATGGATCTCCCCGAGCCCGGACCGGGTGAGGTGGCCCTGGAGATGCGGGCCGTGGCCCTGAACTACCGCGACCCCATGCGGGCCAACGGCCTGCTGCCCCCCGAGGCCGTGGAGAACAGCCCGATCGGCCGCGGGCTGGGCACCGACGGCGCCGGGATCGTCCGCGCCGTGGGCGAGGGAGTCACCGGGCTGACGCCCGGGGACCGGGTCTGCGGCCTGGTGCCCGCCGCGCTCGCCTCGCACGCGACGTCACCGGCAGCCGCCCTCGTGCGCATCCCCGACGGCGTGAGCTTCGCCGAGGCCGCGACCTTCCCCGTCGCCTTCCTCACCGTCCACGAGACGCTGGTCAACAAGGCCCGCCTCGCCGCCGGGGAGACCGTGCTGGTGCACGGCGGAGCGGGCGCGGTCGGCCTCGCCGTGCTGCAGTGCGCCCGTCGGCAGGGCGCCCGCGTCCTCGCCACCGCCGGCACCGAGACCAAGCGCGACCTGCTGCGTACCCTCGGCGTCACGGACGTGCTGGACTCCCGCAGCCTGGACTTCGTCCCCCGGGTGCGGGAACTGACCGACGGCCGGGGCGTGGACGTCGTCGTGAACTCGCTCAGCGGCGAGGCCATCGCCCGGGGTCTCGAACTGCTGCGCCCCAACGGCCGGTTCGTCGAACTCGGCAAGCGGGACATCTACCTCAACAACCCGGTCACGCTGCGCCCCTTCGACCGCAGCCTCACCTTCATCGGCTTCAACCTCGACGCCGTGATCGACTCCCCGGCCCTGCGCTCCCGGCTGCTCGCGGACTTCGAAGCGGAGGTCGGCTCCGGCGCGTACCGGCCACTCCCCCACACGATTCATCCCGCCGCCCGGGTCGACGAGGCCTTCCACCTGCTCCAGCACTCCCGGCACACGGGCAAGGTCGTCGTCTCCTTCGATCCCCTGGACGAACCCGTCCCGGTGGAGCCCGCTCCCGGCGTCCCGCGGCTCGACGGCGAGGGCACCTATCTGATCACCGGCGGGCTGAGCGGACTCGGCGCCGCCACCGCCCGCCGGCTGGCCGAAGGCGGCGCCCGGCACCTCGCGCTGGTCTCCCGCCGCGGCTCCGACGCCCCTGAGGCGCCCGCGCTCCTGCGCGACCTCGCGACACGGGGCGTTCGGGCCACCGCGTACGCCGCCGACGTCACCGACGAGGCCGCGGTGCGCCGGGTCCTGGACGCCGTCGGCGCCACCGGGCACCCGCTGCGGGGCCTGGTGCACGCGGCGATGCATCTGGACGACGCGGCGCTGGCGGATCTGGACGGCGAGCGGTTCGCCGCCGTACTGGCACCCAAGGCGGGCGGCGCGGCACTGCTGGACCGCCTGACCGCCGAACGGGCCCCGGACCTGGACCTGTTCCTCGGCCACTCCTCCGTCTCCGCCGCCATCGGCAACCCCGGCCAGTCCGCGTACGCGGCGGCCAACGCCTATCTGGAGGCCCTCGCCCGTGCCCGGCGTGCGGCGGGGCGCGCGGGTACGGCCCTTGCGTGGGGCCCGATCGGCGGGACGGGGTATGTCGCCCGCAGCGGCATGGGCGGCGCCATGACCGGACGCGGCCTGGAACTCCTCACCGCGGACGAGGTGCTGACCACCGCCGACCGGTTGCTGGCGGCCGGTGCCGACGTCGCCGGGGCGGGCCGCTACCGCTGGGGCGCCGCCCGTCATCTGCTGCCGGCCCTGGCCACCCCGCGCTTCGCCCACCTCGCCCCGTCGTCCTCGACGACCTCGCCGGACGCCCGCGACGAACTGCTGCGCACGCTGCGGGACCTGCCGGAGGACGAGGCCCTGGAGAAGATCACCGACACCGTGCTCCGGCTCCTCGCGGCCGTCCTGCAGACCGACCCTGCCGACCTCGACCCGACGCGCAACGTCACCGACTACGGTCTGGACTCGCTCCTGGGCATGCAGTTCCTGGTCCGGGCGAGGGATCTCTTCGACATCCGGCTGGCCCCGGCGGACCTGGCCACGGGCCGCACGCTCGCCCACCTGGCCCGGCTGATCCACCAGCGTCTGGAGCCTCGTTAGGAAGGCGCCGGGCGGGGGCGGAGGGCACCGTACCCGCCCCCGCCGTACCGGCTCCCCGTCACCGCTCGCGCAGCGGATTGGGGACGGGGGCGTAGCGCGCCGCCGCCCCGTCCGCTCCCGTCCACCGCAGCAGCAGGTTGGTCTTGCCCGGCAGCGTCGGCGCGTCGAGCAGCCCCGCCGTCTCCCGCACCGCGTGCCGCCGCAGTGCCTCCCGCACGGGCGGCCACGGGTCGAATCCCGCGAACCGCTCCCCCAGTGACTCCGCGACCTCGCCGAGGTGGTTGACGACCAGGCAGTACACCAGCCGCTCCCACCCGGCCGCCCGCCCCGCCTCCGCGACCAGTTTCACGCCCTCCGCGTCACGGAACAGCGCCTGCACCGGCGTGCCCGCGGCGTCGACCGCGACCAGCGCGTTCTGCAGATGCGCCTCCAGCACCACCCCGTGCCGGTCGAACGCCTCCAGCACCGGTGGCACGACCTGCCCGAGGTACGCCTCCCACCAGGCCGCCGGGTCGGCGAGCCGGTCCAGCGGGCTGCCCTCGAAGCCCTCGACCAGCGCGGCGGCCAGCAGCGGTGTCGTGCCGGGCAGCACATGGCCGCGCAGCCCGTCGCGCACCAGCACCGCGAGTTCCTCGAACGCGAAGCCGGCGGTGCGGTAGCCGCGGTCGCCGAGCCACGCCGCCGGCCCGGGCAGCGCGGCGAACGCCGCCGTCACGGCCGCGTCCGTACCGCGCAGCCGGCGCAGGTCGTGCCGCCACAGCCGGCGGATGTCGTTGGTGATGCGCACGTCGAGGCTGAACTTGAGGAAGAGGTCGGGGCCGGGCGCGTAGAGCGTGCGCACGGCGGCCGTCGGCCACAGGTCGCCGTCGGTGCGGCCGAGCCGGACCAGCCGGCCGTCGGCGAAGGCGGCCCGCAACTCCGGGCCGCCGACCAGGTCGAGCTGCCAGGGGTGCGCCGGGAGCAGCCGGTAGCCGGGCGGGGCCTCGCCCAGCGCGTCGAGGGCGCGCGTGTCGCCCTCCTCCACCACCGCGTCCTCGCGCACACCGAGCAGGACGAGCGGGAAGTGGGCGTACGCCTCCGGCGCGTACGGCAGCCACCCGGTGACCGGGCCGCCGCCGCGCGCCTTGGGGGCGGGGTGGTGGGGGTGGCCGGTGAGCAGGGACTGCTCGGAGCGCAGATAGAGGTCGTCGGGCGGGACGGCGCCGGCCCGGGCGGTGAGCAGCGCGGCGACGGCGGCCCGGCTGTCGAGCATTTCGCCGGGCAGCTCGAGGTTGGTCCGGCCGGTGTACCGGCGCAGTTCCTCGGTGACGAGTTTGACCAGTTCGGTGTGGGTGAGCCGGTGCCAGGCCCCGGCGGCGCGCAGTTCGGGGTCGCGGGGGCGGCGGGCGCCGCGTACACGCAGCAGCCGGCCGCTGGCGCGCAGCCGGTGGACGCCGGGCACGTCCGTGGGCTCGGCGGCCTCCCGCAGCAGGCAGTTGAGCAACGGTGCGGCCGCGTAGGCGTCGGCGGCGGCGCCGAGGGCGTCGGCTGCCGCGTCCGGGGCCCCGGCCGCCGCACCGGGATCGTCGTCGGCCGTACCGGAGGCGCCGGCGGTCGCGCCGGGGGCGTCCCCGGGACCCACGGGAGGTTCGTAGGGAGCGCGGGGCGGCGGGTCCGGGAGCACGGGCGGCATCGGGAGCTGGGGGTCCACGGGATCCCTTCGTTCCGTACGGTGCACTGGTGATCAGTATGTCTCCCGCCGACGCATCCGGCGAAGCCGTGATCGGGCCGAACCGGGCCGGAAGCCCCCGCGTGCGGTCCGCGCCCCGGGAGACCGGTCCTGTCGCCCGTTCCGAGGAGCCCCGCCGTGTCCCGTCCCGTCAGCGATGCCGAAGCAGAGCCGGTCGCCGCGCTGGAGGCCGTACGGCCCGCGCTGTCCGTCCCGTACACGCGGGCGCTGCCGGGCGCCCGGGCCGCGGTGCTGACCCGGTTGTGGCGGGCGCTGGCGCACGAGCCGCTGCCGTGGATCACCGGGCGCGAGCGGGCGTACGACGCGCTGGTACTGCGCCTCGCCGACGGGCGGCGGCTGCACGGCCCGCCCTCCGACCCGTACGCGACGGCCGACCACGTCACGGAGGTCCGGCTGGACGACACGCCCTACGACCGCCCGGCCGCCCTGCTGGCCGCTCTCGGCGTCCCGCACGGCGCCGGCTTCGCGGCCGAACTGGACGCGGGTACGGCCTCGTTGGCGCTGTCCCGGGCGGACCGGGAGGAGTGGGCGGACCGGGAGGACCGGGACGGCCCGGACCACCGCGACCACCGCGAGCACCGCGACCACGGCCACGTCGGTCCCGCGGACGTACCCCCCACCCCCGTCTGGGCGTGGGAGCAGCGGGTCGTCGACGGGCATCCCTACCACCCGGGGTGCCGCTCCCGCCCCGGTTTCTCGGTCGCCGAGCAGCTCGCGTACGGGCCCGAGCACCGGCCGGTGGTGCGGCTGGGGCTGGCGGCGGTGGACGACTGCGAGGTCACCGGGGAGTGGCCGGCCCGGCTGCGGGACGGCGGGCGGGTGCTGATCCCCGTCCACCCGTGGCAGCGGGCGCACGTGCTGGACCGGCGGCTTCCCGTCACCGACGGCCCCGCGGCCCGGCCGCTGATGTCCCTGCGCACGCTCGCCCTCCCCGACGGGGGCCCGCATGTGAAGACGGCCCTGAGCGCGCGGCTGACGTCCTCCGTGCGGGACATATCGCCGTACTCGGTGCGGACGGCGGCGGCGGTCTCGGCGCTGGTCGCGTCGGTCGCCGGCCGCACCGACGGGCTGCTGCACGTCACCCGCACGCTGGGCGCCGTCACCACCGGCTCGCCCGATCTCGCGGCGGTGCTGCGCGAACCGCCGGAGCGGTACGCGGGTCCCGGCGAGCGCGTCCTGCCGGTGGCGGCGCTGCCCGCGACCGGGCTGCCCCGCTCCCCGGCCTGGCTGGCCGACTTCGCGCGGCTGACGCTCACCGTGGGGCTGCGGCTGCTGGACCTGGGCGTGGCACTGGAGGCACACGGCCAGAACCTGCTGGTCGTCCTCGACGCGGCCACCGGCGCCCCGCTGCGGATGATCTACCGCGACCTCGCGGACATCAGGGTCAGCCCGGCCCGCATGGCCCGGCACGGCCTGTCGGCCGGGGAGTTGACGGGGCGTCTGGTGACCGACGACCCGACGGCCCTGCGCCGCAAGCTGTTCGGCTCGCTCGTCGCCGGGGCGCTCGCGGCGACCGCCGGCTCGCACACGGCGCTGGGCGAGGCGCTGGCCGCCGCCGTGCCGGATCTGGCGCACACTCCCGACCTGGAGGTGTTGAGTCACGTCACCCTTCCCGCGAAGGCGTTGACGCTCATGCGGCTCACTCCCGGCCGGACCGGCGACCTCTGGGCGGCCCTGCCCAACCCGCTGTACGAGCGGGCGCGTTGAGGGGGACCGTTTTGTTGGTGGAGCCCTGCGATCAATAGGATCCGCCGATGATCACAAGACAACGGCTGGCGGTGGGCGTGTGCGCCCTGCTCGCCGCCCTGGCGACGGGTGTCGCCGTCCCGTCCGGCGCCGCCGCCGACGAGACGGCGGACCGGGACGCGCCCAAGGTGGACCTCGTCCTCGACGTCAGCGGCTCCATGCGCGCGAAGGACATCGACGGCGGCTCCCGGATGGCCGCGGCCAAGCAGGCGTTCAACGAGGTCCTGGACGCGACCCCCGAGGAGGTCCGGCTCGGCATCCGCACCCTGGGCGCCGACTATCCCGGCGACGACCGCAAAACGGGCTGCAAGGACACCGCGCAGCTCTACCCGGTCGGCCCGCTGAACCGCACCGAGGCGAAGACGGCGGTCGCCACGCTCAGCCCGACCGGCTGGACCCCGATCGGCCCCGCGCTGCTCAAGGCCGCCGACGACCTGGACGGCGGCAACGGCTCCAAGCGGATCGTCCTCATCAGCGACGGCGAGGACACCTGCGCCCCGCTCGACCCCTGCGAGGTGGCCCGCGAGATCGCGGCCAAGGGCATCGGCCTGACCATCGACACCCTCGGCCTGGTCCCCAATGTCAAGCTGAACCGGCAGCTCAGCTGCATCGCCGAGGCGACCGGCGGCACGTACACCTCGGTGGAGCACCGCGACCAGCTCACCGACAAGGTCAGCCAGTTGGTGGACCGCGCCGCCGACCCGGTCGTCACCCCGGTGGCGGTGGAGGGCGCCTCCGCGTGCTCCAGTGCGCCGGAACTCAAGTCGGGACTGTTCACCGACCGCGAGGAGTTCGCCCGGCACCGCTACTACAAGGTGGCCGTGGAGCCCGGCAAGGAACTGCGCGCCTCGGTGAGCGTGTCCGCCGACCGCGCCGTCGGCCCCGACTACGGCGTGACGCTGCGCGCGCTCACCGCGCACGGGCGCGAGATCGTGCGCGGCGAGGCCACCGGCAGCGGCCGCACGGACGCGCTGTCGACGGGTCTGCGCTACCCGAAGGCGGAGTCCGACGACGACGATGCCGCCCCGGAAACGGTGTGCCTGGAGGTCGCCAACTCCTTCTCCCCCGCGTCCGGCGTGAAGACCACCCCCGGTCTGCCGCTGGAGCTGACGGTCGACGTGGTCGACGGACCGGACTCGGCGGGCGACGTGGCCGCCTTCGGTCTCGGGCGCGGCTGGTGGCTGCTGGGCGCGCTGGTGCTCGTCGGCTTCCTGGCGGGCCTGCTGTGGGGCTGGGTGTCGCGCTGGCGGGTCACCGTCTGGAGGTCCAACTGATGCGAGGGACACGAGTGGTGAGAGGCGTCGGAGCCCTACGCGTGCTGGCGGCGGCCGGGCTGATGCTGGGCGCGGCGGTGGCCCCGGCGGCCGCCGAGTCCCCGTCGCCCACGTCCAGCGCCTCGTCCGACGGGGACTCGGCGCCGACGACGGCGGGCACCTCGTTCCGTACGGCGACGGAGATCGAGCAGGGCGAGAAGGCCACGGCGAACGGTTCCACGGGCGACTACCTGTACTGGTCGTTCCCCGCGGACCTCGGGCAGCGGCCCACGGTGAAGGCGACCGTGAAGCTGCCGGAGTCCGGCAAGCGCGGCGCCGGGCAGACGTGGCGGATCGACGTCTACGACGGGCTGCGGCGCCGCCAGGCGTGCCAGTACGGCGCCCAGACGCGGACGGTGACGCCCGAGGCGTCCTCGGTCGACCTGGCCTGCACGCTGCGGACCGTACGGGGCTGGGCGGAGCCGTGGGCCGATGACCCGCTGCCGGGCACGTACTACGTCCGGCTCACCGCGGTCTCGGTCGGCTCGGCCGACCTGGGCCGGCCGGCGAGCGCGGAGGTCGAGGTCGACTCCAAGGACATCGGCGGTTCGGCGGCGGTGGACGGCTCGCTGGGCAAGCCGCTGGTCCCGGGGATCGCGGTGAAGTCGGCGTCGGACGAGGAGTCGGACGACTCCGCGGTGCTGTCCTCCCTGGACCCCGACGACGGCTGGTCGTCCGGCTGGTGGACCGACCGCTGGATCTGGACGGCGGTCGGCGGCGTCCTCGCCGCCCTGGCAGGCATCGGCGGCTACGCCCTCACCAAGGGCAACGGCCGCCCCCGCCCCTAGCCACCCGGCCGCGGGCAATCGTGCCGCGGGGCGGCACGGGTGGGCGATGGGGGTCTCCCCCCGCTCATGGGGTCCCCCCGCCCCGCAGAGGCCCGCCGCGGCAACACCGCGGCGGGCCTCACCCCGCAGGTCCCCAGGGGTGAGGCCCGCCCCTACTCCCCCCGCAACACCTTCGCCACCGCGGAGTCCCCCTCCACCCCCACCACACCCTCCGCCACGGCCGCACGCAGTGCGAGCTCACCGCTCGCCAGCCCCGTCACCGCCGACGCGTCCAGCGTGAGCACGGCGTCGGGCTCCCCGGCCCCCGCCCCCTCCCCGTACACCGCCCCGTCGGTCTCCGTCGCCCCCAGCCGGAGGTGGAACCTCCCCTCCTCCAGGCGCACCTCGACGAGCCCCTCGCCCGGCCCCTCCTCCTCCAGCACCCGCAGCAGCGGCAGCGCGAACCAGTGCGCCCGCACCGCGTCCGTCGGCCGGCGCTCACCCAGCAGCGCCCCGCCCCACTCCCCCAGCGCCAGCAGCACCGGCAGCAACTCCCGTCCCCGCGCGGTGAGTTCGTACACGTACGCCACCCCCGGCGGCGGCAGCCGGCGGCGCGTCGTCAGGCCGTCGCGCTCCATGTCCTTCAGCCGAGAGGCGAGTACGTCCGTGCTGACGCCCGGCAGGTCCGCGTGCAGGTCGGTGTAACGGCGCGGTCCGGCCAGGAGTTCACGGACGATCAGCAGGGTCCAGCGGTCGCCCACGGCGTCCAGCGCGCGGGCGGCGGAACAGTACTGGTCGTAGCTTCGGCGAGGTGACATGCGACGCAGTCTAGACAAGACATTGGACTTTCCAAGCGGCAACTTGGTAAAACCAAGCAACACACATTCCGGAGGGGCGGCACACGCATGGAGTTCCGGCAGTCGAGCAAGCTGAGCGACGTCTGTTACGAGATCCGCGGCCCGGTGATCGAGCACGCGGACGCACTGGAGGCGGCCGGCCACAGCGTGCTGCGCCTGAACACCGGCAACCCCGCCGCGTTCGGCTTCGAGGCGCCGGAGGAGATCCTCCAGGACATGATCCGCATGCTGCCGCAGGCACACGGCTACACCGACTCGCGCGGTGTCCTCTCCGCCCGCCGCGCGGTCGCCCAGCGCTACCAGGCCCTCGGGCTGGAGGTCGGCGTCGACGACGTGCTCCTCGGCAACGGCGTCTCCGAACTCGTCTCGATGGCCGTGCAGGCGCTGATCGAGGACGGCGACGAGATCCTCATCCCCGCCCCGGACTTCCCGCTGTGGACCGCCGTCACCACGCTCGCGGGCGGCACGGCGGTGCACTACCTGTGCGACGAGCAGTCCGACTGGAACCCCGACCTCGCCGACATGGCGTCGAAGATCACGGACCGTACGAAGGCCCTCGTCCTCATCAACCCGAACAACCCCACGGGCGCGGTCTACCCCAAGGAGATCGTCGAGGGCGTCCTGGACCTCGCCCGCCGGCACGGCCTGCTGGTGTTCGCGGACGAGATCTACGACCAGATCCTGTACGACGACGCCGTGCACCACTCGGCCGCCGCCCTCGCCCCCGACCTGGTCGTCCTGACCTTCTGCGGCCTGTCCAAGACGTACCGGGTGGCGGGGTTCCGCTCGGGCTGGATGGTGGTGACCGGCCCCCGGCAGCACGCGCGCGACTACCTCGAAGGCCTGACGATGCTGGCCTCCATGCGGCTGTGCGCCAACGCGCCCGCCCAGTTCGCCATCCAGGCCGCGCTCGGCGGCCGGCAGTCCATCCACGAACTGACCGCGCCCGGCGGCAGGCTGCGCGAACAGCGCGACCGCGCCTGGGAGAAGCTCAACGAGATCCCGGGCGTCTCCTGCGTCAGGCCGAAGGGCGCGCTGTACGCGTTCCCGCGTCTGGACCCGGCCGTGCACAAGATCCACGACGACGAGAAGTTCGTCCTGGACCTGCTGCTGCGCGAGAAGATCCAGGTCGTCCAGGGCACCGGCTTCAACTGGCCCCGCCCCGACCACTTCCGCATCCTCACCCTGCCGTACGCCGACGACCTGGACGCGGCGATCAGCAGGATCGGACGCTTCCTGAGCGGGTACCGGCAGTAGCGCCGCCCGGCGGACCGGCGCCCCCGCCCGCCCGGCGGCCGGACCCCGGCCGGGCGTAGCCTGTAGTCGAAGTCGATCAAGAGGCGCGGTGGAGGGATCGCACATGGGTGACCTGCTGTTGATACGGCACGGCGAGACCGAGTGGTCGCGCTCGGGCAAGCACACCGGGTCCAGCGACATCCCGCTGACCGACACCGGTCGTGAGCAGGCACGGCGGCTGGCGCCGCTGGTGGCCTCGCACCGGATCGCGACGGCGTTCGTCAGCCCGTTGCAGCGGGCGCGGGAGACCGCGCTGCTGGCGGGTGTGCCGGACGCGCAGGTCGACGAGGACCTGAGGGAGTGGGACTACGGCGGCTACGAGGGCGTGACGACCCACGAGATCCACCGCACCCGCCCGGACTGGTTCCTGTTCACGGACGGCGTCACCGCCGGCCCGCCCGAGCACCCCGGGGAGAGCCCCGAGGAGGTCGGCGCCCGGGCCGAGCGGATGCTGGCCAAGATCGACGCGGCGCTCGCCGACTCCGCCGGCAGCGTGGTCGTCTTCTCCCACGGCCACTTCCTGCGCGTGCTCACCGCCCGGCGCCTCGGCCTGCCCGCGCGGGACGGCGCGCTGTTCCAGCTCGGCACGGGAACGCTCAGCCGGCTCAGCACGGAACACCGCCGGCACGTGGTGGCCGGCTGGAATGTCAGACCCTCCTCGTAGTCTTCCGATCGTGGCCGTCTCGGGGGAGGCGGCCGGTCCACGGGGACACGGGAAGGGAGCGTGTGTGACGTGACGCGCCCGCCGACCGCCGCGCAGTGGCGGGTGATCGAGGCGGCCGATCCCGTGACGGGACGGCTGAGGGGTACGGCGGCCCAGCACGAGGCGCTGGTGAGGCGTGGCCTGGCCTTCCGGCACCCGCGCCCGCCGCACGACCACTTCCTGACCCCCGCGGGCCACCGCATACGCGAGGAGCGGGAACCGGAGGAGCCGGAAGATACGGAGGCGAAGGGGGCGGGCCCGGCGGAGAACGCCGGGGGCGCCGCCGGGACCGGGGTGTTCGCCGCGCGGGTCGGCGGCGAGGAGGCCCCCGCCGCGCCGGCCCGCCGCACCCGCGAGGTGCACAGTGCCTGGCAGGGACTGCTGGAGCTGCGGCGGATGACCAACCCGGACGGGGACACCGACCGTCCCTGCGGCTGGGAGCGCGCCAACCTGGTGCGGGCGGCCGCACTCGCCCTGGAGGCCGACGGCCACGCCCCCGCCGGTCCTGATCCGGCGGGCCCCGGCTACCGGGTGCGGGCCACGCCCCAGCCGGAGGCCGTCGCCGTGCACGAGCCCGACACCGACGCGCTGCGCGCCTGCGCGGCCACGCTGGAGCGCGCGGGCTGGCAGGTCGGCGAGCACGCGGAGGCCCGTACCGGCCGGCGGTACGTGCTGGCGTCGCCGCGCCGGAGATGAACGGCAGAGCCGCGTGGCGGAGCGGTACGCCGGAGGCATGGCGGAGGTGCCTGACCGAGGCGCACGGCAGAGGCGCACGCCGGAGCGAACGGTCCGATTCCGGCCTGTCAGGGGTGCTCGAGCCGCGTTAGCCTCTCGCCATCTGACTTGTCGTCATTTCGGGGGACGCTCATGTCTGAGCAATCACTGTCCATGGGGGCATCGGCAGCCTTAGGAACGGGCGTCGCCGAGGTGCCGCGCCCGCCCGGGAAGCGTCGGCGGGTGCTGGCCTGGCTGGTCGACTTCACCCTGGTCGTCACGGTGGCCGTGCTGCTCGCCGCCCTCACCGCCGACCGCATCGGCGCGTTGACGACCGACGCCACCGGGCCGGCCGGGCGCGGCGCCTGGGAGATCGTCACCTCGCACGGCGAACTGGCAGGCACCGCCGGGGACTTCGGCACCTCGATCTGGTCCTCCGTCGTGCGGGACGTCCAGGAGGCGTTCGCCGCGCTGGTGCTCGCCACCTTCGTCTACCAGTTCCTGACGCTCGCGCTGACCGGCCGCACGCTCGGCAAGCTGCTGCTCGGCCTGCGCGTCTCCGGCACCGCACCGGGCCGCCTCGGACGGCGCCGGGCCGCGGTCCGCGCCGCCGTCACCACGGCGGCCGACGTCGGCTGCTTCGCGGTGGCCTGCTGCGTGCTGGTCGACGGTTCCCTCGTGCTGTCGGTGCTGTGCTGGGCGGTCGCGGTGGCGGTCTTCTGGGCCAACGCCCTCCCTGTCCTGGTGGGCCGCGGGCGCTCCCTCGCCGACCGCTTGGCCGGCACCGCCGTCGTCACCGTCACGCTGCCCCGGCCCGACTGGGCCGGCGCCCAGCAGGGCGTCCGACAGGCCGTGGACCTGGGCCGCGCCGGTGCCCGCGGCTCTCAGGCCGCCTGGGGAACCGTGGTCCGCGGTGCCCAGGACGGCGGACAGCGCATAGCCCGGCACGACGCCGTGCGACGCGTCGTCGACTCCGAGGCGAGCCGCGCGGCCGCGGACAGGGGCCGCGCCGCCCTGGACCGGGCCAGGGCCGCCGCCGCCCGCAGGCGCCCCGGAACCCCGCCTCCGCCGCCCTTCTCCCCTCCGCACCCCACCTCGGCCCCGCCCCCGCCACCCCTCAGTCCACCGCACACCGTCCCGGCCCCACCTCCGCCGCCCTTCAGCCCGCCCCACGCCGCCCCGGCCCCACCCGCTGCCCCGGCCAACGCCTCTGACGTCGGCCACCAGGCCGCTTCGGATCCCGCCGAGGACTCCCGGCCGTAGTTCCGGAACTCACTCGTGACGTTCCGCCGGTGATCCGTCACACCTCTGTTCGTTCACCCGGGCTTCTCCTCCAAGTGGGCGGCATGCCTCCCACCACCCGCTTGGGCGGGTATGTCTGCCACCACGTGCCGGGTGCGGGTCCGCTCCCTCGCCGGTGCCGCCCCCGACCGCCCCGTGAACGACGGAGACACCATGCCGCTGGCGCGCCGTTCCCTGCTCACCGCTCTGGCCGTCGGCTCCACGGGTGCTGCCGTCGCCTGTGCGCCCGCCACCGCGGAGGGCACCCCCGCGGCCGGTACCCGCGCCGCGGCCGCCGCCGCACGCCGACTGCTGCCCCGCCACTGGCGCCAGTTCTCCTTCCGCACCGCGGGCGACAGTGACACGTTCACCGTGTCCGGGGGCGCCGGCCGGCTCCGCGTCACCGGAGGCACGCCCGGCACCCAGCTCACCGGGCTCAACTGGTATCTGCGCCACGTCGCCGACGCCGACGTCAACTGGGCCGGCGAGCAGCTCGACCTGCCCCGCACCCTGCCCGGGGTGCCCGGCGGCACCCCGGTCACCCGCCGCGCCGACGTCCCCCACCGCTTCGCGCTCAACGACACCAACGACGGCTACACCGGCCCGTACCACGACTGGTCGTACTGGGAGCGCGAGCTGGACGTGCTCGCACTGCACGGCTACAACGAGGTGCTGGTCACCGTGGGCGCCGACGCGCTGTACCACCGGGTGTTCCAGGAGTTCGGATACGGCGAGCAGGAGCTGCGGGCGTGGCTCCCGGGACCGGCCCACCAGCCGTGGTGGCTGCTGCAGAACCTGTCCGCCTTCCCCACGTTCCGCGAACCCGTCTCCCGCCGACTCCTCGACGCCCGCGCCGTGCTCGGCCGGCGCATCGCCGACCGGCTGCGCGAGCTCGGCATGGTGCCGGTACTCCCCGGCTACTTCGGCACGGTCCCGCCCGGCTTCGCGGACCGCAACCCGGGCGCGCGCACGGTGCCGCAGGGAACCTGGATGGGGTTCGCCCGGCCCGACTGGCTCGACCCGCGCACCGACCTGTTCGCCCGGGTCGCCGCCGCCTTCTACCGGGAGCAGGAGGAGTTGTTCGGGGACTCCACCCGCTACAAGATGGACCTGCTGCACGAGGGCGGCACCGCGGGCGACGTGCCCGTCGGGGAGGCCGCGAAGGGTGTCGAGCGGGCACTGCGCCGGGCCCGGCCCGACGCGGTCTGGGTCATCCTCGGCTGGCAGCACAACCCCCCGCGCGCGATCCTCGACGCCGTCGCCTCCGGCGGCCCGGACGGCTCGTCGGGCAAGGAGCGGCTGCTGGTCGTGGACGGCCTGTCCGACCGCTTGCCCACCGTCACCGACCGCGAGGCGGACTGGGGAGGCGTCCCGTACGCCTTCGGCTCGATCTGGAACTTCGGCGGCCACACGACGCTCGGCGCCAACACCCCGGACTGGGCCCGCCTCTACGACACGTGGCGCTCCAGGGAGGGCAGCGCCCTGCGCGGCATCGCGCTGCTCCCGGAGGCCGCCGACAACAACCCGGCGGCGTTCGCCCTGTTCTCCGAGCTCCCGTGGCGGGAGCGGGAGGGAGAGGGGGAACTGGATCTGAAGGCATGGTTCGCGCAGTGGGCGCGGTCGCGGTACGGAGCGTACGACGCACACGCCGAGGCCGCCTGGGACGTGCTGCGCCGCACCGCGTACGGCACCACGCGCGCCGACTCCTGGAGCGAGGGCGCCGACGGACTGTTCGGCGCCCGCCCCTCGCTGACCGCCCGCCGGGCGGCGTCCTGGTCCCCGAAGGAACTCCGCTACGACGCACGCGAGTTCGAGCGGGCACTGGTCGAGCTGCTGAAGGTACGTCCGGGGCTGCGCGAGTCGTCGGCGTACCGGCGGGACCTGCTCGACGTGGCCCGCCAGTGCCTGTCCAACCGCAGCCGGACGCTGCTGCCCCGGATCAGGAAGGCGTACGAGGCGCGGGACGTGAAGGCCTTCGACGCGGCGAGCGGGGACTGGCTGTCCCTGATGGACCTGCTGGAGCGGCTGCTCACCACCGACTCCGCCCATCTGCTGGGTCGTTGGGTGGCCGAGGCACGGGCGTGGGGCGCGGACGACGCCGAGCGTGACCGGCTGCGGTACGACGCCCTGTCCCTGCTGACGGTGTGGGGCACCCGGCAGGGCGCGGACGCGGGACTGCGGGACTACGCGAACCGCGAGTGGGCGGGGCTGGTCGGCGGTCTGTACCGGCTGCGCTGGTCGAGGTACTTCACGGAACTGCGCGCGGCCCTGCGCGAGGGCCGGGCACCGGCGGCGGTCGACTGGTACGCCCTGGAGGAGCGCTGGACCCGCGCGCCCGGCCATCTGGCCACCCGTCCGGCCGGGGACGTCCACCGGATCGCGACGGAGGTCCGTGACCGACTGCGCGCCACGGCCTGACCCGGACGCCGGGTCGGGTCGGGTCGGGTCACGACCTGGCCCGGGCACCCGGGCAGCGCACGCCGGGAGGCGGACGGCGTACAACCCGCGGCGTACGCGCCCTACGCAACCCTCAAATCAACCTCTGAACCCCGCTCCCGGCGCTTCGACCGCCCCCGCGCACGGGCACATTCCCCCTCACACGGTGTCCGCCGGCACGGGGGCGGCGGGCCTCGTGGACGTCACGCGGAACCGGCAGGGGTGTTCGGATCCGCGTCACGGAGAACCACCGGTCTCCGCGCGGATGCGCGGTGAGCGGTGCGGCGCGGGGGCGGCCCAGGTCGTGGGGGGCCGCCCCCGCGGCGTGTCCGGCTCCGTCGGTCCCGTCCGTCCGGAGCTCCGTCAGCCCGCCGCCGGCCCGTCCGGCTCCGCGTACCGTTCCCGGAGCTCCACCTTGCGGACCTTCCCCGACACGGTCATCGGGAAGGAGTCGAGGACGCTCAGCCGGGTGGGCACCTTGTAGTGGGCCAACTGCCCTTCGCAGAAGGCGCGTACGTCCTCGAGGGTGGGCGGGTCGCCGGCGTCGCGCGGGATGACGCAGGCGAGCACCTCCTCGCCGTAACGTTCGTGCGGCAGGCCGACCACCTGCACGTCGGCGATCTTCGGGTGGGCGTAGAGGAACTCCTCGATCTCGCGCGGGTAGATGTTCTCGCCACCGCGGATGATCATGTCCTTGATGCGGCCGACGATCTCGACGTACCCGTCCTCGCGCATCATCGCGAGGTCCCCGGTGTGCATCCAGCGCCCGGCGTCGACGACCTCGGCGGTCTTCGCGGGCTCCTCCCAGTAGCCGAGCATCACGCTGTAGCCGCGGGTGCACAGTTCGCCGGAGGCGCCACGCGGCAGGGTCACCCCGGTCGCGGGGTCGACGACCTTGACCTCGATGTGCGGCAGGACGCGGCCCACGGTGCCGGTGCGGTGCTCCAGGTCGTCGTCGCGGCGGGTCTGGAGCGACACGGGCGAGGTCTCCGTCATGCCGTAGCAGATGGACACCTGCGCCATGTGCATCTCGGCGACGACGCGTTTCATCACCTCGACCGGGCAGGGCGAACCCGCCATGATGCCGGTGCGCAGGGTGGAGAGGTCGTAGGAGGCGAAGTCGGGGAGGTTCAGCTCCGCGATGAACATGGTGGGGACGCCGTACAGGGACGTGCACCGCTCCTGCTGGACGGCCCGCAGGGTGGCGGCCGGTTCGAAGGAGGGGGCCGGGATGACGATGCAGGCGCCGTGCGAGGTGGCGCCCAGATTGCCCATGACCATGCCGAAGCAGTGGTAGAAGGGCACGGGCAGACACACCCGGTCCTGTGCGGTGTAGCCGACCGTACGGCCCACCCAGTAGCCGTTGTTGAGGATGTTGTGGTGGGAGAGGGTGGCGCCCTTGGGGAAGCCGGTCGTGCCCGAGGTGTACTGGATGTTGATGGGGTCGTCGCAGCTCAGCCCGGCGCCGATCGCCGCGAGCCGGTCGTGCGGGACGGCCGGGGCGCCGGCGGTGAGGGCGTCCCAGGAGGGATCGCCGATGTACACCGTCTCGCGCAACCGCGGGCACCGGCCGCGCACTTCGTCGACGAGGGCGCGGTAGTCGCTGCCCTTGTGCGCGAGGGAGGCGATCAGCAGGGTGATCCCCGCCCGGTCGAGCACGAACTCCAACTCGTGCGCGCGGTAGGCGGGGTTGATGTTCACCATGACGGCGCCGATGCGCGCGGTGGCGTACTGGGTGAGCACCCACTCCGGGCAGTTGACCGCCCAGATGCCGACCCGGTCGCCGGTGGTGACGCCCTTGGCGAGCAGCCCGCGCGCCACCTCGTCGACGGCGGCGCCGAACTCGGCGTAGGTCCAGCGGCGCCCGGAGGGGACGTCCACGAGGGCGTCGCGGTCCGGGTACGCGGCGATCGCGCGGTCGAGGTTGGCGCCGATGGTGTCGCCGAGGAGGGGTGTCGTACTGGTGCCGTGGGCGTACGACAGCGGCGGCGCGTCCGGTGCCGGGGTCACGGGTCCCGGGGTCACCGGAAGTCCTCCTCGCGGTACTCGGCCGTCGAACCGGCGGCGGTGGCCTCGCGCAGCTCGATGCGGCGGATCTTGCCGGACACGGTCTTGGGCAGCGCGCCGAACTCCAGCCGGCGGATCCGCTTGTACGGGGCGAGGGTCTCCCGGGAGTGCTCGAAGATCACCTTGGCGGTGTCGGGGCCCGGTTCCCAGCCCGCCGCCAGGACGACGTACGCCTTCGGCACCGCGAGCCGCAGCTCGTCGGGGGCGGGCACGACGGCGGCCTCGGCGACCGCCTCGTGCTCCAGCAGGGCGCTCTCCAGCTCGAACGGGCTGATCTTGTAGTCGCTCGCCTTGAAGACGTCGTCACTGCGCCCGATGTAGGTGAGGTAGCCGTCCTCGTCCCGGGAGCCGATGTCACCGGTGCGGTAGTAGCCGCCGGCCATGGCCTCGGCGGTGCGGTCGGCGTCGCCGTGGTAGCCGGTCATCAGGCCGACGGGGTGGTCGGACATGTCGATGGCGATCTCGCCCTCGTCCGCGCCGGGGGCGCCCGAGACCGGGTCGAGCAGTTCGATGCGGTAGCCGGGGCTGGGGCGGCCCATCGAGCCCGCCTTGAGCGGCTGGCCGGGACTGTTGGAGACCTGCACGGCCGTCTCGGTCTGCCCGAAGCCGTCCCGGATGGTGACGCCCCACGCCCGCCGCACCTGCTCGATCACCTCGGGGTTGAGCGGCTCACCGGCGGCGACGACCTCGCGCGGCCGGGTGCGGAGCTGGCCGAGATCGGCCTGGATGAGCATGCGCCACACGGTGGGCGGGGCGCAGAAGGTGGTGACCCGCGCCTTGTCCATCTCGGCCATCAGCCGGGCCGCGTCGAAGCGGGTGTAGTTGAACAGGAAGACGGTGGCCTCGGCGTTCCAGGGCGCGAAGAGATTGGACCAGGCGTGCTTGGCCCAGCCGGGCGAGGAGATGTTCAGGTGCACGTCGCCGGGTTCGAGCCCGATCCAGTACATGGTGGCGAGGTGGCCGACCGGGTACGAGGTGTGGGTGTGCTCGACGAGTTTGGGGTGGGCGGTGGTGCCGGAGGTGAAGTACAGCATGAGCGGGTCGTCGGAGTGGGTGGGCCCGTCGGGGGTGAACGCGGCGGGTGCCGCGTAGGCGTCCTCGTACCGCTGCCAGCCGTCGGGGGCACCGCCTCCCACCGCGATACGGGTGTAGCGGCCGGGAACGTCCGCGAACTTCTCCGCGTCCTCGGTCCGCACGACGACGTGCCGTACGCGGCCGCGCTCGACACGGTCACGCAGGTCGGCGGGGCCGAGGAGGGGGGTGGCGGGGATGACGACGGCGCGCAGTTTCATCGCGGCGAGCATGGTCTCCCACAGCTCGGCCTGGTTGCCCAGCATGACCAGCACCCGGTCCTCGGCGCGCACCCCGCGCCCGCGCAGCCAGTTCGCGATCCGGTCGGAGCGTTCGGACAGCTCGGCGAAGGACAGCCGGACGGTGCTGCCGTCCTCCTCGACGATGTGCAGGGCGGTGCGGTCGTTGCCCCGGGCGATGACGTCGAACCAGTCGAGCGCCCAGTTGAAGCGCGCCGGGCGGGGCCAGCGGAAGCCCTCGTAGGCCGCGGCCCAGTCCTCGCGGTGGGTGAGCAGGAAGTCCCGCGCGGCCCTGAACTCGTCCGTCGCGCCCGTACCCGTAGTCGCCGTCATGTGTCCTCCTCAGTGCCGGACTCATTGCCGGACAGCCGTTCCCCATCGTCTAATCCGTGATGCGGGTCTCACCACCCCCGAACGGGGGGTGGGTGACGGGTACCCGTGGTGACGGGTGCGGCGAAGGGCGGACGGTATGGCGGCTGACGCGGGCCGGGCGGCCGATGCGGCGGAGATGCGCGGGGCGCTGGCGCGGCTGCGGCGGACGACGGGGCTGCCGGTGGCGTTCGGCGGGCTGGTCGAACCCGGGCGCCCGCAGATCCGCATCAGCGAGCTGAGCGGGACCGCGACGGCCGCGCTGCGCTCGCTGGCGGTGGTGTCCGGCAACGGTCTCGGCGGCAAGGTGGTGGCGCTGGCCCGGCCGTACGCGGTGACCGAGTACGCGGCGGCCCGGCACATCACGCACGAGTACGACGCACCGGTGGCCAGGGAGGGACTGCGGTCGGTGGTCGCGGTGCCGGTGGTGGTACGGCGGCGGGTGCGCGGGGTGCTGTACGGGGCGCTGCGCTCGGCCCAGCCGCTGGGCGACCGCACACTGGCGGCGGCGGTGGCGGCGGCGCGGGACGTGGAGCAGTCGCTGGTGGTGCGGGACGAGGCGGCGGGGCTCTTGGCGGCGGCGCGGGACGCCTCCGGCGGCGGGGCCGGGGGTGACGGCGGGGCCACCGGTGACTGGGAGCGCGTACGGGAGGCGCACGGGGCACTGCGCGCGCTGGCGCCGCGCATCGCCGACCCGGCGCTGCGGGCGGAGCTGCTGGCGGTGTGCGGGCGGCTCGCGGGGGCGGACGGGGGTGCGGTCGACGTGGGGCTGTCGCCCCGGGAGGTCGACGTGCTGGCGTGGGTCGCGGTCGGGGCGACGAACGCGGGGGCGGCGGAGCGGCTGGGTGTCCGCCCCGAGACGGTCAAGGGTTACCTGAGGTCCGCGATGCGGAAGCTGGGCGCGAGGACACGCGGCGAGGCGGTCGTCGCCGCCCGCCGGGCGGGCGCACTGCCGTAGCCCTCCGGGCGGGGCGGGGGCTGTGGTGGCCCGGGAGCCCAAGCGCCTCGGAACTCGGGCGCGCGCACCGGTCGGGCGACCGCGGGTGCCTCGTGGCCCCCGCGCGGTTCCCCGCGCCCGTGCGTTCCTGACGGGCACCGGAGCGCCTCACAGCTCGGGGGTACGCGTACACCCGGCGACTGCGGACCGGGACATGGCTGGTCGCACCCGACCCGCACCCACCCCACAACCCCACCCACCCGGGCTCCCGGGCGCCCGCCCGACCCGCCCCGGCTCCCCGCCCACCCGGGGGTCGAGAGGGCGGAGCCCCTGGGGGACGGGAAGGGTGGAGGCGGCGGGGGCGGGAAAGGTCCGTTCGGTCACCCGCGCGCCGCACCTAAGATTGGCTCCGGCCCGACAGCAGGAGGAGGCGGAGACCGTGGGACGCGAGTCCGAAGAACCCGGCAGAGCCCGCCCCACCCCCCTCGTCGGCCGCGAGGACCTCGTCGCCGGCGCCCGCGAGCAACTCGCCCGCGGCGGCAGCGTCCTCGTCCACGGCCCCGCCGGCATCGGCAAGTCCACCGTCCTGCGCGCGCTCGCCACCGAGCACGCGCCCACCGCGCACACCGTGCTGCGCTGCTCCGCCACCGAGTCCGAGTCCCACCTCCCCTTCCTCGCCCTGGCCGATCTCCTCGGCCTGGTCGCCGCCGACGTCGCCGACCGCCTGCCCGCCGCCCAGCGCACCGCGCTGGAGTCCGCGCTCACCGGCCGCGGCGAGTCCACCCTGGAGCGCGACGGTCTCGCCCTGCGCCTCGCCGTGCTCTCCACCCTGCGCGCGCTCGCCGCCCGCGGCCCCGTCCTGATCGTCGCCGACGACCTGCAATGGCTGGACCCCGCCAGCACCGAACTCCTCGGCTTCGCCGCCCGTCGCCTCGGCGACATGCCGATCCGGATACTGTGCGCCGCACGCACCGGAAGCGATCCGCACGGCTCCGGCCCCGAGCACGACCGTTTCCTGCGCGCCACACCACCGGACACCCTCGCGGTGCGCGTCGGCCCGCTCTCCCGCACGGGGACCGCCGAACTCCTCACCCGCCGCGGCTTCGGCGCGCTGCCCCGCCCGACCGTGCGGGAGATCCACCGCACCAGCGGGGGCAACCCGCTCTTCGCCCTGGAACTGGGCCGCGCGCTCGCCGAGAATCCCGTCCCGCCCGGCCCGGGCGAACCGCTGCCGGTGCCGACGTCGCTGCGCGCCCTCGTCCTCAACCGGCTGGAGGCGCTGCCCGCGGAGGCCCGCCGTACCCTCCTCGTGGCCAGCGCCGGCGCCCGCCCGACCACCGCGCTGCTGCACGCCGCCGGGCGGGAGAACGCCGAGGCCGAGATCGCGCAGGCCGCCGCGCTCGGGCTGCTGGTGACCGACCGGGACTCCCCCGGCGTACGGTTCGCGCACCCGCTGATCTCCGCCGCACTGTACGCGGAGGCCGACCCGCAGGAGCGGCGCTCCGCGCACGCGGCGCTGTCCACGGCCGCCTCCGACCCGATCGAACGTGCCCGGCACCTGGCGCTGGCCACCGACGGAACGGACCCCCGGGTCGCCGAGCGGCTCGGCGAGGCCGCCGCGGCGGCCCGGGAACGCGGGGCCCCCTCCGTGGCGGCGGGGCTCGGTCTGCTCGCCGCCCGGCACACCCCGCCGGACGCCGAGCCGGGCCCGTCCGTGCGGCGGCTGCAGGCGGCCGAGGACGCGCTGACGGCCGGCGAGACCGACCTCGCCCGTAACCTCGCCCGCCAGGTCCTGGCCGACGCCACCGATCCCGCCGAACGCGTACGGGCCTGGATCGTGGTGATCGAGTCGGCGGGGCACGCCCTGGGCGAGGTCGACGCGGCGTACCCGCAGGCGCTCGCCGACGCCGGTGAGGACCCCCGGCTGCTGGCGCTCGTGCACTACCAGCTCGCCTGGCGGGCCATGCTCTACGAGGGCGACTTCCCCGAGGCCCGGCAGGAGGCCGCGCGGGCGGCCGCGCTGGCCGAGCGGGCGGGCGACCGGCGCACCGAACTGATGGCGCTCGCCTTCCAGGCCCAGGCGGAGACGCTGATGGGCCACCCGGACGCCCCGGCCACCATCAAGCGGGCGCTGAAGGAGCCGCAGGACCCGCGGGTCGCCTGCGACCACAACGGCGTCGGCTCCGCCCGCTTCCGCTGGCTGATCATGAGCGACCGGCTCGCCGAGGCCCGCACCACGATCAGCGCGCTGCTGCGCGAGGTGCGCCGGCGCGGAATGGTCGAGAGCGAGGTGCACTTCCTGCGCGGGCTGGCCGAGACCGAACTGCGCTCCGGGCACTGCGCCCGCGCCCTCGACCTGGCCCGGGAGAGCCTGCGGCTGGCCCGCGACACGGGCATCGGCCAGGCCGCCGCGGCGATGTTCACCTCGCTCGCGGAGGCCGCGGGCGGTGACGTGGAGCGGGCCGGCGCGCTGGCCCGGGAGGCGGTGGCACGCGCCGAGGACCACGGCGACCAGGTGTATCTCTCCCGGGCGCTCGGCGCGCTGGGGCACGCCCAGCTCGTGGCCGGGGACGCGGCGGGCGCGGTGCGCTCGCTGCGGCGGGTGCGGGACGTGGAGGAGCAGCTCGGCGTGACCGATCCGGCGCGCGGACGCTGGCACGGCGATCTCGCGGAGGCGCTGGTGCGCGTCGGCGAGGTCGCGGAGGCCCAGCGGCTCGTCGACGTCACACGGGTACGGGCCGCCGCGCTCGGGCGGGAGAGCGTGCTGGCGGTACTGGACCGCGCGGAGGCGCTGGTGCGGGCCGCGCGCGGGGACGTCGACGGCGCGGTACGGCAGCTGATGTCGGCGCGGGACCGGCTGGGGCGGCTCGGGTACGGGCTGGAGGAGGCGCGGGCGGTGTACGCGCTGGCGGGACTGCGGGGGCGGCGGCCGGGAGGCGGCGCCTCCTACGAGGAGGCCGCGCGGCTGTTCCGGCGGTGCCGGGCGATGCCGTGGCTGCGGCAGGTCGAGGCGGAGCCGGCGGCCGAGCCGGGCGCTTCGGCGGCGGTGCGGGCGGGGGCGTCGCCGGGGGCGGAGGCCCTGGGAGGGCTCGCCGCGACCGAGCGACAGGTGGCGGCGCTGGTGATGGAGGGGGCGACGAACCGGGAGATCGCGGCGCGGCTGTTCATCAGCGTGAAGACGGTCGAGGCGACGTTGACGCGGGTGTACCGCAAGCTGGGCATCCGCTCCCGGGTGGACATCGTCCGGCTGGCGGCAGCGCGACGCGCGGACTGAACGTCCGCACTGGACCCGCGGACCGGGTGTCCGCACCCGGCCCGCGGACTGTTTCTCCCACCCTCAGGTCATCGAGGGTTTTCCCTGCGCGCGGGGCCGTAGGGGGTTCCCTCCTTGGGAGAGGTCCACGACGCGTCCTAGCGTGACATCCGTGCCGCTCGCCCGGGCAGACAGGGATCGGTCCCGCCATCCCCGTCGCACATCGAGCCAGGGGGCGCTGCGGGCCTCCACGAGCGGCCCGCAACGCCCCCTGTCCACGTATCCGGGACCGCTCGGGCTATCTTGACGGCCATGCAGTCCTACACGATCGGCCAGGCCGCCCGTCTCCTGGGCGTCAGCCCGGACACCGCGCGCCGCTGGGCCGACGCGGGCCGCATGGCCACCCACCGGGACGAGGGCGGACGCCGCCTGATCGAGGGCCGCGACCTCGCCGCCTTCTCCGTGGAGCTCGCGCGCGGCGGCGGCCCGGACGGGACCGAGGACCTCCCCTCGTACACCTCGGTCCGCAACGCGTTCCCCGGCATCGTCACGGCGGTCAAGCTGGGCGACGTGGCGGCGCAGGTGGAGATCCAGGCGGGCCCGCACCGCCTGGTGTCCCTGCTGACCCGCGAGGCGGTGGAGGAACTGGGCCTGGAGGTGGGCGTGGAGGCCACGGCCCGGGTGAAGTCGACGAACGTGCACATCGACCGGGCCTGACGGCCCCCCGCCCACCCAAATCACCCGGTCGCCATCAGCTGAAAGCCCGTACGTACCGCTTCTGCCACGGCGTCTCCACCGCCCGGCGGTCGTAGTGGCGGCGCACGAACGCCACCGCCTCGGCCGCCGGTACCCCGTCGAGGACCGCCAGGCAGGCCAGCGCCGTCCCGGTGCGTCCGCGCCCGCCGCCGCAGGCGAACTCGACGCGTTCGGCGCCGGCCCGCTCCCACGCGTCGGCGAGCACCTCGCGCGCCCGTGCCCGGTCGGCGGGCAGCCGGAAGTCGGGCCAGCGCAGCCAGCAGGCCTCCCAGTCGGTCTCCGGCGGCCGGCCACCGAGCAGGTACACGCCGTACCGGGGTGTCGCGCCCGGTGGCAGCGGGTGCCGCAGGCCGCGCCCCCGGACCAGCCGGCCCGAGGGCAGTTTCAGCACGCCGGGGTCACCGGCCCGCCAGGTATCAGTCATGCCGTCAACGTAACTCCCGCGGCGAAGCGAACGCGTGCCGGCCGACGAGGAGGTGGCCTCGGAGGTGCGGGGCGCGCCGGCCGGGCGCGGACCGGGTGATCGCCGACGCGCTCGGCGCCGGCTGCCGGTCCTGCCACCGCCCTCGTCTCCGCCGCGCCGGGTCTCCCGTCGCGCGGCAGTCCCGACCATGCCGGCGCCGTGCTGACCCGACACCTGGTCCCCCTCGCCCGAGAACGGAACCCGACGCCGACGGTGCCGCGCCGCGCATGACCCGTTCCACCGCACGTGGTTGACCGGACGCCCGGTCGGCACGCCGCGGCGTGGATCCGCGAAACGCCGTGAGTCTGCCGCGAGGTGACGTGCAGCAGCGTGGCCTCGTGAGCCGGGGCGTGTCGCGCACCTCAGTCCCGGTCTCCGGGCGTTCGGGGGTCTGACCGTTCGGGGGTCCGGCGCCGGGAGGAGGGTTCGGCCGGCGGCCGCGCCCCTGCCCCGGGCCGACCTGGCGTGTGGTCAGTTGTGTGGAGCCGCAGGTCTTGGAGAGCACTTTCGGGTGCGTGGCGTACGTGGTCGTCGTGGTGCGGTCCGCCGCGGTGCCGGTGAGTGCTGGATACGCGCCGCGGCGCACCCGACCTCGACTTACCTGGCGTAACGCTTGGCGAGTTGATCACGCTGTTCGAAGTGTGCAGGTTGTTGAGCAGTAAACGTCGCAGTCCCCCGCGGCAGTTGTGCGCCGCGGGCGTCCGACCCGACGTGTCCGGCAGCCGGTTCGCCCTTGTGACCGCGGTCCGGGATGCGGCCTGCCTCCACCTCCCAGGAAGGGGATCACCGGAAGAACCCGTTCACCCACTTCGCCCCTTTCCCCGCCCAGGTCCTTCGCCGACCGCCGTCACGGTCCACAGGAAAGTCCGTCGCCTTGATAGCTACGAGAATCCGGCCCGCTGTGCCCCGGCACGCCCGCACCGTCACCCACGGCCGGATGCGGAACATCTACCTGCCTCGCCTGGCGGACGCGACCGCCTCCTCGATGGCCACCTACGGCATCCCGCTGCTGGTGCTGGGCACGACGAACTCGGCTTCCCTGACCGGAATCGCCTTCGTGCTGGCGTGGGCGCCACGCCTGTGCACGTTCGGTCTGGCCGGTATGGCTGTCGACCGTTACGGACCCGCACGGGTGTTCCGGCTGGCCGCCGCGGCCCGTGCGCTGGTCGTCGCAGGCGTGGCCCCCGCCCTGGCGATGACCGACGACGACATGACCTTGGGCCCCGTGATGCTCCTGGCGGCGTGCGTGGGCTGCCTGACCCAGTTCAGCTACATCGCGGCCGAGAGCGTCGGCGCGGTCGCCAGCCGGGACGCGGGCGACGCGGGACACCGCGTCCAGTCGGTCCTCCTGGGCATCGACCAGGCCGCTGCTCTGGTCGGTCCGGCAGCGGGCGGCTTCCTGCTGCAATGGGACGGCTCCAGTGGCATGCTCGCCGTGATCGGCGGCCTGTCGACACTGGCGGCCGCCATCGCGCCGGGCATGCGCCGGGCACCCGCGCACGTGACCGCGCCCGCCGCACAGGGATGGCGGACAGGCTGGTCCACCCTGCGCGCGCTCCCGGCGCTCATGTGGCTGGTGGCCGGGCTGGCGTTCTCCAACCTGGCCCTCGGTCTCCTGGAGGCGGCCACCCCGGTGATCGTCGTGAAGAACCTCGGCCGGTCCAGCGCCTCCGTCGGCGTGATCTGGTCCTGCGCGGCCGCCGCGTCGCTGCTGGCGGTCACCGTCTGCCGCTTCATGATCGACCGGTGGGGGCTGGCGCGGGTAGGACGCTTCGCCGCCGTGGTGACGAGCGTGCCGTGCCTCCTCATCGGGCACGCCGATTCCTACCGGACGTACCTGGCACTGATCGCCGTCTTCATGGCGGGCGACAGCATGCTGGCCGTCGTACTGCGCACTCTGCGGTCCCGCCTCATCCCCGTCGGGGTGTTCGGCAGCACACTGTCGGTGACCGTGCTGCTCCTGCTCCTGCCCTACCCCCTCGCCGGCCTCCTCATGGCCGTCGTCGGCCCGGCGGCCATACACACGCTGATCACCTTCTGCGCGGTACTGCAGAGCCTCGGCCTCGTCGTCGCCCTCACCTACGGCACCCGCTCCCGGCAGCGCCGAGGCAAGCACCGCGCGTGAGATCCGCGCCGGCCCCTCTCGGGCACGGACCCGCCAGGAGTGTGCCCGGGCGGCAGCGAAGCACTGCCGGTGAAGCGCGGGCCGGGCGACGAACGCCGGGGATCGGGCCGTGCCCGTGATCCGGTGGCACCGCCGCAGCGAGAGGTGGCCCGACGTCCCCACGCCGCCACCGGCCGGTCGGAGCGTCAGCCGGCGTCCCGTACGTGGTGGCGGCTGATGTTGGCCTCCAGGAGCCGGGTGGAGACCGCCACGCCCACCGCGTCCGGGGTGCCGGCGGCGTCGGGGAGCCGTCCGTCCGCGCGCTTGAGGGCGTCCAGGGCGGTGTCGATGGCCCGGTGGGCGGCGAACAGGCAGGGCGTGCTGTAGATCGCCACGTCGACGGAGAGTTCCGTCAGCTCGGTGAGGGAGAGGCGGGGCGACTTGCCGCCCTCGATCTGGTTGAACAGCAGCGGGGTGTCGCCGACCGCCTCGCGGATCCGGCGGATCGCGGCCACATCCCGCACGCCGTCGACGAGGACGACGTCGGCGCCGCGCTTGGCGAGCGCCCTCGCCCGGCGGATCTGCTCGGCGTCCTCGACGGCGTCGGTGCGGGCGACCACCACCAGTTCCCGCCGGCTGTCGAGGACCATGCCGAGCTTGTCCAGGTACTCCTCCAGCGGCAGGATCCGCTTGCCGTCCGCGTGCCCGCAGCGCCGGGGCCGCTGCCGGTCCTCCAGGATGACGCCGGACGCCCCGGCCCGTTCCAGGCGCTGTACGACGTGGCAGGCGACCTCGGGGTCGGCGTAACCGTCGTCGATGTCGACGAGGAGGTGGTGGGCGGGCAGCGCGAGCCGCAGCCGTTCGGTGAACTGCACGATGTCCGGCCAGGCGATGAAGCCGATGTCGGGCAGCCCGTAGTGGGAGGCGGCGAAGCCGAACCCGGAGACGAACAGACCGTCGTAGTGCCGGGCCGCCAGGGAGGCGGAGTACATGTCGTAGACGCCGATGAGCGGGGTCGTACCGGGGTGGGCGATCGCGGCGCGCAGCCGACGGCCGTGGTGCATGGGCCCTCCGTTGATCGAATGGGGCCTCACAGTTCCAGCGAAGGCCGACGAAACGCAAGATTCCGGTCACCCGCTCGGGTCAACGGGGGCGAGCCGGTCGGTGAGGCGGCGGGCCTGGGTGAGCAGGGTGCCGTACGTGGCGAGGTCCTCGGGGTCGCCGGTGGCGGCGTCCGGCAGCCGGCGGCGCAGCTCGTCGAGGGTGTCGCGCAGCCCTTCGACGGCCTTCCCGAGTTCCTCCGCGGAGCCGTCGTCGAAGCGGGCCGCGCTGTAGAGGCGTACGGCCTCGGCGGTCCGGCGCAGGAACGCGGCGTAGGGCCGGGCGAGGGAGGTGCCGGGCCAGGACGCCGAGCGGTCCTCCCCGGCGGTCTCCAGGACGGTCCGGGTGACGCCGGCGGTGTGGACGGCGATGTGGTCGAAGACGGTCACGGCGTCGTCGTAGGCGCTGCCCGGCTCCGCGACGGCGCGGGAGCGGCGGCGCGGGTTGACGCGCAGGCTCTCCCGGCTCCACCCGAGGGCGGAGCGGGCCTGATCGACCAGGCGGCTCAGGTGGAGGGCGCGCTCGTGCCATTCGCCGGCCCGGGCGGCGTCCCACTCGGCGCCGTCGAGGCCGTCCGCCACGTCCTCCATCACGGACCGCGCCTCGTCGGCGGCGTCGAGCAGCGCGGAGCGCGGGCTGCGCAGATACATCGGCGGCCGGATCAGCGCGTTGACGGCGATGCCGACGAGCGCGCCGAAGGCGGCCTCGCCGATCCGGGCGGCGGAGGTGGTGACACCGACCGAGGGGCCGGTGAGGACGAAGAGGGCGCCGGTGGCCGCATAGATGCCCTGGCTGCCGAGGCGGCGCCAGTTGCCGAGCAGGACGGTGGCGGGGAGTACGACGGCCATCGCGAGCAGCGTGCTGTTCAGGGCGAGGGCGAAGGCCGTCGCGACGACGGTGCCGGTGGCGATCGCGGCGAGCTGCTGCAGCCCGTGCGCGATCGAGCGGTACACCGTGGACTCGACGAGGACGATGGCGACCCAGGGGGCGACGAAGGCGACGGGGGCGTGCAGCCACCAGCCGGCGGCGAGCCAGGCGAGGAAGGCGGCGAGGGCCGCCTTGCACGCCTGGACGACCAGGTCGCGTTCGCGGCCGGGCGCCACCCGGGCGCGGTGCGCGGTGAGGGTGGCGGCCCTCGCCTGCGCGCGGACGGCCCGTGCGGCCGTTCGGAACGAGTGCATGGGGCACCAGTGCCACGGTTCGGGCCCGCCGATGCGTGGGCCCCCCGGGGGAGGGGGGTGCGATGGCTCACGTACGCCGGGGGTGGCCCCGGAGCCCCTGCCCGGGCCGGGCCGGGCGCGTTGTCGGCCGGCCGCCGGTGGCCGCTTCTCGCGCAGTTCCCCGCGCCCCTGGGTAGACCGGGGCGGGCCGGGGACGAGAGGGTGCCCCCTCCCGCATCCCCCGGGTCGAGCCGGGCGCGTTGCCGGCCGGCCGCCGGTGGGGCCTCTCGCGCAGTTCCCCGCGCCCCTGGGTAGACCGGGGCGGGCCGGGGACGAGAGGGTGCCCCCTCCCGCATCCCCCGGGTCGAGCCGGGCGCGTTGCCGGCCGGCCGCCGGTGGGGCCTCTCGCGCAGTTCCCCGCGCCCCTGGGTAGACCGGGGCGGGCCGGGAACGAGAGGGTGCCCATGCCCGTACGGTCCCGGAAGACGTGGGACGCAGTCCCCTCTCGCGCGGGAGGGCTGGGCACCCCGGTCCGCCGAAGCCACCCCCAGGGGCGCGGGGAACTGCGCGACCGGCCACAGCGGCGCCGCACCTGCCCCGAACCCGCGCCGCCCACCACCCACCTAGGGGCGCGGGGAACTGCGCGATCGGTTACGGCACCCGGCCTGGGCGAGCCGTTGCTCGAGAAGGCGGAGCCCGGCCCGTCAGGGCCCGGACCGCCGGCACAGGAGGCGGAAGAGGCCGAACAGCGCCACCGGCCACACCACCGCGAAGGCCCAGATGACCGCCGGCTCACCCGTGCAGATGCCCGTCACCATCAACGCCACCGCCACGCACAGCCAGACGCCCACCACCGCCGCCCGCGGCTCGTACCCGGCGAGCCGCCGGACGTCGGGACCCCGCCGCATCCGCAATGTGCGCAACCGCCGGTCCAGCCTCCGGTCGCCGCGCCGCAACGCGGCCTCGATGTCGGCGAGTACGCGCTGCTCGTGCTCGGGGATATCGGGGACATCGGGTATCCGGTCGGTGCTCACCTCGGGGGCCTCCCCAAAAAACGCCTGCCCTGTGGACGCACGGTTCCGGGTGCCCGCGACCCCCCGGAACTAACTGCCGCCCAGGGCCCGCGCCCCCTGTATCTCCAGCGCGTCGAGCAGCCCCGCCGCCCCGTCCCTCGCGCCGGGCGTCACCCCCGCCCCGGACGCCCCGCGGAACTCCTCCCGCACCTCCCGTGCAGCCGACCGCCCGGAGGTCAGACACCAGGTCCACCAGTGCTCGAGGCGCCGTACGTCGAGCCGTTCGGCGCCGACCACCGCGGGCCAGCCGCAGGCGTGGGCCTGTGCGGTCACCTTCGCTCCGCCCTCGACCGGGTCGACGGCCAGCGCGGGCACACCGGCCCGCAGCGCCAGCACCATGCCGTGCAGCCGGTCGGTGACCACCACGTCCAACCGGTGCAGTACGGACTGGAGTTGGGCCGCCGTCGCGGCCGACCGCCAGTCGTGGGAGTCCAGTCGGGTCTCCAGCGGCAGCCGCGCGCAGTCCTTGCCGCCGAGCCAGCGGGTGAGCACGTCCGCGACCTCGGCATGCCGCCGGCGTTCCCCGTACTCGTGCTGGCCGTCGGTGAGAATCACTCCGGCCACCGGCGTGGAGAGGACCTGCGGGGCGCTCGCGGCGAGGTCCCGGGCCGGCTCGCGGTGGGGCGCGTCGCGGGCCAGGACGCGGTGGAACCCGGTGACCGCCGCACTGCCGGGGTCGATCACCGAGACGCCCACCGCGATCCGCACGCATCCCGGGAACCGCGCGTGCAACTGCTCCACCTGCGGCCCGTGCAGCGGCCCGCACACGAACACCAGATGGGTGTACTCGCCGGGCCGGACCGCGTCGAGGTGCGGTGCCCCGGGGCAAAAGCCGGGGCTCCAGACCGCGTCGTGGGCCAGTCCGGCGCGGTCGAGGACGTCCTCGACGCGTCGCAGGGCCAGGACGTCGCCCGCGGTGGCCTCGCCGTCCAGGAAGCTGAACCAGCCGACCAGCAGAATCCTTCGTCGCACCGTGCGCTCCTCCCGTTCGCCGCGAGCCGATCGCCGCATGCCGTGCGCCGCGAACCGGTGGCCGCGTACCGAGGCCCGGCGTCGGCGTTCCCCCGCGTGTGGTCCGCGTGTGCTCCGCGTCCCGGCGGGAACCCGGGTCCGTCGAGACGAGGAGCCGTCATGCCGACCGAACTGTCAGCCCAGGAGGTCGACGACCTCCGTGCCCGGCTCGTCGCGCAGGCGCAAGGCCTGCGCGCGGAGCTGGCGGCCGTCGACGCACAGGCCACCACGCTCCGTACGGACCGCGGTCTCGGCGTGGGCGACCTGGGCGCCAAGGTGACCGCCGCCGACCGGCTGCGGGCGGACGCCGAGCGGGTGCGGGCCCTGCTGGAGCGGACCCACGCCGCGCTGGACCGCCTCGGCACGCCCGCGTACGGGCGGTGCACGGTGTGCGGCGGATCCATCTCACGCGACCGGCTGCTCGCCGTGCCGCACGCCGACGTCTGTGTCGGCTGCGGTCGCGGCGCCGGTGGGCGTCGCCGCCCGGCCGCACGCTGACCGGCCCGCGCGTGGTACCGGCCCGCGCCCGGGACCGGCCCGCCGTCCGTGGTGGGCCTCGGCGTCGGATCCGCACCTCAGATCCGGCCGGGCTCCTGTTCGCCGGGCTCCGGGTCGCGCTCGCCCTCGGCCTGCGAGGGCGTCGGGTGCGGAAAGTCGGCGCGTCCGTCGGTCGTCGCGTCCTCGTCGTCCCGCTCGCCCTCCGCCTGCGAAGGGGTGACCTGCTCGTCCATGACATCTCCGTCCGGTCCGTTCGGGGACAGATCGTTTCGCCCCGTCCGGGTTACCCGGCACCCCCGCGCCAAACGGCCGGCACGACGCCGTGCACGGAGGTACCGGGCCGATGCCGGTGGGCCCCTGCGAACGGGGGTACGCGGTCGCAGCGTGTCCGGAGCGTGAGCGGGCCCGTCGGGGATACCCGGACTCCATGTCGCGGCTATCGAAACTCGCACACAGGCACCACGACGCGGACGCCGGCACGGCCGCGGACGCGGACACCCGCACGGAATCGGTGAAGGACACCCGCACGGGCTCGGTCAGGGACGACCGGCGGTACGGCCCGGACGCGCAGGTCGAGCGCAGGGCCCCGGACACTCCGACGGAGCTGCCCGCACGCTCCTGGAAGGAGGTGCTCAAGGGCACCCTGCGCGAGTTCAAGGACGACGAGCTGACCGACCGCGCCGCCGCGCTCACCTACTACGGGGTGCTGGCCCTGTTCCCGGCGCTGCTGGTCCTGGTCTCGATCCTCGGCATGACCGGGAAGTCGACCACGGACAAGCTTCTGGACCAGGTCCACAGCCTCGCCCCCGGCTCGGCCTCGACCATCCTCACCGACGCGGTGCACCAGTTGCAGGGCAGCGGCGGCACCGGCTCGATCATGGCGGTGGTCGGCCTCGTCCTGGCGTTGTGGTCGGCGTCGGGCTACATCGCCGCGTTCATCCGCACCGCCAACGCGGTCTACGACGTGCCCGAGGGCCGCCCGGTCTGGAAGGTGCTGCCGCTGCGGATGGCCGTGACGGTGGTGCTGATGGTGCTGGCGCTCATCAGCTCGTTCATCGTGGTGTTCACCGGCGGCATCGCCAAGCGGGCCGGTGACGCGCTGGGTCTGGGCGACACGGCGCTGACGGTGTGGTCGATCGCCAAGTGGCCGGTCCTGGTGCTGCTGGTGGTTCTCATGATCGCGATCCTGTACTGGTCCACGCCCAACGCGAAGGTACAGGGCTTCAGGTGGATCACCCCCGGCAGCCTGCTGGCGCTGCTGATCTGGCTGGTGGCCTCCGGCGGGTTCGCGTTCTACGTGGCCAACTTCGGCTCGTACAACAAGACGTACGGGACCATGGCCGGCGTCATCGTCTTCCTGGTGTGGCTGTGGATCAGCAACCTGGCGATCCTGCTGGGCCTGGAGTTCGACGCGGAGACGGCACGGCAGCGGGCGGTGGCCGGCGGGCTCCCGCCGGACGAGGAGCCGTACGCCGAGCCGCGGGACACCCGGACGTGGGACGAGCAGGACAGGCGCCGCGCCGAGGGCGAGGGACCGATCGGCTGAGTCACGGGGCCTCCCGGTCACCACGCCACCGAGCCGCGGGTACGGCTGTCACACCCATGAGGAACCGCCGAGGAACCGACGAGGAACTCACGAGCACGAGGAAAGGACATGTCGATGGCTGAACGCAGTGCGTCCGACGGGGCCGGTCCCGCCACCAAGGAGGAACTGCGCGAACAGATCGCGCACACCCGCGAGGAACTGGGCCGCACCGTCGAGGAACTGGCCGCGAAGACGGACGTGAAGGCCCGCGCCCGCGAGAAGGCGGAGGCCGTCCGCGAACGCGCCGGGGAGCGGGCGTCCCGGGTGTCGCAGGGCGTACGGGAACGGCCGGTGCCCGTGCTCGCGGCGGCGGCCGCGGTGGCCGTGGGAGTGGGCCTGCTCATCACGTGGAGGGTGCGCCGGCACTGACGCGCCACGTGACCGTAGGTACGACGCCCCCAGGGCGCGCGGCTCCGGGGGCGTCGTGCGCCGTACCCCCGGCCCGCGTCACGGCGTGTGCCTCAGGCGGCGTCCCGCCGTGCCGTCGCCGCGTTCCCGTCGCCTGCCGCCGTCCCGGCCGCACGGGCGGCGCGGCCCCCGTGGATCAGGCGCAGGTGCCGGCGGCGCGAGGACGTACGGGCATGGCGGGGTGACTCGGCGGCGGGACCGCCGAACAGCCGCTCCTCCCACCAGGAGAGCGCGGCCAGCGTGACCGCCGCGACGGGAAGAAGCGACACTGCGACGACGAACACGGAAACCCCCTCGATACGCTGCCCGGAAGCGGGTGCCCCGCACGGGCGAGAAGAAGGGGCGGCCGAGGTGAAGGTCCGGTGACCGAAGGTGTTCGGCCCCGCGCACCTCTGCGCACCGCAGCAGACGCTTTCAGGTGAGGCATTCAGGAGAGGCGTTCAGGAGAACATGACGCGGTAGGTCTGGTAGCCGTGCCCGACCTGCCGCTTCGCCGCGAACGGGGCGGCCGCGTCACCTGTGCCCCGGTAGAAGTACAGGTCACCGCTCGGCTGGCGGGCGATGAGGTCGGCCTTGCCGTCGAGGTCCATGTCGCCGGTGGCGACGAGGGCGTCGAACTGGTTCCATCCGGAACCGACCTTCGTGCGTGCCTCGAAGGGGGCGTTGCCGTCTCCGGTGCCCTTGTAGAGCCACAGGACGCCGGAGGAGTCGCGCGCGACAAGGTCGGGCCGCTGATCGCCCGTGAGGTCGCCCTTGCCAGTGAGCTGGGTGTACTGGTCCCATGAGGAGCCGACCTTGTGGCGCGCGGTGAGAGTGCCGTCGCCGTACCCGTAGTAGAACCACAGCACGCCGTCGGCGTCGCGGCCGAGTACGTCGTATCCCTGGGCGCCGCCGAGATCGCCGGGCGTGAAGACGCTGTCGTAGATGTTCCAGCCGCCTCCCACATAGCCGTAACTGCTGGACAGTCCGCCGTTGGTGGTCCAGACCCAGGTGTCGTCCGCGACGCCGTCGCCGTCGTCGTCGGCGCTGCCGGCCGTGCGGACGTCCGCGAAGTCGGTGGCGAGCTGTTCGCGCGGGGCGAGGACGTCGGCGCTGTCGGGGGCGTAGGAATACAGGTTGCCCCTGGTATCGATGGCGAACATGCCGAAGACGGCGGCCGTCCCCGAGGCGGCCGTAGCCGGCGATGCGGCGGCGGTCGGAGTGCGGGAGGGCCCGGACACGGCCTCCTGCGGGATATGAGCGGCCCGTGTGATCCGGGCGGCGTCCGCGGAGGTGGGCGAAGCGCTGGTGTCAGCGGAAGCGGTGCCGGCCGCGGCCGTGGACAGAGTTCCCATGGCGAGGACGAGAGCGAGCCGCGAAAGCGATGTGAGCGAACGGCCATTGCTGGTGCCTTGCATCGGGTCTCCCCTGCAGAGGTTCGGGTGCGGCGGCGAAGGGTGCCGCACGCATGCGTCGGCCACCGCGCCACGCGGAGCCGTAGGGTCTTGCTCGGTAGCCGGGCAACAAGCCTCTGTCACAACGGTAGTGACGAACAGTCAGCGAGTGGAGGGCTGTCGATCACTGTCCGAAGTGATCGACTCGGAGAGCTTGTCATATGCGTCAGCTGTGTGACTACTGTGACTTCGCTATGGCGTATCAGTGAAGATCACGCCTCTCGATACGGTCGGGCGATCACCTCGCGCCAGGTCGCCATGCCCGCCGACTCGCGTGTGATGCCACCGGCCCGGAGGAGGTGATGTCAGGCCCATGCCATCAACACACCGTCGATGACGGTGTGCGAAGGGACGCGGGTTGAGATTCGGAAGAACACCGGACAGGCGCGGGAGAAGCGGGAAACGCGGCAGAGGGGGACTCGCCCGGCGCGCGCCGGGGCTGACCTCCGTCACCGCGCTGGCCCTCCTCACAGGACTGGCTGTGAATCCAGGTGCCCTGACTCCCGGGCAGGACGACCGCACGGAGAACGTCAGCCAGGACTGGTACGAGACCACGGCCGCCGAGCAACTGCGGGAGGACCAGTGCCTGATGAACGGGGTGCTGCAACTGGGCGGCCCGTCCATGGCGGCCGTCGCGCAGGACGCGTTGAACCAGCCGGCGGACCGGTTACACGAGCTGGCCGACCGCGACTACTGGGACGGGACACCGCTCAGTCAGGCGCTCGCCGAGGACAAGGCGGACGCCGACAGGGCGAGTGAAGCCATCGGGCCCATGGAGGACCGATGGGAGGCGCAGCTGGCAGGCCTGCAGCACCCGGCGGTCATGCCCGACGCCGACTTCTACTGGGCGCCCGGACATCCCGGCGACGACAAGCAGGGCCTGTTCCAGCAGACCGGCCTCTCCCAGTGGTACTTCGACCAGTACTGGAAGCAGGAGAGCGACTTCTACGAGGACCCCACCGGCAGGGCCGACGAGGCGACGAAGAACGTGGTGACCGCGGTGGGCGGTCCGCTTTACGGCGAGGATGCCCCGAGTGGTTCCGACTCGACATATGACGAGAAGCAGGCCTTCGAGTATCTGACGGACTGGAATCTCGAACCGACGGGTGCGGACAACGCCCGCATCTTCCTGCAGTCGGGCGGTTTCCCCAGGTCGGCGCCGCAGCCGGACAGTGCCGAATTCCGGATCGCGGTGGAGGACCTCAAGACCCGCTTCGGCGCCTGTGCGTGGCGCGATCCGATCGACCCCAACACGGTGCTGGGACAGGAGGAGACGTCCGCCGCCGCCGAGTGGCAGCAGGAGATCGCCTCGCAGGCCACCCAGCGCAACCAGATCCTGACCGCCAACACGACAGCGGCCAAGTCCCTGGTCTCCGGTTCGAAGATCCTCGGCAACATGCTCGGCTACTCCTGGGCGGCCGACCACATCGCGCAGTGGCAGGGGTACTGGTCCCCCGGAGGCGCAGGCAAGGACGACGCGTTCCCGCCGGACGCGGCGCAGTTCACGCTGGCCAAGAACAACTTGGCGCACGCGCAGTCGGTCAGCAAGGCGCAGCTGATCCTCCTCAAGCAGCAGGCGGCCGCCGCGAAACGAGCGGTGACCACCAGCGACACCGCGGTGCAGGACGCGTACGCCACGGCCGACGCGGAGGGCGCCCCACGCGGGCGCGGTCTCCTCGTCGCACAGCAGAAGGCACAGGTCACGCACGGCATCACGGCCGCGCTGGACGCCATGGTGATCGCCGGGCAGACGGCGGAGGCGGCCACGCACGCCTCCGCCGCCGACAGTGCGACGATCGCCCAGCGCGCGATCACCCAGGCGGCGCAGTCCAAGGCGGAGTTCCGCAAGGAGTCCGCGCAGTACGCCGAGTTGCAGGCTAAGTGGGCATCGGAGGCGGCGAAGGACCACCGTGACAACGCCAAGGCGGACAAGGAGACCGCCGAGGCCAAGCTGGAAGTGGCGCTGACGGCCGAGGGCGACGCCAAGGACGCCGCGGAGGACGCGCACAAGAAACGCCTCGCGGCGGAGGCCGAGGAGCAGACGGCCAAGGAGGAGAAGGAGACCGCCGCCGCCAAGCAGGCGGAAGCCGCCCGGCATCGCGAGGATGCCGAGGCCTACGACTCCACGGCGCAGGACGCCAAGACGAAGGCCCAGACCGCGGCGGGCACCGCGTCCGCGCGGCGCGCGGACGCGGAAGCGGCACGCGACGACGCCAAGGCGAAGCGGGACGACGCGTGGGACGCCGAGCAGAAGGCCGACGCGGCCCGCGCCAAGGCCGACGCGAAGGATGCCTACGCCGACTCACTGGACGCGGGCGACGCGGCAACCGCCGCGCGTGCGGCGGCCGACGAGGCGGACCGCCAGGCCACGACGGCGGAGACCGCGGCGAAGAACGCCCGGACCGCCGCCGACGCCGCCACCCAGGCGGCAGCAGACGCGGACGCGGCGGCCACCCGCGCGGAGGCGGCCGCCGACCGGGCCCGCGCGAACTCCGACGCGGCCCAGGCGGACAAACTGACGGCGGACGCGGCGGTGCGTACGGCTACAAGCGCGGCGGCGGACGCCATCGCCGCGTCCCAGCATGCCGCTGCCGAGGCGGACTTGGCGGTCGAAGCCGCCGACGCGGCCGAGAAGCACGCCAAGGAGGCCAAGGACGACGCGGACGCGGCACTGAAGGAATCGGTGACGGCGCGGGTGGCGGCGGCCAAGGCGGCAGGTTTCGCCTACAGCACCGCACAGGCGGCGGTCGACGCCCACCAAGCGGCGTCCCGCGTCGCCGACCCCGCCAACGACGCCATCCAGCTCGGCTCCCCGTACCTCACCAAGGACTCGGCGGCCGGCCTGGTCGTCCTGGTCGGCCAGAACGCGAAGACCATCGCCGAACAGCAGGCGGCGGTCGCCGACGCGCATGCCAAGAACGCCGTGAAGGAAGCGGCCCTCGCCAAAAGCCTGGCGGACAAGGCGACGGCGGACGCGAAGGCCGCCCTGCAGTCGGCGGCGGACGCGGCGGCATACGCCTCCGAGGCCCGCGGCTACGCCAAGGAAGCCCTCGGCTACTCGGCGGCGGCCGCCACAGCGGCGGCCAAGGCGACCCAGTCCCTGGCGCGCACCATAGAGTACGACCGCCGGGCCACGGAGGACGCGGCCGCCGCGGACACGGCGGCGGACCGGGCCGAGAGCTATGCCACGGACGCCCGCACCTCGGCGGACCAGGCGGCCCTGGACGCCCAGGCGGCCCGCGAGGCGGCGACCCGGGCGGAGACGGCGGCGAAGGACGCACGGACGGCCGCGAACCAGGCGGACGCGGACGCGGACGCGGCCGAGGAGGCTGCCAAGGACGCGGACAAGTACGCCAAGGAGGCACAGGAGGCCTCCGACCGCGCGGAGCGGGAGAAGGCCAACCAGGCGAGTGCCGAAGGAACCGGTACGGGCATTCCCGGTGTGTTCGCCGTTCCCGACGAGTCAACGGTCGAGATCGTCGGTTCCCGTCAGATCGGCACGTGTCCGGGCATGCCGGAAGCGGCCTTCTCGGGCTGCGACGCCATGTACAACCTGGTCGTCACCTACGAGGCCGACTACTACCTGTGCGCCGACGCCGAGGCCCAGGCCACGGCCGAGGGGTGCCCGAAGGCGGCATGGCAGTTCCTGAAGCGGGCGTCACTGAAGGACGTCCACATCGACGGCTGGACGCACCACTTCTCCGGCAAGGACATCGTCCGCGCCGGTTGGCAGAGCCTCTTCGGCGACGTACCGGGGGGAATCCTGTTCTCCTTCTTCGCCGAGGACCTGATGGACTGCTGGCACGGCGACAAGTCCGCCTGCGCGTGGAGTCTCGCCACCTATTTCCCGCTCGACGTGCCCCTGGCCGCGATCGCCGACGCGGTCAAGGCCGTGAACATCTCGCTGCGCACCGGCACCGGAGTCACCGAGGCCCTGGCGGCGCTGCGCACGCTGGACATCGACGCGGCGGCGCTGGCAGGTATCGAGCGGTCGGCGCGGCTGACCGAGGCGATGCGCATGGGCTGCCGGATCAACAGTTTCCCCGGCACCACCGAGGTGCTCATGGCGGACGGTTCGCGCCGGCCCATCAGCCAGGTGGGTGTGGGAGACCGTGTGCGGTCCATGGATCCGGACTCCGGCCGCTTGAGCGACCGGCGGATCACGGACACCTTCCGACACGACACCCGGCGGCTGATGGACATCACCGTCGCCGGTGGGGGCAGGCTGAGCAGCACCGCCGGCCACCGGTTCTACGTGGTGGATCGCGGGTGGACCCTGGTGTCGGAGCTGCACGTCGGTGACCGCCTGCGTACATCGGACGGCACCGTCCGCCCCGTGACCGCCCTCCTCGACCGCCCGGGTCTGTCCCCGCACGAGGTGTACGACCTCACGGTCGGCGAACTGCACACGTTCTTCGTGTTCGCGGGCGCCACTCCGGTACTCGTCCACAACTGCAAGATCGCCCTGGGGTGGCAGAACAAGGGGGCGCTCGACGCGTGGGCCGGTCTTCCCGAGAACAGGTTCTGGACCTTCTCGCAGGTGGCTCCGCAGGACTTCGCCCGGCAGGCGGAGATGGCGATCGCCGATCCGGGTGTCGTGCTGCACGTCAACCTGACGGGGCTGAACGATCTCGGCGGATTCATGGCAGCCGCCAAGCGCGGCCTGCTGGCCGGTGAGGCCGGACCAGCCACGGACTACGAGATGTCCATGATTGCCAGAGCGGTCGCCAACGGTCAGCGCCCCTGGAGTTCGGTGAAGTTCTATTCGCCGTCCGGAACCGGGGGCGCCATGAAGCTGGACCCGCCGACGAGCGTGCCCAACTTCTCGGAGTTGGGTGAACTGAAGCCCGTGAAGGGTTCTGTCATCGGGTACTGCCACTGCTGAGGGGGCCGAAGGCATATGGACGCGCACGGAGAAGATCTGTACCCGGACGTGACCGCTTCCGGCGGCCTCGCGTCCGCCATGAGGGAGGTGGCGCGGCTGCGCGGACTGGACATCGGACTCGCCCCCTGGGCCCACGGCGTCATCGGCATCGAGACGCCGAGGGGGTACCTGGCCGTCGGCATGGCCACGGGGGAACGGCTCTTCCGGCTCGGGGTCCACATCCCCGATTTCCGCTGGGAGATCGGGGCCACGGGGGATCTCGGGCTGCTCGTGGAGGCCGTCGCCGCATGGCGGGAAGGCCTTCCGTTCGACGTGCTGGCCGCACGGTTCCCGTTCATGGATCTCAACGAACTCGCCGGGGACCTCGCACGGGGGGAGCCGGCTGCCTCGCAGTGGTCCGCCCTGCTGTCGACCGAGTACTACCGGCGGCAATGGGATCTTCTGCGCCGCCTCCACTCGGACGGGGTACTGCGGCGGATGTTCCCCACGGTCTCGCACGGCGCGGTGCGCCTTCGGGTGGAAGCGCTGGACGCGGCCGGCCGCCAGGTCCTGGTGCACCAGGACGACGGAGGACGTCACGAGGTCAGGCGGGTCGGAGTTCCGGAGGACGTCTGGACCGAGGTGCCGACCGGTGACCTGATCGCGTACCTGCGCGCCGCCTTGACCGAGGAGTGAGGCCGGTGAACCCGTAAGGCCGCGTCAACGGCCGGATCGAACCCCGCCGGGTGGTCCCTGGCGGGGTTCCTTCGTGCCGGGCCGCACGCCGGGCACATCCGCCCGGGGACCCGTCGGCCGGGGTCAGGGGGTCGGGGGCAGGGGATCAGGCGGTCAGGGGCCGTACTGGCGGGCCGTGGAGCGGCGTTGGGGGGCGTCAAGGAGGCGGAGTCTTCGTTCCACCTCCGGTGGGACCACCTTCCGCTCGCGTGCCACCCAGCCCGCGCCGGCCGCGGCCAGCGCGAAGCCGCGCAGGGACGTCGTGTCCCGCGGCACCGTCCGCGCCATGTGCGCCGTCTTGCGCAGCGCCACCCCGGCCGGCCTGCGCAGCCAGGAGAACCACAGCGTGTTCCGGATGCCGTGCGCGCGGCGCAGCGACGCGTCGCGGGCCGCCGAGGGCGCGTGGTGGATCGTCAGCTCCTCCGCGTAGGCGAGCCACCATCCGGCCGCCGCCAGGTCCGCCGCCAGCAGTTCCTCCTCGCCGCCCAGCCACAGCCGCGGCGAGAAGCCGCCGGCCGCGCGGAACGCGTCCGTGCGCAGGACGGTCGCCGCCGCGAGGAAGGAGCCGAGTGCGGGTCCGGGCAGCCAGTCGGGGCCGGGGATCGGCGAGTCGCGCAGTTCGGCGACGATCGGGTCCTCCGTCCCCGCCGGTTCGACGAGGATGCGCGCGGTGACGGCGGCGAGCCGCGGGTGCCGGTCGAGCAGGTCGGCCGCCGCGGGCAGGGAGCCCGGTTCCCACCAGGAGTCGTCGTCGCAGAACGCCACGTAGGGCGTGCGCACGCGCTCGACGGCGAGGTTGCGGCCGACCGCGCCGAGGTTGCGGCCGGGCCGCAGCAGGGTGACCCAGGGGTGCCGTGCGGCGACCGCGTCGGCGCTGCCGTCGGTGGAGCCGTTGTCGGTGACGATCACCGGCGGCGCCTCCGGGAGCGCGGCCAACTCGTCAATCGTGCGCAGGAGTTCGGGGCGCCGGTTGTGGGTGATGACGACGACGGTCGTACGGGGGTCCGGGTGCGCCGCCGCCTCCGGGCGCGCTGTCTCGTCCGGGTGCGCCGCCTCGTCCCGCCGTGCCGCCTCCGGGTGCGCTGTCCCGTTCCGGCGTGCCGCCTCGTCCGGGTGTGTCATGCCGGCGCTTCCTGGCGTGCGCGGTCGTGGTCGAGGAGGCGGGCGGCGCGTTCGACCTCCGGCGGCAGCGGGCGGCGCTGTCGCAGCGCGGCCGGCAGGCGCAGCAGCGTCTCGCGCAGTGCGCGACGGGCGGCGGGGTCGTGGCGGGCGTCGGCGGCCAGCCGCCGGGTGCGGCCGGCGGCGTACGGCAGGGGGCGGCGCAGCCAGGCGGTGAGCAGTTCGTTGCGGCGTACGACGGCGGAGCGGTGCGGGCGGGCCGAGGGCGCCGGGTGGTGGTGGGCGACCACCTCGGGGCAGTGGGTGACGCCCCAGCCGAGGGCGGCGAGGTCGTAGGCGAGCAGGGTCTCCTCGCCGCCGAAGAACAGCAGCGGGTGGTAGCCGCCCGCGTCGAGGTAGGCGGTGCGGCGGGCGACGACCGCGCAGGCGAGGAAGCCGAGGACGCGGGTGCCGGGCAGGTCGGGGTCGGTGCCGAGGGGGGAGCGGGCGAGGACGGTGTTGAGCGGGTCGGGCTCCTCGGCGGGGCCCACGAGGGTGCGCGCGGAGAGCAGTCCGAGCCGGGGGTGGGTGTCGAGCAGCCGGGCGGCGGTGGCGAGCGCGCCGGGTTCCCACCAGGAGTCGTCGTCGCTGAACGCCACGTAGGGGGTGTCGAGGGCGCGTACGGCGTCGGTGCGGGCGAGGGCGCCCCGGTTGGCCGGGAGGGGGAGCACACGCACCTGGGGGAAACGGCGGGCGAGCAGGGCGCGGGTGCCGTCGGTGGAGCCGTTGTCGGCGACCACGACGGGGGGCCGTTCCGGGAGGGCGAGCAGGTGGTCGAGGGCGGTCGCGAGGGAGCCGGCCCGGTTGCGGGTGGCGAGGGCGATGCCGACGGAGGGTGCGCGGGTCATGGGGAGGGTCACCGGGAGGGGGCGGGGAGCGGAGCGTGGGGGGCGGGTGGGGTGTCCCGGGCCGGTGGGGTCGGTGGTGTGGGCCCGTCGCTGTCGGTGCGCGCGGGCAGGCGGCCGAGGGCGTCGAGGACCTCGTCGGGGCCGATGCGGAGCAGTGCCGGGTCGGGGGTGCGGGCGTGCGGATCGCCGGGCGGGCCGGGGTGCCACAGGGCGCGGTGGCGGGGGTGCGCGGGCGGGCCCCACCGGCTGGGCGGGACGGGCCCGAAGAGGGTGACCGACGGGGTGCCGTACGCGACCGCGAGGTGGGCGATGCCGGTGTCGCCGCTGACGACCGCGCGGGCGCCCGCGACGAGCGCGGCGAGGGTGCCGAAGGGCAGGCCGCCGGCGAGGACGTCCTCGGCGGGCACGTCCGCGTGCTCGGCGAGCGCGGTCACCAGCGCCTCTTCCCCCGGCCCGCCGGTGACGACGACCCGTCGGCCCCGGGCGCGGAGGGCGGTGGCGACGGCGGCGTACCGGTCGACCGGCCAGCAGCGGGAGGGCGCCCCGGCGCCGGGGTGCAGGACGACCGCGCCGGGTGCCGGGGAGGGCGCGTCCGGCGGGGGGAGGCGCAGGTCGGTGGGGTCGGCGGGGATGCCGTAGGAGGTGAGCAGCCGGCACCAGCGGTCGCGCTCGTGCTCCTCGGCGTACCAGGGCGGGCCGTCCGGGGCCGCGAAGGCGAGGACGCGGCGGGGGCGCAGCGCCCGGAGCGGGCGGAGGCTCTCGGGGCCCTTGCCGTGCAGGTCGACGGCGAGGTCGGGGGGCGGTCCGGTCCAGTCGAGGGCGGTGGGTACGGCCCGGCCGGGGGCGGCGGCGGGCAGCAGCCGGTCGACGGCGCCGCTCGCCCCGGCGAGGGGGGCCAGCCCGGCGGGCGCGGCCAGCACGACCTCGTGCCCGGGGAGGGCCCGGCGCAGCGCGCGCAGCGCGGGCACCCCGGCGAGCAGGTCCCCGAGCCCCAGCGCCCGCAGGACGAGGAGGCGGGGGCGGGAGGCGGTGGGGGGCGGCGGCGGGGCGGGGCGCTGGGTCATGAGGAGGGGCTCCGGGGTGTAGAGCGGGGACGGTCGGGGTGGGGAGGACGGGTCAGCCGCTGCGCCCTCCGCCCCCGCCCCCGGCGGCCGCCGCGGCGGCTGCCGCGCGTGCGGCGAGGCGGGTGCTGGAGCGGCCGTCGAGGTAGGGCAGCAGGACGGTCTGGCCGCCCCAGCCGTCGAGCAGGACGGCCTCGGGCAGATCGGCGTGGGTGTAGTCGCCGCCCTTGACCCACACGTCGGGCTTGAGCCGGGTGAGCAGGGCCTCGGGGGTGTCCTCGTCGAAGACGGCGACGGCGTCCACGCACTCCAGGGCGCGCAGCACGCGGACCCGGTCCGCGAGGGGGTTGACGGGGCGGCCGTCGCCCTTGCGGCGGCGTACGGAGGCGTCGGAGTTGACGCAGACGACGAGGCAGTCGCCGATGCGCCGGGCCGCCTGGAGCAGTCCGACGTGGCCGGCGTGCAGGAGGTCGAAGCAGCCGCCGGCGGCGACGACCGTGCCGCCGGTGGCGCGGACATGGGCGATGAGCCGCTCGGCGTCGCCGGTCGCCGAGCCCGGGTGGGTCCGGTCGGGGTCGGCCGGGCCGCCGGTGCGGACCTGTGCCCCGGGCGTACGACGGGCTGCCGGGTCGGCCGTACGGGCCTTCGAACCGGCCGTCTCCCACCGCAGCCCGCCCGCCCCGCCGGCGCCCACGAAGGCGCTGGCGGTGGTGACCGCGCCCTGCACCGCCTCGTCGGTGGCGGCGCCGTCGGCGAGCAGCCCGGCGGCGGTGGCGGCGAACCGGTCGCCCGCGCCGCAACTGTCACCGCCGTGTGTCTCGGGCGCCGGGACGAGCAGCGGGAAGTCGCCGTAGGAGAGCAACGCGCCACGGGCGCCGAGGGTGACGGCGACCGAGCCGACCCTCCAGTCCCGTACGAGGGCGGCGGCGCCGTGCGCGGTGGCGCGCAGGTCGTTGTCGTGGACGGTGGCGCCGCCCGCCGCGGCGAACGCCTTGGCCTCGGCCGCGGCCGGGGTGACCAGGCGGGTGCCGGGCACCGGCGGGCCGCCGCGGGGGTGCGGGTCCCAGACGGCCGGGGGCCGTTCGGTGAGGGCGTCGCGCAGGACGTCGGCGGCGCCGCGGCCGTAGTCGGAGACGAGCACCGCGCGCGCCGAGCGGATCGCGGCGCGGGCCTCGTCGGTGGCGGCGGCGGCGCGGCCGGTGCCCCGGTCGACGCGGACCAGCGGGCGGTCCTGGGCCAGCACCCGGGTCTTCTCGGGCAGCGGGCCGGTGGCGGGCAGGGCGATCAGGGTGAGCCAGGGTTCGAGGAGCCGGCGCAGCTCGCGGGCGGCCGGGTCGTCACCGAGGGCGGTGACGAGGGTGACCTCGCGGCCGTCGCGGGCGGCGAGGTAGGCGGCGAGGGCGGCGCCGCCGGGCCGCAGCCGTTCCTCCCCGTCGGCGACGACGGGGACGGGGGCGTCGGGGGCGAGCCGCTCGGCGCGGCCGGAGACGTCCCGGTCGAGCAGCGCGTCCCCGACGACGAGCAGCGGCGCGCGTCCCGCGGAGTCAGCCCTCACGGAGCCCGCCGTCAAGGAGTCAGCCGGCATCACGCCGTTCCTTCCGCCCGGTGCCGTCCTCGGGCACGGCACGGTGCCGGCCGGTCCCGCCGCGGGGGGCCGGGGCCGCGCGCCCCTCGCCGGACCGGCCGGGCCGGGGGGTGCCGTCGGCCGGCCCGCCACCCGGTCGGGGGTTCCCGTCGGCCGGCACACCGTCGGGCCGACGCACACCGTCGGGCCGACGCGCACCGTCGAGCCGACGCGCACCGTCACGCGGAAGCGCACCGTCACGCGGGAGAGCGGCGCCGCCCCGCGCGGTCCCGTCGGCGGCCGTGCCCCGCGTGCTCAGGGAGCGGGCGATGCCCGTGCCGTGTGTCGTGGTGGGCCCGGCGTGGAGGAGACCGCCCGCCTCCAGCGCGTCGTCGAAGGCCGCGCACACCATGTGCACGGCGACCAGGTGGAGTTCCTGCACCGTCGCCGTCGACGGGGCGTCCACGCAGAACGCCTCGTCGGCCGCGGCGGCCAGCGGGTTGGGGGCGGGGCCGGTCAACGCCCACACGTGCAGGCCGGCGGCCCGGCCGGCGTCCGCCGCGGAGAGCAGGTTGGCGCTGGCGCCGCTGGTCGACAGCAGGATCAGGAGGTCGCCGGGGCGGCCGTGGGCGCGCACCTGGCGGGCGAACAGCTCGTCGACGCCGTAGTCGTTGGCGATCGCCGTCGTGCTGGAGGTGTCCGCGTGGAGGGCGATCGCGGAGAACGGCGGGCGGTCGGTGCGGTAGCGGCCGACGAGTTCGGCCGTGAGGTGCTGGGCCTGTGCCGCGCTGCCCCCGTTGCCCGCGGCCAGCAGCCGGCCGCCGCCGCACAGCACGGCGGCGAGCCGCTCCCCCCAGTGGCCGGCCAGCGCGGCCGAGCGGCGGAACGGCCCCAGGGCGTCGAGGAGTTCGTCGCAATGGCTCACGACGGGTGTGCATGTCATCGGTCCTTCTCCTCCGCGAGAGGGCTCTCCGGTCGGCTCACGCGGCGGTGGCGCTCCGGGGAGCGCGCCGCGTGCCGTACGCGGGCGTGCCGTACGCGGGCCGCGCGTCACGCGACCTCCGTGCGCGGTTCCCGGTCCGCCGCGACCTGGCGGTACACCTGTTCCGCGCCGAGGGCGACCCGCTGCCAGGTGAACCGGGCGAGGACGCGGTCACGGCCGGCGGCGCCGTAGCGCCGGCGCAGCACGGTGTCGTCCAGGAGTTCCCGGACCGCCGCGGCGATCGCGCCGGTATCGCCGGGCGGGACGAGCCGGCCGGTGACCCGGTCGGCCACGCTGTCGCGGTGGCCGCCGACGTCGGTGGCGACGACCGGTACGCCGCACGCCATCGCCTCCAGGGGCACGATCCCGAAGGGTTCGTAGGCGGGGGTGCACAGCACCAGGTCGCCGGAGCGCATGAGCTCCGGCATCCGCGCCGGGTCGACCGCGCCGAGCAGTCGTACGCGGTCGCCGACGCCGAGGTCCTCGGCGAGCCGGAGCAGCCGCCGGGCCTCCGGGCCGTCGGCCGGCAGGTGCTCCGGGGGGCCGCCGGCGACGAGCAGTTCGGTGTCGGGGACGCGGGGCAGGGCGCGGACGGCCTGGTCGTAGCCCTTGCGCGGGACCAGCCGGCCGACGGCGAGCAGCCGGTGCGCCGCCCGCCGCTCGGGCGGCCGCCACGCGTCGCCGGGTGCGACGCCGTTCGACGGACCCCGTCCGCCTTCGGAGCCGAACCGCCTGCCGTGCGCCCGCGGCGCCCCACCACCGGAACCGAACCGCCCCCCGTCGGACCGCACCGCCCCGCCGTCCGGCCGGAAGTGTTCCGCGTCGACCCCGCACGGCACCACCGACACCCGGCGCCGCGGGACGCCCATCGCGGCGAGTTCACGGACCTCGTCGCTGCACGTGGCCAGCACCCGGTCGCATGTACGGCCGAGCCCCCGCTCCACGCCGATCCGCTCGGGCGGGCTGGTGTCGGCCGCCCCCTGGTGGCGTCGCTTGACCGTGCCGAGGGCGTGGAACGTCTGCACGACCGGGATGCCGTGCGGGTGCGCGCCGAGCTGCGCGGCGATGCCGGACATCCAGAAGTGCGCGTGCACCACCTCCGGCCGGTCCCGTTCGCGCGCCCAGACCCGGGCCAGGTGCGCCCCGAACGCGGGCATGTGGGCGAGGAGTTCGTCCTTCGGGATCGGCTCCGCCGGTCCGGCCGGTACGTGCTCGACGACGGCGCCGCACGCCAGCGGCACCCGGTCCGGGAGCGCGTCCGTGTCACGCCGGGTGTAGACGGTGACCTGGTGGCCGCGCCTGGTCATTTCCTGCGCCAGGCGCGCCACGTACACGTTCTGGCCGCCGGCGTCGGGGCCGCCGAGCGGGGCGAGCGGGCTCGCGTGCTCGGACACCATGGCGATCCTCATCGGGTCACCTCCTTGAACAGCCGCTCCCAGTCGTCGAGGAAGCGGGGAAGCCCGTAGCGGGCGAGTGCCGCCGACCGGGCCCGCGCGCCGGTGCGGCGCGCCAGCTCGGGGTCGGCGACGAACTCCCGCACGGCGTCGGTGAGTACGTCGATCCGGTTGGACACCACCCCGGCGTCCTCGGGCACGGCCTCGACGACCTCGGTGGTGGCGAGGGCGACCACGGGCATGCCCAGGTGCATCGCCTCCAGCAGGGACAGACCGAGGGAGGTCCAGCGCACGGGGTGGACGTAGAGGCGGCGCCGGGCGAGCGCCGTGTGCAGTTCGCTCTGCACGAGTTCGTGGTCCCGGCAGCGCGCGGGGTCCAGGCCCAGGTGGCCGGCGAGGCCCGCGGTGCCCATGCCGAACACGTCGAGCGGCACGGCGGCGGCGAAGGCGGGCAGCAGGTCGGTGCCGGTGGTACGGCCGCGCCGCATCGGCTCGTTGACGACGACGGCCGCGTGCGGCAGCTCGCCGGTGCAGAGCGGACCGGGGTCGACGATGCCGTGCTCGACGACGGTGGACGGGGCCGGACCGGTGTCCCACATCAGTCGGTTGAAGTGGGTGACGTGCACGACGGGGATGCCGGGCAGATCGGCGGCCGGGTGCCGGGTGTCGGGGACGTTCCCGTGCGGGGCGTTGTGCTCGAGGTAGACGGCGGGCACGTCCCGGCCGGGGGTGCGGCCGAGCCACTTCCGGGCGAGCGCGAACTCGTGCGGGCGCTGCAGCACCACGAGGTCGAGGTCGGTGTCCCGGAGCTCCTCGGGCGGGAGCTCGACGACAGAGGCGGGCCAGTCCCAGGTGCGGGCCCGGCCGAGGCCGTCGGGGCCGCGGCCGGGGGTGACGGGGACGACGTAGGTGTGCGGGCCCTGGACGAACGCGGTGGTCCAGGAGCCGTGCACATGCCAGATCAGGATCCTCATACGGCCCTCACCTTCTCGACGGCCTCTTTCTCCCCGGCCTCCCCCTTCACGCCCTCCCCTTTCACGGCCGTCTCCTTCACGGCCGTCTCCCTCACGGCCACCTTCTCGACGGCGGCCAGCACGTCGTGCGCGGTGACCGAGTCCAGGCAGGGGTGGCCGGGCACCGGGCAGGTCCGCGCCCTGCTGTCGGCGCACGGCGCGTCCTGGTCGCCGAGCAGCACGCACGGCACGCCGTACGGCCGCCAGCGTTCGGCGGGTACGACGGGCGCGAACAGGGAGACGACGGGGGTGCCGACGGCGGCGGCGAGGTGCGCGGGCCCGGTGTTGCCGGTGACGACGGCCGAGGCGCCGGCGAGGACGCCCGCGAGCCGTGCGGCGTCGGTCCGGCCGCCGAGGTCGAGCCCACGTTCCCCGGCCACGTGCGCGGTGAGCTCCCGCTCCCCCGCGCCGCCCGTGACGACCACGCGGTGCCCGGCGGCGGCGAGTTCGCGCACGGCCTGGGCGCAGCGGTCGGGGCTCCAGGCGCGGGCGGGGACACTGGCGCCGGGGTGCACCACGACGTACGGCGAACTCCCGGTCGTCGCGGCCGTGTCGGGGGTGGGACGGATACGGAGGCGCCCGTCGTCCACGGCCGGGAACCCGGCGGCGGCGGCCAGGTCGAGCGCGGCCTCCACCTCGTGCGCGTGCGGCGCCCGGTGGTGCCGTACGTCGAGGAGGGATCCCGGGTGGTCCTCGCTGTCGGCGGCGATCCGGGCGACCCCGGCCAGCCGCAGCACGAGCGCGGTGGGCAGCGGGGACTGGTGGAAGGAGGTGAGGACGAGCGCGGTGTCGGCGTCGACGCGGCGGGTGAGCCGGTCGATGTCCGCCCGGTCCACGTCCGGTGCCTCGAACCCGGCCCAGGGGGCGTCCCACACGAGGACGTCGTCCACCCCGGGCAGCAGCCGGGCGGCGGGCTCGCCCTTGGACCCGCACAGGAACGTGACGTGCTCGGCGCGGGCGGCGACGGCGCGGACGGCGGGCCCCGCGAGCAGCACGTCGCCGAAGCTGTCGAGCCGCGCGACGAGCGCCCGGCCGGCGGTGCGCCGGGCGGTCATGCGGGCCCCCCGGGTACGGCGGTGGCGTCACCGGGGACCGGCTCACCGGCCGCATCGCCGGTCTCGACGGCGCGGTCATCACCAGGTGCGAGGCCACCCAGCAGCATGCGCACGGCCGCCCCCAGGTCGGGCGCCGTGTACGCCGCGCCGGCGATCTCCTCCGCCCGGGTCACCGGCGTCGGCACGAGCACGCCGTACGTCCCGGCCCGGCGGGCGGCCTCGATGTCGGCGCCGATGTCGCCGACGACGGCGCAGTTCCGGACGGGGACGCCGAGCCGTTCCGCGGCGGCGCGCACGAGTCCGGGCGCGGGCTTGCGGCAGGCGCATCCGTCGCCCGGCCCGTGCGGGCACACTGCCCAGGTGTCGAACGGTCCGAGCAGCGCGTCGATCCGCGCGTTGACCCGTACGACGTCGGCGGCGCCGAGCAGCCCGCGCGCCACCCCGGACTGGTTGCTGACGACGGCGGTCCGGATGCCGCGCCCGCGCAGCAGCGCCAGCGCCTCGCGCGCCCCGGCGACGGGCCGGACCCGCTCGGGGTCGCCGTTGTAGGGCACGTCCTCGACGAGGGTCCCGTCCCGGTCGAACAGCACGGCGCGCAGGGCGGGCGCCGCACCACCGCGAGTGCTGTGGGCGGCTCGCGTGCCGGTCATGACGTCACCTCCCGCCAGGCGGGGGCCCGTCGGTGGTGCCATGCGCCGGCGAGCCGGTGCCAGGTGGCGGCGGGCGGGATCAGGACGCTGGTCGCGAGCATCGTGCCGACCTCGTGCCGGGTGCGCGGTCCCGGCGCGATGCGGGCCCAGGCGAACTCGGCGGTGCCCAGTGCCCAGCCGAGGCCGAGGGCGGCGGCGGCGCGGGGCCGGCCGAGGGCGGCGAGGGCGCAGGCGCCCGCACCGGTGGCCGTGACGGCGACGTGGGTGCGGATGCGGCCGCGCGGCGCCGCGGCCTCGGTCCACCAGCCGGGGCCGTGCAGCCGACTCATGAGCGCGTCGTCGGCGTTGCCGCGCTGGGCGCGCAGCGAGACCCAGCGGTCGGCGGGCCGCACCGGATGGCGGGTGGTGCGCCGCCCGCGCCGGATGCCCCACCCGGCGTCCAGGACGCGCAGCGCGAGGTCGGCGTCCTCGCGGAAGGCGCGGCGGAAGCGTTCGTCGAAGCCGCCGACCTCCTTGAGGACGGCGGTGCGGTAGGCCATGTCGGCGGTGATCCAACGTGCCTCGGCGAGCCCGGCGGTGCCGCGTTCCCAGTCGGTGGGGCGGCGTTCGCCGGGCAGCGGCACGGCGATGACGCCCTGGATGCCGGCGGTGTCGTCGGGTGCTTCCCCGATGTCCTCGGCGAGTTGGGCGCACCAGTGCGGTCCGACCTGGACGTCGTCGTCGAGGAAGACCGTCCAGGGCGCGCCCACGGCCCGTGCCCCGGTGTTGCGGGCGGCGGCGGGTCCGCGTCCGCCGCTCGTCAACACCCGTGTGCGGTCGCGCAGTTCGCCCAGTATCCGCAGCGGGTGCGCGAGCGCGGCGGGGTCGGCGTCCGCCTCCGGACGGTCGTCGACGAGGACGATCTCGGCCGGCCGCGGCCCGGTCGCGGCGGCGAGCGCGGCGAGGCAGTCGGCGAGCGTGGCGCGGACGAGGGTCGGTATCACCACCGCGTACAGCGGCCCGTCCGTCGGCTCATGGGGACCTGTCATGCGAACGCCCTCCCGCGGCGGACGGCGAACGGCCCGATCGCGAGCAGGTCCACGGGCGCGGAGCCGAAGCACTCCAGCGCGTCGCGCGGGTCGTCGACCATCGGCCGGCCTGCCGTGTTGAGGCTGGTGTTGACGACGACCGGGATGCCGGTGCGCCGTTCGAACGCGGCCAGCATCCGGGCGACGAGCGGCTCCTGGCCCTCGTCGACGGTCTGGACGCGGGCGGTGCCGTCGACGTGGACGACGGCGGGGATGCGCGCGCGCCAGTCGCGGCGCACGTCGTGCACGAAGAGCATGTACGGGCTGGGCAGCGGCCCGTCGAACAGGTCGGCGGCGCGGTCGGCGAGCACCATGGGGGCGACCGGGCGGAACTCCTCGCGCCCCTTGACCCGGTTGAGGCGTTCGAGGTTCTCGGCGCGGCCTGGGTGGGCCATCAGGGAGCGGTGGCCGAGCGCGCGCGGCCCGAACTCGCTGCGGCCCTGGAACCAGGCGACGACGCCGTCGCGGGCGAGTTCCCCGGCGACCGTCTCGGCGATGTCGTCGGGCCGCTCGTACGGTACGGCGGCCTCGTCGAGCCAGTGCCGGATCTCGTCGTCGCTCCAGCCGCGGCCGAGGTCGGCGCCGCGCATCGGTACCGGGTCGCGGGCGAGGTGGAGGGCGGCGCCGAGCGCGGTGCCGGCGTCGCCGGCGGCGGGCTGGACCCACACGTTCCGGTACGGGCCGAGGCGGGCGAGCCTGGAGTTGGCGACGCAGTTGAGTGCCACGCCGCCGGCCATGGCGAGCGAGTCGCCGCCGGCCGCGGCGTGCAGCCACTGCGCGAGTTCCAGCAGGGTCTCCTCAAGGACGGCCTGGGTGCTGGCGGCGAGGTCGGCGTGGTCCTGGTTCCACTCCTCGTCCCCGGCGCGGGCGGGCGCGAGGGCGGCCCAGTCGACGCCGTGGGCGGTGAAGCCGCCGTCGCCGGTGGCGTGCACGAGCTGGCGCATCTGGGGCAGGAAGCGGGGCTTGCCGTAGGAGGCGAGCGCCATCACCTTGTACTCGTCGCTGGAGCGCAGGAAGCCGAGGTGCTCGGTGAGTTCCTCGTAGACCAGGCCGAGGGAGTGCGGCAGCGTCTGCTGGGCGAGGGTGTGCAGTTCTCCGCCCTCGTAGCGGCCTGCGAGGTGGGAGGCTGCCTCGCCGCGGCCGTCCAGGACGAGGACGGCGCTGTCCGGGTGCGGGGAGGCGGGCCCGGCGGAGGCGGCGTGCGCGACGTGGTGCGGCACGAACACGACCTTGCCGGGGTCCAGTCCGGGCAGCGTCTCGGCAAGGAACTCGGGGGCGCGGCGGGCGTACTCCAGGCGCAGCGGGTCCCAGGGGTCGAACAGGCCCATGTCGGCGGCCGGGCGGGCGAGGCCGGGGTCGAAGGAGTACGCGACCGCGTCGAGTTCGGCGGCGCGTACGCCGGCCCGCGCGAGACACCAGCGGGCCGCCTGCTCCGGCAGCTCCCACGCGGAGAACGGCACCGGGCGCTTGCCGTGCTTGCGCCGGCTGAAGCGCTCCTCCTCCGCGGCCGCGACCGTGACGCCGTCGACGACGAGGGCGGCGGCGGGGTCGTGGAAGAGGGCGTTGACGCCAAGGATGCGCATGGTGGGAACTCCGTCGCGTGTCGGCGGGTGGGTCTCCGTGTGCGGGTGGGGTCCGTGTTCCTACGGGTACGGCGAGTGGCCTTCCGCGGCAGACTTAAACTCTTTGAGACGACTTGCCATGACCTGTCACACTTTGCCACCGTGTGTGAGCCACGACCCGAGTCGAGTCGTACGACCGCCGCGGCTATGCCGCCAGGGGCCGCGCCGCGAACCAGCCGATCGTGCGTTCGAGACCTTCCGCCCAGGAGGTACGGGGCCGCCAGCCCAGCACCTCCCGCGCCCGCGTGGTGTCCGGCCGGCGCCGTGCGGGGTCGTCGACGGGGCGCTCCACGAAGCGGATCCTTGACGACGAGCCCGTCAGCTCCACCACCCGCCGCGCCAGTTCGAGCATCGTGATCTCGTCACTGCCGCCGATGTTGACCGGCCCCGTCTCCCCCGCCGCCCCGGCCAGCGCGAGCACCCCGTCGACCGTGTCGTCGACGTAGCACAGGGACCGGGTCTGCCCGCCGTCCCCGGCGACGGTGAGCGGCGTCCCGTCCAGCGCCTGCGCGATGAACGTGGGTACCGCCCGGCCGTCCCCCGTCCGCATGCGCGGGCCGTAGGTGTTGAAGATGCGGACGATCGCCGCGTCCGTGCCGTGCACCTGCCGGTGCGAGGTGGCCAACGCCTCCGCGAACCGCTTGGACTCGTCGTAGACGCTGCGCGGCCCGATCGGGTTGACGTTCCCCCAGTACGTCTCCGGCTGCGGGTGTTCGAGGGGGTCGCCGTACACCTCGGAGGTGGACGCGAGCAGGAACCGCGCGCCGTCGCGCCGGGCGCGCTCCAGCGTGTTGCGGGTGCCGGTGCTGCCGGCCTCCAGCGTCTCCAGCGGGAGCCGCAGGTAGTCCACGGGCGAGGCGGGGCAGGCGAAGTGCAGCACGAGGTCGAAGGTGCCGGGCAGGGAGCGCACCACGGCCGGGTCGGTGACGTCACCCCGCACGAAGCGGAACCCGGACCGTTGTTCGAACGGTGCGACGTTGCCGCGCGACCCGGTGGCGAGGTTGTCCAGGCAGACCACCTCCGCGCCCTGATCGAGCAGACGTTCGCACAGATGCGAGCCGACGAAGCCCGCTCCTCCTGTCACCAGCGCGCGGCGCCACGTGTGCACATCCACGGGCCTCTCCTTTCGCTCTCGTGTCCACTCGAGTGCGCGGCGAGTACCCATTCGTCACGATATGCACCTGTCGACCCGGTACACCCCGGTGGGCGGCCTGCCACGGCGGGTGACCCGTCCCGGCGGGCGCGCACGCCGGGCCGCGCCTACGATCGCCCCGTGGCCCTCTTCCAACTGGAGCGCGTCGCCCCTCGGCTCTCCGTCGACCAGACCTGGCAGCGGCTGACCGACTGGCCGCGCCACGCCGACGTCACCCCGCTCACCCGGATCACCGTCCTCACCGAGCCGCCCACCCACGAGGGCACGGCCTTCGTGGGCCGCACGGGTGCGGGCCCGCTGGGCTTCGACGATCCGATGGAGGTCACCGCCTGGGAGCCCCCGCCGGAGCACACCCCGGCCCGCTGCCGCCTGGAGAAACACGGGCGACTGCTCCGCGGCTGGGTGGAGATCCGCGTCCACCCGCATCCCCCGGGCGGCGCCCGCGTGGTGTGGCAGGAGGACCTGCGGGTCCGCGGCTTCCCCCGCCTCCTGGACCCTGCCGTCCGCACGGGCGCCCGCCGGGCCTACGGCTACGCACTGGACCGCCTGTTGACGGCCTGACACCCGACACCTGACGCCTGACGCCTGGCGGTGACGCTCATGAATCGACGGCCCGCCGAGCGTTCCAGGGGGCCGTCGAAAAACATTTCCGGCGCACGCGCTCTTCGGTGTTCTCTCGGGCCGGGACGAGAGATACCGCTACCGCCGTCTCAGATGGTCGGGGTGTCGTCGACGGCCGGCTTGTGGATCTCGACGACCGGCTTCCACCCCGCGGAGAACTCGATGAAGTCCGCGCGGGTGGGATAGGTGTCGATCGCGCGACGGTCACGCTTGGGAGTGTCGCCGCCCTTGCGTCCCCGGGGAATCTGCTCCTCGAAGATGTCGACCTTCACGTCGGGAACCTCCTTGAGGCCCTGGCGCCAGATCTGCACGACGTCGGCACCGAACGCCTGCCGGGCCGCGGCGTAAAGGGCCGAGAGGGCCCCCTTGTCCCCACCGGGGACGAAAAGCGCCAGGTCCAGCACGACACCGGCGGACTGGAGGACCTCGATGGTCACCGGGCCGTTCTCGTCGGCCACGTGGACGCCGGCGTCGTTCTCGTCGTCCGGAAGGCTGGAGACCTCTTCCTGGAACACGGTCCTCGCCGTGATCGAGCCGCCCTCGAATTCCTCACCGGGCTTGGTCAGAAAGGCAGGGACATAGCAGTCGGGAAGTTTGAGTTCCGCCGAATCGGCGGAAACGAAAATCCTGTCCTGCACGCCGAGCTTCGTCACCTCTTCAAGCGAGATGCGGCGAGCGGCGATCTTCTCCGTGTTCACGATTTCCCTTTCAGGTCGCACTGTCCCTCCGAGCGAGGACGTTACCACGAAACCACGAGGTCAACTGCCCAGTAAACTTTAGGCAGATGACCTCCGAGGACCCGCACGGGAGGATATCGGGGCGAGTGCCGGTCGGCCGGGAACTCGCATCCGCCGGATAGTGTCCCTCGTCATGGCGCGGGTGTTCAACCGGCGGTTGCGTTTCGGTGCGTTGAGTGACACAGAGGAACCAAGAGAGAGTTTACGGCGGAAGTCACCCCAATTCCCTTCCGGGCAGCAGGCGGAGGCGGCAGGACAAGCCGATGCGAGCCACAAGCCGCCCCGGACGGGCCACGCACACGCCCCGGCACGACCGCCCTTCACCCACGTGTGCCCTGCGGCTCCCCTCGGAGCGGCAGGGCACGGTGGTCGTACGGCGCCGGCTCAGCGTGTCCGGTCCCCGGCGTACCCGACGAACGCCGCCCAGGCGTCCCGGGCGACGGACAGCCCGGACCGGGCCGTGTCCTTGGAGTCCCGGACATGAACGGCGGGAGCGGCGAGGGCGACCTCGACGCACTGGCCACCCTCGCCACTGCTGTAGGTGCTCTTGAACCAGGCCAGTTCCGCTGTCATCTTCATAGCTCTTCCAGCACCCCTCTACGAAGCGCATCGACTCTCGCGGAGTGAGAGCCTGGGCCCGGATGATTCCATACTGCGCTTCGAGCCCTCGTACGGAACTCCGCTCGGTGTGGAGAGAACTGCTTCGCCGGACCTCCACGTAGGCGATGCGCTGCCCCTCCCGGGTCTCGATCAACGTGAACGGGCCTCCCGGCCCCGCGTGTTCTTCCCGCAACAGCGGCATGACCCGGACTTCGACGTTGCGGTGCCGCGCGACGGCCAGGACGCGCTCAAGTTGTCCGCGATGTACCCCGGCCCCTCCGACGGGTCGGCGCAGCGCACACTCCTCGATGACGAAGCTCCTCAGCGGTACCGGCCACCGCGAGAAGATCTCCTGTCGTTGAAGCCGAGCGGCCACCCGTTGCTCGATCGTCCCCTCGTCGAGGAGGGGACGTCGCCTGGCGAAGACAGCCCGTACGTACTCCTCCGTCTGCAACAGGCCCTTGATGACATGAGTGTCGTAGGCGTGCAGTTCTACCGCCTCGGCCTCCAACCGCGCCGCGTCGCGGAAGAACGCCGGGAACTGCGCCCGCGCGACCTCCTCCTTCATCTCCCGCAGGACACCACCCGCGTCCAGGAGTTCGTCCCACGTCGATGAACCGGGGCGGCGGTACGCGCCTGCCCTGCTCGTACGACGCGATGGTGGACGGTGAATAACCCGTCCGCGCCCCGACCTCCACCCGCTCGGACGTACCGCGCTGGTCGCAGACGACGGCGCGGGTAGACCCACGTGGTACGCGGCGGTACCCCCCGGGGCTGGTTACCGGAGCGGTCCGCCGTCCTGACATGCCGGAGGCGGGCCCCGGGGCGCCGCATGGGACCGGCGCATCTCGCCGCACGACGGGGGATCCCATGCAGTGGGGCCCGCCCTCCGGCGTGCACGGACAAGGAGATGTACCGCGTTCTCCGACCGGTCACTCGGTGTTTCGGCTTCTGGCCGACGGCCTCTGAGAGGAGAGACCCCGTCCGTCGCCCGCACCGTCTCCCCGCCGGTCGCCAACGGCCGGTCGGCCGGCGAAGAGTGCCGTTCCGCGGTGGATCGGGATGTCCGCCCCCGTCAGCGGCGCCCCCGTGCCGCCCCGCCGTACCGCGACCAGTTCCGCCGCGATGGACACCGCCGTCTCCTCCGGGGTGCGGGCGCCCAGGTCGAGGCCGATCGGGGAGCGCAGGCGGGACAGTTCCGTCTCCGTCGCGCCCGCCTCGCGCAGCCGGCGCAGCCGGTCCTCGTGGGTGCGGCGCGAGCCCATCGCGCCGACGTACGCGAGCGGCAGCCGCAGGGCGCGGCGCAGCAGGGGGACGTCGAACCTGGCCTCGTGGGTGAGGACGCACAGGGCCGTGCGGGCGTCGACGCGGGTGCGGTCCAGGTAGCGGTGCGGCCAGTCGACGACGACCTCGTCCGCCTCCGGGAACCGGGCCGGTGTCGCGAAGACCGGGCGGGCGTCGCACACCGTGACGTGGAAGCCGAGGAGTTTGCCCGCGCGGACCAGGGCGGCGGTGAAGTCGACCGCGCCGAAGACGATCAGCCGGGGCGGTGGCGCGGACGCCTCCACCAGCACCGTGAGCGGCGTCCCGCAGCGGGACACCTCCGCCGTGCCGGTGCGGCCCGCGTCCAGGAAGGCGCGCGCCTCGGCCGCCACCGCACGGTCGAGGGCCGGGTCTCCGCCGAGGCCGCCCGTGTGCGTGCCGTCGGGGCGGACGAGCAGGGCCCGGCCCTCGTACGGGTCCGGGCCCGCGGACGCGTCCGTGCCCATGTCTGTGCGCGTGTCCGTCACCACTCGGGCCAGGGCCGCCGGGCGACCCGCCGCCGCGAGGGCGACGGCGGCCGCGTACACCTCCCGTGCCGGGTCCCCGATCCGCGCCGGCACCACCAGGACGTCGAGGACACCGCCGCAGGTCAGGCCGATGGCGAAGGCGTCGTCGCCGTCGCCGTCAGCGCCGTGGCCGAACCGTCCGCGGACGGGGCGGCCGTCGGCGAGGGCCTGCCGGCACAGGTCGTACACCGCGCCCTCGACGCAGCCGCCGGAGACCGAGCCGGTCACCGTGCCGGCCCGGTCCACCGCGAGGGCGGCGCCCGGCGGACGCGGCGCGCTGCCGTGGACGGTGACCACGGTGGCCACCGCCATCTCACGCCCCTCGGTGAACCACCGGTGCAGTTCCTCGGCGATGTCCAGCATTGTCTCGGGCTCCTCCCGCGGTCCGCGGTCCTGGGGACGACGCCTCAGCCCGGCGCGATGTGTTCCGGGCGCACCGGGACCCGGTCGAGCGCGAGGCCCGTCGCGTCACGGATCGCCGCCACGATCGCCGGGGTCGAGGACAGGGTGGGGGCCTCGCCCGCGCCGCGCAGCCCGTACGGGGCGTGCGGGTCGGCCAGTTCCAGCAGGTCGACCGGGATCGGCGGGGTGTCGAGGAGGGTGGGGATCAGGTAGTCCGTGAAGGACGGGTTGCGCACCCGTGCCGTCCCGGGGTCGATCACGATCTCCTCCATCACCGCGATGCCCAGCCCCTGGGCCGTACCGCCCTGGACCTGCCCGGTGACGGCCAGCGGGTTGACGGCCTTCCCGACGTCCTGCGCGCAGGCCAGTTCGACGACCTTGACCAGGCCCAGTTCGGTGTCGACCTCGACCACCGCCCGGTGCGCGGCGAACGTGTACTGGAGGTGGCCGTCGCCCTGCCCGGTGTGCGGGTCGAGCGGTTCGGTCGGGCGGTGCCGCCACTCGCGCTCGACCTCCACCACATCCTCGCCGAGCACGTCCGCGAGGCCGGCGAGCACCTCGCCGCCGACGGTGACCACCTTGCCGTCCGTGAGCAGCAACTCCTCGGTGTGCCAAACCGGTTGGGCTGCACCGAACCGGTGCCGGCCCAGCTCCAGCACCCGCGCGCGGACCAGCGCGCAGGCGTGGCGCACGGCGCCGCCGGTGACGTAGGTCTGCCGGGAGGCGGAGGTCGAACCGGCGCTGCCCACCCGGGTGTCGGCCGGGGCGAGGGTGACCCGGGCGACGCCCAGCTCGGTGCGGGCGATCTGCTCCTGGACGGTGATGTTCCCCTGGCCGACCTCGGCCATCGCGGTGTGCACCGTGACGACGGGTTCGCCGCCGGTCGTCTCCAGGCGGACGCGGGCCGTGGAGTGGTCGTCGAAGCCCTCGGAGAAGCCGACGTTCTTCATGCCGACGGCGTATCCGACGCCCCGTACGACGCCCTCCCCGTGCGTGCTGTTCGACGGGCCGCCGGGCAACTGCCGTACGTCCGCGCCCTCGGTGGTCTCCCACTGGCGTGCGGGCGGCAGCGGGCGCTCCCGGACCCGGCGCAGGAGTTCGGCGACCGGTGCCGGGGAGTCGACGCGCTGTCCGGTGGGCATGGCCGAGCCCTGCGCGAGGGCGTTGCGCTGCCTCAACTCCACGGGGTGAAGGCCGAGTTCGACGGCCAGCTTGTCCATCTGCGCCTCGTAGGCGAAGCACGCCTGCACGGCGCCGAAGCCGCGCATCGCGCCGCAGGGCGGGTTGTTGGTGTAGAGGGCGAGCGCCTCGACGTCCACGTCGTCCACGACGTACGGGCCGACGCCGAGCGAGGCCGCGTTGCCGACGACCGCCGGGGAGGTGGAGGCGTAGGCGCCGCCGTCGAGGACGATCCGGGCACGGACGTGGGTGAGCCTGCCGTCGCGGGTGGCGCCGTGCTCGTAGCGCAGGCGCGCGGGGTGGCGGTGGACGTGGCCGAGGAAGGACTCGGCGCGGTCGTAGACCATCTTGACCGGGCGGCCGGTGCGCAGCGCCAGCAGACAGGCGTGGATCTGCATGGACAGGTCCTCGCGGCCGCCGAAGGCGCCGCCGACCCCGGCCAGGGTCATGCGCACGAGTTCCTCGGGCAGGCCGAGCACGGGGGCGATCTGGTGCCGGTCGCCGTGCAGCCACTGGGTGGCGACGTACAGGTCGACGCCGCCGTCCTCGGCGGGCACGGCGAGTCCGGACTCGGGGCCGAGGAATGCCTGGTCCTGCATGCCGAAGACGTACTCGCCCGTCACGATCACGTCGGCGCGCTCCCGGGCCGACGGCACGTCGCCGCGCAGGATCGGCTGGCGGTGCAGGACGTTGGGGTGCGGGACGTGGGCGGCGAACGGGTCGGTGCGGCCGGGGTGGAGGAGGGGCGCGTCGGGGGACAGCGCGCTCGACTCGTCGGTGACGAGGGGGAGTTCGCGGTAGACGACCTTGATCCTTGCCGCCGCGCGGCGGGCGGTCTCGGGATGGTCGGCGGCGACGAGCGCGACGGGTTCGCCGTGGTGGCGGACGCGGTCGTGGGCGAGGACGGGGGTGTCGGGGATCACCAGTCCGTAGTGGCGGACGGCGGTGGGCAGATCCTCGTGGGTGAGGACGGCGTGGACACCGGGGACGGCGAGCGCGTCGGTGGGGTCGAGGGCGACGATCTCGGCGTGGGCGACCGGGGAGCGCAGGGTGCGGCCCCAGAGCATGTCCTCGTGCCACAGGTCGGAGCCGTAGGCGAACTCGCCGGTGACCTTGAGGATGCCGTCGGGGCGGGCGGCGGACTCGCCGACGCCACCCCGGGTGGACGGGGTCGACCGGGTGGAAGGGGGCGTCGCGGCGGGCAGGCCGGTCGGCGCGCCGGATGTCGCGCCGGATGTCGTGGCCGCCGGGGGTCGGCCGTTCGTCGCCATCGGGGATCAGGCCTCCTCGGCGTACCGCGCGGCCGCCAGGCGGACCGCGTCCATGATCTTCTCGTAGCCGGTGCAGCGGCACAGGTTGCCCGCGAGCGCCTCGCGGATGTCCTCGTCGGTGGGGCCGGGCCGCTGCCGCAGCAGCGCGTCGGCGGCGACCAGCAGACCGGGCGTGCAGAAGCCGCACTGGACGGCACCGGCGTCGAGGAACGCCTGCTGGACGGGGGCGAGTCCGTCCCCGTCCGCGAGTCCTTCGACGGTGACGACCTCGCTCCCCTCCGCCTGCCCCGCGGCGACCAGGCAGGCGCACACGAGGGTGCCGTCCAGCCGGACCGTGCACGAACCGCACTCCCCCTGTTCGCAGGCGTTCTTCGAGCCGGGCAGCCCCAGCCGCTCGCGCAGCACGTACAGGAGGGACTCGCTCTCCCGGACGTCGTCGGCCCGCAGCGGACGTCCGTTGACGGTCAGGCCGACACGCATCACGCGGCTCCCTCGAAGGCGTCGGGCCGGGCGCGGTAGGCCTCCCAGGCCCAGGCCAGGGTGCGCCGGGCCAGCACGCCGACCGCGTGGCGGCGGTAGCGGGCGGTGGAGCGCACGTCGTCGATCGGGTCGCAGGCGGCGGCGCACAGCGCGGCGAACTCCGCGGCGGCCGCGGGGGTGACGGCCCGCCCGGTGTCCCAGTGCCGGCCCTCGGCCAGGACCCCGTTCAGGAACTCCTCGGCGGGCGTGGCCCGTACGGGGGTCGGGGCGGCCGAGCCGATGCCGGTGCGGACGGTGCGGGTGGCGGGGTGCAGGGCGAGGCCGAACGCGCACACCGCGATGACCATGGCGTTGCGGGTGCCGACCTTGGCGTACTGCTGGGGTCCGTCGGCGGTGGGGATGTGGACGGCGCGGATCAGCTCGTCGGGCGCGAGCGCGTTGCGTTTCACGCCGGTGTAGAAGTCGTCGACGGGGATGCGCCGGGTGCCCCGTACGGAGGCGGCCTCGACCTCGGCGCCCGCGGCGAGCAGCGCCGGGTGCGCGTCGCCGGCCGGGGAGGCGGTGCCGAGGTTGCCGCCGACGCCGGCGCGGTTGCGGATCTGCGGGGAGGCGACCGTGCGGGAGGCGAGGGCGAGGCCCGGCAGGGCGCGGCCCAGGCGATCCATGATCGTCGTGTACGGCACTCCGGCGCCGAGACGTACGGATCCGGCGCCGGTCTCCCAGTCGTGGAGTTCGCGGACACGGGTGAGGTCGAGGAGCCGCTCGGGCCGCCGGAGACCGAAGTTGAGCTCCACCATCACGTCGGTGCCCCCGGCGAGCGGTACGGCGTCGGGGTACGCGGCCTTCGCCGCGAGCGCCTCGTCCCAGCCGGTGGGGCGCAGGAATTCCATGACCGGCTCCCTCGTTCGGGGCGTGCTCCCGCGCTCGGGGCACGCCTCCTTGCTCACCGGGCCGCTCCTCCTTGCCCGCCGGGTCCGCCCGCTGCTCACCGGGCCCGCTCCTCCGTTCGATTCACGCCAGGGCGGAGGCGGTGGCTCCGGCCCGGACGGCGTGCCGCGTACGGAGGGCGCGGTCGGTGCACAGCGGCACGGCGGTCCGGGTCGGTCACGGAAAACCCGAAGGAGTTCGCTGGCCACATCCATCATCTTGTAGATTCATATGAACGGAGGCCGTCGGCAACCCGGCCGCTCTCGCGCTAAGCCGCCCCGAAGCCCCGTACGCACCAGGCCACGGTCCGCGACGGCCGGAATCGCCCTGTTGCGAACCCCCTTCCGACATGCTGTGAAAGACGAGAACGGCGGCGACGACATGCGGCTGCGCGCACTGCTGGAGAACGATGCGCTGGGCCTGAGGCTGCTGGGCGGTGCGGACGAACTGGACCGCACCGTGCGCGGGGTGATGACCACGGACCTGACCGACCCCGGCCGCTACCTCTCGGGCGGCGAACTGGTCCTGACGGGACTGGCCTGGCGGCACGGCCCGGCCGACTCGGAACCGTTCGTCCGCGTCCTGGTGGCCGCCGGCGTCGCCGCGCTCGCCGTCGGCGACGCCGAACTGAGCGGCGTGCCGGAGGACCTGGTGACCGCCTGCGCCCGGCACCGGCTGCCGCTGCTCGCCGTGGACGAGTCGGTGGCGTTCGCCACCGTCACCGAGTACGTCGTGCGGCAGGTCTCCGGGGAGCGGGCCGGCGATCTGGCCGCGGTCGTCGACCGGCACCGGCGGATGATGACCTCCGGACCGGCCGGCGGCGGCCCCGACGTCGTCCTCGACCTGCTCGGCACCGACCTCGACCTGCGCGCCTGGGTCCTCTCCTGCACCGGCCGGATCGTCGCCGGGCGCGGCGACGCGCTGCCTGCCGGGGCGGGCGCCCTGCTGGCCGCCGAGCACCTGACGGCGGTGCGCGCGGGGCGGCGGGCGCCGTACCGGGTGAGCGTGGACGGGACGCCGTACTCCCTCTTCCCGGTGCGCGACGGCCGCCCGCCGCGGGAGCACGGCGACACGCGCGGGACGCTGCTGTCCGACTGGCTGCTCGCGGTGTCCGCGGACGCCGGGGACTGGCCCGAGGAGCGGCTGGACCTGCTGCACGGGGTGACCCAGCTCATCGCGGTGGAACGCGACCGCCGGGACGCTGCGCGCACGGTACGGCGACGGCTGGCGCAGGAGGTCCTCGAACTGGTGCAGACGGGCGCGGCGCCGACCGAGATCGCCGCCCGGCTGCGGGTCGCCGCACCGGTCCTGCTGCCCGGGCTCGGCGCCGCCCCGCAGTGGCAGGTGGTCGTCGCCCGGCTCCAGTGGGACGGCACGGAGGGCGGGGACGGGGGCGGGAACGAGGAGACGGCCGGGGGCGCGAGCGGGCCGGCGACACAGGCGCTGCTCGAGGAGATCCTGGTCGGTCCGCCGGCCGACGGCCCGGAGCCGGCCGACCGGATCGCGGTCGCCCACACGGGTGGGGAGGCCGTCGCGCTGGTGCCACTCCCTGCCGTCCCGGCCGAGGACGGCGGTTCCGAGTACGGCCTCCTCGCCGACACCCTGCTCGACGCGGTACGGGAACCGCTGACCGCCGGGCTCGACGGTGACGGGCGGCTCACCCTCGGCGTCAGCGCGCCGGTGCACTCGGCGGAGGGACTGCGCGGGGCGCTGGAGGAGGCCCGGCACGCCCGCCGGGTGGCCGCCGCGCGGCAGGGCCGGGTCTGCGCGGCCGGCCACCACGAACTCGCCTCGCACGTCCTGCTGCTGCCGTTCGTGCCGGACGACGTGCGCCGGGCGTTCACCGCACGGCTGCTCGACCCGCTGCGCGCGTACGACCGCCGGCACCGCGCCGAGCTGATACCGACCCTGGAGGCGTTCCTCGACTCCGACGGCTCCTGGACGCGCTGCGCGACCCGGCTCCATCTGCACGTCAACACACTGCGCTACCGGGTGGGGCGCATCGAACAGCTCACCGGCCGCGACCTGTCCCGCCTGGAGGACAAGCTGGACTTCTTCCTGGCACTGCGGATGAGCTGAGCGGGACGGGAGCGCGCGCCACTGCGGGTGCGGGGGTGCGCGCCGGTGCGGGCGTGGGGGTGCGCGCCGGTGCGTGAACACCCGCGTGGGGGCGCGTACGGCGGGGCACCGGCGCCCGGCAGGGCGCGACCGACGCGCCATGACTTTGTGAAATCCTTCACCCAGCCCCTTGGCGGGCTCCGCCATTGGTGCTGGAATGCCGCCACCACTCAACAGCTCGACGGCGCGCTCGGGGAGGGCAATGTGGCGTTCACCGCCATGTCTGGTACCGGAACGACCGCAGGAGACGATCCACTCCAGACCGCGATATGGCGGTTGCGCTCCCGCGCCTGCTGGACGGACGCGGCGGCGCTGCTCGAACCGGTCACGGCGCCGGCCGCGCTGCAGCGCGTCGCCCTGCTCGTGGAGCGTTGCCTCTACGCCGAACAGGGCTGGGACGAGGCCGAGGACGCGCTGCGCACGGCGGAGGCACTGGCCCACACCGACGAGGAGCGGGGCGCCGCGGCCTGCGAGCGCGGGCAGCTCGCGTACGCGGCGACGCTGCTGCGGGTGCGGGACAGGGCGGACGAGGCGCGGTCCGCGTTCGGACGGGCCGCGGCGCTGATCGCGCCGGGGGTGGCGGCGCGGGCACAACTGGACTTCCGGCGGGGGCTGCTCGCCGAGAACATCACGCGTTCCCCGCAGGCGGCGAAGGCGGCGTACCGGCGGGCGCACGCGGGTGCCGTCGCCCATGACGACCCGCTGCTGCTCTCCTCCACCTGGCGGCATCTCGCCGGACTCGCCCTGCGCGAGGGCGAGTTGGCGGAGGCGCGGCACGGTTTCGCCGAGTCGCTGCGGATCCGGGAGGAGTTGGGGTTCCTCGTCGGCACGGCGCCGGCGCTGGTGTCGCTCGCGGACGCGGAGGCGGAACCGGAGGCGGGGCGCCTCCGCGCGGAGGCGGGCCGCCTGTTCCGCCTCCTCGGCGGCGTCCCGACATGGCTCGCCCCACACGTCCCCGACACTTTGTGACTGCCGTCACATACCCGCGCCAACTCCGCGGCACGGTGCCGCTACCGGGCGGGGCCGCCTGCCGACCCGGGGGCGCCCTCACCGGGCCGGTTCGCCTGACAGCGGGGCGCCCACCGGGCGGGGGGCCCGGACCATCGGCGGCTGCGGCTCGCACTCGGCCGGTCGCGCGGTTCCCCGCGCCACCGACCAGGCCGGGCCCCGCTCCGTGACCAGCGACCCCTCCTCGACCGCGCACCACCCCGCCCACAAACCACACCCGCCCACCCACCAGGCGCCCAGGCACACGGGGGGAGCCGCACAAACACCCCCCACCTCCACCCCCCAAGGGGCGCGGGGAACTGCGCGACCAGCCCCCACCCGCCCGCGCCCGCCGGCGCACCACAACCGCCCACCCCGTCAGGCGATCAGGGGCGCGGGGAACTGCGCAAAACACCCCCCCACCCGCACCCGCACCCGCACCCGCACCCGCACCCGCACCCGCACCCGCACCCGGCGACGAACGAAGCGCCCCACGCAAGGTGCCCCACGCCACTCGTGACCGGGGTCACATACTCCCGGTCGGACCGCCGAAGTGCTCCCCCACCAACACCCCCACCGCCCCCGCGTCCTGCGCGATCAACGCGTCCAGCAACGCCGTATGCTCCGCCGCGTCGGCGACAAGCGCCGCCCGCCCGTGGCGCGCCGCACCGCCCACACCCCGCGCACCCCCGCGCACCGGCCCCGGCCCCTGCGCCCGCCGACGCAGATCGTCCGCGAGCCGCACCAACTGCTCGTTGCCCGCGAGCCCCAGTACCGCCCGGTGGAACGCCCGGTCCGCCTCCGCGTACGCCCCCGGGTCACCGCCGGAGGCAGCCCGTACCGTCGCCTCGGCCAGCGGCCGCAACTCCGCCCAGCGCCCCGCCGACACCGTACGGGCGAGCCGCAGCACCACCGGCACCTCCAGCAACGCCCGTATCTCCGCCAGCTCGGCCAACTCGCGGGCGCACCGCTCGACCACCCGGAACCCCCGGTTGGGAACGACCTCGACCGCGCCCTCCAGCGCGAGCTGCTGCATCGCCTCGCGCACCGGCGTCGCGGAGACCCCGAACCGCTCGCCGAGCACGGGCGCCGAGTACACCTCGCCCGGCTCCAGTTCCCCGGCGACCAGCGCCGCCCGCAACGCCTCCAGCACCTGCCCCCGGACCGACGTACGCCGTACGACGGGCCGCCCGTCCGCCCGGGGCGACGGGATCGGGAACTCGGCGTGCGTGTGCTCGCCCCGCGCGGCCCCCTCGGCGGCGGGACGGCTCCGCTCGGGGCCGACGGCCCGCGGCCGCGCGGCCGGACGCGGTTCGGCAGGGCGGGAGTCCGTGAACCCGAGGCTGTCGGCGGGACGACGTGAAGCGGCCTGTTCCACGGGTACTCCTCACGGACTTGACGGCACACGGCACCCATTGAGGGCATAGTCGCGCCTTTGTCACCAGTCGGGGAGAACGATAGGCGCACCCGCCCCAGGGTCAAAGCGCAAGCGGTGCGCTAAGGTAAGCCTTACCTCTGTAGGCCCCGCGACCCCGGTGGTACCGCATGCTCCTGTCCACGGCCGCCCGCCCCGCCGACCGCACCGTCCCGGACACCGCGGCCCCCCGCACGGCCGCCGCCGTTCTCGCCGAGTCGTACGAGCGCACAGCCGAGGCACTCCCCTGGATCACCTTCCTCCCGCTCGGACCGGACGAGCCGCTGCCCGAGGGCGACACCTGGGTCGGCGCCGCGGCGCTCGCACGGGACCCCGAGGCGCTGGACGCGTATCTGACGTGGGACAGGGAGCAGGTCCTGCGGGACCACGGCCGGCCCGGCCGCCCGGACGTCGTGGCCGGCTTCGGTCTGCACCGCTACGCCTGGCCGGCCTGTCTGCTGTTCACGCTCCCCTGGTTCCTGCACCGCAGGGTGCCGCACCTGCCCGTGGAGCGGGTCGCCCACGACCGCGAGCACGGCAGGATCGCCGCCCGCCCCGCCGGCTTCGCCTGCCTGCCCGGCGACCCGGCGGCCTCGGTGCCCGGCGCCCGCGTCCTACGGGACGAGGATGCCCTGCGCGCGGAGCTGCGGTCGGCGGTGGCGGAGCACCTGGGGCCGGTCCTGGACGCCTTCGGCCCGGTGATGCGGCGTCGCGGCCGGGGCCTGTGGGGCATGGCGACGGACGAGATGACGGAGGGGCTCTGGTACGTCGGCAACCTGCTCGGCGAGGAGCGGCGGGCCGTGCGCGAGCTGGAGGCGCTGCTGCCGGGCACGGAGAAGCCGTACGCCGGCTCCCCCGCGTTCCGCGAACTGACCGGCCCGCGGGGCGAGTCGCTGACCACCCGGGACCGGGTGAGCTGCTGCCTCTTCTACACACTGAACCCGCGCGACACCTGCGTCACCTGCCCTCGGACCTGCGACCAGGACCGCGTCGCCAAGTTGACGACTCCCGCGGTCGGCTGACCACCCGTCGGCCACCGCACCGGGCCGTGCCGTAAGATCAACTTCGAACAGGACGACCCCGTACCGGACCGGTATCGATCCGGTGTCCTCCCGCGCAGGTCACAGGTAGTTCACAATATCCTCACTCGGCGCAGGAACTTTTCGTGGCACCACGCTTACGGGTAGTCTTATTCGAACTCAACTCCCGCCCCTCATGCGACAGTTCGAGCAGATCGCCGCCCTGGGCATTCCCTTGCACCTCCTTGGCGGCCTCTTGCCCCGAAACCCCCTGAGGGCCCTCGGGAGTGGGCCACTATGGCGGGCGTTACGCCCTATCCCAATGCAAGGGACCCCAGATGAGATTGACCGACATATCGCTGAACTGGCTGCTGCCGGGCGGCGTACTGCTCCTGGGCATGCTGGCGGCGGTGGCGGTGCTCGCGCGCGGCAAGCGCACCACGGGGGAGAGCGCGAGCGCGGACGACTCGTGGGAGCGTGCCGAGGAGCGCCGCAGGCGCAAGGAGGCACTGTACGGCACCGCCTCCTACGTGCTGCTGTTCTGCTGTGCGGCGGTCGCCGCCGCCCTCTCCTTCCACGGCCTGGTCGGCTTCGGCCAGCAGAACCTCGGCCTCACCGGCGGCTGGGAGTACCTCGTCCCGTTCGGTCTGGACGGCGCGGCCATGTTCTGCTCGGTGCTCGCGGTACGTGAGGCCAGCCATGGCGACGCGGCGCTCGGCTCCCGGATACTGGTGTGGACGTTCGCCGGTGCCGCGGCCTGGTTCAACTGGGTGCACGCGCCCAGGGGTGTCGCCCACGCGGGCGCACCGCAGTTCTTCTCCGGCATGTCGCTCTCCGCGGCCGTGCTGTTCGACCGCGCGCTGAAGCAGACCCGCCGGGCCGCCCTGCGTGAGCAGGGCCTGGTGCCGCGGCCGCTGCCGCAGATCCGCGTCGTCCGCTGGCTGCGGGCGCCCCGCGAGACGTACAAGGCGTGGTCGCTGATGCTGCTCGAGGGCGTGCGGAGCCTGGACGAGGCCGTCGAGGAGGTCCGCGAGGACCAGCGCCAGAAGGAGCAGAACCGACTGCGCCGGCGCGAGCAGGAGAAGCTGGACCGCGCCCATTTGAAGGCGATCAGCCGCGGCCACCGCGGGCTGCCCGGCCGCGGCGGTGGCGGCGGCCACCAGGTCGAGGTGGAACGGGCGCCCGCGCAGGCGGACCCCGCGATACCCAAGGCGGAGCTGCCCGCGCGCGCCGCCCGCCCCTCCCTGCAGCCCGTCCGGCCCGGCGGCTCGGACTCCGTCACCGTCGACCTCACATCGGAGGACGACACACAGGCTCTCCCTCGGCTCGACTCGCTGGAGCGCAAGCTCAAGGACCTGGAGCAGCAGTTCGGCTGAGCACTGGCACACGGTGAGCCGGTACGTACTGCCACGGGGACGCGGCCTGAACCTTCAGGCCGCGTCCCCGTCCAGTGAGAGCCCCCTCACCGCCCCCACGTCCGGCGCCTCGCCAGTCGCACGACCCGCCGCACCGGCGGCCGTCGGTTCGGCCGCCGCATCGACAGCCGCAGTATCGACAGCCGCCCGATCTGTCGTCAGGCCGGATGCCGCACCGGTCGTCAGATCGGTCAGTTCGAACCACACCGTCTTGCCCACACCATGCGCGCGCACCCCCCAGGCGTCGGCGAGGGCGCGCACCAGCACCAGCCCCCGGCCGTTCGTCCGCTGCACGGCCGCGTCCGGCTCCTCCTGCGCGGGAGAGGGCCGGGGCGTGGGCCCGCTCTCCGCGAAGTCCCGCACCTCCACGTGTAGTTCGCCCCCCGAGACGACGGCCGTGACGACCGCCTCGCGGTCGGTGTGCACGAGGGCGTTGGCGACCAGCTCGCTGGTGAGCAGCTCGGCGACGGCGGAGCGGTCCGGCTCCGCCCGGTCGTCCAGCAACTCGCGCAGTTCACGCCGCACTTCGGACACGGACCGTAGGTCCGCCGCCTCCAGTCCGAGCCGCAGCCGGGCGTCTTCCGCACGCCCCGTCCGCCCCGTCCGGCCTCTCGCCCTCCGTAACTCCGACACCGGCTGCCCGTTCATGATCCCCCGGATTCCCGCCCCGTACGTCACCGTGACTCGCGGTCGTGGTCGTGGTCGTGGTCATATTCGTGATCATGGTCGTACTCGTGGTCATCGTGGTGCTCGTGGTCATCGTCGTACTCGCACTCGTGGTCGTGGTCCGTCGTCGTGGTCTGTCGTCGTCGGCTCGAACACGTTCACGGGGATGCATGCCCGGCCGTTCGGCCGGGCAGTCCTGGCGCACCCTCGACAACGGGTCGGGTATGCGCCATGTCCGTACCTGCCGCCCCACCCTTCGGCACGGACGGCGCGGCACCGCGGTTCAGGGGCGGGGCACGTTGCGCAGGTTGGATCGGGCCATCTGCAGCATGCGGCCGACGCCGCCGTCGAGGACCATCTTCGAGGCGGACAGCGCGAACCCGGTGACCATCTCCGCGCTGATCTTCGGCGGGATCGACAGGGCGTTGGGGTCGGTGACGACGTCGACGAGAGCCGGACCCTTGTGCTTGAAGGCGTCCTTCAGCGCGCCGGGGAGGTCCTTGGGCTTCTCCACGCGGACCCCGTGGGCGCCACAGGCGCGGGCCACCGCGGCGAAGTCGGGGTTCTTGTTGGTGGTGCCGTGCGAGGGGAGTCCGGCGACCAGCATCTCCAACTCGACCATGCCGAGCGAGGAGTTGTTGAACAGTACGACCTTCACCGGCAGGTCGTACTGGACGAGGGTGAGGAAGTCGCCCATCAGCATGCTGAACCCGCCGTCGCCGGAGAGCGAGATCACCTGCCGTCTGCGGTCGGTGAACTGCGCGCCGATCGCCATGGGCAGCGCGTTGGCCATGGAACCGTGCGAGAACGACCCGATGATCCGGCGGCGGCCGTTGGGCGAGAGGTACCGTGCGGCCCACACGTTGCACATCCCCGTGTCGACGGTGAACACGGCGTCGTCGGCGGCGAGTTCGTCGACGACGGAGGCCACGTACTCGGGGTGGACGGGGACGTGCTTGTCGACCTTGCGGGTGTAGGCCTTGACGACCCCCTCCAGCGCGTCGGCGTGCTTCTTCAGCATCCGGTCCAGGAAGCGGCGGTTCTTCTTCTCCCGCACGCGCGGGATCAGGCACCGCAGGGTCTCCCGCACGTCGCCCCAGACCGCGAGGTCCAGCTTGGAGCGGCGGCCGAGACGCTCGGGGCGGACGTCGACCTGGGCGATCTTCACGTCGTGGGGCAGGAAGGCGTTGTACGGGAAGTCCGTGCCGAGCAGGATCAGCAGCTCGCACTCGTGGGTGGCCTCGTAGGCGGCCCCGTACCCGAGCAGACCGCTCATCCCGACGTCGAACGGGTTGTCGTACTGGATCCACTCCTTGCCGCGCAGGGCGTGCCCGACGGGCGACTTGATCAGCCCGGCGAACTCCATCACCTCGGCGTGCGCACCGGCGGTGCCGCTGCCGCAGAAGAGGGTGACCCGGTCGGCGGCGTCGATCATGTCGACCAGCCGGTCGATCTCCGCGTCGCCGGGCCGGACGGTCGGCCGGGAGGTGACCAGCGCGGTCTCGGCGGCCCGCTCGGACACGGGCTCACCGGCGATGTCGCCCGGCAGCGCCACGACGCTCACCCCGCCCTGCCCGACCGCGTGCTGGATCGCGGTCTGCAGCAGCCGTGGCATCTGCCGGGTGTTGGAGATCAGCTCGCTGTAGTGGCTGCACTCGCGGAAGAGCTGGTCGGGGTGGGTCTCCTGGAAGTAGCCGAGGCCGATCTCACCGGCGGGGATGTGCGAGGCGAGGGCGAGGACGGGGGCCATCGAACGGTGGGCGTCGTAGAGGCCGTTGACGAGGTGCAGGTTGCCGGGCCCGCTGGAGCCGGCGCAGGCGGTCAGCCGGCCGGTGATCTGCGCCTCGGCCCCGGCCGCGAAGGCGGCGGTCTCCTCGTGCCGTACGTGCACCCAGTCCATGCCGGAGTGCCGGCGCACGGCGTCCACCACGGGGTTCAGGCTGTCCCCGACCACCCCGTACAGCCGCCTGACCCCGGCACGCGCCAGGATGTCGACGAACTGCTCGGCGACGTTCTGCTTGGCCATGGTCCATGCCCTTCGGTTCGGCGGGGTCGGATCGGGGCGCTCCGGTGGCGATGTGGCGGTTGTGGGGCTCGGCACGGGGTGCCCCGATTCCATCCATCCACACCGGCCGGGACGCCGCGACTTCGACGGGGCCCGGTGCGACCATCCGGACTCCGTCCGCTGTCCGCTGTCCGCTCCGCCTACCCCTTCTCCCAGACCGCCGCGGCCGTACGGTCGTCCGCGTAGCCCTTGACCCGGACCTGGGCGTCGGCGAGGAACGCGGCGAGGCCGGGGGGTTCGCCACCGGCCCAGCGGTCCGTCAGGTGCCGGGCCAGCTCCGGCTCACCGCGCAGGGGGTCGGCGAGGCCCGCGGTGCATAGCAGCAGGACGTCACCCGGGCGGGCGACGGAGGCCCGGAAGCGGAAGGGCGCGCGGGGCGGTTCGGGGGCGGGCCGGTACGGGCTCGGCGGGGCGGCGATGCCGAGGTCCATGGTGAGCCGGTCCCCGCCCCCGGACCCGGGGACGGCACCGGCGCCGTCACCGGCCCGCGGCTCGATGTCCTGCCACTCGCCGTCCCGCAGCCGGAACAGCCCGCCGTCACCGGCCCCGAAGAAGACGCGGACCCGGCACTCGGGGTCGGCCGGGAGCAGCAGACAGCGCAGGGCGGCGTGGTACGTGTCCGGGTCCAGCCCCTGCTCGACGGCGTCGGCGCGGAGCCGGCCGAGGGAGCGGTCGGTGAGGCGTTGCAGCCCCGACTTCAGGTCGCCGCGGCGCCCGGCGCGGATGTCCTCGGCGAGCCGTCCGTGGCTGCGGCCGACGGCGCGGCCGATGTGCCGGCACAGCTCGGCGGCGGCACGGTGCGCGCCGGGGGTGCCGCGGGCGCCGGTGGCCACGGCGACGAACACCAACGCGTCGTCGCCCCCGCCGAAGCGGGCCGTGAGCAGCGCGTCCCGCCGCGGCTCACCGCGGAATCGCCCGGAATCGCCCCGCAGCGAGACGGCCCGCACCGTGCAGGCCCCGTACCGGGCTCCGTCCAGCACGGTGTCCGGGACGACGTCCCGCAGCACGTCCGGGTCGGACAGCGGGAGCGCGGTGGGCTCGGCGTCGTAGGTGGGCGGCCCGGACCCCACGTGGAGGACGCTCGCGGGGACACGGGGCGGCGCCGAGGGCGGCGGGACCGCGTCCTCCGGTCCGCGCGAGGACACGGGAGCCGGGGGTGCCGCAGGTGTCGGAGGCGGGGGTGCGGAAGCCGCCGGAGGGCTTGCCGGTACCGGCGGCGTGGTCGGTGCCTGCGCGCCGGACGGTGCCGGAGGGCCTGACGGTGCCGGGGGTGCCGGGGGTGCCGGAGGCACGTCGGCTTCGTGGGCGACCGCACCGGAACCGCCCCATGGACGGTACTCGTCCTCGAAGTCCTCCCCGTCGCCTGCCCCGATACCGGCCTCGATGTCGTCTCCGGCATCCGCCCCGACATCCGCCCCCGCGTCCTCCACGACCGCTCCCGCCGAGGCGAACCGGTCGTCCAGGGAGTCACCCGCCGCGCTCGGCCCCGCGTCCTGCGCGGAACCGTCGTACAGCTCCCGCCACCAGTCGTCCTCCCGGCCGATGGGCCGCTCCCGGCTCTCCCCCTGCTGGCTCATGCCCCCAATTGTCGCCCGCGAGGGCCATTTGAAAACGGCGCATCAGGAAAAGCCGCGCGCGTCCGGTGCCCGACGGCGTACCGGAACCCGCGCACCACCGCTCCGCACCGCCGGACGGCCCCACCCCCCACGGGAGGGCCGTCCGGCGGCGTCGGCGGGCCCGGGCGGGACCGCGCCCGCCGGGCATGAGACGTGCGGCTCGCACCGGCCGCGGGCCGGACACCGACCGCCCGCGTACCGCGCGGAACCACCGCGCGTCGTCCGCCCCCGTACGGGACACCTGAACAGCCCCGTACGACCGGCGGTGGCGCCACCTTGTCAGAGTGGACGCGGATACCGCGATGATGTTGGCGGGCGGGTTTGCGTCATGGCAGTTTCCCGCCACACAGGCCACACGTGTCACCCAAGCCACAGCTCCCCCACAACCCCACACAGCCGCACACCCACACGCCCCGCACAGCCCCAAGCCCCACGATCGGTTCAATCCGTCCGATCCATTCGATCCATTCGATCCGTACAAGTCATCGGGAGGGACGTCGCCGCATGCTCGCAGCGATCGGTCTGGACGAGACGCACGAGGCGGCGTACCGCGCCCTGGTGTCGGTGGGTGCCGCCGACATACCCGACCTGGCGCGGCGGCTCACGCTCGGCGAGCACGACACGGAGCGCGCCCTGCGGCGCCTGGAACGGCACGGTCTGGCTGCCCAGTCCTCCTCCCGGCCCGGCCGCTGGGTTGCCGCACCGCCCGGTGTCGCGCTCGGCGCCCTGCTCACCCAGCACCGGCACGAGCTGGAGAAGGCGGAGCTGACGGCGGCGTCACTGGTCGAGGAGTACAGGGCGCGGGCGGCGGAGCCGACGGTGCACGACCTGGTGGAGGTGGTGACCGGCGCGGCGGCGGTCGCACAGCGGTTCCTGCAGCTCCAGTTGGGCGCGACGGACGAGGTGCAGGCGTTGGTCACCGGCGTGCCCATGGCGGTCACGGCGGCCGAGAACCACGCGGAGGAGCAGGCCGCCGCCCGGGGTGTGCGCTACCGCGTGGTGGTGGAGCGGGCGGTGCTCGACGGCCCGGCCGCCGTCGGTGAACTGTCGGCCGCGCTGGGCCGGGACGAGCGGGTACGGGTCGCGGAGCGGGTGCCGACGAAGCTGGTCGTCGCCGACCGCACGCTCGCCATGGTGCCGCTGGTCTCCTCGCCCGACGCCGAGCCGGCCGCGCTGGTCGTGCACGCCAGCGGACTGCTGGAGGTGCTGTCGGGACTGTTCGAGACGGTGTGGCGGGAGGCGCTGCCGCTGCGCCTGGGCCGTGACGGCTCCGTGGAGGAACAGCGGCCGGAGGGGCCCGACGGCACGGACCTGGAGATCCTCTCCCTGCTCCTGGCCGGCCTGACCGACGCGAGCGTGGCCAAGCAGCTCGACCTGGGCCTGCGCACGGTGCAGCGCCGGGTGCGGCACCTGATGGAGATCGCCGGGGTGACGACCCGGCTCCAACTGGGCTGGCAGGCCTACGAACGGGGCTGGGTGGCCCGGCGGTGACACACCGCGCCGGGCCACCCTGCCCCGGGTCATCCCCGGCGTCCGCGCTTGAGCTCCATCGCCGCGCGCCCCTGTGCCCCCTTCCGCTTCCAGTCCCGGCGCAGCTCCGCCCGGACCCGGGCGTCGGTCTTGGCGACGATCCACTGGTTCTCGCGCTGGAGCTTGCGGTAGCTGTCCAGTCGCCGCTGCGCCAGCCGGCCGTCGTCGAGCGCGGCCAGCACGGCGCAGCCGGGTTCGGTGCCGTGCGCGCAGTCGTGGAACCGGCACTCCCGCGCCAGCTCCTCGATCTCCGCGAACACCTGGCCGACCCCGGCCTCGGCGTCCCACAGCCCGACCCCCCGGAGCCCGGGGGTGTCGATGAGGACGCCGCCGCCGGGCAGCACGAGCAGGTTGCGCGTGGTGGTCGTATGACGGCCCTTGCCGTCCACGTCACGTGTGGCGTGGACGCGCATGACGTCCTCGCCGACCAGAGCGTTGGCGAGCGTCGACTTGCCCGCCCCGGACTGCCCGAGCAGCACGGAGGTACCGCCGGCGACAGCGGCACCGAGGACGTCGAGCCCGTCGCCGCCCAGCGCGCTGACGGCACATACCGGCACCCCGGGCGCGGCGCCCTCGACGTCCTCGACGAGGTGGGACACCGTCACGGGATCGCCCACGAGATCGGCCTTGGTCAACACGACCAGGGGCCGCGCCCCGCTCTCCCAGGCCAGCGCGAGGAACCGCTCGACGCGAGCGAGGTCGAGCTCCGCGGCGAGCGACACGGCGACGACGGCGTGGTCGACGTTGGCGGCGAGGATCTGCCCCTCGGACCGCTTGGACGAGGTGGACCGTACGAATGCCGACCGCCGTGGCAGGCAGTCACGCACGTACCGCGGATCACCGGCGGGCTCGACGGCGACCCAGTCACCGGTGCAGACGACCCGCAACGGATCGTGCGGCGTGACGAACGCGGTGTCGGCCCGCAGCACGCCGTCCGCCGTGACAACGTCACACTGCCCCCGGTCGACACGCACGACCCGCCCGGCCAGCAGCCCCTGTTCGGCGTACGGGGTGAACTCGGACTCCCAGCTCGCATCCCAGCCGTACGGGGCCAGCGGATGCGACGAAGCCGGGCTCGGGAGAGAGCTCGAAAGAGAGGAGGAAGACAAGGGGAAACCCTTCACATGGGTGGCCCCGGCACCGCGTGTTCGGACGCGGGAAGGAGAAGTGGGATCAGCCGGCGGCCACAGGAGTGGACTTGACGAACTTCCGGATGCGGGCAACGCCCGTCGCCACGACAGTCATCGGTCAACACCTCCTGGATCACATCGCAGACGCCCACGGCACGAGGCAGCCGCAGGAACGAACGCGACCATAGCCGCCGGTGCCGGCGACGCGCCACAGCTTTTCCACCCCGCCAACCCCGACCGAACGGTGTCGGTCCCGGGCCGGACCGGACCGGACCGCAGGGACATCGCACAGCCACTCGACCGGCCCGCCGCTGCGTCGACGTCCCCCGGGAACTCCCCCGTGACGACCCATGGGAAAAGTACCCATGTGGGCGTCCCCCTCTCACTGCGCGGACAACTCGACGGCCCGTTCCGGGAATCGCCGCATCACGTTGAACACCTTCACTCGCCCGGAGACGGCGACCTCGTATCGAAGGAGGCGCGGGCCGAAAAGTTCGAGGAAGATCCAGGAGTCTTCCCCGCGAATTCACCGCTCATTCCGTGATCTTCCGTCACCTGTCGGCCGTGGCGCCGGCCGCCCACTTGCCCCTCTGCACTGCCCTTCCGGCCCTCGCCCCCAAGAAAGAGGGCAGACGTACGGGCAATGCTGACCGAGAACCGCTAGGAACAGGCCATGTACCGGCCGCCGGGCGGTGCCGTTTCCGCGCCGCACACACGAGTCGAGCGCATCGACGCCGACGCGAAGATGCCATATCACCGCAGGCAGGCGGCACCCCGGCCATGATCGCGGGGCAACCGTCGCACCCCCGCGGGAAACCGTCCTTGACGGTACGGAGATCTCACTTTTAGCGTCGTCGCCGCACCGCACTCACTTCACGTTCCGGCCCCAAAAAGGAGTCAGAAATGCTGTCCAGGAAACTGCGCCTCGCCCTCCCCGTCGCTGCCGCCGCCGTCTTGGCCGCCGTGGTTCCCACGGGCAGTGCCCACGCCATCAGCGGCGTGCCCTGCGGCCCGTCCGACTACCTTCAGGTGTGGGACCACCACATCGACCCCATTTTCCATGCGCCCGTCGTGGGACAGTGGTGCTTCGCGAACAAGGGCAGGGCGGATTTCGGGTCCGGCATCTGGGTCGACAAGATCTCGACCGGAAACAACGCGGTCAGGTACTACGACGTCAATGGCACCGTCGTCTCCTATCCCAAGAACTTCATCATCACGTTCCCCAACAACCCTCCGCACGTGGGCGCCATCGAGATCCTGTAGCGGGTCGCGGGGCCCGCACCAGGACTCCCCGACCGGTGGGGCGGGCGCTGGGCACGGTTTTCACCGTTCCCGGTGCCCGCCCCTCAGCCCGCTGCCGCATCGACGCCACCCGGGACTGCTCCGTGACTTCCCATGCGAAACGTATCCACGCGGCCGCCCCCTCTCACTGCCCGGACAGCTCGACGGCCTGTTCCGGAGATTTACCGCATCGAGAACTCAGGAGCCGACCCCGGCTTCGCCGCTCATTCCGTAGCCTTCCTTCACCACTTGTCCAGAGCGCCGACCACCCGCTTGCCCCTCTGTACTGCCCTCCCAGTCACCACCCCCCAAGAAAGAGGACAGGCGTACGGGCAATAGTTCTCGAAAAGCGACAGGAACAGGGCACTTGTCGGCCACCGGGCGGTGTCATTTCCGCGCTGCACACGCGGGCCGAACGCGTCGGTCCCACGCGAGGATGCCGCATCATCGCAGGTCGGAGGCGACGCGACCATGGTCACGGCACAGCCGGGACATCCCTGCGGGAAACCGTCCTTGACGGTACGGCGATCTCACTTTTAGCGTCGTCGCCGCACCGCACTCACTTCACGTCCCGACCTCGAAAAAGGAGTCAGAAATGCTGTCCAGGAAACTGCGCCTCGCCCTCCCCGTCGCCGCGGCCGCCGTCATGGCCGCCGTGGTGCCGACCGGAACAGCGCACGCCATCGACCGCGTGAACTGCGGCCCGTCCGACTACCTGCAGATCTGGTACCACTTCCCCCTCGGCGAAACGAAGACGAGGTGCTTCGCGAACAAGGGCTACTACGACTTCACAACCGTGTCGGAGGGCGTTGTGTGGGTCGAAAAGATTTCGACCGGAAACAACGCGGTGAGGTTCTACGACACCAACGGCTCGACGCGCGACTACCGCAAGAATTTCATCATCACGTTCCCCAACAACCCGCCTGAGATGGCACACATCGAGATTCTGTAGCGGGACGCGGGGTACCGCTGCCGGGCTCTCCCAGCGAGGAGAGGCCGGTGCCCGGCACGGTCCCGGGCGCCGGTCCTTCAGCCCGCCACCCGGCAGCTCTCCCCGTTCAGCGTGAAGTCGTACGGGGCCGGGTCGGCATGGCGCGTGGAGCCCAGGAAGCCGAAGGCGAAGGTGCCGCCGGCGGCGACGTTCCTGTTGTAGTCGGCGGCCTCGGCCGACACCCTCGTACCGTTCTGCGTGATCCAGGCGTCCCACCGCTGTGTCACGCGCTGGCCCCCGCCGAACGTCCAGGCCAGCCGCCAGTCGTGGAGCGCTGCCTCGGTGCTCACCGTGACGGTGGCCTCGAAACCGTCCGACCACTCGGTCACGACGTCGTACGCGACCTCGCAGCCCGAGTCCGTCGAGTCCGCCGTTTCCTCCCGCTCTCCGGCCCCCTCCGAGGCGCGCGCCTCCTGGGTGTCCCGCAGTGGGCCGGGCGATCGGCCCTGGGGTTCGGTGTCACGGTCGCCGTGTGTCGGCGTCGTACCGGTGTCCTTCGTCGGGCGCGGTGTGGACGAAGCACTCGGGGTGCCCGGGGTGTCCCGCTCCTCGTCCGACGGGTGGGCGGTGGGCGGCGCGGAGAACGCGGGGTCTGATCTGGGGCGTTCGCCGGCCGTGCCGCGGGCGGCGACGTTCTCGGCCGGGGTGCCGGCCTGCATCAGCGACACCGTCAGCGCCAGCGCGGAGACGAGGACCGCAGCGGCCAGGATCCCGGTGCGGCCGATCCAGGGCCGGGCGACGGTGCCGACCGCGAGCCCGGTGTCGGCGGCCGCGTCGACCCGGCCGCCCCTGAGCCCGGCCGCCGCCGCCCGGCGCCGCCGCTCCAGGTACACGCGGCCGCCCCAGCCGATCACCCCGTCGGCCAGCACGACCGGCAGACCGCCGCCGGAGGCCCGCAGGCACGCGGCGGCCCCGGCGCACTCCCCGCACCCGGCCAGGTGCCGGGAGAGGTCCTCCGGGGTGTCCGTACCGCCGGGCGCCCGGGTGACGGCGACGAGCAGCCCGGCGTAGGCGCGGCACTCCGCGTCCAGGGGGGCGTCGAGGTGGTTGCGGTGGCAACGGCCGCGGAACAGTGCCCGTACCCGGTCGAGTTCCGCCGCGGCGGCCGACGGGTCGAGCCCCAGCCGGCGGGCCACGAGCGGCAGCGGCAGCGACTCGGCCTCGGCGAGCCACAGCAGCGCCGCGTCCGGCTCCCGCATGTCGCGCAGCGCGCGCAGGGCGAGCGGGCGGCGCAGCGGCGGCCCGGTGTACCGGGCGGCCCCGGCGCCCCCGTCGGCGGTCAGCCATCGCCGCAGGCCGGGGTCGAGCCGGTGGCCGAGCCCCCGTGCCTCCCACTCGGCGGCGGTGGTGCGCACGGCGGTGAGCAGCAGCGGGATGCGCGGCAGTCGGGGGAAGCGGCGTTCGGCGCCCCGTGCCGTGGACTCGGCGGCGCGCGCCTCGTGGATGCCCCGGGTGAACGCCTCCGCCGCCAGTTCCGCGCCGGCCGCCGATCCCGACGTGCACAGGTCGGCGTAGGACAGGACCGCGTCCCAGACCTCCGAGAACTCGGCGGCCTCGGCGGCGTCCTGCGGGGTCGGCAGGTCGGGCATGAGGGCTCCTGCGTGGCTCCTGCGTCAACGGCTCGTCCCGCTCGCCCACTTCCGCGAGCGAATCCAACGTGCTTGTCGCGGGCGGGAGTTGGCGGTCGTCTCACGACAGGGCCCGAGCTTTTCACGCTCCCGGCACAACTGACAAGCGGCGCATCCGGATACCGCGCGCGCCCGCCCGGTGCCTCGTCCGGCGGCCGTCGCGCCCTCACCGTAGCCGTGCCCGTGAGCCCCTCCCTCGCACGCGGCGGCCCGCCCACCCCGGCCGGAAAGTCGGGGCGGGCGGGCCGCCGCGGGTGCGGGGCCGGGGTCTCAGACCTCGACCGCTCGCTCCGCCGGCTCCGTCCGCTCCGCCGGCAGGCTGTCCATGAAGGAGCTGACGGAGAAGACGGCGTTGCCCGGTCCGGGCGGGCCGTATCCCGGAGGCGAGGACAGGCCGAAGTCCTCCATGGTCCGCCGGTACGCCTCCAGGAGCCGGATGTGGTACTCCAGCGGCGCACCGTTCGGATTGGCCTTGCCGAGCGGGGTCGTCGGCTCGGGGCACCACGTGGTGAACCGGGGCGTGATGCCGTGGGACATGAAGAAGCGCAGCCCCTCGGTCGTCGACGCGATCGCCTCGTCGACCGTCTTGAAGCCGAACGGCTCGGCCATCTCCACGCCGGCCACGAAGTTCGGGATCACGTTGCGGGCGCCGAAGACGTCGGCGGAGTCGAGGATGCGCCGGTGCCACTCGTCGCGGCCGACGTACCGCTCCTTGCCGGGGCAGTACATCTTGAACAGGTACTCGTCCCACACCTCGAAGTTGGGGTGGTAGATCTGTACGCCGTAGTCCTTGAACCGCTGCACGTCCGGCTTGGGCAGCGCCTGGGCGACGACCTTGCCGATCCAGCGGCCGGGAAAACGTTCCTCGATGGCCTTGGCGTAGTGGCCGTAGAAGTCGGCCTCGTCACGGCCGGAGACCGTCTTGGTGATGGCGCCGCCGGTGAGGGTGTAGGCGGTGGAGACCTTCTGGGTGTCGTACCTGTCGATGATCTCCAGGGCCTCCAGCACCTCCTCGACGTCCTTGACGCCGGTGTAGGGCCGGCCGGCCGCCTTGTGCTGGCGCCAGTTGTGGTTGATGTCGCAGTACTGGCACTCCTCCTTGGCGCCGAAGTACTGGCAGACGCGGAAGACGGTGAGGTAGATCAGGTAGCCCCACTGGATGGTGGGGGCCACCTCCATCACGGACTTCCCGTTGGAGAGGGTGTGCCGGTAGTACTCCGGCATGGGCGGCACGCCCACGTCGGCGATCCGGGCGCCGTCGAGGTACAGCCCGAGCATGCCGTCCTCGCCGGCGGCGACCCGGTACGGCGAGGAGGGGTTCACGCGCACCGAGACGACGGTGCGGCGCAGGTCGTAGGGGCCACCGGTGAGGATGATCTCCTCCGGCGGGCGGCGCAGCGCGGCCTCGCCCAGTTCGGGCAGGGTGCCGTGGTCGAAGGAGAAGATGAAGTACGACTTCGGCTTGACGTCCCCGCTCTCGTTGTCGCTGAGCGCGGACGCGTCGAAGGCGACCCCGCCCCGAAGCAGGTCCTCCTTGAAGACGGCTTCGCGCGGCACGTGTGCGAACCGTTCCAGCAGATCCTCGACCAGCGCGGTGCGGCTGCCCATCCGTTGTCTCCTCCCTGGTCGGACGTTTCCCGGACGTTCCACTCCTCACGGTATGCCCCCGCTCGCCCGGCGCGGGTACCGGGTCCCCGCGCGCCGGGGGCGGGTGAGAAGGTGCGTACGGCGGCCGACCAGCGCCGCAGGGACTTTCCCGGAGGAACCACAGTGACGAGGGACACGGTCGCCAACTGGGCCGGCAACATCATCTACACGGCCGAGGAACTGCACCGGCCTCGCTCGCTCGACGCGCTGCGGGCCGTCGTCGCGGACAGTTCCCGGGCCGGCGTACGGGTGCGCGTGCTGGGCAGCGGGCACTCGTTCAACGAGATCGCCGAGCCCGGCGCGGACGGCGTGCTGCTGTCACTGGACGCACTGCCGTCCGAGGTGGCGGTGGACACCGTGGCCCGCACGGTACGGGTCGGGGGCGGGGTGCGGTACGCGGAGCTGGCGCGGGTGGTGCACGCGCACGGGCTGGCGCTGCCGAACATGGCGTCGCTGCCGCACATCTCGGTGGCGGGTTCGGTGGCCACGGGGACGCACGGCTCGGGGGTGGCCAACGGTCCGCTCGCCGCGGCGGTGCGGGAGGTCGAGCTGGTCACGGCGGACGGCTCGACGGTCGTCATCGGCCAGGACGACCCGCGCTTCGACGGGGCGGTGACCTCACTGGGCGCGCTCGGTGTGGTCACCGCGCTCACCCTCGACCTGGAGCCCGGTTACGAGGTGGCGCAGCACGTCTTCACCGAGCTGCCGCTTCAGGGGCTGGACTTCGAGGCGGTGGCGGCGTCGGCGTACAGCGTGAGCCTGTTCACCGACTGGCGCTCGCCGGGGTTCCGCCAGGTGTGGCTGAAGCGGCGCACGGACCAGGCGCCGGTGGACTTCCCGTGGGCTGCCCCGGCCACCGAGAAGATGCACCCGGTGCCGGGCATGCCGGCGGTCAACTGCACCGAGCAGTTCGGCGTGCCGGGCCCCTGGCACGAGCGACTGCCGCACTTCCGGGCGGAGTTCACCCCGAGCAGCGGGGCGGAGCTGCAGTCGGAGTACCTGCTGTCCCGGGAGCACGCGACGGCGGCACTGCACGCCGTGGAGGCGATCGGGGCCACGCTCGCACCGGTCCTGCAGACCTGCGAGGTGCGCACGATCGCGGCGGACGCCCAGTGGCTCGGCCCGGCGTACGGCCGCGATTCGGTCGCCCTGCACTTCACCTGGGTGGCGGACACGGCCCTCGTCCTGCCGGTGGTACGGCGCCTTGAGTCGGCCCTGGACGGCTTCGACGCCCGGCCCCACTGGGGCAAGGTCTTCACCACCCCGCCCGCCACCCTGCGCGCGCTCTACCCGCGTCTGGCCGACTTCGCCGCCCTGGCGGCGGACCTCGACCCGACCGGCACGTTCCGCAACGCGTTCGTGGAGGGGGTACTGGCGGGGTGAGGCGAGAGGGGCGTGACTCCGGGACGGGGAGGCATCGTGGTCCTGTCCGGGGCCCGGACGCCCCTCGGGCTGTCGTGCGTCTTTCCTCTCTCCTTCGAAGCGTCGGCTCGTCATAGGCCGGGCCGCGCGGCGAGGGGCCGAGGGCGGCGGCCCGGAGGCCGGGGCCGCGCGCCCCGCGGGCGATAACCTGGGCGTTCGGTTCGTCGTCCGGGATGTCGCTCATCGAAGGAGGGCCGGGCATGGCCCGTGCCGGTCTCAGTGTCGAGCGGCTCGTCGTGGCCGCGGCGGAGCTCGCCGACGAGGTGGGCTTCGACGCGGTCACGCTGTCCGCGCTCGCGCGGCGGTTCGGGGTGAAGGACGCCAGTCTGTACGCGCATGTGCGCGGCCTGCGCGAGCTGCGGACGCGGCTCGCGCTGCTGGCCGGGGGCGAGATGATCGACGAGATCGCCGACGCCGTGGCCGGGCGGGCCGGGCGGGAGGCGCTGGCGGCGTTCGCCGGGGCCTACCGGGACTACGCGCTGCGGCACCCGGGACGGTACGCCGCGATGCAGATCCGGATCGACGCGGACGTCGCCCCCGACTCCCCCGCGATGCGGCGCACGGCCGAGATCACCTACGGGATGCTCCGGGCGTACGGTCTCGGCGAGCCCGATCTCACCGACGCCGTACGGCTGTTGCGGGCCACGTTCCACGGGTACTGCGCGCTGGAGGCCGCGGGCGGCTTCGCCGATCCGCGGGACGTGCGGGCCTCCTGGGACAAGGCGGTGGACGCCCTGCACGTGGCGTTGGAGAACTGGCCCGGGGAGACGGTCACGGCAGACGCGCGGCCGTGACCGGCGGGCCGGCCTGGGGCGCCCCGGTTCCGGTCGGGACGCCCCAGGGTTCGAGGGGAGGGGCGCGCGAGCGCGTGTCGCACCCGGCTCGTCGCTCGGCCCCTCCGGTGTCGGACGCAGTATCGGATGATGCGTCACCACACGCGAACACACCAGCCCTGTGTACTGGGTTACCCGGTGAACAGAAGTATGCGTGCTGTGACACCGCTCGTTGTAGGGGGAGATCCATATTGACTTCCGCCGACGGCGGGCGTATGCGGCGTGTGCGGTGTAATGGGCCGTATGAGCAGTGAGACGCATCCCTCGCTCGCCGAGGTTCTGGCCGCCGAGACCCCGTCTGCGGAGGGCCCGGGCTCCGGAGCCGTCGTCCTGGACGGCGGGTTGTCCAACCAGCTCGAAGCGGCCGGGTACGACCTGGGCGACGCGCTGTGGTCGGCTCGGCTGCTGGCCGAGGCGCCGGAGGCGATCACCCGCGCGCATCTGGCCTACTTCGAGGCGGGGGCGAGCGTGGCGATCACCGCGAGCTACCAGGCCACGTTCGAGGGGTTCGCGCGGTACGGCGTCGCCCACGCCCGTACGGCCGAACTCCTCTCGCTGAGCGTGGAATCGGCACGGGAGGCGGCACGCCGGGCGCGGGAGCGCGGGGTGTCGCGGCCGTTGTGGGTGGCGGCCTCGGCCGGCCCGTACGGGGCGATGCTCGCGGACGGTTCCGAGTACCGCGGCCGCTACGGTCTGTCGGTCGCCGAACTGGCCGACTTCCACCGTCCCCGCCTGGAGGCCCTGGCCGCCGCCCGCCCCGACGTCCTGGCCCTGGAGACGGTGCCGGACTCGGACGAGGCGCGGGCGCTGCTGCGGGCGGTACGGGGGCTCGGGGTTCCCGCGTGGCTGTCGTACACCGTCGCGGGCTCCCGCACCCGGGCCGGGCAACCTCTGGAGGAGGCGTTCGCCCTGGCCGCGGAGGCGGAGGAGATCGTCGCGGTGGGCGTCAACTGCTGTGCGCCGGCGGACGTGGAGCCCGCGGTGACGCTCGCGGCGGAGGTGACCGGCAAACCGGTCGTCGCCTACCCCAACAGTGGCGAGACGTGGGACGCGGACGCCGCCACGTGGACGGGTCCCAGCACCTTCACTCCCGAGGCCGTACGGGGCTGGCTGCGGGCGGGCGCCCGCCTGATCGGGGGCTGCTGCAGGGTGGGACCGGCCGGGGTGCGGGGGGTCGCGGAGGTGGTGGGGGGTGCGTGAGCGGCTCGCTCCGTGGGTGAGGTGCGCGGTGTGTGCGGTGGCGGGCTCATCGCGTTCCGTTCCGCCGAGCGAACCGGTCCAGGGCTTCCCGTACGTGGCGGCGAGTGGTCGCGCCGCCCAGGTGGCCCGCGTCATCGACGACGATCAGTTCCGCGTCGGGCCAGGCGCGGGCGAGTTCCCAGGCCGTGTCGAGGGGACCTCCCAGGTCGAGCCGGCCGTGGACCAGGACACCGGGGATTCCGGCCAGCCGGTGGGCCTCGCGCAGCAGTTCGCCCTCCTCCAGCCAGGCGCCGTGGGAGAAGTAGTGCGTACAGATCCGCACCAGGGCGAGCCTCGCGGCCGGCGGGCGGTCGCCATAGGGGCGGGAGGCGCCCTTCGTCTCCCCCGACAGGACCGCGTCCTCCCAGGCGCACCAGTCGGCGGTGGCCCTCTCCCGTACGGCGGCCTCCGGGTGTTCCGTCAGGCGCGCGTAGGCCGCGACGACGTCGCCGTCCCGCGGGGTGCCGGGGGCGCCCGCCAGGAAGCGTTCCCACTGCTCGGGGAGGAACCGGCCGACACCGCGGTAGAGCCAGTCGATCTCGGAGCGCCGGGTGGTGGTGACGGCGGACAGGACGATCTCCGACACCCGCTCCGGGTGCGTCTCGGCGTAGGCGAGGGCCAGCGTGGAGCCCCAGGAACCGCCGTGCAGGAGCCAGCGGTCGATGCCCAGGTGGGCGCGCAGCCGCTCCATGTCGGCGACCAGGTGCGGGGTGGTGTTGTGCCGCATGTCGGTGGCGGGGTCGCTCGCGTGCGGGCGGCTGCGTCCGCAGCCGCGCTGGTCGAACAGGACGACGCGGTATGTGTCCGGGTCGAAGTACCGGCGCGCGCCGGGGCCGCACCCCGAGCCCGGGCCGCCGTGGACCACCACGGCCGGTTTGCCGTCCGGGTTGCCGCACACCTCCCAGTGCACGAGGTTGCCCTCGCCGACGTCGAGCATCCCCGTCGCGTGGGGTTCGACCGGCGGGAACAGCTCACTCATGGCTCACCTTCGGGGGTCGGCGGCGTCGAGGCCGCGGTGTGAGGGGGCACGGGCCCACCGGCGGTTCACAAGGCACGCCGACGGTTCACCGAGCACACCGGCAGTGGAGCCGGTGGCCGCGGCCTGCGTCAGGATCTCCGGAAGCGGCGGACCGCCGACAGCGGGGCCGTCACCCGCAGTGGCGGGCGGGTCACCCGGCGGGTCACCCGGCCGGGGTCGGGGCGTCGGGACTGCGCCTGCCACAAGGCCATCTCCGCGTCGCGGGGGCCGTGCACCAGGGGGTTCTCCTCCCCGCCCCCGCCGAACAGCCGTACGGGGTGGGACGCGTCCCACGGCGCCCACCCGGGGTCGCCGTCCACCGCGAACCGCACCCAGGCCTCGTGCATCTCCTGCGCCAACTCCCGGGGCGCGTCCGGGCCGGCGAGCCGTTCCGCCTCCGGTACGTCGGCCGCGTCGAAGACGAAGCCCAGTTCCAGGGCGTGACAGGCGCCGAGGCCGGGGACGTTGGAGCGCCAGGCGAATTCGTACACGTGGGTGCCGGCCGCGAGGGTGGCCGGTGCGATGCCGGAGGGCGGGTTCGCGGGCGGGTTCGCGGGCGGGTTCGCGGGCGGGTTCGCGGGCGGGGGTCCGTCCGTCGGGGCGAGGCCCGCGCGGGCGTCGGCCAGTCGGTGCAGCGGCACACGGAGCAGGTGGTCGGTGACCATCTGGCCGATCAGCTCGGACGTCGTGGCCGCCGGGTGCGCGGCGCGGTAGCCGCGGATCACCTCGGGTCCGCAGTGGCAGCGGGCCATCGCCAGCGCGACGGCGAGCGGGCCGAGGCGGTCGATGCGCTCGACCAGCCCCGTGGGCGCGATCCACAGCCGGTACTCCTCGCTGGTCCAGCCCATCAGCAGCGGTACGTCCCGGGCGGCGCCGTCCATCAGCGCCGCCTGCGGGTCGCGGGGCACGAGGTCGCCGTCGACGACGATGCCGAACGCGGGGCCGCCCAGGATGGGGCCGGCCATGCGGCCGGCCTCCGCCTGGGCCTCGGCCAGCCGGGTGCGGTCCACGTCGGCGAAGGCGGCGGCCGTGGCGGGGACCTCCAGCCGCGCGGCCATCCGCCGCACCAGCCGGCGCACCTTGTCCCGGTCCGTCACCTCGGGCGGCCCGCTCTGCAGCACCGCCCGCCGGAACAGGCCCCGGGCGCGCGGCGCGGCCAGCAGTGCGCCGATGCTGATGGCGCCCGCCGACTCGCCGAACACGGTGACGTGGTCCGGATCGCCGCCGAACTCCGCGACGGACGCGTGCACCCACTCCAGCGCGGCGAGCTGGTCGTGCAGGCCGAGGTTGGGCGGGGCGTCCGGGAAGAGGCCGTAACCCTCCACTCCGAGGCGGTAGTTGAAGGAGACGAGAACGACTCCGTCGCGGGCGAAGGCCGTGCCGTCGTAGATGGGCACGGCGGAGGAGCCGCGGGTGAGGGCGCCGCCGTGGATCCACACCATGACCGGGAGCCGGGCCCCGCGGCCCGGCTCCGGTGTCCACACGTTCAGGTTGAGGCAGTCGTCGCCGGCGACCACCGGGTCGGCGAGGAAGCGGGCGAACGCCTCGGAGTACGGCGGCTTGGGCGGGGTGGGCCCGTAGGCGCCGGCGTCGCGGACGCCGCCCCACGGCTCGGGCGGCACGGGGGGCCGGAAGCGGCGCGGGCCGAAGGGCGGGGCGGCGAAGGGGATGCCGCGGAAGACGGCGACGCCCTGTTCGTAGCGGCCGCGGACGCGGCCGTGGGGAGTGCGGACGACGGGGTCCGGGGACCCCGAGGGGTCGTTGGCAGGGGTCTCGGAGGTTGCCATGCGCGCGTCCTTCCTGCCGGGTGGTGCGGTGGGGTGGAGCGGGGAGGCGGCTCGGTCTTTCGGTGCGGGTGCGTGTGGGTGCGTGCGGATGCGGTTCGGGGCGGCTCATATCGTATTTTGCGGTGGGTGTGTTGGGGGTGGCCCGGCGCGTGCTTTGTGGTGCCGAGAGGTGCGGGGGTGCGCTGCGTGGTTCGTGGTGTCGGGGGCGCGGCGAGCCCGCCGCCGCCGGGCATACTGCCCGGGGTGTGGAGGGGACACGTTCGCTGTGGACCAGCTACGCGGCGGGCTGCGCCGCACCCCCGCGCCCCGCTCCCGTCCGTACGCGGGTGCGGGTTCGTACGGGCGCGCTACCGCAGCAACCGTCGTTCCTTCGCCAGCGCCACCGCGCCTGCCCGGGTTTCTACCCCCAACTTGCCGTAGATCCGCTGCAGATGGGTCTTCACCGTCGCCTCGCTGATGAACAGCGCCCGTGCGATCTCACGGTTGCCCAGTCCCCGTGACAGTTGCTGGAGGATCTCGTGCTCGCGGTCCGACAGGGCCGGGCGAGGGTCGCGCAGGTGTGCGAGCAGGCGGTCGGCGACCGGCGCCGACAGGGCCGTACGCCCTGTTGCCGCGTCACGGATCGCGGCGAACAGTTCCTCCGGGCGCTCCGCCTTGAGCAGATACCCGGTGGCGCCCGCCTCGACGGCCCGGGTGATGTCGGCGTCCGTGTCGAACATGGTGAGGACGAGGACGCGCGGCGCCGGCGTCCCGGCTGTCAGCTTCCGGGTCGCCTTCACGCCGTCGATGCCGTCGCCGAGTTGCAGGTCCATCAGTACGACGTCCGGGCGGAGCTGGGCGGCGAGCGCGAGCGCCTCCTCGCCACTGCCCGCCTCGCCGACGACCTCGATGCCGTCGGCGCTGGACAGCAGGGCGCGCAGGCCGGCCCGGACCACCGCGTGGTCGTCGCACAGCAGCAGTCGTACGGGTACAGGGGTCATGGCGCGAACTCCAGCGGGGTGATGGCGGTGACGACGGTGCCCTCGCCCGGCGTCGACTCGACGGTGAGGGTGCCCCCGGCCTGCCGGGCTCTGATGCGCATGGCGGGGAGCCCGTGTCCCCTGCCGGAGACGGGGGCCGGGCGGGCCGTCGGGTCGAAGCCGCGGCCGTTGTCCGCGATGTCGAGCGCGATCCGGTCGTCGAGGCAGGTGAGCGTGAGGGCGGCGCGGGTCGCCGCCGCGTGCTCGCGCACGTTGGCCAGCGCGCCCTGCGCGATGCGCAGCAGTGTCGCCTCGACCCGGTCCGGGAGCGGACCGGGCGTGCCGTCGAGCCGGAACTCCACCGCGAGGCCCGGCCGGCTCTCGCGCTCGGTGAGGGCCCGGAGCGCGCCGGGGAGGGTGTCGTCGGTGAGGTCGGCGGGGCCGAGGTCCTGGACCAGGCGCCGGGCCTCGGTGAGGTTGCGGGCGGTGATGCCGGTGGCTTCGCGCAGGTGGTCGTGGGCCGTCGCGGGATCCGTGCGCCAGACCCGTTCGGCGGCCTGGAGCAGCATGCGTTGGCTGGTCAGGCCCTGGGCGAGGGTGTCGTGGATCTCGGCGGACAGCCGGTGCCGCTCGGCGAGGACGCCGGCCCGCCGTTCGGTGGCCGCGAGGTCCCGGCGGGTGCGGACCAGGTCGTCGATGAGGAGGCGTCGGCGGGCCGACTGGCGCTGGAGGTGGACCAGTACGGCGGTGGCGACCGCGCCGATGGCCGGCGGGGCGACGACCATGTTGGGGTTGAGCGTGCCGTGCGACATCCGGATCTCGGAGCCGACGACCAGCGCGGTGAGCAGTGCCACGAGCGGTACGGCGAGGCGCGGGGGCAGTGCGTGCAGCCCGGTGAACAGCAGGGGCATCGCGCACCAGGTGGCGCTCGGCGCCTGGACGAGGAGCACGATCCAGTTCGCGGTGACGGCCCCGAGCCAGACGAGGTGCCGGACGGTGGGCCGCGTGCCGGGCGCGGGGGCGGGGGCGAGCAGCCGGCCGGCGGCGTAAAGGAGCGGGAAGGTCACGAACAGGGCGACCGTACGGGCGTCACCACCGTGGGCGTGGGTGAGGTAGCGGACGAGGGAGGAGCAGAGGAGGGCGAGGAAGGCGGTGTGGAGGACGGCGTTGAGCCAGCGCGCGTCGGGATCGGTGGCTTCCTGCGCGTACGGCTGGGACTGCGGCTGCTCCATGGGGTCCTCCGTCCTCTCCCGTTCGTGTCTATCGGGGTGTTCGGGCGTGCGCATCAACCGATCGGTTGACACCGGTGTCGGCCGGGCCGGGCCGGAGAGCGATCCGGACGGCCGACAGGCGTGGGCCGTCGTCGCCGCCAGGCTGGGCGGGACAGCGCGGAACGACCGAGGAGGACCCTGTGCCGGCCAAGAACGTCACCGTCGACCGAGCGAGCTTCGGGCACCGTGTGGGCTACGCCGTGCGGCATCCGGGCCGGGTGCCGAGGCATCTCGTGCGTGTCACCCGGGACATGTGGCTGCGCCGCAAGTACCCGGACCACGTCGACTACTACCGGGCCGTGATGCGCTCCGACACGCAGGTGAGTCCGGACGCGGCGGTCGGCAGCCCGACCCGGGAGCGGTGGCTGGCGCTCGGCGCGATGCAGTTCGACTACCTGGTGGAACACGGGCTGCGTCCCGAGCACCGGATGCTGGAGATCGGCTGCGGCAACCTGCGCGCCGGCTGGCGGTTCATCCGGCATCTGGAGCCCGGGCACTACTACGGTCTGGACATCTCCCCCGACATCCTCGCCGCGGCACAGGACACGATCGCGGAGAAGGGGCTGCAACGGCGGCTCCCGACGCTCACGCCGGTCCGCGACCTGAAGTTCGCGTTCCTGCCCGACGCGCACTTCGACGTCGTCCACGCGCACAGCGTCTTCTCCCACTCGCCGCTGCCGGTGATCGAGGAGTGCCTGGCGCACGTCGGCCGGGTGCTCGCGCCGGGGGGCTGGTTCGACTTCACCTTCGACCGGACCGAGGGCGAGGAGCACCACGTGCTGCACGAGGACTTCTACTACCGCACGCAGACGCTCGTGGCGCTGGCCGCCCGGTACGGGCTCCGGGCCCGGTTCATGGACGACTGGGAGCGGCTGCCGCACGGCCAGTCCAAGATCCGGGTGACTCACGCCCCGGCGGGGTGAGCGAGCCCGGCCGCCCAGCGCAGCCCGCCGAGGAGGTGGGTGCGGAAGGCCGGGTCGGCGTAGGCGGGCGAGGCGTGGCCGAGGGCGGTGTAGAAGACCCGGCCGGCGCCCTGCTCGCGGTACCAGGCGAGCGGGTGGTCGGTGCCCATGCCTCCGCCCTCGTACGAGTTCTCGTCGGCGCGCAGCAGGATGTGCGCGGTGGCGCGGGGGTTGGTGTCGAAGTCGTACCACTCGTCGGTGAGGTCCCAGCGGGCGGGGAGGTGGGCGGTGGCGGGGTGGGCGCGGTCCTCGACGACGACCTGGCCCGGCTGGTAGACGGGGTGCCGGGTGAAACGGGCGCCCAGCAGTTCGCCGAAGTACGGCCAGTCGTACTCGGTGCAGGCCGCCGCGTGCACCCCTGCGAAGCCGCCGCCGGCCTCGATGTACGCGGCCAGACGGGAGCGGCCGGCGTCGGTGAGGACCTCGCCGCTGGTGGAGAGGAAGACGACGGCCGCGTACGGGGTGAGGGGGGCCTCCAGGGCGGCCGGGTCCTCGGTGGCGTCCACGGCGAGACCGCCGGGGTCGAGGGTGCGCAGGGCGGCGACGGCGTCCGGGACGGAGTCGTGACGGTAGGCGGTGGTGCGGGTGTACACGAGGAGTCGGGAGGCCATGGGTGCGCAGCCTATGCGGTGTCCGTTTCCTTCAAGACCCGGGGCGAGCGGCCCGCCTACGGTGACCGCATGACTCCACGACTCGACGCGATCGGCCTGGTCGTCTCCGACATGGCCGCCTCCCTCGCCTTCTACCGCCGGCTGGGCTTCGTCTTCCCCGAGGGCAGCGAGCGGCAACCGCACGCGGAGGCGGAGGTGCCCGGCGGGATGCGCCTGCTGCTGGACACGGAGGAGGTGGTGCGCTCCTTCCGCCCCGGCTGGCACCCGCCGTCGGACGGCGCCGGGGGCCGCGCGTCCCTCGCCGTGCGCTGCGCGACCCCGGCCGAGGTGGACACCCTCCACGAGGCCCTGGTGACCGCCGGCCACCACGGCGAACTCGCCCCGTGGGACGCGGTCTGGGGCCAGCGCTACGCGATCGTCCACGACCCGGACGGCAATGCGGTGGATCTTTACGCGGGGCTGTGAGAAGCCGGTCCCGGGTCCGGGTCCACGACGGACACGGGCCGTGCGGTCAGGAGAACACGAGGTGATCCGCCGTGCGGCCGCCGCCCACCGGTGGTACTGCCACGCATGGGTGCCCGGCCCGGTGGACGAAGAGGCGCCGGCGGTCCTGCGGAGGGATCCGTGCGGTGTTCTCGGTGCGCGCCCTCAGCCCGGCGGATCCCCGTGCGGAGGCGGGAAGAGCCGCCCCGGGGTCATCCCCGTCAGAGCCCGTACCTCTCGCGTGAGGTGGGCCTGGTCCGCGTAGCCCGTTCGGGCCGCCACCTCCGCGTGCGGTGCGCCCTCCGCCGCCGCCCTCAGTGCCCGCTGCAGCCGCAGGACGCGGGAGAGGGTCTTCGGGCCGTAGCCGAATGCCGTGCGGGAGCGGCGGTGGAGCCGGCGGGTGCTCATGCCGAGGGCTTCTGCGGTCGCGGTCACCGAGTGGCCCGCGTTCAGGGAGGCGACCACCCGCGTCAGCAGCGGGTCAGGGGGGTCCGTGTCCGCCGCCCGGTCCAGCGCGAGTGCCTCCAGTGCGGTGGCCGGGTCCGGGGCCGCGTCGACGCGGGCGGTCAGGCGTCGGACCAGGGTGGCCGGCCACAGGTCGGCGAGGTCGACGCGGCGGTCGCGCAGTTCGTGGGCCGGGACGCCGAGCAGCGTCGGCGCCGTGCCGGGCGGGAAGCGGACGCCCACCCAGTGCGCGGGCAGGCCGTCGGGGACGTACGCGTGCGTGTCGGGACCGGCGACCAGCAGCCGGCCCTCGGTCCACAGCAGGTCCATGCAGCCGTCGGGCAGGACGGGACGCTCGGGCAGGACGGGCGGGCCTGGTCGCCGGGACGGGGCAGGCAGGACGGACGGTACGGCGGCCGGCCGTTCCGTGCGACGGCGCCAGACCACCGCCCCCGGCAGCCGTGACGCCCGTTCCGCGTACATACCGCCAGGCTAGCCCCGCGGCTCTCTCGGCCCGCCGGACGGTTTGCCGTGGTGGTAGCTGCGGACGTGGGCGCGCAGGCGGGACGTGACGTCCTCCGGGGGCAGGAAACGCGACCAGCGTTCGGGGAACTCGGAGGGCATGTCGGGGTCGTCCGGGTCGTCGTCGCACAGGGCGGCCGTGCGGGCGACGTACTCCGCGGCCTGTTCCCTGCGGAGCCGCTCGTTGGCCTCGCGGGCGGCGGCGGTCGCGGCGGCCGGCCAGACGCGGTCGATCGCGGCGTTGACGGCCGCGCCCACCAGCACCGCGAACGCGGCGACGCCGATCCACAGCAGGACGGCGACGGGCGCGGCCAGCGAGCCGTAGATCGTGGGGCCCTCGATGGTGCTGGTGAGGTAGATGCGCAGCAGGAAGCTGCCGAGCACCCACATGGCGAGGGCGACGAGCGCGCCGGGCACGTCCTCCACCCAGGGCGAGCGGACCGGCACGGAGACCTGGTAGAGCGTGGTGAGGAAGACGATCGAGAGGACGACGACGACCGGCCAGTACAGCACTTGTACGACCGTGGTGGACCAGGGGACCACCTCCACCACCGCGTCCGGTCCGGCCACTGTCAGCGGCAGCACGACGGAGCCGATGAGCAGGGCGACGATGAACAGGCCGAACGCCAGCAGCCGGGTCTTGACGATGCCGCGGGTGCCGTCGAGACCGTACATCACGGTGATGGTGTCGATGAAGACGTTCACCGCGCGCGAGCCGGACCACAGGGCGAACAGGAAGCCTATGGAGATGATGTCGGGGCGGCCGCCCTTCATCACGTCGTGCAGCAGCGGCTCGGCGACCTCGGTGACCCCCTTGTCGGACAGCACCGTGCGGGAGGCCTCCAGGAGGTTGTTCTCCAGGCTGCTGATGGTGTCGGTGCCGGTCCAGTCGTCGACGTAGCCGAGCAGGCCGATGAGGCTCAGCAGCAGCGGCGGCACGGAGAGCAGCGTGAAGAACGCCGCCTCCGCCGCGAGGCCGAGGATGCGGTACTCCACGCAGGAGTTGACGGTGTCCTTCAGAAGCAGCCAGGCGGTCCGGCGTTTGCTGACATTCCGGTACAGGGCCCGTGCCCGGTGGAAGCGGCCGGGCGGGGAGTCGGGGGATTCACTTGCTGGCTGCACGTTCCAAAGGTATCGGCCGTCGCCCCCTGCGCTCATACCCTGGTCGCCCCGGCTGTCCGCGCGGGTGCCCGCGAGCTGGTGACCTCCCCCGTACCGGGGGGTAGGTTCCTTGCATGGCAGCCAGCACGCACACGGTGACCAACCAGGCCCCGCCCCTGGTCGGATACGACGTCTTCTCCGCCGACCGGGCCCTCGTGGAGGCCGTGGAACGGCATGTGGCCCCCGAGCATCTCGGGGAGGTACGGGAGGAACTCGCGGGGCTGGGGCGCACGGCCGGTGCGGCGCAGGTGCAGGAGTGGGGGGTGCTGGCCAACGAGAACCCGCCGGCGCTGCGCACGCACGACCGGTACGGCAACCGGCTCGACGAGGTCGACTTCCACCCCTCCTGGCACCGGCTGCTCGGCAAGGGCGTCTCGGCGGGGCTGACGGCGGCCTGGTCGCGGCCGGCCGGGCACGTGCGGCGGGCGGCGGCCTTCGTGGTGTGGACGCAGGTGGAGGCGGGCAACGGCTGCCCGCTGTCGATGACGCACGCGGCGGTGCCCGCGCTGCGCACCGACCCGGTGCTGGCGGCCGAGTGGGAGCCGCGGCTCACGTCGATGATCTACGACCGTGGGTTGCGGCCCGCCGCGCAGAAGGCCGGCGCGATCTTCGGCATGGGGATGACGGAGAAGCAGGGCGGCAGCGACGTACGGGCGAACACCACCGAGGCCCGGCCGCTGGCCGAGGACGGCACGTACGAGCTGCGCGGCCACAAGTGGTTCTGTTCGGCACCGATGTCGGACGGGTTCCTGGTGCTGGCGCAGGCGCCGGGCGGGCTGACGTGCTTCCTGGTGCCGCGGGTGCTGGCGGACGGCACACGCAACGTGTTCCTGATCCAGCGGCTCAAGGACAAGCTGGGCAACCGGTCGAACGCCTCCGCCGAGGTCGAGTTCGACGGGACGTGGGCGCGCCGGGTCGGCGAGGAGGGGCGCGGGGTACGAACCATCATCGAGATGGTCGCCGCGACCCGGCTCGACTGTGTGCTCGGGGCGGCCGCGCTGATGCGGCAGGCGGTGGCGCAGGCCGTGCACCACGCCACGCACCGCGAGGCCTTCGGGGGTCCCCTCGTCGACAAGGCGCTGATGCGGAACGTACTGGCCGACCTGGCGCTGGAGTCGGAGGCCGCGACCGCGCTCGGACTGCGGCTGGCGGCGGCCTACGACGACGGGGGCGAGCAGGAGCGGGCGCTGCTGCGGCTGGCGGTGCCGACCGCGAAGTACTGGGTGACCAAGCGGTGCACGCCGCTGGTGGCGGAGGCCTCCGAGTGCCTGGGCGGCAACGGGTACGTGGAGGAGTCGGGGATGCCCCGGCTGCTGCGGGAGTCACCGCTCAACTCGATCTGGGAGGGCGCCGGGAACGTCCAGGCGCTGGACGTGCCGCGGGCGTTGCAACGCGAACCGCAGGCGATCGACGCGTTCCTGCGCGAGGTCGGCACGACGCGGGGCGCGGACCACCGGCTGGACGGCGCGGTCAAGAACCTGCTCACCGAACTCGCCGACCTGGACGGCGTCGAGGGCCGCGCCCGCCGCCTGGCGGAGCGCATGGCGCTGGTCCTCCAGGGCTCGCTGCTGGTGCGGTACGCGCCGCCCGCGGTTGCCGACGCGTTCTGCGCCTCGCGGCTGGGCGGCGACTGGGGCACGGCGTTCGGCACCCTGCCGCACACGCTGGACCTGGCGTCGGTGGTGGAGCGGGCGCGCCCGGTGGAAGCGGGTCCGGCGGAGGCGCGTCCGGCGGAGGGCTGACGGGCGGCGGCACGGGGCCGCGAAACCGCGCCCGTCCGCGGGGAGTCGTACCGGGCGGGTGGTGTGACGGGGGTGGTGTGACGGGGGTGGTGCTGCGCCGACACGGCACCACCCCCGTTGAGCTGCCCCACCGGCGGTGCCTCGGGGCACTGCCGGAACGGCTTGAACAAGTTTCAATCACCGTACGGCTGTTCGCCAGGGTTGCATGGGGTTGCAAGCTGCCGCCCCGCGTGGCCCTGGCGTGCCACTGTGTCACCGGGAGCGCGGCAGTATGGGGCGCGGTGACGAAGCGAACAGTCGACGGGCCCGGCCATCGCGCTACGGGCCCCCGGGAGGACCGAGTTGGCGCACACTGTGGTGGACGTGACGCGGATCGCCGCCCAGGACCCCGTGCAGGCGGCGCAGGTGCTCGGCGAGGTGCGCACCGCCGCGCTCGGGTCCCGGCGGACGGGCATGGCGCCGCGTGCGGTGATCGAGGAGTCCTGGAGCCGCATGCTGCGCAGCGGTTTCGACCCCGACCGGGAGCCACGGATCGGGCTGCTCGGCCGGGACGAGGTCGAGCGGCGCCGGCAGGCGTCGCCGCTGCGGCACGTGGTGCCGGTGCTGCGCGAGACGCTGCTGTCGGTCGCGGAGGCCGCACATCACATCATGGTCGTCGCCGACGACGAGGGCCGGGTGCTGTGGCGCGAGGGCAGCGCGCCGGTGCTGCGCCGGGCGGACGGCATGGGTCTGGAGGTCGGCGCGGACTGGAGCGAGAAGACCGTCGCCACCAGCGGGGTCGGCACCCCACTGGTGGTACGGCGGCCCGTACAGGTGTTCTCCGGCGAGCACTTCGTGCGCTCCCTGCTGCCGTGGACGTGTGCCGGGGCGCCGATCAGCGATCCGCGCGACGGCCGGCTCCTCGGCATCGTCAATGTCAGCGGTCCACTGGAGGCGATGCATCCGACCGCGCTGGCCTGGGTCGACTCGGTGGCCCGGCTCGCCGAGGCCAGGCTGCGGGAGCTGCACCTGACCTCGCTGGAGCGGCTGCGCGCGGTGGCGGCGCCGCTGCTGGCCCGGATGGACGACAACGGGGCGCTCGCGGTGGACCGTGACGGCTGGACGGCGGCGGTGGCGTCCGTGCCGTACACCCCGCGGGTGGCGCTGCCCGGGTCGCTGGGCGCCGGGCGCGGTTCCGTGCCGGGCCTCGGGCCGTGCGCGGTGGAGCCGTTGCCGGGCGGCTGGCTGCTGCGGCCGCAGGAGCGGCCGACGGGGGCGCGGGCGGCGCTGCGGATGGTGCTCGACGTGTCCCGGCCGCGGCACTGGACGGTGACGGTGTCCAGCGAGGCGGGTGCCTGGACGCAGGTACTGAGCCTGCGGCACGCGGAGTTGCTGTGCCTGCTGGCGTCGGACCGGGCGGGGCGGACGGCGTCCGCGCTGGCCGCGGACCTGTTCGGCGATCCGCGCCGCACGGTCACGGTCCGTGCGGAACTGTCGCGCATGCGGCGCTATCTGGGCTCGTTGCTGGCCCACCGGCCCTACCGGCTCCACGAGGACGCGGAGGTGGAGGTGCGCTTCCCGGCGGACCGGGGCGCGTTGTTGCCGCCGTCCACCGCGCCGGGGGTCGCGCGGGCGCGGGGGGCGGGGCCAGGGACCCCGGGCGCGTGCTGATTCCTCGTGCGGTGCCGAACATCCCCACCGCTTCGTGAGGGACGTCCCGCCAATTCCCCCGTTGTAGGTGGGCCGCGTGGCCCACTGACGTAGCATCCTCCCCGGACCACCACTCGTGCCACGGCCGACGAGAGGGCCGTATGGCGCGGTTGACGGTCCCGGGAGGGCAACGATGGGACACGGCAGACATCGGCGCAAGAAGCGGGGGCGCGCGCTGCGCGCCACCCTGGCCGGCACCGCGCTGGCCCTGACCGCCGCCGCGACACTGATCAGCACCTCCCAGGCGGCGGGCGACAACGACCCGGGGCCGCTGACCCCGCTCACCTCCTCCGCCGAGCGCGGCAAGCTCCAGTTGCACGAGAACCTGGTGCAGACCGGCAGCCTGGACACGCTCACGAAGGCGATGGGCGGCAACGTCGGCGTGCACGGGGTGCTGCAGAGCGCCAACCACCCGATGCGCGACAAGTCGGACTGCGACGGCACGGAGCGGGCCGCGCTGCCCGTCCAGCCCGCGGCGAGCCGCGCGTACTGCTGGGACGCCGGGGACGCCACGACACAGAAGTGGCTGCCGCAGTCCGTCACCACCTCCGGTGACGCGGACGACGACGGCACGTGGGGCGAGGACCGCGTGATCCTGGCCGGCTGGACGCACAACGACCACAAAGCGGGCGAGCCGGCCGACGACAAGGGGCTCGCCCGGGTCGCGTTCGTCGATGCGAACGATCCCGCGCACCTCAGGTACCGCTGGGTGCTGCTGGTCGCCCCGCTCTCCGGCGGCACCGACTTCGGCGCCGTCCGCTCCCACATCGGCGGCATGGTCTGGTACCAGGACAAGCTGATCGTCACCGCGAAGAACGGCGCCGACCACGACAACGCGCTGTTCGTCTTCGACATGCACCGCATCCTGCGGGCGAACGTGAACAGCGCTGCGGTGGGCAAGGTGAGCGGCGGCTTCTCGGCGCACGGCTACCAGTACGTGCTGCCCGCCGTCGGCTCGTACAGCCTGACCGGCGGCGCGTGCGACGCGACCGACGACGACCACGTGCCGTGCTTCGCCTCCGTCTCGCTGGACCGCACCTCCACCCCGGACAGTCTGGTGGCGAACGAGTGGTTCAGCTCCGGCGGCACCCAGCCGGCCCGGCTCTGGCGCTACTACTTCAGCACCCAGAGCACGCGTACCGGACTGCTCGGCACCGACGCGAACGGCGATGCCGACGCGGACGAGGCGTACGAGACGAAGGCGGTCGGCGTCCAGGGCGCCCTCTCGCACCGGCCGGACGGGGCGAGCGCGGCGAACTGGTACGTCGGCCAGGCCCCCGGCGCCCGCGGGAAGCACGGCACGCTGTGGCGGCAGACGGCCTCCGGCACGGAGGCGGCCACCTGCACGGCGGACCGGACGAAGGCGTGCTGGGGACAGCACACCGAGGCGCTGTCGTACTGGCAGGAGACGGGCGAGCTGTGGACGCTCACGGAGTGGGCGGCCGACGCGGACAACGGCTGGGAGGGCACGCCGATCCCGGAGCGGGTGCTGTACGCGGTGCCGCTGTCGTCGGTCGACGACTCCGTGGACTGAGCCGACTGAATGGGCCGAGTGGGCCGAGTGGGCCGAGTGGGCCGAGTGGGCCGAGTGGGCCGAAGAGGCGGCGGAGCCACGGGCCGGACGTCGGCTCCGTCTCGCCTGCCGACCCGCCTGTCTCCCCTGTCGGACGGCCGTCTCCTTCGCCGGACCGGCCTTGGACCCGGCCGCACCCCCGTGGTTGTCTGGCCGCATGAGCAACATCGCCGTGACCACCTGGTCCCTGGAGCAGACCTCCCCCACCGATCTGCTGCCCGCCGAGGCCCCCGAGGGGGACGTCCGCGTCGTCCGTGCCGAGGTGCCCTCGCCCGAGTTCAGCCGTTTCCTGTACGCCTCGGTCGGCGGCGACATCCGCTGGACCGACCGGCTGCCGTGGTCGTACGCGCGCTGGCAGGAGCACCTGGACCGGCCCGGCGTGGAGACGTGGGTCGCGTACGAGCGGGGCACCCCGGCCGGATACGTGGAGCTGGAGGCGCAGGACGAGGGGGCCGTGGAGATCCTCTATTTCGGGCTGCTGCCCGCCTTCCGGGGCCGGCGGATCGGCGGTCACCTGCTGTCGTACGGCACCGCCCGCGCGTGGGACCTGGGCGAGCGTCACCCGGACCTGGCGCCGACCAAGCGGGTGTGGCTGCACACGTGCAGCAAGGACGGGGCGCACGCGCTGGCCAACTACCAGCGACGCGGCTTCCACCTCTTCGACACCGAGGTGGAGGAGGAGCGGGAGGCGGCTACCCCCGGCCCCTGGCCGGGCGCGTTCCCGGTCTGACCGGCTCCCGCCCGCCCTCACCCGCTCGCACCCTGGCCTGCTCCGACCCGCCCGACCTGCGCGGACGCGTAAACCCCGGGAGCATGTGACGATGACCACCCTCGTCCCATGATGCGAGACAAGGACGTCCGGATGTTGGACGATGGTGGACGGTGTCCGGATTGCCGTGCCACGCTTCCGCCATGTCTGGAACTGGAATCGCCCTGGTGAGTCGGCGCCACGTCGATCTCGGCCGCATGTCCAGCGCCATCTGTCCGGCGAGCTGAGTACCAGCACCGCCGGATCCCCGCGTACCTCCCCCTTCCCGCGCAATGACGCGCACGCCCGCCCTGCATGCACTCCGCATGCCCCTGCGCGCAGGCACGAGCCGCACTCACCGCTGTCCCGAAGGACGTATCCGCATGGCCGCCACCCCTCGCAATTCCGCCGCGCCCCGCCGCAAGGTGAGCCGTCACCGCGGCGAGGGTCAGTGGGCCGTGGGGCACTTCACCCCGCTGAACGGCAACGAGCAGCTCAAGAAGGACGACGACGGTCTCAATGTGCGGACACGCATTGAGACGATCTACTCCAAGAGCGGTTTCGACTCCATCGACCCCAACGATCTGCGGGGACGTTTCCGCTGGTGGGGTCTGTACACCCAGCGCCGCCCCGGGATCGACGGCGGCCGCACGGGCGTGCTGGAGCCGGAGGAGCTGGAGGACGAGTACTTCATGATGCGCGTCCGTATCACCGGCGGACGGCTCACCACCGAGCAGCTGCGGGCCGTCGGCGAGGTCTCCGAGACCTACGCGCGCGGCACCGCGGACATCACCGACCGGCAGAACATCCAGTTCCACTGGGTGCGCGTCGAGGACGTGCCCGCCATCTGGGAGCGGCTGGAGTCCGTCGGCCTGTCCACCACCGAGGCGTGCGGCGACTGCCCGCGCGGCATGCTCGGCTCGCCGGTCGCCGGCGTGGCCGAGGACGAGATCATCGACGGCACGCCCGCGCTGGACGAGATCGTCCGCCGCTACGTCGGCGACCCGCGCTTCTCCAACCTGCCCCGCAAGTTCAAGACGGCCGTCTCCGGTTCCCCGCTGCTCGACGTGGCACACGAGATCAACGACATCTCCTTCGTCGGCGTCGTCCACCCCGAACACGGCCCCGGCTTCGACCTGTGGGTCGGCGGCGGGCTGTCCACCAACCCCAGGTTCGGTGAGCGGCTGGGCGCCTGGGTGCCCGAGGCCGAGGTGCCGGACGTGTGGGAGGGCGTCACCTCGATCTTCCGCGACTACGGCTACCGGCGGCTGCGCAACCGCGCCCGGTTGAAGTTCCTGCTCGCGGACTGGGGCGCGGAGAAGTTCCGCCAGGTCCTGGAGGACGAGTACCTGCACCGCAAGCTGATCGACGGCCCCGCGCCCGAGATGCCCGCGCAGGCCTGGCGCGACCACATCGGCGTCCACCGCCAGAAGGACGGCCGCTTCTACGTGGGCTTCGCCCCGCGCGTCGGCCGGCTCGACGGCTCGCTGCTCACCAAGATCGCCGAGCTCGCCGAGGCCCACGGCTCGGGCCGGGTCTCCACCACCGTCGAGCAGAAGATGATCGTCCTCGACGTGCCGCAGGACCGGGTGGACTCCCTCGTGGAGAGCCTGGAGGCGCTGGACCTCAGGGTGAACCCCTCGCCGTTCCGGCGCGGCACGATGGCCTGCACCGGCATCGAGTTCTGCAAGCTGGCCATCGTCGAGACCAAGGAACGCGGCAGCGAGCTGATCGACGAACTGGAGCGCCGACTGCCGGAGTTCGAGGAGCCGGTCACCATCAACATCAACGGCTGCCCCAACGCCTGCGCCCGCATCCAGACCGCGGACATCGGTCTCAAGGGCCAGCTGGTCACCGACGCCGAGGGCAACCAGGTCGGCGGCTACCAGGTGCACCTGGGCGGCGCGCTCGGCCTGGAGCCGTCCTTCGGCCGCAAGGTCCGCGGCCTGAAGGTCACCTCCGAGGAGCTGCCCGACTACATCGAGCGCGTCCTGCGCCGCTTCCAGGTGGAGCGCGAGGACGGCGAGCGGTTCGCCACGTGGGCCGCGCGGGCCTCCGAGGAGGCGCTGTCGTGAGCGAGCGGGCGGCACCGTTCTACTGCCCCTACTGCGGCGACGAGGACCTGCGTCCGGGCGAGGAGGGCCACGGTGCGTGGGAATGCGGGGCCTGCAACCGGGCCTTCCGGTTGAAGTTCCTCGGGCTGCTCGCCCAGGGACTCCACGGGCACGACACGGGAGGGGACCAGAGATGACCACGGTGCGCACCGACCGGTCGGCCACCGCGCCGGACGACAGCGAACTGTCGCTCCGCGAGGCCGAGTTGAAGGCGCTCGCCGAGCAGGCCGGCCGCGACCTGGAGGACGCCTCCGCCCTGGAGATCCTCCGGTGGGCGGCAAAGACCTTCGGCAAGCGGTTCTGCGTGACCTCCTCCATGGAGGACGCGGTGGTCGCCCACCTCGCCTCCCGGGCGATGCCCGGCGTGGACGTGGTGTTCCTGGACACCGGCTACCACTTCCCCGAGACGATCGGCACCCGGGACGCCGTCGAGGCCGTGATGGACGTCCGTGTCCTGACCCTCACCCCGAAGCAGACGGTCGCCGAGCAGGACGCCGAGTACGGGCCGGGGCTGCACGACCGCGACCCCGACCTGTGCTGCTTCCTGCGCAAGGTCAAGCCGCTCCAGGAGGGCCTGGCCGGCTACGAGGCCTGGGCGACCGGGCTGCGCCGCGACGAGTCCTTGACCCGCGCGAACACCCCTGTCGTGGGCTGGGACGACAAGCGCCGCAAGGTGAAGATCTCCCCCATCGCCCGCTGGACGCAGGACGACGTGGACGCCTACGTCACCGAGCACGGCGTGCTCACCAACCCGCTGCTGACGGACGGTTACGCGTCCGTCGGCTGCGCCCCCTGCACCCGCCGCGTCGCCGAGGGCGAGGACGCGCGCGCCGGCCGCTGGGCGGGCCGCGCCAAGACCGAGTGCGGGCTGCACGGATGACGACGACCACCGACGGTCCCCGCGCCGTCCCCGACGATCCCCACGCCGTTCCCCACGATCCCCGGGAGAAGCCGTTGAGCACCGGAGCCACCGTCTGGCTCACGGGTCTGCCGAGCGCCGGCAAGACCACCATCGCCCACGAGCTGGCCGGCCTGCTGCGCGCCGACGGCCGCCGCGTCGAGGTGCTGGACGGCGACGAGATCCGCGCGGTCCTCACCGCGGACCTCGGCTTCAGCCGCGCCGACCGGCACACCAACGTGCAGCGCATCGGCTTCCTCGCCGAGCTGCTGGCCCGCAACGGCGTCACGGCGCTGGTCCCGGTGATCGCCCCCTACTCCGACAGCCGCGAGGCGGTGCGGAAGCGCCACGAGGCGGGCGGGACCGCGTACGTGGAGGTGCACGTGGCCACCCCGGTGGAGGTGTGCTCGGCACGGGACGTGAAGGGCCTGTACGCCAAGCAGGCCGCCGGTGAGATCTCCGGGCTGACGGGTGTGGACGACCCGTACGAGGAGCCCGTCGCGCCCGATCTGCGCATCGAGTCGCACACCCAGACCGTCGTGGAGTCCGCCGCCGCCGTCCACCAGCTGCTCGCCGAAAGGGGTCTGGCATGACGACCGTCGCCTCCGTCACCGAGGAGACCGACAGCCCGTACGCGCTCTCGCACCTGGACGCGCTGGAGTCCGAGGCGGTGCACATCTTCCGCGAGGTGGCGGGCGAGTTCGAACGGCCGGTGATCCTCTTCTCCGGTGGCAAGGACTCCATCCTGATGCTCCACCTGGCGCTGAAGGCGTTCACCCCCGCCCCCGTGCCGTTCTCCCTGCTCCATGTGGACACCGGTCACAACTTCCCCGAGGTCCTCGCCTACCGCGACCGGGCGGTGGAGCGGCACCGGCTGCGCCTGCATGTCGCCTCGGTGCAGGACTACATCGACCGGGGGGTGCTGAAGGAGCGCCCGGACGGCACCCGCAACCCACTGCAGATCGTCCCGCTCACCGAGAAGATCCAGAGCGAGAGGTTCGACGCCGTCTTCGGCGGCGGGCGCAGGGACGAGGAGAAGGCGCGGGCGAAGGAACGCGTGTTCTCCCTGCGGGACGAGTTCTCCCAGTGGGACCCGCGCCGCCAGCGCCCCGAGCTGTGGAACCTGTACAACGGCCGCCACGCGCCCGGCGAGCATGTCCGCGTCTTCCCGCTGTCCAACTGGACCGAGCTGGACGTGTGGCAGTACATCGCCCGCGAGCGCATCGAGCTGCCGCAGATCTACTTCGCCCACGAGCGCGAGGTGTTCGCCCGCAACGGCATGTGGCTGACCGCCGGTGAGTGGGGCGGGCCCAAGGGGGGCGAGACGGTTCAGAAGCGGCAGGTCCGCTACCGCACCGTCGGTGACATGTCCTGCACCGGAGCGGTCGACTCCGACGCCGACACCATCGAGAAGGTGATCACCGAGATCGCCGCCTCCCGGCTCACCGAACGCGGTGCCACCCGCGCCGACGACAAGCTGTCGGAGGCCGCGATGGAGGACCGCAAGCGCGAGGGGTACTTCTAGCCATGACCACCACCACGGAACCCGCGGACCTCACGGAGCTCCCCGAGACCACCCTGCTGCGGTTCGCCACGGCCGGTTCGGTCGACGACGGCAAGTCCACGCTCGTCGGACGGCTGCTGCACGACTCCAAGTCGGTCCTGACCGACCAACTGGAGGCCGTGGAGCGGGCGTCGGCCGGACGCGGCCAGGAAGGTCCCGACCTCGCTCTGCTGACGGACGGTCTGCGGGCCGAGCGCGAGCAGGGCATCACCATCGACGTGGCCTACCGCTACTTCGCCACGCCCAGGCGCCGGTTCATCCTCGCCGACACCCCGGGGCATGTGCAGTACACCCGCAACATGGTCACCGGGGCGTCCACCGCCGAGCTGACGGTCGTGCTGGTCGACGCGCGCAACGGCGTCGTCGAGCAGACCCGCCGGCACGCCGCGATCGCCGCGCTGCTGCGGGTGCCGCACGTCGTGCTGGCCGTCAACAAGATGGACCTCGTCGGCCACCAGGAGTCCGTGTTCGCCGCGATCGCCGAGGAGTTCACGGCGTACGCGACGGAACTGGGCGTCCCGGACGTCACCGCGATCCCGATCTCCGCGCTCGAGGGCGACAACGTCGTCGAGCCGTCCGGGACCATGGACTGGTACGGCGGTCCCACGGTGCTCGAACACCTGGAGACCGTGCCGGTCAGCCACGACCTGGCGCACTGCCACGCCCGCTTCCCGGTGCAGTACGTGATCCGTCCGCAGACCGCCGAGCACCCGGACTACCGGGGGTACGCGGGCCAGATCGCGGCCGGCACGTTCCGTGTCGGCGACGCGGTCACCGTGCTGCCGTCGGGCCGTACGACGACGGTCACCGGGATCGATCTGCTGGGCACGCCCGTCGACGTGGCGTGGACGCCGCAGTCGGTGACGCTGCTGCTCGCGGACGACCTGGACATCTCCCGCGGCGATCTGATCGCACCGGCCCCGGACGCCCCCGCCACCAGCCAGGACATCGAGGCGACGGTCTGCCACGTGGCCGACCAGCCGCTGACGGTGGGCCACCGGGTGCTGCTCAAGCACGGTACGCGCACGGTCAAGGCGATCGTCAAGGACATCCCGTCCCGGCTGACGCTGGCCGATCTGTCCCTGCACCCGCACCCCGGCACGCTGGCCGCCAACGACATCGGCCGGGTGAAGATCCGCACCGCCGAGCCGCTCCCGGCCGACGCCTACGCCGACTCCCGGCGCACCGGTTCGTTCATCCTGATCGATCCGTCGGACGGCACCACGCTCACCGCCGGGATGGTCGGCGAGTCCTTCGCCGCGCCCGAGCCGGTGAAGTCCGAGGCCGACGAGGGCTGGGACTTCTGACATGACCGGGGTCGACGACATCTTCGCGACGTTCGCCAAGGAGGGCGGCCGTGTGGGCAGCGGCGCCCTCGGCAGCGGCACGGGCGGGGTCGCGCGATGTGCGCGGTGACGTACGCGCACTGCCTGCGCGCCCTCACCCCCCACCCGCGTCACCGAAGACCCGTCGACCTCCCGGCCACGACCTGAAACCGTGACCGCCGGGCCAACGAGAGGAACACCTCCCGTGCCTGCCAACCGATCCCCGCGTGTCGCGCGTATCCCGCGCCCGCTGCTGCGCAAGGGCATGACAGTGCTCGCCGCCCTCCCCCTGCTCACGCTCGCCGCGTGCGGCTACGGCTCGAAGTCCGACGACACCGGCGGGGACGCCAAGGTCGCCGCCGACGCGAGGAAGACCGACGGTCTGGACTCCGTACGCATCGGCTACTTCGGCAACCTGACCCACGCCACCGCGCTGGTGGGCAACCAGAAGGGCTTCTTCCAGAAGGAGCTGGGGGCGACGAAGGCGAAGTACGCCGTCTTCAACGCGGGCCCCTCCGAGATCGAGGCGCTGAACTCCGGTTCCGTCGACATCGGCTGGCTCGGCCCCTCCCCCGCGATCAACGGGTACACCAAGTCGAACGGCAAGAGCCTGAAGATCGTCTCGGGTTCGGCGTCGGGCGGCGTCAAGCTGGTGGTGAACCCGAAGAAGGTCAAGAGCCTCAAGGACCTCCAGGGCAAGAAGATCGCCACCCCGCAGCTCGGCAACACCCAGGACGTGGCGTTCCTCAACTGGATCGCCGAGCAGGGCTGGAAGGTCGACGCGCAGAGCGGCAGGGGCGACGTCACGGTCGTGCGCAGCGACAACAAGGTGACCCCGGACGCGTTCAGGGCCGGTTCGCTGGACGGCGCGTGGGTGCCGGAGCCGACGGCGTCGAAGCTGGTCGCCGAGGGCGGCAAGGTGCTGCTCGACGAGTCGACGCTGTGGCCGGACCGGAAGTTCGTGATCACCAACGTGGTGGTGCGGGCGGCGTTCCTCAAGGAGCACCCGAAGGCCGTCGAGGCGGTGCTGAGGGCGTCGGTCGAGACCAACAAGTGGATCAACGCCCATCAGGACGCGGCGAAGGCGGCGGCCAACACGCAGTTGGAGAAGGACTCCGGCAAGGCGCTGCCGGCCGACGTCCTGGACCCGGCGTGGAAGTCGATCACAATCCTCGACGACCCGCTGGCGTCCACGCTGCGCAGTGAGGCCGACCACGCGGTCAAGGCCGGCCTGCTGGAGAAGCCCGACCTGGACGGCATCTACGACCTCACCCTCCTGAACAAGGTCCTGAAGGCGGAGGGCGCGCGCACGGTCGACGCGGCCGGACTGGGCACGCAGTGACCGGCGGCGTCGGCGGCTGACCCGCATCCCGTTCCTGTCCGCTGCGATCCGATCCGTTCGGTTCCCCTCCGTTCGGTTTCCTTTCGATCGGTTCCCTTCCGTTCCGTTCCCAGGAGGTGACGACCATGGCCACGACCACACTCGCCAAGGCGGCCGAGGACGAGGCGGTGCGGCACGCCGCCCGTATCGAGCACGTCTCGAAGTCCTTCGCCGGACCCGCCGGGCGGCAGCTCGTCCTGGACGACATCACCCTCGATGTCGCGCCGGGCGAGTTCGTCACCCTCCTGGGGGCGTCGGGCTGCGGCAAGTCCACGCTGCTGAACCTGGTGGCGGGGCTCGACGCCCCGTCGTCGGGCAGCATCTCGACCGACGGCCGCCCGGCGCTGATGTTCCAGGAGCACGCCCTGTTCCCCTGGCTGACGGCAGGGAAGAACATAGAACTGGCCCTGCGGCTGCGCGGGGTGCCCAAGGCCGACCGCCGCGAGCGGGCCGAGGAGCTGCTCGGCCTCGTCCGGCTGAGGGGCGCGCACGGCAAGCGGGTGCACGAGCTGTCCGGCGGCATGCGGCAGCGGGTGGCGCTGGCCCGCGCGCTCGCGCAGGACAGCAGGCTGCTGCTGATGGACGAGCCGTTCGCCGCGCTCGACGCCATCACCCGGGACGTGCTGCACGACGAACTGACCCGCATCTGGGCCGAGACGGGGGTCTCCGTCCTGTTCGTCACGCACAACGTGCGCGAGGCGGTGCGGCTCGCGCAGCGCGTCGTGCTGCTGTCGTCGCGGCCGGGGCGGGTGGCGCGCCAGTGGACGGTCGACATCCCGCAGCCGCGCCGTATCGAGGACGCGCCCGTGGCGGAACTGTCCGTCGAGATCACCGAAGTCCTGCGTGGGGAGATCCGCCGCCATGGCCAGCACTGAGACGAGCACGGACCCCCGAGGCGCGGAGCACGAGGCCGCCGGGGGCGGGGACGAGTTGGCCGGTGTCGAGGCCGGCCTCGACGCGCTGGAGTCCACCGCCTCCGGCCGCCCGCCGCTGCGGCGCACCCTGATCGACAAGATTCTGCCGCCGGTCGTCGCCGTCGCGTTGATCCTGGTGGTCTGGCAGGCGCTGATCTCCTTCAAGGTCGTCGACGACCCGACGAAGCTGCCCTCGCCGTCGGCCGTGTGGGGCGAGGTCCACGAAGCCTGGCTCAGGGGCGATCTGCTCGGTTACATCTGGACCAGCGTCTCGCGCGGTCTGCTCGGCTTCCTCTTCGCCCTGGTCATCGGCACCCCGCTGGGGCTGCTGGTGGCGCGGGTGAAGTTCGTGCGGGCGGCGATCGGCCCGATCCTGTCCGGTCTGCAGTCGCTGCCGTCGGTGGCGTGGGTGCCGCCGGCCGTGATCTGGCTGGGCCTGGACAACTCGATGATGTACGCGGTGATCCTGCTCGGCGCGGTGCCCTCCATCGCCAACGGGCTGGTCTCCGGCGTCGACCAGGTGCCCCCGCTGTTCCTGCGGGCGGGCCGCACCCTGGGCGCGACGGGGCTGAAGGGCACCTGGCACATCGTGCTCCCGGCCGCGCTGCCGGGGTATGTGGCAGGCTTGAAGCAGGGCTGGGCGTTCTCCTGGCGGTCGCTGATGGCCGCGGAGATCATCGCGTCCTTCCCCGACCTCGGCGTCGGGCTCGGCCAGCTCCTGGAGAACGGCCGCAACGCCAGCGACATGTCGATGGTGTTCGAGGCCATCCTGCTCATCCTGATCGTCGGCATCGCCATCGACCTGCTGATCTTCAGTCCGCTGGAGCGGTGGGTCCTGCGCAGCCGCGGCCTCCTGGTGAGGAACTGACACCCATGCGCAGCCAACCGGTCCTCCTGGTCATCGCCCACGGCAGCCGCGACCCGCGGCACGCCGCGACCGTGCACGCCCTGGTACGGCGGGTGCGGTCGCTGCGGCCGGGGGTGCGCGTGGAGACCGGGTTCCTGGACTTCAACGTGCCCTCGGTGCCGGGCGTGCTGGAGTCGCTGGCTGCTCAGGGCGTACGGGACGTGGTGGCGCTGCCGCTGCTGCTCACCCGGGCCTTCCACGCCAAGTCCGACATCCCGGCGGTACTGCGGCAGGCGCCGCGCGGACTGCGGATCCGGCAGGCGGAGGTGCTCGGGCCCTCGCCGCTGTTGCTGGCGGGTCTCGAGCGGCGGCTGTACGAGGCGGGGCTCGACCCCGCGATGAAGTCCTCGACCGGGGTCGTACTGGCCTCGGCGGGGTCCAGTGACCCGGAGGCGATCGCAGTGATCGCAGAAATCGCGCGGGAGTGGCGGCACACCGGTTGGTGCGCCGTGCGGCCTGCGTTCGCCTCCGCGGTGTTGCCCCGTACGGAGGAGGCGGTGCGGGAGTTGCGGGCGATGGGGTGCCGGCGGGTGGCTGTGGCACCGTACGTGCTGGCGCCGGGGCGGTTGCCGGACCGGATCGCGCGGGGGGCGGCCGGGGCGGACGTCCTGGCCGACGTCCTGGGCCCGTCGCAGGAGGTCGCCCGCGTCCTCCTGCACCGGTACGACGAGGCGGCGCTGCCGCGTCTGTCGGCGGCCGTGGGCGCGTGACGCCTTCCGGGCCGGGGGCTCCTGTCGCACGGCGGCTGCGGGCGCGTCGTGGCCGGCCGCGCGGTTGCCCGCGCCCCTGACAGGGGCGCGGGCAACCGCGCGATCTTTTCGGGGTCCGGGGGCGGAGCCCCCGGGGTCGGGACGGGAAGGGTCGGCGGGGGCGCGAGAACCCCCGGGCGGCTCAGACCGCCGTCAGTTCCTCCAGCTTGCGGACCGTGTTCCAGTTGCGGGTCGTCGCGACGACATCTCCCACCACCCGCCGCGACGCCAACGCCACCGCCAGCTTCGACCGCCCCAGTCCCTCCGGCGCGTACAGGTACAGCACCCTGTCCCCGAGCCGGAACTCCTCCGGCAGGAACCTCTCCCGCGCCACCGACGCGAAGCGTTCCTCGTCCACCGGTGCCGAGAAGAACGTCGCGTGGAGCTGCCTGCCCTCCAGCCGGTCCGCGGGGAACGGACACCCCTGCCGCACCGCCCGCAGATACGCGTGGTCGCGGACGAGGACGTCCACCGCGAAGCCGAACCGCTTCTCCACCGCCGCCGCGAGGTCCGCGGCCAGGGACTCCTCGTCGCCCCGCTCCGCCGTGAACACGGCCTGGCCGCTCTGCAGATACGTGCGCACGCCGCCGTACCCCGACTCCGTCAGCAGTGCGCGCAGGTCGGCCATCGGCACCTTCTTGTTGCCGCCCACATTGATCCCGCGCAGCAGCGCGGAGTACGTCGTCATGCGCCCACCCTAGGACCGCCGACCCTGAGCGGCGCCCCCCGACAAATTCCTTACGTGTAGGGGCCAGGCTCGTCCCTCGTGGGGAGGGCGGTGCGGTCCGCAGGAAGGAGGAAGGGCCCACAGGGTTCACCGGACAGTACGAAGAGACGCTCTTGTCCGGCACATACCTTCGAAGCACCGGGTGACGGCAGGGGGCCGCCACCACGCACAAGGGGGCTGGCCCGTCATGGGAAACGGCAACACACGGGTGCGCGGCATCGCCGCCCGCGCCGGCGGCTGGAGCGCTCGGCACCGATGGGCCGCCGTCGGCATCTGGGTGCTGTTCGTCGCCGTCGCGATGGGACTCGGGTCGGTGGCGGGCCGGGTCGACGTCAAGGAGAGCGACCAGCTCAGCGGTGAGACGCACACCGCCGCGCGGATCCTGGAGGACGCCGGCGTCGACGAACCGGCGAGCGAGTCCGTACTGGTCCAGGCGAAGGGCGGCGGCACCAGGGCCACGGACCCGGCCTTCCACGCCGCCGTCACCGCCGTGATCAAGGCGGTCGAGGGCACCGGCAGGGTGACGGACGTGTCCTCGCCCTACGACACGAAGACGATCTCCGAGGACGGCCGCAGCGCGCTCGTCCAGTTCGACATGCGCGGCGACGCGGACACCGCCGGCGAGCGGGTCGAGCCGGTGCTCGACGCCGTCGAGGGCGTACAGCAGGGGCACGAGTCGCTGCGGATCGAGGAGGTGGGCGGCGCGAGCATCCAGAAGACGTTCGACGACGCCTTCGGCAGCGACTTCCAGCAGGCGGAGCTCTCCGCCGTCCCCGTGGCGCTCGGCATTCTGCTGATCGCGTTCGGCGCGCTGGTCGCGGCGCTGCTGCCGGTGGCGCTGTCGATCACCGCGATCGTCGCCACGATGGGTCTGATGGGGGTCGTCAGCCATCTCGTGCCGATGAGCGACACCGCCAACTCGGTCATGCTGCTGGTCGGCCTGGCCGTCGGCGTCGACTACTGCCTGTTCTACCTGCGCCGGGAGCGGGAGGAGCGGACGGCGGGCCGGGACGGGGCGACCGCGCTGCGGATCGCCGCCGCGACCAGTGGCCGCGCGATCGTGGTCTCCGGTGTCACGGTGTGCGTGGCGATGGCGGGCATGCTGTTCACCGGGATCGCCGAGTTCGAGGCGATGGGGCTGGCCTCGCTGATGGTGGTGGCGGTCGCGATGGTCGGTTCCGTCACCGTGCTGCCCGCGCTGCTCTCGCTGCTGGGCGAGCGGGTGGAGAAGGGGCGCGTGCCCTACCTCAGCCCCGAGGCGAGGCAGCGCCGGGCCGAGCGCCGCGGCCGCACCGCGCGGGAGGGTTCGCGGTTCTGGGGCGCGGTGCTCCGGGTGGTGCTGGCCAGGCCCGCCGTCTCGCTGGTCGTCGCGGCCGGCACGCTGCTGGCGATCGCCGCGCCCGCGCTCGGCATGAAGACGCAGAACCTCACGCTGGACCAGGAGTTCGGCGACTCGCTGCCGATCGTCGCCACGTACGACCGGGTCAACGACGCCTTCCCGGGCGGTTCGGGCCCCGCCGAGGTGGTCGTCGACGCGAAGGACATCAACGCCCCCGAGGTGCGGGCCGCCCTCGACGACTTCCGTGAGCGGGCGGTGAGTTCGGGCGCCTCGCGCGGCCCGGTCGAGGTCAAGGTGAACGACGCGAAGAACCTGGCCCTCGTGTACGTGCCGCTGGTCGGCGGCTCGGACCTGGACAAGGCGGGCCGGAGCCTGGACACGCTGCGCGACGAGGTGCGGCCGGCCACGCTCGGCAAGGTCGACGGGGTGCGGGCGCCCATCACCGGCGAGGTGGCCGGCTCGAAGGACTTCAACGACCAACTCGCCGGAGCCGTCGTCCCGGTGTTCGCGTTCGTCGTGGTCTTCGCCTTCGTGCTGATGCTGCTGTCGTTCCGCTCGCTGACGGTGGCGATCACCTCGATCCTGCTCAACCTGCTGTCGGTGGGCGCCGCGTACGGCATCCTCGTCGCGGTCTTCCAGCACGGCTGGGGCGCGTCCCTGGTGGGCGCGGAGGGCGTGGGCGCCATCATCACCTGGCTGCCGCTGTTCCTCTTCGTCATCCTGTTCGGGCTGAGCATGGACTACCACGTGTTCGTGGTCTCCCGGATCCGCGAGGCGCGGCTGCGCGGCCTTACGACGCGGGACGCGATCACCCACGGTGTGGTCACCACGGCGGGCGTCGTCACCAGTGCCGCGGTCATCATGGTCGCCGTGTTCGCCATCTTCGGCACGCTGTCGATGCAGTCCATGAAGCAGATGGGGGTGGGCCTGGCGGCGGCGGTGCTGATCGACGCGACCGTCATCCGGGGCGTGCTGCTCCCGGCGGTGATGGCGCTGCTGGGCGAGCGCAACTGGTACTTCCCGAAGTGGCTGCGCCGGCTGCCCGACCTCACCCACGACGAGTCGGTGCCGGAGCCGGTGGCGCCGGCGTGGCCGGCGGCGACGGTCGAGGGGGAGACGGTACGGATCTGAGAGGGACGGCGAAGGGCGGGGCCGGGGTGGATGTCCACCCCGGCCCCGCCCTTCGCCGTCGCCCTTCGCCTTTGCCGGCCGACCGGCCGGCGTGCGGGTACGGCTCAGACGCCCTGGGTCGCTGCGCCCTGCGCCGTCGCGTCCGCGCTCCCCTCGCCGGGAACCGTCACCCCGAGGGCGGCGGCCTCCTCGGCGGCCGCGGCCGCGCGGGCCGCCGCCTCACGGTCGAAGGAGTCGATGGTGCGGGCGAAGTCGCGCGTCGACAGCAGCAGCTTGTAGACGATGGCGAGCTCGAACACCAGCAGCAGCGCGCCGGCCACGATCGTGGTCGGGATGACCGCGTTGATCAGCGGGCCGACGATGAAGACGCCCATCTGGAACTCGATGCCGCTGATCAGGTGCGTACGGATGCGGTGCCGCAGCAGGAAGGAGCGGAACCGCAGGTAGGCCGGGAAGCGGTGGCGGAACTCCTGGTGCAGGTCGATGACCCGGGCGTTGCGCGGCAGGCCCTTCCCTCCGGTGGACTCCGCGGCGCCCTCGGCGGTCGCGGCGCCGTCGCCGGTTCCGGCGCCCTCGGCGCCAGGGGCCTCGGCACCCTCGGCTGCCCGGGGCGCGGGGATGTGCGCGCCGACGGTGTCCTGGCCGGCATCGGCGGCCGGGACGGAGGTACCCGTCGCCGTCGTCGGCCCGCCCTCCCGCACCTCGGCCTCGGCCAGCAGCGCGGCGCCCTGCGCCTCGGACAGCAGCCCGCCGTCCTCGGCGGTCAGGGCACGGGTGCCCTCCTCGGCGGCGCGGCGCAGGTCCTGCTCGATGTCCGCCGACGGGTTGTCCCGCAGCAGGTCCTCCATGAAGGCGACCTGGGAGGCGTTCTCGGCACGGCGGGCCGCGCGCAGGCGGGCCTTGATCTGCTTGCGCATGCTGTGCCGGGTCTTGAAGATCTCGAGCGAGTTGAGGTACCTCAGCCCGTCGAGGAAGATCACCACGGCGGCGAGCCAGATGTACAGCGTGTCATCGGTGCGGTGGTACTGACCGGCCATCAGGGCGACGGCACAGGCCATGACGCGGACCCGGTCGAAGATGTAGTCGAGCCAGGCGCCGAAGACCGAACCCTGGCCGGTGAGCCGGGCGACCTTGCCGTCCATGCAGTCCAGGATGAAGCTGACGTGGTAGACGACGGCGCCGATGATCAGCCACTGCCAGTCCCCCTGCCAGAAGCAGCCCGCCGCGACGAGGCCGAGCAGCAGCGCGCCCCAGGTGATCTGGTTCGGTGTGATGCGCGTGCGCTTCGCGACCAGCCGCACAAGGGGTGTGGCGACCGGGTCGACGAGGAGCACGGTCCACCACGCGTCGCGCTTCTTCTGGACGAGACGGCGCACCTCGGCGAGGTCGGGCACGTCCCGGTGTTTCGATGGCATGGGCCAACTCCCTGGCTTCGATTGGAGTTCATCCCACGTTAAGAAGGCTCTTACCAAGAGAGCAACATCCGGGGAGCACAACCTTCTGCGGGGGGTAACGGTCCAAGGGGTGAGAAGGGTCGACGGCCATGCCAGGCGAGCCCCGCGTTATCCGAGCGTTATCAAGTGATCCGCCCGTGACGTGAAGTGCGCCGGTCTTTCACCGCACGCGTGGAACCGGCCCCCGTGAAATTCCCTCGGTCGCCGTGAGTGCGACACTTTCCGACGCGTGAACGATCACGGAGATCCGATCGCGAGGATCGATCGCGGAGATCCAGTCACGGGGATCACGGAAGGCGGAGGCGGACGATGGACGAGGCCCGGGCACGCGAGGTACTCGCGGAGGCGGACGTGGTGCCCGGTGGGGGACGGGCGGCCCGGGAGGCGCGGCTTCTCGCCCTCGGCGAGAACGCGGTGTTCGACACCGGCGACCTGGTCGTCAAGGTCGGCCGGGACGACGCGGACCTGCCCGCGCGGGCCCGCCGCGAACTGGCCGTCGCCGGGTGGCTGGCCGAGGCGGGCGTTCCCGCGGTGCGGGCGGCCGTGCCCGAGCCGCTGCTGGTCGAGGGACACCCGGTGACCGTGTGGCACCGGCTGCCGGACGCGGTCCGGCCGGCCGGACCGCGCGATCTCGCCGCACTGCTGCGGCAGGTGCACGCCCTGCCCGACCCCGGCCTCGCGCTGCCGCGCCGGGAGCTGCTGGGCGGGGTGGAGCGGTGGCTGCGGCTCGCGGGGGACGCGATCGACCCGGAGGACGCGGCGTATCTGCGGGAGCGCCGGGACGGCTTCGCGGCGGCCGCGGCCGCGCTCGTCCCGCACCTGCCGCCGGGGCCGATCCACGGGGACGCGCTGCCGCGCAATGTGCACGTGGGCCCGGACGGCCCGGTGCTGGTGGACCTGGAGACGTTCTCCTCCGATCTGCGGGAGCACGACCTGGTGGTGATGGCACTCTCGCGCGACCGGTACGGGCTCGGGAACGAGGCCTACGACGCCTTCACCCGGGAGTACGGGTGGGATGTGCGGGAGTGGGAGGGGTGCGCGGTGCTGCGCGGGGCGCGGGAGACGGCGAGCTGCGCGTGGGTGGCGCAGCATGCGCCGGCCGGCGACGCGGCTCTCGCCGAGTTCGAGCGCCGGGTGCGGTCGCTGCGCGACGGTGACCCGGAGGTGCGGTGGTATCCGTTCTGAGATCTCCCGCCGCCCCTGCCCTTCCCGTATCTGCAAGGGGCTCCGCCCCTTGCACCCCGGGAGAGGCAGCCGGGGGCGGGAGAGTGCGCGGGAGTGCTCGGGTGGGTGGGGTACGTGGGCGGGTGCGCTGTGGCTGGTCGCGCAGTTCTCCGCGCCCCTTTGCTCGCGCCCACGCGGCGGAGCCGCACAGCCGACACAGCCCGTCCCTCACAGGGCATGGCGAGCCCTCGGTGTCGGGCTAGGAGGCGCCCCCGCGCACCGTTTCCTCCGCCGGTTCCCGGAGGGGCCAGCGGCCGTCGACGACCGCGTCGTCGGCGCCCTTGCGGCGCAGGAACGCCTGGAAGTCCGCCGCCCAGTCCGCGTACCACTCGATCTGACGGGCGTGCAGCTCCGCCGGGGTGAGGGACGCGATCTTCGGGTGGCGGTCGGCTATCGCGGTCGTCAGCCGCGCCGCGGCCACCGCGTCCGCCGTCGCGTCGTGCGCGGTGCCGAGCACGACGCCGTACTCCCCGCAGACCGCCTCAAGGTTCCGCTTTCCGCGCCGGTAGCGCTCCACCCGCCGGTCGACGGTGTAGGGGTCGACGACGGGCGCCGGGTCCGCGCCGTCCAGCCGCTCGCGCAGCGACGGCAGCCCGTGGCGCCGCAGTTCCGCGCTGAGCAGGGTGAGGTCGAACGCCGCGTTGTAGGCGACGACGGGCACGCCCGCGCGCCAGTACCCGGTCAGGACCTCGGCGATCGCGTCCGCCACCCGGTCCGGAGGGGAGCCCTCGGCCGCCGCGCGTTCATTGGTGATGCCGTGCACGGCGATGGCGTCCTCGGGGATCTCCACGCCCGGGTCGGCCAGCCACTGCCGGTGTCCTTGGCGTTCCCCGTCCCTGACCTCGATCACCGCCCCGGTGACGATGCGTGCCTCGTACGGGTCCGTGCCCGTCGTCTCCAGGTCGAAGCCGACCAGCAGCTCCCGGTGCCAGGCCATGACGGTCCCCCTTCGTGGTGGTGCGTTCCCCCAGTGGTCATCACCTTCGCATGCGCCACTGACAATCCGAACAGGGGATTCCGCTCAGCGGCCCCGGCGGGACCCCGCGAACCCTGCCCTCCGGGGACCCTCTCAGGGGGCACCACAAAGGCACTCGGGGGCACCTCCGATGTGCCTCGCAGGGCGCGTCGAGGCACATCGGGGGGCGCATCGGGGCACCTCAGGAGACCGGCCGCGAGTCCGCCCAGGAGGTCTCGAACTCCTCCCGGTAGGTGGGGAAGAGCCCGGCGTCCATCACGTCGTCCGCCTTCACCACCCGGCCGGCACCGCGCAGCACCATCACCGGGGTCTCCATGCCGCGGGCGCCCCGCAGATAGGACTGCACCACCGCGATGCCGTCGGAGCCGTCCCCGTCGACCAGGTAGGCGGAGAAGCGGGGGGTGTCGTCGTAGACCTGGATCTGGAAGGCGTCGGGGTCGCGCAGCCGGGAGCGCACGCGCCGCATGTGCAGGATGTTCATCTCCACCGAGCGCCCCAGTTCACCCCGTTTCATCCCCAGTTCGCGTTCGCGGCGCTTGACCGCGCTGGAGGCCGGGTTGAGGAACAGCAGCCGCACCCGGGTGCCGGACTCGGCGAGCCGGACCAGCCGCCGGCCGGAGAAGTTCTGCACCAGCAGGTTGAGCCCGATGCCTACGGCGTCGAGCCGGCGGGCGGAGCCGAAGATGTCCTCGGCGGGGAACTGGCGCAGCAGCCGCACCCGGTCGGGGTGGACGGCGACCACGTCGGCGTACCGCTCGCCGACCAGGTCCTCGACCGCGTCGACGGGCAGCCGACGGGCGGAGGGCACGTCGCTGCCGGCGCCGAGGATCTCCAGGAGCCGGGCGGAGGCCCGTTCGGCCTGGGCGAGCACGGCCTCGGACAGCGCCCGGTTGCGGGAGACGACGTTGCGCGTCACCTCCAGCTCGTCCATGGCGAGTTCGACGTCGCGGCGCTCGTCCATGTAGGGCTCGAAGCACGGCCAATGCTGCACCATCAGCTCGCGGAGCTGGGGCAGGGTGAGGAAGCTGAGCACGTTGTCGTCGGCCGGGTCGAGCAGATAGCCCTTGCGGCGGCTCACCTCTCGTACGGCGACGGCCCGTTGCACCCACTCCTGGCCGGCCGGCCCGGCCGCGGCGACGACCCAGTCGTCGCCGTGGACGGGTTCGTAGATCGGGCGCAGGACGGCGGCCACGACCGCGCGCAGCCGCTGCTCGACCAGATTCAGCCAGATGTACGCGCGGCCCGCCCGCTGGGCGCGGGTGCGCACCTCGTGCCAGGCGTCGGCGTTCCAGTCCAGTTCCGGGCCGATGGAGCCGCGCTCCATCGGCCGGGCCAGCGACACCGCGCCGGGTGGGACGTCCGCGGAGTTGCCACCCCGTTCCTCGTGACCCTCGTCACCAGGAGGCAGCTCCAGCCCTCCCGAGCCCACCCGTGCACCGCCTTCCGTTCCCCCGTGAACAACCCGTCCCAACGATCAAGGAAGGGTACTCCGGGAGCGGTCGGCGGTGCAGCCGGATGGACAGGGTTCGTTCCTCAACTACCCGAGTCGTAATCGCCGTTCTGGTCCGCGAGTTCGGCGGGTGTGAGCGGATTCATGGCCGTCACGTCGCGCGGTGCGAGCGAGAAGCCCTGCCAGTGCACGGGCATGGGCTGCTGGTCCTCGTCGCGGGCGATGTGGTGGAAGCCGACGTTGACCCAGACGACGGGGTGCTTGAGGGTCTCGCCGTTGGCCCACTTGTCGACCGACTTCCCCGCGCCCGACCCACAGTTGCGCAGGTTGTCGCTGGCGAACTGCTCGCACTTCTTGTACTGGGTGAAGTAGATGTCGTGCTTGGTGTAGCTGCGGCCCGGGTACTTGGCGCTGGGTCCGGGGACGATCTCGTAGCTGCGCGCGTGCTGGTCCTTGTTCTTGCCGCTCTCGCTGACCACGCGCCACCAGCGCATGTTGGCGGCGTCGCCCGCGAGTTCCTTGGTGACCTTGGTGCGGGTGGTCTTGTTGGTGGGGCCCTCGTTGCCGTTGGCGGCCGCGGTGACCTTGGAGTCGTACTGCTCGACCTTGGCCTTGGAGGAGCCGTCGAGGGCGAAGTTGAGCCGCCAGAAGACGTTGTGGCTGTGGCTGGTGGCGTAGGCGCGGGCGCCCTTGCCGAGCGGCCAGCCGCGGCCGTCGGTGGCGTTGTAGTCGCCGGGCGCGAGGGTGCCGGTGGCGCCGACGTTCATGTGGATGGTGCCGTCGTCCTGGAACCGCCACTCAGTGATGTACTCGTACCAGCCGGTCTGGTTGACGGTGTAGACGAGCAGGTCCTTGCCCTGTTCCTGGAACACCTTGTTCCCGGTGTCGGCCTCCATGCGGTAGGCGTGGCCGCGGGCGCGGGTGGTGGTGCACAGGCCCTTGACGTTCTCGTGCTCGGGGTCCCAGGCCTCGGGCACCTTGACGCTCTTGATGGTGCCGCCGGGGCACTCCCCGGGCGCCATCTCCATCAGCCCCTGGCCGAAGCCGGCGCCGGTGAGGTCGCTGTACTCGGCGGAGCCGTTGTCGTAGGGGACGTGGATCTGGGCGAGCTTGGCGGTGGAGAGCACCTTGATGGGGGCGCTCTCGCCGGGGGGCTGGTAGGAGACGTCGGACAGGACGAGTCCTGCCTCGGCCTCGTAGCTCCAGCACATCCGCCAGGTGGTCCCGGTGGAGAGCTTCTGTTCGATCCGGTAGGCGGCGCTGCAGTCGGGCTCGGCCGCAGCGGGGGCAGCCTTGGGCTGTGCGGCGGGCTCCGCGGAGGCGGGTCCGGCGGCCGACGTCCAGCCGGCGGCGAGGGCGGCCACCGACAGGCCGACGGCGGCCCGCCTGCGGGCACCGCTGATTCTGTTCACACGCATGACGAAGAGACTCCTTGCCGAGAGCAGGGAAGAACGAAGAACGCGGGAGGGGCGGGCCTGATCGGGCCGGCCCCGGTCAGTGCAGCTTGGCGACCTTGCGGGCGCTGAGGTCGATGATCAGGTCGCGGCTGTCGATCCACGGGCCGTTCTTCACCTTCGGGAAGAGCCGCACACAGCGGTGCTCGCCGCACTTGTCGAGCGCGGCCGGCTGGGCGCCGGACGAGGCGCGGTAGACCATGCTGTCCAGCCGGAGCTGGTCCGGCGAGGCCAGCTTCTTGCCGGTGGCGTCCTTGTAGTCGGCCCTGAGCCCGGCGCCGAGCGGGTCGGCGATCAGCAGCCGGGCCGCCTCCACCGTCTCGTCGTGGCTGAGCGGCGGCTGGACGCCGTGCTGGGTGCCGGTGTCCTCGACCTTGCCGGTGTCGAGGTTGACGGTCTTGGTGACGAGGGTGTCGTTCTTGTAGTCGTAGTACGTGACGTCCGCGCGGCGGGGCGCCGAGGTGACGTCGAGTTCGTCCTCGTCGGGCTCGGCGAGTGCCACGCTCAGCCGCTCCGGGCCCTTGTCGCCCTCGACGTTCTCGGTACGGGCAAGGGCCTGCGGGCCGGCGGCGATCTTCACCACCCTGGCGGTCTCGTCGTCGGTGAGCGGGTCGCTGCCGACGCCCTTCTTCCCCACGGCGGGCGGCTCCTCGACGACGCCGGGCGGTACGGCGGCGGCGTCACCGGCCGCGCCCGCCCGGGCCGCCGAGCCGCTCGCGGTGCCGGACCCGTTCCCGTTCCCATTGCCGGACGCTCCCGCCGATCCGGGCAGTGTGACGGCGAGCATCGCCGCCGTCCCCGCCACAGCGATCGCCGCGCCCGCCACCACCTTCCCCAGATGGCGGTGCACTTTTCTGCGCACGTTTCCCCCTGCTCCCCCGGGCATCCGGGAAGACAGTGTTGATTCCCCACTGGTTCGGCGTACTCCATAGGCGGCGTACGCACTGGTCGCCGGGTAAGAGGGACGTAAGTCATGGGTGGTTCCCCCCTTTTCGGGGAAACTCGACCTGTCGTCGCCCCTCGGGGTTCGGAACTACTGGAAGAGATGTGTCCATGCAGGTCTGGCCTGGAGAGGCGTATCCCCTCGGCGCCACGTACGACGGCGCCGGCACCAACTTCGCGGTCTTCTCGGAGGCCGCCCACCGCATCGAGCTGTGTCTGCTGCACGACGACGGTTCCGAGACCGCGGTGGAGATGCGCGAGACCGACGCGTTCGTCCGGCACGCCTATCTGCCGGGCATCATGCCGGGGCAGCGGTACGGCTACCGCGTGCACGGCCCCTACGCCCCCGAGCGCGGGCTGCGCTGCAATTCGGCGAAGCTGCTGCTCGACCCGTACGCGCGCGCGATCAGCGGGGCGGTCGACTGGGGCGAGGAGGTGTACGGCTACCACTTCGACGAGCCCGGCCGGCGCAACGACCTCGATTCGGCCCCGCACACGATGGCCTCGGTCGTGGTCAATCCCTACTTCGACTGGGGGGACGACCGCCCGCCCCGGCACGGCTACCACGACACGGTGATCTACGAGGCCCACGTCAAGGGCCTGACGATGCGCCACCCGGAGCTGCCGGAGGAGCTGCGCGGCACCTACGCGGCGCTGGCCCACCCCGCGATCATCGAACACCTGACGGAACTGGGCGTCACCGCGCTCGAGGTGATGCCCGTACACCAGTTCGTCAACGACCACCGTCTGGTCGACATGGGCCTCAACAACTACTGGGGCTACAACACCATCGGCTTCTTCGCCCCGCACAACGCCTACGCCTCCTGGGGCGACCGCGGCCAGCAGGTGCTGGAGTTCAAGTCCGCCGTCCGGGCGCTGCACGAGGCCGGCATCGAGGTCATCCTCGACGTCGTCTACAACCACACCGCCGAGGGCAACCACCTGGGTCCGACGCTCTCCTTCAAAGGCATCGACAACCCCTCGTACTACCGGCTCACCGACGACCCGCAGTACTACATGGACACCACCGGGACCGGGAACTCCCTGCTCATGCGGTCCCCGCACGTCCTGCAACTGATCATGGACTCGCTGCGCTACTGGGTCACCGACATGCATGTCGACGGCTTCCGCTTCGACCTCGCGGCGACCCTGGCCCGGCAGTTCCACGAGGTGGACCGGCTGTCGTCCTTCTTCGACCTGGTCCAGCAGGACCCGGTCGTCTCCCAGGTGAAGCTGATCGCCGAGCCCTGGGACGTCGGCGAGGGCGGCTACCAGGTGGGCAACTTCCCGCCGCTGTGGACGGAGTGGAACGGCAAGTACCGGGACACCGTGCGAGACCTGTGGCGGGGCGAGCCGCGGGCGCTCGCGGAGTTCGCCTCCCGGCTCACCGGCTCCTCCGACCTCTACCAGGACGACGGCCGCCGCCCGCTCGCCTCGATCAACTTCGTCACCTGCCACGACGGCTTCACGCTCCACGACCTGGTCGCGTACAACGACAAGCACAACGACGCCAACGGCGAGGACAACCGGGACGGCGAGAGCCACAACCGGTCCTGGAACTGCGGCGCCGAGGGCGACACCGACGACCCGGACATCCTGGCCCTGCGCGGCCGGCAGATGCGGAACTTCATCGCCACGCTGATGCTCTCCCAGGGCGTGCCCATGCTCAGCCACGGCGACGAGCTGGCCCGCACCCAGCGGGGCAACAACAACGCGTACTGCCAGGACAACGAGCTGTCCTGGGTCGACTGGCCCGAACCCGGGGGGAACAGCGACCTGCTGGCCTTCACCCGGGCGATGGTCTGGCTGCGCCGCGACCACCCCGTTCTGCGCCGCCGCCGCTTCTTCCACGGCCGCCCCGTGGAGGGAACCCACGACGAGCTGTCGGACATCGCCTGGTTCACCCCCGAGGGCAACGAGATGACCCAGCAGGACTGGGACTCCGCGCAGGCCAGCGCCCTGACCGTGTTCCTCAACGGCGACGCGATCTCCGAACCCGGCCCGCGCGGCGAACGCATCCAGGACGACTCGTTCCTGCTGATGTTCAACGCGTTCCACGAGCCCCTGGAGTTCGAGGTCCCGGTGGGCCAGGGCGGCGAATGGCAGGTGGTCGTCGACACGGCCCACCCCGAAGGAACCCCCACGGACAAGGACCGGAAACTCAAGAAGGGCGACCACCTCACCCTGACCGACCGCAGCATGACGGTGCTGCACCGCGCACCGTAAGGACGCGGCTCCGCCGCGTGGGCGTGCGCTTCCCGTGGGGTCCGGCTGTCCGGTGGGTGCGGTGCGTCGTGGCCCCTCGCGCGGTTCCCCGCTCTCAAGGGACGCGGGGAACCGCGCGAGCAGCCCCCACCCACCCGCACTCGCCGCACGACCCGGGAACCGGCCCCGGAACGGCCCCCACCCACTCGCCGCAGACACAAAACCCCGCATCGCGGGTACGTACGTCCCCATGACACCTGAGCGCCCCCCGTCGCCGCCGCCCACGGCCACCTACCGCCTGCAACTGCAGCCCGGGTTCCCGTTCGCCGCCGCCGAGGCAGCCGTCCCCTACCTCGCCCCGCTCGGCGTCTCCCACCTCCACCTCTCCCCCGTCCTGGAGGCCGTGCCCGGCTCCCTCCACGGCTACGACGTCGTCGACCACTCCCGCGTCCGGGAGGAACTCGGCGGCGAGGCGGCCCTGCGCTCGCTGTCGGCGACGGCACGCGAGCACGGCCTCGGCCTGATCGTGGACATCGTCCCCAACCACATGGCGATGTCCCCCCGCCACAACCACGCCCTGTGGGAGGTCCTGCGCGAGGGCCCGAAGTCCCCGTACGCGCGCTGGTTCGACATCGACTGGGAGGCGCAGGGCGGCCGACTGCTGCTGCCCGTCCTCGGCCATCCGCTCGGCGCCGAGATCGACCACCTCACCGTCGACGGCGACGTCCTGCGCTACCACGACCACGTCTTCCCGCTCCGCGAGGGCACCGCGAAGCTGCCGCTGCCGCGGCTGATCGACGCCCAGTGGTACCGCCCCGCCTGGTGGCGGCTGGCCCGCACCGAGCTGAACTACCGCAGGTTCTTCAGCATCTCCGACCTCATCGGCGTCCGCGTGGAGGACCCCGACGTGTTCGACGCCACGCACGCCACCGTGCTGCGACTGCTCGACGAGGACGTGATCCACGGGCTGCGCGTGGACCACCCGGACGGCCTCGCCGACCCCGACGGATATCTGCGCCGCCTCGACGAGGCGACCGGCGGCCGGTGGACCGTCGTGGAGAAGATCCTCGCCGACCGTGAGGTGCTCTCCCCGGCCTGGCCGGTGGCCGGCACCACCGGCTACGACGCCCTGCGCCGCGTCGACGGCGTCCTCACCGACCCCGACGGCGCCCGCGAACTGCTGGCGCGCTACCGCGACTTCGCGGCCCCCGAGCCGGACGCCGGGGGCGACTGGACGGCCACCGCGCGCCGGGCGGCGTACGAGACCCTCGACCACGAACTGGCCACCGAGGTGGACCGGCTCACCCGGGCCGCCGTACGGGTCTGCGCCGGCTCACCCGACCCCGCCCTGCGCGATCACGCCCCCTGGGCGCTGCGCACCGCGCTGCGGGAGCTGCTGGTCCGCATGGAGGTCTACCGGCCCTACGACTCCACCGACGCCGAGGCGGTCGTCACCGAGGAGGCCGCCGCCGAGGCCCGCGCGGCCTTCCGGGTGCCGGAGGAGGCACACGCGGTGAGCGTCGTACGGGACCTGGCGCTGGGGCGGGCCGGGGACGGGGCGGGGCACGAGGAGTTCCGCACCCGGTTCGCGCAGACCGCCTCCGCGCTGCGCGCCAAGTCGCTGGAGGACACCGCGTTCTACCGCTACGTGCCGCTGCTGTCGGCGAACGAGGTGGGCGGCGACCCGGGCGCGCCCGGGCTCTCTCCCGGCGACTTCCACGCGTACTGCACGCGCCTGCAGAGCGACTGGCCGCTGACCGGGACCGTGCTGTCCACCCACGACACCAAGCGCAGCTCGGACGTGCGGGCGGCGGTCGCCGTGCTCACCGAGTGCCCCGAGCGCTGGGCCGGGGTGCTCGCCGAGGCGGCCCGCACCGGCCCCGAGGCGCCCGACGGCGCCCTGGCCTGGGCGGCCTGGCAGACCCTGCTGGGGCTCGGCCTCCCGGACGCGGACCGGCTGCGGGAGGCGCTGCTCAAGCACGCGCGGGAGGCGAAGCTCCACACGTCCTGGACCGAGCAGGACGCCGGATACGAGGAGCAGGTCGCGGCGTTCGTGGACGGGGGCCCGTGCGGGCCCGGCGGACGCCACGTGACGGACTTCCGCGCCGCGCTCACCCCGCACATCCGGGCCAACGTCCTGGGGGCCACCCTGACGCATCTGACGATGCCGGGCGTGCCGGATGTCTACCAGGGCACCGAGGGCGAGTACCGGGCGCTGGTCGACCCCGACAACCGGGCGCCGTTCGCGCCGCAGGAGGGCGCCTCGGCGAAGGAGGCGGTCACCGCGGCCGCGCTGCGGCTGCGCGCCCGGCGCCCGGAGCTGTTCGGCGCGGCGGCGACGTACGCCCCGCTGTGGGCGGAGGGGCCGGGCGCGGCGCACTGCCTGGCGTTCACGCGCTCCGGGCGGGTCCTCACCGCGGTCACCCGGCTGTCGCTGCGGCTCGCGGAGGCGGGCGGCTGGCGGGAGACGGTGCTCCCGCTGCCGCCGGGCCGCTGGAGCGACCTGTTCGCCCCGGAGCGGCGGTTCGAGGGCCGGGTGCGGGTGGCGGAGCTGTTCTCGCCGCTGCCGGTGGCGCTGCTCGAACGCGCCGGGGACGAGTGACGGTGCGCGCCCGCCGGGTCAGCGCCGGTCCGGGAGCGGGCGGCCGTCCGGCCCTGGGCGGTCGTCGGTGAACGCGAACACGGCACCCGTCCGGGCGCCGAGCACACAACGGTTGGGGAACGTGCGTTCGTACGTCACCCGGCGGCCGCCCCACCGGCCGTCGGCCCTGGCGGTGACCGGGGCATAGACCATCGGGCAGAACGTGTCCCGGCTCGGGATGCGGTCGATGTCGCCCCCCGCCCCGTCGAGCTCGGCACAGGCACGGTCGGCGCGCACGTGGCCCCGGGGCGGGTCGCACAGCAGCAGGGTGCGGTCGGCGGTGCCGGTGGCGTGCGCGTGGGCGTCGCCGGGGGTCAGCGTCAGGTACAGGTGGTCGCCCGGTGCGTGCCGCCCGGGGACGGCGTGGGCCGGGGTCGCGGGGGCCGGTACGGCGTGGGCCGGGGTCGCCGTCAGCAGGGTCACGGCGGCGAGGAGGGCCGCGCGGAGCGCGGTGGTCGGATGCGTCATTCCCTGTGCATCGGCACGGCGGTTCCCGCCCCCCACTCCGGCTCACCCGATCGGGGCCGCGCCTCCGCGGCGCGCGGCGCCCGCGTCTGCCGCCGGGCGGCCAGCCGGGAGGCGGCGAGAACCACGCGCGACTGGTACTCCACCTGGCGGGCGACGGGGATCCAGCGCGCCCCGTAGTGGTCGCGGTAGTCCGCGCACCAGCCGTCGATCAGCGCGTCCAGGCGGGGCAGCAGACCGGCCGCGTCGGGCCCGGCGGCGGTCGCGAGCCGGTGCAGCAGCCCGGCGGTACGCAGGGCGACCCGGCGCCCCGAGATGCCGAGCGCGGTCAGGTGGGCGGTGTCGCACACCGGGAGCGGACGGGCCGCGGGGTCGTGCACGTCGGGGTCCCAGGAGTCGGCCAGGCCGGGGCTGACCAGTAAATAGTCGTCCACCGGGGCGAGCAGCCGGTCGGCGTCGGGCACGCCGGCCAGCAGGGGGCGGAGCCGGGCGAGGAGGCCGTCGAGGAGCCCGGTGTCATGGCGCAGGGCGCGGGCCACGGTGCGCAGAAACGTTTCCGGATCGGCGGCCGGAGTGGCGTCCGCCACCGCGGGCACGCCCCACATGGGTGCCTCGACGACGGCGGTGACGGTGCCGTAGCGGTGCGGGTGGTACCAGGTCGACTCGACGGCGGCCTCGGTGATGGCGGCGGCGAGGTCGCCGCGGCGCGGGGGCGGGATGCGGTAGACGGCGGGGCCGAGACTGGGCCAGTACAGGGTGTCGTACGGGCCCAGTTCGCGCGGGATGCCCAGGCGGGCGGCGGTGTGCGCGACGCGCCGGTCGAGGCCGGGCAGGTCGCGGGTGAGCTCGACGAAGCCGCCGCCGACGTCGACACCGTGCAGCGAGCAGTGGAAGAAGGGGCGCAGCTCGTCCTGGAGGGCGAGGAGGGCGCGGGTCTCGGGGAGCGCGGCGCGGTCGGCGCCGTCCGGGAGCCACTCGGGCTGTTCGGTGAAGCCGGGGCGGAAGAAGTGCCGGAAGTAGTGGCCGAGGGTGTAGGGGCCGCGCAGCCAGCCCTCGTTGCGGCGGGCGCCGTCGGGGTCGAGGCAGAGCAGGAAGTTCCAGGTGACGTCGGCGTCGTCGCCGGCCGGCGGGGAGCCGGCGAGGAGCCGCTCGGCGAGGCGGAGGGCCGTGGCGCCGCCGACGGGTTCGTTGGCGTGCGGGCCGGCCACGACCAGGGCGTGGCGGGAGCCGTGGCCGACGGAGAGCAGCCGGAGGGGAGTGCCGGCGCGGGAGGTCCCGACGTGACGGAGGCGGGCGGCGCCGGGGTGACGGGCGGCGAGGGCGGCGGCGTGGAGAGCGAGGTCGTCCACGGTGGGATAGCGGAGGAGCGTGGGCAGGACACACCTCCGCGGGGTGACTCCGTCGGTTTCACGTGTTGTACAGCGGCCCTCTACATTCAGTCACCGAGGGCGCCCGCGTCAACGGGGCGCACGGCGGGTCTTCGCCCCCGCCGCCCCTTCCCTCCCCCAAGCTCTCAACTCCTCCCCCAAGCTCTCAACTCCGTTCGAGCAGGGGGGACCCCCATGAGCAGGGGGGACCCCCATGAGCAGGGGGCGCCCCCGCCGTCCCCCGGGGGCTCCGCCCCCCCAACCCCCGGGAAGCACGCGCCCACGCGGCGGAGCCGCACATCGGCGCGGCCCCGCGCCCCTCGTTCAGTCCGACGCCAGCCGGAACATCATCGTGCCGAAGGTGACCAGGTCACCGTCGCGCACCACCGCCGCTCCGATCACCCGCCGTCCGTTCACGGACGTGCCGTTCGTGGAGCCGAGGTCGCGGAGGACCCAGAGGCCGCCCTGGCGGCTGAGTTCCGCGTGGACCCGGGAGACCGACTCGTGGCTCAGACGCAGTCCGCTCGCCGGGTCCCGCCCTATCCGGAGCGGATACATCCGATCCGGCCGCGGCAGCGGCAGCTTCGGCAGACGTTCGGAGAGCCAGGCCCGGCGCAGCTTCACCGTGAAGCCGGACAGCGCCTCGACGCTGCCGTAGACGAACCGCGACAACGGCGCGCGCGGCGGCAGGTCCGCGGTGAGTGCGGCCAGTTCCTCGGGGACGCGCGCGGTCAGTGCCAGCTCCATGCGCCGGATGAAGGTGTCGTGCGAGATGCGGCCGAGGACGACACCGTCACGGAGCACCTTCAGCGCCCGGTCACGGTCGTTGTCCGACAGCCGCGCGGGGTACGTGGGGAACTCGAAGGACGACGTCACACGGGTGATTGTCGGGCAGCGGCGCCGAGGTGTCCAGCGAGCCCCCGGGGCCGGTTCCCGTGCCCCGCCGGCGTCGTCCGGCGTGTCAAACGGGTCGGTTCCGGAGAGGATTGATCGAGTGTGACGCACCATGGACGGACCACGTCACAAACAGGCGAAGCAGGACGAACGACACACGAGGGGGAACCGTCCGTGCAGTTCGAGGTGTGGGCTCCGCAGGCCGAGGACCGGGTGACGCTCCACTGCGACGGCGCCACGCGCACGATGGAGCCCGATCCGGAGCGCGCCGGATGGTGGCGTACGGAGGCGCCGGCCGACGACGGTTCGCGCTACGGGTTCGCCCTGGACGGCGGCCCGGTCCTGCCCGATCCCCGCTCCCGCCGCCAGCCCGACGGCCCGGACGGGCTCGGCGCGGTGGTCGACCAGGACCGGTACGAGTGGCGCGCCCCCTGGCCGGGGCGCGGGCTGCCGGGCGCGGTCCTGTACGAACTGCACGTGGGCACGTACACCCCCGAGGGGACCCTGGACGCGGCCGCCGCCCGGCTCGGGCACCTCGTGGAACTGGGCGTCACCCACGTGGAGTTGATGCCGCTGTGTCCCTTCCCCGGCCGGCACGGCTGGGGTTACGAGGGCGTGTCGCTGTGGGCCGTGCACGAGCCGTACGGCGGCCCCGAGGCGCTGAAGCGGTTCGTGGACCGGGCGCACGAGCTGGGCCTGGGTGTGGTCCTGGACGTGGTGCACAACCACCTCGGTCCGTCCGGGAACCACCTGCCCGCGTTCGGCCCGTACTTCACCGACACCCACCACACCCCGTGGGGCGTCGCCGTCAATCTGGACGCGCCCGGCTCCGACGAGGTGCGCGCCTTCCTGCTCGGCAGCGCGCTGGCCTGGCTGCGCGACTACCGCCTGGACGGGCTGCGCCTGGACGCCGTGCACGCGCTGCACGACACACGCGCGTGCCACTTCCTGGAGGAACTGTCCACCGCCGTCGACGCGCTCGCCGCCGAGCTGGACCGTCCGCTGTTCCTGATCGCCGAGTCCGACCTCGCCGACCCGCGGCTGATCACCCCACGCCCCGAGGGCGGCCTCGGGCTGCACGCGCAGTGGAACGACGACTTCCACCACGCCCTGCACACCGCCCTGACCGGCGAGGGACAGGGCTACTACGAGGACTTCGCCCGCGCCCCGCTCGCCGCGCTCGCCAAGACCCTCTCCCACGGCTTCTTCCACGACGGCACGTACTCGACGTTCCGGGGCCGCTCCCACGGCCGTCCGCTGGACCGCACACGGATGTCGGCGCACCGGCTGCTGGGCTACACCCAGACCCACGACCAGGTAGGCAACCGTGCGCAGGGCGACCGGCTCGCCGCCTCCCTCTCCCCCGGGCTGCTGGCCTGCGCGGCGACGCTGATGCTGACCGCGCCGTTCACGCCGATGCTGTTCATGGGCGAGGAGTGGGCGGCCGGCACGCCCTGGCAGTTCTTCACCGACCACACCGATGCGGAGCTCGCCGCGGCCGTGCGCGACGGCAGGCGCCGGGAGTTCGCGGCGCACGGCTGGGCCGAGGAGGACGTGCCCGACCCGCAGGACCCCGCCACCCGGGACCGCTCCTGCCTGGACTGGTCGGAGCCGGGCGGCGGTGTGCACGCGCGCGTGCTGGCCTGGTACCGGGAGCTGATCGCGCTGCGGCACGCCCAGCCGGACCTGACCGATCCCGATCTGTCCGACGTGAAGGTCACCTTCGACGAGGCCGCGCGCTGGCTGGCCTTCCGCCGCGGTGACGTCCGGGTGGCGGTCAATCTCGGCACGGAGCCGGTCCGCGTCCCGCTGGGGCCGCGCGGGGCGCGTGTCCTGGCCGCGTGGGAGCCGGTGTCCGCGCCGGACGCGGACGGGGTGCTGTCGCTGCCGGGCGAGTCGGCCGTCGTCCTGCTGCGCGAGTAGGGGCCGTCGCCGGGCTCCGGCGGCGGGGCCGGCCCGCCGCTCCGGCCGGGAGCCCGGCGCCTCAGGCCCCGTCCGCCGGTTCGCCCGCCGGTTCGCCGACGGGCCGGCCGGCCTGATCACCGGCATCGCGGCGCCGGTGCACGGTGGCGACGGCGCCCAGGACCAGGCCGACCGCGAGGACGATCAGCCCGCGTACCCGGACGTCGCCGTCGACCCGGGTGGCCGGCGCCACGCAGGAGGCCGCACCCAGGACCGGGACGACGGTGTACGCGCGGAAGTGCGGCCGCGTCGTACGGTCCCGCCGCTGGACGAGGACCGCGGTGTCGACCAGGAAGAACACCACGAGGAGCAGCAGTACGAGGGTGGAGGCGAGGGTCGCCACGTCCCCGGTGAGCGCCGGCAGGAAGGACAGGGCGGTCGTGACCGCTGTCGAGGCCCACGGGGTGCGGCGCCCGGGGAGGACGCGGGTGAGGAAGCGGGGCAGCAGACCGTCCCGCGCCATGCCGAAGGCCAGCCGCGAGCTCATGATGCCGGTGAGCAGCGCGCCGTCGGCGACGGCCACCAGGGCGATGGCGCTGAACACCTTGGGCGGCACCCCGCCCGCCTCCCTCACCACTTCCAGCAGCGGACCGCTGAACGCGGCCGGCCGTCCGGTGGGGACGGCGGCCGAGGCGACGATGCCCACGAGGACGTAGACGGCCCCGGCCGTCACCAGCGCGCCGAAGAGGGCGCGGGGGTAGGAGCGGCGCGGGTCGCGGGTCTCCTCGGCGACGTTGACGGAGGTCTCGAAGCCGACGAAGGAGTAGTAGGCCAGCACGGTCCCGCTCAGCACACCGGCGGCCGCCCCGGAGTCGGCGGTGCCGAGATGGACGAGCCGGCCGGGGTCGCCGTCGCCGCGCAGGAACAGCCGGACGCCGAGACCGATGACGAGGAGGAGGCCGCCCACCTCGACGAGCGTCGCCGCCACGTTGGCGCGCGTGGACTCGCTGATGCCGCGGGCGTTCAGCAGGGCGAGGAGGCACAGGAAGACGGCCGCCACCGCCACCACGGGCAGGCTGACGAAGGCGGACAGGTAGTCGCCGGCGAAGCCACGGGCCGGCGCGGCAACGGACACGACGCCCGCGGCCGGCATGGAGAACCCGGCGAGGAAGCCGGTGAACGGCCCGTTGGCGAGGGTCGTGTAGTGGGAGGCGCCGCCGGCCCGGGGTACTTCGTGCTGAGTTCGGCGTACGAGGCGGCCGTGAGCAGGGACAGGAGCAGGGCCAGGAGGAGCGGCACCCACACGGCGCCACCCGACTCCGCGGCGATCTGACCGATGAGGACGTAGACGCCGGCGCCCAGCACATCGCCGAGGATGAAGAAGTACAGCAGGGGGGTGGTGAGCGCCTTCTTGAGCGGGGAGGCGCCGTCCTGCCGCGGGGTGCCGTGCCGGGGAGAGCCGGCGGACGTCGGTGCGGGTGGAGTAGCCACCTGTGCCGCGTACCCGCGCGGCACGGTGACAGACGGTGCGGGAGTGGTGTGAGCCGAGGCGGCACCTGCCGTCGGCGCCCGGGGCGGACGTACGCCTTACAACTCCCCCGCTTCGCCCCGCAGGTCCGTGACGCGTTCCAGCAGGATCGGTTCCCAGGCGCGGCGCAGGCGGTGGCGGAGCAGGGGCAGCGGGTCACCGGTGGGGGTGTCGAGGCGGGTGGCGAGGTGGAGCAGTGCGTCGCAGCGGGCCAGCCACAGGCCGCGCAGGCAGGGGCGGGGCCCATAGCCGGCGAGGGTCGCGGCGCGTACGGCGGCGGGGGCGCCGACCGCGCGGGCGAGCCCGGCGATGTCCTCGGCGGGGTCGCCGGTCACCGCGTCGCCCCAGCCGAGCACCCCGCGCACCCTGCCGTCGTCGCCGACCACCAGGTGGGCGCCGGTGAGCGAGTGGTGGACGAGGACGGCCGCCCCCGGCTGCGCGGCGAGCTGTGCGGCGGCGGTGGCCGTGAACGGGGCGAGCCGGGCCGGGTCGAACTCGTCGGCCGCGCCCAGCCGCCGCGCGGCGCCGTCCGCGGATCCGCGCAGCGCGTCCAGGGGGCGTGGCGCCCGGCGCGGCACGCCGAGCGTCTCCGCCTGCCGTACGGGCACCTCGCGCAGCCCGGTCAGGAACGCCGCGAGGTCGGCCTCGCCGACGGCGGACACGCTCCGGTCCTCGGCACCGGCGCCGGTCAGCCGGGTGTCGAGGGTGTAGGCGCGGCCGGGGGCCCACTCGCCGTGGGCGACGCCGACGGGCACGGCGAGCGGCACGTACGGCCGGACCAGGTCGCGCAGCCGCAGCTCGCGGCGCCTGCGCACGGTGGCGTCGCGGTGGGACGCCAGTCGCAGGACGTACCGGCCGCCGACCCACCAGACGGTGCCGTCCTCGTCCTCGGCGGCGAGCCGCACCTCGGGGGCGCCACCCGGCCCGGACACCCCGGTGGGCGCCTCGTCGGGCGCCTCCTTCGCCAGGAGGGTGTCGACGAGCCGGCGTACGGTGTCCGCCGTCGGTGTGGGTGCCTGGGTCATGGTCGTCGCGCCGTTGTCGTCTCGGGGGTACGGGCCTCGCCGCCGGGGTCCGGCGGTTCGGGCTTCGCTTCCGGTGGCCGGGCGGCCGTCGTGCCGCGCGGGTCACTCGACGAGCACCATCTCCCGTTCGGTGTTGTTCAGGCGCCGGCCGCCGTCCTCGGTGACCGTCACGATGTCCTCGATGCGCACCCCGAAGCGTCCGGGCAGATAGATGCCGGGTTCGACGGAGAAGCACATGCCGGGGACGAGCGGCTGTTCCTCGCCCTCGATCATGTACGGCGGCTCGTGCGTGGTGACGCCGATGCCGTGCCCGGTGCGGTGGATGAAGTACTCGCCGTAGCCGGCGTCGGCGATGACCTCGCGGGCCGCCCGGTCGACGTCCTGGCAGGCGGCGCCGGGCCGCACCGCCCGGAATCCGGCCTCCTGGGCCTGCCGGACGATGTCGTGGACGCGGCGTTCCTCGTCGGTGGGCTCGCCGACGTGGACGGTGCGGGTGGTGTCGGAGCCGTAGCCGTGCTTGAGGCCGCCGAAGTCCAGAACGACCATGTCGCCGCGTTCGATGACGCGGTCGTCGGCCTCGTGGTGCGGGTTGGCGCCGTTGGGGCCGGAGCCGACGACGGTGAAGTCCACCTGGGAGTGGCCGTGGCGGAGCAGCAGTGCGGCGAGGTCGGCGGCGACCTCCCGCTCCCGGCGACCGGCGAAGGCCACCTTTCGGATCTCCTCGAACGCGGCGTCCGCGGCGGCGCCCGCCGCGGCGAGCCGCTCCAGTTCGGCGGCGTCCTTGACGGCGCGGAGCATCGGCAGCGCCTCGGTGAGCGCGACATGGTCCGAGTCCGGGAGCCGTCGGCGCAGGCCGAGCAGGTGCATCGCCCAGGCGTTGTCGCTGATCCCGAAGCGGCCGGCGGGTACGAGGAGGGAGCCGGCGGCCTCGTACGGGTCCTGGCCGTCGGTCCAGTCGCGCAGGGTGAGCGCGGGGCCGCCGGCGGAGCCGGCCGCGTCGGGAGCCTCCAGGGTCGGCACCACCAGGACGGGGTCCTGGCCGGCGCGCAGCACGAGGAGGGTGAGCCGCTCGGTCTCCACCGGCCGGTAGCCGGTCAGCCACAGCAGGTCCGGTCCGGGTGCGATCAGTACGCCGTCGAGCCCGGCGTCGGCGGCGCTCCTCGCGGCGCGGCGCATCCGGGCCGCGTAGTCGGCGGCGGTGAAGAGGGCGGGGTCACTCCCCGTGGCGACGGCCATCGTGCCTCCAAGGTCCACTGCCGCCATCCTGCCTCCCGGCGGGGGTGGATGCGAGTGGATTGCCTGTCACGGGCGCCGCCTCGAGCAGCGCTGGGCGCGACGGCGCCGCGCCGGGGGGGTGAACGGGCGGCCGGCGTGACGGTTTCCCTTGTCGCCGGGTGCGGGTTCGTCGTGGCCGGTCGCGCCCCGCGGCGGTTGCCGCGGATCGGCACAGCCCCGCGCCCCTTCACACACGGCCGGCGAGCCGCGCAGGCGTGTGGTCCGGGACGAAGCCGTGGGCTCTGCGGGCGAGGTAGTCCGCCCGGTAGCGGTCCACGTGCTGGTGCCAGTTGAGGATGCCGGACATCCAGTTCTGGAGTTGGACCACATACCCCTCCATCGTCGCCCGCGCGTCGGGAGAGAGGGCGAAGTCCTCGTAGAGGACGGGGAGTTCGTGCGCGGAGACGTGCTCGAACTGTTCCATCCGCTGGTTCATCAGGTCCCCGACGACACGCACCGCCTCGTCGTACCCGCAGCGGAAGAAGTTCTGCACGACGAGGACCCCGTTGTGGATCTCTCCCTCGTACTCGATCTCCTTCTGGTAGGAGAACACGTCGTTGAGGAGCACCGCGTAGTCCATCGCCGCGTTCTCCAGCGAGCAGATCGGCCCGCTGGTGTACACCTCGGCGGCCACGTTGGGCGCGTGTCCCATCCGGCACAGGTTCTTGGTGAGGTCGGAGCCGAAGGTGTCCCGGCGCATCTCCAGGTAGTCGACGGGGTCGGGGACGCGGTGCTGGGCCTGGTTGGACAGCTCCCACACCCAGCTCGCCGTCATCACGTCGACCGAGCGCCGCATCGTGCGGCGCTGGTCGAGGTCCATGCCGGCCGTGGTGCGCTGCCACAGGTCGGTCAGTGAGCGCTCCAGCGCGTTGGCCGGCACCAGCGGCGCCTCACCGTCGACCGGCATGCACGCCGACAGCCGTTCGGTGCACAGCTTCGCCCCGGCGAGGTCGCGTCGGTGGCCGTACATCACGGGGTAGTAGTCGTCGCCGTAGGTGCCCCAGGCGAGCCACTGGGAGGCGAGGTCGAGGGCCTCGGGGGTGGCGTCGGGGTGGAGGCCGGCGGCGCACAGGGGCAGGTCGCAGGAGGCGAGCTTGTCCTCGTCCCAGACGCCCTCGGAGAGCATGCCCGATGCGAACGCCCAGGGCAGCAGCCGGGCGCGGGCGCCGTCGAGGTGTTCGCTGAGCCGGAGCGTGAACGGCATGCGGATCTCGGGGATGCGGGAGGGGCCGACCTTCTGGAACGGGATGTGCGTGTGGGCGCGCAGCCGCTCGACACCGGCGTCGGCGAGCAGTCCCCGGACGTCGGCGGCAAAGGCACCCGTGGCCGGCAGGCCGAGGGGGCGGCGGGCCGCGAGGGCGCCCTCGTTCATGTAGCGGCTGGAGCGCAGGTGCCATTCGTGGCCGCCGGACTGCCAGTCCTGCAGTCCCCGCGTGTACGCCGCGATCGCCGCGACCTCGTCCGGTGCGAGGCCGTGCTCCAGGGCGAGTGCGGGGACCTCGGTGAGTGCCGTGTGCTCGAACTGGTGGAGCCGGGAGGTCAGGATGTCGTTGACCGTCTCGGCGGCCTGCTGCGTGGTGCAGCCGAAGAACGTCTCCAGGACGAGGACGCCGTTGCTCAGTTCGCCCTCGTCCTCGACCTCGCGCTGGTAGGAGAAGAGGTCGTTGCGCAGGTGGACGCCGTCGGAGAACGTCTCCATCAGGACCCGCAGCGGGCGCGAGCGGGCGACGCGCGCGGGGACCTCGGCGGTGGCGTACTCCACGAGGCCGGCGGACCAGGGGGCGCCGCCGACCTTGCGGCGCATCTCGATGTACTCGACGGGGTTGGCGATCCGCCCCTCGTTGATGTTGGACAGCTCCCACAGGGACTCGTTGAGCAGGTGTTCGGTGGCGACGGCGAAGCGGCGCCGCCAGTCGGCCGACATCGCCGGGACCGTACGGGCCCACAGGTCGGCGAGACCCGCCTCGACCGGGTTCTGCGGCTCGGGCACGGGGGTGGCGGGGTCGGCCGGCATGAACAGGGGCAGCCGGTCCAGGTGCGCCTTGCCGGCCGCGCGGTCCTGGGTGCGCTTGAACAGCTCCAGGAAGTGGTCGTCGAAGAAGAACACCCACACGTACCAGTCGGTGATGAGCGAGAGGGCCGGACCGTCGCAGTCGGGGTGCGTGTACGCGCACAGCAGGCCGTAGTCGTGCGCGTCGAGGTCGGACTGTTCCCAGACGCCGGAGCCCTCGAGCATGCCCCTCTCGCGCGCCCAGGCGGTCGAGTGCGCGCGCGCCTCGTCGAGGTGCGGATTGAGCCGCGCGGGATACGGCATGTAGAAGTGCGGGAGGCGGAACGGCTGCGTCATGGCCGGGTCCTGCCCAGGGCTCCGGCCGCGCATCCGGACGGCGGAACATGATCACACCATCGCGTGAAGCGGTGGCGCGGGGTTGTCGGGGTGGTACCGGGGCGCGTCAGGGGGATGTACGGGGCTCGTCAGGGGCGCACCTGGATCAGCGCGTGCGCCCCGCTGGTGCGCCAGCGCTGCCCCTCCGTCTCGACGAGGGTGGTCTCCGTGTGCGGGTCGAGTCCGGTGATCACGTCGGACTTCAGGGTGCGCAGCGCCACCACCGGGCCGGGGAAGTACGCGGTCGGCCGGGCGAACGGCGTGGTCGGCGGCCAGAGCCGGTCGCCCACCAGGCGGCGGTAGTTGAGGTCGCCCTTGAGGATCGTGAGGTCGGCGGCGGCGAACTCGCGGCGCAGGTCGTCGGGCATGTCGGCGTACGGCAGGGGCGCGCAGGAGAACGGGTGGGCACGCAGGACGAGCCGGCCGCCGGCCAGCGCCGACCACAGCCGGCGCCCGGCGGCACCCGCCTCGCCGGGCGCGCGGTGCAGCCGGTCGATCGCGTCCAGGACGTCGGCGGTGGTCGCGTCGGAGACGTAGTAGGGGTGGGGTTTGACGTGCAGCACGGCGCGCTCGGCGCCGCCGTGGCGCAGCAGATGGTCGACGAGCAGCAGGTCGGGGACGAGTTCGCGCCCGGCGTTGTCGGCGACCAGGCACAGGGTGGGGACGGGCAGCATCGACCACAGTGTCTCGCTGTCGTCGGCGACGAGGCGGGCGTCGGCGGCGGGCCCGGCGCCCGTGCCCGCTCCGTGGCCGCTCTCGACGGAGAGCCGGAAGCCGAGGTCCGCGCTGTTGCCCCACAGGGAGCCGTGCAGCAGGGCGGCGGCGCGCTCGGCCGGCGGGCGGTCGGCGAGCGCGTCGAGGGCCGCGAGTTCCTCGTCGGTCTCCGGCCCGGCGAGCTCGGCGAGTTTGAACGGGCGGAACGGGTCGACGCCGCGCCAGGGCCCGGTGCCGAAGTAGCCGAGCGCGTCGAGGAAGCGGCGGTAGAAGTAGCTCTCGGCCCACAGGAACGGCGCCGCGAACCAGGAGCGGCCGAGGTGCTCGGCCAGCCCCCACTCCTCCGTCCAGCGCTCGGCGTCCCGGGCACCGGGTTCGGGCGGTTCGACCACGCCCTTGAGGTGGTTGTCGAGCAGCGCGGTGAGCGCGGCCCGCTCGTCGGGGCCGTAGGGGACGGTGTCCAGGACGCGGGCGACGAGCGCGGGGTGGCGTTCCGCCAGGACGCCGTGGGGGAAGGAGGCGGGGTCGTCGCTCACGATCACGGGGGCGGGGGCGGCGGCCTCAGACATGGTTCTCTGCTCCTCGGGGACGGGGGAGGGTCCCGGGCGGCACGTCGGCCGTACGGGCCCGTTCCTCCAGCTCCCCGCCGTACCCCGCCTCGGTCCACACCAGTTTCCGGAACTGTTCCGGCGTCAGCCGACCCTGCCACGGTTCGCCGCCGGGGCAGGAGACCGACGCGCAGCCGGGACAGTGGTGCGCCGGTCGCCACAGGGCGTCGGCGCGGGGCTCGCCGGCGGTGACGGCGGCGCGGCCGCGGGTCTCGTTGCGGACGACGAGCGCGGTGCCGGTCAGCGCGATGAGGGCGAGGAGGGTGCCGCCGACGGTGGGCACGGTGGTGTGGCCGGCGAGGCCGCCCTGGGCGAGGGCGATCCCCACGCCGGCCATGATCAGGCCTTCGACGGCGTGGAGGGCGGTGGTGCCGCGGGAGGCGACCGCGGGGGCCTTGGCGAGGCGGTCGGCGAGGTCGTCGTGGAGGGAGGCGGGGTCCGCGACGGTGTCGGCGACGCGGCGGGTGGGTGCGCCGCACCCGGCGCACACCGGTGGGGCCGGCGGGGCCGGCGGTGGGGGCGTCTGACTCGGCATCCGCCCACGCTAGCGGGGCGAAAGGTGTTTCGCCCCCGCCGCCCCTGCCGCCCCTGCCCGTCCCGTCCCGTCCCTCCAAGGGGCTCCGCCCCTTTCACCCCGAGAGGGGGAGTCGGGGGCGGACGGGGAGAGCTCGTGGGTGGTGAGGGCTCGGGTGAGTGCGTGCGTGGGCGGGTGCGGGTGCGTTGTGGCTGGTCGCGCAGTTCCCCGCGCCCTTCAAAGGGCGCTGCGCCCCTTCCAGGGTGCGGGGAACTGCGCGATCTTTTCGGGGGTCCGGGGGGCGGAGCCCTCGGGTCAGTTGACGTACACCGTCGGGGAGCCGGCCTGGCTCGTGTCGGTGACCGGGGCGTACGTCGCCGTGAAGTAGCCGTTGGCGAAGCACAGCGACGACCCGGACACCTTCGTGAAGTGCTGCGCACTGAACGCGATGCCGTTCGCGGCCTCGTCCACCGTGCCGTTCAGACTCGGCGCCTGGTACACGCACGTGATGCTGCCCAGCAGGGTCCGCAGCTTCACCGTCGTCTGGATGGTGGACCCGGCCGGCGGGGTCACGGTCACCGCCCCGTCCGAGGTGACGGTCGTGCCGTAGGGCAGATGCTCGACGGTGATGCCGGTCACCCCGGTCACACCGATGACGTTGCTGGAGCAGCTGCCCGCGTCGAAGGTGTGCCCGGTCAGCGACTCGGTCGCGGTGCCCGGCGCCGCCGGGTTGTCGGTGACGGTGGCGGTGAAGGCCGAGGAGGTGCAGGACACCCCGCTGGTGCCGGTGGCACTGGAGTAGAGCGTGGCCGACGTGCCACTGGCGAGCGACGCGTTGAGCACGTCGCCGACGGAGACGGCGTCGCCGCCCGCGCCGCCGGTGGTGAGGACCGTGTCGGCCGCGGTGGCCGGCGAGGCCGTGGCCAGCGCGAAGGCCGTGGCGGCACCGGCAAGGGCGAGGAGGGTACGGGTGCGGGTCGTACGCATGGGGATGCCTCTTCTCGGGAGTGGGGAGAGGTGCGTGTTCTCGGAGTGGGGAGAGGTGCGAGAAGGTCGCCGCCGATCCCGTGACGCCTTCTCCGTACGTGACGGGGCCGACGGCGGCAGGGCGGACCGGACACGGGCCGCGGACAGGGGATGGTCCGGGGCCGTGCCGGTGCCGCGGAAGGAGCGGATCGTGCGCGGTGAAGAATCCGTGCGCCGCACGGCGCGCAGAGGTGTCACATATGCCCCGAGAGGCGGGGCCGGGAGAGTGACGTGCGCCGTACGGACGGATCCGGCGCCACGGATCCGCAGGAAAACAGAGGCAGTTGTAGACCTGATGCTCCGTCACCGTCAAGGGTTCGCGCGGGAGTTCGTCGGACGAACCGCCACCTGCCGGGCGTGCGCGCAGGTCAGCCCGGACGCGGCCGGAAGGCCCCCGACACGCGATCACCACAATCAACATCCCTCTGCCACAGCTCTCTTGACCCCTTGGTGTAACCATCGGTAACTTCCTTGATGGCTACTGCCGCGTAACGAGCAAGCCCTTGTGCACGCCGGGAGGCGGGAGGAGGCGTGCGCGGCAGGCGCTGTCCGCGCCAGGACAACGCGCCAGTGAATCCGGTTAGGTTCCCTCCGCATTGACTGCGCCCAGGAGTAGACATGGCCTCGTCCTCGGACCACACGGCATCCACCGCCGGCCTGCCCGAGCCCCCGGAGAGCGGTTCCGCCGGGGGCGAAAGACGCGGACGCGTACGTCTGCGTCGCGCCGCCGTCCTGGCGGTGCCCGCCACCGCGATCGCGGCGGGACTGATCGTCGCGACCGCCCAGGGTGCGCTGGGTGTGCAGTTCTTCATCTCCGGCATGCCGTTCACGGTCACCGCGACCGAGCTCGACGGCACCGGGTTCGAACAGTTCGGTGATCTCGACAGCATGACGGAGGACAGCCCCAACGCCGGCGACACAGGCGGGCAGGTGCTGGTCATCACCTCCGCGATCAAGAAGGCGACGCTCACCAAGCTCTGCCAGAGCGTGGACCTCGGCGGCACGAATCTGCTGATCACCGCGGGGGGCGGGGACACCAAGGTGACAGCCCGGGACCTCACCACCGACTCCACGCAGCTCTCGGGCGACGCGGCGTTCAAGAACATCGAGATCGGCAACGACGCGAGCACCATGTCCAAGGCCGGGGTGCAGGGCAGGCCGGGGGTGTTCGGGCAGCAGGCCGACACCGTGCACATCAAGAACCTGCGGCAGACCAACTACGCCACCACGGCGGGGGTCTTCAAGCTGCCGGGGCTGAAGATGCGCTTCTCCGACTCCGGGTGCTGACGTGGGTGCCGGTGGTGGCGGGTTCCGCGGCTGGCGGGCGCGGCGCCCGTTCTGGGGCGGTGTGCTGCTGACCCTGGGGGGCGGGGAGATCCTGCTCACCGAAAAGGCGTCGATGAAGGTGGTGCTGCATGTCGGCATGCAGGGCGTGGCGGGATATCTGCTGCCGACGGTGATGGTGCTGTGCGGCGTGCTGACACTGCTGAGCCCCGGTCAGCGGTTGTTCTACTCGCTGGTGGGCGCCCTGTCGGCGCTGGGCACGTGGCTGACGTCGAACCTGGGCGGGTTCCTGGTGGGACTGCTGCTGGGGCTGGTCGGGGCCTGTCTGATCTTCGGGTGGATGCCGGACCAGGAGCCGCGCGGCAGGTGGTTGCGGCGACGGAACAAGCAGAACAAGAGGAACCGGGGGGCCGAGGGGGATACGGCCCCGACGTGGGCGACATCGGCCGGTGCCGCACGGATCCCCGCGCCCCGCGCGGGCGGCTCTACGCCGCCGTTTCCTCCCGCACCGTGAAACTCGCGCCGTCGGGGTCCGTCAGGACCGCTTCGCGCGCGCCGTCCGCCCACCGCACCACGCCTCCCCCGTGCGCCCGCGCCGCCGCCACGCACGCCGGTACGTCGTCCACGGTGAAGTGGACCTGCCAGTGCGGGCGGATCGTGGGGTCCGGGGCGGCGCCCAGCGCGCCCGAGTGGATGCGGGCCACCGTCTCCCCGGCGCTGCGCAGGACGACCTCCGCGCCGTCGTACTGCACCTCGCAGCACCCCTCGCTCCCGGTCGCCCACTGCAGCACCTCGCCGTAGAAGATCGCCGCGTCGAAGGCGTCCCGGGTGTGCAGGCGGACGGAGACCGGGGCGGCCTTGCGCCACTCCTCCCAGCCGGTCGCCAACTGCCCCTCCCAGATGCCGAAGACGGCTCCGTCCCGGTCGGCCAGGACGGCGGCGCGGCCCGGCGGGAAGGCGAGCGGGCCGACCGCCGTCGTACCGCCGCGCTCCCTGCTGCGGGCCACCGCGTCGTCCGCGCTCGGCACGGCGAAGTACGGCGTCCAGGCAGCCGCCATCCGGTACACCGAGGCGACGGCGGCCAGGCCCGCGACGGGCACGTCGTCGGCCAGCGCCGTGCGGAACCGTGCGCCGAGGCGGCCGGTGCGGAAGGTCCAGCCGAGCACCGCCGTGTAGAACGCCCCGGCGACGTCGAGGTCGCGGGTCGTCAGACTCACCCAGCACGGCGCTCCGAAGACCGAGTCGCTGGAGAGGACCGCGTGCGGGAGTGTGCTGTCGCTGTCAGTGTTCATGGTCCTACCGTCCTGCCATCCCTTCCGCCCGGGCGCAACCGGAGAACCCCGGGTACCCCGCGGCGGACGGTTCAGCCCACGGAGGCCGGTGACCATCGCGGGGTGATGCCCGCGAGACGGCAGGTGAGGAAGTACAGCGGGAGCGGCGGGGTGTAGGGCGAGTCGTGGTCGGGCCGGTGGATCAGCCGGACCCGCCCGGCCGGACCCCGGCCGCGCCGCCCGGTGAGCGTCGCACCGACGGCGTACCGCGTGGAGGACGGCCAGGCCACCCCGATCTGGGACCCCGTGGGGACGACCCACCACCATTGGCGGTCGTCGGCGAAGACGCAGCCGATGCGGGGCAGACACTCCATGATCCGTCTGCCGTGCTCGGGTGTGGTGCCCACCGCGTCGTGGCCGAGTCCGCCGGACAGGTCGTCGGGGATCGGCAGACCGAGGGTGCCCGGGGGCGTCTCGGGGATGGCGGGACCGGGCGTGCGCGGGGGCGCGTCGGCGATCGGGACGCCGTGCATGTGGCGGCGTGCGTCGGGGAGCCGCTCGGGCCGGGGGCAGGGGTCAGGGGTGCGCTGAGGGTTCATGCGGGTGCGTTCCTTCGGCCAGGCGGGGGACGGGCCGGATGTCGTGCACGGAGGCGGAGGGCGCCAGGGAGGTGACGGCCGGCGCCAGGGTCGGTACGGGGGTGAAGCCCAGGGCCGGGTCCTGGTCGAGGTCGGGGTCGGGGCCCTCGGGGATCAGCTCCGCCCAGACGATGCGGCCGGGCCCGTACGGGCTGTCCCGTACGCCCCAGTCGCTGCTGAGCACGCCGACCAGCATCAGCCCCCGGCCGCCCTGGTCGTCGGGGCGGGAGATGCGCTGCTCGGGCAGGGTGGGGCCGCGGCTCTCGTCCTCGACCTCGATGCGGATACGGTCACCGTCCGTGCGCAGCCTGCACACGATGCGGTCGCTCGCGGTGTGCATCACCGCGTTGGTGACCAGCTCCGAGGTGACGAGGACGGCGTTGTCGCAGGTCTCGGGGTCGAACTCCCAGTCCTCCAGGAGGCCGCGCACATGGCCGCGGGCGAGTCCGACGGAGGCGGGGGCGGCCGGGAGTCCGAAGATGCCCGCCCGGGGTGCGGGCCGGCCGGAGCCCGGGGGCCGGCCCAACGGCTGCGGGGAGGAGGGCGGAGCCATCGCCGTTCGCCTTTCGTCTGCCGTCGCACCGCGGACGGTGCCGGTGCGCTGCCGCCCGTGCGTCGTCGCGGGTCCGGGGTGGCCCGCCATGGTCACGGGGCCCTGTCGGCCCGCGTCGGAACGGGACCGGCAGCAGTCCCATGTCCCCCCACCGGACTGCGCGTGTCGCCGTTCGCCGATGCCTGACGGTATGGACACTGTGGCACCTGCCAACGACGGCCCGCAACCGGCAAGTTGAAAATTGCAATGTGTGGGGCACAAGCCGCCTCGGCGGGCGGACGGTCGTGACAGACTGTGACTCCGCACATGATGTGTGCCCGAGGTGAACCCGACGTGAGGGGGTGGCGTGACCGCGGAGACCGACTGGGGCGGAGCGCCGTCCGTGCTGCGCATGATCCTCGGCCGTCAGCTCGAGGAACTGCGCAGCCGGGCCGGGCTCACCTTCGAGGAGGCCGGTGAGGCGATCGGCGTCAGCCACTCGACGATCCGGCGGATGGAGTCCGCGAAGGTGGCCCGGCTGCGGCTGCCGGACGTCGAGAAACTGCTGCAGACGTACGGCGTCACCGACCAGCAGGAGATCGACACCTTCCTCAAGTCCGCGCGCGAGGCCAACAAGCGCGGCTGGTGGCACACCTACCGGGACGTGCTGCCGGACTGGTTCGCGGCGTATCTGAGCCTGGAGCAGGCGGCCCTGCAGATCCGTGCCTACGAGCCGCAGTTCGTGCCGGGGCTGCTGCAGACGGAGGCGTACGCGCGGGCGCTGATCACCGCCGGGAACCCGCACGCGTCGGCCGAGGCGACCGAGCGGCGGGTGCAGCTGCGGATGCGGCGGCAGGAGCTGCTGTCACGGCCGACGGTGCCGCGGGTGTGGGTGGTGCTGGACGAGACGGTGCTGCGGTGGCCGGTGGGCGGTACGGAGGTGATGCGGGAGCAGATCGACCACCTCACGGAGGTCAACCGGCTGCCACAGGTGACGGTGCAGATCATGCCCTTCGCCAACGGTCCGCACCCGGCGATGCGGGCGGGTGCCTACCACGTGTTCCGGTTCCGGGCCCGGGAACTGCCGGACATCGTGTACCTGAACGGGATGGTGGGCGCCGTCTATCTGGACAAACGGGACGACGTGGTGGTGTACCGCGAGGCGCTGGACCGGCTCGGTGCGCAGGCGGCACCGGCCCGCATGACCGAGTCCGTGCTCCGTGAGATCCGCAAGGAACTGTGAACGGACCTGGTCAGCAAGGGACTTGGGGTTCCCGGGGTACTTGAGGGTTCCCGGAAACTCCTGGTCTCCTGTGGACGTTGCCACTTCACCTACGACGTGATGGGAGGGCCGCGTTGCCCGACAACGGATGGCCTGCCGACCGTATCGACACCGAGAGCGCGCATTCCGCGCGCATCTACGACTACATCCTGGGCGGGAAGGACTACTACCCGGCCGACAAGGAGGCGGGCGACGCCATGGCGCGGGAGTGGCCGGCGCTCCCGATCCACATGCGCGCCAACCGCGACTGGATGAACCGCGCGGTGCGGTGGCTGGCCGAGGAGGCCGGGATCCGGCAGTTCCTCGACATCGGCACCGGCATCCCCACCTCCCCCAACCTGCACGAGATCGCCCAGTCGGTGGCGCCCGCGTCCCGGGTGGTCTACGTCGACAACGACCCGATCGTGCTGACCCTCTCCCAGGGGCTGCTGGCCAGCACGCCCGAGGGGAAGACCGCGTACGTCGAGGCGGACATGCGGGACCCGGGGAGCATCCTGGACGCGCCGGAACTGCGGGAGACGCTCGACCTGTCGCAGCCGGTGGCCCTGACAGTCATCGCGATCGTCCACTTCATGCTCGACGTGGACGACGCGGTGGGGGTCGTACGGCGGCTGCTGGAGCCGCTGCCGTCGGGGAGCTACCTGGCGATGACCATCGGCACCGCCGAGTTCGCACCGCAGGAGGTCGGACGGGTGGCCCGCGAGTACGAGGCGCGGAACATGCCGATGCGGCTGCGGACGATCGACGAGGCGCACGAGTTCTTCGCGGGCCTCGACCTGGTCGAGCCCGGCATCGTCCAGGTGCACAAGTGGCACCCGGACGGGACGGGTGAGCAGGGGATCAGGGACGAGGACATCGCGATGTACGGAGCGGTGGCCCGAAAGGGCTGACCCTTTCGGGCCGGGGGGTGGGGAGGCGGTCGGCCCGGCCGGCGGGGGTGGGGGGATGCGTTTCCCTCGCTGGGGGCGGGCGGGGCCCCTCTGCCCCCGCATACGCGGCGATGCCCCTGCCCCCGGATGGGGAGGCGGTTCCCCCTGGCCGGGCGCGGTACGGCTCCCGCGGTGCGGGGGCGTTGTGGTTGCGCGCGGTTCCCCGCACCCCTTCACGGGGGTGAGGCCCCCGGATGCCAGGAAGTGGCCCCTGGCCGGGCGGCACGGCCCCCACCGTGCGGGTGCGTTGTGGTTGCGCGCGGTTCCCCGCGCCCCTGTGCGCGGTGGGTCACAGGTGGGCCAGGTGCGGGAGTAGGTCTGTTGCCTCGGAGATGTCGGGGGTCAGGGGGCGGTCCTCCGTTTGTGGGGGGAGGACGGCGGATGCCACGGTGAATGCCGGCATGTCCGGCGTGGTGCCGCTCAGGCGCAGCGCCCGTACTGCCACCACGAGCTCGCAGGCCAGGACCGTACGGTAGGCGTCCACCGCGCGCAGGGCCTGGCGGGCCGCCTGGGAGGCGAAGCCGGCCGCCTCCTCCAGGCCGTGGGAGAGCACGGCGTGGCCCGCCGAGGCGGGGGACGCCGACGCGCGCAGTTCGGCGAGGGCGGAGTGCGCGGTGTACTCCATGATCATCGTGCCGGAGCTCCCGGCGGGGCCCTCGGCGAGGAAGGCGGGCAGCCCGGTGAGGTCCGCGCGGCCGAGCCCGGCCAGTCGCGCGGCGGAGAGCTGGGCGGTGCCGAGCAGGGCGAGGTCGGCTGCGTCGAGGGCGAGGCCCAGAGGTGCGGCGTAGAAGCCGCCGTGGTGGTAGGCGGTGTCCTCGTCGGGGACGATGAGCGGGTTCTCGGTGGGGCAGTTGATCTCGGTCTCGACGACGTGCCGCAGCCGTTCGGCGGCGTCGAGCGCGGCACCGTGCACCTGCGGGAAGGCGCGGAAGCCGTAGGGGTCCTGGACGCGCCGCCCGCCGCCGGGCGGGGGCCGGTCGGGCAGGCCGAGCAGCCGCCGCACCTCGGCGGCCGCGCGCGCGGGGCCCGGGTAGGGACGTACCGCGTGCACGGGCGCGGCGTACGCCTCGGTCGAACCGGAGACGGCGAGGAGCGACAGCGCGGCCACGGCGTGCGCGGCCCGCAGCAGCACCGTGAGGTCGTGGCAGGCGAGCGCTGCCTGGCCGAGGGTGAGCGCGCTGCTGCTGAGCAGCGCGAGCGCGTCCCCGGGCCGCAGCATGACGGGCGCGGGCAGACCCGCACCCGCCGCCGGGGCGGCACGCGGTCGCGGGGCGGGCTGCGGTCGGGGCGCAGTCGTGCCGGACTGCGGCTGCGCAATGGCCTGCGGCTGCGGGGCCGCCTGCGGTCGGGAGGCGGCCGTGCCGGACCGCGGTCGACGCGGGACGGGTATCGGGGAGCCGTCCTCGTACGGGCCGACGCCGCGCGGGGAACCGGCGCGCGGGTGCCCGGCGCCCGGTCCGGACGCGTCACTCGGGGCGCCCAGCCAGGGGTGTTCGCCAAGGAGGGCGAGGCCGGTCTGGGCCAGGGCCGTGAGGTCGCCCGTGCCCACCGAGCCGTACTCCGTGATCGCCGGGTGGACGCCCAGGCGCAGTGCCTCGGCGAGGGCCTCGACGAAGTCGGGGTGGATGCCGGAGCCGCCGGCCAGGAGCTGGTTGGCACGGACGGCGAGCATCGCGCGCGCCTGCCGGGCGGGCAGCACCGCGCCCGCGCCGCCCGCGTGGCTGCGCAGCAGGCGCAGGCCGTGGCCGGCCAGGTCGGCCTCGTCGACGGCGATCTGCCGGTGGGCGCCGACCCCGGTGCCGCGCCCGTAGAGCCGGCCGCGCGCGGCGAGCCGCTCGGCCGCCTGCCAGGCGTGCCGGACCCGGGCGAGCGGCTCGGCGGGGACGTCCGGCACGGCGTCGTGGTCGGCGAGCCGGACCACGCCGCCGACGTCCAGCCCGGCACCGTCCAGGACGACGCGGGCGTGCGCCCCCGTCCCGTCCGGCAGGCCCCGGGCACCCTCGGCGGAGGGCGCCCGGGTCGGCTCGTCGGCGGTCGTGCTCACGCGCGGTGCTCCCGCGTCAGCCGAGGCCGGCGGACTTCAGCCAGGTCTTGGCCACGTCCAGCGGGTCCTTGTTCTCGAGCTGCACCTTCGCGTCCAGGTCCAGCAGCGCGGCCGTGTCGAGCTTGGCCGAGACCGCGTTCAGCGCGGCCGCGGCCTCCTTGGAGAGTCCGCCCTTGTAGACGAGCGGCTGCACGTTCTCGAACCCGAAGAGGTTCTCCGGGTCCTGGAGGACGACGAACTTCTCCTTGGTGATGGTCGGGTCGGTGGTGAAGAGGTCGGCCGCCTGGACCGTGTTCTTCTTCAGCGCCGCCTGGGTGAGCGGGCCGCCCGCGTCGAGCGCCTTGAAGGACTTGAACTCCACGCCGTACACCGACTTCAGGCCCTTGAGGCCCTGCTGTCGGGTCTGGAACTCCGGGGAGCCGCCGATGACCAGGTCGGACGCGATGTCCTTGAGGTCGGCGATGGTGGACTTGTCGGTCAGCCCGTGCTTCTTCGCGGCGTCCGCGTTGACCGTGACCGAGTCCTTGTCCTGCGCGGCGGCCGGCTCCAGGAGCTCCAGCTTCTTGTCCAGCTTCGCGTTGATCGCGGCGGTGGTCTCGGCGACCGTCTTCGGGGTGGCCTTGGCGTCGAGGTAGGCCAGCAGCGCGCCGTTGTACTCGGGCAGCACGGTGATGGAGCCGTTCTTCAGCAGACCGTAGGTGGTCTCGCGGCTGCCGATGTTGGGCTTGTAGTCGACCTTGACGCCCTTGGCCTTCAGCGCCTCGCCGTAGATGTCGGCGAGGAGGATGCTCTCGGCGAAGTTGTTGGAGCCGACGACGACCGTGTCGCCGCCCGACTTCTCGCCCGCGAGCGGATCGTCGCTCTTGTCGTCCGATCCGCACCCCGCCGCCAGGAGGGCCGTGGCGGCGGCGAGCGCTACGGCCGCCGCTCCGGATCGTCTCTTACTGGACCTGCTGCTCTTCGCGGTAGTCACAATTCCCGTTCCGGACTTTGGGGTGGAGGGCGGGCACGGCCGCACAGGCGCGAGGCCTCGGGGCACATGCCGAGGACGACGGTACGCGTCATTCCGGCACCGCACCCGACTGATCCAATCCAGCCGCTTCTCGACTAGTCAAGTGCCTTCCGGTCAACAAGCGATTTCCGTGGGTCACTTGTTGTGAAGATGTGGTGGGTGTTCACTGGTGGGACTGGTGGGGTTGTAACGGATTCTTGACATAGCGTGCCCATCCGCGATCACAAGAGACGGTACTCTCACCGAAGTTGACCACGGGGAGCGGTGTGGCCGGCATGGGCGCGCGGATGTCGCCCAGTGGGAACTGCGGTGCCCCCTGTCCGAAACCGATCATCATCCGATCAACGGTCTCGTGAACCTTGCGCGCCGTGATGACGCCCACAAGGAGGCTCGGTGTCCACGAACGTGGTGGACGCGTCCACCCCCGCGCCGGCACCGCCGTCGCCGCCGAGCGGTATTCGTCGCTTCGCCGACCGGTGGCCCTTCCGGCGCAAGCTCAACGCCCTCGTCGGCGTCCCGCTCGCGGTGGTCGCGATGCTGCTGTCGTACCTCATCGCCGACCAGGTGGGACAGGCCCGCGACGCGGCGGACGCCGCCGACCTGGTGCGGAACAGCGTGCAGGTGGCCGCCCTGGTCGACCAGGTGCAGAACGAGTACCAGCAGGCGATGCTGCTCTCCGTGCGGTACGAGGCCGCCGGCAAGGCGGACCGGCCGTCCACCACGGGGTACCGCAAGGCGCAGGCGGCCGTGGACGCGCAGGTGGACAAGGTGCGCGACACCTTCGGCGACCGGCTCCCCGGCACCGAGGCACAGGCCCTGCGCGAGGTCAACGGTCTCACCAGCCTCCGGGAGAACGTCGAGGCGGGGTATCTGCCCGCCGACAACATCGACCCCACGTACACCAGCGTGGCCAAGGGCCTGATCGACGGGCTCGGCCTGGACCGCAACACCGCGCTCGCGGCCACCTTCACCGGCAATCTGCTGGAGTCGCTGCTGCGCGCCGACGCCGCGCACAGCGCGTTCGAGACCGACGTGTTCTCCGCGACCACGGGTGACAGCAACGCGCTGATCCAGTTCAACAGCGCGGTCGGCGCCTACCAGCTCTACACGTACCAGGCCGACCGCTTCAGCCGCTTCGCCACCGAGGAGCAGGCGGACCAGCTGGGCAGCATGGAGCGCGACGGCCCGATGGCCACGATCGCCCAGCAGTACGCCGAACTCCAGGTCGACCCGAGCGCGTTGCAGGCCAAGGGGCCGACCCAACTGCGCCGGGCGTTCACCTCGTCCCTGGCCACCTACCCGGACTACCGGGCCCAGGCCGAGTCCCGGCTGAAGATCACCACCTCGCTGACCGGCCAGATCGCCCACCGGGCCGACAGCGCCTCCTCCGACTCCTGGTGGCGGGCCGGCTGGCTGCTCGCCGCGGCACTGCTCGGGTTCGTCCTCTGGCTCGGCTTCTCGGTCGCCGTACGACGTTCCGTGGTGCGGCCGGTGACGGCGCTGACCGGAGCCGCGCAGCAGGTCGCCGAGGTGGCGGGGCGCGAACTGGCCCGGGTCGCCGACGACGACGCGGAGGACGCGGGGCCGCCGAGGCTGAGCGAGGTGCCGGTCGTCGTGCGCGACGAGATCGGCGAGCTCGCCGAGGCGTTCAACCATGTGCAGGGCACGGCGGCGGCGCTGCTGGAACGCCAGGTGCTCAGCCGGCGCAACGTCGCCGAGATGTTCGGCAACGTGGGACGCCGGGTCAGCAACCTGACCGCCCGTCAGCTCGCGCTGATCGACGCGGTCGAGCGCGGCGAGACCGACCCCGCGCTGCTGGACCGGCTGTACCGCATCGACCACATCGCCGTGCGTCTGCGCCGCAACGCCGACAGCCTGATGCTGCTGGCCGGCATCCGCGAGACCGTGCTGGACTCCGGACCGACCGCGCTCACCAACGTCGTAAGGGCCGCGCTCGGGCAGGTCGAGGGCTACCAGCGGGTGTCGCTGCGCGCCGACACGGAGGTCATGGTCGAGCCGGACATCATCGGCGACCTGACGCTGATGGTGGCCGAACTGATCGAGAACGCGGTGGCGTTCTCGCCCGCGCGCAGCCCTGTCGAGGTGGCGGTGCGGGCGGACGGCGACGGCGTCGCGCACATCGAGATCGCCGACCACGGCCTGGGCATGAGCGCGGAGCGGCTCGCCGAGGAGAACGCGCGGCTGGTGCGCCGCGAGCGGCTGGACCTGGTGCCGACGAAGGTGCTGGGCCTGTTCGTGGTGGGCACGCTGGCGCGCCGCTGGGGTGTGACCGTGACGCTGTCCCGGACCCCGGGCGGCGGCGTCACCTCGCACATCGCACTGCCGTCGACGCTGCTGCTGGCGCTGAGCCCGCTCGCGGCCGAGCCGTCGCGGCCGTCCTCGTCGGCCGCCGTGGAACGGAACGTCGAACGGGACATCGAACGGGACGTGGTGGCGCCGGCGGCGAGCCCGGAGGGCCGCGCCGCGGACCCGGTGGAGCCGGGCGCCGTCACCCCCTCGGAACCCCGCAGGGCCCTGCCGACGGGATCCTCTCCGACGGACGGCAGGCGCGACGAACGGCCCGCGGCCGACGCGGAGCCGGACAGCACCGCGCATCCGGAGCCGGCCTCCGCCCCGGCGCCGGCGGAAGCCGGACGCGGCACCGGCCGCACCCCGGCCTGGGCCGCCCGCCGCGCGGCGGAGGCCGGGCGGGCAGGGGGCGAGACGGCATCGGCCGACGGCGACCCGCTCGTCCCGCTCCCCCGCCGCGTTCCCCGCGGGGACCAGGAGGAGACGGTCCCCGCGGGGGACCGGGCGGAGACGGCCCCCGCAGGACGGACGCCCGGGGCAGGAACGTCCGCCGGGCGGGCGTCCGAGGGCGGCGGCCGCGGCACGGGGTACGTCCCGGTCCGGCCGGGCACCTCCCGGCCGGCTGCGGACGAAGCGCTCCCCTCCGCGGGGACGCCGACGCCCCCGGCCGCCACCCCGGCCGAACGATCCGATACCTCCGCGCGGACCGGGCGGGAGCATCCCGAGCGGGACCGGCCCTACGTGGCCGACGAGTTCGGTTACGGGCGCGAGCCCGAGGCGGGGGCCGGGGCGGGCGCCGGAACCTCCCGGCCGCACGAGGCCGACATCCCGCGCACCCACGACGAGGCCGCCACCGGTGCCTCGCCGGGCGGCCGGTCCGGCGCCGTCGTACCACCCGCCCCCCGGGGCGGCGCGGCCGCGACCGGCCCGGAGGAACCGGGCGACGGCGCCCGGCCGTTGCGGCGGCGCGTGCGGGGGGCGACCCTGCGGACCACGTTCGCGGACACGGCCGCGCAGCGGGCCGCCGAGCCACTGCGGCCCGCCGACGCCGACGCCGTCCGCTCCGCGCTCGAGGAGTTCGAGGCGGCCGTCGAGCGCGCAAACCGGGACGCGCGCGCCGACGCCGCCGACGGCCGACGTACGCTTCCCCCGGTATCCCCCACGTCCTCAGCCACCACCCGCGCCACGCACGACCAGAACCACCTCCCGGAAGGAGCGGAGCAGTGACAACGTCGACAGGTGACACCTCCATGGGCGGGGCCTCGCCGACGGACCTGCGGGCTGCCGCGGCCGACTTCACCTGGCTCCTGAATCGTTTCGCCACCGAGACCGCCGGCGTCGTCGACGCCATCGCCGTGTCGTCCGACGGTCTGCTCATCGCCGTCTCCGAACTGCGCGAGCACGCCGACTCGGAACGGCTCGCGGCGATCGTCTCCGGCATCACGAGCCTGGCGTCCGGCGCTTCCGGCAACTACGGTCTGGGCGGGCTCAACAAGGTCATCATCGACCTGGAGGGTGGCCACGTCCTGGTCTCCGCGATCGGCAGCGGCGCCGTCCTCGGCGTGGTCACCGACAAGGAGGCCAAGCTCGGCAACATCGCCTACGAGATGACCCTGTTCGCCAACCGCGCCGGCACCGCGCTGAGCCCTCAGCTCGTACTGGAACTGAAGAACAGCGTCGGCGCCGCGTCGGCTGGATGACCGGTCGCCACCGGGTCGAGGGAGGAAGAAAAAACCGATGGCGGACGGCCAAGCACCCCCGGGCGCGCACGGCTTCACCGGCCCCGACGGAACCCCCGTCGGCCCGGCCCCCGCGGTCCGGCCGTTCCTGGTCACCGCGGGCCGGGTGGCGGGCACCGCGTCCGGCCGGCCGATCCCCGTCGAGACCCAGATGGTGGCCACCACCGCGGGGATCGACGCGCTCGAACGCCTGTCGTTCGAGCAGCACGACATCGTCGCCGCCTGCCGGCGGCCGCAGTCCCTCGCGGAGATCGCGGCCCGGCTGCGGCTGCATCTGAACGTGGTCCGCGTCCTGGCCGAGGACCTGCGCGCCGACGGACAACTGTCGGTGCACGTACCACGCACCGACATCATCCGCGACGCTTCCGTACTGCGAAGGGTTATCGATGGCCTCCGTGCCATCCCCGACTCCCGGGGGGTACTCCGTGACTCCGACTGAACCGGCCGCCCACGGCGGCGCGGTGACCGCCGAACGGCCGCCGCTGCCGGTCAAACTGGTGATCGCGGGCGGCTTCGGCGTGGGCAAGACCACCGCCGTCGGCTCCATCTCGGAGATCGAGCCGCTCACCACCGAAGCGGCCATCACCGAGGTCGCGGCGGGGGTGGACGACCTCAGTCACACCCCGGCCAAGACCACCACCACGGTCGCGATGGACTTCGGCTGCATCACCATCGACCCGACCCTGAAGCTGTACCTGTTCGGCACGCCCGGCCAGGACCGGTTCGGGTTCATGTGGGACGACCTCGTGGAGGGCGCGGTCGGCGGTCTGGTCATCGTCGACAGCCGGCGGCTCGACGACTGCTACGCGGCCGTCGACTACTTCGAGCACCGGGGCATCCCGTTCGCGGTCGCGTTGAACGCGTTCGACGGGATCGTGGAGCATTCACTGGACGAGGTGCGGTGGGCGCTGGACATGGCCGACCAGGTGCCGGTCGTGGTGTTCGACGCGCGCGAGCGCGGCTCGGTGCGCGACGCGCTGCTGACGGTGCTGGAGCTGGCGCTGGCACGCACGCAGGGGTGATCCCTTGGGAGGGATGAGTCCCTGCCTTCGCTCCTTGTCTCCTCTCAGCTCCCCCGCGCGGCGGTCCGGCGGTACCGCCCCGGAGACATCCCGACGACACGGCTGAACGCGTGGCTGAAGGAGCTCTCCGAGGCGTACCCGAGGCGTTCGCCGAGCGCGGCGACCGTCGTGTCGGAGTCCCGCAGCGCCTGCCGCGCAAGCCGTAGCCGCCAGTGGGACACGTACGCCAGCGGTGTCTCGCCCGCCACCTCGCGGAACCGCCCGGCGAAGTGACTGCGCGACATGCCCGCCACCGAGGCCAGCTCCCGCAGCTCCCAGGGGTGTCCGGGATCGGCGTGCACGGCCTCCACGGCGAGCCGCAGCCGTGCGTCCGCGAGCAGGCGCAGCCAGCCGGGGCGCAACACCCCCGCCCCGCCGCGCAGTCCGACGCGCAGGGCGTGCAGCAGCAGGAGCTGAGCGTGCTGGTGGCGGGCGAACGCGGCGCCCGGGCGGTCCTGTGCCGTCTCCTCGACGATCTGCTCCAGCAGGCTCCGCATCCGCGCCGCCTCGACGCCGTGCGCGCCGGCGTGGGCGTGCAGGACGTCGGGCAGCGCCGCGGTGAACCACTCGGCGGCGGCCGGATCGAGCTCCACGTGCCCGCCGACGATCGTCACGTCCTCACCGCTGCCGAGCCGGTGGAGCGTGCCGGGCGCGGACGGGGGGAGGTCCGGCTCTTCCACCGTGGTCTGCCCCGGTCCGCCGTCCGTGGTCTCCCCCGGTCCCCCGTCCGGGGTCTCCCCCGGTTCGCCGCAGAGCACCACGGAGCCGGCGCCGTTCAGGACGACGACGTCACCCGCGGTCAGTCGCAGCGGGGGCCGGCCGCCGGCGAGGAGCAGGCAGGAGCCGTGTGTGACGGCGTCCAGTTTGACCTGCGCCGCGTGCGGCCCGGAGCGCAGGGACCACCGGCCGCCGGCCCGCAGACCGCCGGTGATCTCACACCGCGCGCGCACCAGAGCGAGCACGTCCGAGAGCGGGTCAGCGGCGGCCATGGGCGGACTCCGGATCAAGTACGGGGGACCGTGGAGCATTCACAGTCCACTGTACGGTCGGCAGACTTCCTCGTATGGACACCGTTCGCACAGACACCACTGGCCCCGTTCCGGCCCCCGTGACCTTCGACAGCCGTGGCGTCGCCCTCGCCGCGCACCTCCGTGTGCCGCCGGGCTTCGACACCGCGGAGGGACGGCGGCACCCGGCGCTCGTCTGCGTCCACCCGGGCAACGGAGTGAAGGAGCAGACGGCCGGGGTCTACGCCCGGCACCTGGCGGCGCGGGGGTACGTCACGCTCGCGTTCGATGCCTCCCACCAGGGCGCGAGCGGCGGCGAGCCCAGGCACCTGGAGGAGCCGGCCACCCGCGTGGAGGACATCAGGTCCGCCGTCGACTTCCTGACCACCCTGCCCTTCGTGGACGAGGAGCGCATCGGCGTGCTCGGCGTGTGCGCGGGCGGCGGTTACGCGGTCAACGCCGCCCTGACCGAGCGGCGCCTCAGGGCGGTGGGCACGGTCGTGCCCGTGAACATCGGCCGGGCCCGCCGGGCCGGCGGTTCTGTCGCCGAGCGGCTGGCAAAGGTGGGGAACCGGCGCACGGCCGAGGCCCGCGGCGGGGCCCCGTCGCTCACGACATGGCTCCCCGAGGATCTCGGGGACCCGGCGGAGGCGGGGGTCACCGACGTCGACCTGATCGAGGCGGTCGACTACTACCTCACGCCGCGCGGCGGGCACGAGCGGTCGGTCAACCGGCTGGCGCACCGGAGTATCGCGTCGATGCTCGCGTTCGACGCCTTCCACCTGGTGGAGGAGTTGCTGACCCAGCCCCTCCAGATCGTGGTCGGCGACCGGACCGGGTCCTTCGGCTCCTGCCGGGAGGGGCGGGAACTGTTCGCGAGGGCGAGGGGCCCGAAGGACCTTCTGGTCGTCGAGGGCGCGAGCCACTACGACCTGTACGACCGGCCCGAGTACGTCGGCCGGGCGGTGGAGACGCTGGCGGCCTTCTACGCGAAACACCTGTGACGCCTCCCGAACGGCAGACCCTGAGGCCTCCTCAGCTGCGGCGCACCCCCGGTGAGACCGCCGCCCTCGCCGCCGCCCAGAACAGTCCGAGGGTGACCAGGGCCAGTACCGCCACCAGGGTCGCGCCGCCCACGACCTTCTCGTAGTTGCGCTGGTAGAGCCCGTCGACGATGTACCGGCCGAGTCCGCCGAGGCTGACGTACGCGGCGATCGTGGCCGTGGAGACGATCTGGATGGCGGCCGAGCGCAGGCCACTGAAAATCAGCGGGAGCGCGACCGGCAGTTCGACCTGGAACAGGATGCGCGGCTCGGTCATGCCCATGCCCCGGGCCGCGTCGACGGGGGCGGGCTCGACCGTGCGGACCGCCTCGTAGGTGGTGACGAGGATGGGCGGCACGGCGAGCACCACCAGCGGGATCATCACCGGCAGCAGTCCGAGGCCGAGCAGGACGAACATCAGCACCAGCAGGCCGAAGCTGGGCAGTGCCCGGGCCGCGGTGGCGATGAGGGCGAGCGCGGTGCCGCCGCGCCCGGTGTGGCCGGTGATCAGGCCGACCGGCAGGCCGATCGCGGCGGCGATGGCCAGCGCGATCAACGAGTACTGGACGTGTTCGAGGAGGCGGTGCGGGATGCCGTCGTAGCCGTGCCAGTGGGCGCTGTCGCTGAAGAAGTCGTTGATGAAGTTCAGGACGTTCATCGGGCGGTGTCCTTCACGGGTGCGGCGCCCTGCACGGCGGGCGCGGCCGGTTCGGGCCGTACGGTCTGCTCCTGCGCGGGCCGGCCGGGCAGCCGTCGGCGGCCGCCGCGCCGGGCCGTCCGGGTACCGCCGGAGGAGGGCGGTGCCCAGGGGGTGAGCACCTTGCGCAGCAGCACCAGCAGGGCGTCGATGACGATGGCGAGGACGGCCGTGGTGACCACGGAGTTCACCGCGAGCGCGGTGCGGTGGTAGAACATCGCGTCGGCGAGCAGGTTGCCGAGCGCGCCCTGGTTGCCGATGAGGGTGCCGACGCTGACCAGGGAGATGCTGGAGACCGTGGCGATCCGCAGCCCCGCGATGAGGGCGGGTACGGCGATCGGCAACTGCACCTGGAGGTAGCGGCGTACGGGTCCGAAGCCCATGGCGGTGGCGGCGGCGAGGGTCTCCTGCGGGACCGAGCGGACGCCGTCGACGATGGCGGGGACCAGCACCACCAGGCTGTACACGGCGAGCGGGATCATCACCGTCGTCTCGCTCTGGCCGGTGTAGTCGATCAGGACGACGAAGAACGCCAGCGACGGGACGGCGTACAGCACGGTCGTCACCCACAGCACCGGCGGGTACAGCCAGCGCAGCCGGACGCACAGCTGCCCGATGGGCAGCGCCAGGACGAGCCCGGCCAGGACCGGGATCAGCGCCTCGCGCAGGTGCAGCCCGATCAGGCCGAGCCAGCTGTGCTGGAGGTCGCTCGGAATGTCGAAGAAGCCGTTCATCCGGCGACGTCCGCCTTCCGGCGCTCGGCGTGCGCGGCGCGGATGGCCTCGCCGATGGTCTCCTGGGAGGCGACGCCGACGGCCCGGCCCTCTGCGTCGACGGCGACCGCCCAGCCGGTGGGCGAGAGCACCGCGCAGTCCAGGGCGGCCCGCAGCGAGTCCTTGCCGGACTCGAACGGCCTGCCGTAGGACAGCAGTTGGCCGGGCTCGGCGCCGGGGAATTCCTCCGGGGCGCACCAGCCGAGCGGTTTGCCGTCGAGGTCGGTGACGAGGAGGTACGGGGCGGTGTTCTCCGCCTCGCGCGCGGCCAGTTGCTCGGCGGTGGTGTCGACGGCGACGACGGGGGTGGTGGTCAGTTCCAGACCGGCGGTGGTGAAGAAGGACAGCCGGCGGATGCCGCGGTCGGCGCCGAGGAAGTCCTCGACGAAGGCGTCGGCGGGCGAGGAGAGCAGTTCGGCGGGCGGCGCGAACTGCGCGAGGTGGCCGCCGGTGCGCATCACGGCGACCATGGTGCCGAGCCGGATCGCCTCGTCGATGTCGTGCGTGACGAAGACGATGGTCTTGCCCAGCTCCTCCTGGATGCGCAGCAGTTCCTCCTGGAGGCCCTTGCGCACGATCGGGTCGACGGCGGAGAACGGCTCGTCCATCAGCAGCACGGGCGGGTCCGCGGCGAGCGCGCGGGCGACACCGACGCGCTGCTGCTGGCCGCCGGAGAGCTGGTACGGGTAACGGCTCGCGAGCGAGGCGTCCAGTCCGACCCGCGTCATCAGTTCCCGGGCCCGGCCGCGCGCCCGGTCCTTGCTCCAGCCCAGCAGCCGGGGCACGGTCGCGATGTTGTCGACGATCGTGCGGTGCTGGAAGAGGCCCGCGTTCTGGATGACGTAGCCCATGCCCCGGCGCAGCGTGTTGACCGGCTGCTTCTGGATGTCGACGCCGTCGATCAGGATGGTGCCCTCGCTGGGCTCGATCATCCGGTTGATCATCCGCAGGGTCGTCGTCTTGCCGCAGCCGGACGGTCCGACGAGCACCGTGATGGAGCGGTCCGGAATCTCCAGCGACAGGCGGTCGACCGCCACTGTGCCGTCCGGGTATCGCTTCGTGACTGAATCTATGCGTATCAAGACGCCGCAAACCCTTCGGGTGTGGCCGGGAACTGCTTTGTTCGGGTCACTTTTATGATCACTGACAAGCAGGCCGTGGGGGGAGAGTCACGCAGGCCGTAGGGGGAGAGTGTAGACGGCCGGTGTTGCGGCGGTATGGCGGGCGACCTTCGGGCCACGGCGCGTCCACGAGCCATGATCGGCCGGGCCGGCCTTGATCGCTCTGCGGAAAAGTCTCGCGTTTGTCGAGATTTTCCCGCATCACCCCGCATCGGACCACCATGAGGGGGCAGCCTGCCGCCGTGCGCCGGCTCGCCGAGCACGCGCGATGCGACTCCAGGAGTGTTGTCGAGATGACCGTCCTTCCCCCCACGTCACCTGCTTCCCCCACTGACTCCCCCTCCCCCACCCCCGTACGGCGGCCGCGGCGGTCCTCCGCCCTCCGTCGGGCCGCGGCCCTCGTCGCGGTGACCGGGGCGCTCGGCCTCGTCGCCGCCTGCGGTGCGGACGACGGCTCCACGAGCGGCCCGCACACCTCTGGCGCCACGACCGGCCGGGCCTCCGGCGGCAGCGCCACGACCGGCCCGGGCGGCGGGAGCGGCTCGGACTCCGCCTCCGCGGCCCCCGGCGCGTCGGACGGAACGAAGGGCACGCGGGGGGCGTCGAACGGCGACTCCTCGTCCGCTTCGGGCGCCCGCTGTCACACCTCGGAGCTGGCCGCCTCGCTCGGCGCGAACCATCCCGGTGCCGGGCAGGAGAACTTCTCCGTGGTGCTGACCAACACCTCGCACCGCACCTGCACCGTGCGCGGCTACCCGGGCGCCGCCTTCACGGACGCCTCCGGCAAGCAGCTCGGCCCGGACCCCGTGCGCACCGGCGACACGAAGACGACGATCAGGCTGACGCCGGGCCACAGCGCGTGGGCGGGGGTGTCGTTCTCCAACCCGGAGCTGAGCGAGGCGCGTACCGCCACCCCGGTCTCGCTGCTGGTCACGCCCCCGGACGAGCGGGACCACCTGTCGGTGCGGTGGACCGGGGGCGAGGTCCCGGTGTCCGGCAACTCGTCGTCGGTGAAGCTGACGGCACTGCGCGACGGCACGGGGGGCTGACGGCGGGCCGCCTGATGTCACGGGTGGCCGACGGCACGGTCCCGCCGTCCGCTCCCCGCTCCCCGCTCCCCGCCGATCGCCACCCCCGAACGTGTGCGCGATATTCGTTCGGCGTTGTCAGTATCCGGCCCTAAAGTGCTGATCAGCACCGGGGCTCGTCCTTCCCCCGGGGGGTATCCATGTCCGGGGAGAGTCCGTGAGCCAAACCTTCCGTGTCGATCTGCGCGGGATCGTCGACCTGTTGAGCCATCACCTCTACACCAGCCCGCAGGTGTACATCCGCGAGCTGCTGCAGAACGCGGTGGACGCGATCACCGCCGCGCACGGCACGCACGGCACGGACGCCGGCGAGGCACCCGGCCCGATCGGCCGGATCGGCCTGACATCCGGTGAGGCCACCGGGGACGGCTCCCTGACGATCGAGGACAACGGCATCGGTCTGACCGAGGCGCAGGTCCACGAACTGCTCGCCACCATCGGCCGCAGCTCCAAGCGGGACGAGCTGGGCTTCGCGCGGCACGAGTTCCTCGGGCAGTTCGGCATCGGGCTGCTGTCCTGCTTCATGGTGTCCGACGCCATCGAGGTGATCACCCGCCGCGCCGGCGAGCCCACGGTGCTGTGGCACGGCCGCTCCGACGGCAGCTACACGGTGCGTCCGGCCCCGGCCGACGCCCAGCGTGCCGAGCCGGGCACCACGGTCACCCTGCGGCCCCGCCCCGGCTGTGAGCACCTCCTCACCCGGGAGGCCGTCACCGAGTTGGTGACCCACTACGGCGCCCATCTCCCGCACACGGTCACGGTGGACGGCGCCGAGGTCACCGGCGGCCCCGCCCCCTGGGACCGCCCCGCCGGCGAGGACCCGGGCGAACGCCGGGCCCGGCTGGGGTCGTACTGCGAGCAGGTGTTCGGCTTCACCCCCTTCGACGTGGTGGACCTCGACGCCGCGGAGTCCGGGCTGCGCGGCGTCGCCTTCGTCCTGCCGATGCCCGCCAACCCCGCGGTTCCCGCCCGGCACCGCGTCTACCTCAAGCAGATGCTGCTCTCCGAGGGCGCCGAGCGGCTGCTGCCGGAGTGGGCCTTCTTCGTCCGCTGCGTCGCGGACACCTCGGAGCTGCGGCCCACCGCGAGCCGCGAGGCGCTGTACGAGGACTCCCTGCTGGAGGGCACGCGGGACGCGCTCGGCGCGGGCCTGCGCGACTGGCTGGTCCGGCTCAGCCGGCAGAGCCCCGCCCGGCTGCGGGAGTTCCTGCGTGTCCACCACCTGGGCGTGAAGGCGCTGGCCCTGCACGACGACGAGATGCTGCGGCTGGTCACGGACTACTGGCCGATGGAGACCAACGTCGGCCCGCTGACCCTGGCCGAGTTCCGGGAGCGGTACGGGGTGGTGCGCTTCACCCCGCTGGTCGACGAGTTCCGCCAGCTCGCCCCCGTGGCCGCCGCCCAGGGGCTCGCCGTGGTCAACGCCGGCTACGTGTACGACGCGCAGATCATCGACCGGCTGGCCACCGTGGGCGAACAGGTCGAGGCGGAGCCGCTGCGCGCGGCCGACCTGACGACGCACCTGGAGCGGCTGGCCTCCGCCGAGGAGCAGGCCCTCGCCGTCACCCTCGCCGCCGCCGACCGGGTGCTCGCCCGCCTCGGCTGCGACCTCCTCGTACGGGCCTTCGAGCCGTCCGGGCTCCCGGCGCTGTATCTCCTCGACGACGACACCGCCTTCCAGGTCGACCTGCGGGAGGCCAAGGAGCGGGCGGACGACGTGTGGGCGTCGATCCTCGGCAGCTTCGAGACCGCCGAGGAGCCCCGCCCCCGTCTGGTCCTCAACCACCGCAACGCGCTGGCCCGCCAGGTGCTGGCGCTGGAGGACGCCGAACTGCGCGCGACCTGTCTGGAGGGCCTGTACGTGCAGGCGCTGCTGCTCGGCCACCATCCCCTGCGCCCGGCCGACACCGCCGTGCTCAACCAGTCCTTCCTCGGCCTCATCGGCCGGGCCGTCGCCGGGGGTGCCCGATGAGCCGTACCGAACAGCAGGTGCGCGAGCTCTACCGCACCACGTTCGCCATGCCGAAGGGGCCCGCGAAGTTCGCGGCCCTGGAGGAGGTGATGCGCCACGCGGACGCGCTCGGCCTGGTGGAGTTCGCCTTCGACGTACGGATGAACGCCACATCGGTGTTCCAGCACGGCTGGGTCCCGGCCAAGGCGTTCCTCGCCTACTCCTGGTGCCTGGCGGCCTACGACCGCGAGCCCGAGCGGTTCGGCGCGGGTGCCGAGCACCGGCTGCTGTGGAACATCAAGTGGATGATCTACAGCGTCCACCAGTTTCCGGAGATCCCGCTGGGGCGTGCCCATGACCTGTTGGACGACATGGAGCGCCGGTACCGGCGCGGCGGCCACAGCATGCACGCCGTGCTCCAGCACCGCGGGCTGATCGCGGAGAGTGTGGGTGAGCTGGACCGGGCGCAGGACTTCTACGAGCAGATGTCCCGCACCCGGCGCGACGGGCTGTCGGACTGCTCCGGCTGCGTGCCGAGCAGCCAGGTGCGCACCCTGGTCGCGCTGGGCCGGGACGAGGAGGCGATACGGATCGGGGAGCCGGCCCGCACCTCGGGGTGTTCCGAGCAGCCGCAGTGGATCAACTCCGAACTGCTGCTGCCCTACGTCCGCGCCGGGCGCGGCGCGCAGGCCGTCGAGGCCCACCGCACCGCCTACCGGCGGATCCGCGACAACCCGCACCACCTGGCCGAGCTGGCTCTGCACCTGCTGTTCTGCGTGCACACCGGCAACGCACTGCGGGGACTGGACCTGGTCGAGCGCCATCTGTCCTGGCTGGACGACGCCCGGACCCCGCTCGCCGAGGGGGAGTTCGCGGCGGCGGCGGTGGCCGTGCTGAGCGAGCTGGAGCGGCACGGCGAGGGCGGGCGGACGCTGCGGTTCCCGACGGCAAAGGGGCGGCGCCGCCCGGACGTCACGGTGGCCGCGCTCGCCGTCGAACTGCGGGAGCGGGCCCGGGGGATCGCGGCCCGCTTCGACACCCGCAACGGCAACGACCACCAGAGCACCCGGCTCGGCCGGTGGATGGCGGCCGGACCGATCGGGGAGCCGCTGCCGCTGTCCGTGTTCTCCACCGCCGCCCACACGGATTCCGAGCCCGGCGCGGAGCGCGTCCGGCCGCTGGTCGAGCGGGTGGCCGCCGCGACCGCCGCAGGCGACCTCGCGACCGCGGCGCGCACCCGGGTCGCCGTCGCCGAGGCACTGCTGGAGGTGAAGCGGACGCAGGAGGCGCAGGAGGCCGCGGAGGAAGCGGTGCGTGAGCTGAACCGCCTCGGCATGACCGAGGACGCCGACCGCTGCCGCCTGCTGCTGGCCCACGCCTACGCCGACGGCCGTCTGCGGAGGGAGGCCGCCCGCCATCTGCGGTCCCTCCTGGACGACGAGCCGGGCTCCGGGACCGGGTCCCGGACCGGGGAGATACCCGGGCTGCCCCCGCGTCCGGAGCTGGAGGACCTGCTCGGCCGGTGGTTGGGGTACGGGCCGGAGGCGTCGCGCCGCCACGCGGCGGCCGCCCGTGGCTTCGCCGCGGCCGGCCGGACCGCGGAGCGGCTGGCCGCGCTCCGCCGGGCCCTGTCCTGCCGTCCGGACCCGGCGACGGTGGGCGCGCTGCTGGCCGACGCGGAGGCCGCGCTGGCCGGAGCGGAGGCAACGGCGGCCCCGGTCGAGGACCGGGCCGGACTACGGTTCGCCTGCGCCCGTGTGCTGTATGCCGAGGGGCGGACCGAGGAGGCGGCAGGACAGCTGGAGGCGGCCCGCGCCCTGCTCACCGCGCCGACGCCCGTCGGAGCGGCGACGCGGGACGGAGCGGCCGACGCGGGAGGGGGAAGGGCGGCAGCGGCGGGCCGGGAAACGACGGACGGCACGGGTCTCGACGAGGCCGTGCGGCTGCTGGGCGATGTGCTGGCCGGGCTGGCGAGCATCCGGCTCCTGCTCGGCGCCCCGGACGCCGCGGAGGAGGCGGCCCGCGCCGCCCTAAACGTACCGGCCGGGGGCGAGGACGACCCCTGGGACGAGACGGCGTGGCACGCGGCGGTGGTCCTCGTCCGGATCCTGCGGGCCCGCGGGGCCACGGCGGAGGCCGAGCGGGTGACGGCCGAGTACGAGGTCACCGAGGACGAGCTGGAGGCGTGGACCGGCTGGGAGAACTGACCGGCCGGAAGGGCCGACCGGCCACGGCCGCCAGGGGCGAACACCCCTGGCGGCCTCTGTCAGCTCTCGTCGGGCGCCAGTCGCAGCGAGATGCTGTTGATGCAGTACCGCTGGTCCGTGGGGGTGGGGTACCCCTCTCCCTCGAACACGTGCCCGAGGTGTGAACCGCACCGGGCGCAGCGCACCTCGGTGCGGACCATCCCGTGGGTCCGGTCCTGGATCAGCTCCACCGCGTCGGTGTCCTTCGGGTCGTAGAAGGACGGCCATCCGCAGTGGGACTCGAACTTGGTGCCGGAGGTGAACAGTTCGGCACCGCAGGCGCGGCAGGAGTACACGCCCTCGGTCTTGGTGTCGGTGTACTCACCGGTGAACGCCGGCTCCGTGGCGGCCTGGCGGAGCACCGCGTACTCCGCCGGGTTCAGCTCCGCGCGCCACTGCTCGTCCGGCTTGTCGACGTCGTACGCCATGACTGCCACCCCTTTACCCGTAGATCCGTGGACCCGTTGACCCGTTGTCGGCGCCACCGCCGCTGCCGCGACGGCTACCGTCGCGCGAGGCGCTCCAGGATGCGCGGACCGAGGTCGGTCACGTCTCCGGCGCCCATGGTGAGAACGAGATCGCCGGGCTCCGTCATTCCCGCGACGGCCTCGGGCACCTCGTCCATGCCGTGCACGGTACGCACGTCGGCGCCGGCGGCCCGGGCCGCGTCGATGATCAGCTCGCTAGTGATGCCGGGGATCGGGTCCTCGCGGGCGGGATAGATGTCGAGGACGAGCGAGGCGTCCGCGAGGGCGAGGGCCTGCCCCATCTCCTTGCCCAGCTCCTGGGTGCGGGAGAACAGGTGCGGCTGGAAGACGACGAGGATGCGGCCCTCGGTCCCGGAGCGCATCGCCTCCAGGTCGGCGGTCATCTCGGTGGGGTGGTGCGCGTAGGAGTCGACGACCTGGACGCCGGCCGCCTCGCCCTTGAGCTGAAGACGCCGCTTGACACCCCGGTAGGCGGCGAGGGCGGGGGCCAGCTCGACGGCCGGGATGCCGAGCGCCCGGCCGGCCACGAGCGCGGCGACCGCGTTGTGCGCGTAGTGCCGGCCGGGGACGGAGACGGTGAAGGTGAGCGGGGCACCGTCCAGCTCGACGGTGACCTCGCTGGTCAGCCCGTGCGGCACGACGGACAGCACGCGCACGTCGGCGTCGTCGGCCGCCCCGTACGTGACCGTGCGCACCGAGCCGGCCAGCCGCCGGGTCAGCTCGCGGGCGCCCTCGTGGTCGGCGCTGACGACGAGCGTGCCGCCGGGGACGATCCGCCCGGCGAACGTCTCGAAGGACTCGTGGATCTCTTCGAGGGAGGCGTAGTTGGCGTGGTGGTCGAGCTCGACGTTGAGGACGATGGCGACCTCGGGGGCGTACTTGTGGAAGCTGCGGTCGCTCTCGTCGGCCTCGGCGACGAAGAGGTCGCCCTCGCCGTGCAGGGCGTTGGAGCCGGGCGCGTCCAGGTCGCCGCCGATCGCGTACGAGGGCTCGCGGCCCAGCTCGGTGAGGGAGACGGCGAGCATGGAGGTGGTGGTCGTCTTGCCGTGCGTGCCGGCGACGGCGATCGGGCGCAGCCCGTCCATCAGCCGGGCGAGCGCGTCCGAACGGTGGACGACCGGGATGCCGCGCTCGGCGGCGCGGGCGAGCTCCGGGTTGTCGGCGCGGATCGCGGAGGAGACGACGACACAGCTCGCGTCGTCGGCGAGGTGCTCGGCGGCGTGGCCGAGGTGCACGGTGACGCCGAGCGCGCGCAGCGCGTCCGCCGTCGGCGAGTCCTTGGCGTCACTGCCGGCGACCTTGGCGCCGCGCTGGGCGAGGATCTTGGCGATGCCCGACATTCCGGCGCCGCCGATGCCGATGAAGTGCGGTCGGTCCATGGCGGGGGGAAGGCCGGGTGCCATACGTGTCTCTCCCAGGTGCGGTACGACGGTGAGCGCGCCCACGGGCGCCGAGCACAGCCTATGCGGTGCCCGGCACGGCCCGCCGCACGCCCGTTTCGTGCCGGTCCGTGCCTCAGTCCTTGCTGTGGCTGAACAGCTTCAGCACCGGTACGCCGATCTTGTGCCGGGCCCGGGAGGCCCAGTCGCGGTGGAAGAACTCCTCCACATAGTGCGGATCGGTCAGCACGATCACCTCGTCGGCGCCGGTCTCGGCCACGAGCGCCTTGAGCGCGTCCAGGGGATGCGCCTCGATGAGTCTGCCGTCCGCCTCACTGCCGGCGGCGCGCAGGGCGCGCAGGGAGACGTCGAGGGCCTGCCGGCCCGGGGCGAGCGCCTCGTCGCCCTCGGGGGTCTCGCCCTCCCGGGCCGCCTCGTCGAGCTCGCCGAGGGCGACGTCGTCCAGTGCGCGCAACAGGCGGTCGGCCTGGTCGCCGCGGGGTTGGAGCAGCACGTGGAAGGAGACGGTCTCCTCGCCGTGCAGGGTGGTGACGAACTCCACGTCGGCGGTCGTCAGGGCCTTCTCGATCATCAGTACGCTCGTGAACACGCCGTCTGCCCCTCTTCTCCCTCTGGGACCCGGACACGGGCCCCTACCATCCTGCCCCGTCTTCCCACCCGAGGTAGGTGTAGGCACCCCCACAAGGACGGCGAGGACCAACGCGTCCAGGGGCCCACAGGGGCGTGGGGAACCGCGCGGGAACCCCCACCCACCCGCGCCCGGCAGCCCACCCCGCCCAAGGGGGTCCGGGGCGCAGCCCCCGGGAGTCGGGACGGGCAGAGGCGGCGGGGGCGAGAGACCCCCCGCCCTCACCCCCGCCGGTAACGCGTGAACAGAAACCCCTCCTCCTCCAGTACGGACGCCAGTCGGTACCGGACCGGCACCACCACCCCCGGTCCCCCGGCGATCCGCTGCGCACCCCCCGCCACCGCCACCGGCGCCACCGTCAGACACAACTCGTCCAGCACCCCCGCCGCCATGAACTGCCCGAGCAGCCGCGGACCTCCCTCCGTCAGCAGCCGCGTCAGCCCCGCCTCTCCCAGCACCCGCACCGCCCGCCCCGGATCCACCCCCGCCCCGTCCCCCGCGACCAGCACCCGCACCCCCGCCCGCTCCGCCTCCGCCACCCGCCCCGGATCCGCCGCCGCCCCCGTCAGCAGCAGCGTCGGCACCAGCGGCGACGTGAACAGCGGCAGCGTGAAGTCCAGTTCGAGCCCCGCGCTGACCACCGCGATCGCCGGTGCCGGCCCCTGCCCGGCGGCCTCCCGCAGCGCCGCGGACCCGGCCCGCGCGCGGGCCGGCCGGTACCCCTCCTGCCGTACCGTCTCCGCGCCGACGACCACCACGTCGGCCAGTGCCCGCAGCACCCCGAAGATCCGCATGTCGGCCGCGCCGGAGATCGGCTCGGAGTGGCCCTCGTGCTGCGCGGCCCCGTCGAGGGTGGAGATCATGTTCGCCCGCAGCCACGGCCGCGGCTGCCCGCCCTCGGCCGCGGGGTAGGCGTAAGCGGCGGCAAGCTCATCGAACGTCCATTCGCGCCCGACAGCGGCGGGACGGACGTCGGGCCGGTCGCCACCGGCCCGAACCCCCTCATCAGCAGCTCCACGTGTCGTATCGCTCACAGGCAGCAGGCGTCGCATGCGGTGCAGTCTGGCACGGCGCCTACCATGGGGAACCGTGCCCCACTCCACCCCCGCCACCGGGATCGAACCGATGGCCGACACGACCCCGCTCTCGCTGTGCGCCCGCGAGCCCCACGTCCCGGCCGACCGGCTGGTCGCCGAAATGGTGCCGCCGCCGCGCTTCGACTCGGTCCGCTTCGCCACATACCTCCCGGACCCGAACCAGCCCAGCCAGACCGAGGCCGTCCGCGTCCTGGAGGGCTTCGCCGCCGGGCTCGACGGCGGGGGGCCGGAGAGCGCCGGAAAGCGCTCGTTCCTCGGCCTCGGCTTCGGAAGGGGCGCCCGCAGGGCCAAGGCCCCGGCCGGCCCCCGCGGCGTCTATCTCGACGGCGGCTACGGCGTCGGCAAGACCCACCTGCTGGCCTCCCTCTGGCACGCCACCCCCGCCCCGCCCGAGCGCAAGGCGTTCGGCACCTTCGTGGAGCTGACCAACCTGGTCGGCGCCCTCGGTTTCCAGCAGACCGTGCGGACCCTCTCCGAGCACCGGCTGCTGTGCATCGACGAGTTCGAACTGGACGACCCCGGGGACACCGTCCTCGTCTCGACCCTGCTGGGCCGTCTGGTCGAGGCCGGGGTCGCGCTGGCCGCCACCTCGAACACCCTGCCGGGCAAGCTCGGCGAGGGCCGGTTCGCCGCCGCCGACTTCCTGCGCGAGATACAGGGCCTGTCCGCGCACTTCCGCGCCCTGCGCATCGACGGCGAGGACTACCGCCACCGGGGGCTGCCCGAGGCGCCGGCTCCGTTCACCGACGCGCAGGTCACCAGGGCGGCGCACGCGACGCCGGGCGCCTCCCTCGACGACTTCCCCGCCCTCCTGGACCATCTCGCCCGGGTCCACCCCAGCCGCTACGGCGCGCTCACCGACGGACTCCGGGCGGTCTGCCTCACCGCCGTCGGCCCGGTGCCGGACCAGTCGACGGCGCTGCGCCTCGTCGTCCTCGCCGACCGGCTGTACGACCGCGAGGTGCCGGTGCTGGCCTCGGGCCTGCCGTTCGACCGGCTGTTCAGCGAGGAGATGCTGAACGGCGGCTACCGCAAGAAGTACTTCCGCGCGATCTCCCGCCTGACGGCCCTCGCACGCGACGCGAAGGAACTCGTGACGGAGTGAGCGCAGCCGAGGGCCCCCGGGGCGGAGGGCCACCCGGGACGCGGGGCCACCGAACGACGCGGGGCCACCGGGACGGACCCGGGGGCGGGACTACCGCCGACGGGTGACGTCTCACCCCCGGCGCGGGCGACGCCCCTTCCGATGGCCGATTTCTCAGATTCATCCGCTTATCTTCATGCGGTGATCCCTCGTCGCCTGCGGCACCTCGCCCCCGCCCTCTGTCTCCTGCCCGCCACCGCCCTCGCCGCCTGCGGCACCGTCACCGGCGCGCACCCCGGGTCCCGGCCCTCCGCCACCGCCCCGTCCACCGCCACCCCGTCCGTCCGCCCCTCGGCGCCCGGCACCCCCCGGCCGCCCACCCTGGCGCCCGGACCGGGCGGCCTCGCCCCCGTCTTCTCGCACGGCCCGCGCGACGCCGCGCACAAGACCGTCGCCCTCACCTTCGACGCCGACATGACCGCCGACGAGGGGCCCCGCGCCGCCGCCGGGGAGCGCTTCGACAATCCGGCGCTGCTCGACACCCTGCGCACGCTGAAGGTCCCGGCGACCGTGTTCATGACGGGCCGGTGGGCGGAGGAGTACCCGGACGAGGCGAGGGCCATCGGCCGGGACCCGCTCTTCGAGATCGCCAACCACTCCTACAGCCACTACTCCTTCACCGGCGACTGCTACGGGCTGCCGACGCTGGACGGCGACACGGACCGCATGCGCACCGACGTCGAGCGGGCGTTCACCGCGATCCGCGCGGCGGGCGTGCCCCGTCCGATGCCGTACTTCCGTTTCCCCGGCGGCTGCCACGACCGGCGGTCGTTGCGGGCGGTCAGCGCGCTCGGTGTCACGGCGGTGCAGTGGGACGTGGTCGGCGGGGACGCCTTCGCCACGGACGCGGGCGCCGTGGCGCGCCAGGTGCTCGACGGTGTACGCCCCGGTTCCGTGGTCGTCCTGCACTGCACCCGCAGCGCGGCCCCGGTCACCGAGCGGGCGGTACGGCAGGTCGTACCGGAACTGCGCGAGCGCGGCTACCGGTTCGTCCGGGTCTCCGAGCTCATCGGTGCCTCGGCGGGGCGCCACTGAGCCCGGCCGCGACTGTCATGGGCCGGCTCTACGCTGGAGTCATGGCTGAGACAGCGAAGGAAGCGCGGGAGACGGCCGGGTCCGCGCCGGAGACGGACGTCTACCGCGCGCCCGCCGGACCCACGGCGGCGGTGCCGGAGGCCGGCGGGCCGCCGTACGCGGAGTGCGTGCTGTGCAGGGAGCCGACGGAGTACCCGCAGTCGCACCAGGGCATCACGCTGTGTCCCGTCTGCGAGTGGCAGGAGGCCCAGCGGACCGCCTGCTCGGGCTGACCGGACGGTCGTGATCGCGCCCCTGGCAGACTGGGGACCGTGACGACCGACCCGGCCCCGACCAGCCCTCCGCCCTCCCCCGCCGCGACGCCACCGCCGTACGCCCGGGAGCAGGACAGTCCCTTCCGCACCGAACCGAACGCCCGCGACAGCGCACGGCAGTTCGTGCTGCCGCTCGTGGTCCGGATCGAGCGGGACGCCCCGCCGGCCCGCACCGACGCGCTGGAGACGGCGGCCCGCGCGGTCCTGGTGATGCTGAGCGACGAGCGGTCGCACGGCGACGGCCCCTGGGCCGGGGCGGTGCGGGACTGGCAGGACGCCCGCATCCGCAAGGTGGTGCGAAGGGCGCGCGGCGCGGAGTGGCGGCGGGCCGAGGCGCTGGACGGCATCACGGTCACCGGCGGCTCCGCACAGGTGCGGGTCTTCCCGCCGGTGCCGCTGGACGGCTGGCCCAAGGACCTGGCCCGGCTGCAGGTCTCCGGCACCGACCTCGACGACCCGGAGCCGCCGCCCGCCGCCGGGACCGGCGTACCGGTGCTGTGGCTCAACCCGGAGCTGGCGATGTCGGCGGGCAAGGCGATGGCCCAGGCCGGCCACGGGGCGCAACTGGCCTGGTGGGAGCTGTCCGACGCGCGGCGCGCCGACTGGCGGGCGGCCGGGTTCCCGCTGGCCGTGCGCACGGCGCCGACGGCGCGGTGGACGGAACTGACCGCGTCCGGGCTGCCGTTGGTCCGGGACGCGGGGTTCACGGAGATCGCGCCCGGCTCGGCCACGGTGGTCTCGGAACACCCGGCGCTGCGGCGGGGCTGACGGACAGCACCGTCACCGAAACCGTGAGCCGCGGTGGTGGAGGGTCTGTCGCGGGCCCCCGGGGCGGGTTCGGCCAACCTCAAATGTTGCTCTGAACGGCCCCTGCGGGCGGTTCGGCCGTCTTCGGCGGGGCGATGACACCGTCACGCACGGACGGGAGGAGGGGGCCGGGGATGGAGCGTCTGGGTACGGGGATCGGCTGGCGGCCGGAGATCGCTGAGGCCGTGGAGGCGATGCCGGGCATCGACTGGGTCGAGGCCGTGGCGGAGAACCTCTGTCCCGGGCATCTCCCCGAGTCGCTGCGGCGGCTGCGCGAGCGCGGGGTGACCGTCGTCCCGCACGGTGTCTCCCTCGGCCTCGGCGGCGCCGACCGCCCCGACGGGGCACGGCTGACCGCCCTCGCCGAGTGCGCCGGGGCGCTGGGCTCGCCGCTGGTCACCGAGCACATCGCGTTCGTCCGGGCGGGCGGCCCCGGCACCGGCTCCCCTCTGCTGGAGGCGGGCCACCTGCTGCCCGTGCCGCGCACCCGGGACGCCCTGGACGTGCTGTGCGCGAACGTACGGATCGCCCAGGCCGCCCTTCCGGTGCCGCTCGCGGTGGAGAACATCGCGGCGCTGCTCGCCTGGCCCGGCGAGGAGATGACCGAGGGCCAGTTCCTGTACGACCTCGTCGACCGTACGGGGGTGCGGCTGCTGATCGACGTGGCCAACCTGCACACCAACCATGTCAACCGGGGCGAGGACCCGGCCCGGGCGCTCGACGAACTGCCCGTCGAGGCGATCGCGTACGTGCACGTCGCGGGCGGGTACGAGCGGGACGGGGTCTGGCACGACAGCCACGCCCACCCGGTGCCGCCCCGGGTCCTCGGCATCCTCACGGACCTGGCGGAACGGGTACGGCCGCCGGGGGTGCTCCTGGAGCGGGACGAGAACTTCCCGTCGCCCGCGGAGCTGGCGGGGGAACTGCGGGCGATCGGTGAGGCGGTGGAGAAGGGGGCGGGGAGCGACGCGAGGAGGGGCGCGGGGGCGACGGCAGTCACCGTGCCCACGGCTGACCGCCCCGGCAGCGGTTCCGGCCCCGCGCCCGGCCCCCACCCCGGCCCCCACTCCGGCAGCGGTCCCGCCGTCGCGTCCGATGCCGCGCGGGAGCGGGTCGGGGCGGCGCAGACGGGGCTGCTGGCGGCGCTCGTCGCGGGGGCGGCGGTGCCGGACGGCTTCGACGCGGTCCGGGTCGGCGTCCAGGCGCGGGCGCTGGTGGCGAAGCGGGCGGCCGTGGTGGCGAAGGTGGCCCCGGAGCTGCCGGAGATCCTGGGCGCGGAGTACCGGACCGCGTTCCTGGCGTACGCGGAGGCACGGGCGATGAGTGGGGGATACCGGCGGGACGCGCTGGACTTCGCGGAGTACGTGCTGAGCGGTGACCGCCCGGACGGCGCACGGGCCCGGCGCCGGCTGCGCCGGTGGTGGCTGGACCGCGCGGGCCCCACGCCACCGTCGTCCCGGCTCACCCGGGCGACCCGCCGCCTCCTCCCCCGCCCCTGACGGAAACCCGCCGGGGGGACGCGGCGCGAGCGGACCGGGAGGTCGCGCGAGCGGGAGGGGGCTGCGAAGGGCGACAAAACGGCGCAGTACCATGCATGGCACCGAACGGGACACACCACCCGGTGCCGCGCCACAGGAGGGCACCATGCGCCACCCCGCCTCCGGAGCAGCCCGCGGACGGAACGGCTCCACGCCCCTCCGCCGCCGGCACGTCACCAGCACCACCCTCATCATCGCCGGGCTCGCCGCCACCCTCGCCGCCCTGGTCTTCCCCGTCTGGACCTACACCGACCGCCCCGCCACCGACGCCGACACTCTCAGCACCCAGACCTTCTCCACCCGGTACGGGCCCCTCTCCCCCCTCGACCAGGATTTCCTCACCAAGGTGCGGCTGGCCGGGCTCTGGGAGCTGCCCGCCGGCGAGCAGGCCGAACACAAGGGCACCACCCCGGCCGTCCGCACCGCCGGTGAGCACCTCGTCGAGGGGCACACCCTGCTCGACGCCCGCGTCCGCGACGTCGCCCGCCACCTCGGTTTCGTCCTGCCCGACGCACCCACCGCCCAGCAACGCCAGTGGCTCGACACCCTCGACGCGTCCCGTGGGCAGGCGTACGACCGTGACTTCGCCACGCTGCTGCGCCAGGCGCACGGCACGGTCTTCCCGCTGATCGCCCAGGTCCGCGTGACCACCCGCAACGTCCTGGTGCGGGAACTCGCCGAGGACGCCGGCACCACCGTCCTGGACCACATCAAGGTGCTGGAGGCCACGGGTTACGTCGACTTCGACGCCCTGGCCCGCGACGCGACGGCCGCGGGCCCTCCGCCGGGGAACGTGGTGCCCCTCCCGCCCGCCACGAGCACCCCGCCCGCCCCGTCCGCATCGTGAGAACCCCATGGCGGTGACGGGCCGGTTGGTCTTGGATCAACGCCATGTTCTCGGTCCTTCTGCTGCTCCTGGCCTGGTGCGCCGCCGGCACGGCCTGCGCGCGGCTCTGTCTCGCCGCGGTCCGCGCGGCCACCGCGATCGTGGCGTCCGCCGAAGCCACCGGCAGCGGGGACGGGGACGGGGAGCGTGCGGGTGAACTCACCCTGCACGAGGCTGCGTTCCTGTCCGGCGGTCCCACCCGGGTCGTCGACCTGACGCTGGTCGCCATGGCCCGTGGGCGTCGGCTGCTGCTGGCGCACACCGGCTGGGTCACGGTCGTCGACCCGGAGCCGGAGGACGAGTGGGAGCGGTCGGTGCTCGGCGCCATAGGGCCGCGGGGTCAGTCCCCGCTCGCCCCGGTACGCAGGGCGGCCGCCGCCGGGGACGCCGTGCGCGGCCTCGCCGACCGGCTGGTCGCCGCGGGACTCGCGGTGCCGGACGGGGGCGGGGGGCGCACGACGGTGGCCGGCGCGGTACGCCAGGTGCGCGTCGCCGCGGCGGCCGTGGTGGCGCTGGGTGTCGTCGCGCTGCTGATGCCGCAGGACGGCGGCGCGGAGGACTGGCTGGTGGCGCTGTGGTTCGGGCTGCCGCTGCTGCTGAGCGTCAGTTGCCTGGCCATCGCCCGGGTGGAGGCCCATCCGTACGCGCGGTGGGCCTCACCGGCCGGGCAGCGCCTGCTCGCCGCGGCGGTCGCCGCCGAGCGAGCCGACCGGGAGCTGGCGCTGGTCGCCGTCCGCGGGACCCGGGCGCTGGACGAGCCTGCGATGAGGGCGGCGTTCACCCACCGTTAGCCCCCGGAGGGTGCCGTTCGGGCACCGGGGCCGGGAGGTCCGTGGCCGGGAGGCGCCGCCGCCCCGACGCGCGCCCTGCCTCAGGCGAGCCCGGCCACCAGGTCCCCCACGTCCTTGCGGCGGCCCGTGAAGAACGGGACCTCCTCACGCACGTGGCGGCGGGTCTCCGAGCCGCGCAGGTGGCGCATCAGGTCGACGATGCGGTGCAGTTCGTCGGCCTCGAAGGCGAGAAGCCACTCGTAGTCCCCGAGGGCGAAGGACGCCACCGTGTTGGCGCGGACGTCCGGGTAGTCGCGGGCCATCCTGCCGTGCTCGGCGAGCAGGCGGCGGCGGTCCTCGTCGGCCAGCAGGTACCACTCGTAGGAGCGCACGAACGGGTAGACGGCGACGTAGTCGCGCGGGGTCTCGTCCGCGAGGAACGCCGGGATGTGCGAGCGGTTGAACTCGGCGGGGCGGTGCAGCGCCATGTTCGACCACACCGGCTCCAGCGCGCGGCCCAGCTTCGTGCGACGGAAGAGGTTGTACGCCTCCTGGAGCTGGTCGGCGGTCTCGGCGTGCCACCAGATCATGAGGTCGGCGTCGGCGCGCAGGCCGGAGAGGTCGTACGTGCCGCGGACGGTCACGTCCTTGGCCGCGAGCTGGTCGAACAGCTCCTGCACCTCGTCGGCGTACCCGGCGCGGTCCTCGGGGAGGGCGTCCTTCAGCTTGAAGACGGACCACAGGGTGTAGCGGATGACCTCGTTGAGGTCCTTGGCCAGCTTGCCCTTGTTCGGGATCCGGCCGGGTTCGGTGGTGGGTGCGTCGTCACTCATGAGGTCATTCTCCCGCTCGTGTCCGGGCGCTCGGCACCGGGTGCCCGGTGAGTTCCGGCACTTCGGTGGGTCCCGGCGCTCCGGTTGGTTCCCACACTCCGGTGAGCGCCGCGCCCACCGCGTCCGCGGCGGTGTGGGCGCTCGCGACGCACGCCGGGATGCCGACGCCGTCGTAGGCCGCTCCGCAGACCGCGAGGCCGGGCAGGGCGGCGAGGTGCGCGCGGATCCGGGCCACCCGCGCGTGGTGGCCCACCGGGTACTGCGGCAGGCCGTCGTCCCAGCGGGTGACCCGGGTGGCGACGGGTTCGGCCGCGAGGCCGGTCGCGGCGTGCAGGTCGCGCCGGGAGAGTGCGACGAGGCCGGCGTCGTCCCGGCCGAGGAGGTCGCTCTCGCCGTACCGTCCCACCGAGGTGCGCAGCACCAGCAGGTCGGGGTCCTCCTCGGCGATCCAGCCCCATTTGCGGGAGGAGAAGGTGGCGGCCTTGATGGCGCGTCCGTCGACCGGGGGGACCAGGAAGCCGCTGCCCTCGGGCAGTTCGGCGTCCCGGCGGCGGTAGGCGAGGGTGATCAGCGCCATGGAGGCGTACTCGACGCCGGACAGCTCGGCCGCGGCGGCGGGTGCCTCGGCGCGCAGCAGTGCGGCGGCGGGTCCGGCGGGCAGCGCCACCACGACGGCGTCGGCGGTCAGCACCCGCTCCCCCGCGATGACCTCCCAGCCGCCGGCGGTGCGGCGCAGTGCGGTGGCCGGGGTGCCGGTGGCGATCTCGCCGCCGCGCGCCCGTACCGACTCGGCGACGGCGAGCGGCAGTTGGCCGACGCCGCCCACGATCCCGGTGAACACGGGTCCGCCCTGCCGCGGTGCGGCGGTCGTACGGTCCTGGATCTCGCGCACGGCCGCCGTCAGGGAGGTGTGGGCGCGGGCCGCCGCGAAGAGCTGGGGGACGGCGGAGCGCATCGACAGCCGGTACGCGTCGCCCGCGTAGACCCCGCCGAGCAGCGGCTCCACCAGGCGGTCGACGACCTCGCGGCCGAGCCGGTCGGCCACGTACTCCCCGACGGCCACGTCGTCGCCGATCTCGGTGGGCGGCAGGTCGGCGTCGCGTTCGATGCGGGCGAGGCCCTCCGCGGAGAGCAGCCCGGACAGCGCGGCGGCCGTACCGGGCACGCCCATGACGTGGCCCTTGGGCATGGGGCGCAGGGCGTCCCGGGTCCAGATCGATGCCGAGGCGGTGCCGGGCGGCATCAGCCGGTCGGCCAGGCCCACCTCGCGGGCGAGGGTGACCGCCTCGGGGCGGCGGGCCAGGATCGACTCGGCGCCGAGGTCGACACGGACGCCGGCGATCTCGCCGGGCAGCAGCTTGCCGCCGACGCGGCCCGCGGCCTCCAGGACGGTCACCCGCGCGCCGCGGTCCAGCAGCCGGTGCGCGGCGGCCAGTCCGGCGATCCCGCCTCCGACGACGACGACATTCCCGGCCTGCCCGGCACGGGCCTCCTCTTCGCTCATGCCTCCACCCTCTCAAACCGCACCGCCGGATCGAGCCGGACCCCGGGTCGGCGGGCCGTCCGCCGAGCGGAAGGGTCCGGTGGGCCCCCCGCTTCCCGTGCCGGCCGGCCCGACGCCTTGCCGCCGTCAGGCCCTTGCGGTCCGCACGACTGCGCGCCGGCCCCGGTGTCCGGGCCGAGTCCGGACCGTGACCGCACCGGGACCGCGATCGGCGAACGCCCGCGGGGGGACGCACGTCGAAGCGGTAACCGTCACATCGACACCCCGGGGGGCTTCCGCATGCACGTCACCTCACAACCAACTGGCCACCGCTCACAGCCGACGGGCCACCGCGCCCGCACACGTCCCGGCATCCGTCCCCGTCCCGGCACCCGTCCGTCCGGCCGGCTGCTCGCGGCGGCGCTGCTCACCGCCGCCCTCGCGCTGGCCGGCTGCGGCGCCGGCCCCGACACGGACTCGGGCGGCGACAAGGCGGCCGCCCCCGGGGCGAAGGCGCAGCGGCAGGGCGCGGCCGGCAGCGGCGACACCGCTGCGTCCCGAGCGCGGAAGGGGGCGCCGGAGGGGACCGCGAAGGGGGCGCCGAAGCCCGCCGCGAGCAGCATCGTGCGCACCGCCTCCCTCACCGTCCGGGTGAAGGACGTGCCCGAGGCCCTGGACACGGCGCGCACGGCCGCGCAGGACGCGGGCGGCTTCGTCGGCGACGAGAGCACGCGCCGGGACGAGGACGGCAGCCGGCACAGCCGCGTCGTGCTGCGCGTGCCGGCCGAGAAGTGCGACGAGGTCCTCGGGGAGCTGCAGGGCACCGGCGAGCTGCTGCGCCGCACCGCCAAGGCGGAGGACGTCACCGACCAGGTCGTCGACGTGGACAGCCGGGTGAAGTCGCAGCGGGCCAGCGTCGCCCGGATCCGCGCGCTGATGGACCGGGCGACCGAGCTGAGCGACGTCGTCAGCCTGGAGAGCGAACTCGGCAGTCGCGAGGCCGATCTGGAGGCACTCCTGGCCCAGCAGGCCTCCCTGAAGGACCGGGTGGACCTGGCCACCATCACGCTCTCCCTCACCGGGACCGCAGCGGCGAAGAAGGCGGCCGCGGACGACGACCCCGGCTTCCTGGACGCCCTCGCCGGCGGCTGGGACGTGTTCCTGACGCTGTTGCGGTGGATCGCCCTGACGGTCGGCGCGGCACTGCCGTTCCTGGCGGTGCTCGCCCTGGGAGCGCTGGTCCGGCAGCGGGTCCTCCGCCCGCGCCTGCGCCGCCGCCCGGTCCCGGCGGCGCCCCCCGCCGCCCCGGGCACCCTGCCGTCGGCACCTCCGGTGCGGGGCGGGGACGACTGATCCAACGGTGTCCGCGCGGGACCGGGTGAGCGGCCCGCCGGACGGTGGAACTCCCTTTCCGCCGGGACCGGGCGACCGGGCCCGCCGGACGGTGAACTCCCTTCTCCCCGTAGCGTGTCAGCATGAGCATGAGCATGAGTACGAGTGCCACGGGCCCGGACAGGGGCGGCAGGGAACGCATGGTCGTGATCGGCGGCGACGCGGCGGGCATGTCCGCCGCGTCGCAGGCGCGCCGTCTGCGGGACCCGGAGCGGCTGGAGATCGTGGCCTTCGAGCGCGGCCACTTCACGTCGTTCTCGGCGTGCGGCATCCCGTACTGGGTGGGCGGCGACGTCACCGACCGGGACCAGTTGATCGCCCGCAGCCCGGAGGAGCACCGGGCCCGCGACATCGACCTGCGGATGCGCACCGAGGTCACGGAGATCGACGTCGCGGGCGCCAGGGTCCGCGCGCGGGACGTGGACTCGGGGGCCGAATCCTGGACGTCGTACGACAAGCTGGTGATCGCCACGGGCGCCCGCCCCGTCCGACCGGAGCTGCCCGGCATGGACGCGCGCGGGGTGCACGGGGTGCAGACCCTGGACGACGGCCAGGCCCTGCTGGACACGCTCGCCACGACGCGGGGCCGGCGCGCGGTGGTGGTCGGCGCCGGGTACATCGGCGTGGAGATGGCCGAGGCGCTCATCAACCGCGGCTACGAGGTGACCGTCCTCAACCGCGGCACGGAACCGATGGCCACGCTCGACCCCGACATGGGCCGCCTGGTGCACGACGCCATGGAGGGCATGGGCATCACCATGGTGAACGGCGCCGAGGTGACCGAGGTGCTCACCGACGCCGACGGCCGGGTCCGGGGTGTGGTGGCCGGAAGCCCGGGGGGTTCCGGGAAGACGGAGTACCCGGCGGACGTGGTGGTGCTCGGCATCGGCGTACGCCCCGAGACGACGCTGGCGGAGGCCGCCGGACTGCCGCTGGGCGCGCATGGCGGACTGCTCACCGACCTCGCGATGCGGGTGCGCGGCCACGAGAACATCTGGGCGGGCGGCGACTGCGTCGAGGTCCTCGACCTGGTCTCGGGCAGCGAGCGGCACATCGCGCTCGGCACCCACGCCAACAAGCACGGCCAGGTCATCGGCACCAACGCGGGCGGCGGCTACGCCACGTTCCCGGGGGTCGTCGGCACGGCCGTGAGCAAGGTCTGCGAGCTGGAGATCGCCCGCACCGGGCTGCGCGAGAAGGACGCGCGGCGGGCGGGGCTGCACTATGTGACGGTCACCATCGAGTCGTCCAGCCGCGCGGGCTACTACCCGGGGGCGGCCCCCATGACGGTGAAGATGCTCGCCGAGCGCCGCACCGGCCGTCTGCTCGGCACGCAGATCGTCGGCCGCGAGGGGGCCGCCAAGCGGGTCGACGTCGCCGCGGTGGCGCTCACCGCGGGCATGACGGTCGAACAGATGACGGCGCTCGACCTGGGCTACGCGCCACCGTTCTCACCGGTGTGGGACCCGGTCCTGGTGGCGGCCCGCAAGGCCACCGCGGCGGTGCGGCAACAGGGCGCCTGAGCCGGCGGGCGGATACGCCCTACGCCGACTCCCCGCTCCCGTTCACCCGCTCCGCCCCCGCCCGCACCGGCTCCGCCGGGGGCCTCGGCGGGAGCGAGGACACGGACCCGGACGAGGCGGACGCGGAGGAGGCGGACGGCGCGGCGGACGCGGCCGCCGTGGACCGCGCGTGCGCCGCCACCCTCGTCGACCGCAGCCGGTGGCTGACCGCCTCGTCCAGCGTCACCGGCCGCTGCATCTGCGCGGCGAGCCGCCCCGCCTCCTGGCCGAGCCGGGCGACGTCCTCCCACGGCAGGTGCAGCACGAGTGCGATCTCCGCCTCGCCGTCGGGCAGGGCGTGCATCGCGGGGGTGGCACGGTCGTTCATCGTTCGTTCCTCACATCGTCCCTGGACGGTCGAGGAGTCATACGCACCGGCGTACGGCCGCGTTCACCGGTACGGCGGTGCGCCGGTACAGCGGTGCGCCGGCGCGCCGCTTCGCGCGTACACCGGTACACGCGGGCACCCGTACGCCGGTTCGCCGGTCCCGTCCCGGGAAGTAGTTTTCCGTGGTGATCCCCGTCCATGACGTCAACCCGGCACGCCGCACGCCCTACGTGACGTACACGCTGATCGCGGCCGACTTCCTGGTGTTCCTGTTCATGCCCGGCCTGTCGGGCTCGGTGGCCGGGCAGAGCGACCTGTCGCAGCTGTGCCACCTGCACGCGTTCCTGGACCACTACGCGGTGGTGCCCAGAGAGCTGATCCACCACCAGATGCCGCACCTGGTGCCGACGGGCGACGTCGCCGCCGGGCCGCACGGCGCGGGCTGTCTGGCGGCGCCGCCGGACTACGACAAGTCGCCGCCGCTGTCGGTGCTCACGGCGATGTTCCTGCACGGCAGCTGGCTGCACCTGCTGGGCAACATGCTGTTCCTGTACATCTTCGGCAACAACATCGAGGACCGCCTCGGACACGTCAGGTTCACGCTGTTCTACCTGGTGTGCGGTTACGCGGCGGCGTACGGCTACGCGCTGGTCAACGAGAGCTCGGGCGACCCGCTGATCGGGGCGTCGGGGGCGATCGCCGGGGTGCTGGGCGCTTATCTGGTGCTGTATCCGAGGGCCAGGGTCTGGGTCCTCGTACCCTTCCTGATCTTCCTGCCGCTGCGGCTGCCCGCGTGGATGGTGCTGGGCTTCTGGTTCGTGCTGCAGGCGGTGTACTCCTCCGGCGGCGGCGTCTCCGACGCGGGCACGGTGGCGTACGCGGCCCACGTGGTCGGCTTCCTCGTCGGCATGGCGCTGGCCTGGCCGCTGCGGCCGGGCACCCCGCCGCCGCCGGAGCCGCGCCGGCTGCTGTTCGGCAGGCAGGCGCGGCACACCTGGTGAGACGGGCCCCGGGTCAGCGCGCGGTGTGCGTGTGGACGTACTCCACGAGGCGGGTCAGCGCGTCCGGGTCGGTGGCCGGGAGCACGCCGTGGCCGAGGTTGAAGACGTGGCCCTCCAGACCGGCGGCCGCGTCCAGCACCTCCTGTGCCTTGGCCTCGACGGCCGCGGTCGGTGCGAACAGGATCGCCGGGTCCAGGTTGCCCTGGAGCGCCGTGCCGGGGCCGACACGGCGGGCGGCCTCGTCGAGCGGGACGCGCCAGTCGACGCCGACGACGTCCGCGCCGGCCTCGCCGAGCAGGCCGAGCAGCTCGCCGGTGCCGGCGCCGAAGTGGATGCGCGGGACGCCGAGCCCGGCGACGGACTCCAGCACCTTCGCGGAGGCGGGGAGCACGGAGCGGCGGTAGTCCGCGGGGGCGAGGGCACCGACCCAGGAGTCGAAGAGCTGGACGGCCGAGGCGCCGGCCGCGATCTGGACCTTCAGGAAGGCGGAGGTGATCTCCGCGAGGCGGTCCAGCAGGTCGGCCCAGAGCTGCGGGTCGCCGTACATGAGCGCCTTGGTGTGCTCGTGGTTGCGGGACGGGCCGCCCTCCACGAGGTAGCTGGCGAGGGTGAAGGGGGCGCCGGCGAAGCCGATGAGCGGGGTCGGGCCGAGCTCGCGGACGAGGATGCCCATGGCCTCGGTGACGTAGGTGACGTCCTCGGGGGTGAGGTCACGCAGCTGGGCGAGGTCCGCGCGGGTGCGGATCGGCTGGGCCACGACGGGGCCGACGCCGGGCTTGATGTCCAGGTCGACGCCGATCGCCTTCAGCGGGACGACGATGTCGCTGTAGAAGACCGCCGCGTCGACGTGGTGCCGGCGGACCGGTTGGAGGGTGATCTCCGCGACCAGCTCGGGCATGGCGCAGGCTTCCAGCATCGGGATGCCCGCGCGCACCTTGTGGTACTCCGGTAGGGAGCGGCCGGCCTGGCGCATGAACCACACGGGGGTGTGCGGCACGGGTTCGCGTCGGCACGCCCTCAGGAAGGCGGAGTCCTTGACGGCGGGGTCGATCGCTGACGGCTGGCCGCCCGTCACGGGGCGTTCTTCCTTGACACTCACCCGCCCAGTCTCCCACGCGCGGCCGGGGCGGAACGCCGCGGGCGTCCCCGACGGGCGGCGGACGCGCGGCCCCGGAGGACGAGGTGAGCGCGCGGGGCGACGGGAGGGCGCGGGCGCGTCGGCCCGAAGTGACGGGCGGGCGCGCCGACGGGGCGCAAAAGCACCGGTCGTGCACCGCCGCACGGGTGTCCCTCCGCGCACGAGACCTCACTTCCCCTTAACCTTCCCCGCATGGCTGCGGCTCAGGGACGACTGTCGGACGACGCTGGCGGAATGGACGACGCGACGGAGGAGAACCGTAAAGCGGTGCAGACGGCCCCGCCCCCCTTCCGCGCGGCCGTCGAGGCACTGCGGTCCGCCCGGCTGCGGCCGGAGATCGAGATCTCCGCGACCCCGGCCCCCCGCCGGCTCGCCCCGCACGCCTACGCCCTGGAGGCCGCCGTCGTCGAGGGCGAGGACGACCTGGCCGACGGCCGCCTGGTCCTCCTGCACGACCCGGCGGGGCACGACGCCTGGCAGGGCACCTTCCGCCTGGTGACCCTCGTCCGCGCGGAACTGGAACCGGAGATGGCCGCCGACCCGCTGCTGCCGGACGTGTGCTGGTCCTGGCTGACCGGTGCGCTCCAGGGGCGCGGCCTGTCGTTCGGGGAGCCCAGCGGCACGGTCACCCGCGCCAGTTCGCACTACTTCGGCGGTCTCGAACAGCGGCCCGCCGCCTCCCAGATCGAGATGCGCGCCTCCTGGACGCCCCGCGAGGGCCTCGGCGGGGTCCCCGACACCGCCGCGCACCTCGCGGCCTGGGGCGATCTGCTCTGCCAGGTCGCCGGCCTGCCGCCGACCGGCCCGTCCGACGCCTCCGTGGTGAGCCTCCCGCAGCGCAGGGGCCCCCAGCCCCGCTGACGCCCGCTCCCCCGCCTCCCACCTCTCACCTCACCGTTGCCCCACCGCTTCCCGACCGCTTTCCGAAGAGCCGCACGCCGCGTGCGGCTCTTCTCGCGTTCACGCCCGCGCCACCGCGCGCACGTCACCCCGCCCGACAGCTCGGTTTGTCGATATGACACCTCACGCTTTGTCGATACGACCACTTTCCGACAGCTATCGACTCGCCAGCGACCCGATTCGATCTTCGGGTGATCGATCGCGCGTCCGAATTGCACGGATTGTTACTCATCAAATCGTGATCACTCTCTAAAGGAGCCCCCTGTCACTGCCGAAGACGACTGTGACCCTGAAAGCACGGTTCGTCCCGGCTTAAACCCCGAAGCCGGTCTTCGTCCCCACCCCCCACCTCCCAGGAGGCCTGGTGTCCGTTCTCCTCGAGCAGCCCGCAAGCCTGGTCGCCTACCGCCCCAACAAGCCGACCGCCATGGTGGTCGTGGCCGACCCCCGGGTCCGTTCCACCGTCACCCGCCATCTGTGGGCGCTCGGAGTGCGTGACGTCATCGAGGCGTCGTCCGTGGCGGAGGCCCGTCCCCGAATCGGCAACCCGCGCGACATCTGCGTCGCCGACGTCCACCTCCCCGACGGCTCCGGCCTGACCCTGCTGTCGGAGACCCGCGCGGCCGGCTGGCCCAACGGTCTCGCCCTGTCCGCCGCCGACGACATCGGTGCCGTGCGCAACGCCCTGGCCGGAGGCGTCAAGGGGTACGTCGTCACCGGTACGCGCACCAACCTCGGGCTCCCCGCCCGCCCCGGTGTCTCCCCCCTCGGCGCCGCCGCCCGCATGCACCGCCGGCCCCCGGGTGCCCCGAGCCACCCGGGCGGCTACCGCGAGCTCTCCGGGCGCGAGGTCGAGGTGCTGCGCCTGGTCGCGGAGGGCCAGTCGAACAAGGCGATCGGCGTCTCCATGGGCCTGTCGGCGCTCACCGTCAAGAGCCACCTGGCCCGCATCGCCCGCAAGCTCGGCACGGGCGACCGGGCCGGCATGGTGGCGGTGGCCCTGCGCACCGGAATCATCCACTGACCGGCCGGGCGGGCGGGCGGTCAGCGGGTCGGTCGGGCCGCCGTCCGGGCCGTCGACCGCACGCGGCCCCGAACGACCGGTCGTGACCCGCCGCTGACCGGTTTACGCCCCTCCCGCACCCGCCGACGGAACGTTCCGTCGGCGGGTGCGGTGCATCCACGGATACCCTTGACAGGTGACCGACGCCCAAGAGACCGCAGCAGACAGCCCCCTGCGCACCGCGGAGGGCGCCCCTCCGGACACCGAGGGAGCCGCTGCGGCCCGGACACCGGTCCCCTTGCTGGAGCCCCGCGAGGGCATTCCACCGGTGATCGCCGACGAGGCCTCGCTCGCCGAGGTGGTCGCCGCCTTCGCCGCGGGCAGCGGTCCGGTGGCCGTCGACGCCGAGCGCGCCTCCGGTTACCGCTACGGCCAGCGCGCGTATCTGGTGCAGTTGCGCCGTGCGGGCGCCGGGAGCGCGCTGATCGACCCCGTGGCCTGCCCCGACCTCTCCGCGTTCGGTGCGGCGATCGCCGACGCCGAATGGGTTCTGCACGCCGCCACCCAGGACCTGCCCTGCCTCCGCGAAATAGGCATGCGTCCCACCCGTCTGTTCGACACGGAACTGGCGGGCCGGCTGGCCGGCTTCCCCCGGGTCGGCCTCGGCGCCATGGTGGAGAACGTCCTCGGCTTCGTCCTGGAGAAGGGGCACTCCGCCGTCGACTGGTCGACCCGCCCGCTGCCCGAGCCCTGGCTGCGGTACGCCGCGCTCGACGTCGAACTGCTGGTCGACCTGCGTGACGCGCTGGAGAAGGAGCTGGACCGCCAGGGCAAGCTGGAGTGGGCCCTGGAGGAGTTCGACGCGATCGCCTCCGCGCCGCCCGCCGAGCCGCGCAAGGACCCCTGGCGGCGTACGTCCGGGATGCACAAGGTGCGCCGGCGCCGGCAGATGGCGGTGGTGCGGGAGCTGTGGCAGACGCGGGACCGGATCGCGCAGCGCCGGGACGTCTCGCCGGGCAAGGTGCTCGGGGACGCGGCGATCGTCGAGGCGGCGCTCGCCCTGCCGCCGAACGTGCACGCGCTGGCCGGGCTGAACGGCTTCGGACACCGGATGGGGCGCCGGCAGCTCGAACAGTGGCAGAGCGCGGTGGACCGCGCGAAGGAGCTTCCGGAGGCGGAGCTGCCGCAGCCGGGGCAGCCGGTGACGGGCCCGCCACCGCCCCGGGCGTGGGCCGACAAGGATCCGGCGGCGGCGGCGCGGCTGAGTGCGGCGCGGGCGGCGGTGTCGGCGCGGGCCGAGGAGCTGAACCTGCCGCCGGAGAACCTGATCACGCCGGACACGGTGCGGCGGGTGTGCTGGGAGCCTCCGCAGGGCGTCGACGGCGAGTCGGTCGCGGGGGCGCTGGCGGAGTGCGGGGCGCGGGCGTGGCAGGTGGAGTTGGTGGCGCCGGTTCTGGTGGAGGCGTTGCGCTCCGCGGGGTGAGCGGCCCCTTCCGGGCCGGCCTCCGACCGACCAGATCACGCCAAGATCCTCGGTGGGCCGGGGGCCGTGCGGGGTTTCTCGCCCCCGCCGCCCCTACCCTTCTAATCCCTTCAAGGGGCGGAGCCCCTTGGACCCCGGGGGGCGTTCTCGGCTGACCTTCCGTGGGGGCTGGTCGCGCAGTTCCCCGCGCCCCTGGAAAGAGTGGGGCGCCCCGGTGCTTTTCAGGGGCACGGGGAACTGCGCGAGGAACCACGGCACGTCCGCAGGCGCCCCACGAGCCGCACCCCCCGAGCCGTGAGGCGCCGGAGGGTGCGGGGGCGGAGGGTGCGGGGGCGGACGGGCGGGACCCGCCCGGGGTCACGCCGGGACGCTGGCCACGCCCGGGGCGAGGAACCGCTTGCCGTTGACGCGGTCGGAGACGCCCTCGCGGTCCAGGTACGGGGTGATGCCGCCCAGGTGGAAGGGCCAGCCCGCGCCCGTGATCAGGCAGAGGTCGATGTCCTGGGCCTCGGCGACGACACCCTCGTCGAGCATCAGGCCGATCTCCTGGGCCACGGCGTCCAGGACACGCGCCCGGACCTGCTCCTCCGTCAGCACGGTGTCGCCCTGCTTCAGCAGCGCGGCGACCTCCGGGTCCAGCTCCGGCTTTCCGCTGTCGTAGACGTAGAAGCCGCGCTTGCCGGCCTCGACGACCGCCTTGAGGTTCGGCGAGACGGTGAAGCGGTCCGGGAAGGCCCGGTGCAGGGTCTCCGAGACGTGCAGGCCGATGGCGGGGCCGACCAGCTCCAGCAGGACCAGCGGGGACATCGGCAGGCCGAGCGGCTCGACCGCCTTCTCGGCGACGTCGACCGGTGTGCCCTCGTCGATGACGTTCTGGATCTCGCCCATGAAGCGGGTCAGGATCCGGTTGACGACGAACGCCGGGGCGTCCTTGACCAGGACGGCCGTCTTCTTCAGCTTCCTGGCCACCGCGAACGCGGTCGCCAGCGACGCGTCGTCCGTCTGCTCGCCGCGGACGATCTCGAGCAGCGGCAGGACGGCGACGGGGTTGAAGAAGTGGAAGCCGACGACCCGCTCGGGGTTCTTCAGCTTCGAGGCCATCTCCGTGACGGAGAGGGAGGAGGTGTTGGTCGCCAGGATCGCGTGCGCGGGCGCCACCGCCTCGACCTCGGCGAACACCTGCTGCTTGACGCCGATCTCCTCGAAGACGGCCTCGATGACGAAGTCCGCGTCCGCGAAGCCCTCCGCCTTGTCCAGCACGCCGGTGACCAGGGCCTTGAGGCGGTTGGCCTTGTCCTGGTTGATGCGGCCCTTGCCGAGCAGCTTGTCGATCTCGGCGTGGACATAGCCGACGCCCTTGTCGACGCGCTCCTGGTCGATGTCGGTCAGCACGACCGGCACTTCCAGGCGGCGCAGGAACAGCAGCGCGAGCTGGCTGGCCATCAGGCCGGCGCCGACCACGCCCACCTTGGTCACCGGACGGGCCAGCGACTTGTCGGGCGCGCCCGCCGGGCGCTTGCCGCGCTTCTGGACGAGGTTGAAGGCGTAGATGCCGGAGCGCAGTTCGCCGCTCATGATGAGGTCGGCGAGCGCCCGGTCCTCGGCGTCGTAGCCCTGCTGGAGGTCGCCGTTCTTGGCGGCGGCGATGATGTCGAGGGCGCGGTAGGCGGCCGGGGCGGCGCCGTGCACCTTGGAGTCGGCGATGAACCTGCCCTTGGCGACGGCCTGGTCCCAGCCCTCGCCGCGGTCGAGGACCGGGCGGTCGACGGCGATCTCGCCCTTGAGGACGGCCGCCGTCCAGATCAGCGACTGCTCCAGGAAGTCCGCGCCCTCGAACAGCGCGTCGGCGATGCCGAGTTCGTAGACCTGCGCGCCCTTGAGCTGCCTGTTCTGGTTGAGGCTGTTCTCGATGATCACCGAGACGGCCTTGTCGGCGCCGATCAGGTTCGGCAGAAGCGTGCAGCCGCCCCAGCCGGGGACCAGGCCGAGGAAGACCTCGGGGAGCGAGAACGCCGGGAGGGCCGCGGAGACCGTGCGGTACGAGCAGTGCAGACCGATCTCCACGCCGCCGCCCATGGCCGCGCCGTTGTAGTACGCGAAGGTCGGCACGGCGAGCTGCGACAGCCGCTTGAAGACGTCGTGGCCGCCCTTGCCGATGGCGAGCGCGTCCTCGTGGGTGCCCAGCAGCTCGACGCCCTTGAGGTCGGCGCCGACGGCGAAGATGAACGGCTTGCCGGTGACGCCGACGCCGACGATGTCGCCGTCCGCGGCCTCCTTCTCGACCTGGTCGATCGCGGCGTCGAAGTTGGCGAGCGACTGCGGGCCGAGGGTGGTCGGCTTGGTGTGGTCGTGCCCGTTGTCGAGCGTGATGAGCGCGAACCGCCCGGCGCCCAGCGGCAGGTCGAAGTGGCGTACGTGCGCCCGCGTGACGACCTCGTCCGGGAAGAGCTCGGCGGCGCGCTTCAACAGGTCGGCGGTGGTGCTCACTTGTCGCCTCCGGCGTTCTCGAAGTGCGGGTTCTCCCAGACGACCGTCGCGCCCATGCCGAAGCCGACGCACATGGTGGTCAGGCCGTAGCGGACGTGCGGCTGCTCCTCGAACTGGCGGGCCAGCTGGGTCATCAGCCGGACGCCGGAGGAGGCCAGCGGGTGACCGAAGGCGATGGCGCCGCCGTACTGGTTGACGCGGGCGTCGTCGTCGGCGATGCCGTAGTGCTCCAGAAAGGCGAGGACCTGGACGGCGAAGGCCTCGTTGATCTCGAACAGGCCGATGTCGGAGATCGACAGGCCCGCCTTGGCCAGGGCCTTCTCGGTGGCCGGGATCGGGCCGTAGCCCATGACCTCGGGCTCGACGCCGGCGAAGGCGTAGGAGACCAGGCGCATCTTGACCGGGAGGCCGTTCTCGCGGGCGAACTCCTCGCTCGCGATGACGGAGGCGGTGGCGCCGTCGTTCAGGCCGGCCGCGTTGCCGGCGGTGACCCGGCCGTGCACGCGGAACGGGGTCTTGAGGTTCGCCAGGTTCTCCAGCGTGGTGCCGGGGCGCATCGGCTCGTCGGCCGTGACCAGACCCCAGCCGGTCTCGCCGCCCTCGGGGCTCGTACGGCGTACGGAGATCGGCACCAGGTCGGCCTGGATCTGGCCGTTGGCGTACGCCTTGGCGGCCTTCTCCTGGGAGCGCACGGCGTACTCGTCGGCGCGCAGCTTGGTGATGCCCGGGTAGCGGTCGTGCAGGTTCTCCGCGGTCATGCCCATGAACAGGGCGGACTCGTCGACCAGCTTCTCGCTCACGAACCGCGGGTTGGGGTCGACGCCCTCGCCCATCGGGTGACGGCCCATGTGCTCGACGCCGCCGGCGATGGCGACGTCGTACGCGCCGAACGCGACCGAGCCGGCCACCGTGGTGACGGCGGTCAGGGCGCCCGCGCACATGCGGTCGATGGAGTAGCCGGGGACGGAGGTGGGCAGGCCCGCGAGGATGCCGGCGGTGCGGCCGATGGTCAGGCCCTGGTCGCCGATCTGGGTGGTGGCGGCGACGGCGACCTCGTCGACCTTCTTCGGGTCGAGGCCGGGGTTGCGGCGCAGCAGCTCCCGGATCGCCTTCACGACGAGGTCGTCGGCGCGGGTCTCGTGGTAGATGCCCTTCGGGCCCGCCTTGCCGAACGGGGTGCGGACGCCGTCGACGAAGACGACGTCCCTGACGGTACGAGGCACGATGGCTCTCCTCCAGGGGACGGGGTGGCACTGCCGCGACACGCTGAGCGTGCGCTCAGACTCTATGCTACTTACGGGTAACTCCCATGCCCAGCCCCCCACGCCGGAGCGTCGAAGCTCACACCCCCGCATCCCTGATCAGGGGCGCGGGGAACCGCGCGAAACGGGGCGAAGCCCCGTGCCGGGGTCCAAGGGCGAAGCCTTGGAGGGAGGGGAGGGGCAAGGGCGGCCGGGGCGAAAGACCCGCAAGCACCCCCCCTCCTACACCACCCGCCACGCCTCCAACGCCAACCCCGCCTCCGCCTTGCGCCGCGTCACCCGCAACTCCCCCGTCGTCGGGCTCGACGTCACCGCGACGACCCGCCCGCCCCCGTCCCGCGCGAGCGCGACCTCCGCATCCTCAGGCACCGGCTCTCCCGACTCCGTCCACCACGCCCCCGCCGACTCCCGCTCCGCCGGATACGCGGCGAAGGCGACCCGCCCGCTCGCCGCCCGCTGGGCGAGCAACGTGCAGGGGACGCCGTCCAGTTCGCAGCCCACCGCCGCCACCGGCCCCGGCCCCGCGGCCGGCAGCAGGACGGCCGGCTCCGCGCCGGAGCGCCACGCGCACAGGTCGCCCGACGCGTCGGTGAAGAACACCGTGACGTGCGCGTCGGAGGTGACGACCGCGCGCAGCGTGCCCGGCCGGACCGGCACCCGCAGCGAGTCGTCCGCCACCGGCCGCGCCCCCGGCTCCGGCTGGCGCCAGCACACGATGCCGTCCGGCACGGTGCCGTACACCTCCACCAGCCCGGCCCGGGTGGACACGGCGGCCAGGTCGTCGTGCAGGTCCCGGCCCTTGAGGTCGCGCCAGGGGTCCCAGCCGCCCTTCTCCTTCTGCGCGACCATGCTCAGTCCGCCGCCGTTGTTGCGCACGAAGACGTGCGCGCGCCCCTGGGCGTCGACGGCGACGGCCGGTGGCCCGGTGACCTTGCCCTTCTTGTTGGGGTGCCCGATCGGGTTCCAGTCCAGGGCGGCCAGCGCGGGCCGGAAGTGGGTGGAGTGCACCAGACCGGACTCGCCGTTGATCGTGGGACGCCACGAGACGAGGTGCGCGTACTGGTCGACGCCCTGCCCCACGGCGAGGACGGGATGCAGTTTCTGGTCGCCACCGATCCGCCGGGGGGCGTCCCAGGGGCCCGAGGGAACGCTTTCCGCCCGGCACAGGACATGGTCGTCGGAGAGTCGGTAGACGCTGAGCCGACCGTCGCGGCCGCGGAGTAGCCAGTCGCCGTTCACCCGCTCACTTTATGACGTGGGGCAGCCGAAGCCGACGGGAGGGGCGGGGCCGGCCGGGGCCGCGTGCGACGCTTCTCCCATGGCCGAGCGGAGTGTGCCCCTGATTGTCGTCGACGCCGCGAATGTCGTCGGTTCCGTGCCCGACGGGTGGTGGCGGGACCGGCGCGGGGCGGCGGAACGGTTGCGGGACGCGCTGGCGGCCGGCGCGGAGACCGGGGTCGCCGGATGGGCGCCCCCGGTGGAGGTCGTGATGGTGGTGGAGGGGGCCGCGCGGGGCGTGGAGCCGGTCCCCGGGGTGCGGGTGGAGGCGGCGGCCGGCAGCGGGGACGACGCGATCGTGGACGTCGTACGGGCGGCCGCCGGGCGGCGGTGCCTGGTGGTGACCGCCGACCGGGAGCTGCGCCGGAGGGTGGGGGAACTGGGTGCGGAGGTGGTGGGGCCGCGAGCGGTGCGCGGTGGCCCCACCGACGGTCATTCCTAGGATCGGCCCACCGGATCGGCCCTAGGACACGCTCTGCTCCTCGCGGCGGGCCAGGCGGCTGTGGCCGCGGCCGTACAGGAAGTACACCGCGAAGCCGATGACCATCCAGATGCCGAAGCGCAGCCAGGTCTCCGCGGGGAGGTTGAGCATCAGCCAGAGGGAGGCCAGGACGGAGAGGATCGGGACGACGGGCACCAGCGGGGTGCGGAAGGAGCGCTCCAGGTCGGGGCGGGTGCGGCGCAGGATGACGACGCTGATCGCGACCACGATGAAGGCGAAGAGCGTGCCGATGTTCACCAGCTCGGCCAGTTCGCTCAGGCTGGTGAAGCCCGCGACGATCGCGATGACCACGCCGAGCAGGATGGTGGGGCGGTAGGGGGTGCGGAAGCGCGGGTGGGTGTGCGAGAAGAAGCGCGGCAGCAGGCCGTCGCGGCTCATCGCGAAGAACACCCGGGCCTGGCCGAGCAGCAGGATCATGCACACCGTGGTCAGGCCGACCGCCGCGCCGAAACTGATCAGGCCGGCGAACCAGGGGTGCCCGGTGGCCTTGAAGGCGTCGGCGAGCGGGGCGTCCACGGACAGCTTGGAGTACTTCTGCATGCCGGTGACGACGATCGACACGGCGACGTACAGCGTGGTGCAGATGATCAGGGAGCCGATGATGCCGCGCGGCACGTCGCGCTGCGGGTGGCGGGTCTCCTCGGCGGTGGTGGCGACGACGTCGAAGCCGATGAACGCGAAGAACACGACGGACGCGGCGGTGAAGATGCCCATGACGCCGAAGTTCGAGGGTGCCCAGCCGAAGATGAGCTGGATGAGTGGCGCCTTGAGGTTGCCGCCCGCCTCCACCGGCTGCGCCTTGGGGATGAACGGGTCGTAGTTGCCGCTGTGGATGAAGAAGGCGCCGGCGACGATGACGACGAGGACGACGGCGACCTTGATGGCGACGACGACCGTGGTGACCCGTGCGGAGAGCTTCATGCCCACGACGAGGATGGCGGTGAGGACGAGCACGAGCAGCGCGGCGAGGATGTCGAAGCCGAACCCGGAGGCGCCGTCCCGTCCGCTGAGCGCCTCGGGCAGGTACCAGCCGGCGTTGTCCAGCAGGGAGTGGATGTAGCCCGACCAGCCGACGGCGACCACCGCCGTGCCCAGCGCGAGTTCCAGGACGAGGTCCCAGCCGATGATCCAGGCGGGGAACTCGCCGAGGGAGGCGTAGGAGAAGGTGTAGGCGGAGCCGGCCACCGGGACCGTGGAGGCGAACTCGGCGTAGCAGAGGGCGGCCAGCGCGCAGACGATGCCGGCCACGACGAAGGCCAGGGAGACGGCGGGGCCCGCGGTGTTCTTCGCGGCCGTGCCGGTCAGGACGAAGATGCCGGTGCCGATGATGACGCCGACGCCGAAGACGGTCAGGTCGAGCGCGGAGAGGGATTTCTTGAGCGCGTGTTCGGGTTCCTCGGTGTCCTTGATCGACTGCTCGATGTTCTTCGTCCGGAAGAGGGTGTTGCTCACTGGCGTACCTCCCACACTCGTCGTCCCCGGTCCGCCCGGCATGAGTGATCGGGGCGGGGCGTACATGCGTGTGCCCCGGTGTGGCCGGATTCACGCGAAGGAGCCGGTCCCACCACCGTAAAGGTGGTCGGACCGGCTCGCTCCTCGGTGCGGGGTCGACAGGTCAGTCGCGTGCCGGTTCCTCCACCGGCTCGGCCTCGGCGGTCGGCCGTTCGAAGCGGCCGTCGAGCTTGGAGACCAGTCCGGTGACCTGGCGGGCGATGGCGGGTGCCGTCAGCCCGATCTCCGCCATGACCTCGGCGCGCGAGGCGTGGTCGAGGAAGCGCGGGGGGATGCCGAAGTCGCGCAGCGGGACGTCGACGCCCGCGTCGCGCAGGGCCTGGGCGATCGTGGAGCCGACGCCGCCGACGCGCGAGTTGTCCTCGACGGTGACGACGACCCGGTGGCGCTCGGCGAGCGGGGCCATGGCCTCGTCGACCGGCTTGACCCAGCGGGGGTCGACGACGGTGGTGGTGATGCCCTGCTTGTCGAGCAGCCCGGCGATCTCCAGGCACATCGGGGCGAGGGCGCCGACGGAGACCAGCAGCACGTCCGGGCGGTCGGTGCCGGGCTCGCGCAGCACGTCCATGCCGCCGACGCGGCCCACGGCGGGCACGGCGGGGCCGACGGCACCCTTGGAGAAGCGGACCACGGTGGGCGCGTCCTCGACGGCGACGGCCTCGCGGAGCTGGGCGCGGACCTGGTCGGCGTCGCGCGGCGCGGCGAGCCGGAGGCCGGGCACGACCTGGAGGATGGACATGTCCCACATGCCGTTGTGGGAGGCGCCGTCGGTGCCGGTGACGCCGGCCCGGTCCAGGACGAAGGTCACGCCGCACTTGTGCAGGGCGACGTCCATCAGGACCTGGTCGAAGGCACGGTTGAGGAAGGTGGCGTAGACGGCGAAGACGGGGTGCGTGCCCGCGTGGGCGAGGCCGGCGGCGGAGACGGCGCCGTGCTGCTCGGCGATGCCGACGTCGTAGATGCGGTCGGGGAAGGCGTCCGCGAACTTCTTCAGGCCGACGGGCTGGAGCATGGCGGCCGTGATGGCCACGATGTCGTCGCGCTCGGTGCCGAGCCGGACCATCTCGTCGCCGAAGACGGAGGTCCAGTCGGCGCCGGCGGCCTTGACGGGCAGGCCGGTGTCGGGGTGGATGGGGCCGATGCCGTGGAAGCGGTCGGCCTCGTCCGCCAGGGCGGGCTGGTAGCCGCGGCCCTTCTCGGTGAGGCAGTGCACGATGACGGGGCCGCCGAAGCGCTTGGCGCGGGTCAGCGCGGACTCCAGGGCCTCGATGTCGTGGCCGTCGATCGGGCCGACGTACTTCAGGCCCAGGTCCTCGAACATGCCCTGCGGGGTGATGAAGTCCTTCAGGCCCTTCTTGGCGCCGTGCAGGGTCTCGTAGAGCGGCCGGCCGACGACCGGGGTGCGCTCCAGGACCTCGCGGGTGCGGGCCAGGAAGCGCTCGTAGCCGTCGGTGGTGCGCAGGGTGGCCAGGTGGTTGGCGAGGCCGCCGATGGTGGGGGCGTACGAGCGCTCGTTGTCGTTGACGACGATGACCAGGGGACGGTCCTTGGCGTCGGCGATGTTGTTGAGCGCCTCCCAGGCCATGCCGCCGGTCAGGGCGCCGTCACCGATGACCGCGACGACGTGGCTGTCGCGCTTCTTGAGCTGGTTGGCCTTGGCGATGCCGTCGGCCCAGCCCAGCACGGTGGAGGCGTGACTGTTCTCGATGACGTCGTGCTCGGACTCGGCCTGGGAGGGGTAGCCGGACAGGCCGCCCTTCTGCTTCAGCCTCGAGAAGTCCTGGCGGCCGGTGAGCAGCTTGTGCACGTAGGACTGGTGGCCGGTGTCGAAGAGGACCTTGTCCTTGGGCGACTGGAAGACGCGGTGCAGGGCCAGGGTGAGCTCGACGACACCGAGGTTCGGGCCCAGGTGGCCGCCGGTCTTGGAGACGGCATCGACGAGGAAGGTGCGGATCTCCTCCGCCAGCTCGTCCAGCTCCTCCAGGGTGAGCCGGTCCAGATCACGCGGTCCCCTGATGCGGGTCAGCAGCGGCACCCGTGCCTCCTTGCAGTAAGAGCCGGCAGTTCCGGGCTTCGTTCGGCCCGACGAGTCTAATGTTCGGCCGCGCCGCCCGGAGCCCACCCCCGACGCGGTACCCCTGCCGTCCCCCGGACATGCCTGTGCCCGGCGCCCCCTGGGGGTGCCGGGCACAGGATCACGGCGTCACGCGTTACGCGCGGCCCGCGGTCTTCTGCGTCTTGCGGGTGATGGAGTCGATCACCACGGTGGTCAGCAGGACCGCCGCCGTGATCATGTACTTCACCGGTTCGGCGATGGACTCGAGCTGCAGGCCGTACTGGATCGAGACGATCACCAGGACACCGAGCAGCGCGTTCCACGTGCGGCCGCGGCCGCCGAAGAGGGACGTGCCACCGATGACCGCCGCGGCGATCGCGTTCATCAGCAGGTCACCGGTGCCGGCGCTCTGGTTGGCCGAGGCGATCTTGGAGGCCAGGAAGAGGCCGCCGATGGCGGAGAACCCGCCGGCGATCGCGAAGACCGTGATCCGCACGGTGGTGACGTTGATGCCCGCTCGGCGGGAGGCCTCGACGCTGCCGCCGAGCGCGAAGATCTTGCGGCCGTAGGCGGTGCGGCGCAGCAGGAAGTCGCTGCCGACCAGGAAGGCCAGGAAGATCACGGTGGCCAGCGGCAGGCCCTTGTACTGGTTGTACATCGCGGCCGCGGCGAACGAGACCACGGCGAGCAGGGCCGTGCGCAGCAGGGTGTCGCTGAGCGGCCGGGACGGGACGCCCGCGGCCTCGCGGCGGCGGTTGCCCAGGAAGGAGCTGAGGAAGAACAGCGCGACGACGACGACCGCCAAGCCGTACGCGGCGGCCACGTCCGCGAAGAAGTACGTGGTCAGCTTGCCGATGAGGCCGTCGCTGTCGAGGTTGATGGTGGCCGTTCTCGCCGAGCACCTTCAGCATGAAGCCGAGCCAGAACAGCAGGCCGGCCAGGGTGACGGCGAAGGCGGGGGCGCCGAGCACCGCGAAGAAGAAGCCGTGCAGCGCGCCGATGGCCGCGCCGGCGGCGACGGCGAAGAGCACCGCGGCCCACTCCGGCCAGCCCTGGTTGACCGCCAGGACGGCCGCGATGGCGCTGGCGGCGCCGCTGACCGAGCCGACCGACAGGTCGATCTCGCCGAGCAGCAGCACGAAGACGATGCCGACGGAGATCATGCCCGTGCCGACCATGGTGACGGAGATGTCACTCAGGTTCTGCGCGGACAGGAAGTTGGAGTTCAGGCTCTGGAAGACGATGCAGATGATGATCAGACCGAGGACGACGGGGATGGACCCCAGCTCGCCGGCCTTGATCTTGCGCTTGAACTCGCCGACGTAGCCGGCCAGGCCGCGTTCGCGGATGAGCAGCCGGGGGTCGACGGCGACATCGGCGCCGCGCGCCGCCTCGGGGTTCTCGACCGGTTCGGCGGTGTCCTTCGACACCGTCGCGGACGGCTTGTCGATGCTCACTTGGTGACCTCCCCGTTCGAGCGGGCCGCACGACGGGTGACGGCGTTGTCGGTGGCGCCGGTGATGGCGGAGATGATCTCCTCCTGCGAGGTCGACTTGACCTCGAAGACGCCGTTGTTGCGGCCGAGCCGCAGGACGGCCACCTTGTCGGCCACCGCCTTGACGTCGGCCATGTTGTGGCTGATGAGGATGACGGCGAGGCCGCGCTCGCGGAGCCGCTCGACCAGGTCGAGGACCTGTGCGGTCTGCTCGACGCCGAGGGCGGCGGTGGGCTCGTCGAGGATGACCAGATTGGGCTCGCCGAGCATCGAACGGGCGATCGCCACGACCTGGCGCTGACCGCCGGAGAGGGAGGCGATCGGGATGCGGACGCTGGGGATGCGGATGGACAGCGTGTCCAGCAGCTCGCGGGAGCGCCGCTCCATCTCGACCTCGTCGAGGATGCCGAACCTCTTGACCTCGCGACCGAGGTAGAGGTTGCCGACGACGTCGATGTTGTCGCACAGCGCCAGGTCCTGGTAGACGGTGGCGATGCCCAGTGCCTGGGCGTCGTGCGGCCTGCCGATCGACACGGCACTGCCGTTCCACTCGATGACGCCGTCATCGATGGGGTGCACGCCGGCGATCGTCTTGACCAGCGTGGACTTTCCGGCTCCGTTGTCGCCCACCAGGGCGACCACCTCACCGGCGTGGACCTCAAGCTCTACGTCGGTGAGCGCCTGGACGGCACCGAACCGCTTGGAGACCCCGCGCAACGCCAGCACGGGCGTAGCGGACACGTGAACCATCTCCTTCGCCGCCTGACCCGGCGGAGAGGTTGTACAGAAAGTTGGGGGGAAGTGATCCGTCCGGCGCCCCGCACGAGCTTGCGGGGCTGTTGATCACGGGACACCGGACGGAGTACGAGGCGCGTCCGTCCCCGTAAAGCGGATCCGCGAGGGGTCCGTGTGCGGGGGACGGGCGCGAGGGCCTTCGGGCCAGGCGTCCGCGGGACGCGGTCGCCTGGGGTCGTCGGCCGGCCGGTGCTACTTGAGACCGGCCTTGTTGCAGGCGGCCTTGTACTTGGCCGTGCAGATCTCGTCGAGCGTGTAGTAGCCGTCCTTGATGACGGTGTCCTTGATGTTCGCCGTGGTCAGCGAGACGACGGGGATGATGGCCGCGGGGATGCCCTTGGCGCTGGCGCTGTCGACCTTGGTCTTGGCGATGGAGTCCGTGCTCTCGCCCTTGGCCACGGCGACCGCGAACTCGGCGACGACGGTCGCCTCCTGCGGGTAGGACTTGTAGACGCTCATGTACTGGTCGCCGGCGAGGATGCGCTGCACGCCGGCGAGCTCGGCGTCCTGGCCGGTGACCGGGACCTTGATGCCCGCGGCCTTCAGGGCGGTGATGGCGCCGCCGGCCATGCCGTCGTTGGCGGAGTAGACGCCCGCGATGTTCTTGGCGCCGACGGCGGAGATCGCCGCCTCCATCTCGGAGTTGGCGTTGTCCGGCGACCACTCCTTGGTGTCGTACTCCTTGGCGACGGTCACCTTGCCGTCCAGGGAGGAGTGGGCGCCCTTCTTGAACTGCGCGGCGTTCGGGTCGGTGACCGAACCGTTGATCATGACGATCTTGGAGGACTTCTTGGCCTTGTCGCCCAGCGCCTTCAGCAGGGCGTCGCCCTGGGCCTTGCCCACCTGCTCGTTGTCGAACGAGGTGTAGCCGCTGATCGGGCCCTCGGCCAGGCGGTCGTACGCGACGACCTTGATGCCGCTGTCGACTGCCTTCTGGACCGAGTTCTTGATCGCCTTGGAGTCGACGGCGTCGACGATGAGGACGTCCACCTTGTTGGTGACCATCGTGTCGACCTGCTGCGACTGCAGGTTGGCGTCGCCGCGCGCGTTGTTGTAGAGGACCTTGGCCTTGTTGTTCGTCAGGTCCTTGATCTTCTTCTCGATCAGGGGCTTGTCGAACTTCTCGTACCGGGCGGTCTTGTTCTCCGGCAGAAGCAGGCCGACCGTGATGTCGTCGCCCTTCTTCTTCGCGGCGGACGAGGAGTCGGAGTCGGAGTCCTTGGACTCCTTGGCGCTGCCACAGGCGGCGAGAGAGACGGCCATGGCACCGGCGGCAACCGCAACGGCGGCGCGACGCATACGCGTGTTCACTTCAGAAACCTCCCTGACGAGGCCGCGACGTTGCGGCCGAGGTGGCTGGAAGTCAACTCGGCCACACGTGCGGCGTCAAGAAGTAAATCCTTAACGAGATGGCAACGGTGCCATCCGTTCTCTAAGTGAAGGCAGGAGTGGACACGGGAGCAGACCCGTCCAGAAGGGTCGAATCACCCATCTCGCTGAGCGCGAGAGCGAGTGCTCCGAGCACCTCCGCACGGCCCCCGAGGGCCCCCGGAAGCACCGACAGATGCCGGGCGGCGCTGGGGATCGCGTACCGGCCCACGGACTCCCTTATGGGCCCCAGGACGAGCTCCCCGGCCTCGGCGAGATCGCCGCCGAGAACCACCCGGCTGGGATTCAGCAGATTACAGAGATTGGCCACTCCGCTGCCCACGTGTCGGCCCACATCGGCGATGACACGCCGGCAGCCCGGGTCGCCGTCCCTCGCCAGCCGGACGACGCCGTCCAGCGTGAGATCGGTGCCGTGACTGGACCTCAGCAGCGGCAGCACGTAGCGCGCCGAGGCGAAGGTCTCCAGGCAGCCCCGGTTGCCGCAGCGGCAGACCGGACCCGACTCGTCGAGGGTGATGTGCCCTATCTCGCCCGCCGTGCCGCCCGGTCCCCGGTAGATCTTCCCCTGGATCACGAGCCCGGCTCCGACGCCGCTGGCCACCTTGATGTACGCCAGGTCCTTCACGCCCCGCCCGCTGCCCCAGACCAGCTCGCCCAGGGCGCCGAGGTTGGCGTCGTTGTCCACGTGCACGGGCACGCCGAGGCGCTCGCGCAGCTCCTCGGCGGGCCGGGCGCCGGTCCAGCCCGGCAGGATGGCGGTGGAGCCCAGGGTGCCCGCCTCCACGTCGATCGGACCGGGCACGCCGAGCCCGACGCCGGCGATCTTGGAGCGGTCCACGCCGGTCGCCTCGATCAGCCGGCTGACGACCTGCTCGGCCCGGTCGAAGCCCTGGGCGGCGGAGGCGTCCACGTCCAGCGGTTCGGCCTCCTCGGCGAGCACCTGGTGGGCCAGGTTGCCGATCGCGACGCGCAGGTGGGTGTGGCCGAAGTCGACGCCGATGACGATGCCGGCGTCCCCGCTCAGCGAGACGCTGCGGGCCCGGCGACCGCCCGCCGAGGTCGGGGTGACCTCCACCGTCCCGCCGCTCTTCAGTTCCCGCACGATGTTCGAGACCGTCGCCGCGGACAGACCAGTGGTCCTCGCGATCTCCGCCTGCGTGAGCGACCCGGCCAGGCGTACGGCACGTACGACCCGCTCCAGGTTGGCTCGGTGCAGCGACGACTGCGACCCTGGAGTCTCCACGACGACCTCCTGCGCGCGGGACCGCTTCGGCGAGGCCCCGTCCGTGTCCAACTAGTGAACCCTAAGCTGAGCCGTTCGGGTCGCCTCCCGTCAAGAGGTTGAACCGTTTCGACGCTCAACCGGCCACCGCGCCGGGACATGCCGCAGGGCCGCCTCCGGGAGCCGGAGGCGGCGCGTGGCGGCGGACCGCGGGAGGTCGCGAGCGGGGCGGCGGCGACGGGCCGGCCGGTGTTCCCCCTGCTCGCGGAGGGGTCCGGCTACTTCAGGGCGCCCGCCGTCAGCCCCTGGACCACCTGGCGCTGGAAGACGATGTACGCCGCGAGTACCGGCAGCATGGCCATCACCAGTCCGGCGAAGAGTCCGGACCAGTCACCCTTGTAGCCCTGGCTCGCGGCGAGCTGGACCAGCCCCTGGGTGAGGACCCGCTTGTCGGGATCGGTGTTGAGCACGGTGGGCAGCATGTACTGGTTCCACTGGCCCAGGAAGTTGAAGATCCCTACGCTGACCAGGCCGGGCTTGGCCATCGGCAGCATGATCTGGAAGAACGTACGGGTGTGCGAGGCACCGTCCACGAAGGCCGCCTCCGCCACCGAGCTGGGCAGGGTGCGGAAGAACGCGGTCAGGAAGAAGACGGTGAAGGGCAGCGAGTAGGCGATGTAGACCAGGATCAGCCCGTGGATCGTGTTCAACAGGCCCATGTTGTTCACCACGTAGAACAACGGCACCAGCGCGAGCATGATCGGGAAACTCATGCCGCCGATGAACAGGTAGTAGATGAACCGGTTGCCCGGGAAGTCGAACCGCGCCAGCACGTACGCCGCCATCGACCCGAGCACCAGCGTGCCGATGAGAGAGCCGCCCACCACCAGGACGGTGTTGAAGAAGTAGTCGCCCATGTGGGCATCGGTCCACGCCCTCGACCAGTTGTCGAAGTGCAGCTTGTCCGGCAGCGCCCAGGGCGAGGAGAAGATGGACTTGTCGTCCTTGAAGGACGTCATCACCGCCCAGAGCAGCGGCATCACCACCATGACCGCCCACAGCACGAGCATGCCGTGCGAGAAGGCGTTGAGGATGCCGCCCTCCTTGCGCTCCTTCGGCGGCTCGGCGGCCGGGCGGTCGCCCTTGGAGACGGTGACACCGGGCTCGGCCGGTACGGGGGCGGGGGTCTCGGTCGTCTTCATGATCTTCAGAACTCCAGCCGCTCGCGCCGGCCCAGCCGCATCACGACCGCCGCGAACAGCAGCGTGACGACGAGCAGGGCGACGCCGATCGTGGTTGCGTAGGCGGCCTGACCGTCACGGAAGGCCTTCTGGTAGACGTACAGGACCAGCACGGTGGTCGAATAGTCGGGCCCGCCCGGTCCGGTCGTCATGATCTGTACGACCGCGAACGATTCGGCGCCGAGCGCGAGAATGCCCATGTAGACCCAGCCGGACTGCACGGTGTCCCACAGCAGCGGCAGGGTGATCTTGAAGAAGGTACTGGCCCGGCCGGCCCCGTCCAGCAGCGCCGCCTCGTAGAGATCCGCCGGGATGGAGGCCATTCCGGCGGAGAAGAGGACCACGAAGAAGCCGACGGTGGACCACACGAGTACCGCCATCACGCACCACAGCGCGTAGTTCGGATCGCCCAGCCACAGTGGCTGCCAACTGTCGAGTCCGACGCCCCGCAGCACCGAGTTGATCGCTCCGCTGTCCGGGTTGTACGCGAAGGCGAACAGCAACGCGACGATGGCGATGGACAGCACCTGCGGGAAGAAGTACACGATCTTGTAGAACGAGGAGCCCCGCACCCCGGTGATCGCCGGACCTCCCCGGCGCCGCCGGCCGCCCACGTTGATCATGAAGGCGAGGAACAGCGCCAGACTGATCGTCACCAGCGGCAGCAGCACCGCGAAGAGCAGGCTGTGCTGCAACGACTTCCAGAAGACGTCGTCGTGCAGCATCTTCGTGTAGTTGTCGAGACCGACCGTCTTGAACTCGGGACTCAGGCCGGTCCAGTCCGTGAACGAGTAGTAGATCGACTGGATGAACGGCCAGATCACGAAGAGGGCGTACAGCCCCAGGGGCAGCGCGAGGAACCCCACGATGAACCGGTACTTGCCGTGCTGCATTGCCACCGACCTCGGTCTAAGGGCGGGTGCCGCCGCCGGTGACACCCGCCTCGGGGCGTCACCGGCGGCGGCACCGGTGTGCTGAGCCTGCCGCTTACTGGTGCTTGTAGTGCTTGATCGAGTCGTCCTTGGCGGCGGCGTCGGCGTAGCCCTGGATCTTCTTGATGGTCTCCGCCGGGGTGGCCCGGCCCGCCATCATCTCGCCGAGACCGGAGACGCCGATCTGCTCCTTCTGCAGCTTCACGTACCAGTCCTGCAGCCGCGGGTTCACCACGTTGTCGCCGGCCTTCTCCAGCGCCGCGACACCGGACTTCAGGCCCGGGGTCAGCGAGATGCCGTCGGTGCCGCCGTTGAACGCGGTGAGCGACTTGACCTTGGAGGTGAAGTTCTTCGACGAGGCCTCGCTGAGCATGATGCGGAGCTGCTCCATGCCGCCCGCGCCGTTCTTCGCCTTGGCCGGGACGATGAAGGGCTCGCCGCCGGAGGCCCAGATGGTGCCGAAGGGCATCTTGTCGGAGGAGTCGATGCCGGTGGGCGCGGAGACCGCGAGGTCGAAGTCCTTGGGGATGACGTTGGCGGACTCGTTCTCCACCCAGGAGCCGTTCGGGATGAACAGCGCCTCGCCCTTGGCCCAGGCGGTCTGCGACTGGATGTGGTCCAGGCCGGGCGTGCCCTTGAGGATGTAGCCCTTCTGCTGGAGCTCGTAGTACGCCTCGAAGCAGGCCTTGACGGCCGGGTGCTTCCAGGCGCCCGGCTCCAGGTTGTCGATGGCGTCCAGGACCTCGCGGCCGCCGACCTTGCCGATCATCGGGTAGAGCGAGAAGGGGATGTAGTAGGGGTACTTGCCGGCGTACGTCCAGCCGGCCATGCCCTTCTTCTTCGCCTTCGCGCAGACGGCGAGCATGTCGTCCCAGGTCTCCGGGTACGTCGCGTCGAGCGAGTCCAGGGCCTTCTGGGAGTACCAGACGCCGTAGACGGTGTAGGCGTAGTAGAAGATCCACACCGGCTTGCCGTCGAACTGGCCCATCTCGACGATGCCGGGGCGCAGCGTGTCGCGGACCTTCTTGTTCGGGTCGTCGAAGGACGGGGCGTCGAGCAGCGGGGTGAGGTCGGCGAGCTGGTTCTTGCCGACGAGGACGCCCATGTCCATCTGCTCGGCGCCGGAGTTGTCGATGAGGTCCGGCGGGGTGCCGCCGTTGAAGCGGGGCTGCAGGGTGGACTGGATCTTCTGGGTGGCGGAGAACTTGACCTTCGCCTTGGGGAAGTCCTTCTCGTAGATCTTGACGGCGTCCTCGGCGTACTCCTTGCCGAAGCCGCCGTCGAAGAGGACGAACTCCATCTGGGCGGTGTCGTTGACGCCGAGCGGGTTCTTGCCGGTCTTCTTGCCCGCCTTGGCCTTCTCCTCGCCGCCCCCGCTGCCGCTGGCACACGCGGAGAGGAAGCCCATGGCGGGGACGGAGACGAGGCCGAGCGCCGCGGAGCGCCGGATCAGGTCGCGGCGGCCGACGCCCGAGGGGGCGGTGTGCCCGTCGGTGCCGGTCTTGGGGGAACTGTGCTCGGCGGAAGTGGATCCCATGCTCAAGTCCTCGCCTTCTCACAGGACTCAGGCGGTGAACCGGATCTTCCCCGGCACCGCGGTGATGTGAAGCTGGGGTCGTGCACGAGGGAACCGGAAGGGACGATACGGCACTCACTCGTGCGTGGTGGAGATCCGCCGCCCCCCGTTTCCCCCCGGGTCGTGCGCGTCCGTCGGCGCGTACCACGAGGTGACGGCCAGCCGGACGCCGACAGGTATAGTCCACTTCCCCGCGGCGGAGCAAGATCGAACACAAGGTTGGCGGAGGCCTTTTCCGAGTTGAGACCTCGCGGAAATATGAGCGGATCCGCGGGGCGTGCGCGGGCGGCATGACGCCGGAAATATGCGCTTCCCGCGCGGCACCCATGTGAAGATCGACAACCCCGCGGCCTTTCCCGGCGGAGGAGTTCCGGCGGGCTCCGGTCGGCAAGGGACCCGTATGCCGCAGGCAACACCCTTGACACCGGCGGTCACTTGAATCCCTACTGGTCTTGCGCGCGAAGTTGACAACGTTGTCCGTTACTTCTTTCCGATCCGCGCAGCAGGAAGGGTTTTCGCGCATGCGGTACAGAGCTCGGCACAGATGGGGTCCCTCGGCGGTCGTGGCAGCGACCGCCTTCGCTCTGGTGGTGGCCTCCCAGGGCGCCGCCGTCGCCCGGCCCGCACAAGCGGCGAAGGCCGACCGGGAGTTCAGTTCCTCCTTCGAGTCGGGGGATCCGGCCCCCACATGGGTCAACACCGTCGACACGACGGCCGGCGGCGCCAAGCGCTCCTCGGGCGTCGACGGCGGATACAGCACCGGCATTCCCGGCAGCGTCACCGACCACGTCTCCAGCGTGCGGGCCAGCGCCGAGAACACGCAGGGCGGCGAGGTCAAGGAGAACCTCGTCGACAGCGAGCCGACCACCAAGTGGCTCACCTTCGAGAACACCGGCTGGGTCGAGTTCGACCTGGACGCCCCGGTCAAGCTGACCACCTACGCCCTCACCTCCGCCAACGACGTCGTCGAACGCGACCCGGCCGACTGGACCCTGAAGGGTTCCACGGACGGCAAGGACTGGAAGACGATCGACACGCGCACGGGTCAGTCCTTCGCCGACCGGCAGACGACCAACACCTACGACCTGGCCGAGCCGGCCGAGTACCAGCACTTCCGGCTGGACATCACCAAGAACCACGGCGCGGACATCCTCCAACTCGCCGACGTGCAGTTCTCCGACGGGCACGTCGCCACCACGCCCGAGGACATGCTGAGCCTCGTGGACCAGGGCCCCACCGGATCACCGACCGCAAAGTCCGGCGCGGGCTTCACCGGCAAGCGGGCGCTGCGCTACGCCGGCCGGCACAAGGCGGACGGCCGGGCATATTCGTACAACAAGGTGTTCGACGTCAATGTGCGCGTCGAGCGGAACACGCAGTTGTCGTACCGGATCTTCCCCGCGATGGCCTCCGGTGACCTCGACTACGACGCCACCAACGTCTCCGTCGACCTCGCCTTCACCGACGGCACCTACCTCAGCCAACTGGGGGCGGTGGACGAGCACGGCTTCCCGCTGACCCCGCGCGGGCAGGGCGACGCCAAGGTCCTCTACGTCAACCAGTGGAACGACGTGCTCTCCTCGATCGGCTCGGTGGCCGCCGGGAAGACCGTGGACCGGATACTGGTGGCCTACGACTCCCCCAAGGGTCCGGCGAAGTTCCGCGGCTGGGTGGACGACGTGTCGCTGAAGGTCGCGGCGCCCGAGCGGCCCAAGGCGCACCTGTCGGACTACGCGCTGACCACCCGCGGCACCAACTCCACCGGCAGCTTCTCGCGCGGCAACACGTTCCCGGCCGCGGCGGTCCCGCACGGCTTCAACTTCTGGACGCCGGTGACCAACGCGAGCGTGGAGAACTGGCTCTACGACTACTCCCGCGGCAACAACGACGACAACCTGCCGACCATCCAGGCGTTCAGCGCCAGCCACGAGCCCAGCCCGTGGATGGGTGACCGGCAGACCTTCCAGGTGATGCCGTCGGCCGCCTCCGGCACGCCGGACACCGGCAAGACGGCCCGGCAGCTCCCCTTCCGCCACGAGAAGGAGACCGCCCGCCCGTACTACTACGGCGTGACCTTCGAGAACGGCATCAAGGCGGAGATGGCGCCGACCGACCACGCGGCGGCCATGCGCTTCACCTACCCCGGTGACGACGCGAGCGTCGTCTTCGACAACATCCGGGACGAGGGCGGCCTCACCCTGGACAAGGAGAACGGCGTCATCACCGGCTACTCGGACGTGAAGTCCGGCGGTTCGGCGGGCGCCACCCGGCTGTTCCTCTACGGCAGGTTCGACTCGGCGGTCAAGGACGGCTCGTCCTCCGGCGTCACGGGCTACCTGCGCTTCGACGCGGGCCACGACCACGCCGTCACCCTGCGCCTGGCGACCTCGCTGATCAGCGTGGACCAGGCCAAGGACAACCTGTCGCGGGAGCTGCCGGACAGCAGGTCCTTCGACTCGGTCAAGCGCGGCGCCCAGCAGGCGTGGGACAAGATCCTCGGCAAGGTCGAGGTCGAGGGTGCCACCTCCGACCAGCTGACCACGCTGTACTCCTCGCTCTACCGGCTGTACCTGTACCCCAACTCGGGCTTCGAGAAGGTGGACGGCAAGTACCAGTACGCCTCCCCGTTCTCCAAGGCGACCGGCGAGAACACCCCGACGCACACCGGCGCCAAGATCGTCGACGGCAAGGTGTACGTCAACAACGGGTTCTGGGACACCTACCGCACCACCTGGCCGGCGTACTCGTTCCTGACGCCCTCCCAGGCCGGTGAGATGGTCGACGGCTTCGTCCAGCAGTACAAGGACGGCGGCTGGACCTCCCGCTGGTCCTCTCCCGGCTACGCGGACCTGATGACCGGCACGTCCTCGGACGTGGCGTTCGCCGACGCGTACGTCAAGGGCGTGAAGATGGACGCCGAGTCGGCGTACGACGCGGCGCTGAAGAACGCCACCGTCGTCCCGCCCTCCTCCGGCGTAGGCCGCAAGGGCATGACGACCTCGCCCTTCCTCGGCTACACCAGCACCAGCACGGGCGAGGGCCTGTCCTGGGCGATGGAGGGTTACGTCAACGACTACGGCATCGCCCAGATGGGCGCGGCGCTGTACAAGAAGACGCACCAGAAGCACTACAAGGAGGAGTCCGAGTACTTCCTCAACCGCGCCCGCGACTACGTCAACCTCTTCGACTCCAAGGCCGGGTTCTTCCAGGGCAAGGACGAGAAGGGCAACTGGCGGGTGCCCTCCGACAAGTACGACCCCCGCGTGTGGGGCTACGACTACACGGAGACCAACGGCTGGGGCTACGCCTTCACCGTGCCGCAGGACAGCCACGGCCTGGCCAACCTGTACGGCGGCAAGGACAAGCTCGCCGGCAAGCTGGACACGTTCTTCTCGACCCCGGAGACGGCTTCCGTGGACCTGAAGGGCTCCTACGGCGGCGTCATCCACGAGATGATCGAGGCGCGTGACGTACGGATGGGCATGTACGGCCACTCCAACCAGGTCGCGCACCACATCACCTACATGTACGACGCGGCCGGGCAGCCGTACAAGACGCAGAAGAACGTGCGCGAGGTGCTCTCCCGCCTCTACAACGGCAGCGACATAGGGCAGGGCTACCACGGCGACGAGGACAACGGCGAGCAGTCGGCCTGGTACCTGTTCTCGGCGCTCGGCTTCTACCCGCTGGTGATGGGCAGCGGCGAGTACGCGATCGGCTCCCCGCTGTTCAAGAAGGCCACCGTGCACCTGGAGAACGGCCACGACCTGGTCGTCAAGGCGCCGAAGAACAGCACGAGGAACATCTACGTGCAGGGGCTGCGGGTCAACGGCAAGAAGTGGTCGAAGACCTCCCTGCCGCACTCGCTGCTCTCCCGCGGCGGCGTGCTCGACTTCGACATGGGCGCGAAGCCGTCGTCCTGGGGCACCGGCAAGCACGACGCGCCGGTGTCGGTGACGAAGGACGACAAGGTGGCCACGCCCCGCGCGGACGTCCTCAAGAGCGAGGGCGCGCTGTTCGACAACACCTCCGCGACGGAGGCGAGCGCGACGACGGTGGACCTGCCGCTGTCGGGCGACAGCGCCAAGGCGGTCCAGTACACACTGACGTCGCCGGCCGACCGCACCAAGGCCCCGACGGGCTGGACGCTGCAGGCCTCCAGCGACGGCACGCACTGGAAGACGCTGGACGAGCGGTCCGGCGAGAGCTTCCGCTGGGACCGCCAGACCCGCGCGTTCTCCGTCCCGCACGCCCACTCGTACGCCCACTACCGCCTGGTCCTGAACGGCGAGGCGACCCTGTCGGAGGTGGAGCTCCTGGGGTGACGACGCCGGCACGGCCGTAGCACGCGAGGGGCGGGCCCGGGGAGTTGGATCTCCGGGCCCGCTCTGCTGTGCGGGGGGATGCGTGCCCGGGGACATGACCCGACCGCGCGCCACAGCAGGCTGCGAAGTCCTGGACCCCGCCGCCGTGGACCACTTGGCGGGACGCCACCGCCGGAGCGGGCCGGGAACGGATCGGGTACCGGACGGGAATCGGTACCCGCACGCTCGATGATGCGGAAGGAAGCCCCCCCCCCACCAAGGCAGGCGCGCTTCGTGGCGCTGTTCTCCGACGCGATGGCCGGCTCTCGCGGCAATCGCCGACGATGGGCGAGGAACCGATTCGACCAGCAGCACCACGCAGGAGCAGCGCACTGTCGCTTCAGACGGGAGAACCACGATGAGCAGTCCCGCTGCGCCTGGCCGGGGCACGGAGCGTTCGTCCCCCTACGACTCGATCGGCGGCCACTACCAGGACGTCAAGTCTCTTCCCTCGGCCGAGGTGGAACGCGCCGCCGTGCTGGCCGCCTGCGGAGATGTGACCGGCCTGCGCGTCCTCGACCTCGCCTGCGGGACCGGCTACTACACGCGCGAGCTGCGCCGCCTCGGCGCCGGCGGTTGCCTCGGCGTCGACGTGTCCGCCGCGATGGTCGAGGCGGCCCGCGAGCAGGAGCGCGAGGAGCCGCTCGGCATCGAGTACCGGGTTCAGGACGCCACGGATCTGCCCCTTCTCGGCCGCTTCGACCTGGTGACCGGCGTCTGGCTCCTCAACTACGCCGCCGATCCGACGGCGATGACCGCGATGCTGACCTCCGTGGCCAGGAACCTGGCGCCGGGGCAGCGCTTCGTCGGCGCCACGCAGAACCCGGCCTTCGACTTCGGCGGACCGCCGACCCAGCGGTACGGATGGTCCTTCGCGCCGATCGGTGAATCCGCGTTCGGCACCCGGGTCCGGGCCACCGCCCACACCACCCCGGTCATCCAGTTCGAGGCCCAGTTCGCCCGAGCCGAGGTGTACGCCGGGGCAGCGCGCGACGCGGGGTTCACGGAGTTCACCTGGCTGCCCCTGACCGTCCCCGAGGACGCCGTACGCCGCCGTGACCAGGGATTCTGGGACGACTTCCTGGCCAACCCCTTCCTCGGCGTCTTCAGCGCCCGGCTCGGTCTTTAGCACCCGGCATACCGGCCTGGACGGAGAAGCACGACATCTTCCGCCCGACAACGACCGCGGCAGCGTGCCGCCCTGGAAGGGCGGCACGCTGCCGGGCCCGGGCGGAGAGGCGCCCGGGCCCGGCAGCGGCATCCTCGGGGGGTCAGCCCACGGCGACCGTGAAGACGTGCAGGTCACCGTTGTTCGGGAGCGTCACGCTCGCGATCTGCTTGCCGGCCGGGGCCTCGTACGGCTTCGTGGCGAAGACGTAGGTGGCGACCGGGTCCTTGTCGGCGCCGGCGACGTTGCGGTACGCGGTCTTGGCGACGACCACGTTGTCGTACTGGACCGTGCCGCCGCCCCCGCCGACCGTCCAGTCCGTGAAGGACAGGTCGGTCTGCGCGGTCGTGCCGTCCGTGAACGTGACCGTCGCCTTCGTCTGCTGGTTGCCGTTGACCGCGCTGCCGAGGAAGGACAGCTTGCCGGCCGGGTCTGCCAGCTCGACCCTCTGGCCGGCGGCGGCCGCGTTGTCGGGGCGGCCCGACGGGGAGTCGGGCCAGGTGTAGGTCAGCCCGGACACCGTGCCCTGCGCGCCGGGGGTCAGCCCGGCCGTCTTCAGCGCCTGCAGCGAGTAGCTCCAGCCGCCGCCGTCGTAGTCCGCCTCGTCGTGGTCACCGGCGTCGTCGGAGACACCGGTGTTGTTGTACGCGGCCAGCAGAGAGCCGGGGGCCGCGACGGTCAGGGCGATCGGCTGGGCGTAGGAGGTGTCACCGGAGGTGACGCTCACCTTCACGTCCGAGAAGCCCTGCTCCGCGTCCTTCGCCGCGGTGAGGGTGATCTTCTGGGCGCCGTCCTTCACCGTGCCCGAGGCCGGGCTCGCCGTCACGCCCGCCGGGGTGTCCACCTGGAAGCGGACCTCCGGACCCGCGCCGCCGCTCAGGGCCAGCGCGCGGATGTCGAGCGTGGTGCTCTCGCCCGGGGCGAGTGTCGCCGTGGTCGGGCCCACACCGATCTGGTACGGCTGCTCACCGTCCCGGAAGGACGGCGGGGCGTCGGCCGCGTCGGTGCCCCACGTCTTGTCGGGCGTCGAGGAGAGCGTGTAGTCCAGCCGGCCGCCGTCGCGGACGAAGGACTCCGGGAGCCAGGTGCGGTCGGTGGACCTGCCGTCGACCTTGAGGGACTGGATGTACGGGGCGTCCGCGGCGGCGCCCTTCGCGCGGATCTCGATGTCCTTGCCGTGCGGGCGGTCGATCACCACGCGCGGGAACAGCGGGGAGGCGAGGACGAGTTCGGCGCGGGAGGGCACCTGCGGGTACATGCCGAGCGCCGAGAAGACGTACCAGGACGACATCGCGCCGAGGTCGTCGTTGCCGGGGATGCCGCCCGGCTGCGTCGTCCACAGCTTCGTCATCGCCGCGCGCACGGTCTCCTGCGTCTTGTAGGGCGCGCCCGCGTAGTCGTACAGGTAGGGCACGTTGATGGACGGCTCGTTGTCCATCTCGGACTTGTCGCCGCCGCTGCCGGTGAACGCCCAGCCGCCGTCGGCGTCGTGGAAGAAGGAGTCGAGGCGGGCGAGCGCCTTGTCCTTGCCGCCCATCGCGGCGAACAGCCCGGCCGGGTTGTGCTGGACCATCCAGGTGTACTGGGCGGCCGTGCCCTCCACGAAGCCGTTGCCGGTGCCCGGGGTGAACCCGGTGACCCAGCTGCCGTCGGCCTTGCGGTTGGCGATGTAGCCGCCGGTCTGGTCGGCGGCGAGGTTGAAGTTGTTCTGCCACCACTGCGAGCGGCTCGCGAAGGTCTTCGCGGTCTTCTTGTCGTGCACCGCCGAGGCGAGCTGGGAGAGGGAGAAGTCGGCGGTCGACATCTCCAGCGTCTCGGCAGCGCCGCCCCAGGCGTTGGAGACCGACGGCATGTAGTGCAGCTTCAGGTACTTGTCGAGCGAGGGACGCTGGCCCGCCGAGAGGACCGGCTTGCCCGCGGAGGACAGGTCCTGCGCGGTCGGTACGGTGGCCGCCTTCACCAGGGACTTCAGCGCGCCGCGCAGATCGAAGTCGGTGCCGCCGAAGGCACGGATGCCGGCCAGGGCGGACGGCGAGGGATCGCCGTTCATCACGTGGGTGCCGGAGGCTCCGTGCAGCCAGCGGTCCCAGACTCCCCCGTTCTGCCGGGCGAGTTCGTACAGCGACTGCGCCACGTCGGAGCCGGCGCGGGGGTCCAGCAGTGTCAGCAGCTGCACCTGGTCGCGGTAGACGTCCCAGCCGGAGAAGGTGCCGTACTGCGCCTGGTGGCCGCGGGTCACCCGGTGCACCTTGTCGTCGCTGCCGCGGTATCTGCGGTCGGCGTCGCTGATGATGTTCGGGTGGAACATGGCGTGGTAGAGCGCGGTGTAGAAGGTGGTGCGCTCGGCGTCGGTGCCGCCGCCGACCCGGATGCCGTCCAGCCGGTCGCGCCAGGCGTCGTGGGCGGCCTTGGCCACGGAGTCGAAGGAGCGGTGCGCGGAGTTCTCGGCGCGGAGGTTGGCCTCGGCGCCCTTCTGGCTGACGTAGGAGATGCCGACCTTGACGTTCACCGGCTTGTCGCCCGCCGCGAACTGGACGTAGCCGCCGGCGCCCTTGCCGGCGACGGGGCGTCCGCCGCTCTCCTTGAAGTCGCCGGTGCCGCCGCTCGCGGTCGTCGAGCCGGGCTTGAGCTCGGCGTCCTGCCAGGTGCCGGTGGCGGAGAAGTCACGGTCGAAGTGGGCGGTGAAGTACAGGGTGTAGTAGGCGCGTTGGCCCTCGGGGTCGAGGTAGCCGCAGAAGTTGCCGGAGGTGACCGAACCGGAGACCGTACGGGTCTGCGGGTCGATCCGCACCGTGGAATCGGTGGAGCCCACCTCGGAGTTGGCGCTGCGGATCAGCAGCGAGGCCGGCTTGTCGGCCGGGTAGGTGAAGCGGGCCGAGCCGGTGCGCGCGGTGGCGGTCAGGTCGGCGGTGACGCCGGACTTGAGGCCGACCTTGTAGTGGCCGGGCTCGGCCGTCTCGTCGCCGTGGCTGAAGTCCGAGGCGTAGACCGCGTCCTTGGTGTCGCTCGCCGGGGAGGAGGTCACCTCGCCCGCGTACGGGAAGAACGGGATGTCCCCGCTGCCGCCGGCGCAGCCGGTGCCGGACATGTGCGTCAGGCTGAAGCCGCGGATGCGGGTGGCGTCGTACTGGTAGCCGCCGGGGGCTGTGGTGGCGGTGGCGTTTCCGCGGGTGGTCTCGGGGCTGAAGGAGAACATGCCGAAGGGCGTGACGGCACCGGGGTAGGTGTCGCCGCCGTTCTTGCTGCCGATCAGCGGGTCGACGTACGTGGTCGGGTCCCGGACCAGGTCCGGTGTCGGTGGTGCGGTGGCGCTCGCGGCGAGCGCCGGGGTGGCGCCGCCGGTCGCCAGGACGGCGGCCAGCAGCAGGGATGCCGGGCGGAAACGCATGACGCGGCCCCTCCTTCGTCGGACGGGTCGCGCACCACAGGTCGCACAAGCCGGGGGGACAGTAACCCGGTTGGGCGGGGGTGCGGAAGGGTGCGTGCGGGAGGTGGGGGCCTGGGCGGGGTCGGTGGAGTTGCTGTGGGCCGGCCGTGGCTCGATTCCGGGGGTGCAACTGGGTTGACATCGTTGTCTGTTCGGAGGGTAGAGTCGGTGGTGAAGTGTTAGACAACGTTGTCGCGTTGCCAGCGGTTCGTACCAAGCCACAGTTGTAGCCGTCGGGCGGCCCCCTCCCCCTTTGGGGCCGGCCGACGGACGGGTCCGGTGGGGTTTCCTCCCCACCGGACCCTGTTTGCGCCCTACGGGCGGGGCCCGACGAGCCGGGCCCATGAAAAGGGCTCGATGAGCCGGGGGCCTGTCGCGTCGGCGGGTGCGGGTCCGTTCCGGGTTGCTCGCGCCGTTCCCCGCGTCCCTTCGTGGCGCACGCCCTCCGTCAGCCGACCTGGCAGGGCAAGGCGGCTGTGCCGTCCCCGTCGGCGCCCGTGACGACGTAGCCGAACGTGGCGCTCTCGCCCGGATCCAGCGCGCCGTTCCAGTCCGCGTTGTGGACCATGACGTCCTGACCCGAGTACGTGGCGTTGCCGCTCCAGAGACTGTCGACCTTCTGCCCGTCCGGCAGGGTCCAGTCGACCATCCAGCCCAGCATCGGCACGTCACCGGAGTTGGTGACCGTCACCTGGGACTGGTAACCGCCGCTCCAACTGCCCGTGGTTTCGCGGGTGGCGGTGCAGGTGCCCGGCACCGGGTCGGTCGGGGTGTTCCCCGGGTCGTGGATGCCCGTCACCTCGCCGTTGCCGCCGTCGAAGACCACGTCGGAGCAGGAGTAGAAGGTCTCCGCACTGTCCGAGCGCTGCCAGACCATGTAGATGACGTGGCGCCCGGACTTGTTCTCGGGGAGCTTGCCGGTCCAGGAGTAGTTGGCCTCCACCGTGCCGGGGGTGCCGTGCAGCGGCGGGTGGTCGACCGAGAGGAACGGCTCGTCCTCCATGTCGTCCCAGGTGAGCGGCTGCGTCGGGTCGTAGCCGTCCTTGGTGACGTAGACGTAGAACCAACCCGGGTGCGCGGCCCAGGCGTTGTACGAGAAGTCGACGGTCGCACCGGAGGTGAGGTGGGTGACCGGCCAGTCGTCGCGGGCGGCATTGAAGCCGGTGAAGTTGGGGTTGCCGCCGCTGCACAGTTCGCCGTCGGGGACGAATCCTCGGGTGCGGCCGGCGCCGTCCGAGCGGAGCACGGAGAACCAGTTGTAGAACGGCGTGGTACCGCTGACCTGCTGGGCCGCCTTGCAGGCCGGGTTGACGGGCTTGATCTCACCGGTGTCGGTCAGCGCGTCCTGCCAGCACAGGAAGGTGCGGCTCGCGGGCTTCATGGGGGTGCCGTGCGCCTCGGCGGGACCGCCGGCCGTGACGACCAGGGCGAGCGCCGGGACGGTGACGAGGAGTGCGGCAAGGACGAGGAAGAGGGCGCGGGTGCGGGCGGAGAGGGGCGGGCGGCGCGGGGGGCGTAAGGGCGCTGCGGCTCCCGCTTCCGCTCTCGCCTTTGCTTCTCCTGCCGCTTTCAGCTTTGCCATGATCATGACAGTCAGGTCCATTCCTTCCGCTGCGTCGTACGGGGCGTACGACTGGGGGTGGCAAGGGCGGACGTGCACCTGGGGTGGGCGAGGCGGGAGCGGCCGGCGGTCGCGCGGGTTCCGGTCCGACGATCACATGGGAGCGCTCCCACCTCGCCTGTCGGGGACCGTAGCGCCGGATGTGGGCACTTGTAAAGGTGCCGCTTGCGCACAACTGCGTCCAGGAGCCCCGGACGGCCGAGAGGGCCGCGATCCCGTCGCCGGGGTCGCGGCCCTCTCGGCCGTGGTGTGAGCCCTTGCTCGCGCCTTACTTGCGGATCAGGCTGCGCAGCACGTACTGCAGGATGCCGCCGTTGCGGTAGTAGTCGGCCTCACCGGGGGTGTCGATGCGGACGACCGCGTCGAACTCGACACCGGTGTCGGTGGTGACCTTCACCGTGCGCGGGGTGGTGCCCTCGTTGAGCTCGGTGACGCCGGTGACGGAGAAGGTCTCCTCGCCGGTCAGGCCGAGGGAGAGCGCGGTCTGGCCCTCCGGGAACTGCAGCGGCAGCACGCCCATGCCGATGAGGTTCGAGCGGTGGATGCGCTCGTACGACTCGGCGACGACGGCCTTGACGCCGAGGAGCGCGGTGCCCTTGGCCGCCCAGTCGCGGGACGAACCGGAGCCGTACTCCTTGCCGGCCAGGACGACCAGCGGCACGCCCTGCTCGATGTAGTTGCGCGAGGCGTCGTAGATGAACGACACCGGACCGCCGTCCTGCGTGAAGTCGCGGGTGTAGCCGCCCTCGGTGCCCGGCGCGATCTGGTTGCGCAGGCGAATGTTGGCGAACGTGCCGCGGATCATGACCTCGTGGTTGCCGCGGCGCGAGCCGTAGCTGTTGAAGTCGCGGCGCTCGATGCCGTGCTCCGTGAGGTACTTGCCGGCCGGGGTGTCGGCCTTGATGGCACCGGCCGGGGAGATGTGGTCGGTGGTGACCGAGTCGCCCAGCTTGGCCAGCACGCGGGCGCCGGAGATGTCCTCGACCGGGGCGGGCTCCATGCCCATGCCCTCGAAGTACGGGGGCTTGCGGACGTAGGTGGACTCGGCGTCCCACTCGAAGGTGTCGCCGGTGGGGATCGGCAGCGCCTGCCACTGGGCGTCGCCGGCGAAGACGTCGGCGTAGGACTTGTTGAACATGTCCTCGCCGATGGCGTTCGCCACGACGTCGTTGACCTCGGCCTCGGAGGGCCAGATGTCCTTCAGGTAGACGGGGTTGCCGTCCTGGTCGGCGCCGAGGGCGTCCTTGGTGATGTCCACCTTCATCGAGCCGGCGATCGCGTAGGCGACGACCAGCGGCGGCGAGGCGAGGTAGTTCATCTTGACGTCGGGGTTGATGCGGCCCTCGAAGTTCCGGTTGCCGGAGAGGACCGAGGTCACCGCGAGGTCGTGGTCGTTGACCGCCTTGGAGACCTCCTCCGGCAGCGGGCCGGAGTTGCCGATGCAGGTGGTGCAGCCGTAACCGACCAGGTTGAAGCCGACCTTGTCGAGGTACGGGGTCAGGCCCGCCTTGTCGAAGTAGTCGGTGACGACCTTGGAGCCCGGGGCGAGCGTGGTCTTGACCCACGGCTTGCGGGTCAGGCCCTTCTCCACCGCCTTCTTGGCCACCAGCGCGGCGGCGACCATGACGTAGGGGTTGGAGGTGTTGGTGCAGGAGGTGATGGCCGCGACCGTCACCGCGCCGTGGTCCAGCTCGTAGACGGTGCCGTCGGGGGCGGTGACGGGGCACGGGTTGCTCGGCACGCCGTCGGTGGCGGCGGGGGCGTCGGAGGCCGGGAAGGACTCCTTGCCCGCCTCGTCCACGCTGTCCACGTAGTTGCGCACGTCCTGCTTGAACTGCTCGGCGGCGTTCGCCAGGACGATGCGGTCCTGCGGGCGCTTCGGGCCGGCGATGGACGGCACAACGGTGGACAGGTCCAGCTCGAGCTTCTCGGAGTAGTCCGGCTCGGCCTTCGGGTCCAGCCAGAGGCCCTGCTGCTTGGCGTAGGCCTCGACGAGCGCGAGCTGCTGCTCGCTGCGGCCGGTCAGCTTCAGGTACTTGAGGGTCTCGTCGTCGATCGGGAAGATCGCGGCGGTGGAGCCGAACTCCGGCGACATGTTGCCGATGGTGGCGCGGTTGGCCAGGGAGGTGGCGCCGACGCCCTCGCCGTAGAACTCGACGAACTTGCCGACCACGCCGTGCTTGCGGAGCATCTCGGTGATGGTCAGCACCAGGTCGGTGGCGGTGGTGCCGGTGGGCAGCTCGCCGGTCAGCTTGAAGCCGACGACGCGCGGGATCAGCATGGAGACCGGCTGGCCGAGCATCGCGGCCTCGGCCTCGATGCCGCCGACGCCCCAGCCGAGGACGCCGAGGCCGTTGACCATGGTGGTGTGCGAGTCGGTGCCGACCAGGGTGTCGGGGTAGGCCTGGCCGTTGCGGACCATGACGGTGCGGGCCAGGTGCTCGATGTTCACCTGGTGGACGATGCCGGTGCCCGGCGGGACGACCTTGAACTCGTCGAACGCGGTCTGGCCCCAGCGCAGGAACTGGTAGCGCTCGCGGTTGCGGCCGTACTCCAGCTCGACGTTCTGGGCGAAGGCGTCGTTGGTGCCGAACTTGTCGGCGATGACGGAGTGGTCGATGACCAGCTCGGCCGGGGCCAGCGGGTTGATCTTCGCCGCGTCGCCGCCGAGCTCCTTGACGGCCTCGCGCATGGTGGCGAGGTCGACGACGCAGGGCACGCCGGTGAAGTCCTGCATGATCACGCGGGCCGGCGTGAACTGGATCTCCTGCGAGGGCTGTGCCTGCGAGTCCCAGCCGCCGAGGGCACGGATGTGGTCGGCGGTGATGTTCGCGCCGTCCTCGGTGCGAAGCAGGTTCTCCAGCAGGACCTTGAGGCTGTAGGGGAGTCGGGCCGAGCCCTCCACCTTGTCCAGGCGGAAGATCTCGTACGACTCGTCGCCCACCTGCAGCGTGCTGCGGGCGTCGAAGCTGTTCGCCGACACGACGGTCTCCTTCATTTCTGTGCGCGTTCCACCGCATCCTGCCGCCACGCGTCTCCAACGATCCGCTAAGGTAAGGCTTAGTTAGGTAACCCTTACCGTCAGACCGGCGGCGGTGTGCGGCCGCGGTGCGCCTCGGCAGATATCTCGATGTCGAGATAACTCTAGTACATGAGGCCCGCCGGGTCATGTGCGGGCGGCCCTGACCGATCTCATCCAATCGAGTCGTCCACTCAGCGAACCCAGTCGTTTCGCGTTCCGTCTCAGCGAACCCAGTCGTTCGGGTGATCACATTGGGGGTACTGGGTGGCTGTACCGGTTGGGGTGAATCTTGCGGAGACGTACGTTGAGCTGTCGTACGTGGACGCTGTGCGCAAACGGCTGCGGCGCCCGCTGCTGGACTGTGTGACGGCCCGGTTCGAGGAGGCGGCTCCGGTGCGGCCGTTTCGCTGGTCGCGGGGTGAGCGTCCCTTCTCGGGTTGGTACTGGGCGGCGACGACCAGGCAGCACATCGGTTTCGAGTCCTGGCTGGAGCGGGACAGGCTTGTGCTCATGGATGCAGATCCCGGGGTGGTGGGGATCGCCTCGCAGCCGTTCCGGCTGCACTGGCACGACGGCAAAAGGGAGCGTCGGCACTCCCAGGACTACTTCGTACGCCGCTCGGACGGCTCGGCGGTGGTCATCGAAGTCCGCCCGGACGACCGGATCGAGCCGAAGGACGCTGAGACGTTCGAGGTGACGCGGATCGAGAACACACCGGGTTCGGTGGCCACCCTCTTCGCGCAGTTCGTCGCGGGTTACACCCGGCTCGCCCCCGGACCGTCGGGGACGGAGCCTGGAGGACGGTCCGTTGTGGTCGCTGCCCGAGGTGGTCGCTGCCCGAGCTCCGGAACCTTCTCGACGAATGGGTCATCGCTGTCTGGCAGACCAGACCGCATGACGGGTTGCGCGACCCGGATGCTCCCAAGCGGTCGTTCGCGCCGAACGAAAAGTACGCGATGTTGCTGCAGTCTTGCGGTTACGTCCCCGTCCCCGCTGAATGGCGATGACTACATCGAGCTGTTGCCCGAGCGCCGGCAGGCGATCGACAGCTACGGCATCCGGATCAAGTACCGCACCTATGACGACGGTGAGTCGGGTCCTTTGCGCCGCCGGCACTCGGGGGTGGTGGAGAAGAAGGGGCTGTGGGAGATCCACCACGATCCCTACGACGTGTCCCGGATCCGGGTACGCGATCGCCGAGCCGAAACAGACCGGTGGATCACCGTGACCATCGCGACCGGCGGAGAAACACGGCGCTGGTGGTCAGCGAGCTGCCGGCAGAAGGCCTTCCGTCAACGTCAGCGCGAGGAAGCCGCGGCTCCCGCGGCTCCCGCGGCTCCCGCGGCTCCCGCGGCTCCCGCGGCTCCCGCGGCTCCCGACCCGAGCGCACGCTCCACCCACCGAGAAATGAAGAGGAACCCGAATCGGCAAACAGCGACAATGGCACCGTGCTGATCATGGATGCCATCGTCGAAACCTACGATGCCGCGGACTTCACTCTGTGGCCTGTCGCTGCCCCGAACTCCGACCGGCATCTGGCCCTCTCCGACCAGATGTCACAGCCGGAGGTCGGAACAGCGATGGCGGTCCTGACCTGCTACAACCACGACGACTCCGACGGGCACTCCCCGGACACCGATGCGGGCATCCGGCGCATCCAGAACCTGCTGAACGTCGATCTCGTCATCGCTCCGGGCGGCATCCTCCTGCAAGACACCGCGACCGGAGTCATGATCGCTCCGGGGTGCTGCTTCGGCCTGGAAAGCTGGCGCGACTGGCTCGGCCTCATGCACGGCGAAGAGGTCTGGCTCGGTCACGGCACCACCGCGCACGTCGAACGCCACCGAATACTCGTCAAGGCGTGGCCTGATACGGACCCACCAGCAAGAACCCCCATCGAGCTTCCCTTGGCCGAACTGCCGGACCTTCTGCAAACCGTGCACGACAAGCTCAACGGTTTCCTCGCCCTCGCCGAACAATGGGCTTCCCGCTACGCGCCGGCGCTGGCCCCCGCTCTGATCGCCAAGCTCAACGAAGACCTGAACATCGAAACCCCGCTGGGGAACTCCCAGATCAGAAACCCTGCGTAAGCAGCGGGCCCGTCGCGTGGCGACTGCTGACCAGAGACCGGTGGATCCTGAGCACAGACATAGAGTGAGTTGCTCGACGAGTCGGCGGGGGCAGGTCATGGAGATCACCGTCCAGTGGATACGGACGTCCTGGACAAAGCAATGACAAAGCAATCTCGGGGAGGGCAGGCTGCCTCGCGCAGGAACGCGGCCCCGATCGGCTTCGCGTTTCCGGATGCCACGGCCGCTTACGCACACGTCATTCGCATGCACGAGCGAGATGACTTCGAGCCCTACGACACCCAGGAAGATCCCGGAAAAGTCGACGTCCAGCTCCGTGAAGCCGACGGACGGCTGCGTGTCTTCCCCCGAGTGGATCCCTTGTTCGGCCTGCCGCCCCGGCCGCGACGGCCTCCGGCAGTGCGACTCGCCCCCGGCCAGTGGGTGCGCTGGCAGCTCAACTACCGCTTCAGCAGTGCGGCAGGGATACGGGACTGGTCGTACTGGCTGGACACGTTCAACATCGCCTACGGCCCGAGGAACGCCGATGTCTTCCTCTCCACACCCACCGTGTTCGTCGACGAGCAAGGGCCACTGCGATAGCCCATCTCGAAGGTCAATCGCACTCCCATGTGTCCCGCTGGTTCCGCGCCGCCGATTCAGGTGGTGGTCGGCGGCCGCAACAGGCCTACTGCCCTCAGCCGGTATGGCAAGCACTCCCCCCGCGTCGAAGTCGCGCTTTCTCGTCCTGCACGACTACGGCATGGGCGGTGCGTGGTGGTGGGTCCACGCGCGATCGCCCCGAGAGATCCTTGAGACCTTCGCGGAAGTCGAGGTGGTCGACAGTACAGAGGCCGTCGAGCGAGCCGACCGGGACCTGGACGAAGTCGACATCGACATCGACGAGCCGACCATGCCTCCAGGCCTGGACGGGCTGAGGGCCAAGCGCGACGCCCAGCGCGGCCGCCCCGGTTCTGGCACGCTCGCGGACCGGAGCATCGTGCACCTCCGGCGCCGATGCGGCGGGTGACCGGCTTGAGACGCTCCCCGCGTTGTTCCCTCTCCTCCGGCTCCAGGAGATGGCCGTCGACGGACTGGCGATCGAGTTGAGGGGGCCGTCCACCCTCGTGCGCCTGGCAGACGGAGATAGCCGGTGACAGGGGTGGGGAAAGGCCGGCGGGTGCCTGCGACGGCCAGGCTCTCGGAGTTCCCGAAGACCGCTGCCGATCAGGCCCGCTGGTGGGAGAAGCACATTCTGGAGGTTCCGGACGGCCTGCCGCCGGATGCTCCCGCGGGGACGGTGCCACGGCCGGAGTTCGCCCCGGAACGGAACTCGCCGGCTCAGCGGGAGCGGGCCAAGGCTGCCGAGCCGACGGCGACCGGGCATGCGATGACGGCCGGCGGGATCAAGCAGCGGCGCCGGCGCTACCAGCGGACAGTCCGTCTCGCGCTGGACACCTCACGCCCAGCCAAGAGGGATGTCACCCGGGGAAAGGACCCGCTCAGAAGCAGACTCATCGGTCTGATCGACAGCATGAGTACCGACAACCTCAACGTCAGGGGCATCTGGACCAAGCTCCTGGACGATCACGACCACTCGGTCTCCTACGCATCCGTCCGCTACCACCTCAAGCACCGACAGGACCGGGAAGCCCGCCCTGAAGACGAAGCCGCCCAGCCCGACCTCAGCCGGACACCATGACCGGGGACCATACGCCGAACCACTGCTCGGCGCCCCACTCCTCGAACCGTTCCACCTCGGTGAACCCCAGCTTCGCCGCGAGGCGCATCGAGCGGTCGTTGGCGGTCTGGGTGCAGAGCACCACCGGCTCGCCGGGAAGCGCGTCAGCGAACCAACCGAGCGCCGCCGCGCACGCCTCGACGGCATACCCACATCCCCACGCCTCCGGCAGGAACATATAGCCGAGCTCGGCCTCCCCGGCATCCGGGCGGACATGCCCCGGACGCTCCGCGTCGCGCCGATCGAGCGTGATCGTCCCGATCATCGCCCCGTCGAGATCGATCACGAAAAGACCAGGGCGCCGCCCGGGCAGTGCAGGCACCTCGCGTTCGAGCTCGTCGCGCGGGCGAGGGCCACCGAGGTAGGTGCGCACCTCCGGCGAGGCGAACAACTCGATGAACGCCGCACGGTCCCGGGACTCGGACTCTCGGAGCACGAGCCGCTCGGTCCTTATCGGGGCAGGCGGCCAGGCAACGGGTCCTAACTCAGTCATGGCGGGCAACCTATCGCACGCCCATGAGCGTGATCCGAAACAGAAGGCTCAGGCCCGAGGTCTGCCCCAGGCCCTGTCATTCAACATAGTCGCCGCAGATCAGCACTCACCCACCGACCAACTGCATTGTCCAAGGACAGGCCCGTCCGCCCACGCGTTCGTCCGCGCGGCCCGTCCGCCCGCACGGCCTGCCCGTCCACCGTCCGCGAGGCGACGGCCTGCCCGTCCACCCGGGCCGCTCACCCACACGACCCGTATGCCCGCACAGCTCGTCCGTCCGAGCGGCAGACTGGTCCCGACCGCCCGCGACGGGGCGTGCGCACCAGTCCGGGCCGGAGGAGAGCAGCTCATGAGGATCCGCCTGACCAGCGTCTACGTGGACGACCAGGCCGTTGCCGAGCGCTTCTACACGGAGCTCCTCGGCTTCGTGAAGAAGCACGACGTCCCCGTGGGGGAGACGGACCGGTGGCTGACCGTCGTCTCCCCCGACGACCCCGACGGCACCGAACTTCTCCTGGAGCCCGCCCGCCACCCGGCCGCCCTGGCCTACCGCGAGGCGCTCGTGCGGGACGGGATCCCGCTCGCCCAGTTCGCCGTCGCCGACGTGCGGGCGGAGTACACGCGCCTGAGCGGCCTCGGCGTCCGCTTCACCCAGGAGCCCGTGGACGCGGGCCCTGTGACCGTGGCGGTCCTCGACGACACGTGCGGCAACCTGATCCAGCTCGCGACGGAGCCGGGGTAGCCCGGCGGGCCGGTCGGCCCATCTCTCGCGCGCGCCAAGCACGTTGGGCGCGGTACCGGCGTGCGCGGCCGGATGAGGGGCACCCGAAGAGGACCGGAAGGGGCGACGCCGACCCGAGGAGGCCTCCTATGCCACTCACGTTCCGCAAGAGTTTCCGGATCCTGCCGGGGGTCCGTCTCAACATCAACAAGCGGTCCTGGTCGATCACGACCGGTGGCAGGAACGGGCCGCGCCACACACACAGCAGCACCGGCCGTCGTACGACGTCCATGGATCTGCCGGGCCCGTTCGGCTGGCGGCGCACGCACACCGCGCGCGGCCGGCGCGACTGAGGGGCGCGAGAGGGAGCAGGCGCCGTTCGGGCGGGAAGGCGCCGTTCGGGCGAGGCGCCGGGCACACCGTTAGGCGGGGTGGGCCGGGTGGCATCGATGCCCTGGTACGCCGTCCGCGGAGGGCGTACCGGGGGCGTCGGGCGCACGTCACCCGTTCCGCCCACCCCCGCGCGCCTCGCATCTCATATCTGAGATAGTCTCACCTCATGTCAGACGACTACCTCGTACGCATCGGCAAGCTCATCCGTGACGCACGACAGCACCGTGGCTGGACGCAGTCACAGCTGGCCGAGGCGCTCGGTACCAGTCAGAGTGCCGTGAACCGCATCGAACGCGGCAACCAGAACATCAGCCTTGAGATGATCGCGCGCATCGGCGAGGCCCTGGACAGCGAGATCGTGTCCCTGGGCTACGCGGGTCCGATGCATCTGCGGGTGGTCGGCGGACGCCGGCTGTCCGGCTCCATCGACGTCAAGACGAGCAAGAACGCGTGTGTCGCGCTGCTGTGCGCCTCCCTGCTCAACAAGGGGCGCACGGTGCTGCGTCGGGTCGCCCGCATCGAGGAGGTCTACCGCCTCCTGGAGGTGCTGAACTCCATCGGCGTCCGCACCCGCTGGATCAACGACGGCGTGGACCTGGAGATCGTGCCCCCGGCCGTGCTGGAGATGGCCGCCATCGACGCGGACGCGGCCCGCCGGACCCGGTCCATCATCATGTTCCTGGGCCCGCTGCTGCACCGTATGGACCATTTCAAGCTCCCGTACGCCGGCGGCTGCGACCTCGGCACCCGCACCGTCGAACCGCACATGATCGCGCTGCGCCGGTTCGGCCTGGACATCACCGCGACCGAGGGGCTCTACCACGCCCAGGTGGACCGCTCGGTGACGCCCGGCCGGCCGATCGTGCTGACCGAGCGCGGCGACACCGTCACCGAGAACGCGCTGCTGGCGGCCGCCCGCCACGAGGGCGTCACTGTCATCCGCAACGCCTCCTCCAACTACATGGTCCAGGACCTGTGCTTCTTCCTGGAGGCGCTGGGCGTGCAGGTGGAAGGCATCGGCACGACCACGCTCACCGTGCACGGCGTGCCGACCATCGACGTCGACGTCGACTACTCCCCCTCCGAGGACCCGGTGGAGGCGATGAGCCTGCTCGCCGCGGCCGTGGTGACGGAGTCGGAGCTGACGGTGCGGCGGGTGCCGATCGAGTTCCTGGAGATCGAGCTCGCGGTCCTCGAGGAGATGGGCCTGGACCACGACCGCTCGGCGGAGTACGTCGCCGACAACGGCCGTACGCGGCTGGTCGACCTGACCGTGCGCCCCTCCAAGCTGGAGGCGCCGATCGACAAGATCCACCCGATGCCGTTCCCCGGCCTGAACATCGACAACGTGCCGTTCTTCGCGGCCATCGCGGCCACCGCGCAGGGCAAGACCCTGATCCACGACTGGGTCTACGACAACCGCGCCATCTACCTGGCCGACCTCAACCGCCTCGGCGGGCGCCTCCAACTCCTCGACCCGCACCGGGTCCTGGTGGAGGGCCCCACCCGCTGGCGCGCCGCCGAGATGATGTGCCCGCCGGCCCTGCGCCCGGCGGTCGTCGTCCTGCTGGCGATGATGGCGGCCGAGGGCACGTCGGTCCTGCGCAACGTGTACGTCATCAACCGCGGTTACGAGGAACTGGCCGAGCGCCTCAACTCGGTGGGCGCGCAGATCGAGACGTTCCGGGACATCTGAGACGACGATGCCGCCGCACCCCGCCCGACCCGCTGTTCAGTCGACCTGGAGGGGGGCGGCGGCTTCTCTGGGACGTCTCTGGGGCTTTGGGCCGTCGGCTTCTCTGGGACGTCTCTGGGGCTTTGGGCCGTCGGCGGGCTACGGCCCACGCTCCACGGGCCCGAATTCGTGCGTTGAGACCTCGGACGTGATGCGGACGTGATGCGGGCGTGATGCGGGCGTGCGCGCCAGGCGTCGCGGGCCCGCGAAGGTCCGCCGGACAGGCCCCAGGTGCTTCCCGCAGTCGTGACACGTGGGGTTCACAGCAGGCCCGCCCGCAGCCGGGACAGCGGCAGGTCCACGGTGGTGGCTCCGTAAGGATCTTGACGCTGTCGGGCCGGAACGGGGCGGAGACGCCGTCCGGGCCACTGCAGGCCTCGTCCTCCTCGTCGGAGGGGAGCTCCAGCGCGACGCCGTTCGGCCGACCGTCCGACCCGATCTCCAGGGGCGGCCTCAGCGGTGGAAAGAGCGCGCTCGACCCGCCGTCGACGTCCTCCGGCACGGCGTCCCCCCGGGTCTCGCCGCCCGGCCTCGTCCGGTCCCCGGACCGCCGACGCTGCCCTCCGCCGCCCTTTCCTACGCCCGCTGCCGTGTCAGGGCCGGCTCATGGACGGCATGATGGCCTGTCAGCGCGCCCGCCCGAATCGTCGGCGCGGCGGCGTGCCGTCAGCGCCGCAGGTTCAGTTCGGCGACGACCGTCTTGCCGACGGGGACGCGGTCGAGGACCTCCCACCGGTCGGCGAGAGTCTCCACCAGGAGCAACCCCCGGCCGGTCTCCGCGAGCGGCCCGAGCGCGGGTCGGGGCGCTCCGGGGGCCGGGGGCCGCAGCTCGCCCCGGGTGTCGGAGACCTCGATGCGCAGGGTCCGGCCGAGCAGCCTGGCGGTGACCTCGAAGTCCCGGCCGGGGACGCGGCCGTGCGTGACGGCGTTGGCGGCAAGCTCGGCGACGAGCAGGGCGGCGGTGTCGGACGTCTCGCTGCCGTACGGCACGCCCCAGGTGTCGAGTAGGTGCAGTGCGAGCCGGCGGGCGAGGCGGGCACCGCGCGGGGTGGAGCTGAACCGCTGAGTGAACACACGTACGGTGACGAGGTTCTGGCGGCTCGTAGAGATGGACGGTGGTGTCATATGCCCACTCTGGTGCCAGAACGGACGGGTTGACCAGCGTGGGCATGCGTACGCTGCGTCAGCGTACGCGCACTTTCAGTGGACAGTACATATCACCGTGCGTGACGATGTTCGCCGTCGGAAGCGGTACGGCGGCGGGTGGCACGGGAGGTGGCCGGTGGCCTACGAGAACACGGACAACGGGACGGGGGCCGGGGGCGCGGAACCCGGGGTGTCGGACAGTCTGCGGACCTTCGGCGCGGTCGTCCAGGCCCTGCGGGAGCACGCGGGCCTGAGCCGTGAGGAGTTCGCGGACCTGGTCGGCTTCTCCAAGCACACGGTCGCCTCGGTCGAACAGGGCCGCCGGATGCCGGACCGCGACTTCGTGGAGCGCGGGGAGACGGCACTGGGCGAGACGGGGGCGCTGCGGAGGGCCGCTCCGCACCTGTCGCGGCAGGCGGGGTTGGCCAGTTGGTTCCGGCAGTGGGCACGGCTGGAGGCGCAGGCGGTGACCCTGTGGACCTACGAGTGCCGGGTGGTTCCCGGCCTGCTCCAGACCGAACGATACGCGCGAGCCGTCACCGAGAGCGTGCCGCCCGTGAAGGACGAGGAGCAGGTCGCCAAGCAGGTCGCGGCTCGGCTGGAGCGCCAGCAACTGTTCGCGCGCAGGCCCCCCATCGCGTTCAGCTTCATCGTCGAGCAGGCCCTTGTCGAACGCGGTACGGGCGGCCCCGACGTGATGCGGGAGTTGCTCGACCATCTGCTGGGGCTGTCGTTGCAGTTCAACGTCGAGCTGCAGATCATGCCGCGATACCAACCGGATCACGCGGGTTTCGACGGGCCGTTGATGCTCCTGGAGTCTCCGGACAACAAGTGGTTCAGCTACGCGGAGGGACAGCGTGGCGGCATGCTGATCACGGATCCGAAGGAGGTCAGCATCATGCTCCAGCGGTATGCGAGACTGCGTTCACAGGCTCTCACCTCCGAAGACTCCAGGAGCCTGTTGAAGCAACTTCGAGGAGCGCTATGAGCAGCATCGACGAACGGGCCTGGTTCAAGAGCAGCTACAGCGGTTCCGACGGTGACGCCTGCGTCGAGGTGGCGAAGGGCACGCAGGCGATCCACGTCCGGGACTCCAAGGACCGGCGGAGCCCGGAGCTCGCCCTCTCCCCCACCGCCTGGAGCGACTTCATCACCTACGCCGCGCACGGCTGACCCTCACGGCCGACGCCCCGCGCCGGGACTCCGGTGCGGGGCGTTCGCCGTTCGGCGAGATGCTCGGACCGGCCGCGGGCGGATGACTTCGGTGCCGAGGAGCGTCCGAAGTGGGCCGCCGGGAGCTACGCACAGGACGGCCCCGCGGGTCCGCTCCAACGAAGTGAATCGGTGGGGTGGTGCGGAAGCATCTGCCACGATCATCGGATGGGTGCATCGGATGCAGTGGCAGGCAGGGTTGCTGGCGGGGCCACCGTGACGTTCCGGCCCAGCGGCTCCTCGATGGTCCCGCTGATACGCAGTCGGCAGCAGGTGGTCGTTGCTCCGGTCGACCCGTCGAAGTTGGAGGTCGGGGACTTTGTCCTCGCCCGTGTCGCCGGGACGGTCTACTTGCACCTGGTGTCGTCTGTGGACCCTGCCAGGAAGCGGGTGCAGATCAGCGACAACCGTGGCCGCGTCAACGGATGGACCAGCCACGATCGTGTTTTCGGTATCTGTGTGGCAGTCGACGGTGCCACCCGGTCAGGAGCTGTGGACAAGACGCTCACGGCCGCCTCCGAGGACTCCTCCTGAAGCTGTGACGCTCCAGCGGCATCGGGCCGCCAGGCTATGCGGGTGGCAGAACGAGTGCGCGTCCGCGAGATCAATGACGACGAGGGCCGGCGGCCTTCTGCTCCGCGAGGAGGGCGTCTCCTTTCAACGCCTGAAGACCTGGAAGACCTCCCGCGATCCGGACTACGGAACGTGGAGATCGCCTGCACACCGACCAACTCCTCCTGGCTGAACCGGATCGAGGCCCGGTTCGCGGCCCTGCGCTACTTCACCCTCGACGGCACCGACCACGCCGCCCACAAAGGACAGGGCAGCATGATCCGCCGCTACGTCGTCTGGCGAAACCGCCATGCCGACGACCGGCGACTGCGAGCATGGGCGAGGGTGCCTCTCACCCCGCGTGTCTCCCCGCTCTACCCGCCGTGGCCCGTCGCCTTGCCCGCCACGGCGGCGGCCGCGCGGACGAAGGCGGCCAGGGCCGGGGAGGTGGCGTGCTCGGGCCAGGCGAGGACGAGCGTGGTGGGCTCGGCATCATCGACTGGGACAGCGACCAGGTCGTCGCGGAGCTGGCCGCGGATGGAGGAGGGGAGGACGGCGACCATGCGGCCCAAGGCGATGAGGTGGAGAAGCTGCGCAAGGTCGTGGACCTCGGGCCCGTGTGAGCCGCCCTCGGATGCCCCGGGCCAGCGCGGCAGGGGCTCCCCGGCGAGGTCGTTCAGGCAGACCCGGGTACGGCCCGCGAGGCGATGCGAACTCGGCACCACGAGAAGTTGAGTCTCGGTCAGGAGGTCCTGGGTGTCCAGGCCGGTGAGGTCGGGGTGGGGGCGGTGAAGCAGGGCGGCGTCGGCACGGCCCTCCCGCAGGAGGATCTCACGCTCGCCGAAGCTGCACACCAGCTCGACCGGCAGCGCACCCGGCTCAGCCTGGTAGGCGTCGAGGATCGCGGGCAGCAGGCCACCGTCGCCGCCCGGCTTGATGACCAGGACCAGACGCGGGTCGGCGCGGCCGGCCCGCACGGTGCGGCGCGCCGCGGCCGACGCGGCGTCGAGCACCGTACGGCTCTCGCGGAGCAGGACGGCCCCCGCCTCGGTCAGTGCGATCCGGCGACCGCCACGTTCCAACAGGGCTACGCCCAGCCGTCGTTCGAGCTGCTGAATGGCGCGGGAGAGCGGCGGTTGGGCCATCCCCAGCCGGGCGGCCGCCCGACCGAAGTGCAGTTCCTCGGCGACAGCGGTGAAGTAGACGAGCTCGCGGACCTCCAGTCTTTCCATACCCGCACGGTATCGCCGCGTACCTGATCGGTGTTGGAACTCCCGGCCGCCCCCGTGGTGGGCTGAACGCATGACAGAATCCACGATCGCCCTGGTCACCGGTGCCAACAAGGGCATCGGGCGCGAGGTCGCAGCCCGGCTCGCCTCGCTCGGCACGCACGTCCTGCTGGCCTCGCGCGACCCGCACCGCGGTGCGGCAGCCGCAGCCGACCTGGGCCCGCGGGTGTATCCGGTCACCCTGGACGTCACCGACCACGCCGGCGTCCTGTCCGCCGCCCGCTGGATCGAGGAACGCTTCGGCCGGCTGGACATCCTGGTCAACAACGCCGGCATCTCCGGCGACCTCGCCGCCCAGAGCCCTGGCAGTGTCGAACTGCCCGCGGTACGCGAGGTGTTCGAGACCAACGTGTTCGGCGTGATCAGCGTGACCACCACGATGCTGCCGCTGCTCGCCCGCTCCTCCGCAGCCCGGATCGTCAATGTCAGCAGTGGACTGGGCTCCATCGCCCGGATGACCGATCCCGAGGACTACTTCACGACCCGGCCCCCGATGGCCGCGTACGTCCCGTCCAAGACCGCACTCAACTCGCTGACCGTGCAGTACGCCAAGGAACTGCGCAGCCGCGACATCCTGGTCAACGCCGCCGACCCGGGGCCGTGTGTGACCGACTTCACCACCGCGTTCCCCGGCCTCACCCGCACCGCGGCCGACGGCGCGGCCGTGGTCGTCCGGCTCGCCACGCTGCCCGATGACGGACCGACCGGCGGCTTCTTCGACGAGCACGGCCCGGTTCCCTGGTGAGCAGCCTGTCAGGGAACCGGGGGACGGGGTGGTGGGGGTCAGCCCGGACGGGATGGGCGAGCCGGAGACCGCGCCGGCGCTCGACGGGCCGCAGCGCCCGGGTTACCCGCCGGACCGCCCCGGCAACAGCCGACGGAAGGGTGGCGGACCGCCAGGCAGCCTTGGCCGGGTACTCGGCTGGCAGCCTGCCGCGCAACGAACGGAAGATCGATCGCCCGACCAAGGATCCGAGCCGAGCCAGTGGAAGTTGCCGGTGGAGATGATGCTCGCCTGAGCGTACGGCCGGGGGCGGGGCGCACGGTCCGTCCTTCCCCCGGCCGCCGGTCCGTCACTCCCCCACGTCGACCAGGACCTTGCCCACCGCGCCGTCCGCCACCGCGCGGTGGGCGTCGTCGGTGCGGGCGAGGGGGAAGCGGTGCAGGGGCAGGCCGTGTTCCTCGCCGACCGGGAGGGCGCCGTCCCGGAGTGCGGCCACGACGTCCTCGGCGCCCGCGGTGAGCGCCGCCGGGCCGACCGTGTAGAGGACCAGGAACTGGAACCTCGTGTTGAGAGTCATGTTCTGGCGTACGTCGAGTGCGACCGGCTTGCTGCCGTCGTTGGCGTACGTGGCGATCGTGCCGCGGTTCGCCAGCACGGCCAGGTCCAGGTCCAGGTTGGCACCCAGCGCGACCTCGACGACGATGTCGACGCCGTCCGGGGCGAGCGCGCGGATGGCGGCGGCCGGGTCGCCCTCGCGGTAGTTGACGACGTGGTGGGCGCCGGCGGCGGTGGCCAGCCGGGCCTTCTCCGGGCCGCTGACCGTGCTGATCACCGTGGCCCCGGCCCACCGGGCGAGCTGGATCACCGCGTGCCCGACCGCGCCGGCGCCGCCCGCGGCGAGCACCACCTTGCCCTCCAGCGCGCCGGGCGCCAGCCGGTTCGGCGCGTCCTCGGCGACGGTGAGCGCGCGGTGCGCGGTCAGCGCGGGCACGCCCAGCGAGGCGGCGACGTCGAAGTCGACCCCGTCCGGCAGCGGGACGGTCCGTTCGGCGGGTACGACGGTGTACTCGGCGGCGGTACCGGTGGGCCGCCCGGCGGCGGCCAGGTAGAGCCAGACCCGCTCCCCCACGCGGCCGGCGTCCACTCCCTCGCCCACGGCGTCGATCGTGCCGCCGCCGTCCAGGTTGGGGGTGACTTCGGGGAACGCCTTGGGGCCGTTGGCGCCCTCGCGGCTCTTCCAGTCGGTCGGGTTGACCCCGGAGACGGCGACGCGCACGCGCACCTCGCCGGGGCCGGGCGCGGGCAGGTCGCGCTCGACGAGTTCCAGCACCTCGGGACCACCGTTGGCGCGGTAGATGATGGCCTTCATGTTCCGTCCTTGTCCTTGTCCGTGTGCGGGCCCGTGTCCGGGTCCACGTTCAAGTTCGTGCTCGGGTTCGTGATCTCGTCCGTCACCACGCGGTCCACCGGGCGGGGCGCGACGGGGCGTTGGGGTCGGTTGCGGCTTCGGTCGCAGCTTGCGCGGAGGACAACACGCGCGGGCCGCTGATCATTTCCGTGCGTCGGGGGCAACGGGGCCGAGTGCACGTCGGGCGCGTGGGGCGCTGGTGGCGCAGCAGCCATGCAGGACCGCTCTGACCGGGACGTCGTCCTCGGGGCGCGGTGCTTCGCGCATCACGGCGTCGGCGGAGCGGCGCGACGACCCCGTCGCGGCGGGGTGCGGGCGGTCGAGCTGGACAGAGGACAGGATTGTCGGGCTAGTCCCTCACTTCTCCTCACCTCCCTCCACTTCCTCCCGCTCGTCCTCGTCCGGCGGCTCTCACGGTGCGGTTGTCAGGGTGACCGTGCGCTCGGCGATGCGGTGGACGTGGGGCAGGGGAAGGCCCGTGGCGCTCAGTTCGACCAGGCCCACCTGGACGTGGGCCGCACCGGCCGCGTAGGTGCGCGTGCCGGTGTCGGTGCGGGTCCAGCGGTGGGTCGCGCCGTCGCAGAGGGCGGAGGTGCTGCCGATGCCGTAATGGACGCGCGCGTCGGACGGGGAGAGGGAGGCGGAGACGAAGACGGGGCCGGCGGTGGGGGTGCAGCGGTAGCTGCCGGTGAGGGTGGGGTGCCCGGCGGAGGTGAGCAGGGCGGTGGAGTCGACGGCGATCTCGTAGGCGGAGGAGTCCACGGTACGGGCGACGGTCGCGGTACGGGCGGGGGCTGCGGGGGACGCGGTGGCCGCGGGCGCTGCGACGAGGAGCAGGGCGGTGGTGAGGGCCGCGGGGAGGAGGGGCCGGCGCATGGGGCTCCTTGAGCGAGAGCGAGGCGGACGGGGGTCGCCGGTTACCTTCCACCGCCCTGGAAGGGGTCACGCGGAAGACGGCACCGTCACTCCCCCGGGTCACTCTTCCGGGTCACGCCCACGGAGCACGAACGGGCACATCGAGCGTGCACGCGTTGACAATTTAACGTCGTTAAAGGCATACTCGAAATCGCCCGCACTTAACGTCGTTAAGGCGGGTGAGCGGCATGAAATCCGGCGCCGTGACAAGAGATGTCCGCCCCACTGAGTCCGCCCCACTGATTGCGACAACGGGGCCACGGCTGCCTGTTTCCGACGCCCGCGCACTCGTAGAAAGGATCGCACGTGAAGATAAACCCGAACACCGGCCACCTGATGGGGGCCACCGTCACCGGTTTCGACCTGAGCGGCACCACCGACGCCGAGATCGAGGAACTCAAGGGCGCGATGTACCGACACCGCCTCCTGCTGCTCAAGGAGCAGAGCCTGGAGCCGAAGGAGTTGGTCGCGCTGGGTCGGGCGCTCGGCACCATCGAGGTGTACTACGAGCCGATGTACCACCACCCGGAGCACCCGGAGATCTTCGTCTCCGGGACGAAGCCGGGCGACGGGGTCAAGGGCGTGCCGCAGACCGGCAAGTTCTGGCATGCCGACTACTCCTTCATGCCGGAACCGTTCGGCATCACGATGACGTACCCGCAGGTCGTGCCCAAGAAGAACCGCGGCACGTACTACATCGACATGGCGAAGGTCTTCGCCGAACTGCCCGACCGGCTGAAGGACCGACTGCGCGGCACCGTGGTCGAGCACAGCCCGCGTCGCTACGTCAAGATCCGGCCCACCGACGTGTACCGGCCCATCCACGAGGTCCAGGCCGACATCGAGCTGGCCACTCCGCCGGTCTTCCATCCGACCGTCTTCCCCCACCCGGTGACCGGCGAGGAGGTCCTCTACGTCAGCGAGGCCGGCGCGTTCGGCTTCATCGACCCCGACGGCAACCGGCTGCCGCCGGAGATCCTCCAGGAGGTACTCGAGCTCAGCGGCCAGCTCGACACCGGCTTCACCGATCCGCACATCCACCTGCAGACCTTCACCGAGGGCGATCTGCTGCTGTGGGACAACCGGACGCTCGTGCATCGCGCGCTGCACAATCCCAAGCCCGAGCCCGCCCAGTCGTACCGGGTCACCGTGCACGACGGCCTGCCGTTCTTCGGAACCGGAGCCACCCGATGAGGACACAGGAGGAGATCCGCGACCGGGAGCTGATCGGCCATGTGCTCCGGCCCTACCGGGACCACAGCCGGTACCTGCGGGACGCCGACGTGACCAGGCAGGGGGACGGGGTGAGCGCACGGGGCCGGTTCAGCATCGCGGAATCGTGCTACATCGACAACACCGGGCACTTCAACGCGGTCGAGTTCAACATCTGCTACAACCAGCTCGGCTATTACCTGCTCGCGAAATGCATCGAGGACGACCTTCTCGACGCCTTTTCCGCGTGGTCGATGGCGGACTTCTGGGAACGGCAATTGTCGGACGTACTGATCTACCGGCTCAGCAGTCGCTTCCGCCGGATGATCAATCCTCGTTCGTTCGAGGGCGAGATCGTGTTCCAGAAGCCCCGGGTGTCCGCGCGACCGAACAATTCGTCCATCATGTCGATGGAAACCACGTGTTCGTTCTGGGACGGTGACAACGGGGCCGCCGACGGCACCGGGAAAATCGTCTTCACCAGGTTGCCCCAGCCCACCGCCTGAGGACGACGGGGCCGCGGCACATGTGCCCGCCGGGGCACACGGCCGTGCCCCGGCGTCCCTCTTCCCCGCCCTGGCGTCTCCCGCGCGTCGCCGCGGTCGGGCGGCAGGGCGGGCTCGCGTCGGGCCGTCGGGCCACCGTCCGGTCGTCGCCGGGCCCCGGGCTAATGATCATGAGGCGGTGCGGACGATCTAAAATGATCATCGTGCACGAACAGCCCGCCCCCTCTCCCCCTCCCTCCCCGCACACCCCGCGCTCCCTCATCGTCGCCTTCTACGACGCGTACGGGCGGCATGTCCCCGGACCGGTGCCCGTGGCCGGACTGATCCGGCTGCTCGCGGCGGTCGGCGTCGACGCCCCGTCCGTGCGGTCGTCGGTCTCGCGGCTGAAACGGCGCGGGCTGCTGCTTCCGGCGCGCACCGTGACCGGCGCGGCGGGCTACGGGCTCTCCCCGGAGGCCCGCCGGTCGCTCCAGGACGCCGACCGGCGCGTCTACGCGACGGCCGTCCCGGACGACGAGGGCTGGGTGCTCGCGGTGTTCTCGGTGCCGGAGTCCGAACGCCAGAAGCGGCACGTGCTGCGCTCCCGGCTGGCCGGGCTCGGCTTCGGCACGGCCGCGCCCGGCGTGTGGATCGCCCCGGCCCGGCTGCACGAGGAGGCCCGGCACACGCTGCGGCGGCTGGGGCTGGAGGGATATGTGGACCTGTTCCGCGGCGAGCACCTGGGATTCGCGCCGACCGCCGGCGCGGTGACCCGCTGGTGGGACCTGCCCGCGATAGCCCGGGAGCACGAGGCCTTCCTCACCCGCCACGCCCCCGTGCTGCGGGCCTGGCAGGCACGCGCGGACACCCCTCCGGAAGAGGCGTACCGCGACTATCTGCGCGCCCTGGATTCCTGGCGCCGTCTGCCGTACGCCGACCCGGGACTGCCGGCCGCCCTCCTGCCGGCCGACTGGCCGGGCGGCCGCTCGGCGGCGGTCTTCCACGCCCTGCGCACCCGGCTGCACGACGCGGGCGCCGAATTCGCGGGCGTCACCCCGGACGGCCGGGACCCCACGACACCGGACGGCCGGGACGGAAAGGAACCGGACGGCCGGGACGGAGACGAACCGGACAGCCGGGACGAAGAGGAACCGGGCGGCGACAGTGCGTGACAGCCGGGGGTGCGTGGCCCGTCGCGCCCCGTGATGCCGCGCGTCCTCCCGCACCGGCCCGGGATACAACCCGCGTGAACCGGTCAGGATGGAGGCATGGGATTCCATGTCGACTCCGAGACCGGCCGGCTTCGCCGGGTCATCCTGCACCGGCCGGACCTCGAGCTGAAAAGGCTCACGCCCAGTAACAAGGACGCCCTCCTGTTCGACGACGTCCTCTGGGTCCGCCGCGCCCGCGCGGAGCACGACGGGTTCGCCGACGTGCTCCGTGACCGCGGTGTCGCCGTCCACCTCTTCGGCGACCTCCTCGTCGACGTCCTGCGCGTCCCCGCCGCCCGGACCCTCGTCCTGGACCGCGTCTTCGACGAGAAGGAGTACGGGCCCCTCGCCACCGACCACCTCAGGGATGCCTTCGCCGGCATGGCCTCCCCCGCCCTCGCCGAGGCCCTCGTCGGCGGCATGACCAAGCGCGAGTTCCTGGACGGCCACCCGGAGCCCACCTCCGTCCGCTTCCACGTCATGGAGTTGGACGACTTCCTGCTCCGCCCGCTGCCCAACCACCTCTTCACCCGGGACACCTCCGCCTGGATCTACGACGGGGTCTCGATCAACGCCATGCGCAGGCCCGCCCGCCGCCGCGAGACCGTGCACTTCGAGGCGATCTACCGGCACCACCCGCTCTTCCGGGACGCCGACTTCCATGTCTGGTCCGAGGGCCAGGCGGACTATCCGTCGACCATCGAGGGCGGCGACGTCCTCGTCCTCGGCAACGGCGCCGTCCTGATCGGCATGAGCGAGCGCACCACCCCGCAGGCCGTCGAGATGCTCGCGCACAAGCTGTTCGCCGCGGGCTCCGCGCGCAGCATCGTGGCGCTGGACATGCCCAAGCGCCGCGCCTTCATGCATCTGGACACCGTGATGACGATGGTCGACGGCGACACGTTCACCCAGTACGCGGGGCTCGGCATGCTCCGCTCGTACACCATCGAACCCGGCGTCGACGACAAGGAGTTGAAGGTCACCGACCATCCGCCGGAGCACATGCACCGCGCGATCGCCGCGGCGCTGGGGCTGAGCGAGATCCGCGTGCTGACCGCCACGCAGGACGTGCACGCCGCCGAGCGCGAGCAGTGGGACGACGGCTGCAACGTGCTCGCCGTCGAGCCGGGCGTCGTCGTCGCCTACGAGCGCAACGCCACCACCAACACGCATCTGCGCAAGCAGGGCATCGAGGTGATCGAGATCCCGGGCAGCGAACTGGGCCGGGGCCGGGGCGGGCCGCGCTGCATGAGCTGCCCGGTGGAGCGGGATCCGGTGCGGCAGTGAAGGGGAAGCCCCCCGGCGGCGAGCCACCGGCCGCCTGCGGGGAGAGGCGCCGACCCACTGTATAGAAATGTGGACCGTCGTATAGACTTCCATTCGCCCTGTCGACCGGTCCCTCCGGCCGCCGCCCCGCCCTCGTACCCCTGGAGCACCCCATGGCGACTGTCCCGACCGCCCTCGCCGGCCGCCACTTCCTCAAGGAGGCGGACCTCACCGCCGACGAGTTCCGCGGGCTTCTCGCGCTCGCCGCCGAGCTGAAGGCCGCGAAGAAGGCCGGGACCGAGACGCCGTACCTGCGCGGGAAGAACGTCGCGCTGGTCTTCGAGAAGACCTCCACCCGCACCCGCTGCGCCTTCGAGGTCGCCGCCGCCGACCAGGGCGCCGCCACGACCTACCTCGACCCGGTCGGCTCTCAGATCGGGCACAAGGAGTCCGTGAAGGACACCGCGCGGGTGCTCGGCCGGATGTTCGACGCGATCCAGTACCGGGGGCACGCCCAGGCCGTCGTGGAGGAACTGGCCGCGTTCGCCGGGGTGCCCGTCTACAACGGGCTCACCGACGAGTGGCACCCCACCCAGATGCTCGCCGACGTGCTCACCATGACCGAGCACTGCGACAAGCCGCTCACCGGGATCGCGTACGCCTACCTCGGCGACGCCCGCAACAACATGGGCAACTCCTATCTCGTCACCGGCGCGCTGCTCGGCATGGACGTACGGATCGTGGCGCCGAAGTCGCTGTGGCCGGAGGAGCCGGTCGTCACGGCCGCGCGGGAGCTCGCCGAGGCGTCCGGGGCGCGGATCACGCTCACCGAGGACGTGCGGGAGGGCGTGCGGGGGGCCGACTTCGTCACCACCGACGTGTGGGTGTCGATGGGCGAGCCGAAGGAGACCTGGGACGAGCGGATCGCGCTGCTCGGCCCGTACGCGGTGACCATGGACGTGCTGCGGGCGACGGGGAACCCGGACGTCAGGTTCCTGCACTGCCTGCCCGCCTTCCACGACCTCGGCACGGTCGTCGGCCGCGAGATCCACGAGCGGCACGGGCTGAGCGAGCTGGAGGTCACCGACGAGGTGTTCGAGTCGGCGCACTCGGTCGTCTTCGACGAGGCGGAGAACCGGATGCACACCATCAAGGCGGTCCTGGTCGCCACGCTCGCCTGAGCGCACGGGCCGGCCCGAGTCCTCGGCGCACGGGCCGGCCCGAGTCCCCTACGCTTTGTCCCGCAGCATTTCGCCCCACCCGCACCACCCGCACCACCCGCACCACCCCGCGGACCCCCGAACCACCCCTTCCGGGGTCCGCCATCGCGCGGCCCAACCCCGCCGTGCCCGTACCAGCACAGAGAGCACCACCCCATGCACAACTCGGCGCCCCCCGCCAGCCCGCTCCGCGAACCGCTCCACAACCCGCTCCGGTTCAAGTCCCCCGCCCTGCTGGTCGCCGAGGCCGGTCGCGACCCGGACGGGCACGGCCTCAAGCGGACCATGGGCCTCTTCCAGCTCATCTGCTTCGGTGTGGGGGCCATCGTCGGCACCGGCATCTTCGTGGGGCTCTCCGACTCCGTCGCCCAGGCCGGACCCGGGGTCGTCGTCTCGTTCATACTGGCCGCCCTGACCTGCGTGCTCACCGCGTTCTCCTTCGCCGAGCTGGGCGGCGCGATCCCGGTCGCCGGTTCCTCGTACTCCTTCGCCTACGCCGGACTCGGCGAGTACGCGGCCTTCCTCGTCGGCTGGTGTCTGCTGCTGGAGTACGGCGTCTCCGTCTCCGCGGTCGCGGTCGGCTGGAGCCAGTACGTCAACGAGCTGCTGCACAGCCTCACCGGTCACCAGCTCCCGCACATGCTGTCCGCCGGGCCCGGCGACGGCGGGGCGGTCAACCTGCCCGCCGTCGTCGTCATCGCCCTGGCCTGTCTGCTCCTGGTGCGCGGGGTGCGGGAGAGCGCGCGGGCGACGGCCGCCATGGCGGTGCTCAAGCTGGTCGTCCTGCTGCTGTTCTGCGCCATCGGGTTCAGCGCCTTCCGGGACGGCAACCTCCTCCCCTTCGCCCCGGACGGGCTCGGCGGCATCGGCGCGGGCACCACCGCCGCGTTCTTCTCCTACATCGGCTTCGACGCGATCACCACGGCCGGCGAGGAGGCCCGCGATCCGCGCCGCAGCATCCCGATCGCGATCCTGGTCTGCCTCGGCCTGGTCACCGTGCTGTACTGCGCGGTCGCGATCGCGGCGATCGGGGCGGTCGGCGGCGACCGGGTCGGCGGACGGCCCGCCGCGCTGTCGTACGTCGTGAACGAGGTGACCGGTTCCGCCGTCGGCGGCGGGGTCATCGCCTTCGGGGCGGTCGTGGCGATCGCCTCGGTGGTGCTGGCGGTGCTGTACGGGCAGAGCCGCATCCTGATGTCCATGTCCCGGGACGGCCTGGTGCCGAAGATCTTCGCCCGGGTCTCCCCGCGAACCTCCACCCCGGTGGCGGGCACGCTGATCGTCGGCATCGTCTTCGCGGTGCCGGCGGCGTTCTGCTCGCTGGACGCGGTCGTGGGCCTGTGCACGATCGGGACACTGGCGACGATGGCGGCGGTGAACGCGGCGCTGATGGTGCTGCGGCGGCGCGAGCCGGACCTGACCCGCACGTTCCGGGTGCCGCTGTACCCCGTGGTACCGCTGCTCGGCATCGGCTGCTGCCTCTACCTGATGTACGAGACCGGCTGGGCGGCGTGGTGGCAGTTCGCGGCGTTCCTGGCGGCCGGGTGCGCGGTGTACGCGGCGTACGGCCGCCGCCGCTCCCGCCTGTCCTGAGCGGGCGGGCCGCTCGCCTCCGCGCACGGGGCGGCCCGCCCGGGCACGCGGAGCCGCCCTCTCTCGCGTGCGGAGCCGTCCCTTTGCGCGCCGGGCCGACCCGCCTCTCATCTTCTTGCGGGATGAGCAACGTCGTATGCCCGTGCCGCAACGCGCCCCTAGCGTCGGACCATGAGTACCGAGCAGCCTTTCCACCCGACGGCCGCACCGACGGGCGCCGAGCACGTCCCGGACGCACGTCACCTGCGCACCATCCTGGTCGCCGTGTCCCTCGCCCTGATGGCCGTCATCGCGTCGGTGTCCGGGCTGAACGTCGCCCAGACCCACATGGCCGTGGAGTTCGACGCCTCGGCGACCACCGTCCTGTGGATCATCAATGTCTACACCCTGATCCTGGCCGCGCTGCTGCTGCCGCTCGGCGCCATCGGCGACCGGCTCGGCCGCAAGCCCGTACTGATCACCGGACTGCTCCTCTTCGCCGCCGCCGCCGTCGTCGCGGCACTCGCCCCCTCGGCGGAAGTGATGATCGCCGCGCGGGTGGTCGCCGGCCTGAGCGCCGCGATGATCATGCCGATCACGCTCGCGGTCATCACCTCCACGTTCCCCGAGGAGCAGCGGGGCAGGGCGATCGGTGTGTGGACCGGTGTGGCCGGGGGTGGCGGCATCCTGGGCATGTTCCTGTCCGCGCTCCTGGTCGACGTCGCCGACTGGCGGTGGCTCTTCGCCCTGCCCGTGGTCCTTGCCGCCGTGGCGTTGACGATGACGTGGCGTTCGGTGCCCGACTCCCGCGCTCGCTCACCCCATTCCTTCGACACCGTCGGCGCCGTGGTGTCCGGCGTCGCCGTGACCGGTCTGATCTTCGTCCTGCAGGAGGGCCCCGAGCCCGGCTGGACCGCCCCGGTGACCCTGGCGGGCCTCGGCACCGGGCTCCTGGCGGCCGTCGGTTTCGTCGCCTGGGAGCTGCACCGCCGGGACGCGTCGCTGCTGGACGTCCGGCTGTTCCGCCACCGCGGAATGGCCGGCGGCTCACTCACCCTGGTGGTCGTCTTCGGCGTCCAGGCGGGTGTCGCCGTGGTCCTCTTCCCGTATCTCCAGGCCGTGCTCGGCTGGTCGGGCCTGCTCTCCACCGTGGCGATGATGCCCATGGCGGTCGTGATGATGGCCGCGTCCGGGCTGGCCCCCCGGCTGGCCGCACGGGTCGGCGCCCGTTCCACCATGGCCGCGGGCGTGGCACTGGCCGCCGCGGGCCTCGCCTCGATGGGCCTGTTCGTCTCGGTCGAGGGGGGTTACCCGTCCGTGCTGGGCGGTCTGGTCGCCATGGGAGCCGGCATGGGCCTGTCGATGACACCCTCCACCGAGGCCATCACCGGCGCCCTGCCCGGCGAGCAGCAGGGCGTGGCCTCCGCCCTCAACGACGTCACCCGCGAGTTCGGCACCGCGCTGGGTGTGGCGGTGCTCGGCGCGCTGGTGGCCACCGGCTACCGGCGCGCCCTCGACGACAGGCTGGGCGGTGTCGACGGTGTCCCCCGGGGCACCGCCGACACCGCCCGGGAGGGCATCGCCAACGCCGTGGAAGTGGCGCCCGGCGCCGGCCCGCACGCCCAGGCCCTGCTCCGCGCCGCGCGGCAGTCCTTCGTGGACGGATGGCAGGAGGCCATGTGGGTGGGCGCCGCCGTCATGGTCGCGCTGTTCGTCCTCGTCGTCGTGCGCGGCCCGGAGAACGGCCCCCGCCCCGGGGACGACGAGGCCGCGATCCCCGGGGCCGGGGCCGGGGCCGCCGAAGAGGTCCCGGCCCACTGACCGCGTGCGGGCCGAGGTGCCTCAGGGCGCCCCGGCCCCCGTGCCCTACAGGCGCGGGTCCACCGGTTCCGACTCCAGTGCCAGGATGCCGAACACCGCCTCGTGGACCCGCCAGAGCGGTTCGCCCTCCGCGAGCCGGTCCAGGGCCTCCAGGCCCAGGGCGTACTCGCGCAGCGCCAGGGAGCGCTTGTGGTTGAGGAAGCGGTTGCGCAGGCGGGCGAGGTTGTCGGGGCGGGTGTACTCGGGACCATAGACGATCCGCAGGTACTCCCGGCCCCGGCACTTGATGCCGGGCTGCACCAGCCGTCCCTGTCCGTCGCGCACCACCGCGCCGACCGGCTTGACGACCATGCCCTCGCCGCCCCGCGCGGTCATCTCCAGCCACCAGTCGACCCCCGCGCGCACCGAGTTCTCGTCGCCGGTGTCCACGTACAGCCGGCGCGTGGTGGCGAGGAGTCCGCCCGTGTCGTGCTCGACCAGCCGGTCCAGCAGCGCGAGCTGCTCGTCGTGCGGGAGCGCTGCCAGGCTGCGGTCCCGCACGGCCAGTACCTGGAAGGGGGCCAGGCGGACCCCGTCGAGCCCCTCGGTCGGCCAGCAGTAGCGGCGGTAGGCCTCGGTGAACGCCTCCGCGTCCGCCGCCCGCGACCGCTGCCGCTCCAGGAGCCCGCCCACGTCGACACCCCGGCCCGCCGCACCCTCCAGCGCGGCCAGCGCGCCCGGGAACACGGCCCCGGCGGCGGCGCCGACCGCCGCGTACTGGCCGCGCAGCAGCCCGGACGCCTTCAGCGACCACGGCATCAGCTCGGCGTCCAGCAGCAGCCAGTCCGTGGACAGCTCCTCCCAGAGCCCGGCGGCGCCCACGGCCGCGCGCAGCCGGTCGAGGACCGACTCGGTGAGGGCCGCGTCGGAGAAGAACGGCCGCCCCGTCCGGGTGTACAGCGCGCCCGTCGGCCCGTCGGCGCCACCCGGGACGCCGGACCGGCCGCCCGGGACACCGAACCGCTCGGCGGCCGTCGCGGCGTCGCGGCAGACCAGGGCGACGGCGCGCGAGCCCATGTGCTTCTCCTCGCACACGACCCGCTCCACGCCGACCTCCCGGTACTGCGCGAACGCCTCCTCCGGGTGCTCCAGGTAGCCCTCCCGGTGCGAGGTGGCGGACGGCGCCATGGTCGGTGGCAGGTACGGCATCAGGCGCGGGTCGACGGCGAAGCGGCTCATGACCTCCAGCGCGGCCGCCGCGTTCTCCTCGCGCACCGCCACCCGGCCCGCGTGCCGGGTCTCGACGACCCGGCGGCCGTGCACGTCGGCCAGGTCCAAGGGCCGGCCCTCGTGCCCGCCGGGGGCCTCGGAGGCCAGCGGCTTCGCCGGCTCGTACCAGACGCGCTCGGCGGGCACGTCGACCAGCTCGCGCTCCGGCCAGCGCAGCGCGGTGAGTCGTCCGCCGAAGACGGCGCCGGTGTCCAGGCAGATCGTGTTGTTGAGCCAGGTGGCGCGGGGCACCGGGGTGTGGCCGTAGACGACGGCCGCGCGGCCCCGGTAGTCCTCGGCCCACGGGTAGCGCACGGGCAGGCCGAACTCGTCGGTCTCCCCGGTGGTGTCGCCGTACAGGGCGTGCGAGCGGACCCGGCCGGAGGTGCGGCCGTGGTACTTCTCGGGCAGCCCCGCGTGGCAGACGACGAGCCGGCCGCCGTCGAGGACGTAGTGGCTGACCAGTCCGTCGATGAACTCCCGCACCTCGCGGACGAACTCCTCGCTCTCGCCCTCCATCTGCGAGACCGTCTCGGCGAGTCCGTGGGTGTGCTGGACCTGGCGGCCGCGGAGGTGGCGGCCGAACTTGTTCTCGTGGTTGCCGGGCACGCACAGCGCGTTGCCCGACCGGACCATGGACATCACCCGGCGCAGCACGCCCGGCGAGTCGGGGCCGCGGTCGACGAGGTCGCCGACGAAGACGGCCGTACGGCCCTCCGGGTGCACACCATCCGCGTAGCCCAGCCTGCCGAGCAGCGACTCCAGTTCGGCGGAGCAGCCGTGGACGTCACCGATGATGTCGAAGGGGCCGGTGAGGTCGGTCAGGTCGTTGTACCGCTTCTCGGTGACGACGGTGGCGGTCTCGATCTCCTCCACGCCCCGCAGGACGTGCACCTTGCGGAAGCCCTCGCGCTCCAACTGCCTGAGCGAGCGCCTGAGTTCACGGATGTGCCGCTGGATGACACGGCGCGGCATGCCGGCGCGGTCGGCACGGGCCGCGTTGCGGGCGGCGCACACCTCCTCGGGCACGTCGAGGACGACGGCGATGGGCAGCACGTCGTGCGCCCGGGCCAGGTCGATCAGGGCCCGGCGGGCGTCCGGCTGCACGCTGGTGGCGTCGACGACGGTGCGACGGCCGGCGGCGAGCCGCTTGCCGGCGATGTAGTGCAGCACGTCGAAGGCGTCGCGAGTGGCGCTCTGGTCGTTCTCGTCGTCGGAGACCAGGCCGCGGCAGAAGTCCGAGGAGATCACCTCGGTGGGCCTGAAGTGCCGCCGGGCGAACGTGGACTTGCCGGAGCCGGAGGCACCGACGAGGACGACGAGGGAGAGGTCGGTGACGGGGAGGGCGCGGGCCCGTCGGTCGTGCGGGCGGTCGCCGTGCCGGTCGCCCCGCTGGTCGCCGTGCCGGTCGTTCTCGGTCATGCCGCCTTCTCCTCTCCCTTGTCGTTCCGCTCGTCCTGCCCGGTCCGTGCGCGCTGCTCGGTCCGTGCGCCCTGCTCGGTGCGGTCGGTCCGGTCGGTCTTCTCCGTGCTGGTGCGCTGTGTGAAGACGGCCATCTGGGTGGGCGGGCCGACCTCGTCGTCCTCCGGCCCCACCGCCTCGAACTCGACCGCGTAGCCGTGCCGTTCGGCGACCGCGGCGGCCCAGTCACGGAACTCCGCGCGGGTCCACTCGAAGCGGTGGTCGCCGTGGCGCACGTGCCCGGCCGGGAGGCTCTCCCAGCGGACGTTGTACTCGACGTTCGGCGTCGTCACCAGGACCGTGCGGGGGCGGGCGGCGCCGAACACCGCGTACTCCAGGGCGGGCAGCCGGGGCAGGTCCAGGTGCTCGATCACCTCGCTCAGCACGGCGGCGTCGTACCCCTTGAGCCGCTTGTCGGTGTACGTCAGCGAGCCCTGGAGCAGCCGGACGCGCGCGGCCTGCCGCTCCCCCATGCGCTTCAGGCCGAGCCGGCGGGAGGCGATGGTGAGCGCACGCACCGAGACGTCGACACCGACGACCTCGGTGAAGCCGGGGTCCCGCAGCAGCGTGCGCAGCAACTGGCCCTCTCCGCAGCCCAGGTCGAGGACGCGGGCGGCACCGTGCCGTCGGAGCGCGGCGACGATCGCGTCGCGGCGGCGCACGGCGAGCGGGGTGGGCCGCTCCTCCTCCTCGGTCTCGGCCGCGACCGCGTTGTCGATCTCCTCGACCTCGCTGTCGTCCGTCTCGGCGAGCCGCACCAGTTCCAGCCGCTCCATGGCCTGCCGGGCCAGCGACCAGCGCCGGGTGAGGTACCGGCCGACGATCAGCCGCTGCTCCGGGTGCGCGGGCAGCCAGCCCTCGCCGGCCCGCAGCAGCTTGTCGACCTCGTCGGACGACACCCAGTAGTGCTTGGCGTCGTCGAGGACGGGGAGCAGTACGTAGAGCTGGCGCAGCGCCTGGGCGAGGGTGAGCGTCTCGCCCTCCAGGACCAGGCGCACGTAGCGGGAGTCGCCCCACTCGGGGAACGTCGCGTCCAGTGCCACCGGGTCCGCGGTGACGGCCCAGCCGAGCGGCTCGAACAGCCGCCGGACCAGCGCGGCGCCCCCGCGGGCGGGCAGCGCGGGTATCTCGATGCGCAGCGGCAGCGGCTCGGCGGCGCGTTCGGGCCTGGCCCTGCACACACCGCGCAGGGCGCTGGAGAAGACGCTGCTCAGGGCGACGGCGAGGAGGGAGGAGGCGGCGTACGGGCGGTCGTTGACGTACTGGGCGAGCGCGGCGTCGGGTGCGCCGCCGCGGCCCTTGCCCTTGCCGCGCCGGACCAGCGCCACCGCGTCGACCTCCAGGAGCAGCGCCACCGTGCAGCGCCGATCGTCCGCCTCGGGGTAGAGCACGTGCGCGGTGCCGTAGGAGGTGGAGAACGTCTGCGCGGCGTCCGGGTGCTTGTGCAGCAGGTGGCCCAGATCGGTCGCGGGGCGCTCGGGCGTGCCGGTGGTGCTGATCGTCAGGAACACGGGGATCGACCTCGGGACGGGGCCCGGAGAACGGGGCCTCAGGTGGGTGTGCGGCGAGTGCGGCGCGGTGGTGGCGCGTCGCCGGAAGACGCCGGTCACGGACCCGTACGGGTGTTCCGGACCCGGCGTGCCACCCCAACCTACAGCGAGCGGCACGCCGGTCATCAGCTATTTTTCCGCCCCCCGTCCGAGTTCCGGGGAGTTCCGGTTTCAGAGCTGGGACTGGACCTGGGAGGAGATCAGTTCCAGGTGGTCCAGGTCGGAGAGGTCCAGGACCTGGAGGTAGAAACGGGTGGAGCCGATCTCCGCGAAGCGGCCGATCCTGTCGACCACCTCGGCCGGGGAGCCTGCCAGGCCGTTCTCCTTCAGCTCGTCGACCTCGCGGCCGATCGCGGCGGCGCGGCGGGCGACCTCGGCGTCGTCCTTGCCGACGCAGACGACCAGCGCGTTGGAGTACGTCAGCTCGTCGGCGTCGCGGCCGGCCGCCTTCGCGGCCTCCCGGACCCGGGCGAACTGGCGTTCGCTGTCGGCGAGGGAGGCGAAGGGGATGTTGAACTCGTCCGCGTACCGGGCCGCCAGACGCGGGGTCCGGGTGGCGCCCATGCCGCCGATGAGCACCGGGATCTTCGGCTGGGTGGGCTTGGGCAGCGCGGGCGAGTCGGTGAGGTCGTAGTACGTGCCGTGGTGGCTGAACGTCTCGCCGGGCTTCGTGGCCCACAGACCGGTGACGATCGCGAGCTGCTCCTCCAGACGGCCGAACTTCTCCTTCGGGAAGGGGATGCCGTACGCCTTGTGCTCGTCCTCGTACCAGCCCGCGCCGAGACCGAACTCGACGCGGCCGCCGGACATCTGGTCGACCTGGGCGACCTGGATGGCGAGGACGCCGGGCAGCCGGAAGGTGCCGGCGGTCATGAGGGTCCCGAGGCGGATGCGGCTGGTCTCGCGGGCGAGGCCGGCGAGGGTGATCCAGGCGTCGGTCGGGCCGGGGAGGCCGTCGGCGTCACCCATCGCGAGGTAGTGGTCGGAGCGGAAGAAGGCATCGAAGCCGAGGTCTTCCGTCGCCTTGGCGACGGAGAGGAGGGTGTCGTAGTCGGCGCCCTGCTGGGGTTCGGTGAAGATGCGGAGGTCCATGCCGTCCATCCTGCCCGGTGGTGAGGGCGGGGCGCGACGGGGGTGCGGAACGGCGGTGGTGGGGGATGCGGTCCGGGGGCGGCCCCGGGGCGGGGGTCCGGGGCCGCCCGCACCGCGCCGCTGGGCCGGGCCGGACCGGCAGGTTGTGCCGCCGGGTCGGGCCCCCCGGGCCACACCGCCGGGTCGGGCGGCCCGGCCAGGTCGCCGTTCCGCTCCGTCGGACGCGCGGGCGCGTCGTGGGCCGGGGTCAGCCCAGGGCCGCGTCCCAGGGGGTGGGTTTCTCCTCTTCGGTCAGGGCCAGGCGGCGGAGCATCTCCCGGACGCGGTCGCGGGACTCGTCCGCCGCGTCGATCGCCTCCATGCACTGCCAGTACGCCCCGTCCTCCCCCGCCGTGCTCGCGAGGGCGACCAGAGCCATGGCCACCTCCACGAGGAGCGAGCCCAGCTCCAGCAGGGCGGTGCGCGCGTCACCCAGTTCGGTGAGGTGCGCGGCACGCAGGTCGCTGACGAGTGGCGGCGGGGCGTCCAGGACCCCGCACCCCCTTCCCGCCAGTTCCGTCAGTCCCAGCGCCTCGCCCCGGAGCTGCGGCGGGCCGGACACCGCGAGGCGGCTGCCGATCGCCTGCGCCAGGGCGTAGGCCTGCCACGCCTCCGCCGTGATCCGTAACGCGTCCTCGCTCCCGGTCAGGGCACGCCTGCTCTGCATGATGAGCCGCACCGCGTCCATGCGCTGCCCCCGCTCCCTCCGGCGCACTCGTCGCACGCCCACCCGAACTCCCTTGTTCACTACCCAGAGTGAAGGTCATCCAGTCGAAAAGCCAGAGGTAGTCCGAAATCTGTGGACAGCAAGCCCCTCACGGACAACTTACTTGCTACGGAGAGTGATAACTGGAGGCGGGTCAGCCCTTCGGCGCGGGCTCCGGCGCGGGCGCCGGTTCGTGCGCGGGCGCGGGCAGCGGAAAGCGGCTTTCGTTGCGGTCGATCTTCTCGTCCAGCGCCGTGAGAAGGTCCACGTCCAGTCGCTCACACAGTTGCAGCAGGTACGCGAGCACGTCAGCGACCTCGTCCCGCACCCGGTGCGCCGACTCCGGGTCCGCCATCACCCGCTCCGACTGCTCCGGTGTCAGCCACTGGAAGATCTCCAGCAGCTCGGACGCCTCCACGCTCAGCGCGGCCGCCAGGTTCTTCGGGGTGTGGTGCGGCCACCAGCCGCGCGCCGCCGCGAAGTCCACGAGGCGCCGTTGCAAATGGGCCAGATTCAGCGGGTGTCGGTCGTGGGGTTGCGCGTCGTGGAGTTGCGCGTCACTCGTGCGCGCGTCATGTGTGGGTGCGTCATGTGTGGGTGCTTCCTGGGCGTGTTCGTTCACGCGCCCAGGTGTACCACCGTCACGCCCTCCGCCCCGGCCACACGGGAGGCGTCGGAGACCGCCCCGATCAGCCGGATGTGACCGCGCTCGCACATGCGCGCCGCCAGCCGTGCCAGTTCCCTCGTCTGGTGCGGGTCCAGGGAGCGGTCGAGATCGTCCGCCAGCACGGTGAGGCTCTGCAGCGCCGCCGGCACCTCCCCGACGGGGTCCACCTCCAGGACTCCGGGCCCGGTGAGCAGCACCAACGCCATGGCCAAGTAACGCAGTTCGCCGTCGCCGAGCAGTTCCAGCGGTGTGGCCGGGGAGCCGTCGCCGCGGTCCACGCGGGCCCGTAGCCGGCCGTCGTCGTCCCTCTCCGCCCGTAGGCCGGTCACCGTGCCCGCGATGCCGGCGCGGACGGCGGCGACCAGCAGCGCGTGCCGCTGCCCGCACTCCTCGCGGGTCCGGGACAGCACGTCGGCGAGGTTGTCGCAGCCGGGCAGCAGCCGGCCGGCACCGGGTTCCACCGGGCCGCGCATCCGCTCGGGGCGCGGATCGCAGGGGAACACCGAGCGCAGGGCGACCACCATCTGCTCGGCCGCCGCCAGTACCCTGCGCTGCCCGTCCGTGCCCCCGGCGACGCGCAAGGGGAGCAGAGCGGTGCCGAGCCGGTCGTCGGGCAGCGGGCCCCTGGTCACCGGGGCGGCGCCGGCGGTGTGCCAGGCGGCCTGCACCACGGGACGGCCGGGGTCGCGCAGCGCGGACTGCAGGAGCGGCACTCCACCGGCTGTCAACCGTTCGCCGACGAGGCGTAGTTCGGGTTCGACCTGGACGGCCACGTCGAGACGTACGGGGCCGACCGGGCCGTCGGCGGTGCAGCCGATGCGAAAGCCGCGGCGGCGCTGGGGGTCGGGGCGGGCGGAACGGGGCACGCACGTTCCCGGAGCCGGGAACGCCTCGGCGAGGTCGGCCCCGGCGGCGAGCCGGGCGAGCGCGGCGTAGGCCTCCAGGGCGCGGGACTTGCCACTGCCGCTGGGCCCGGCGAGGAGGGTGAAGCGGTGCAGGGGGAGGCTGACGCGGCGGTGCCCGGCGTAGGCGGAGAGGTTGAGTTCGGTGAGGTGGGGGCGGAGGGTGGCGGGGGTCCGCGCGGGGACGGGGTCGGCCCGGGTGCCTGCGGGCGGTGGGGGCGCGTGCATGCGGGGACCGTAGACGGCGGCGCGGCTGGCGAACCGTTCCGCTGCGAAGGGCTTCGCACGAACGGGGTACGGAACGGGATCGGTTGCCGGACTGCCGGACTGCCGTGCTGCCGTGCCGATGGGATGCCGGGGCGCGGAGGCGGGGACGGCCCCGCACGCTCAACTCGGCCGCGCGGCCCCCGTATGGGACGGAGTGACCTCCGTGTCGGGCGGGGTCAGCAGAAAGACGTTCTTGTCCACGCGGTGCATGCCGCTGGTCAGGCCGAAGACGACGCCCGTGCTGAAGTCGAGGACGCGCTTGGCGACCTCCGTCTCCGCGTTGGTGAGGTCGAGGAGGACCGGGACCCCGGCCATCAGTGTCTCGGCGACGTCGCGGGCGTCCGCGAACACGTTGACCCGTAGGACGACGAACCTGCGCCTGGCCTCCGTCTCGGCCTCGGCGTAGGCCCGGTGGTCGTAGGAGCGGTGGTCCACCGCCGACGGCCAGGAGTCCCGGCCACGCAGCGGCACGACCTGGGCGAGCCCCTCCCATTGTTCGTCGGTGACATCGTGGCTGTTCACCGGCCCTCCCCGTCGGCTCGCACTGGTCGTCTGCACGGGGCATATTCTTACGTATCGTCACCCGATCGGCCGAACGCGACACGGTCCGCGACGCCTCTGGTGCAGGCACCCGCCCGCCACGGCGGGGTATTTCAGGTGGTTCTGACCAGTTTCAACAGCTCCAGCATGACCGGGTCGATCACCCGGTAGCGCACGATCCGCCCCTGCCGCTCCCCCGCCACCACCTCCGCCGTCCGCAGCAGCCGCAGCGCCTGCGAGACCGCCGGGTCGTTCATGCCGGTGGCGATGGCGAGGTCGGAGACGGCGAGCGGGCCCGTCCGGTCCAGCGCCAGCAGGAGGGAGAGCCGACCGGGGTCGGCGAGCAGGGAGAAGCGGTCGGCCCAGGCGCGTACGGCCTCCGGCTCACCGATGGCGGCGATGGCGTCGCACACCCGGTGGCCGTCGATGGTGCGCCGGTCCGCACGGTCGGCGGGGACGAGATGCATGCGGGCATTGTTCCAGGCGGACGGCGGACCGCGGCCGGTTCCGCGCTTTCGGTCCGCCGGTTCCGCGCTTTCCGGCCGAGGAAGGCCGGGGACGGACCTGGCAGGTGATTCGCCGCACCCGCCACCGCACCCGCAACACCTGCGCAGATATGCAGTCTTGCAGGTGATGACGGACGGGCCCTATGGTGGCCGGGCCGTGGTGTTCGGGAAGACCGGTGCAGGCCCCCTCGGGGGTCGAGTCCGGAGCGGCCCTCGCCACTGTGATCGGGGAGTTCCCGTCCCTGCCGCCCCCGGGCGGCGCCACTGGCCGTGCGTACGCGTGGCTGGGAAGGTTGGGGCGGGCGCGTCGACCCGTCAGCCAGGAGACCGGCCACGGCATCTCACGAAGTGATCCACGAGGTGCTGGAGCGTGACCGAATGACCCTGCCCGCGCGCCCTTCCGCGCATTCCTCCACGACCCCCGCGACCCCCGGGGCCACCGCCGCCCCCACCGGTTCCTTCCGCTGGCGGCGCGAGGACACCGTCCGTACCGCCGGGCTGCTGGCGGTGATCCTGGCCCTGCACGTGGTGGCGTTCGGGGTGCTGTTCCTGCTGGTGGTGCCCGAGCACTACGAGGTCGGCTCCAAGGCCTTCGGCATCGGACTCGGCATCACCGCCTACACGCTGGGCATGCGGCACGCCTTCGACGCCGACCACATCGCGGCCATCGACAACACCACCCGCAAGCTCATGGCCGACGGCAAGCGCCCGGTGTCGGTCGGGTTCTGGTTCGCGCTGGGGCACTCCAGCGTGGTGGTGGTCATGGCCGCGCTGGTGGCCGGCGGCACGGCGCTCGCGGGCACGCTGCTCAACGAGGGCTCGCGCACGCACCAGACGCTCGGCGTCGTCGGCACCACCGTCTCGGGCGGCTTCCTGTATCTGATCGCCGCGCTGAACCTGGTCGCGCTGCTCGGCATCCTGCGGGTGTTCCGGGCGATGCGGGCGGGAACGTACGACGAGGCGGAGCTGGAGGCGCACCTGGACTCGCGCGGCTTCATGAACCGGATCCTGGGCCGCCTCACCCGCTCCGTCAGCCGCCCCGGGCAGATGTTCCCGCTCGGTTTCCTCTTCGGGCTCGGCTTCGACACCGCGACCGAGGTGACGCTGATGGTGATGGCGGGCAGCGGCGCGGCGGCCGGACTGCCCTGGTACGCGGTCCTGTGCCTGCCGCTGCTGTTCGCCGCCGGGATGAGCCTGTTCGACACGCTGGACGGCACGTTCATGAACTTCGCCTACCAGTGGGCGTTCGCCAACCCCGTGCGCAAGGTGTTCTACAACCTCACGATCACCGGGCTGTCGATCGCCGTCGCCTTCCTGATCGGCACGATCGAACTGGTCGGCGTCCTGCACGAGAAGCTCGACCTGACGGACTCCGTGACCGGCTGGATCGCCGGTCTGGACCTCGACAACGTCGGATACGTCATCGCCGGGCTGTTCGTGGTGGTGTGGGCACTGGCCCTCACCTACTGGCGCCTGGCCCGGGTCGAACAGCGCTGGTCACCGCGGACCGCCGACGGCAACTGAGGGCTCACCTCTCACCGGGGGGCACGGCCGGCCTGGCCGGGCGTGCGCCCCGGCGAGGAGTGCCGGCGCCGGGTTCGGGATCTTGTACGGACGTCGGGGGCGCGCTCGCTCGCGTCCACGCGGTGGAACCACGGCCCGGCGCTGATCCTCTGCTCCCACGCGGGCGCACATGCCACCTTGCTCCACTGACTGTGTTCGCTCCTGCTGGCTACATGGGGATTCATGGCTGGCAGGTGCGGCGTTATGATCAGAGTGGCCATGAGGTGTGACGCCCAGGCAATGGGAGACCTTCAGTGATGATCCGTACGTCCCGCCGTGCCCGTCGACGGATGCTCGCCGGGGTCGGTGTCGCCGCCGTGTTGGTGACGGCCGGCGCATGTTCGTCCGACTCCGGCGGCTCCGACGACGCGAGCGCCTCCGGCGGCGGCCCGGCGAAGCCCTCCGGGACCGTGACCGTGTTCGCGGCGGCCTCGCTGCAGGAGAGCTTCACCGCGCTGGGGAAGAAGTTCGAGAAGGAGTACCCGGGCACGAAGGTCACCTTCAACTTCGGCGGCAGCGACAGTCTCGCCGCCGGGATCACCGAGGGCGCCCCCGCCGACGTGTTCGCCTCGGCCAGCCCGAAGACGATGAAGACGGTGACGGACGCCGGGGACGCCGCCGGTACGCCGTCGACCTTCGTGCGGAACCGTCTGGAGATCGCCGCCCTGCCCGGCAACCCGGACAGGATCGCCTCCTTGAAGGACCTGACCAGGCCGGGGCTGAAGGTCGTGCTGTGCGCCAAGACCGTGCCGTGCGGTGCGGCCGCGCAGACCGCGCTGGAGGCGAGCGGCCTGAAACTCACCCCCGTCTCGTACGAGCAGGACGTCAAGAGCGCGCTGACCAAGGTGGAGCTGAAGGAGGCCGACGCGGCGATCGTCTACCGCACCGATGTGAAGGCGGCGGGTGACAAGGTGGAGGGCGTGGAGTTCCCCGAATCGGCCGAGGCCGTCAACGACTGTCCGATCGTCTCGTTGAAGCACGCCGGGAACACGGCCGGGGCGAAGGCGTTCATCGCCCTGGTGAAGTCGGCGGCGGGACAGAAAGTGATGACCACGTCCGGATTCCTCTCGCCGTGAGTCCGTCACCCGCGCCCGCCGAGGCGGACGGCGGACCGGCCCCCTCCGGACGGTTCCGGCGGGGGCGCCCGGCGCGTGGTGGCCGTCGCCGTCGGACCGGCGCGCCGTTGCCGTTGCTGCTGCCCGCCCTGGTGGGCGTCTGCTTCCTGCTGCTGCCGCTGCTCGCCCTGCTGATCCGGGCCCCCTGGCGCGACCTGCCGGACCAGCTCACCAGTGCGCAGGTGTGGCAGGCGCTGCGGCTCTCGCTGCTGAGCGCGACGGCCGCGACCGCCGTCAGCCTCGTCCTGGGCGTGCCGCTGGCCTGGCTGCTGGCCCGTACCGAGTTCCCCGGGCGCGGGCTGCTGCGGGCGCTGGTGACGCTGCCGCTGGTGCTGCCGCCGGTGGTGGGCGGTGTGGCGCTGCTGCTGGCGCTCGGCCGCAACGGCGTGGCCGGGCGGTGGCTGGACGAGTGGTTCGGGATCACGCTGCCGTTCACGACGACGGGCGTGGTGCTGGCGGAGGCGTTCGTGGCGATGCCGTTCCTGGTGATCAGCGTGGAGGGCACGTTGCGGGCGGCCGACCCGCGCTACGAGGAGGCGGCCGCCACCCTGGGGGCCTCCCGTTTCACCGCGTTCCGCCGGGTCACGCTGCCGCTGATCGCGCCCGGCGTGCTGGCGGGCGCGGTGCTGGCGTGGGCGCGGGCGCTGGGCGAGTTCGGGGCGACGATCACCTTCGCCGGCAACTTCCCCGGCCGTACGCAGACGATGCCGCTCGCGGTGTACCTGGCATTGCAGAACGACCCGGCGGCGGCGATCGCGCTGAGCCTTGTGCTGCTCGCGGTGTCGATCGCGGTGCTCGCGGGACTGCGCGACCGCTGGCTGACGGCCTCATGAGCACGGTGGACGAGCCCGTGCCGCCCGTGGCGACCGGCGCCCGCGAGGGCCTCGACGCGCACCTGGTCGTCGTGCGCGGCTCCTTCCGGCTCGACGTCACGCTGCGCGCCGCGCCCGGCGAAGTGGTCGCGCTGCTCGGCCCGAACGGCGCGGGCAAGACGACCGCGTTGCGGGCGCTGGCCGGCCTGGTCCCGCTGTCCGCCGACGGTGCCGGCGGCGGCAGCGGTGGCCGGCTGCGGCTGGACGGGGTGGCACTGGACCGTACGCCGCCCGACTCCCGCCCCGTCGGTGTCGTCTTCCAGGACTACCTCCTCTTCCCGCACCTGACCGCGCTCGACAACGTGGCGTTCGGGCCGCGCTGCCGGGGCGCCTCCAAGGCCGAGGCGCGGGCGCAGGCCGCCGAGTGGCTGGCTCGGCTGGGGCTGGCGGAGCACGCGGGCGCCAAGCCGCGCCGGCTCTCCGGCGGCCAGGCTCAGCGGGTCGCGCTCGCCCGGGCGCTGGCGACCCGGCCCCGGCTGCTCCTCCTCGACGAGCCGCTGGCCGCGCTCGACGCCCGCACCCGGCTGGAGGTGCGGGCCGAACTGCGGCGCCGGCTGGCCGAGTTCGAGGCGGTCGCGGTGCTCGTCACGCACGACCCGCTGGACGCGATGGTGCTCGCCGACCGCCTTGTGGTGGTGGAGGACGGCCACGTGGTGCAGGAGGGCCCGCCGACCGACGTCGCCCGGCATCCGCGTACGGACTACATCGCCCGGCTGGTCGGGCTGAACCTGTACCGGGGGGAGGCCGAGGGCCACACCGTACGGCTGCTCGACGGAGGCCCGTCGATCACGACGTCGGAGAAGCTGTCCGGCCCGGCGTTCGTGGCGTTCCCGCCCGGCGCGGTCACCCTGCACAGCGAGCGCCCGGTCGGCGCCAGCGCCCGCAACCTGTGGCGCTGCGAGGTGGCGGGCCTGGAGACCCACGCCGACCAGATCCGCGCCGACCTCACCGGCGACCTCCGTGTCCTGGCCGACCTGACGACGGTCTCCGCGGCCCAACTGGACCTGCGGCCCGGCGCGACGGTCTGGGCGACGGTGAAGGCGACGCAGACACACGCGTACCCGGCTTGAGGGGGCGCCCCGACGAGAGGCGTCCCGCCAGGGGCGCGTTCAGGGGCGCGGGGAACCGCGCGACAAGCCACGACGCGCCCACACCCACACACCCCCGTACCGATGCACCGCCCACCCCCGCGCGAACCCCGGCGGCTCACCGCCCGCCTCCCCGAGCACCGCCACCGGCCCCCGCGCGGCCGCCGCCACGATCTCCCCCACCGTGCTGTTCTCGTTGTGCCCGCTGACCTCCGCCGACGCGCACCCCGCGTAGTACGCGACGGGAATCGCCTCACGCCCCGTCACCACGCACGGCGGCCGCACCCCGAGCCCGTGCAGCGCAGCCGCCGTACGCGCCCACGCCCGCCGCCCCGCCGCCGACCGCTCCACCACCCCGTCGAGCACCGCGTACTGCGCCGCGAGGTGCCCGGCGAGCCCCGCCGCGACCAGTACCCGCGCGGCCGTACGCCACCGGCCGGACCCGGCGGTCACCAGCCGCAGCACCGCCACGGCGACCGGGAGCGAGAGCAGCGCGTAGGCCGGGAGGAGGAAGCGCGGGGCGGCGTAGCCGATGAGGAACAGGTAGGGGAGCGCGACGGTCGTGGCGCAGGCCGACGCGGTCAGGACGGCCGGTGCCGTACGCCGGGCGCGGACCGCGACGATCGCGCCCAGCGCGGCGAGCGGCGGCAGGGCGAACCACCACCACGTCTGGGCCGGCGACGGCAGCGGCCCGGTGCACGGCCGGCACAGGGCGCGTCCGGCGAGGCCGCGGAGCTGGTCGCCGAAGGCGAGGTTCCAGCCCAGGCCGCCCTGGATACGAGAGGCGTCGGCCAGGCGTCGGCCGAGTCCGCCGTAGGCGGTGTACGCCTCCACGATCCACTCGACGGCCCCGGCGGCCAGCCCACCGGCCGGCACGAGCACCAGCACCGTCCGCCGCTGGCGGCCCCAGGCAGTGAGCGCGAGGACGAACAGCGGCACCGTCGCCCACACCGCGTCCGTCGGCCGCATGAAGGCCATGAGGGCCGCGCTCGCGCCCAGTCCCCACAGGGCGGCGCGGTCGCGGCGGTCGGCGCGGGCGCGCAGGAAGCAGGCGGTCGCGGCGAGGGCGCCGTACGCGACCCACAGGTTGGGCATGGCCTGCGGACCGTAGAAGAGCGTGACCCACAGGGTGGCGAAGAGGGCGCCGGCGAGGGTGAGGACGCGGGCCGGGAGCAGTCCCCGCCAGGCGCGCAGCGCGAGATACAGCGCGAGCCCGGAGAGCGCGGCCAGGTGGACCCGCAGCAGGACGGTGGACGACGACCAGGAGGCGACCGGTGCGACCAGCAACGACACCCCACGGGCGCGCGGCGCGCTGAAGAAGGCGGCGGGCGCGTGGTCGGCGACCTGGCTGACGTACACCGTCTCGTCCCAGCCGAGCCCCAGGTCCGGGCGGACCAGGGCGAGTTGGGCGACGGTGAACAGAACGGCCACGACCGCGAGCGGTGCCCGGCCGTGCCGGTGCGACGGCCGGCGGTGGTCGGCCGGACGGGACACCGGCCGGCCGCCGGGGCGGCGGACGCCGACGAGTGTGCCGTACGCGTCCTGACGCACCGGAGCCTCCAAGGAGAGAACGAGGAGAGAAGAGAAGAGGTGAGGACAAGAAGAGACGACAGACCTGGACAAATTACCCCACGCCTCCCACGGGTGCAGCACGGCAGTGACGAAGTGGAGGGGCGGAGCGAAAGGGGCCGAACGGAGCGCGCGTCGCATGCGCACGGCGGCCGTCACTCGTACGAGGGCGTTCGGGAACTTCCCCGCCTGGCACAGCAGTTCTGCTCGTGACGATCTCGATGATCTTGATGGTCTCGGCATGAGTGAGAAGGAGCGGCACCGCATGGTGTTCAAACGGCTGCTCGGAGCGATGGGCGTGGGCGGCCCCTCCGTGGACACGGTCCTGGACGGCGGGCGCGGCGAGGACGGGGGCGGCGACGGAGCCGTGCGGCCCGGGGACGTGCTGTCCGGACAGGTCCGTCTGGAGGGCGGCGGCTCAGCCGTGGAGGTCGAGTACATCGCCCTGGAACTGATCGCGCGCGTGGAGACCGAACACGCCGACGAGGCGGGCGGCGAGAGCGGGCGCACGGTCACGTTCGAACGGTTCGTGGTCGGCGGGGGCTTCCGGCTCGGCGAGGGCGAGCGGCGCGCCGTGCCGTTCCGGCTGACGCTGCCGTGGGAGACACCGGCGACCGAGCTGCACGGGCAGCCGCTCGGCATCGTGCTGGGTGTGCGGACGGAGCTGGCGGTGGCCGGCGCGCGGGACAGGGGCGACCTGGATCCGCTCACCGTGGCACCGCTGCCGGTGCAGGAGGCGGTGCTGGAGGCGTTCGGGCAGCTCGGCTTCGGGTTCCGGTCGGCGGATCTGGAGTACGGCCACATCGGGGGTACGGGGCAGCGGTTGCCGTTCTACCAGGAGATCGAGCTGACCCCGCCCCCGGCGTACGCGCACGCGGTGAACGAGATCGAGCTGACGTTCCTGGCCTCCCCCGCCGGAGTGGAGGTGATCCTGGAGGCCGACAAGCGCGGCGGCCTCCTCTCCCCCGGCCACGACGCGCTGACCCGTTTCACGGTCACCCACCAGGACGTCGCCGTGCGCGACTGGAGCGCGGAGGTCGACGGCTGGGTCCGCCGGCTCGTCGAACACCGCGAGGCGTACGGGTCCCACGCGGCGTACGGACACGACGCCCCGTACGCCGACCCGTACGGCACGCACTACGCCCACACCCCCGGCGGGCACCACGACGGGCACCGCTCCGGTGCGGGCATCGGCACGGCGGTCGCCGCGGGCGCGGCGGGACTGGCTGCCGGTGTCGTCGGCAGCCTGGTCGCGGCCGAAGTCGTCGACGAGATCGGCGACTTCTTCGAGGGCGACGACGAGGGCGATGAGGACTGACCCGGGCCGCGGGCGACGGCCGCCGTGCACACCTGCTCGGTCCTGCCCACGACCGACTCCATGTTCGCCCGCCCGAGCAGCGGGGCGCCCCGCCGAGCAACCGGGCCATGGCCGTCCTCGCCGAAGCGCGGCGATTCGTCCAGCGCCTCGCGCCGGTCACCGAACGCCACCGGCCGCCGCAGCCCGCGGAACGACGCGTACGCGGCGCCCGCATCCGCGAGGTTTTGCTGCTCGGTCCGCTCTGCGGCGCCGAGAACAGGAAGCCGCCGGACTCCCGCGCCGGCAGTTGGAGCATCAGGGTCTTCCCCTGCCGCCGCCCGCTGTCATTCCCGCGCCCACCTGTAGACAGCCCTGACCGGCATCGGGGGTCCGCGCACTCCCCGGTGATCATCGGCGCGGGACGCGCGTAGGCGTACTCGCGGAGGTCGAGGTGCCCGATGGCCAGGTCGAGGACGCCGCCGGGCCGACCGGCTCACCCAGCCGCGTCGGCGACCACGCCGTGCGCGCGTTCCCGTGGCACGCCGGCCGCGATGAGCATGGCGACGGCCGTGCGTGTGCCGTCGTCGGCCAGGGCGCCGGTGTTGACCTGTTCCAGCAGGGCGACGGTCATCGCCTCCAGACCGGCGCTGAGCACGTCGGCCGGGAGGTGGGTGTGGAAGACGCCGTCGCGCTGCCCGCGCTCCAGGATGGCGGTGGCCTCGTGGCGGGCCGGGGCCAGGACCTCGGCGACGCGTTCGGTGCCGAGGTCGTGCCGGGCCAGGGAGAGCAGCAGCCGGTAGCGGTCGCCGACGGCCCACATCGAGAGGGTGAAGCGGGCCAGGGCCCGCTCGGCCGGTTCCTCGGACCGGTGGGCGCCGTCCTCCAACGTGGCCTTCAGCACCTCGGACGCCTCCTCGGCCAGGGCCTCCAGGAGCGCCGCGCGCCCGGGGAAATGTCCGAAGAGGGTGCGGCGTACGACGCCGGCGGCACGGGCCAGTTCCTCCAGCGTGACGTCCGGGTCGCGGCCCAGTTCCCGGCGGGCCGTGGCCAGGATGCGCGCCCGGTTGGACCGCGCGTTGCTCCGCAGCGGTTCGCGGGCGGCGGGCTTCGGCACGGCGGGACCTCGGGGCGGGGATCGGCGGCGGAGGGCGCCCTCATTCTGGCACGGGGCCCTCGGACGGGGACGGCACACAGGGTGGCCCCTGCCCCACCACCCGCACGCCTCGTACGGCCCGCGGTCAGCCGCCGTGCGTCAGGGCGGTGCGCGCGGCGGTCAGGAGGTCCTCGGAGAGCGGGTCGTCGCTGGTGGCGCGGGCCAGGACCAGGGCCCCGACCATCGTGCACATGCGGACGAGGCCGTCCTCCTCCCCCTCGGTGGCCAGCACGTCGGCGAAGCCGCGCACGCCGTCGGCGTAGACACGGTGGGCCGCGCGGCTGTCGTCGGTGCGGGCCATGTCCGTGGCGAGTCCGGCGACGGGGCAGCCGTCCGCCGGGTTGTCGCGGTGGCGCACGGAGAGGTAGGCGTCGATCAGCTCGCGTTGTGCGGCGGCGTCGCGCGAGCCGGCGGACCGCCCGGGCCTCCCTCCTGATCCCGCCCCGGCCTGTCCCGTCCCGGCCTCCCGTCCGGCGGCGGGCGCGTAGGTGCGGGCGAGCTCCTCGAAGGCGTGTGCGGTGGCCTCGTCGACGAGTGTCTCCTTCGAGGCGAACTGCTTGTAGAAGCCGCCGTGGGTGAGACCGGCGGCCTTCATCAGGTCGGCGACGCTGACGTGGACGCCCTGTTCGCGGAAGAGCCGGGAGGCGGTCTCCACCACCCGCTGCCGGTTCTCCCGCGCCTGCGCCTGTGATACGCGACCCATCGGCCACCTCCCATTTGGATGTCGGCTGCCATCTATCCTATGCTCTCTTTAGATGTCGTACGTAATCTAAATAAGCGGACGACCGATCGAAGCCCGGTCGAAGAACCGGACACGAAGAACCGGACACCTGGAGCGGACATGGAACTCACCAACGCGGTCGCCGTCGTCACCGGAGCCAACCGGGGGCTCGGCAGGCACCTGGCCACCCAGCTCGTGGCGCGCGGCGCCAAGGTCTACGCGGCGGCGCGGCGGCCCGAGAGCGTGGACGTGCCCGGGGCCGTGCCGCTGCGCCTGGACGTGACCGACGAGGAGTCGGTACGGGCGGCGGCACGCCTCGCCTCCGACGCGACGCTGCTGATCAACAACGCGGGGATCGCCACCGGCACGGCGCTGCTCGACGGCGACCTGGACACGGTGCACCTGGAGATGCGGACCAACTTCTTCGGTCCGCTCACCGTGACGCGGGCCTTCGCCCCGGTCATCGAGGGCAACGGCGGCGGTGCCGTCCTCAACGTCCTGTCGGTGCTGTCCTGGCTGCACCCCGCGCGGGCCGGGGCCTACTCGGCGGCCAAGGCCGCCGCGTGGGCGCTGACCGACGCCGTGCGCGAGGAGCTGGCGCCCCGCGGGATCGACGTCTCGGCGCTGCACGTCGGATACATGGACACCGACATGGCCGACTTCGTACCGGCCGACCAGAAGGTCGACCCCGCCGAGGTCGCCGCCCAGGCCCTGGACGGGATCGAGCGGGCCCTGCCCGAGATCCTCGCCGACGACGTCACCCGCCTCGTCAAGCAGGGCCTGTCGGCGGCACCGGCCGCGGCCTGAACACGTACGCCCCTGCCGGGGCCGGGCACCGTCACCGGCGGGCGGGGTCCAACAGGGGCACGAGGTCGTCGAGGCGGGCACGGGCCCAGTCGTACTCCTGGCTGTCGGCGTGGCCCCGGTACACCGTCTCGACCATCATGACCAGCAGCAGGTGCAGGCAGTACAGCCGGCGCCGCACCTGCTGGGTCGTGGTGAGCGCGGGGTGTCCGTAGCCGCGCAGGAAGGGCGTGGGGTCGCCGAAGGCGGGCAGCTGCGTGCCGGCGAAGCCGCCCTCGATCAGGGGGTCTCCGTAGAAGGCGCGCTCGTGGTCGATGACGGCGACGATCCGCCCGTCCCGCACCAGGACGTTGTTGGGCCACAGGTCCCACTCCACCAGGCGCGGTTCGGTGACCTCGTCCAGGCTGTCCGCGTGCGCGGCGAGGACCGCGCGGACGGCGTCGTAGTCCCGGCCGAGGTCCACCGCGCGGCGTTCGCCGTCGGCGAGGACGTCCTCGACCATCCCGGTGAAGACCCGGCGCCAGCTCGGATCACCGGGGCCGGTGAGCGGGCCGAAGCGGTCGCCGCGCACGGAGTTGAGCTCCCGGTTGAGCGCGCCGAGCTGCTCCATGTACGCGTCGAGCCCGGCGGCGGGCAGGGTGCCGGCGAGGAGGCCGAGGTTGTCGGCGTCGACGTACGGCATGAAGAAGTAGTCGGCGTCGCACAGTTCATGACTGGTGTCGGCGAAGTGGACGTCCGGGACGGGCACCGAGGTGTCCCGGCGCAGGAGCTCCAGCACGCGCAGCTCGGTCGCCATGGCGCCGCGTTCGTAGGTGAGCACCTCCACGTGCGGCGGCGGGGCGATCTTGAGCACCACCTCGGCGCCGTCACGCAGCCGGATGCGGTAGGCGACGTTGAACCAGCCGTGGCCCAGCTCGCTCGCCCAGCCCTCGCCGTGCGGGACGCGGCCGGGTCCGTAGGCGCGCTCGGCGAGGGCCCGCAGGGCGGCGGACGACTGTCTGTTTTTGGTGACGCTCTCCATGCGGGTCCTCCCGGCAGGGGCGGCTCGGAAGGGGCAGCATGCCGCACACCGTACGAACCCGTCACCCGCCCCTCCCGGGCAGAGCGCTTTTCAGGCCCCGAGCCCGATGCCGCCCCCGACGACGATGTTCTGCCCGGTGACATAACCGGCGGCGTCGGAGACGAGGAAGGCGACCACCTCGGCGACCTCGTCGGCGGTGCCGAACCGGCCGAACGGGACGCGGGCTGCGGTGGCCTCGGTGACCTGGGCGAGGAGCTCGGCCGGCATGCCGGACTTCGTCCAGATCGGGGTGTCGACGGCTCCCGGACTCACGGCGTTGACGCGGATCCGCCGGGGTGCCAGCTCGACGGCCAGGGAGGGCACCATCGCCAGCAGGGCGCCCCTGCTGCCCGCGGTGACGCTGCCTCCCGCGATGCCCCGGGTCGCGCCGATGCCCACGGTGAAGACGACCGACGCCCCGTCGGCGAGCAGCGGGCACGTCTTCTGGAGGGTGAAGAACTGGCCCTTCGCGTTGACCTGGAACACCTCGTCGAAGGTCGCCTCGTCGGCCTCGGCCAGGGGCGTCAGGCGGGTGACGCCGGCGTTGAGGAAGAGGGCGGTGAGCGCGCCGAAGCGGGTGCGGACCTCGTCGGCGACGCGGTCCGCGTCGGGCAGGGACCGCGCGTCGGCGCGGAGAACGACCACGTCCTCGGGGAGCTCCCGCCGGGCGGCGTCGAGCGTCTCGGGGTTCTGCCCCGTGACCATCACCCGGTAGCCGCGGGCGTGCAGCAGTTCGGCCGTCGCTCTGCCGATACCGCTGGTGCCACCGGTGATCAGGGCGGCGGGGGGTGTGGGAGCGGATGTGGACACAGGGGTACTCCTTCAAAAGGACGGCAGGTCGGGAGGCGGCACCGGAGACCGCCGGACCGCCGCCGTCCACCCTGCCCCCGGGGCTCGCCGCACGGCCAATAGATGTTCCGCATCGGCTGGTACGGGTGGCGCATCGACGCAGGTCAGCGCGGTGAGCCACCCGTCGTCCGCCGGGGAGCCGACGGGGCCGCCCCTTCCGACGCCACCGTCGCCTCGGTCGCGTCCGTCGCCGCGAGGGAGGCCGGCGGGCGCAGTCGCTCCTCGGAGGGGGAGCCGGGCTCGGCGGCGCAGGCGGTGAGGGTGGGACCGGGTTCGGCGGTCGGCCCCATGCCCCCGTGGGCGAGGATGAGGTCGCCGACGGCCCGGTGGTGGAAACCGGTCGGTGCCGCTGCCGTGCCGACGGACGTCGTGGGCACCCCAGCGGGTGCGGAACTCCTCGCTGCGGGTGGACAGTTCGCCGATGAGGTCGTGCAGGTCCCTGTCATGGCGGTCGCGCCCCGCCTCGGTGCGCAGCCTCGCCCGCGTCTCCGTCGGCACGGCCACCACGCTGACCCTGCTGGAACCGGCGGTCGCCGCGGTCCTGGCCGTCACCGTGGTCGGCGAACACCTGCCCACCACCGGCTGGACCGGCGTCGCCCTCGTGGTGGCCCGCCCGGCCGTCCTCACCATCCCGGGCCGAGGGGCGTCGTCCGGCCGCGAGGAGTCCGGCCGCGGGGCATCGTCCGGTCGCGTCGCATCGTCCGATCGCGGGCATCGTCCGGTCGCGCCGCGGCATCCTGTCTCAAAGCCGCACACGAATCGCACACATCCCCTCTACATACCGGCCCCGATGGTCTAGATTGACGGTGCTCCAGGCGTTCGGGCACGGCGAGCAGTAATGATCTTCGGGGGATGATCGATCAGTGAAGTTTCCCGCACTTCCCGCGCTTCCCGTGTTTCCCCGGCACATCGGGGTTTCCCTGGGTTTTCTGCGGTTTCATTGATGTTCGAATAGCTGTCGAACGGTCCGAGAAAGTCACTGGAAAAGCGAGTTCGCTGCCGCGAGGGTGGGTAGTCCAAAGCAGCGCCGAAACACCGGGGATGTCGTGCGCGGGAGGCGGGGGCCTTCCACGGCGAGGAACGGCGCGGGGCGGGGGGCGGTGCCCCCCGCGAAGGGGAGGGACTGCGAGGGGCGGGGGCCCCTGGCAGTGAGCACAGTGGTGGGCGCGTGCGCTCCACCACTGGTGACCTGGGGGGGTTTCTGTGCGACAGGGGGAATTGGTCAGCCCTTTTCCGTCGGCATCCGGGCATTTGACGGACGGGGCGGACGAGGCGATCAGACCGCGCGCGAGTGACTGGGAACAGCGCTACCGCCGTACGGTGATCATCACCGATACGGTGGTCACCGCCTTGGTCGCCTCGGTGATCGGGGAATTCTTCGGAGCCCGGGACGCGGCCAACTGGCACGAGAAGTGGGGGATTCTCGGCTTCGGTACCGAGTTACTTGTGTTGGGGGCTCTGGCGGTGAGCCGGGCGTGGGCGCCGGCCGTACTCGGTCAAGGGGCCGAGGAATTCCGCCGGCTCGGCCGCTCGCTGTTCATGGCGACGGTCGTTCTGGCGCTCGGCGGTATCGCGCTCACCTCACGCAACATCAAACTCTGGATATTCGTCGCGGTCCCCGCGATCGCCCTCGTCACCATGGTCGCCCGCTATCTGCTGCGCCTCTGGCTGCACAGGCAGCGCAAGGCGGGCCGGTGCCTGAGACCGGTGCTCGCCGCCGGGAATCCGGCCACCGTACGCGATCTGATCACCCGTACCCGCAAGTTCCCGCACCTCGGCTGGCGGGTGGACGCGGTGTGCACGCCGGGCGGTGCGGGACCCGACAGCGACTATGTGGACGGGGTGCCGGTCGTCGGACGGCTGGCGGAAGTAGCGGGCCACGTCCGCCGCGACGGCTACCGTGTCGTCGCCGTCACGCCCGACCCGCACTGGTCGCCGGACCGGCTGCAGCGGCTCGCCTGGAACCTGGAGGGCAGCGACGCCGAGATGGTCGTCGCCCCGGTACTGATGGAGGTGGCCGGCCCGCGGCTGCACGTCGACGCGGTGCTCGGCATCCCGCTGCTGCGGGTCAGCCTGCCGACCTTCACCGGGGGCCGCCGGGTGATCAAGGAGGTCGTGGACCGGCTGGGGGCGGCGCTCCTGCTGCTGCTGTGCGCACCGCTGATGGTGCTCGTCGCCCTGCTGGTGGTGGCGGACAGCCGGGGCGGGGCGTTCTATCGCCAGCGCCGGGTCGGCAAGGACGGCCGCGAGTTCACCATCCTCAAGTTCCGCACGATGGTGGTCGGTGCCCACCGGGCCCGCGCCGCGCTGGCGGACCGCGACGAGGGCGCCGGGCTGCTGTTCAAACTGCGCCGGGATCCGCGGGTGACCCGGGTGGGGACGGTGCTGCGCCGCTACTCGCTCGACGAGCTCCCGCAGTTGTTCAACGTGCTCACCGGGTCGATGTCGCTGGTGGGTCCGCGGCCCCCGCTGCCGGAGGAGTCCGCCGCGTACGGGCCGGACATCCGGCGGCGGTTGCTGGTCAAGCCCGGGCTCACCGGGCTGTGGCAGATCAGCGGGCGCAGCGACCTGCCGTGGGAGGAGGCGGTGCGCCTGGACCTGCGGTACGTCGAGGACTGGTCGCTCGCCCTGGACACGGTGATCTTGTGGAAGACGCTGCGCGCGGTGCTCTACGGGCAGGGCGCGTACTGAGACGCGGGGTCCCCTGCCGGTGCGCGGTCTCGTGCGCCGGTACGGGACCGGGGGGAGGAACGGTCATGGGAGCTGGGGGGAGGAACGGGTCATGAAGGTCAGCGTGTTCGGGCTCGGTTACGTGGGCTGTGTGTCGGCCGCGTGCCTGGCCGGCATGGGGCACGAGGTCATCGGGGTGGACGTCAACCGGGTCAAGGTCGACCTGGTCAACGACGGCAAGGCGCCGGTGGTCGAGGAGCGGATCGGCGAGCTGATCGCCGAGGTGGTGGCCGGGGGGACGTTACGCGCCACCACCGACGTCCGCGAGGCGATAGCGGGCAGCGAGGTGTCTCTGGTCTGCGTGGGCACGCCCTCGGAGCCCAACGGCAGCCTGTGCACGACGTACTTGGAGCGGGTCACCGAGGAGATCGGCGCCGCGCTGGCCGAGAAGCAGGCCGCGAGGCGGGCCGGGACACAGGACGGGGAGCGGGCCGGGACACAGGACGGGACACAGGACGGGGAGCGGGCCGGGACACAGGCCGGAGCACAGGCCGGGCAGTTCGGGCAGGGGGTCCGGCACACCGTCGTCTTCCGCAGCACCATGCTCCCGGGCACCTGCCTGAACCTGCTGGTGCCGCTGCTGGAGAAGCACGCCGACGGTCTCGCCGGGGTGGACGTCGGGGTCGCGGTCAACCCGGAGTTCCTGCGCGAGGGCACGAGCGTGCGGGACTTCTTCGACCCGCCCAAGACCGTCGTCGGCGAACTCGACCCGGCCAGCGGCGACACCGTGCTGGAGCTGTACGAAGGCCTGCCCGGCGAGGTGTTCCGGGTGCCGATCCCGACGGCCGAGGCGATCAAGTACGCGGACAACGCCTTCCACGGCCTCAAGATCGGCTTCGCCAACGAGCTGGGCGCGGTGTGCCAGGCGCTCGGCGTCGACTCGCACCAGGTGATGGACGTCTTCCTGGCCGACCGCAAGCTGAACATCAGCCCCGCCTATCTGCGTCCCGGGTTCGCCTTCGGCGGCTCCTGCCTGCCCAAGGACCTGCGCAGCCTGGTCCACGCGGCGCAGCGGGCCGACGTGTCGGTGCCGATCCTCGCCCATGTGCTGCCGTCCAACTCCGCGCACCTGGAGCGGGCGGTGGAGCTGGTGGAGCGCACGGGCAGACGCAGAGTGGGCCTGTTCGGGCTGTCCTTCAAGCCCGGCACCGACGACCTGCGCGAGAGCCCGCTCGTGGAGCTGGCGGAGCGGCTCTTCGGCAAGGGGTACGACCTGCGCATCCACGACGCCCACGTGAGCCTGTCCCGGCTTCTCGGCGCGAACCGCGAGTACGTCGAGACGCGGCTGCCGCATCTCGCGCAGCTCCTCGCGGACTCCGTCGAGGAGGTTCTCGACCACGCCGAGGTGTGCCTGGTCGGCACCAGGGATCCGGCCGTCCTCGCGGCGCTGCCGCACGGCGACGGCCCCGTGATCATCGATCTCGTCCGCCTCCCCGACGCCGAGACGCGCCGGGCCGAACCGGGGTACGTGGGCCTTGCCTGGTGACACATCGTTCGAGGACGAGAACGACAGAGCGGACAGCCGGGCGAACGGCTCCTCCTCGGCCGGGAGTTCCGGTGGCCGGGCTCGGCGCCGTCGTGCGCTGATCCTCGTCGAGAACCTCTCCGTGCCGTTCGACCGCCGGGTCTGGCAGGAGTGCACGACGCTGCGCGACGCCGGCTGGGAGGTGCACGTCATCTGCCCCCGGGGGACCAAGCGGGACACGGAGGCGGAGGCGGTGGTCGACGGGGTGCGGATCCACCGCTACCCGTTGCGCGCGGCCACCGGCGGTCCCGCCGGTTACCTGCGGGAGTACGGCTCGGCGCTGTGGCACACGGCCCGGCTGGCCCGCAGGGTCGGCCCGGTCCACGTGGTGCACGCCTGCAACCCGCCCGACCTGCTGTTCCTGCCGGCGCTGCGGATGAAGCGGCGCGGCGCGCGGTTCGTCTTCGACCAGCACGACCTGGTGCCCGAGCTGTACCTGTCCCGGTTCGGCCGCGGCAGGGACGTGCTGTACCGGGCGGTGTGCGCGCTGGAACGGCTGACCTACCGGGCCGCGGACGTCGTCCTCGCCACCAACGAGAGCTACAAGGAGGTCGCGGTCCGCCGCGGCGGCCGACGGCCCGAGGACGTGTTCGTGGTGCGCAGCGCCCCGCAGACGGACCGCTTCCGACCGGTGCCGCCGGAGCCGGAGTTGAAGCGGGGCAAGCCCCATCTGCTGTGCTACCTCGGCGTGATGGGCCCGCAGGACGGCGTCGACTATGCGCTGCGGGCGCTGGCGAAGCTGCGCGACGAGCAGGGGCGGACCGACTGGCACGCGGTGTTCGTCGGGTCCGGCGACGCCTTCGACGCGATGGTGGAGCTCTCCCGCGACCTCGGGCTCGAGGACCAGGTGGAGTTCACCGGGCGCGTCCCGGACGCCGACCTGGTGCGGCATCTGTCCACCGCGGACGTGTGCCTCTCCCCCGACCCGCGCAACCCGCTGAACGACGTGTCGACGATGAACAAGGTCCTGGAGTACATGGCGATGGGCCGGCCGATCGTGTCGTTCGACCTCAAGGAGGCGCGGGTCTCCGCCGGTGACGCCGCCCTCTACGCGCCGGCCAACGACGAGTCCGCGTTCGCCGGGCTCGTCGCGGTGCTGCTGGACGATCCGGAGCGGCGGGCCCGGATGGGCGGCATCGGCCGGGAGCGGATCGAAGGGCGGCTTGCCTGGCGGAACTCCCAGGCGGCGCTGCTCGCCGCCTACGCCGCCGCCTGCGAGAGCCGCACCCCACGCACGGGACGGGGGCGGCGGCGTTGAGCGAGGACCCGATCCGGCTGGTCACCCTCGGACACATACTGCGCCGGCGACGGCGGCTGCTCGCCCTCCTCGTCGTCCTCGGCGCACTCGCCGGCTACGGCACCTCGCTGCTGTTCCCGCCCCGCTACACGGCGTCCGCGTCGGTGCTGCTGCCGGGGCAGTGGGAGGAGCGCGAGCTGCTGACCCAGGCGGAGATCGCGAGCAGTTCGACCGTGATCGACCGCGCGGCCGCCTCGCTGCACCGGAGCGACGTCGACCGCGCCGAGCTGCGGGACGATGTGAAGGCCAAGGCCACCGACGGCAACATCATCAAGATCTCGGGCACGGCGGACACCCCGGGGCGCGCCCAGCGGCTCGCCGACCAGGTGGCGCAGCAGTTCGTCACGTTCGCCGGGCGGATCGCGGGCGACACCTCCGACACCGACGACACGACGGGGCCGCAGGCGCTGCGGCAGCAGGTGACGGAGACCGACCGGCGGATCAGCGATCTGGCCGAGGCCGCCGATCCCGGGCAGACCGTGGAGAGCGTGCAGGCCCGCACCGAGCTGGAGCAGTTGCGGACCGCGTTGCAGGAGGCGATGAAGAAGCTGGACGACGCCGATCCGGCGACCAACAAGGCGGGCATGGTCGTCATGGGCCCGGCGCCCCGGCCGGACGGTGAGGCGCCGCCGACGCGGACCCAACTCGTCGCCGCGGGCGCGGTGCTGTTCCTGCTGCTCGGCGTCGTCGGCCACCTCGTCGCCGCGCGGACCAACCGCCGGCCGCGAACCGAGGCGGAGATCGCCGCGGCGCTCGGTGCGGCGCCGCTGGGCACCGTCGACGTGCCCACCGGGCGGCGCGGGCCGAGGCGCCGCGGGCCGCGGGCCCGGCTGCGCCGGCTGCTGGGCACCGACGCCCGCTGGGACGTGCCGGTGCCGCGGACGACCGAGGACGAGGCCGCGCTGCGGCTGCGTTACCGGCGGGTGTGCGCGCGGGTGCGGGACCGGCTGCCGGTGCCGGGGAGGGTGCTGGTGGTCGTGCCGGACGGCGACGGGATCGCCCGGCACGCGGCGGGGCGGCTGGCCGCCGAGGCCGGGGGCGATCCCGCCGCCGCCCCGGGCGCCACGAACGGGACGCACCCCCCGCTGCGGGTGGTGGAGGTGCCGGTGTCCCGGCCGATCGTGCCGGACCGGGGCACCGAGGCCGGTGCGCTGGTCGTGCTCGGCGCGGGCAACTGGACCGAGGAGGAACTCGCCGGTCTCGCCGGGGCGTGCGCGGACGCCGGGCACGAGGTCGTCGGCGTCGTCGTCGCCGGCCCGGTCCGGGTCCGCGGGAGACGGTCCGCCGGCCGCGGGAACGGCACGGCCGCGAAGGACGCCGTCCCGGACACCGCCGCTCCGGCGCTCGCCGCGCGCGGCCGCACGACGGGGGGTTCCGCATGACGACGAGCCACGCGGTGGAGCCGTCGGCCGGTGCGCCGCTGCTCGACCTGCAGTCGCTGCTGGCGGCGGTGCGCAGACGCCGCCGTCTGTGGGGGTCGCTGGCGCTGCTGGGGCTGCTGATCGGCGCGGCCGTGGCGGTGCTGCTGCCCCCGGCGCCGACCGCGGTGACGACGGTGCTGGTCACGCACGCGGAGGACCAGCCGAACGACACCGGCACGCTGATCCGCACCGACGTGGAACTGCTCGGGACCACCCGGATCGCCGGCGCCGCGCTGCGGTCCCTCGGCTCCTCCCAGAAGCCCGAGGACTTCCTGCGGGAGTACCGGGGCACCGGCCTCACCAACAACCTGCTGCGGATCGAGGTGACCGGCGACAGCGACGCGAAGGCGGTGGCCCGCGCCGGGGCGCTGGCCGACGCGTTCGTCGCCGACCATGTGCGGCGGATGCGGCGGACCGCCGACGCCGAGGCGCAGGCCCTGCAGGACCAGCGCGACCGGATGCGGAAGGAACTCGCCCAGGTCAACAAGGCGATCGGGGCCGAGTCGCCGGAGCGGGACCCGAAGGCGTCGGCGAGCGTCGAGTCGCTCTTCGCCCGCCGGGCCGAACTGAACTCGCGCATCGCCGACTTCGACGAGCGCGCGGCGGAGGCCCGCACCGGCACACCGAAGGTCGCGGCCGGCACGCAGATCGTGGACGACGCCCGCGCGGTGCCGCACTCCCTGCCCAGGGCCCTGGTCACCGACGCGGTGATCGGGCTGGTCCTCGGCCTGGTGCTGGGGCTCGCGGTGGCGGCGGTCGGCGCGGTGGTCGCGGACCGTCCGGTGCTTCGCCGGGAGATCGCGGCGCACCTGGGCACCTCGGTCCTCGCGGAACTGCGCGCGGGCGGCCGTCGCGCCCCCGCCGCGCGCGCCCGCCTCACCACGACCCTCGCCCGTACGGTGCGCGGGGCAAAGGGGCCGTTCGCCCTGCTGGAGCTGGGCTGCGCACGCACCGCCGGCGTCCTCGCGCTCGGCCTGGCGGGGGCGCTCCAGGCGGAGGGCCCGGTGGTCGTCGTCGACGGCCTGCCCGGCCGGGAGGCGACGAAGGCCGGCCGGCGGGGAGGCCCGAAGGTGATCACCGCCGCGTCCGACGACCCCCCGGACGCCGGGCGCCGGATCGGGGCCGGTTCCGTCCGGCCCGGTACCGCCTGGGCCGATCTGCCGTACCTGGGCGAGCGGGCGGTGCTCGTGGTGCGGGCCGGGCACGGGAGTGCCGCCTGGCTGCACACGGTGGCGCGGCAGCTCGCGGAGCGGCACGTCGAGGTGCTCGGGGCGGTGCTGGTGGACCCCGATCCCCGTGACCGTACCGACGGCACATTGTGGAACGGCGGGCTTCACGACGGGCCGGGGCGATACAGCGGGGTGGCCGTACCGGTGGCGGCGTCCCGTCCGCGCGCGGACCGGCCGCCGGTGCCGGTGCCGCGGGTCCCCTCGGTGCCGGACAGCGATCAGGAGGTGCGTTAGCACATGTGTGGCATCGCGGGCACCTACCGCTGGCCGGACGGCAAGGCCGTGGCCGACCGGCTCACCGCCGTCCTCGCCCACCGCGGCCCGGACGCGGCGGGCCGCTACGGGCACCCCGTCGGCGACGGCGAGGTGCAGTTCGGGCATCGCAGGCTGTCCATCATCGACCTGTCGGAGACCGGCGCCCAGCCGATGGTCTCCGACGGCCTGGCCCTCACCTACAACGGCGAGCTCTACAACGCGCCCGAGCTGCGGGCCGAACTGGAGTCCGCCGGGGTCCGGTTCCGGGGCACCTCCGACACCGAGGTGCTCCTTCAGGCGTGGCGGCGCTGGGGCACGGACTGTCTGCCCCGGCTGCGCGGCATGTTCGCGTTCGCCGTCTTCGACGAGCGCACCGGCGAACTGACGCTGGCACGGGACCAGTTGGGTATCAAGCCGCTGTTCCTGCTGCGGCGCGGCGGGGGCCTGGTGTTCGCCTCCGAGCTGAAGGCGCTGGCCACCGTGACCGGCGGGAGGCTGGAGGTGGACCACGCGGCGCTGGTGGCCTCGCTGCTGTACTACTGGGTGCCGGACTCGCGGTGCGCGTACCGCGAGGCGGAGAAGCTGCCGCCCGGGACCTGGCTGCGGCTGCGGCCCGACGGCCGGGAGGAGCGCGGCCGGTACTGGAGCCTGAAGGAGGTCGCCGCCGAGGGCCGGGAGCGTGCCCTGGCGGGCGAGGTGCCGGACCTGGCCGCCGTCGTCGAGGAGTCGACCCGGCGTCATCTGATGTCCGACGTGCCCGTGGCGACGTTCCTCTCCGGTGGCCTGGACTCCAGCTATCTCACCGCGCTGGCGGCCCGCGACCGGCCCGGGATCTCCGCCTACACGATCGGGTTCCGCGCCGAGGACTCCCGCTTCGAGGCGATGCCGGACGACCTGCGGTACGCCCGCGAGGTGGCCGCCCGGTTCGGCGTCGATCTGCACGAGATCGAGATCGCCCCGGACGTGCTCGACCTGCTGCCGCAGATGACCTACCACCTGGACGAGCCGATCGGCGACCCCGCCGCGATCAACACGTATCTGATCTGCTCGGCCGCCCGGGAGGCCGGGGTCAAGGTGATGCTCTCGGGGATGGGCGCCGACGAGCTGTTCGCCGGCTACCGCAAGCACCTGGCCAATGTGCTCGCGCTGCGCTACCAGCGGGTTCCGCGCCCGCTGCGGCGCGGGCTGTCGGCAGCGGTGGACCGGCTGCCGGTGGCCTCCGCCCGCCGGGGCTACCGGTCGGTGCGGTTCGCGAAGCGGTTCCTCACCTTCGCCGATCTGCCGGAGGAGACCGCGTTCCGGCGCAGCTACACCATGTACGACCGCGAGGAGCTGCTCTCCCTGGTCCATCCGGACCTGGCGGGCACGGTCGACGACGTGCTGACCGAGCACGCGGACGTGTACGAGGACAACGACCTCGACGACTTCGTCAACCGGATGTGTCTGGGCGACGCCCGGATGTTCCTGCCGGGCCTCAACCTCGCCTACACGGACCGCTCCAGCATGGCCGCGTCGACCGAGGTCCGGGTGCCGTACGTGGACGTCGAGGTGGTGCGGGCGGCGTTCGCGTTCCCCGGCGACCGCAAGATCGTCGGACGGCAGGGCAAGGCCGTGCTGAAGGAGGCGGCCACTTCCGTGCTGCCCCGGGAGATCGTGTACCGGCCCAAGGGCCTGTTCAGCGCCCCGTTGCGGGCGTGGATGAGCCGGGACCTGGCACCGCTGGTGCGCGAGGTGGTGCACGACGGCGAACTGGTGCGCGCGGGGCTGCTGCGGCGCGAGGCGCTGCAACGGCTGGTGGCCGAGGACGCCGCCGGGCAACGGGACTTCTCCAAGCACCTGTGGCACGTGCTGACCCTGGAGCACTGGTATCGCGGCGCGACCTCGGGGGCCTCACTGCCCCTTCCGTGACGGCACGACCCACCACTTGCGTCCCGGCGAAGAGACGAAACGAAGAGGACTTTCGGTGAAACAGGTCGTACAGAACTACAAGAGCGGTGAGCTGGCGCTCCTCGACGTGCCGGTGCCGGGGTGCAAGCCGGGCGGGGTGCTGGTCCGCACCGCCTACTCGCTGATCTCCACCGGGACCGAGCTGATGAAGGTGTCCGAGGCCGGCATGTCGATGCTCGGCAAGGCCCGCTCCCGGCCCGACCAGGTCGCCAAGGTCGTGCGGAGCGTGGCCGCCAACGGGGTGCCCGCCACCTACCGCAAGGTGATGGGCAAGCTGGACTCCTACACGCCGCTGGGCTACTCGCTGTGCGGGGTGGTCGAGGAGGTCGGCGCCGGGACCGACGACGTGAAGGTCGGCGACCTGGTGGCCTGCGCGGGCAACGAGCACGCGCTGCACGCCGAGGTCAACTGGGTGCCGAAGAACCTCTACGCACCCGTGCCGGACGGTCTCGCGCCCCGGCACGCGGCGTTCGGCACGGTCGGGTCGATCGCGTTGCAGGGCGTGCGGCAGGGCGAGTCGCGGCTCGGCGAGGTGGCGCTGGTCGTCGGACTCGGGCTGATCGGGCAGTTGGTGACGCAGCTCCTGACCGCCTCGGGGGTACGTGTCGTCGGCGCCGACCCCGACCCGGCCCGCTGCGAGCTGGCGACACGCCTGGGCGCCGTCGCCTGCGGCGATCCCGCGTCCTCCGCCGTGGAGAGCGCCGTCGCGGAACTCACCGACGGCCACGGCGCGGACCAGGTGTATCTGGCGGCCGGCGGCGGCAGCAACCAGCCGGTCGAGCTGGCCGCCCGGCTGAGCCGGGACCGGGGCCGGGTCGTCGACATCGGCAAGTGCCGCCTCGACCTGCCGTGGAACGCGTACTACGAGAAGGAGCTCGACGTCCGCTTCTCCCGCAGCTACGGCCCCGGGCGCTACGACCCGGAGTACGAGCTGGAGGGCCGGGACTACCCGATCGGCCATGTGCGCTGGACCGAGCGCCGCAACCTGGCCTGCTTCCTGGACCTGGTCGCCCGGGGCCGCGTCGACGTGGAGCCGCTCGTCTCGCACGTCGCCGAGTTCGACGACGCCGTCGAGGCGTACCGGCGGCTCAAGGACGGCGAACTCAAGGCGGTGGCCGTGCTGTTCCGCTACCCGGGGCACCCGGTGGAGACGGTGCCGCCGGAGGTGGGCGTGCCCGCCGTGCGGCGCGGCACCACGGCACCCACCCCTTCGCGGGCCGCCGGGACCCCGGTGCGGCTGGCGTTCGTCGGCGCCGGGAACTACGCGACGTCGATGCTGCTGCCGCACCTGGCCGGGCGTGACGGCGTCGAGCTGTCCACGGTCGTCACCACGACGGCGCTGTCCGGCGCCAACGCGCAGCGCAAGTTCGGCTTCGGAGAGGCGACCACCGACCTCGACGCCGTCCTCGAAGACGCCTCCGTCGACGCGGTGTTCGTCGTGACCCGGCACAACTCGCACGCCGAGCTGACCCGGAAGGCGCTGCTCGCGGGCAAGGCGGTGTTCGTGGAGAAGCCGCTCGCGCTCACCGGGGAGGAACTGGACCGGGTGGTCGCGGCGGTGGAGGAGTCCGGCAACGACCGGCTCCAGGTGGGTTTCAACCGCCGCTTCGCCCCGCTGCTGGTGGAGGCAGGGAAGCGGTTCGGGCCGCGTACCGGTCCGGCGAACCTGCGCTACCTGGTCAACGCGGGCCGGCTGGACCCGGGCAGCTGGTACCTGCGGCAGCAAACGGAGGGTTCGCGGTTCGCGGGCGAGGGCGGGCACTTCGTCGACACGGCGAGCCGGCTGCTGGGGGCCGACCCGGTCTCGGTGTACGCGACGGCCTCCCCGGGCAACGAGGACCTCCAGGTCGTCCTCGGCTACCCGGACGGGTCAACGGCCACCCTCAGCTATGTCACCACCGGTCCGTCCGGTTTCCCCAAGGAGACGTTGGACCTGGTCGCGGACGGCAGGGCGTTGCGGCTCGACGACTTCGTGCGCGCCTCGGTGTACGAGGGCCGCCGCCGCACGTGGGTCTCCTCGCGGCTGCCCAAGGCCCGCGACAAGGGCCAGGTCGCCGAACTGGCCGCGTTCGTACGGGCCGTGCGGACCGGCGGCCCGATGCCGGTGCCGCTTCAGTCGCTGGTCGCCACCACGGCGGCCACCCTCGCGGTCGGGGCGAGCCTGGCGGCCGGTGCCCCGGTGACACTGGCGGGGGCACGATGACCGCGCTGCCGGGGAGCCCCGGCTGGTACCTGCGGCGGCTGTCCCGGATGGGGCCGCAGGAGGTCGGCGGCCGGGTGGGCGACGCGGTGCGCCGACGGCGGTGGCGGTCGGCGCCTCCGGACGGGCCACGCGTGAGCGGTGCCCGGTTCACCGCCGTGCTGCCCGCCGGCACGCTCGCCGCGGTGCCGCCGGACGCCGCGAAACGCCTGCTCGCCGAGGCGGACCGGCTGATGGACGGGCACGCCGAGTTCTTCGGCGTGCGCCGGGACGACATGGCCGACCCGGACTGGTCGTACGACCCCAGGACCGGGCGCCGGGCCCCGTCGGGCCATGCCTTCGACGTGCCGTACCGGGACGAGGCGGCGGTCGGGGACATCAAGCAGATCTGGGAGCCGTCCCGGCACCAGTACCTGACCGTGCTCGCCGCCGCCCACGCGCTCACCGGCGACGAGCGGTACGCGGAGCGGGTGGCCGCGCATCTGCGGTCCTGGTGGGCGGTCAACCCGCCGCTGCGCGGGGCGCACTGGACGAGCGGCATCGAGCTGGGCATCCGGCTGCTGTCGTGGGTGTGGATCCGCCGTCTGCTCGACGGGTGGCCGGGCGCGGCGGCGCTGTTCGAGGACAACCCGGTGGCGGTGCGGCAGATCTGGCACCACCAGCGCTGGCTGGCCGCGTTCCCCAGCCGGGGCTCGTCGGCCAACAACCACGCCGTGGCCGAGACCGCCGGGCAGTCGGCCGCGGCCTGCGCGTTCGGCTGGTTCCCGGACTCGGCGCGGTGGCGGGCCGACGCGCTGCGCGCGCTGGACCGGCATCTGCGTGCCAACACCTTCCTCTCCGGTCTCAACCGAGAGCTGGCCACCGAGTACCACGGGCTCGTCCTGGAACTCGGCCTGGCCGCGCTGGCGGAGGCGGACGCGGCCGGGGTCCCGGTCCCGGCGACGACTCGGCTGGTGCTGCTGCGGATGACGGACGCGCTCGCCGCCGTCGTCGACGACCGGCTGCGGCCACCGCGCCAGGGCGACGCGGACGACGGGCACGGCCTGGTCGTGGACGGGGCGGGCACCGACCGCTGGGGTTCGCTGCTGGCCACCGGGGACGCCGTGTTCGGCGCCCTGCCCTGGTGGCCCGCCGTGACCGGCACCGATGTGCGCAGCGGGCTGCTGGCCGCGCTCGTCCGCCCCACCGAACCGTCCGCGCGCCGCCCCGCCGCCCGGCCCGCCCACTTCGCGGACGCGGGGCTCACCGTCCTGCGCGGCCCGGGAGGCATCTGGTGCCGCTGCGACGGCGGCCCGCACGGCTTCCTGTCCATCGCCGCGCACGCCCACGCGGACGCGCTGTCGCTGGAGGTGCGGCACGACGGCGTCGACGTGCTCGCCGACCCGGGGACGTACTGCTACCACGGGCAGCCGGAGTGGCGCCGCTACTTCCGCTCCACGCAGGCCCACAACACCCTGGAGCTGGACGGCGAGGACCAGTCCGTCTCCGGCGGCCCGTTCCTGTGGACGCGGCACGCCCGCAGCCGCGTCACCGACGTGCACACGTCCGGGGCGGGGGTGTCCCGGTGGTGCGCCGAGCACGACGGCTACCGGGGTTCCGTGCACCGCCGCCAGGTCGAACTCATCGACGCAGAGCGGGAGTTGCGGGTGACCGATGAGGTGCGCGGCCCGCGCCGGGCGGTGCGCCTGGCGTTCCACCTCGGCCCGGCCCTCACCGCCGAACTCGACGGGCACCGGGCCGAGTTGACCTGGTCCCGGGACGGCACGCCGCGCTCCGCGGTGCTCGACCTGCCCCGCCGGCTGTCCTGGCGGGCCCACCGCGGCGAGAGCGATCCGCCGCTGGGCTGGTACTCCCCCGGCTTCGGCCGCAAGGAGCCCGCCACGACGCTGCTCGGCACCGGATTCACCGATGACACGCACGAGTTCACCACCGTGCTCACGTTCCGCGACTAGGCACGGCCGCAGAGAACCGCAGCGAGCCGCAGAGAAAGGAGGAGGACGCGTGGGAGACAACTGGTGGCGCCGGACATGGGCGGCGGCGGTACTGGCACCGGTTCTGCTGGTGTCCGGCTGTGACGGCTCGCCGGACGCCCCGAAGGCGAGACCGACCACCGCGCCCTCCACGGCCGCGACCCGGCACGTGGCCCGGGTGTGCGCGAAACCCCCGGCGGGGCCCGCGAAGGCGCCGGCCGGCGCGGTCACCGTCGACCCCTCGGTCGTCGGCGACCTCGCCGCCAAGACGAGAAGCAGCCCGGCGAGGACGACGTTCTGGCTGCGACCGGGCAGGCACCGGCTCGACAAGGACCGGTTCTCCCAGGTCGTGCCCAAGAAGGGCGACCGCTACCTCGGCGCGCCGGGCGCGGTGCTCGACGGGCAGAAGACCAACCAGTACGCGTTCACCGGCTCCGCCACCGACGTCATCCTCAGCCATCTGACCGTGCAGCACTTCGTCGCGCCGCAGGACGAGGGCGTCGTCAACCACGACTCGGCCGACGGATGGGTCGTCGAACACTCGACGATCCGGCGCAACTCCGGCGCCGGGCTGATGGCGGGCGCCCGCCAGAAGGTCCGCGACAACTGCCTGCGCGACAACGGGCAGTACGGCATGAACGCGTACAAGGGCGACGGGCCGCTGCGCGACCTGGTGGTCGAGGGCAACGAGATCACCGGCAACAACACCGGCGACTGGGAGAAGCGGCGGCCCGGCTGCGGCTGCACCGGGGGCATCAAGTTCTGGGCCGTCGACGGCGCCGACGTCCGAGGCAACTGGGTGCACGACAACCGGGGCACCGGGCTGTGGGCCGACACCGACAACAACGACTTCCGCATCGAGAAGAACGTGCTGGAGGCCAACGACGGTGCCGCGCTGATCTACGAGACGAGCTACAACGCGGTCGTCCGGGACAACGTCATCCGGCGCAACAACTGGGTGGAGGGCCGCAAGTACGCCGACCGCGGCGACAACTTCCCCTTCGCGACGGTCTACATCTCCGAGTCCGGCGGAGAGCCGCGCGTCCCGGCCCGTACGGACGAGATCGAGATCTACCGCAACGTGCTGGAGGACAACTGGTCCGGGATCACCCTGTGGGAGAACGCCGACCGGTTCTGCAACAGCCCCGCCAACACCTCCTCCGGCGACTGCACGCTGCTGGTGAAGGACAGGAAACGCTGCGCGCGGCCGGCCATCGCGAAGGCGCCGCTCTACGCGGACTGCCGCTGGAAGACCCAGCGGGTGGACATCCACGCCAACCGCTTCGTGCTGCACAAGTCCGTCGTCGGCTGCACGGTGAAGTGCGACCGGATGGCGGTGCTGGCCAACTACGGCACGTATCCCGACTGGTCGCCCTACAAGGGTGAGCGGGTGGCCGAGGCGATCACCGGCAAACAGCACAACCGTTGGCACGACAACGTCTACGTCGGGCCGTGGAAGTTCGTCGCCCACGACCCGAGCCGGGTGCTGGACGGCCAGGAGTGGCGGGCCACGCCCTACCGGCAGGACGCGGGCAGCACGTTCGACGGTGACGCGGGGGCGGGGGGCTGAGATGAGCGCACACCCGCGCGGCACGGGGACGGTGGACACCTCGCCCGGCGCCGCACCGCACCCGGCCCGTGTCCCCCGGACCGTCGGGGTCGTCTGGGGCCTGCTGGTCCTCGACACCCTCGGCTCCGCCGGGGCGAAGACCATCGTTCCGCTGCCCCGCTCCCTCATCCAGATGGTCACCATGGGCGCGCTGGTCCTGGCGTTCGCGCTGGCACTCGTCGTCAATCCCCGGCCCGCGCTTGCGGGGCGGGGCCTATCTGTCCCTGCTCACCCTGCTGCTGGTGCCGAGCGTCCTGTCCAGCGCCGACCTCCAATCCGGGTTCGGGGCGCTGTTCCGCTGCTCCCGACTGGCCCTGTTCGTCGGCACGCTGTGGCTGCTGAGCCGCTGGTGGGACGGGAGCGACACGTTCGTACGGCACCACATCCGGGCGTACTTCGTGGTGCTCGGGTCGGTCGCCGCCGGGGCGCTCGTCTCGCCGGGGATGGCACTGCCCGACCTCTACGGGGGACGGCTGGTGGGTGCGCTGTGGCCGCTCACCCCGCCGCAGATCGGCCAGTACGCCGCCGTGATCAGCGGCCTGGCCGTGCTGCTCCTGCTGGGCCGCCGGACCGACCGGCGCAGCGCCGCGATGGTCGTCGTGCCGTCGCTGGTGCTGCTCGCGCTCACCCACACCCGCACGGCCACCCTCGGCCTGCTGGTGGGGCTGCTGGTGGCGATCGGCTCGCTCTTCCTGACCAGCGCCGCCGCCCGCCGGTTCTTCACCTGGGCGGTGGTGTGCGCGGCCGTGGCGGCGGTGGCGTTCGGCTCCGTACTCCAGGCGTGGTTCCTGCGGGGGCAGAGCGAGGAGAACTTCTCCAGCCTCACCGGCAGGGCCAAGGTGTGGCACGCGCTGCTCGCGGCACCCCGGACCGCGACCGAGCAGGTGTTCGGCACGGGGCTGGGCGACAAGTCGTTCGACGGGCTCCCGATCGACAACAGCTGGCTGGCCGTCTACCACGAGCAGGGCCTGCTGGGGGTCTCGCTGGTCGCGGCGGCGATCCTGGTCCTGGGCACCGTGGCGCTGCTGCGGCCGCCGTCGCCGGCGCGGGCCTGCGCGCTCTTCCTGATCAGCTACTGCGCCCTCGCCTCCTACACCGAGGCGGGGCTGGGCGACGCCTCGCCGTACCTGCTGCACCTGGCCGTGGCCGCCTCGCTGCTCGCGGCGCCGGTACCCGCGTCCCGTACGGCCGCCCTCGCACCGCCCGCTCGCCCGGTCGCGGCCGCCGCACCACCCGCTCACCCCGCACCACCCGCTCGACCGGTGCCGCCCGATCGCCCCGCCTCGGCCGCCGCACCGCCGACGGCACCCGCACCCGCCTCCCCCGCCCCGCCCACGCCCGAACCCCCGCGCCGACGCGTCCCGCGCTGGGCCCGGAAACCGGAGGTTCCCTGACCATGCACGTCCTCGTGGTGCACAACCGCTACCGCTCGGCGCAGCCCAGCGGCGAGAACAAGGCCGTCGACCAGGAGGTGGAGCTGCTGCGCGCGGGCGGCCACCGGGTCGAGCTGTTCGAGCGGCACAGCGACGACATCTCCGCCCGCTCCCCGCTCGGCAAGGCGGCCGTGCCGCTGCTCGTGCCGTGGAACCCGGCGGTGCGCAGGGAGTTCACCGCCCGGCTGCGGGCCACGCGCCCCGACGTGGTGCATGTCCACAACGTCTTCCCTCTCGTGTCGCCGTCCGTGCTGGCGGCGTGCGCGGACGCCGGTGTCCCGGCCGTCGCCACGCTGCACAACTACACGCAGATCTGCCCGCCGGGCACCCTGCTGCGGGACGGCAGGCCGTGCACCGAGTGCGTCGGCGCCTCGCCGCTGCCCGCCGTCCGGCACGGCTGCTACCGCGACTCCCGGGTGGCGACGGTGCCGCTCGCGGTGAGCCTGTCGCTCAACCGGCGGCGCTGGTGGACCGGCGTGGAGCGGTTCTTCTGCATCTCGGCGGCGCAGCGCGAGGTGCTGGTGGAGGCCGGGATGCCGGCCGAACGGCTCGCGGTGAAGCACAACTTCGTCCCGGACCCGGACCCGGCGGACCGCCGCACGGGGCCCGGCACGCACCTGCTCTTCCTCGGCCGGCTCGCGGAGGCCAAGGGCGTACGGCTGCTCATGGCCGCGTGGGACGAGCTCGCGGCGTCCGGCGGTGTGGGCGTACCGCTGCTGATCGCCGGCACCGGCCCGCTGGAGGATGAGGTGGCCGTCTGGGCGGCGGGCCGGGACGACGTGCGGTACGCCGGGCTGTACGGCCCGGACGAGTGCCGCCGGGCCCTGGCGGACGCGGTGGCCGTGGTGGCTCCCTCGACCTGGCTGGAGGCGTTCGGTCTGGTCGCCGTGGAGGCGATGGCGGCCGGGGTCCCGGCCGTCGCCGCCGGTCACGGGGCCTTCACCGAACTCGTCGAGGACGGGGTCACGGGGCTGCTGCACCGGCCGGGTGAGGCCGCCTCACTCGCGGACCGCCTGCGGCGGATCACGGCCGACGCGGACCGCAACCGGGAGATGGGCCGGGCGGCCCGGGACCGTTACGAGCGGGACTTCAGTCCGGCCGTCGGCCTGGAGCGCCTGGTGGAGGGGTACCGCGCCGCGCTCGCGGGCCGGTCCGGCGGCGGGGAGGGCCCGCCGCCCGTGGGGACAGCGATCACCGGCTCGCGGCGGGGGCGCCCGCGCGAGCGAAATGGGGGCAGTAGATGACACGATGCCGACTCTGCGGCTCGACGGCGCTCGAAAGCGTCGTCGACCTGGGAGCGACCCCGCCGTGCGAGAGCTTCCTCGCGGCGGACCGACTGGACCTGCCGGAACCGGCGTTCCCGCTGCACCTGCGGGTGTGCACCGACTGCTGGCTGGCGCAGATCCCGCCGCTGATCACCCCGGAGGAGACGTTCACCCAGTACGCGTACTTCTCCTCGTACTCGACGTCCTGGGTGGAGCACGCGCGTACGTACGTCGACGGTGCCGTCGAGCGGCTGGGGCTCGGCCAGGACGCGTTCGTGGTCGAGGTGGCGAGCAACGACGGGTATCTGCTCAAGCACCTGGTGGACCGCGGGATCCGCTGCCTGGGCGTGGAGCCGTCGGTGAACGTCGGCGCGGCGGCCCGGGAGGCGGGGGTGCCGACCCTCACCGCGTTCCTGGACCCGGCGACCGGCGCGGGCGTCCGCGCGGAGCACGGCCCGGCGGACCTGGTGGTCGCCAACAACGTGTACGCGCACATCCCGGACGTCGTCGGCTTCACCGAGGGGCTGCGCGCGATGGTCGCGGACGACGGCTGGGTCTCCGTCGAGGTGCAGCACCTGCTGACCCTGATCGAGGAGAACCAGTACGACACGATCTACCACGAGCACTTCCAGTACTACACGGTCGCGTCGGCGGCCCGGGCGCTGGCGAGCGGCGGACTGACCCTGGTGGACGTCGAGTTGCTGCCCACGCACGGCGGCTCCATCCGGCTGTGGGCGCGGCCCGACGGGGTGGCCGGCGAGCCGTCCGCGCGCGTGACCGAGGTGCTCGGCCGGGAGAAGGCCGCCGGGCTCCAGGAGCTGTCCGGGTACACCGAGTTCTCCGCCCGGGTGGCCAAGGTGCGCCGGGACCTGCTGCGGTTCCTGATCGACGCGGCCGAGCGCGGCGAGACGGTCGTCGGCTACGGCGCCCCCGGCAAGGGCAACACCCTGCTCAACCACTGCGGCATCCGGCCCGATCTGCTCCCGTACACCGTGGACCGCAACCCCTACAAGCACGGCAGGTTCACCCCCGGCGCCCGCATCCCGATCCTGGAGCCGGAACGGATCGCCGCCGACCGGCCGGACTATGTCCTCGTCCTGCCGTGGAACCTGCGGGCCGAGCTGACCGAGCAGCTGTCCTTCGTGCACGAGTGGGGCGGCCGGCTGGTCTTCCCCATACCGGAACTGAGCATTGTCGAGGTGGGGCCGTGAAGGTCGTCCTGTTCTGCGGCGGTTACGGGATGCGGATGCGCAGCGGCGCCGCGGACGACGTGCCCAAGCCGATGGCGATGGTCGGCCCGCGCCCGCTGATCTGGCACGTCATGCGCTACTACGCGCACTTCGGGCACACCGAGTTCGTCCTGTGCCTGGGCTACGGCGCCCACCACATCAAGGAGTTCTTCCTCAACTACGAGGAGACGACGTCCAACGACTTCGTACTGCGCGGCGGCCGCACCGAGCTGCTGTCCACCGACATCTCCGACTGGACGATCACCTTCGCGGGCACCGGCATCGAGTCGCCGATCGGCGAGCGGCTGCGCCGGGTGCGCCACCATCTGGACGGCGAGGAGATGTTCCTCGCCAACTACGCCGACGTGCTCACCGACGCCCCGCTGCCCGAGATGATCGACCGGTTCGCGCGGCGCGACGCCGGGGCCTCGATGATGGTGGTGCCGCCGCAGTCCTCGTTCCACTGCGTGGAGCTGGGCGAGGGGGGCCTGGTGGGCGGCATCACCCCGGTGAGCGAGCTGCCGCTGTGGGAGAACGGCGGCTACTTCGTGCTCCGCCAGGAGATCTTCGACCACATCCCGGAGAACGGCGACCTGGTGGCCGACGGGTGCGCCCGACTCGCGAAACGGGGGCGGCTGGTGGCGCACCGGCACCGGGGGTTCTGGCGGCCGACCGACACCGTCAAGGAGCGGGCCGCGCTCGACGCCGCCTATGCCCGGGGCGACCGCCCGTGGGCCGTGTGGGAGCGGGACGGCGCGGGGGTGGGCGCGTGATCCGACTGGGGGCCGGGTCCCTGGACCGGCTCGTCGCGGTGGGCGCGCACTGCGACGACCTCGCCATCGGCGCCGGCGGCACCCTGCTGACGGCCTGCCGGGCGCACCCCGGACTCCGGGTCGACGCGCTCGTGCTCTCCGGGGGCGGCGGCGAGCGCGAGCAGGAGGAGCGGGCGGCGCTCGCGGCGTTCTGCCCGGGCGCCGACCTGCGCCTCACCGTGCTCAAGCTGCCGGACGGCCGGATACCCGCGCGCTGGGAGGAGGCGAAGACGGCCGTGGAGGAACTGCGCGGGCGGACCGAACCGGACCTCGTGCTCGCCCCGCGCACCGAGGACGCGCACCAGGACCACCGCTGCCTGGCGAAGCTGGTGCCCACCGCGTTCCGCGACCACCTCGTGCTCGGCTACGAGATCGTCAAGTGGGACGGCGACCTCGGCCGCCCGACGGCGTACCAGCCGCTGTCGCCGGAGACCGCCGAGGACAAGGTACGGCTGCTGCGGGAGCACTACCCCTCGCAGCACCGCCGGCCCTGGTACGACCGGGAGGCCTTCCTCGGCCTGGCCCGGATCCGCGGGATCGAATGCCACGCCCGGTACGCCGAGGCGTTCCACGTCACCAAACTCGCTCTCACCCTGGGGGATTGAACCTTGCGCGTACTGCTGACCGGACACCAGGGCTACCTGGGCACCGTGATGGCCCCGGTGCTGACCGCCGCCGGACACGAGGTCGTCGGCCTGGACTCCGGGCTGTTCGCCGACTGCGTGCTGGGCCCGGCGCCCGCCGATCCGCCGGGAACCCGCGTGGACCTGCGGGACCTCACCGCCGAGCACGTGGCCGGCGTGGAGGCCGTGATCCACCTGGCCGCGCTCTCCAACGACCCGCTGGGCTCGCTGGCGCCCGAGCTCACCTACGACATCAACCACCGCGCCTCCGTGCGCCTCGCCCGGCTGGCCCGCGAAGCGGGGGTGCGGCGCTTCCTGTACGCCTCGACCTGCTCGGTCTACGGCGCCGCCGGCGGGGGCGAACTGGTCGGCGAGGAGGCCCCGTTGCGTCCCGTGACGCCGTACGCGGAGTCCAAGGTACGGGTCGAGGACGACCTGCACGCGCTGGCCGACGACGACTTCACCCCGGTGTACATGCGCAACGCCACCGCGTTCGGCTTCTCGCCCCGGCTGCGCGCGGACATCGTCCTGAACAACCTGGTGGGGCACGCCCTGCTGTCCGGCGAGGTGCTCGTCATGTCCGACGGCACCCCCTGGCGCCCCCTGGTGCACGCCGTCGACATCGCCCGCGCCTTCACGGCCGCGCTGACCGCGCCGCGCGAGGCGGTGCACGACCGGGCGTTCAACATCGGCACCGAGGTCAACAACGTCACGGTCGCCGAGATCGCCGAGGAGGTCGCCGAGGCGGTGCCCGGCTCCGAGGTGGTGATCACCGGCGAGACCGGCGCCGACCCGCGCTCGTACCGGGTGGACTTCTCGCGGTTCCGGAAGGCGATCCCGGGCTTCGACTGCGAGTGGACGGTGAAGCAGGGGGCGATCGAACTCGCCGACTCCTACCGGCAGTTCGGGCTGACCCGGGAGAGCTTCGAGCGCCGCTTCACCCGCCTCGCCGTGCTGCGCGCGGCGTCCGGGGCGGGCACGGTCGACGACACGCTGCGGTGGCGCCGATGAGCGCGGGGAGCCGGGAGGATGCGGCCGGGCAGGAGGCGTACGGGCAGGAGATGTTCGCCCTGGTGGAGCGGCTGTATCCGCTGTGCCGGAGCATCACCGGCGACGGGGTGCGCGAGACGCTGCGCATCGTCGACGAGTACGTGCCGCTCGACGTGCACGAGGTGCCGACCGGCACGCAGGTGCTGGACTGGACGGTCCCGCGGGAGTGGAACATCCGGGACGCGTACATCGCCGACGCCACCGGGCGGCGGGTCGTCGACTTCCGGGAGTCCAGCCTGCACGTGCTCGGTTACAGCGTGCCGGTGGCGGCGCGGATGCCGCTGTCGGAGCTGCGCGGCCATCTGCACACCCTGCCGGAGCACCCCTCCTGGGTGCCGTACCGCACGAGTTACTACACGCCGACGTGGGGTTTCTGCCTGGCGCAGGACACCCTGGACGCGCTGGAGGAGGGCGAGTACGAGGTACGGATCGACTCCACCCTCGCCGACGGCCACCTCACCTACGCCGAGCACGTGGTCCCCGGGCAGGTGCCCGACGAGGTGATCGTCTCCTGCCACGTCTGCCATCCGTCACTGGCCAACGACAACCTGGCCGGGATCGCGGTGGCGGTGTTCCTGGCCCGCGAACTGGCGCGGCGCAGGCCCTACTTCACCTACCGGTTCATCTTCGCGCCCGGCACCGTCGGGGCGATCACATGGCTGGCCCGCAACCGGGAGCGGATCGACCGGGTGAAGCACGGTCTGGTGCTCGCCTGCGCGGGCGACCCGGGGCAGCTGACGTACAAGCGGAGCAGGCGCGGCGACGCGGGGATCGACCGGGTGCTGCGGCACGTGCTGTCCGCGTCCGGACGCCCGCACCGGGTCACCGAGTTCACGCCGTACGGCTACGACGAGCGGCAGTACTGCTCCCCGGGCTTCGACCTCGGCGTGGGCTCGCTCACCCGGACCCCGTACGCGGGCTATCCCGAGTACCACACGTCGGCGGACGACCTGGACTTCGTCTCCCCGGCGGCGATGGCGGACACGCTCGCCGTCTGCCGCGAGGCGTTCGCCGTCCTGGACCGCGACCGGCACTACGTCAACCTCAGCCCGTACGGCGAACCGCAGCTCGGACGACGGGGGTTGTACGGCTCGCTGGGCGGGCGCAGCGACGCCGAGCAGGCGCAGATGGCGATGCTGTGGGTGCTCAGCCTGGCCGACGGGACGCACAGTCTGCTGGACGTCGCCGAGCGGGCCGGGCTGCCGTTCGACACCGTCGCCGACGCGGCCGATGCCCTGCACGGCGCCAAACTGCTCAAGGCGTGACACCGATGCCCACGGAGGGGGAGCGGACGACGACACCGGCGGCGGGGCGGGCCGGGCCCGCCTCCGTGCCATCCCCAGGGCGCTCCCCCGAGCAGACCGCCGGACGGCCCCCCGAGCGGTCCTCCACGCCGACCGCCGGACGGTCCCCCGGCCGGGCCGTCCTCGGCCGGCTGTCCTGGGGGCTGGCCGACCAGGCCGCCTCCAGCCTCAGCAACTTCGCCGTGGGCGTCTACGTCGCGCGCTCGCTGGGGCCGACGGCGTTCGGTGTGTTCAGCCTGGCCTGGGTGACCTACGGCGTGGTGCTCGGCGTCTCCCGGGGGCTGGCCACCGACCCGCTCGTGGTGCGCTTCAGCGGTGTCCCGGAGGCGTCCTGGCGCGGGGCGGCGGCCCGGGCCTCGGGGACCGCGCTCGGCGTCGGCACGGCCATCGGCGTGGTGTGCCTGGTGGCCGGGCTCGCGCTCGGCGGCCGGGTGGGGCCCGCGTTCGCCTGCCTCGGCGTCGTCCTGCCGGGGCTGCTGCTGCAGGACGCCTGGCGGTACGCGTTCTTCGCCGCCGGCACCGGCCGCAAGGCGTTCGTCAACGACGTCGTGTGGGGCGTGGCACTGGCCCCGGCCCTGGTGGTGGCGGCCCGGGCGGGCAGCGTGGGCGGCTTCGTGCTCGCCTGGGGCGGGTCCGCCGCGGTGGCCGCGGGGTACGGCTGCCTCCAGTCCGGGCTGCGGCCCCGGCTCGCCGGGATTCGCGGCTGGCTGCGCGCGCACCACGACCTCGGCTACCGGTACCTGGCCGAGAACGTCGGCGTCAGCGGCGCGAGCCAGCTGCGGGCGTATGGGCTCGGGGTGATCGTCGGGGTCGGCGCGGTGGGCGTGGTCCGGGGCGCCGAACTGCTCATGGGCCCGTTCATGGCCCTCCTGATGGGACTGTCGCTGGTCACCGTCGCCGAGGCGGCGCGGGTGCTGCGGCGGGCCCCGCACCGGCTCGGCCGGTTCTGTCTCCTCCTCGGCGGCGGGCAGGCCGTGGCCGCCCTGCTGTGGGGCGGGGCACTGCTCCTGCTGCCCGACCGGGCCGGCGAGCTCGTCCTCGGTGACGTCTGGAGCTCCGCCTCGGCGCTCCTCCTGCCGGTCACGCTGGGCGTCGCGGGCTCCGGCCTGGGCACCGGCGCGGCGGCCGGGCTGCGCGCGCTCGCCGCGGCCCGGCGCAGTCTGCGCTGCCAGTCGTTCGCCTCCGTCGCCTACGTGGGCGGCGGCCTCGGCGGGGCGGCCTGGGGCGGCACGGTCGGCTCGGCCTGGGGTGTCGCCGCCGCGACGCTGCTCTCCTCGGCCGTGTGGTGGCTGCAACTGCGGTCCGCTCTGCGCGAGCGGCACCACGATTCCCCTCCCGAAGAGACGAGTCCGAAGTGAGTGCGAAGTGAGGACCTCATGACCGCGCAACCCAGGCTGAGCATCGGCCTGCCCGTGTACAACGGCGAGGAGTACCTGGCCGAGTCGCTCGACGCCCTGCTCGGCCAGACGTACGAGGACTTCGAGCTGGTGATCTCGGACAACGCCTCGACCGACGGCACCGAGGACATCTGCCGCCGGTACGCCGCGAAGGACTCCCGCATCCGTTACCTGCGGCTGCCCCGCAACATCGGCGCCGCCCCGAACCACAACCACGTCTTCACCCGGTGCCGGGGCGAGCTGTTCAAGTGGGCCTCGCACGACGACCTGTACGCCCGTGACCTGCTGCGGGCCTGCGTGGAAGCGCTGGACGAGCGTCCCGAGGTGATCCTGGCGCACTCCGGGCAGGCGGTGATAGACGGCGACGGCAAGGTGAAGGTGCCCTACGCCTACACGCTCGCCACCGACTCCCCGCACGCGCCGGAACGCTTCCGCAGTCTGCTCTTCGAGCCCGGCGGCGACGACTTCTACGGGGTGATGCGGGCCGACGTGCTGCGCCGGGTGAAGCCGCACGACAGCTACCACCACGCGGACCGCACGTTCGTCGCCGAGATCACCCTGCACGGGCCGTTCCACCAGGTGCCGGAGCTGCTGTACTTCCGCCGCGACCACCCCACGCGCGCCGAGCGGGCCAACCCCTCCAAACGCTCCCGCTGCGTCAACCTCGATCCGCGCCGGGCGGGCCCGCTGCACCCGACACCCCGGCTGCTGGCCGAGTACGTGTGGGGTTTCGTCTCGGCGGTGCGACGGGCGCCGCTGTCCCCGGCCGACCGGCGCGCCTGCCACCGCCACCTCGCGGCATGGCTGACGAGCCGGGCCCGGCCGGGCGCCGGGGAGCGGGTCGAGGACCGCGCCCCGGCCGTCCCCGGCGCGCTCGCCCTGTCGGTGGACGCGCTCGTCGCGGGGCGCGAGGGCCGGGCGGGGAGGCGCCCGTGAGCACCACCCGCCCCGCCCGCGTGGGGGTGTTCGGGCTGCTCGGTTCCGGCAACCTCGGCAACGACGGGTCGCTGGAGGCCGTGCTCGGGTACCTGCGCACCGCGCACCCGGAGGCGGTGGTGGACGCGCTCTGCGGCGGGCCCGAGGTCGTCACCGCCCGGTACGGCATCCCGGCGACGCGGCTGCACTGGTACCGCGGGGAGTACCGGACCGCGTCCCGCGCGGGCGCGGTCGCCGGGAAGGGACTCGGCAAGCTCGTCGACGCGTTCCGCACCGCCGCCTGGGTGCGCCGGCACGACGTGGTGATCGTGCCGGGCATGGGCGTCCTGGAGGCCACGCTGCCGCTGCGGCCGTGGGGGTTCCCGTACGCGCTGTTCCTGCTGTGCGCGAGCGGGAGGCTGCTGGGCACGCGGGTCGCGCTGGCCGGGGTGGGCGCCGCACCCATCGGCAGCCGGGCGACCCGGGCCCTGGTGCGGCGGTCGGCACGCCTTGCCGCGTACCGCTCGTACCGGGACGAGCAGTCCCGCGACGCGATGCGCGCGATGGGCGTGGACACCACGGGCGACGAGGTCTGCCCGGATCTGGCCTTCGCCCTGCCCACGCCGAAGGCGCGCCCGGGACCGCCGGGCCAGGTCTGCGTCGGTGTCATGGACTTCCACGGGAGCGACGACGACCGCGACCGGGCCGAGGAGATCCACCGGCGCTACCTCGACGGCACGACCCGCTTCGTCCGGGTGCTGGCCGAGGAGGGCAGACCGGTACGGCTGCTCACCGGCGACGCGTGCGACGCGTCCGTGGTCGCCGCGATCCTCGACGCGGTGGACTCGCCGCTGGTCACCGCCTCCCCCGCGGCCTCGCTCGCCGAACTGATGGCGGAGACGGCGGCGGCCGAGGCCGTGGTGGCGACCCGCTACCACAACCTGGTCTGCGCGCTGCGGACCGGTACGCCGACGCTCGCCCTCGGCTACGCGGCGAAGAGCGACGCGCTCATGGACCGGATGGGGCTCGGCGCCCACTGCCACCCGGCCCGCGAGGTCGACGCCGACCGGCTGCTCGAACAGTTCCGCGAGCTGCAGAAGCGGGCGCCGGAGCTGCGGCGGACCCTGGCCGAGCGGAACGAGACGGTGGCCCGCCAACTGGCCCGCGAGTTCGCCATGTTGACGGCTGCCCTGTTCCCGACGCCCCGCGGAAACGACGCGACTCCTCAAAGCTCCGGAACCCCTGGAACGCCTGGAACCCCGCAGGAGGCCTTGTGAAGGCGACCGAAGTCCCGGCGATCGCCGGGGCGTTCCTGTTCGAGCCGACGCCCCGCGCCGACGAACGCGGCTTCTTCTGCCGCACCTTCGACGCCGACGTGATGCGCTCGGCCGGCCTCGACCCCGGCGCCTTCGTCCAGGACAGCCTGTCCCGCTCGGCCGGGGGCGTGGTGCGCGGGATGCATCTGCGCGCGGGCGCCGGGGAGGCCAAGCTGGTGCGCTGCTCGTACGGGAGGGTCTTCGACGTCGTCGTCGATCTGCGCCCGGACTCGCCGACGTACCTGGGCCGGGCGTTCCTCGACCTGTCCGGCGAGACGCAGCGGACCGTGTACATCCCGGCGGGCTGCGCGCACGGCTTCCAGGCGCTGACGGACACCGCCGACACGTCGTACCGCATCGACCGCCCGCACGACCCGGCCGAGGACGTGACGATCCGCTTCGACGACCCCGAACTCGCCATCCCCTGGCCGCTGCCGGTCACGTCGATGTCCGCGCGGGACCGGGAGGCGCCGAGCCTGGCCGAGGTACTGAAGCAGCTGGAGAAGTGAGGCCCCCGTGACCACCGAAGAGTTCGAACTGCCCCGCTCCCGGCAGGCCAACGCGCGACTGCACGCGCTGGTCCCCGGCGGCGCGCACACCTATGCCAAGGGCGACGACCAGTACCCCGAGGACCTGGCCCCGGTCATCAGCCACGGGCGCGGTGCCCATGTGTGGGACGTCGACGGCAACCGGTACGTCGAGTACGGCTCCGGGCTGCGCTCGGTCAGCCTCGGCCACGCCCACCCTCGTGTGACGGAGGCGGTGCGGCGCGAACTGGAGCGGGGCAGCAACTTCGTCCGGCCGTCCGTGGTGGAACTGGCGGCCGCGGAACGGTTCCTGGCGACGGTGCCGACCGCCGAGATGGTGAAGTTCGCGAAGAACGGCTCCGACGCGACGACGGCGGCGGTGCGGCTCGCCCGCGCCGCCACGGGGCGCCCACGCGTGGCCGTCTGCGCCGACCACCCCTTCTTCTCCGTCGACGACTGGTTCATCGGGACGACCCCGATGTCCGCCGGCATCCCGGCGGCGATCACCGAGCTGACCGTGTCCTTCCCGTACGGCGACCTGGCCGCGACGAAGGAACTGCTCACCCGGTACGAGGGCGAGATCGCCTGCCTGATCCTGGAACCGGCCGCCGCCGCAGAGCCCCCGCCCGGATATCTGGCGGGACTGCGCGAACTGGCCTCCCGGCACGGCTGCGTCCTGGTCTTCGACGAGATGATCACCGGTTTCCGCTGGTCGGAGGCGGGCGCCCAGGGGTTGTACGGGGTCACGCCCGACCTCTCCACGTTCGGCAAGGCGCTCGGCAACGGCTTCGCCGTCTCGGCGCTGGCCGGGCGCCGGGAGCTGATGGAGCGGGGCGGGCTGCGGCACTGCGGTGAGCGGGTGTTCCTGCTCTCCACGACGCACGGCGCGGAGACGCACTCCCTGGCGGCGGCGATGGCCGTGCAGGCCACGTATGTGGAGGAGGGCGTCACCGCGCGGCTGCACGCCCTCGGCGAACGGCTGGCGGCGGGGGTCCGCGAGGCGGCGGCCGGCATGGGCGTCGGCGACCACGTCCTCGTCCGGGGCCGGGCCAGCAACCTCGTCTTCGCGACGCTCGACGAGAGCGGGCGGCCCTCGCAGCCGTACCGCACGCTGTTCCTGCGGCGGCTGCTGGCGGGTGGGGTACTGGCCCCGTCGTTCGTGGTGAGCGCGGCGCTCAGTGAAGCGGACATCGCCCACACGGTGGAGGTGGTGTCGCAGGCCTGCGCGGTCTACCGCAAGGCGCTGGACGCGGGCGATCCGACACCGTGGCTCGGCGGCCGCCCGGTGCAACCGGTCTTCCGCCGCGTCCCGTAGGCCGCCGTAGGGTGTTCCGCCCCTGCCCGTCCCGTCCCTGACCCGGAGGCTCCGGGTCAGGGACGGGACGGGCAGGGGCGGCGGGGGCGAATCACCAGGTCGGCCATCCCCGCCGCCACCGGCGTCAGCGCCAACCCCGTACACCACCCCGCAACCGCATCCGTCACGTAATGCGCCCCAAGGGCGACTTCCGCCCACCCCATCACCGCACCGCCCCCCACCGACACGGCCACCACCAGCACCGTTCCCCTCGTCCTGCCGAGCCCGAGCCACCCCGCGGCCAACACCCCCGCCACCACGGCGAGCGTCGTGGCGAACGCGGTGTGCCCACTGGGGTACGACAGGTTCCCGTCGCCATGGATCGTGCGCCCCACGAGATGCTTGAGCAGCGTCGTCGTCCCCACGACCAGTCCACAGGCCACGACGACGAACACCGCCGCACGCGGCCACCGCGCCAGCAGGCACCCCACCACGGCCGCCGCGATCGACAGCACCGCTCCGCCGGGCTCCCCGACAAAGTCGACGGCCAGCGCGGCATACCGCCACGGCGGCCGCACACTGTCCGCGGTCGGCGAGAACACCCACCGGTCCGCCCGGCCGGGCGTGCCGCGCCCGGCGTACAGCACCCCCAGCGCGACGACCACGAGCGCGGCGAGCCCGCCGACCACCCCCAGCGGCATCCGCAGCACGGCGGGCAGCACACGCTCCCGGGTGCCGCCGTCTCGACCGGTCATGGGGCCAGCATGCCCCAACGCCCGCTCGTCGCACAGCCGTTGATCACCACCGCTACGGCGGGCCCACGTCGGGCGAACACCGACAGCAGCAGCGCCATCAGCGGCCCGCAGACGCTCACGACGGTCCGGATGGTGGTGTGCGACTTCGTCGCCTGCCCAAGGGCCGTCCGAGACCGCGCCCCACCGTGCGCACGGTGACGGGCGACGCGGTCCTGACGGCCGTCAGAACTCCCCCACCCCGCTCTCCGCCGGCCGGGTCGGCGAACGGATCGGCGTCTCCCGCGCCACCGCCCAGCGCTGCCTCACCTTCCTCGTCGCACCCGCGTTCTCTCTCTCCCCCCCCCACGGCACGGCCGTGAGTAATTCCCAGGTCTTCCGGAAATGGCGGACCCTCGAAACAGGGTCGCCGCGTCATTACACTGTTCCCGGGCGGGAGATCCTAGCGGCACCCTGTGGAGAACCACTCAAGATTTGTTCCGTAATTCCGTGAAGACTGATTCAGGAAGCGATGAGCGGCGGAGTCGAATCGGTCGAGTAGGGCTTCACCTGGGGTTTCTTCATAGAGTTGGCGCGGCACGGCCGCATTTTTGGCCATTGAGCGCGGGGCGTCTTGCCGGAGCCGAAACCACGGCCCTAATGTCGAAGGCGCCGGCAGGACGAATAGCGGCCCAGGATGCGAATGGGTTCGCTTTTCCTCTCCGCCGACGTACCGGGAAACCACGGACCAGGCAACAGGGGGTGACAAAAATGGAGCTCGACATCGAGATCGTCGAGGACGGCCAGGTGCTGCTGCACCACCCGTCCACCTGATCGTCCCGCGTGAACGAACGGCAGGTCCGGCTGTGCCGCTTGTGCGTCACAGCCGGACCACATCCAAGGAGCGCTCGCCGAAAGGAAGACGTGCATGAAGGTCCGCCGTCCCGAACACCTCGTCCTGAGGTGGCGTCCCGAGGGACTTGAGGTCGGCGTCCCGGGACGGGCGCAGTGGATCAGGCTCTCGGACGATCTGCGCAAGGTACTGGACCGGGCCGGGGACGGAATCGACCTGGACGACCTGGCGGCCGCGTTCGGCTCGCGGCACGAGGCCGGCGTGCGCCGGGCGGTGACCGGTCTGCTCCGGCTCGGGGTGCTCGCCCCCGTGGACGGGGACCAGCGGGTTCCGGACCTGTGGCAGCGCTGGGGCGGTCTCACGCGGCGCTTCCACACCGAGACGCGGGATGTCGATTACCTCGTCGACTCACCGAGACGGACCGACGAGGCGCAGGCGATCCTCGCCGGCGGCGATGCGCCGCCGGCGTACAAGGAGTATCCGGACAGCCCTGTCGTGCTGCTGCCGCGCAGGCCCCTGCCCCTGACCACGCCCGTGGACGAGGTGTTCGCCGCACGGCGTACCCATCGCCGGTTCGCGGACGCCCCCGTCAGTCTCGACCGGCTCGGAACGCTGCTCTTCCACAGCTTCGCGCCGCACCGGTTCATCGACGGCGGAGACTTCGGCACGCAGCAGTGCCGGGTGAGCGCTTCGGCCGGCGGCCGTCACGAGGTCGAGGCGTACGTCGTCGCCCACAACGTCACCGGTGTTCCGCCCGGCCTGTACCACTACTCGGTGGTGCGCCATGCGCTGGAGCTCCTGGACGCCCGGGCCGACCGGGCACGGCTGGCCGACCTGACGTACCACCAGGACGCCTCGTACCAGGGCGCGTTCACCATTCTCACAACGGCCGTCGCCAACCGTCTGGCCTGGAAGTACCGTCACCCACGCGCCTATCGCCTGTGGATGTACGACGCCGGGCACTACGGGCAGACCTTCTCGCTGACCGCCACGGCTCTGGGTCTCGGCCCCTTCCAGACCGTCGCCTTCGCCGACAGCCGGGTGGAGCAATTCCTGGGTGTCGACCCCGACGACGAGTTCGCCGTCTATCTGCTGGCCGCGGGGGTTCCGGAGGAACCCGACTCCCTGCTCCCGGCCGATTTCGCCTTCCCGAGCCCGGGAGTGGTGCGATGACACAGCGGTTCGCAGTGGTTCGTCTCCCGCACCGGGCCTTCTGCCGCAGGAGTGGGTCATGAGTCTGAAGCGATGTGTCGCGCTGCCGCCGGACGAGTTCCGCACAGCGGTGTTCGGTCACTCGTACCTGCACACCCGGGCCGCCGATCTGGCGGCCGACTTCACCGACCTGTTCTCGCCCCAGGCCCTGGAGGAACTGCTCTCGGGCGGACTGCGCACCTCTTCGCTGCGACTCGTGCGTGACGGCGTGGAAGGTGACGTGGCCCGGGGCTGCGTCGCCGAATCGGGTGACGCGCCCGGAGCGGCGCCGTTTCCCGACACCGACGGTCTGCGGCAGGCGCTCGCCTCGGGGCAGACCCTGATCGTGCGCTCCCTGCACCGCTTCCACCCTCCGGTACGGCGCTTCGCGCATGAGCTGGCGGCCGAGCTCGGTCACCCCGTCAAGGTCAACGCCTTCGTCACACCGCCCGGCTCGCAAGGGGTGGATCTGCACTTCGACGTCCAGGACGTGCTGGTTCTGCAGATAGCGGGCGACAAGCGGTGGCTGCTGCGTACGCCTCCGCTGCCCGACCCCCTGCCGGCCCACGCCTGGTTCGACGTTCCGGCGCGGCGGCGGGAGGAGATGCGAGCGGCCGCCCGGCCGCTCGCGGATCTGGTCCTGCGGACCGGCGACAGTCTGTACCTGCCGCGGGGGACGATGCACTCACCGATGACACGGGACACGCTGTCCATCCACCTCACCGTCGCCGTTTCCACGATCACCCGGCACGATCTGCTCGGCGAACTGGTCCGCGAGGCGGTCGACGACGAGTGGATGCGCGTCGCTGTCGACACCAACGGGCTCATGAGCGACCCCCGGCTCGCGCGGGAGCTGCTCGGGAAAGCCGGCGAACGGCTCGCGGCGCTGGCCGCCGACGCGGCACCGGAAGACGTGCTGTGGGCGGTGCGGAAAGCGGCGTTCCGGGAACAGACGCCGGAACCCGTGCCGATCCTGCCCGTGCCGAAGGACGTACGGCCGCGAGGTGTTCACCGGCTGCGGGCGGGCGTGTACTTTCACACGGCCTCCGTGAAGGATGGCATTCAGCTGTCGGTGGGAAACCGTCGGGTGCGGCTGCCCGCATCGGTGTCGCCCTTCCTGACGGCGTTGCACCGCGACCAGGTCGCGGACACGGCGGGGCTCACCGCGGCCCTGGGCGAGGACAACGCACGAAAGGTGGCCGCGGCACTGGTCGACATCGGTCTGCTGCTGCCACCCTCCGCGCCCTGGGACGCCACCACATCGCAGGAGGCGGTGCGGCCGGACGGCGCACCGGGAAGAGAAAGCGATCCGGACCACTCATGACGGAAGACACCACCGCGGCCCGCCGCGTAGACGAGGACGCGCCGGACGACGGGAAGTTACGGGATCACCCGCAGTTCCTGCGGCTGTGGGCGGGACAGGCCGCCGGGGCCGTCGGCGACCAGGTGTTCCCGGTGTCCTTGAGCCTGTATGTCCTGCACGAGGGAGGCGGTGCCGGGCAGGTCGGCCTGGTACTGGCCGGCCGGGGTGTGGCCCTGGTGGCGTGTCTGCTGGCCGGCGGCGTGATCGCGGACCGGTTGCGCCGCACGCGCATCCTGATCGCGGCCGACGGGTTCCGCGCGGCCGTCCTGCTCGTCACCGCCGTCCTCCTCACCCGGCTGCCACTGGGCGCCCTGCCCCTGATCACCGCGCTGGTCGGGGCCGGCGAGGCCCTCTCCCGGCCGGCGTCGCGCTCGCTGCTGCCGAACCTGCTGCCCGACGGCCTCCTGGAGCGGGGCAACGCCCTGGTCTCCGCGGCGCAGCGGAGCGCGGCCGTCGGTGGTGCGCTGGTCGGGGTGACCGCGGTGACCCTGATCGGGGTCCGGCCCGCGCTGCTGGTGACCGGCACCGTGTTCGCGCTGGCCTCGCTCTGTGTCCTGCGGGTGTCGGACGCCAAGCCCTCGGCGGCCGCCCGTGCGTCCGTACTCGGTGAGGTGGCCGCCGGGCTCCGGGCCATTCGCCGGCGTCCCTGGGTCATGGCCGTGATGGGCACGGTGTGCCTGCACCTGTTCGCCGGCTCGGCGACCGCGCTCACGCTCCTGCCGATCGTGGCACGGCGCGACTTCGGCGGCGATGTGGCGTACGGCGTCGTGCTGGCCGCCATGGGGGTCGGCGCTCTCCCGGCGATCGTGCTGGCGGGACGCATGCGGCCCCGGGCACGGGGAACCGTGTCGATGCTCGCGCTGACCGGGTACGCGCTGGTGCCGCTGAGTCTGGCCGCGCCGTTTCCGTTGCCCGTGGTGATTCTCTGTTTCGCGCTGGGCGGCTTCGTGGTCGAGCTGTACTTCGTGTACTGGGTCTCGGCGTTGCAGCGCGCCTTCCCGGACGCGCTCCTCGGCAAGGTCTTCGCTCTGGACCAACTGGGCGCGTACGCGCTCCTGCCGGTCGGATTCGCGCTCGTCGGCCCCATGGTCGACTGGCTGGGCATGACCGCCACCCTCGTCGCCGGAGGTACCGTGGTCGCCGCGTCGAGCCTCCTGAGCCTGGCCGTGCCCGGCGTGGCGCGCTTCGAGAACCCGGCCTAGAAGGCTTGGTTCACACCGCTGCCGCCAGGTAGTGCACCGTCGCCAGTCGCGGGCGGGCGACGGCTCGGTCGGGGACCCGGCTTCTGGCCGCCACCACCTCGCGCAACAGCGCCTCCCGCTGGTGCAGGGCGCCCGGCCGGCCGGTGAGCACCCGCTGCCACGAGGTGGCGGCGCAGCCGCGCGGAGTGCCGTCCTCGTCGTGGAGCTGGACGCGGCAGTCCAGCACGACGCCTCCGTCCGGCTCGGGCAACAGCCTGGACAGGCCGATACGGACGGTCGATTCGGGGAAGTCCACCACCACGGTGTCCTGGTCGCACAGGATGTGGTGGGCCTCGGCCAGCCGCTGGTCCCCGATGATCAGGACGAACCGGAGGGCGAGACCGCGCCGTTCGAGGGCCGTTTCTCGCCGCCGCGCCGGCCGGGGGGCCGACCGGTGAGGGGAAGCGTGTGTGCTGGGCATGAGGCACTCTCCCTGTGACGTCCGTGCGGTCCGGGGCGGACCCGGCCGGGGCGAGGGGGAACGCCCCGGCCGGGGACTCACTTCTCCAGGCAGAACTCGTCGATCGGATAGCCGACATGACGGTCTTCCACGGGCAGGTAGCCGAGCACCTTGTCGCCGGGCTTGAGCTCGGTGCTGTTGAGTACCGTGCCGCCCGGTCCGAGGACCCGCACGTGCCAGTCGTCCTGGAGGATCAGGTTGGCGGTGCGTCCGTCGGGCCCGACGGCGTCGACGGACAGCAGCGGACGGGACTCGATCTTGACACGGCCCACGGTCACCAGCCGGGACCGGCCGTGGATGTCCACCGCGGTGACCTTGCTGCCCGCCTTCAACTCGCTCAGATAACTGGTGCGCTGGTCCATGGCCAGCGTGTACGAGTGGATCGCCCCGGCGTTGACGCGGAACGGCCGGGTGGGCATGTACGGCAGGGGGTGGGTCTCGCTGACACAGAGGATCATGCCCTTGGAGTGCGAGCCGACGAGGATGCCCTCGTCCTTGCGGAAGTACGTGGCGGTGTCCACGCAGGCCCGCTCCCCCATACCCACGTGGGCCGTCGCCGTGATCTCGAGCTCGACCAGGGCCAGATCGGGTACCCCGGTCTCGGCCGCCTGCCGCAGCGCCGTGACGTCGCCCACCCGGGCCGGGGCCATGAGTACCCCGTCCGAGCCCAGCTCCAGCACGCCGAAGATGATCCCGGCTTCCTCGACGTCCTGCGCGACGGTGATCAGGCTGCCCTTCGACCCGGCCGCCGCGGCGATCACGATCTCCAGCGGGATCTTCGTGGGGTCGCGGAAGAACAGCAGACTCCATTTGTCCGTGCGGCCGGACGCGCAGGCGTCCTCCAGGGTCGCGGCATCCCTGATCTCGACATACCGGCCGAACTCGATGTCCGGGTGGCGGCCGGCCAGCTCGCCGGGGTCCCCGTGCTTGGCCGGGTCGACGATGACCACGTCCGCGGCACCGAAGTCCTCGGGCAGCGGCCGGTCCTGGGGGAACAGGATCTTCTTCACGGTCGGCGGCAGGTGCTCGAGGTCCTCGGGGACCGCGGCGAGGATGCCGTCGACGCGCGCGTGTATCGCTTCTTGGAGGATGGCGTCCTTCGCGGAGCCGAGGTCACGGATGTCGATCCAGCTGAGCTTCACATCACACCTGCCATGTGTCGGGAAGGGAGGGGGTCGGTGGCCCCGGCCGGGCCGTGCACGATGTCGGCGAGTTCGCGGACGACGCGCCCCGGAGCGCGGGAGGTGAAGACGCGCCGCCCCACGGCGAGGCCGCAGCACCCGCCGGCCAGCGCGGTACGGGCGAAATCGACCAGGCTCTGCTCGTCCGCGGCGCCTCCCGCCACCAGGATCGGCACGGGTGAGCCGGCGACGACCTCGGCCATGCGTTCCGCCGGGCCGACGAAGACCGTCTTGACCACGTCGGCACCGAGGTCGGCGGCGATGTTGGCCACGTGTGCCACCTGCTCGGGGGAGGCGGGCCCGGTCAGTCGCGGACCGCGCGGGTACGCCATCGCGAGCAGGGGCATGCTCCACCGGTCGCACGCCGCCGAGACCGCGCCCAGATCGGCGAGTTGAGCGGCCTCGGTGTCGGCTCCGATGTTCACATGGACGCTGACCGCGTCCGCTCCCAGCCGGACCGCCTCCTCGACGTCCCCGACCAGGACTTTGGCATCACTGTCGGGCCCGAGCGCGGTACTGGCGCTGAGGTGGACGATGAGCGAGCAGCTGGAGAACAGCCGCGGAGCGAGCGAGCGGGCCCGGCCCTTGTGCACGACGATGCCGTCCGCTCCCCCGTGCACGATGTCACGTACCAGGTCACCGAAGTCCGCGGCCGTGGTGATGGGGCCGTCGGACACCGAATGGTCCAGGGGAACGAGCAGAAGCCGTCCGTCGTCATGACTGGAGAGTCTGGCCAGACGTAATGCTCTACCGGTCAATGGTGCACGCGCCATCGGGTACTCCTTCTGCCGGCTGCTGTGGAACAGTCGGAGGTTGATTTCGGCGGGGCACTCGCAGCGTCACAGAAGGCGTTCAAGAAACAGTCGAAGGAACCGTTGAGATACAGCCCGGACCTGTGAGACGGCTGCTGCGCGCCGTTCGATCGCAGGTCGCGCGGACCGCTGTGCAACCGAGGAATTTCCTCGGTTGCACAGGGCGGAAGCGGTAGCCGATATTCCCTTCACTGTTTACAGCCAGGTCGTCCGAAATCGATCTGAGCGGGTGAAGGGGGGCTGTTACCTTTGGGGACGCTCCAGTCAATCCACGCCGCCGATCTCTGGCAATAGGTGACCGGATTCGAGTGATGGGGGACATGTGTATCAGTCGAACTACGCGACCGACTCAGGGCTCGATTCACGCCTCGTGCGCGACGCCCCTCGAACCGCGCGTGCTCACCCTCTAGTGCACGCCAGGGTCCTGGGTGCCCTGCACATAGGTGTCGACGGGGCGGTCGAAGCCGTCGCGGTCGCACCGAAGATTCGAACGGTTCTGGCCATGCTGCTGGTCCACGTCGACCAGGTGGTTCCCGTCCAGAGCCTTGTACGGGAGCTGTGGCAGGAGAACCCGCCCGTGACAGGTCTGCGCACCCTGCAGACCTACATTCTGAATTGCCGGAAACTGCTGACCCGCATCATCGGATGCTCCGCCGCCCGGGTCTCCCGGGAGGTGCTGGTGACCGGATCCGGCGGCTACTGCCTGAAAGGTGACCACCTCCAGCTCGACTGGCTGGAGTTCCAGCGTCTGACGGGGCGCGGACGCAGAGCACTGGGCGAAGGGGAGACGGCCGAGGGCATCGGTCTGCTGGACGCGGCCCTGGACCTGTGGCGGGGGGACGCGCTGGCGGACGCACCGGCCGGCCGCGTGCTCGAATCCAAGCGGAGACTGTTCGAGGAATCGAGACTCGACGCGATAGCCACGCGCGCCGAGGCACAGATCAGGGCAGGACTGCATCAGCGGGCCATCACCCAGCTCGCCGCCGTCACCCGGGAACACCCGCTGCACGAGGCCCTGCACCACCAGTACGTGCAGGCACTCGCGCTCGGCGGCCGTCGCGCCGAGGCTCTGGAGGTCCTGCGCTCCCTGCGACTGCGTCTGGTGAACGAGATCGGGATCGAACCCGGAGCCCCGCTCCAGGACCTGCAACTGGCCATCCTGACCTCGGACGCCCTCGCCATCTGAGCCGGGTTCCAGCCGCGCGAGGGCGTGTCCACCAGCACCGGACCGCCCGCCTCGGTGGCCGCGCGCCGGCGGCGGCCGGGGTACCGGAAACGGTTGTTTCCGGTACCCCGGCCGCCGCAGGGGCCCTACAGGGCGGAGGCGGCGCTCCACGGAGGCGCCTGGTGGAACGACGGGGCGGGCGCGGACGGCTTGACCAGGGCGGCCAGTTCCTGCCAGACCTGCGCGCAGGCCGTGGCCATCACGGAGATCGACTCCGCGCAGTGCGCCGGCACTCCCGCGGCGATGTGCCGGTGGTCCGCGGCCATATGGATCTCCATCATCCGCAGCAGCAGACGCCCCGTCTCGGTCATCCGCAGGGACGGATCCCGGCACAGGCTGCGGAACATCGCCTCCCGGGCCTCGGCCGACATGGGGACCGTGTCCTGGCGGACGACCAGGCGCGGCGGTGCGGGCCGCGACATGGGCGTGGCCGGTGCCGGCTGCGCCCTGGACGGCACGGGATCCTCGCCACGCCCGAGTCTGTCGCGCACGTCACGGACGGTTCCCGGGGCGATGCCCGCCCTCCTCGCGACGCTGCGCAGTGAGGCGGACGGGTCCTCGACGATGAGCCGGGCCGCGGTCCTGCGCCCCTCGGCGCTGCTGAGCGGGCGGACACGGCCGTCCTTGCCGATGCGGGCCGTCCCGGCCGCATCGCCCTGGACTCCGAAGCGTTGGGCGGCCACCGTCTTGGCCGACAGACCGGTGACGGAGGCGATGACGCGGTCCGACCACTCCGGGTGCGTGCGAATGATGCGGACCGCGGCGGTGACGCGCTCGGCCGTGGACAGCGGCAGTCCGTGTCGGACGTTGGCCTCGACCCCGAGGACGAACGCGTCCTTGGCCGGCCCGTCGAAGAATCGCACCTGGATCTCCTGCCTGCCGCGCCACCGGGCGGCCAGCAGTCGGTGCATGCCGTCGATGACACGCATGGAGGGGCGGTGCACGGTGATCGGCGGCAGCGGCAGCTCCGATTCGGCGAGCAGACGGACGTGCTCGTCGTCCTCGCCGCGGTGGCGGGGGGAGTCGGCCGGCAGCAGGCGGGCGATCGGCACCGTCGCCGCGGTGGACAGTTCGCAATCGAGTGCGGACACGAGGCACTCGTCGGGGCTCATTGCTCGATGCACCTCCGGGAACACGCGGTAAGGGGGGCGGTGCGGGCGGAACGAAGGGCCGGTCACCCGGCGCCGATCAACCGGTGGCGGCCAGCCACTGCCGTACCGGTCCCATGGCCGATCCCGAGCTGTCGGCCTCGATGTCCTGGGCGAGGTCGGCGATCGTGATGCCCTTGAGCGCCGCCCGCCACGCGGAGTCGGCGACAGCCATGGCCCGCGACACGGCACAGGGCGTACGGCACTTCTCGGGGCCCAGGCCGAGCGGGCCCTTCCTGCGGATCTCCGTGCAGCGGAAGGCCGGTTCGGGGCCGTCGATCGCCAGGACGACGTCCAGGACGGTGATCTGGGCGGGGGCCCTTGTGAGCACGTACCCGCCGGTCGGCCCCGGGGTGGAGCGCAGGATGCCGGCCTGCGACAGCGACTGCAGGTGCTTGGCGAGATAGGCCGAAGGAATGCCGTGCAGCTTCGCGATCCGTGCGGCGGACACGGGGGCCTGACTCTGGGTCAGGGAAACACAGCAGTGCAGCGCCCACTCGACTCCGTTGGACAGCTTCATGACGCCAGGATAGCAGTCTCGGATGTTTACTGTCCGAGATCCTGGTATAAACAAGGACACCAAGTATCCGAGATAGAACGGGGACAGACCCGAGATGGACGAAGGTGCAGGTCATGAGTGAGACTGAAGATCGTTTAACTCCCACGTCACCCGCTGCCGCGACGCCGGGGCACCGCTCGGAAGACGCCGCTTCGGCCTCTGGACGGGAGCACGCGGCCCTCGGGTTCGCCGCCGTGGCCCTGTTCGTGGCGGCGGCCAACCTGCGTCCCGCGATCGCCGCGGTCTCGCCCCTGGTGGACCGGATCCGCACGGACCTCGGCCTGTCGGCGACCGCGGTGTCCCTGTTGACGACCATCCCGACCCTGGCCATGGGCCTGTGCGCTCCGCTGGCCGCGTCGGTGGGCCGCAGGTGGGGACTGCAGCGAGGCGTGCTGATCGGCCTGGTCGTCGTCGCCGCGGCCACCGCGGCCCGGGGGCTGAGCACGGCCACCTGGCTCCAGCTGTGCTGCGCCGCCGTCGTGGGCGCCGGCATCGCCATCTCCCAGACGCTGCTGCCGGCCGTCGTGAAGACCCGCTTCGCCGACCGCGCAGGCCTGGTGACCGGGATCTACACGGCGGGGCTCGGACTGGGCGGCGCGGTGGCGGCCGGGGTCAGCGCCCCGCTGGCCGACGCGCTCGACTCCTGGCCCGCGGCCCTGGCCTCCTGGGCGCTCCTCGCCGTCGCCGGCATCGTGCTCTGGTCGGCGGCGAAGGGGCCGCTGCGCCTCGCCCACATCGACGGCCCCAAGGGCCCGGCCACCACCGGTCTGCCCTGGCGTTCCGGCCTGGCCTGGCGGATCACCGCGATCTCCGCCGGCAACTCCGCCCTGTACTACTGCGAGTTGGCGTGGATCGCGCCGTTGCTGCACGACGACGGCGGACTGACCGAGGCCCGGGCCGGCTTCATGCTGACGGTGATGATCTCCATCCAGGTCGTCGCGATGCTGGGCGTTCCTGTCCTGCTCGGCGAGCGCGACGACAAACGCCTCGGACTCGCGGTGACGACGGCGCTGACCGCCGTGGGATTCGTGGGCTTCGCCTTCAGCCCCGGCACCGGCACCTGGCTCTGGGTCCTCGCCATGGGCATCGGACACGGCGGACTGTTCACGCTGGTGCTGACCCTGCCCGTCTCGGCGAGCCGGGACGCCGCACAGGCCGGGCGCTTCGCCGCCATGGCGTTCTTCGTCGGGTACGCGTGCGCGGCCGTCGGACCGGTGGTCGTGGGCGGCCTGCGCGATGCCACCGGTGACTACCGTCTCGGCTTCGGTCTCCTCGCCGCCGTCACCCTGCTCATGCTCGCCCCCATCGCCCGGCTCTCACCACGCCGGATCGAACAGGACCGACGCGGCTGAGCGCTCCGCCACGGAGCGACGCCGCACCGCGACCGGCAGGAGTCCGTCCAATCCCCCGGGACGGGCTCCTGCCTCTTTCCACTTCCCCACCCCGCTTCTTCCCGCTGCCCCACCCTGCCCATGGCATTGAGCACTCCTACTGCTCGACCTCGACAGGCCTCTGCGACGCTGGCGAAACCCCGTGGCCCGGACGGTGAACCGGCCCCCACGGCGTCACCCGGTCCACCCTGGTCGAGAGGACGCGCATGGCCCCGTCGAAGGCACAGGTAGCCATCGTGGGAGGTGGCGTGGCCGGTCTGGTCACCGCCACGCTTCTGCACGGCCATGGCATGGACGTCCGGCTTTTCGAGCGGACACCGGTGTGGGGAGCCGTGGGCGCCGGCATCCAGCTCTCCCCCAACGGAGTACGCGTCCTGCACCGGCTCGGGCTCGCCGACGCCCTCGCCCGGACCGCGGTACGAGCCGGTGCCGTCGAGACCCGGCGGTGGGACGACGGAAGCCCGATCTCCCGGGTGCCGCACGGCACCCTGTGCGACGAACGGTTCGGCGCCCCGTACTACCTGATCCACCGCGCGGATCTGCAGCGCTGCCTGGTGTCCGCCGTGCCCGAGGGCATCGTCGAACTCGGCAGGGGCTGCACCCGCCTGGTTCAACGGCCCGACACGGTCGAACTCCACCTCACGGACGGCTCCGTGACCACCGCCGACCTGGTGATCGGGGCCGACGGCGTGCACTCCGTCGTCCGCCGGGCGGTCGTGGACGACGCGCCGCGGCACTCGGGCTACTCGGTGCACCGAGGCCTCGTCCCGGCCGAGGTGGTGCCCTCCTTCGCCCATGATCCGCGAGTGATGTTCTGGCTCGGCCCCGGGCGGCACGTCACGTACTACCCCGTCGCGGGCGGCGACACCGTCCACTTCAGCGCCGTCGGCGCCGACCCGGACACCCCTTCCGGTTCCTCCTCGGCCCCTGGCGCCGTCGAGGACCTCGACGCGGCGTTCGCCGGCTGGCACGAGGAGGTCCGACGGGTGGTGACCGCCGCCACGTCGGTCACCCGGTGGAACCTGTTCGACCGTGACATGGCCGACCGGTACGCCACCGGTCGGGTGGTACTGCTCGGCGATGCCGCACACCCCACCCTCCCCTACCTCTCGCAAGGGGCGAACCAGGCGCTGGAGGACGCCGAGGTGCTCGCGCGCTGCCTGAAGGAGGCCCGTCCCGGCGACCTGACCGGGGCCGTCCGCCGCTACGAGAGGCTGCGCATGCCCCGTACCGCCGATGTCCACCGGCGCGCCCGCGCCCTCGGGCGGACGTTCCACCTCCCCGACGGCACGCACCAGGAGCGGCGCGACCGTGAGATGCGCGCGCGACAGGACCTGGAGCACCTCGACTGGCTGTACGGCCACGAAGCCGTCGCGACGACCACGGCCCCGGAACCCGGACGGGAGCCCTCGGCCGGACGCCTCACCGCTCGCCCCTGACCTACGAGGAGAACCAGTGCTGCACACGCTGTTGAGCCGGGTCACCCGCGGGAACGGCTTCTACATCGGCGACATCTTCCACGCCGCCGCGCGCCGGGACGCCACGACACAGATCACGCTGGACCGCCCGCCGCAGTACGCGCCGGACCGGGGAACGCACTTCACCGTCGGCCAACTGGCCGATCAGATAGATGAGCTGGCGGCCCGCCTCTGGGCGGTGGGAGTCCGGCCCACCGAACGGGTGGCGCTGTACAAGAGCGACGACTTCGACATCGCCCTGCTCGCCTGCGCCGCCGCGCGGATCGGCGCCGTACCCGCGCTGCTGTCACCTGCCCTGGACGGCGCGGTCGCGCACGAACTGCTCGTCCGGCTCGAGAAGCCGTGGCTGCTGACCGACGGCGACACCCTCGCGGGCAAGCTGCGCGGCGTGCCCCTGGCCGACGACGTACGCCAGGTCCTGCTGTCCGCCGGGACGGCTCCCCCCGACCTCGTCGCGGAAACCGCCGACCGGACCGTCGAGCCGATCGCGCTCGCCGAGTACGCGGATGCCCCCGTACCCGAGCCGGTCTTCCTCCACCCGCGCCAGCCGTCACTGATCACACACAGCTCCGGTACGACCGGCATCCCGAAGCTTGCCGTGCACTGCCCCGAGGCCGGCTGGCACCGGCTCGTTCCGCAGCGGGTGGTCTCCTGGCCCATCCGGGGGAAGGAGACGGCCGCGCTGTGCATGACGTTCGTGCACTCCCGCTTCTACCAGGGGCTCGCCATGTTCCTCAGCCACGGCAACCCGATGGTGATCGCCGTGGATCCGCACCCCGACAAGATCGGCCCGCTGTTCGTCCGGACCCGCCCCGGATACATCGAGACTCATCCCAACACCTACATCGACTGGGAGGAGCTCGACCACGCGCCCGGCGCTCCCCTGTCCAGCGTCCGCGTCTTCGGTGCCACGTTCGACGCGATGCACCCGCGCACCATCCAGCGGATGCTCGCCGCCTCACGGCACCGGCGACCGGTCTTCGTCCAGTTCTACGGACAGTCGGAGATCGGTCCCATGGCCGGCCGCTGGTACACACGCCGCACCGCCCACAAGGCCGACGGCCGCTGCGTCGGGCTTCCGCTGCCCGGCTTCGTCTCCCTGCGCGTCGTCGACGACTCGGGCCGACGGCTCGGACCCGGACGGAGCGGCCACCTCGAAGTGCGCAGCCGCACCCGGATCCTCACCTACCTGGGCGAGGACGAGCGGTTCCGGAGCGAACTGCGCGACGGCTGGTGGCGGGTCGGTGACACGGGCTACCTCGACCGCCGGGGGCTGCTGCACCTGATGGACCGCGAGGTGGACCGGATCGATGCCGTGGACAGCAGCCTCGCGGTCGAGGACCTCCTGATGGGCCGCCTCGAAGAGCTGCGGGAAGTGGTGATCGTGGCGGACCCGCGGGGCGAGCCGGTCCCGGTCGTGGCCACCAGGGGCGAAGCGCCCCTCGACGAGAGCCGGTGGCGGCGGGCGACCGTCGACCTGCCCCCGATGAGCGCCTTCCGCCAACTCCGGTTCGACGACCTGCCGCGCACCTCGACCCGGAAGATACAACGTTCCGAACTCGCCCGACGGCTGTGGGAGGAGCACCCGCCCCCCGGCGGGATGCGCGCGGTGCCGGACACTACGAAGGGGGCCTGACCATGAGGGAAACAGCAGGGCGTCAACTGTTCGAGCTGATGGCCGGGTTCTGGAAGACCCAGGCCGTCCACCTCGCCGTCGAGTCGGGCACCGTCGACGCCATCGCGGCCGCGGGCCGCGCTCCGACCATCGCCCTGTCCCTCGCGACCCGCACCGACGCCGATGCCCTGGGGCGGCTCCTGCTGTTCCTGGAGAGCCTGGGAGTGGTCGAGGGTGACGAGGCCGGCGGCTGGGCGCTGACCGAGATCGGCGACCTGCTGCGCGCCGACACCCGCGACTCGATGCGCGACCACGTACGCATCTACGGCTCGCACTTCTACCCGGCCTGGGGCGCGCTGTCCCATTCGCTGCGCACCGGACGCTCGGCGTTCGCGCACGTCTACGGCACCGACCTGTTCTCGTACCTGCACCAGAACCCCGAGGTCTCGCTGACCTACGAGCGGGCCATGGTGGCGGGGACCCCCTTCTTCGCCGAGGTCAACAGCGCCTGCGACTTCTCCGGTGCGCGACGGATCGTGGACGTCGCGGGCGGGCACGGAGCGCTTCTCAACGAGATCCTCAACGCCAACCAGGGCCCGCGCGCCGTCCTGTTCGACGCCCCGCACGTGATCGAGGAGAGCGCGGACCGCCCGATCGCCACGGACCACGCGGACCGGTGCGAACGGGTCGCCGGGAACTTCTTCGAGTCGGTCCCGCCCGACGGAGACGTCTACCTTCTCTCCCGCATCCTGCACTGCTTCGACGACGAGGCGTGCGGGCGGATCCTCGCCAACTGCCGTAGCGCGATGGCCCCCGACGGCAAGCTGGTGATCCTGGAACGCGTACTGGTCCCGGGCACCGGCTCTTCACTGACCCAGGGTTACAACATGCACATGCTGGTGGTCCTCGGGGGCGGCCGGGAGCGGGACGAGACGCAGTACCGCACCCTCCTCGCCAAGGCCGGCTTCACCCTGGAGACCATCCACGATCTGCCTCTGGAGACGCATCTGATGGTCGCGAGGCCGAGCTGACGCGCAGGTGACACCGGGGCTTCCGCCCCCGGCGCACACTGCCGGCCGGACGAGGAACGGGCGCGGCGGCTCCGATCGGTTCGGCGCGCCCCGTCTCCTGCCACGAGGACAACAGCCTGCTCCGCGAGCTGGTGCGCACCCCGGGCTGCGGCCGGACATCAAGGCGCTGGGCGTCATCCCGCGCGAGAGCGCCAAGGCGGCCTTCGGAGCCGTCGACGTGCCCGTCGCCTCAGGCGGCGTCACCTTCCGCCCCGGCCACACCTGAGGTGCGGGCGGGGCGGCCGCGGTGCCGTTCATCCCCAGTGCTCCTCCTTGTAGCGCACGAGGTCGTCGCCGTGGAGCTGCTTGGTGGCGTTGCCCACCCGGACCCAGAAGTCGGTGGCGCCGTTGCCGCCCTTGGCGGGCCGGGCGAACACCGGCCTGCCCGCCGCGGCCACGCTGATCTGACAGACCACGTTGCCGGACACCTCGGGGAAGCGCACGCGGACGGTGGTCGCCGTCGGGGCCGACAGGTTGCTGTCGAGGAGCTGGCGCACGAAGAGCTCGTAGCCGTCGACGCTCGCCTGCGACTCCAGGGTGGCGAGGTCGTTGCCGATGCCGAGGAGAGTCCCGTCGTCGGCGACCCCGATGAACAGGTTCCCGCCCTCGCCGTTCAGGAAGCCGCAGACGGCCTTGACGATGTTGTGCCGCAGGGACTTGTCGGCCTGCCGGGTGTACACGTTCCAGCGGGCGCTGGCCTTGAACTCGGTGGCCTGGGACTCCCCGGCGGCGATCATGTCGGCCGGGGTGGTCGGGACGTACGCGGGGCGTTCCCCCGTGAGGGTCTCGAACGCTTCCTGTACGACCTTGGCGATGAGCCGGCGCCGCCGCTCCAGGAAGGTGAAGTAGTCGAGTTGTTCCCAGCCGACCGGGAGCGCGTGCCAGCGCATCTGCCGCTGGAGTACCTCCGGGTCCATCGCGTCCGTGATGCGCGGCCAGTATTCGTGCGGCGCGTCGGCGCGGGACTGCTCGCCCTCCGGCCACGTCACGTAGGCCATGTTGGCGATGGCGTTGACCTGGCGCCGGTCCGCGACACCCAGTCCGGCGAGCGTCTTGCGGGGGAACAGGTTGTGCCGGTCGACGGTCCTGGCGGGTTTGACCGAGGGGTCCAGCAGATCACGAAGGCGTTGATCGCCGAAGAGCGTCTCGGCGTCGAGGATGTTGAGCGCCGCCTGGTAGGCGAACAGCACCGGGGACCGCGAGGAGGAGGTGTCCAGCCGGTTCGGCAGGGAGATGTCCCAGTAGTCGCCGGTGAAGTTCGCCGCGATGATCCGGTCGAGTTCCGCGGTGAAGGCCCGGCCGTCGCCCGACGGCAGACTGCCGATCCGTCCGAGGTCGAACTCCATCTGCGACTCGGGCGAGTTGGAGTACCGGCCGGTGGTGTGCGCCATGAAGAACCACCGGGCGATCACGGGACGGAGTTCGTCGGCCGTCAGCCCGAAGTCGTGGCGTCCGATCAGCCAGATCGTGTAGCTGTACAGCAGGGCGTTGTCGGAGGTGATCATCTTGCGGCTGCGGAAGCCGGCCGTCGTGACGCACTGGAAGAACTCGTGCCAGTTCTCCAGGTCGAGCGCCTTCGTGTGCGCCTGGGCGAGCCGGTCGAACTGTTGCTGCCGTCGCTCGGCGGTGACCTTGCCGGTTTCGAGGTCCTTCCCCCGCAGGACGCTGTAGACGTGTTGCAGCCGGGCGCGCCGGAAGGCGACCGCGACGGCCACGCGCAGCAGTTGGTCCGGGCTGGGGTCCAGGAAGGCGTTGCGGGGGCTGGGACCGGGAAGTCCCGCGATCACCGCGTCCCGGCTGAAGTCCTCGAGCTGACGGCGCCCCTTCTCCCAGTGCACCGACATCAGGGTGAGGATGAAGTCGGACTGGTTGAGCTTCACACCTTCGGAGTTGATGCGTACGAAGATGTCGGCGACCTGCTCCTCGTCGGCCGAAGCACCGAGCTCCACCACTTGGAAGTGGAAGTCGTGCAGGTCCCGGACCCAGTAGATGCGTTCTTCGAGCTGATCCTTGACCTCGTCCGACAGGGGCTGTCCGGAGGTCTGTGCGAGCCGCCCGAAGAACTGCCGGACGGTGGACTTGTAACCGCCCCGGTCCCACAGCGCGGTGATGTCCGGAATGAAATGGGCGTCCCGCTCGATCGCCGCGTCCGTCACCTCGAACGTCTGATCCTCCGGGCGGAAGGCGATACGCACATTGATCTCGTCGAATGACTTGGTGACGATCTTGCGCCCGGTGAGGACGGCGAACAGGGCGGTGAGCCGCTGCTGTCCGTCGACGACGAGTAACTGGGGCGCCCGGTCACCGGCTTCGGTGCCGATCTGACGCGTCCCCACCTCGGCACCGGTCTCCCAGAACATCAGGGAGCCGATCGGGTAACCCCGGTACATCGAGTCGAAGAGGTCACGGGTCTTCGCCGCGGACCAGACGAACGGACGCTGGATGTCGGGCAGTCCGATCCGGCCGCCTTCGATGTTCTCGATCAGATGCCGGAGTGTGTAGTTGGTGACGCGATACAAGGTGGGTGGCACAGCCGAGGGCTCCTGACGTCCGGTGTCGACCGATCGGTGAAAACGGTCATAAAGTGAGGCAGCATCAGGTTCTTACCACGCGGGCGGGTCGCCTCACAGGGGTCAACGGCGCCTACTCCAGGCGGGGATGACCGGCATCTCGTCGAGCCGGACGTCCGTCAGGCCCGGTGAGCCGTCGGGCACTCGGCCCGGACGGTCTCGCCGGGGCCGGGGCGGTCGCGTACGCCCACGGCGTTTCGGCCACTCCCGTTCCGCTCCCCTCCCCCGGGCCCGCAAGGGTCGGTGTACCCCGCAGCCTCCGACGCGCGCACGACCGCAGGGGTGGCGACTCGGCCGAAACACATGTGTTCGAAAGCGCGGTCGGCTCGTTGAACCGCGCGAGCAGCCCTACCGCCGTCGAAGGGGACCATGTTGACTTCGGCCAGGACACCCGCACACGCGAGTCCGCACACAGTGACTCCGCGTCCACCGGCACCGCACACAGCGACTCCGCCCGCACCGGCACGGCCCGCGCAGGCGCCCGCGTCCCGGTCATCGCGCCGCCGCCCCGCCGCACCGGGAGGCGCCCGGTGAAGAAGCTCTTCGGACGCGTACGGATGGCCGAGCCGGAGGTCTCCGACGCCGAGCGGGAACTCTTCGGCGGCCCGCTGCGCTACGACATGGGCTGGTCCGAACACGAGCGCGCCTGGCTCGACCTGACGATGCTCTCGGCGCTGCGCTCCATGCCGAAACTGGTGGGGGCGACCCTGCGGATGGCATGGCAGGCGGACCGCCGCGCCCTGCTCACGGTGGCCCTCAGCGAGATCGGCCAGGGGCTCACCGCGGCGGTCGGGCTGCTCGCGGTCAACGCCGTGATGCACGCGCTGCTCGGTTCCGGCACCCCCGGGCAGCGGCTGCACGCGATCCTGCCCGGACTGTTCGCCGCCGCCGGGGCCGCCGTGGTCAACTCGGGCCTGTCCGGCTGGTCCACCTCACGGGCGGGCCGGCTGGAGCCCCTGGTGGAGCGGATCGCCACCACCCAGTACCTGGCCGCCGCCGCGTCGGTCGAGCTGGAGGCCATCGAGGACCCGGAGTTCCGGCGGCTCATCGACGTCGCCCAGTACGGTGCCGCGTCCGCCCGCCGCATGATCAGCGCCTGCGTGGCCGCGCTGAACGGCGTCATCTCCCTGGTCTCCACGGCCGGCGTGCTCACTCTCCTCCACCCCGTCCTGCTGCCGATGCTGCTCCTGATCGCGGCGCCGCGCGGCTGGGGCGCGATGCGGGTGGCGCAGGAACGGTACGTGTCCATGCTGACCTGGGTCGAGCACGTGCGGGCCGGCCGCCTCATCGGCAACCTGCTCACCGAGCGCGACGCCGCCCAGGAGGTGCGCATCCACGCCGTCGGGCCGTTCCTGCTCAGCCGCTACGAACGGATGGCAGAGAGCGCCGAGACCGAGCAGGAGCGCCTGGCGGCCGGCAAGGCCGTCACCGAGTGGGCGGCCGCCGCGCTGTCCGGCCTCGCCCTGGCGGCGACGTACGCGGCCATGTTCTGGCTGATCAGGAGCGGGCACATGAGCCTGGCCGTGGCCGGCACCGCCGTCATCGCCGTCCGGTCCGGCTCGGCGGGGTTGGGGGCGCTGGTGATGAACGTCAACCAACTGCACGAGGAGTCCCTCTACGTGCGCGACCACTCCCGGTTCCTGGACGAGGCGGCGCTGCGCACGATCTCCGCCGGGGGCGATCCCGTCCCGGCCCGGGTGGAGCGGATCGCACTGGAAAAAGTGAGCTACCGCTACCCCGACCGGGAGACCGCCGCCCTGGACGAGGTGTCCCTCGCCCTGCCCATGGGCTCGGTCACCGCCGTGGTCGGCGAGAACGGTTCCGGCAAGAGCACCCTGATGAAGGTGCTGTCGGGCCTGCTGCTGCCGCAGAGCGGGACCGTGCGATGGGGGACGTCCGACCTCGCCGCCCTGGACCGCTTCGACGTCTTCGACCGCGTCGCGCTGCTCACCCAGGACTTCCAACGCTGGCCCGTGACGGCGGCGTTGAACATCCGGATCGGCCGGCCCGGCAGGGCGGCGGAACCGGCGGACCTCCAGCCGTCCGTGGAGTACGCGGGTGCCGAACCGGTCGTCGCGAAACTCCCCGACGGCCTGGGCACCCTGCTGGCCCGGGTGTTCCGCGGCGCGAGCGAACTGTCCGGCGGCGAGTGGCAGAAGGTCGGGCTCGCCCGCACCCACTGGCGCAGCTCCACCTCGGACGCCGACGGGGTGCTCATCGTGGACGAGCCGACCTCCGCCCTCGACCCGGAGGCCGAGATCGCCGCGTTCGACCGCATCCGCCGGCTGGCCGCCCCCAACCGGGCCGTCGTCCTCGTCACCCACCGCATGTCCGGCGTCCGCCACGCCGACCGCATCTACGTCCTGCACCACGGACGGCTCGTCGAGCAGGGCAGCCACGACGAACTCATGGCCGCCCGGGGCCGCTACGCCGCGATGTTCGACGCCCAGGCCGCCCAGTACGCCCCCGTACCCGCCCCCGCACCCGCCGTCCCCCGCCCCGGCGGCTCCCCCACCGTCACCGATCCCGTGTGACCCGCCGACTCCGTCTCGGACGATCTCAGGAATCGAGCACGGCGGCCACGCCCTCGATCTCCACGAGCTGGTCCTTGTAACCGAGCACGGTGACGCCCATCAAAGTGCTCGGGACGTCGTGGTCGGCGAACACGTCCCGGACCACCTCCCAGGCGGCCACCAGGTCCTCCTGCCGGGCCGACGCGACAAGAACCCGGGTACTGATGACGTCCCGCAGTGACGCACCCGCGGCGGCGAGCGCGAGCCGCATGTTCTCCATGGCTTTCGCCGCCTGGCCCGCGTGATCGCCGATCGCCGCCGTGGAGCCGTCCTCGTTCAGTGGACATGCCCCGGCGAGGAAGATCAGGCGCGCCTCGGCGGGCGCCGTGGCCGCGTAGGCGTACTCGGCGACGTCGGACAGGGAGGCGGAGCGGATCAGGGTGACGGCACGGGCCATGGTCGTCGGGTCCTTTCCCATCAGGAGTCGAGCCTCGAGTCCGAGCCTCGGATGTCGGGCCTCGACGTCATTTCGAGGATGCCGAGCCTCGATGTCGTGCCTCGGTTGTCGAGCGGGGACATCCTGCCAACGGCCGGCCGGCTTCGCCCTCCCTTTTTCACACCGCCCGCCTCCCCGGTGCCATGGCCGGGCCGCCGGCCGAGCTGTCGCCGCTCGAAGGACTTCCTCGCTGGACGACCGCCCCTCACAGTGTACGTTTGTTCTTATGGATCCCGAGGGAACATCCGGCAGGCGGGGGACGGCGGGCGGTCAGGGGCGACGCGTCCGCCGCCACGACCCACGGCGCAGGGAGCACATACTCGACGCCGCGCTGGACGTACTCGCCGAGGTCGGGGTCGCCGGGATCACGCACCGCAAGGTGGCCGCCCGGGCGGACGTACCGCTGGGCTCCGTCACGTACCACTTCGCGAGCCTGACCGAACTCTGCGCGCGGGCGTTCGCCAGGTACGTCGAGCGGCAAAGCGGCGAGTACGAGGCGCTCTTCGCCGAGGCGGCCTCGCGCGAGGATCTGGTCGACGTCCTGGTGGAACAGGTCCGGGGAGGTCCGTCCCGGCACCGCAGCGCGGTCCTCGGCTTCGAACTGCACCTGGCCGCGCTGCGGGATCCCGCGCTGCGTGCACTGACCCAGGAGTGGACCCGGTCCAGCCGGGCGGTGCTGGCCCGCTGCACCGGGCCCGAGACCGCCGCCCGTCTGGACGCCCTCCTGGAGGGAATGATCATGCACACGCTGCTCTCCACGGAGCCGGAATCCGGTGAGGAGATCCGGGCGGCCGTCGTGCACACGCTCGGCCCCGCGGCGACCGGTCCGCTCAGGTGAGCGTCCGTACCCCCACTCACCCGCGCACCCCGCCCGAGCCCCCTCCTGAGGAGAGCACCGTGCCCACCACCCCCGTCATCCGCGTCACCGACGCCGACCTCGAGGACCTCCGCGCCCGGCTGCGTGCCACCCGGTGGGCCGAGCCCTGGCCCCTCGACGGCTGGGAGGCAGGCACATCCGCGGCCGAACTCCGCCGCCTCGTCGCGTACTGGGCCTCGGGCTACGACTGGCGGGCCCACGAGGCCGCCGTCAACACGCTGCCGTCCCACTTCGCCGACATCGGCGGCACGCCGGTGCACTACCTCCGCTACGACGGCGAGCACCCGGGCGCCCTGCCGATCGTGCTCACCCACGGCTGGCCGAGCACCGTCCTGGAACTCACCGCCCTTGCCGAACGCCTGGCCGCTCCCTCCCGTCACGGCGGCGACGCCCGGGACGCCTTCACCGTCGTCGTCCCCTCGCTGCCGGGCTTCGCCTTCTCCCCGCAGCGGCCCACACTCGGCGGCGGCGAGCAGACCCACGACCTCTGGCACCGGCTGATGCACGACCACCTCGGCTTCGCCCGCTACGCGGCCCACGGCGGCGACCTGGGCGCCGGCATCACCTCCCGGCTCGCAGAGGCGCACCCCGAGGCCCTCGTCGGCATCCACCTGCTCGCCGTCGCGGCACCGGCCGACCACGACCCGGCCTCGTCGACCCCCGAGGAGCGGGCGTATCTCGCGTCCGTCGCGGCCTGGCAGGCGGAGGAGGGCGGCTATCTGCACCAGCAGGCCACCCGCCCGCTCACCCTCGCCCCCCCGCCCTGAGCGACTCACCCGCCGGACTGCTCTCCTGGATCGTGGAGAAGTACCGCGCCTGGAGCGACTGCGGAGGCGACCTGTCCACCCGCTTCAGCGACGACTTCCTCCTCACCCAGGCGTCCCTCTACTGGTTCACCGGCACCGTCTCCACGTCCCTCCGCCCGTACTACGAGTACGCACACCACCTGACCCGACGAGTACGCCGCGTCGAGGTCCCCACCGCGCTCGCCCAGTTCCCCGCGGACCTCTCCCGGCCGCCGCGCAGCTGGGCCGAGCGCACCCACCGGCTCACGCGCCACACGCTCATGCCCCGCGGTGGACACTTCGCCGCCCACGAGGAACCCGCCCTGCTCGCCGACGACATCGTCACGTTCTTCCGCGAACTCAGGGCCCACGAACGCCGGTCGTGAGCCCTGGGGCGGGGTGCCGGAACCGGGGGACGAAGTCCGCGATCGGAACCCCGTCGAAGATCACGCCACGTACGCTCGGGCACATGGTTGAGCATCGGATGATCGACGTGAACGGGGTCCGGCTGCACATCGCCGAGGAAGGCGAGGGCCCCCTGGTCGTGCTGCTGCACGGCTTTCCCGAGTCATGGCACTCCTGGCACCGCCAGTTCGGCCCGCTGGCCGCCGCGGGCTTCCGGGTGGTCGCCCCCGACCAGCGTGGCTACGGGCGCAGCGACCACCCCGCCGACGTGGCCGCGTACAGCATCCTGCACCTGGTCGGCGACGTCGTCGGCCTGATCCACGCGCTGGGCGAGGAGAGGGCGTACGTCGTCGGGCACGACTGGGGTGCGCCGGTCGCCTGGCACACCGCCCTGCTGCGGCCGGACGTGGTGCTCGGGGTGGCCGGCCTGAGCGTGCCGCCGCCGACCCGGGGCCCGGAACCTCCGCTGGTGGCCATGGAGAAGAAGTTCGGCGGGCGCTTCTACTGGAACTACTTCGACCGCCCCGGAGTCGCCGACGCCGAGTTCGGGCAGGACCCGCGCACCGCGCTCCGCAAGTTCTTCTACGCGGCCTCCGGCGACCGGCCCGGCGAGGTCGAACAGCCGCTGGTCGACCCGGAGCGGGGCTGGCTCGCCGCCATGCCCGACCCCGAGGTGCTGCCGGACTGGTTCACCGAGACCGACCTCGACGCCCTCACCGACAGCTTCTCCCAGGGCTTCACCGGAGCCCTGAACTGGTACCGCAACCTCGACCGCAACTGGGAGCTGACGGCACCCTGGCAGGGCGCCGCCATCACCCCGCCCGCCCTCTACCTCTACGGCGACCGCGACCCCGTCCCCGCCTTCCCCGGCGCCCCCGAGTTCATCGCAAGCCTGCCCGACCGCATGCCCAACCTGCACCGCGCGCCCGTCGCACTGGCGGGCTGCGGACACTGGACCCAGCAGGAACGCCCGGACGAGGTCAACGCGGCACTCATCGATTTCCTCACGGCCCGTTCCTGAGCAGGCCCGGTGATTCACATCGCCTCGCCGCCCTCACCGGGGCGTCGCCGAGAGAGGAAGGTCCCGTCGTATCCGAGTTCCTCCGTGATGATCCCGTCCTCGGCCTCGAGAAGGCTGACACCGGTCTCGAAGTACTGCACCTCGACGTCCTTCAGGCGCTCCTGCACCATTCCCACCCTGTCCGTCCGCCCGCCATTTCCCGGAGGTCGGGGCTTTCGCTTCCGGCATCGAGAAGACGACTCGGAAGCGAGGTGGTGCCGGAGAAGGCGAGGCCGGGGAAGACCGTGCGGAACTCGGTGGCGAAGGCGCGCACCTCGTCACGTCCACGGCACGGGGCGTGCAGGGAGTATGCGAATCGGATGTCGGGTGCCGCCACCTCGTCGATGACGGCGGGGTTGACTTCCGGCCCCCAGAACTCGGTGAACCAGCGACCGACCACTGCCTTGTTCTCTTCTGTCGGCACGACGTACTCCTTGTGCATCGCGTGCTTGTCTTCGCGGGTCTTCCCGGATCCCTGACCGGGAAGAAGCCGGCCGCGGACGGCATGTGACGCGGGAATCGAAATCCGTCCGCGGAATGACGGTCAGGCGGTGGTTTCCAGAGTGAGGAGAGCGCGCTTGGCCTCGGCGCCGCCGACGTACTGTCCCGCCGAACCGTCCGAGCGCACCACGCGATGGCACGGCACCACGACGGGGAGCGGATTGGTGGCGCACGCCGTGCCGACAGCACGCACCGCCCGGGGGCTGGTGGTGGCCGCGGCGACCTGGGCGTAGCTCGCGGTGCGCCCGTAGGCGATGTCGGCGAGATGGGTGAGGACTTCGTGGCGGAAGCCCCGGGACAGCCGCCAGTCCAGCGCGAGGTCGAAGCCGCGCCGCCGGCCGGCGAAGTATTCGTCGAGCTGGCGGCTGACGGGATCCAGCAGACGCGGCGCGTGGAGGACGCGGGGGCCGACCGTGTCGGCCAGCGACTGCAGGACCTCGGCGTGGTCCTGGACCGCGTAGGCGACCTTGACCAGGCCGCGGGGGGTGGCGGCCAGCAGAAGTGTTCCGACCGGTGTGTCCATGGTCCGGTAGGAGAGGTCGAGGACGTCCTCCTCGTGCGCCTGCCTCACCAGCCGTGCGTGCAGCCGGCCCATGACCTGGTCCTCCGGTGGCAGCAGTGCCGCGGCAAGGCGCCCACCGTAGTAGTCGTCGTCGTGCGTGTTCACTGTCGGGCTCCCCTCTCTGCGATCAGTTGTGGATATGTACTGCGCAACCTCTTGATGCCGTCGGCTGCGGCTCGGCGAGCGGCGTCGGCGCTGCCGCCGATCAGTGCGGCGATCTCCTTGTACGGCATTCCCGCCACGTGGTGGTACGCCACGGTCTGGCGTTGCCGCTCGGGCAGTGCTTTCAGCGCGTCCCACAGGGCGCCGTCCCACGACGCTTCGTCCCACAGTGCGCCGCCCCGGCCCGGGGTCGAGCCGGTGTGAGCCGGGGGCGGGGGTTCGGGTGGCTCGTCCACGGCGATCGGGCGCCGGTTGTTGGCCCGGACGATGTCGATGGCTTTCCGGTGGGCGATCGTGACCAGCCAGGCTTCGATGTTGGCGTCGACCGCGAGGCGCGGATAGGCCTTCATCGCGGCGAGGAACGTCTCGGACCACGCGTCCTCGGCGTCGTTCGGTCCCAGGACGGCCCGGCACACCCGCAGGACCGTCGGCCCGTGGTCGCTCACGATCTGTTCGAAAGGTGGTTTGGTCACGTCTGGTAAACGACGTGGCAGCGCGGGAATGTGAGGTGCGAGGCCATAGTGCTTCCGTTCGGGGAGAAGCGGGAGGAGCCGGAGGAGTCGCCGGTCGGCCTGCTCCCCTGAAACGTCCGGGCGGCGGCCCTCCCCGGCAGCCGATTCTTCCGGACGACCACCGGCACCCTGTCGCCACGAACGCGAAGTCCGAATTTTGCCGGCGCGGGCGAGGAGCAGCGGCGGTCACCGGGCGGAGCCCCCTGACCGACAACCGCGCGAAGGCCGCTCCTTCGCCCAGCCCTCCCCCGCTTCGGACGCCCTGTTCAGCGACACCGCACCGGCAGACCCGGCACCCCTCGTCCCGCACGACAGGACTCTTCCGGCCCTCGGCAACGGCAACTGGGCGGACCGGTAGGCCCGGTTGGACGAGGAAGGAGTGGCGCTCACTCCCCCGCTGGTCCTGCGGAACGGCGAGGGATGATCTTCCCCGTGCGGCACCGCCCGGTCCGTGGCGGGAACGGCTTCCGCCGCCACCCCATGCGGTGGAGCCCAGGGTGTTCTTCCCCGACGAGGCGACCGCGATCGCGGCCGGACACCGACCCTGCGCCGTATGCCTGCCCGGGAAGTACGCCCGCTGGAAAGCGGACCAGGAAAGCACTGTCAGCGGCACCGGGGACGTCCGCGACCGCCGGGTGACCTCCTGCCGGCCCCGCGGGGCGGAAGCGTGACCGCGTTGCTGCCCGGCCTAGTCCCTCGCCGACGCACCCGGCCCGGTGGCCTCCATCGCCCCCGAATAATGGCCTGACCCATTAGTCGGGTAGAGTGCGGGAGTGCTCACCGACCCGGAACCGCTCTCCGTGTCCTTCGCCAACACCCTCTCGTCCTCGCTGCGGGACCGGATCGGCACGCTCGAGGAGTTCCGCGGGTGGACGAAGAACTGGCCGACGCTGCAGCCGCTTGCCGACCGGCTGACCGCCGCCGGCTTGGGGAGCCTGCTGGAACGCCGCGATGCCACCCAGTCGGTACTGCACGCGGTGGCCGACGGCCGCAAACCCTCCGCGGCCGCGTTCGCCCTGGCGACGGACGCGGGACTGGAAGCAGCACCTTTTCGCCTGCGGCCGACGGCCGGCGGCGCGGCCGTGGGCCGGGTGCCGCCCCTCGAAGCGATCTCTCATCTGCTCGCACGATCGACGGTCGACCTCCTCCTCAGCCCCCAGGCGGCCGGACTGCGACGGTGCGAGGGCACGGACTGCCGCAAGGTGTTCGCCGGCACACGTGCCAACCGTCGCTGGTGCGACACGCGCGTATGCGGCAACCGTGCCCGAGTGGCGGCACACGCACGCCGTCACTCGTGACGGAGGTCGTACCGGTCCGCCACAGTTGAGCCGGCTTCCCGATCGCCGGCGCCGCCCCGCTGCCGGGGAGACGGTTGCGCGCCGTCGCGATCGTCAACGCGTTCGTGCACCTCGCAACCGACGAGGTCGACTTCGTCGGCCTGGACGTTCCGATGACGTATCTGCTCGCGTAGCACGACCGGGTGCTCGCCGGACGGGGTGCGGAACGCACGCTCTCCGAACAGTGCCGACGCTGCGAAGAACGCGTGAGTTGCCCTGGTTGTTCGGGCGGTGGACGGCTGCCCGCCGTCTCACGTGAAGGCGACAGGCCGAGGCACAGGCACTGATCGCACCAGAGCCGGAGACGGCGACGGCGACGGCGACCGGACACGTGGGCATGACCGTGATTGAACTCCCCTCCCGCGTCCGGCAAGTCACCAACGGCGGGGAGCAGTCGGGCGACGCGGCTACCCTCCGTCACCACGCCGGGCACGTGAGCGGGGCGGTCGAGCGCCACCCTCAGCCACTCTCCACCCGCAAGGTGACCTCGGGCCGAGCACCCACTGACGACGCATCACGCCTGGCGCAACACCAACGGCGCCGGATCACGCGTCCACGCGTCCTCGCCCGGCACCGAGGGTGCCGACAGGACCCAACTGCCGGAAGCGTCACGGAAGAGTCGGCCCTCGAAGTCTCCGCTTCGGGGGGTGCCGTCGACGTCGACGTGCAGATACCGGAACGTGGCCGTTGTTTCGTCTGCCGCGCACGAAGCGGCGAGCATCCCGTGCGCGATGTTCCCTCCGCCGTATCTGGCGACGATTCCGTCGGCGTTCCGGTCCAGACAGAACACGGCCTGTGGCCCGAACACCGGGCTGAGGCTGGTCGGTGCGGGCCGGAGGACCGTGCCTCCGGCACCGAGCGGTTCACCCGCGAGTGCGGTGACGACGCGTCTGACTTCACCGGCGACACCCTGCGGCACGCCGTAGTAGTCGTAGATGCCGCCGCGTCGGCGGTCGTAGCCGCAGATGACGAACAGACCGCTCCCGGTGGCGGCCTTGACGGCGCCGGCGAACCATCCCACGAAGCCGCTGTCGTCGACACCGGCCGGCAGGATCACGCGGAAGACGGCGAAGACCTCACCGTCCGAGCCACCCGAGCCGTCCGAGCCGCCCGGCATCAGGGCGCTCACCCGGCCTTCGTCGCTCACTCTCGCGATCGCCGCCTGGGCAGCGTCCGCGGTCTCGGCCTCCGCGCCTTCACGGAAGACCCATGTGCCGGGCAACCAGTCGACAGTGCAGTGACGCATCACCGCCCTCAGCCGGGCTTCGGACTGTGCTGGTACCTCGGCAGACACCTGAACCATGCCCCCACACTGCCTCGTACCACCTAATGTGTCAAACCATTAGTACCGATTCATCCCGCGCCCCGCGCCCCACCTCACCTGCGGCGGTGTCCCACGCCCTCACGGCCCACCCGCCGCGCACCTACGCGACGACGGGCCGATGCCCTCGTCGAACACGAGGGATCCGTCCGGCGGGCACGAGTACCACTGGAGGGGCACGCGGAACCCATCGACCAACCCGGCATGGTTCTCGCCGAGCTGTTCGGCGAGAAAGGGCACCTGGCGTCGCCGACGGCACCCTCGTCCACGACGCGCTCCGAGACGCGCCCGGGCACCATGAACCGTGTCGATCCACAAGGGGTCCGGCGTTCGGCCCGGCAGCGGGGAGTGCGAGCGGTGCGGGGCGACCCGACCGTGTGTCCGCCGTCCCTCTCCGGTCGGTGACGGAGGCGGACCTGTCACCCCGCGTGTGCGGGCCTGCTCTCATCGACGGGCGGCGTGGGGCAGGCGTCGTCAGCGGGGCGGAGCTGGCGGAGACGGGTTCCCACCAGTTCGACGCGCGAGGAGACGCCGAGCTTTTTGAAGATCTTCCGGAGATGGAAGTTGACGGTATGAGGTGACAGCTTGACGCGGGAGGCTATCTGGCGGTTCGTCAGTCCTTCCGCGACGAGCCGCGTGATGGCCCGCTCGGTGGGGCTCAGCAGACCGCACTCCCCGTCGTCCACCGACCGCTCCTGCCTCAGCAGGCCGGCGGCCCTGCACAGCAGCGGATGGCGGAAGCGAAGCCGGTCACCGTCGAGGACGAGCACACCGGCCTCCACGGCCTCGCGCACGGAGGCGAGCACGGACACCGCACGGCCGTCCGGGAGGCGCATCAACTCGCTCGTCCACGGCGAGAGCTGCCGTGCGGCGAGCTCCTGCAGGAGGTCTCGGGCCGGGCCGGACAGCCGGGGATCCGCACGCAGCAGCGTGGTCAGCACGCGCGGCGGAAGTGCCGTCGACGCCGGACCGGCGACGTCGCCGCGCACCCTGTGGCCCGCACCGGCGACCAGCTCGTCCAGCACCGCCCCCAACAGGGCGGGATGTCCGCCACAGGCCGTGATCAGGCGCTCCACCGATGCGTCCGGCGATTCCCCGAGCCGGTCCGCGGCCATCCGTAACGCGTCTTGAGGTCCCAGCGGGCCGAGCGCGAGGCCGACGGAGTCCGGATGCCGGAACAGCGCGTGCGGGGCCGGTCCCCCGGTGCCGCACAGCAGCCACACCACACGGCGGTCCGACGGTGCGGCGGGCAACCCGCGCAGGGCGGCCAGAACGTCGGGATCGTCCCAGACGACATCGTCCAGGGCGATGAGCACAGGCCGGGCCGTGGCATGGCGAGGGCCCGGCAGTTCGGCGTCGAGGGCCGCGTCCAGGAGGTTCGGCCCAGGCGTGGGTGCGTCCGGCTCGGCCGAGCCGGGAAATATCCGGGAACGGGGCGGGCCCGTCATCAAAGAAACCGCCAGCAACAGTCTCCTGTGCCGCGCCGCGGGGCCGTTCACGACATCGAAGCCGGTCCGTCGCGCGGTGTCCGAAATTCGATCGACCAGGACGGTCTTCCCGCAGCCCTTCGGACCGTGCAGCAGGACCAAATTACTCGGCCTGCTCCTTATTCGGTGTAAACATCGCCGTAATACCCGTTGCTCATGGACACGGCCGTACAAATTCACTTTTCTCCCCGGTGTGTGCCTGATGCAGCAATCGCTTCGGCACGTGTTCGCGAGGCATGACGCCCTGAACCCCGTATGCGACGTTAACCGACCCGGGTAAAGGGGATCCCATGTCCGACCTACGCTTTCCGGCCGATCGCGAGGCCGATTCCGCACTCTGCGCGCCGCCTTACCTCACCTCTCTTCGGTCCGTCAACTACTCGAACAAGTAGTGGCTGATTTCGAGATTTCTTGGCAGCTTTGAACGGTCCGCGGAGTGCATCCACCGGGCCACGAAGCGATCCCTACGGGGGAGAGTCACATCGACATGCCAGCCGCCGACCGGGGCATTCGCCTGCCGCTGACCGCCGCGCAGTCGGGCGTGTGGGCCGCACAACGGCTGAGCCCGGCGAACCCGCGCTACAACTGCGCCAGCTATCTGGAGATACACGGCCCCGTGGACACCGGACGGCTCGACCGCGCGGTGGCGATCGCGCTCACCGAGGCCGAGGCTCTGCGCGTGCGATTCGACGACGACGACGGCCCCGGCCAGACCGTGCCGCCGCCGGCCGAGAACAACCCCCTCGACGTGCTCGACCTCTCGGCCGCCGATGTTCCGCGGGCCGCCGCCGAGGAATGGATGCGCACCGACCTCTCCCGGCCGGTGGAACCGACGGCCGGCCCACTCGTCCGGCACGTACTCATCCGGGAGTCCGCCGACAGCTGGCTGCTGTACCTGCGCTACCACCATGTGCTCATGGACGGTCTCGGCCACACGGTCCACATCCGCCGTGTCGCCGCGGTGTACACCGCGCTGACGGCCGGCACCGAACCCCCCGCCGTACGCCGCCTGCCGCTGCGCGACCTGGTCACCGAGGACGCGGCCTACCCGGACACGCCCGCCTTCGCACGTGACCGTGCCTACTGGCTGGGCCGGTTCGCGGACCGTCCCGCCCCGGTGAGCCTGGGCGACCGGCACACCGGCGCCGAGGGCGGGCTGCTGCGCCGCACCACCGATCTCACGCCGGCCGACACCGCACTGCTGCGGGACGCCGCCCGGAGGCTGGCGGCCCGCCCCTCCACACTGCTCGTCGCGGCGGTGGCCGCGTATCAGAGCAGACTGACCAGCAGCGAGGAGACCCTGCTGCGGGTGCCGCTGCCCGCCCGCCCCAGCAGCGCGGCCATCGGCACCCCGGCCATGTTCGCCAACGAACTGCCGGTGCGCGTCGCGGTGCCCCGCGCCGCCTCCTTCGCCGAGGTGGTGGCCGACGTGTCACGAGAACTCGGTCTCGCTCTGAGCCACCAGCGCTTCCGCGGCGAGCGGCTGCACCGGGAGCTGTTCCCCGAAGGGCGGCGCGAGCCGCTCGCCGGAACCACGGTGAACGTGGTCACCTTCGACGCCGAGGTGTTCTTCGGGGACGTGCCGAGCACCGCGCACCACCTGTCCTCCGGCCCGGTCGACGACCTGCGCTTCGACTTCTTCTCCGACGCCCGCGGCACCCGGGTGCGGCTGAACACCGATGCCAACCCCGAGCGGCATTCCGCCGGCGCTCCCGCCGCCCACAGCCGTCGGCTGCTCACCCTGCTGCGCACAGCGCTCGCGGACCCCGAACTGCCGGTGGGGCAACTGCCGTTGATAGCCGAGGACGAGCGCCGCACCGTGCTCGCCGCGGGCGCCCCGCGCCGACGCGACTACCCCCTGGACACCCGGCTGCACGAACTGGTCGAGGCGCAGGCCCGCCGCACCCCCGACGCCGTGGCCGCCACCGACGGCACGACGAGCCTGACCTACCGTGAACTGCTCGGCCGCGCGCGCCGGCTCGCCCTCCACCTCACCGCGCGGGACGTGGCACCGGGAACGATCGTCGGCGTGTACCAGGAGCGCTCGGTGCACCTGGCCGTCTCCCTGCTCGCCGTCCTCATGGCCGGAGGCGCCTATCTGCCGCTGGACCCCGAACTGCCCGCGGCGCGCCTGGCCTTCCAGATCGAGGACGCGGCCGTCACCACCGTCCTGAGCACCGCACGGACGGCCGAGTCACTGTCCGCCACCGGCGCGCGGGTCATCGCCGTCGACGAGGTGCTGTCCGCCCTGCCCCCGGCCGACGGCCCGCTGCCCGCCGGCAGTCCCGCGGACATCGCGTACGTCATCTACACCTCGGGCTCGACCGGCACGCCCAAGGGCGTCCCCGTGCCGCACCGCGGCGTGGTCAACCGCCTGCTGTGGATGCAGGAGGAGTACTCACTCGAACCCGGCGAATGCGTGCTGCAGAAGACGCCGTTCACCTTCGACGTGTCGGTGTGGGAGTTCTTCTGGCCCCTGCTCGTCGGCGCCCGGCTGCACCTCCTCGCCCCCGGCGCCCACCGCGACCCCAGGGCGGTGGCCACCGCCGTGCGGACCCACGGCGTGACCACCCTGCACTTCGTGCCGCCGATGCTCGATCTCTTCCTGGCGGAGCCCGACGCCGCCGGACTGCCGGGGCTGCGCCGGGTGGTGTGCAGCGGCGAGGCGCTGCGGCCGGAGACCGTGGCCCGGTTCTTCGCCGTGTACGGGCCCTCGGCCGACGCCCCCGGCCTGTACAACCTCTACGGGCCGACCGAGGCCTCCATCGACGTCACCCACCTGCGCTGCACCGAACGGCACGCGCAGGCGCCGGTGCCGATCGGCCGCGCTGTCGCCAACACCAGCCTGTACGTTCTCGATCCGGGCGGCGAACCACTGCCGTTCGGTGTCCGTGGAGAACTGCACATCGGCGGCGTCCAGGTCGCCGCCGGCTACCTCGGCCGGCCCGAGCAGACCGCGGAACGTTTCGTCGCCGACCCGTACACGCCGGGCGGTGGCGTGCTCTACCGCACCGGGGACCTGGCCGTGCTGCGCGAGGACGGCACGGTCGAGTACCGCGGCCGGATGGACCACCAGGTGAAGATCCGCGGCTTCCGCATCGAACCGGGTGAGGTCGAGTCGGCGCTGCTGGCCCTGCCCGGGGTCGAGCAGGCCGTGGTCACCGCGCTCAGGCAGGCCGACGGGCAGCACCGGCTGCTGGCCCATGCCGTGGCCCCCGGCGTCGGTGCGGAGCCGCTGACGACGGCCCTGGCCACGCGGCTGCCCGAGTACATGGTGCCGTCCTCGATCGTGCTGCTCGACGCCCTCCCCCTGTCGCCCAACGGCAAGGTGGACCGGCGTGCACTGCCCGCCCCCGGCGACACCGACGCGCCCGGACGGGCGGACGGCGCCGGACCGCGCGACACCGCGGAACGCCGGGTCCACGACGCCTTCGCGGCGGTGCTCGGCAAGGAACACGTCGGCCTCGAAACCTCCTTCTTCGCACTGGGCGGCGACTCCCTGCTCAGCATCCGGCTGCGGACCGCCCTGGAACGCACCGGGCACACCTTCGACCTGCCGGACCTGTACGACGCGCCGACCGTCCGCGCCCTGGCCCGCCGCATCCGGCCGTACACCCCGGCCGCGCCGGACACCCGGCCCTTCTCCTCGCTGTCCGCGGCCGACCGGGACCTGCTGCCCGGGGGGCTGGACGACGCCCATCCGCTCAGCAGCATGCAGTCCGGCATGGTGTTCCACGCCGAGTACGAGCAGGACTCGTCCGTCTACCGGGTGGTCACCAGCATCCGCGTCGGGCTGCCCTTCGACGAGCGGCCGCTGCGTGCCGCGCTGGACGCCACTGTCCGGCGCCACCCGGCGCTGCGCAGCTCCTTCCACCTGACCGGCTTCAGTGAACCGCTCCAGCTGGTGCACCGGGACGTGTCCGTCCCCTTCGCTGTCGACGAGGCGCTGCGCGGCGCGGCCGCCGGGGAGCGCGACGCCCGGCTCGCCGAGTGGGCCGACGCGGCCAAGCACCACGGCTTCGACCTGACCGCGGCCCCGCTGCTGGCCTTCACCGCCCACCCGCTGGACGAGGACACGTTTCAGTTGAGCGTGGTCGAACACCATGTGGTGCTGGACGGCTGGAGCGACGCGGCGATGCTCGACGAGATCGTCGCCCGCTATCGGGCCGCGCTCTCGCACGAGGACCTGTTCCTGCCCGAGATCCCTTCCACCTTCCGGGATTTCGTCGCCGCGGAACGGCAGGCGGCACAGCGGCCGGAGCACCGCGTCTTCTGGGAGCGGGAGCTGGCGGGAGCCGAGCCGACGCCGCTGCCCACCCGCACCGCGGGCCGCCCGGCCGGGGCCCGGCACCGACGGTTCGACGTCCCGCTGGAGCAGACGACCGGGGCCCGGGTCGTCGAGGCGGCACGGGCCGCCGGGCTTCCCCCGAAGTCTCTGCTGGCCGCCGCCCACGCCGTCGTGCTGCACGCGGTGGCGCCGGGGGACGAGGTGCTCACCGGTGTCGTCACGCACGGGCGTCTGGAGGACGACGGCGGGGACCGGGCGATCGGCGTGTTCCTCAACACGCTGCCACTGCGGCTGGCCGTGGCCGGCGGTTCCTGGCTGGATCTGGCACACCGGATCCACGCGCACGAGCAGCGCACGCTGCCGCACCGCCGCTACCCGTTCGCCCGCGTCCTGCGCGACCACCCGGACCTCGCTCTGGACTCGTACGTCAACTTCATGGACTTCCATCAGCAGTGGGGCTCCGACGCGGCGATCCAGGACGGCTTCGGCATCGCGGAGACCAACTTCCCGCTCGCCGTGAACTTCCTGGTCGACCCGGTGGGCGGCCGGCTGCGGCTCTGGCTGGACTGCGACACCTCCCTGCTGGAAGCCGACTTCTGCGACCGCCTGGCCGGTTACTACGCGCGCGCCCTGGACGCACTCGCCACCGACCCCGCCGCGATCCCGGTCGCCGAGCTGCGCGGCGCGGACGAACGGGGTCTGCTGGACGCCTGGAACGACACGGCGGTGCCCTACGACACCGGCGCGACCGTCAGCGGGCTGATCGACCGGCAGATCGCCGCCACCCCGCGAGCCGTCGCGCTCGTCGCCGGACACGAACGCCTCAGCTACGCCGAGCTCGACGAGCGGGCCGCCCGGCTCGCCCACCGTCTGCGGGCGAACGGCGCCCGGCGCGGCGGTCGGATCGGCGTGAGCGTACGGCGCTCGGCCGACCTCGTCGTCACCCTGCTCGCCATCGCCCGCACGGGCGCCGCGTACGTCCCCATGGACCCCGGGTTCCCGGCCGACCGGCTCCGCCACATGGCCGAGGACGCCGCCCTGGACTGCCTGGTGACCGAGGCCGGCGGACCGGAGGGCCTGACCGCGGGCGCCGTCGTACGGCTCGGCCGGGATGCGCGGCGGATCGCCGGGCATCCCGCCGGGGCGCTGGACGACGGCCCGCGCGCCGACGACCCGGTGTACGTCATCTACACCTCCGGCTCCACCGGCCGCCCCAAGGGGACGGTGCTGCTGCACCGCAATGTCGCCAACTTCTTCGCCGGCATGGACCGGCGGATCGGGCTCGGCGCCGACGATGTCGTGCTCGCGCTCACCAGCGTCTCGTTCGACATCTCGGTGCTCGAACTGCTGTGGCCGCTGACCCGGGGGGCGACCGTCGTCGTGGGCGGCGAGCGGATGATCGAGCGGCTCACCCCGGCCGACGGCGAGGACTCCCTGCGGGATCTCCTCGGCCGCCACCTCGTCACCCTGGTGCAGGCCACCCCGTCGTTCCTCGCGGCGGTGGCCGCCCGGCCGGAGGCGCTCGACGCGCTGCGGCCGCTGCGGGCCCTGCTGGTGGGTGGCGAGGCCTTCCCCTCCGGGCTGGCCCGGCGGCTGCTGACGGCGCTGCCGTCGGTGCGGGTGTTCAACATGTACGGTCCGACCGAGACGACCATCTGGTCGACCGTCCACGAACTCGACCGCGAACGGGACGTCCACGCCGCGGCCCTGCCGATCGGCCGGCCGATCGCCAATACGGCCGTGCGGGTCGTCACCGGAAACGGCCGCGAGGCGCCCATCGGCGTCGCCGGTGAGCTGTGGATCGGCGGCGACGGTGTCGCGGAGGGATACCTGGACCGGCCCGAGCTGACGGCCGAGCGGTTCGTCGCGACGGCCGGAGGCCGCTGGTACCGCACCGGGGACCGGGTGCGGTGGCGGGCCGACGGGCTGCTGGAGTTCCTCGGCCGGATCGACCGCCAGGTGAAGATCCTCGGCCACCGGGTGGAACCCGACGAGGTGGAGAGCGTCCTCTCCCGGCACCCCGAGGCCGCCTCCGTCGCCGTCGTCGCCGCGCGGCGCGCGGGCGGCGGGGCGGAACTCGTCGCCTATGTGGCTCCGGCGGCGCCGAACGGGAACACCGACGGCGAGCGTGCTCACGTCGACCGCTGGCGGGACGTCTGGGAGGGGGCGTACGGCCCCGGTACGGACGGTCCCACCGGCACCGAGGACCCGGCGGCCTCCGGGACCGTCGCCGTCCCCGGGACCCCGATCGCCGCGCAGAGTCCCACCGGACCGGTCCCGGCCGGCTCCTCGGCGCAGGAGACGCGGGACTTCGCCGGATGGCTCAGCAGCTACACCAAGCGGCCCATCCCGGCGCACGAGATGCGGGAGTGGCTCGGGCACACCGTCGACCGCATCCGCCGGATCGGCGGGGCGAGCGGGACCGGTGGGGCCAGGATCGTGGACGTCGGTGTCGGCGTCGGCCTGTACCTGCGCCGGCTCGCCCCCGGGGCCGGCTCCTACCTGGGGCTCGACCTCTCCCCGGCGGCTCTGGCCACCGCCGCCGCGTCGGTCGCCGAGGGCGGCGCGCTGCCCCCACACATCACACTTCGCCAGGCCGAGGCCACAGCCCTCGCCGAGCTGCCCGAGGCCGGCGCCGACCTGGTGCTGTTCAACTCCGTCGTGCAGTACTTCCCCGGCCCGGACTACCTGCGCCGCGTCCTCACCGAGGCGGTGCGTGTGGCCGGCCCCGAGGGCGCCGTCTTCGTCGGTGACGTCCGGGACCTGGCGCTGCTGCCCGCCTTCCACGCGGACACCCAGCTGCGCCGGGCACCCGCGCTGACCCCGGCCCCGGAGGTGGCCGCCGCCTCGGCCCGGGCCCTCGCCGAGGAACGCGAACTGTGCCTGACCACCGGCTTCTTCGAGGACTTCGCCGAGGACGCCGGGCTCGGGCTGCGCATCGAGCTCAAGCGCGGCCGCACGGCCAACGAGCTGACCCGGTTCCGCTGGGACGTGACCCTGTACGGTCCCGGCCGGGCCCCGGACGACGCGGACGGCAAACAACTGCCCTGGACCGACCTGTCCGGCCTCGACGCCCTCGCGGAACTGCTGGAGGGCACCGCCCCGGACCGGGCCCTGACCGTCACCGGCCTGCCCGACGCACGTCTGGTACGTCCCCTTTCCGCACTGGACCTGCTGCACGGCGAGCAGGCCGGCGGCCGAAGCGCGTGGGAGCTGGAGCGCGCGTTGTGGGAGGCCTCGGCCGACCGGGGCGTCGCCCCCGAGGACCTCGCGGAACTGGCGGGCCGGCACGGCCGTGCCGCCCGGCTGCTGCCGTCGCGGTCCGGCGGCACCGGGGAGTTCGACGTCGTCCTCGAGCCCCGGCCCGGCACGCGGCCCGCGGCACGACGGACCGGATCCGAACCGGTGGCCCGGCCGCCGAGGAAGCAGTGAGGACCGTGAACACATCCACCCCGCCCCTGGCCAACGATCCACTGGCCCAGACGGCCTGGGCCGCCTTCCGCACCCGGCTGCGGGAGTTCGCCGCCGACCAGCTGCCGGAGGCGATGGTCCCCTCCCGTTTCGTCGTCCTGCCCGAGCTGCCCAAGCTGCCCAACGGCAAAGTGGACCGCGGCCGGCTGCCCGCGGTGCCCGACGGTGACGGTGCCGGCACCGCCTACGTGGCGCCGCGGACGCCCCTGGAGATCGAGCTCGCCGGCATCTGGGCAGATCTGCTCGGCGTCGGCCAGGTCGGCCTGAAGGACAATTTCTTCGAACTGGGCGGCGACTCCCTCGCGGCGGCGCAGATGGCGGCCCGGCTGCGTGCGGCGACCGGCCTCCAGGTGAGCCTGCGCGGCCTGTTCGACCACCCGACCCCGGAACGCCTGGCCCGCCACCTCGGCGCTCAGGACGGCCCGGCGCCCACCGCGGACAGCGGCCGGCACCCGCGGTCGATCGCCGGCGCGGACCTGGCGGCGGAGGCCGTGCTGCCCGCCGACATCGAACCGGCGGACGGCGCACTCCCGCCGGCGCCGACGCCGTACACCACCGTCCTGCTCACCGGAGGCACCGGATACACCGGGGCGTTCCTGATGCGTGAGCTGCTCGACCGGTCCGACGCCCATCTGTACGTCCTGGTGCGCTCGGACACGCCCCGGCAGGCCGCGGACCGGGTCCGGGCGGCGATGGAGCTGTACGGGGTGTGGCGGGACGGCGACGGTGAACGGTTCACCGGGGTGCCCGGCGACCTCGCCCGGCCCTACTTCGGGCTCGACCACGGCACCTACCGACGGCTCGCCCGCGACGTGCAGATGATCGTCCACAACGGTGCCTGGTCCAGCTACGCGCTGCCGTACCGGCGGCTCAAGCCGGTCAACGTGCTCGGCACCCAGGAGGTGCTGCGGCTCGCCGCACGGCACCGGATCAAGCCGGTGCACTACATCTCCTCCCTCGCGGTCTATCCGGGCCGGCCCGGGGAGCAGCGCTGGGCGGAGGACGCGGCGGCCGGCCCCGAGGGAGTGGTCGGCGGGTACCGGCAGACCAAGTGGGTCGGCGACCGCATGATGGCGCAGGCCCACGAACGGGGCCTGCCCACCTGCGTCTACCGGCCCGGTCAGATCACCGGAGCCCAGACCACGGGCGCCTGCGCCGAGGACACGTTCCTCAACGCCACCCTCAAAGGCTGCGTCCAGCTCGGCGCGGCCCTGGAGTTCGACGTGTTCCTGGAGATGACCCCGGTCGACTTCTGCGCCGCGGCGGTCGCCCACATCGCCCTCGGGGGACGGGGCCACGGCACCGCCTTCAACCTGCCGGGCGGCCATCCGCTCGCCTGGGACCGGCTGGTCGAGCTGCTCGGCGAGTGCGGTTACCCGCTGCGCGGGCTCTCGTACGCCGACTGGTACGCCGAGCTGACCCGGGCCGTCGAACGGGGCGAGGAGAACGAACTCGCGCGCTTCCTGCCCCTGTTCGACTCCGACCGGCCTGCCGAGGACCTCGGTTACCGGGGCAGCCGGCCCGTCTTCGACACCACCAACCTGCGGGCGGCGCTGGCCGGTTCGGGCATCGTCTGCCTGCCACCCGAGCGTGAGCTGGTCGGCCGCTACCTCGACCACTTCGAAGCCACCCGCTTCCTGCCCGCGCGCGCCGAGAGGACAGCCCCATGACCGACTCCTCGCTGCTGGACGGGCCCAGCGCCCTGCACCTGCTGCGCCGCCACGCCGCCGAACGGCCCGGCCGGGCGGCGGTCACCTTCGTCCACGACCACGACGCGCCCGACGGCGCCCGCACCCTCGACTACGCGGCACTCGACGCGGAGGCCCGGCGCGTGGCCTCCTGGCTCCAGGAGCGCTGCGCGCCCGGCGACCGTGTCCTGCTGCTGCACCCGCCGGGTCTGCCCTTCGTCACCGCGTTCCTGGGCTGCCTGTACGCGGGCACGATCGCGGTGCCCTCGCCGATGCCCGGACAGTTCCGGTACCAGCAGCGCCGGGTCACCGGCATCGCGCTGGACGCCGGGGTGAGCGTGGCGCTCACCGACACCGGACAGCTCGACGAGGCACGCCGCTGGATCGACGCCGAGGGCCTCGGCTTCACCGTGGCGGCCAGCGACAGTGCGGACTTCGGCGCCGCCGGCAGCTGGCGCGACCCCTCGGCCGCGGCCCGCGACCTGGTCCTGCTCCAGTACACCTCCGGGTCCACCGGCGACCCCAAGGGCGTCATGGTCGACCATGGCAATCTGCTGCACAACGCCGACAGCCTGCGCCGCGCCCTCGGGCTGCGCGAGGACACCAATTTCGGCGGCTGGATCCCGCTGTACCACGACATGGGCCTGATGGGGCAGCTGCTGCCCGGCCTGTTCCTCGGCAGCAGCTGCGCACTCATGTCTCCGATGGCGTTCCTCAAGCGCCCCCACCAGTGGCTCGGCCTCATCGACCGCTACGACATCGGATACTCGGCCGCGCCCGACTTCGCCTACGAGCTGTGCGTGCGCCGGGTGACCGACGCTCAGCTGGAGCGGCTCGACCTGTCCCGGTGGCGGTTCGCGGCCGACGGCTCCGAACCGATCCAGGCCTCCACCCTGCGCGACTTCGCCGAGCGCTTCGCCCCTGCCGGATTCCGCGCCGAGGCCCTCGCCCCCTGCTACGGGATGGCCGAGGCCACCGTCTTCGTGTCCGGCCTGGCCGGCCGGCCGCCCCGGATCACCCCCGTCGACTCCGACGCCCTGGAGAAGCACGTCCTGCAGCCCCCACCGCCCGGGGGACCGGTCCGCGAACTGGTGGGCTGCGGGAACGTGCCGGACCTCGACGTGCGGATCGTGGACCCGGACGACGGCACGGTACTGCCCGACGGCACCACGGGGGAGATCTGGCTGCGCGGTCCCAGCGTGGCCACGGGCTACTGGGGCCGGCCGGACGCCACCGAGCAGACCTTCGGCGCCCGTACCGCCGAAGGCGAAGGACCGTTCCTGCGTACGGGCGACCTGGGCGCCTTGCAGGACGGTGAGATCTATGTGACCGGACGCAGCAAGGACCTGCTGATCGTGCACGGCCGCAACCTCTACCCGCAGGACATCGAGCACGAACTGCGGCTCCGGCACCCCGCGCTCGCCACGCTGGCCGGCACCGCGTTCACCGTGTCCGTGCCGCGGGAGGAGATCGTCGTGCTGCACGAGGTCCGCGGCCGGTTCACCGAGGAGCAGTACGAGGAGCTGGCCCGGGACATGCGCACCACGGTCTACCAGGAGTTCGGGGTGCGTACGGCCGGCCTGGTCCTGCTCAGGCCCGGGTCGGTCCGCAAGACCACCAGCGGCAAGGTGCAGCGCGGCGAGATGCGCCGGCTGTTCCTCGACGGCGTCCTCACCCCCGTCCACGCCCACCTGGAACCGGTGGTGGACGCGCTGGTGAACGGGGAACCCGCGTGAGCGGCGGCGCGGCGGACTGGCCGACCGGTCTGCCCGGCATCCTGGAGACCGCCATGGACGCCGCGGCGGACGGGCCGTTCCACCCGGCGACCAGTGCCCGGCTGGACGCCCGGGAGGAATTCCCCGCCGAGGCCTGCGCGGTCCTGGACGCCTGCGGCATCGCCCGTGCCTACGTGCCGGCCGCACTGGGCGGCGCACCCGGCGGCCTGCCCGAGCTGGTCGCGGCGCTGCGCGCGGTGGCCCGCCGGGACGTGACCGTCGCCGTCGCGCACGGCAAGACCTTCCTGGGCTCGGTTCCGACCTGGGTGGCCGGCCGGGACGACCAGCGTCGGGATCTCGCCGCCGAGATCCTCGACGGCGCGGTGGTGTCCTGGGGGCTGACCGAACCCGGGCACGGCAGCGACCTGCTGGCCGGCGAGCTGACCGCCGTGCCCGCGCCGGACGGGGGCTGGCGGCTCGACGGCGTCAAGTGGCCCGTCAACAACGCCACCCGGGGTCGCCTCGTCTCGGTGCTGGCCCGTACCGCGTCCGAGGGCGGACCGCGCGGGTTCAGCCTGTTCCTCGTCGACAAGCAGGGGCTGGCGCCGGGCAGTTGGCGCCCCCTGCCCAAGGAGCCCACGCACGGCGTCCGGGGCGCCGACATCAGCGGCGTCCGCTTCGAGGGCGCGCGGGTCCCCGAGGACGCCCTGACCGGCCGGGCCGGCGACGGCCTGGAGATCGTCCTGCGCTCCCTCCAGCTGACCAGGACCGTCTGCACCTCCCTGTCGCTGGGCGCCGGGGAACACGCGCTGCGGCTGGCCCACGGGTTCGCGGCCGGGCGCGCCCTGCACGGCACCGTCCTGTCACGGCTCCCGCTGGCCCGCCGGGTGCTCGGACGGGCGGCGGCCTCGCTCGCGCTCGCCGACGCCGCCTCGCTGCTGTCGGCGCGCTCGGCCCACTGCCTGACCGGGGAGATGAGCGTGGTGTCGGCGGTCGTCAAGGCCGGTGTGCCGGACCTCGTCCAGTCGGCCATCGACGACCTCGCCGAACTCATCGGCGCGCGTGGCTTCCTGACCGACCACTACGAGCACGGCCGCTTCCAGAAACTCGAACGCGACCACCGTGTCGTCGCCATCTTCGACGGCAGCACCGCGGTGAACCGCTCCGCGCTGATCAGCCAGTTCCCCCTGCTTGCCCGCCGGATGACCACCGGCGGGCACGACAACGCGGGTCTCGCCACCGCCGTTTCCGCGGGACCGCTCCCGCCGCTCGACTTCGGGGCGTTGCGCCTGACGAGCCGTACCGGCTGCAGCGTGGTGCAGGCGCTGCCCGCCGCCGCCGGCCGGCTCTCCGCGCTCGCCGCCGCCGGCACCGTACCGGAGCGGGTCCACGACCTGGCCGGGGCCCTGGCCGAGGAGTCGGCCGCGGTCGCGGACGCCATGGCGGGCCCGTACCCGGCCGGCCGCGACACACCCCCCGAGGCGTTCGAGACCGCCCGTCGCTACGAACGCTGCTACGCGGGCGCCGCGGCCGCCCACCTGCTGCTCGCGGACCCCGGCGACCCAGAGCGCGTCACCCTCCTCACAGCCGCCCTCGAAAGGGCCCTGGAACTGCTGCGCCCGGGCCACGAGGCACCGCAGGAGGCGTACGAGCCGACAGCGGCGACGCTCTCGCGACCGGCGAAGGAGCTGATGGCATGACCTCGGCGAGCAGGGTGCACGAGCCCGGCCCGTGGCCGGTGGACAGGCCTGCCACCGATGAGGCCACCGACCACCTGGAGAGGCTCTTCGCGGACGCCGGTGACCCGGCGAACCCGGTCGGCCGCGCCGCAGTCCTCGCCGCCGACGACAGCGGCGAGATGCTTCCTGCCGGAGAGGAGCTGTTGACCTCTTACGGACTGAATGCCCACTTCGTCCCCACGGAGCTGGGCGGCCGTCTCAGCCGGCTCGACGACCTCGTCCGCGTCATGCGGGCCGTCTACCGGCGCGACCCCTGCCTGGGTCTCGGCTACGGCGCCGGCTCCTTCATGGCCGCCGTCAACGTGTGGACGGCGGGCAGCGCCGAGCAACGCGCCCTTCTCGCCCGGCGACTGCTGTCCGGCGGCCGGGCGTCCTGCGCCTACCACGAGCTCGACCACGGCAACGACTTCACCCGGGCCGGTCTCACCGCCCTGCCCGGAGCCGACGGCCGGCTCCGTCTCAACGGCCGCAAGGAGGTCGTGGCCAACCTGCGGCGGGCCGAGACCATGGTCCTCTTCGCCCGCACCGATCCGGCCCGGGGCAGCCGCAGCCACTCCCAGCTGCTCCTGGACACCGAGGACCTGCCCGCCGGGGCCGTACGGCACCTCGACCGGTTCACCACCGTGGGCATGCGCGGCGTGCAGCTCGGAGGCATCGAGTTCACCGACTGCCCGGTACCCGACGGCAGCGTCGTCGGCCGCCCGGGACAGGGCGTGGAGACCGCCCTGCGCTCCTTCCAGCTCACCCGCATCGCCCTGCCCGGCATGACCATCGGCCTGCTCGACACCGCCCTGCGCACCGCCCTGCGCGGCGTACGCGGACGCACCCTCTACGGCGGCCCCGCGGCCGATCTGCCGCTGTCCCGGTCGATCCTCACGGAGGTTTTCGCCGACCTGCTGCTCGCGGACACCTTCACCATGGTCGCCGCCCGGGCCGCACACACGGCGCCGGCGCAGACGGGCGTCTACGCGAGCGCCGTCAAGGCCTTCGTACCGACAGTTCTGATCCGTGCCGTGAGCCGTCTGTCGGAGCTGCTCGGCTCGCAGTTCTACCTGCGCGACGGCGAGCAGCCGCTCTTCCAGAAACTGCTGCGGGACGTCCAGCCGTCGGCTTTCGGGCATGCCTCCCGGGTCTCCTGCCAGTCCGCACTGCTCCCGCAGCTGCCGCTCACCGCGCGCCGCGGCTGGCGGGCCGACGCCGCAGCCCCGCTGCCCGCGGACACCTTCCGCACCGGCCGGCCGCTGCCCGGGCTGCGCTTCGCCGACCTCACCGTCTCGGCCGCCGGGCGCGATCCGCTGGCCCGCTCGCTCGTCACCGCCACCGAGGCCGCGGACACCGACGACCCCCTCACGGCGTCCGGCCGCGCCTGGTGCGCGGAACTGGCGGCGCTGACCGTGGACGCGGCCGGCCTCGCCCCCGCCCTCATCGGGCCCGACGCTCCCCCGTACGCCTTCGGCCTCACCACCCGCTGGACCGGCGTACTGGCCGCGTCGGCGTGCCTGAACACCTGGTGGTGCCGCCCGGACGGGACCACGCCCGGCGCCGCGGACCCGGCCGTCCCGCTCGCCCTTCTGCACCGGCTCGGCACTCACCTCGACCACCACCGCGAGCCCCTGCCGCGTCACCTCGCCGAGCCGCTGCACGCCGAACTCCTCCGGCGCTTCGACGCCGGCCTCACCTTCGATCTCGACAGCCGCCCCACCGGGGCCTGAACCGCCGCCAGGAGAGAACCATGTCCGACATCACCGCCGAGACCCCGCAGTCGGCTGCCACCGAGCTCGTCGAGTGGCTGCGCGGCCGGGTGGCGGCCCAGACCGGCCGCCCGGCCGAGGAGATCGCCCCCGACGTCCCGCTCAGCGAGTACGGCCTGGACTCGGTGTACGTGCTCGGCATGTGCGCCGAGATCGAGGACCGCTACGGCATCGAGGTGGAGCCGACCGTCATGTGGGACAACACCTCCCTCGCCCCGCTCGCCGACGCCCTGCTGCCGCTGATCGCCACGCGCTGAACCGTCCGCCCCCCACGTCCCGCCACCACACCCGGAGCCACCGCGATGACCGCCGTCCTGCCCGAATTCCCGATGCCGCGCGAGCACCCGCTCGACCCACCGCCCCAGTACCGCGCTCTCAGCGCCGAACGCCCGGTCTTCCAGGTGCGTACGCCTCGCGGGGACACCGCCTGGATCGTCACCCGCCACGAGGACGTGCGGGCCGTGCTCACCCACCGTGCCTTCAGCTCGGACCCCCGCACGCCCGGATTCCCCACCTATGTCACCGGAGACGTGCCCCCGCCGGCGGGCTTCTTCATGCAGGCCGACCCTCCGGACCACGGACGGCTGCGCCGCACGGTGACGCGGGAGTTCCTGATCAACCAGATGGAGGCGCTGCGGCCCACGATGCGCCGCGTCCTCGACGGACTGGTCGACCGCATGAGTGCCGACGGCCGCAGATCGGGCGATCTGGTCCGTGAGTTCGCGCTGCCCATGGCCGCCATGACCATCTGCGAGATCCTCGGCGTCCCCTTCGAGGACCACGTCCTGTTCGTGTCGCTCACCGACACCGTCCTGGACCGCACGAGCACCCCCGAACAGGCGGTGCGGGCGGCCGGCGAGCTCATGGGCTACTTCGACCGGCTGGTCACCGCCAAGGAGGAGAAGCCGTCCGAGGACCTGTTCGGGCGCATGGTCGCCCGTTCCGCCGACGGCGGCCTCACCCACGAGGAACTCGTCGGCATGGCCGCCCTGCTGCTGCTCGGCGGCTACGACACCATGGCCCAGATGATCGGTATCGGCACGGTCACTCTCTTCGAACACCCCGACCAGCTGGACGCGTTGAGGCGCGACGACGCGCTGCTGCCGGGCGCCGTGGAGGAGATGCTGCGGTACCTGTCCATCAACCACGCGGGACTGCCGCGCGGTGTCACCGAGGACGTGGTCGTCGGCGACCAGCTGATCCGGGCCGGGGACGGCGTCCTGGTGATGCTGAACGCCGCCAACCGCGACGAGACCGTGTTCGAGGACGCCGACACCTTCGACATCCGCCGCGTGAACAACGGCAAACACCTCGCCTTCGGCCACGGTTTCCACAAGTGCGTCGGAGCCACCCTTGCCCGCGTCGAACTCACCGAGGTCTTCGGCGGCCTGCTCGAACGGCTGCCCGGGCTGCGCCCGGCACGGGCTCTCGACGAACTGCCGTTCCGCCACGACATGGTGCTCTACGGCGTCCGCGAACTCCCCGTCACCTGGTGACCCGCCCGCGCCGACCGCCCGCCTCCCGAACGGACCTTCCGTGACCGCCTGTCCCCGCACCGCCGACCCCCTGTTCACCCCCGGGTCCGTCGCCCACCCCCACCCGGCGTACGCCACGCCGCACGAGGAGGGGGCGGGCACACCGCGTCACCCTGCCCGGGGGGCGCCGCGTGCACGCCCGCAGGCGCGCGTCGCGGTGCCGCCGGTGTGCGCGAAACTGCCCGTACCGGCCCTGGACGGTGAGCCGTCCTTCCGTCCCTCCACCGTCTCCCGAGCGCATTCCTTACTGCCGGTGACCTCCAGGAACGTAGGTTGATCAACATGAGAATTCTCGGTCTGTGCGGAAGTCTGCGATCGGGCTCGTTCAATGCCTCCGTGCTGCGCACGGCGGTGGATCTGACCGTCGCCCCGCGGGAACTCGTCGTGTGGCCGGACCTCGGCCGCCTGCCCTTCTTCAACGCCGAGGTGGAGGAGTCCGCGCTGCCCGGCGTCGTGGTCGAACTGCGTGCGGCGGTCGACGCGTGCGACGGTGTGCTCATCGCGAGCCCCGAGTACGCCCACGGCACTTCCGGCGTGCTGAAGAACGCGCTGGAGTGGCTGGTCGGGGGAGGTGAGATCGCCGCCAAGCCGGTGGCCCTGGTCAGCGCGTCCACCGCGATCACCGGCGGTGACAACGCCAGGGCCTGGCTGTCGCAGACCCTCGCCGTGATGGGGGTCCGGGTGATCCCCCAGCAGCTGCGCATCCCGCAGGCCGCACGGAAGTTCACGGACGGCAGGGTCACGGACGAGCCGACCGTCACCGCCCTGCGTGCCCTCCTGGACGACCTCGCCGGCGCTGCGGCCGAGGCACGCGAAAACAACGGCACCTTCGCCTGACCCGGAGGGTGTCCCCATTCGCCACGGGGACACCCTCGTTCCCTTCGAAGGGCCGGCACAGGAGTTCCCTTCTCCGCCTTTCCCGTCCCGGGCACGATGGGCTCGGCGCGATCGGAAGAGTCCTCCTCTGCTGCGGCATCCGCTTCGGACTCCGTCTCGGGAAGAGGCCGGCTTCACGGCGGGAGAGTGCGGGCCGGAACCGGGTGAGTTCGGCCTGTACGCCCAACACATGAAGGAAACCGGCGCATTGCGCCCCTCCCCGGCCGCGTAACACCCGGGTGATGCGGGACGACTGCGCCGGGCTGCGCGCACCGCCCGGATCAGCACCGTCCCTGGCCCAGGGGTTCCGGCCCCGCGCCGGGCGCGCCCCTGAAAGCCGCCGCACCGCGCCTCGCGCGTCACGCGTCCACTTCCGCCCGCCCCCGGACGGACCGCATCGCACGCATCCGGCTCACGCATCGGCGATGCCGTGCACTCGATGACGCGGACCCGAACCTCGCCGAGGCGATGTCGGATGCCTCCCACTCGGGAAAACCGTGGGTCAGGCGCCCTTCGCGGCCGGTTCGAGGATGGCGACGCACTCCACATGGTGCGTCATCGGAAACAGATCGAACGCCCGCAGCGACCGCACCCGGTAGCCGCCCTCGCGGAAGTACGCGAGGTCACGTGCGAGGGCGGCCGGGTCGCAGGCGACGTAGGCGATGCGGCGGGCGCCCAGCGAGGACAGGTGCTCCACGGTCTTGCGGCCGGCGCCGGCGCGGGGCGGGTCGAGGACGATCAGGTCGGCCTCGGTGATGCCCGTGCGCGGCAGCGCGGCCTCGACCTTGCCCATCTCGATGCGGACGCGGTCGAACTCGGCGAGGTTGTGCCGGGCGTCCTCCACCGCGCGCTTGCCCGACTCGATACCGAGGACGGCGCCCTTCTCGCCGACCCGGTCGGCCAGCGCGCCCGCGAAGAGACCCACTCCGCAGTACAGGTCGAGCGCGGTGTCGCCCTTGCGTGGGAGGAGGCCCTGCATCACGGCCGCGACGAGGGTGTCGGCGGCCTTGGGGTGGACCTGCCAGAAGCCGCCGGCGCCGACCCGGTGGGTGCGGCCGTCGGCGCGTTCGCGCACGAAGGGGCGGCCGTGGACGCGGTGCACGCCACCGGAGCGTTCGTCGACCCGGAGGACGGAGACCGGGCGGTCCAGCTCCACCAGGGGCAGCCGCGCCCCCGGCTTCGGGGTGAGGACGACCTGGCGGTCCTGGGAACCGGTCGCCGCGATCGCCTCGACGGAGTCCATTCCGGGCCACTGCCGGCGCTCGATGCCCAGTTCACTCACGCCGGGCGCGGCGATCATGCAGTGTTCGATCGGCTCGACCTCGTGCGAGCGATGGCGGCGCAGGCCCGCCCGTCCGGAGGGGTCGACCGCGTAACTCACCCGGGTGCGCCAGGCCGGGACCTCGCCCGCGGGGAGCTTGTCGCCCTCGGCGGGCAGCACCGTGCCGTCCCAGCCGGCCTCCTCCGGGGTGAGCCCGGCCAACCGCTGGAGCTGTTCGGCGATGACGTCGGCCTTGAGCCGCCGCTGGGCGCCCGGCTTGGCGTGCTGCCAGTCGCAGCCGCCGCAGAGGCCGGGGCCGGCGTAGGGGCAGGGGGCGTCGATGCGGTCCTTGGACGCCTCCAGCACGGTCACCGCGTCCGCGCGCAGGAAGCGGGCGCCCTCCTCGCCCTCGGTCACCCGGGCCACGACCCGCTCGCCGGGGAGCGTGTGCCGGACGAAGAGGACCTGCCCCTCGGCCGTGCGGGCGATGCAGTGGCCGCCGTGGGCGACGGGGCCGACCTCGACCTCGTACTCCTGTCCCACCAGCGACTTCCTCGGTTCTGCCTGCATGGGGGGAGTACTCCAGATGATCAAGAGGGGGTGCGGAGGGGCGGCACGCGTCCGTCCGCCGGTGGGCAACAGCCCACCAGTCTACGTGCCCGGGGTGGCTGCCCACGCCTCTCGGCCCCAGCCGGCCCGGCCCGGACCGGACCGCCCTGCCCCGCCCTCAGCGCTTGCTGCCGGCCTCCCGGTGGTGGTGAGCGTCCCGGTGCTCCGCCGGACCCCGGCGGACCGCGCCCGGCGCGTTCCACTCCTGGCGCCTGCGGGCCCGCAGCTTCGCCGCCTCGGAGGACTGGAGCTGGTACGGCACCGAGGTCACCATGACACCCGGCGTGAACAGCAGCCGGCCCTTGAGCCGCAGCGCGCTCTGGTTGTGCAGCAGGTGCTCGTACCAGTGACCCACCACGTACTCCGGGATGATCACCGACACCGCGTCGCGCGGGGACTCCTTGCGCAGGCTCTTGACGTAGTCGATGACCGGCCGGGTCACCTCGCGGTAGGGCGAGTCGAGGATCTTGAGGGGGACGTCGATGCCGCGCCGTTCCCACTCGGCGCGCAGCGCCTTGGTCTCCGTCGCGTCGACGTTGACGCTGAGGGCCTCCAGGCTGTCGGCGCGCAGCAGTTTGGCATAGGCCAGGGCACGCAGCGCGGGCCGGTGGATCTTGGAGATCAGGACGACGGAGTGGACCCGGCTGGGCCGGACCATGTCGTCCCTGGGCACCTCGTCCTCGGGGGCGGCGATCTCGTCGGCGACCCGGTCGTAGTGCTTACGGATCGCCGTCATCGTCACGTAGAAGATGCACATGCCGAGCAGCGCCACCCAGGCGCCGTGGCTGAACTTGGTGGCCAGGACGACGACGAGCACCAGGCCGGTGAAGAAGGCGCCGAAGGTGTTGATCGCACGGGAGCGGATCATGTGGCGCCGCTTGAGCTGGTCCTTCTCGGTGCGCAGATGCCGGTTCCAGTGCCGGACCATGCCGATCTGGCTGAGCGTGAAGGAGACGAAGACGCCGACGATGTAGAGCTGGATCAGCCGGGTGGAGTCGGCCCCGTAGATGATGAGGAGCAGCGTCGCCGCGCCCGCGAGCAGCACGATGCCGTTGGAGAAGGCGAGCCGGTCGCCGCGGGTGTGGAGCTGGCGCGGCAGGTAGCGGTCCTGGGCGAGGATCGAGCCCAGCAGCGGGAAGCCGTTGTACGCGGTGTTCGCGGCGAGGAACAGCACCAGCGCGGTGGCCGCGGCCAGCACGATGAACAGGAAGCTGCCGTTGCCGAAGACGGCCTCGGCGACCTGGGAGATCACCGGGTCCTGCACGAAGGAGGAGCCGACCGGCGAGCCGCCCCGGATCAGGTCGGCGGCCGGGTTCTCGGCCATGCGGACCTTGGTGACCATGGCCAGCGCGATGATCCCGCAGAACATGGTGACCGCGAGGAGGCCCATCATCGCGAGCGTCGTCGCCGCGTTCTTCGACTTGGGCTTGCGGAAGGCGGGGACGCCGTTGGAGATGGCCTCGACGCCGGTCAGCGCGGCACAGCCGGAGGAGAAGGCCCGCAGCAGCAGGAAGACCAGGGCGAACCCGGACAGACCCGAGTGCTCGGCCCGGATGTGGAAGCCGGCCGTCGGTGCCCGCATGGTGTCGCCCAGGATCAGGCCCCGGAACGCGCCCCACACGATCATGATGAAGACGCCGCCGACGAAGACGTACGTCGGGATCGCGAAGAGCTTGCCCGACTCCTTCACCCCGCGCAGGTTCATCAGCGTGAGCAGGACCACCACGACGACCGCGCAGATCACCTTGTGCTCGACGACGAACGGGATCGCGGAGCCGAGGTTCTCGATGCCGGAGGCGATCGACACGGCGACCGTGAGGACGTAGTCGACGAGCAGGGCGCTGGCGACGGTCAGGCCGGCCTTCGGGCCGAGGTTGGTGGTGGCCACCTCGTAGTCGCCGCCGCCGCTGGGGTACGCGTGCACGTTCTGCCGGTAGGACGCCACCACGGTGAACATCAGGACGACGACCGCGGCCGCGATCCAGGGACTGAAGTGGTACGACGACACGCCCGCGATGGAGAGGACCAGCAGCACCTCCCCCGGCGCATAGGCGACGGAGGAGAGCGGGTCGGAGGCGAACACGGGGAGTGCGATGCGCTTCGGCAGGAGCGTTTCTCCGAGCCGGTCGCTGCGCAGTGCGCGCCCGATGAGGATGCGTTTGGGCACGTCGGTCAGTTTGGACACAACAGGGGATGTTAAGGGTTCGAACACGGGGGCGCCCACCCGCCACCCCCATCGTGTCGAGGGCGGCGGATCGCCGATTCCCGCAGGAGAACGGCCCTGTGCCCGGAACGACCGGCGGCGAATTCTTAACGGAATCTTGCCGGGGATCCGGGAAGAGGGCCATGGGAACGGGTGCGGGCGGGGCTCGGCCTCAGCCGAACGGCGACTGACGGTGGGCGAGCAACTCGTTCAGGGAGTGCTGGATGGTGTCCTTCACCTCGCGGGCGAGCTTCTCCACCGTCCGCGGGTCGTCGGCGGCGTTCTCGGGGAAGCCGTCCACGGTGATCGGCGCACCGAAGCGGATGGTCCACTTGCTCGGCAGCGGGACCAGGCCGAGCACGCCCAGCAGCGGGAAGGTCGGCGTGATCGGGAAGTACGGCAGGTTCAGCAGCCGCGCGAGGGTACGGGACTCGCCGATCATCGGGTACGTCTCCTCGGCGCCGACGATCGCGCACGGCACGAGGGGCCGGCCCGTGCGCAGCGCCACCGCGGCGAAGCCGCCCCGGCCGAAGCGGCGCAGCCGGTAACGCTCCTCGTACGGCTTGCCGAGGCCCTTGTAGCCCTCGGGCATGACGCCGACGAGGTCCCCGGCGTCCAGCAGCCGGGTCGCGTTGGCCCGGCAGGCGCGTACGTGGCCCGCCTTGCGGGCGACGTCGCGGAGCAGCGGCAGCTCGAAGACGAGGTCGGCGGCGAGCAGCCGCAGCCGGCGGTGGGCGGGATGGTGGTCGCGCAGGGCGACCTGGAGCATGAGCGCGTCCAGCGGCAGTGTGCCGGAATGGTTGGCGACGAGCAGCGCGCCGCCCTCGGCCGGGACGTGCTCCAGCCCCTCCACGTCGACCCGGAAGTACTTCTCGTAGAGCGGCCGGAGGAGGGGCATGATCAGCTCGTCGGTGAGGTCGGGGTCGAAGCCGAAGTCGTCGACGGCGCCGTCGTCGGAGGCCAGCCGTGCCAGCGCGTCGCTGCCGGCGGCGAGGAACTCGCGCAGCAGGTCGGCGGTGAGCGAGGGCTCGGGCTGGGGGGCCTCGGGCTCGGGCTCGGGGGATTCGAACGGATTGGCTCCGGTCACGCATGCCTCTTCTCGGGTCGGTGTCCGTGTCGGTATCGGGGGCGGCAGGGTTACTGGTCCGGCGCGGGCCCGGGGTCCGGGACCCGTGGGCTCGTAGGTTTCGTGGGCTCGTAGGTTCGTGGGCTCGTAGGTCCGTGGGCTCGTAGGTCCGTGGGCTTGTAGGTCCGTGGGCTCGTAGGCGAACCCGCACACGCCCCGTATGAGCCCCGTGCGCGACGGTAGCGGGCGCGGGGCCGCCGGGTCGCGGGTGAGCGTGGTGGTGCCCCACGGCCCACTTGCCGCTGCCGTTACGTCGGACGCGGGGCGACGGACCGGTCCCCGGGGGAGTCCGCCACGGTGTTCCACCGGCATGATGGTGCACCGCGGCCCGCACATCGGGCCGCCACTGTTGCCGGGCGAGCCGAAAGAGAGCCATGAGCAGGACGCGTACGCGGGCCGCGAGGTCCGCGGGGAGTGTGGTGTAGGGCCGTGCACATTGTGATCATGGGCTGCGGCAGAGTGGGTTCCGCTCTCGCCCAGAACCTGGAGCAGCAGGGGCACACGGTCGCCGTGATCGACCAGGACCCCACCGCCTTCCGTCGGCTCGGCGCCGGGTTCGGCGGCCGACGCGTCACCGGGGTCGGCTTCGACCAGGACACCCTGCGCGAGGCGGGCATCGAGGAGGCCGGGGCGTTCGCCGCCGTCTCCAGCGGCGACAACTCCAACATCATCGCCGCCCGGGTGGCCCGCGAGATGTTCGGCATCGAGAACGTGGCGGCGCGCATCTACGACCCCCGGCGTGCCGAGGTCTACCAGCGGCTCGGCATCCCGACCGTGGCGACCGTGCGCTGGACCGCCGACCAGATGCTGCGCCGGCTGCTGCCCTCGGGCGCCGAGCCGCTGTGGCGGGACCCCACCGGCGGGGTGCAGCTCGCCGAGGTGCACGCCTCCCCGTCCTGGGTGGGCGAGAAGATCAGCCGGCTGCAGGAGGAGACCGGGGTACGGGTCGCGTTCCTCACCCGTCTGGGCGAGGCGATGCTGCCTTCTTCCCAGACGGTGCTGCAGGAGGGCGATCTGGTGCACGTGATGATGCGCACGGACGACGTCGAGAAGGTCGAGGCGACGTTCGCCGAGGGCCCTGAGAAGGAGGCCGGTCACTGATGAGGGTCGCCATTGCCGGGGCCGGTGCGGTGGGTCGCTCGATCGCGGGCGAACTGCTGGAGAACGGCCACGAGGTACTGCTGATCGACAAGGCGCCGACCGCGATCTCGGTGGAGCGGGTGCCGCGGGCGGAGTGGCTGCTGGCCGACGCCTGCGAGATCACGTCGCTGGACGAGGCCGCGCTGCAGCGCTGCAACGTCGTCATCGCGGCGACGGGTGACGACAAGGTCAACCTCGTCGTCTCGCTTCTCGCCAAGACGGAGTACGGGGTGCCGCGCGTCGTCGCCCGGGTGAACAACCCGAAGAACGAGTGGCTGTTCAACGAGGCGTGGGGCGTCGATGTCGCCGTCTCCACCCCGCGGCTGATGTCGGCGCTGGTGGAGGAGGCGGTGAGCGTCGGTGATCTCGTACGGCTGCTGCGCTTCAGTCACGGGGACGCGAACCTGGTGGAGCTGACGCTGCCGCCGGAGTCCGCGCTGGCGGGGACGCAGGTGGGCGAGGTGCGGTGGCCCGAGGACACGTCACTGGTGACGATCATCCGGGGGACGCGGGTGTTGACGCCGTCGCCGGAGGACGCGCTGGAGGTGGGTGACGAGTTGCTGTTCGTCGCGGCGCAGTCGCGGGAGGAGCAGCTGGAGGATCTGCTCTCGGTGCGGCGGGAGGACGCGGTCGGCTGACCGCGGGAGGGGTTTTCGCCCCCGCCGCCCCTTCCCTGCCCAACCCACGGGGGCTCCGCCCCCGGCCCTCCGAAGACACGCGGTTCCCCGCGCTCCTGAAGAACAGGGGCGCGGGGAACCGGGCGAAAGGCCTACGGCGCGCTCTGCTCCCGCGCCTCCGCCGCCTTTTCCTCCGCTTCCATCTCCGCGAAGACGTCGATCGGCGCCGGGGCCTTCGCCAGGAAGACCCACGTCAGCCAGACCGCCAGCAGGAACGGGGGGATCTTCAGCGCGATCAGGACCCAGCCGAGCTGCGCCGTGTCCGCCCACCAGTACAGCGGGAACAGCACCGCGCACTTGGCGAGCAGGATCAGGCCCCACGCCCAGCTCGCCTTGGCGTACGCCTTCTTGCGGCCGGGGTTGCGCGTGCGCCAGGACAGGTTCTCCTTGAAGACCGGCCCGAGCATCAGGCCGATCAACGGCACGCCCGCCAGCGTCGTCACGATGTACGCCAGCGCCAGGCCGAGCGTGTAGAGCATGCCCGGCAGGTAGAAGTCCTTCGCGTTGCCGGTCATCATCGCGAACACGACGCCGAAGGCGACGCCGAAGACCCCGCTGAAGGCGTGCTTGACCGTGTCCCGGCGGACCAGCCGCACCGCGACCAGCAGCAGCGACACCACGAGCGCGGCGATCGCCGACACGTGCAGGTTCTTGTTGATCGTGAAGATGCTGACGAAGAGCAGCCCCGGCAGCACCGTCTCGACCATGCCCCGGACACCGCCGAACGCCTCGAAGAGCGCGGCCTCGGTGACCGCGCGCGAATCGTGCGCGGCGTCGTCTTCGGTCGGCTTCTCGAGTGAGGTCACCGGCTACTCCCGTCCGAGCGGTCTCAGTTCGTATTTCGGGTTGAACAACACTCTGCGGCCCCGGCTCATCGAGATCCGCCCCGAGGCGATCAGTTTGCGCCCCGGTTCTATCCCGACGATGGAGCGCCTGCCGAGCCAGACCACGTCCAGCACGGCCGTGCCGTCGAACAGCTCGGCCTCCAGGGCCGGCACCCCGGCCCGCGGGCGCAGCGTGACCGTGCGCAAGGTACCAGTAACGGTGACCAGCTGGCGGTCACGGCAGTCACCGATGCGGGTGCACCCCGCGGTCTCGGTGTCCTCCCGCAGCTCCTCCGACTCCAGGTCCTCCTGCGACGAGGAGAGCCGGTCGAGCATGCGCCTGAACCGGCCCACCGGCTTCTCGGAACGCGGAACAGCATTCATACCGAAAGCGTACCGGGGGCCGCCGACACGTACGTACGGCCACTTCTCGAAGGTCACTTCTCGAAGGCATGAGCTATTTCTCGAAGCGGTACCCCATACCCGGTTCCGTGATGAAGTGCCGCGGATGCGCGGGGTCGGCCTCCAGCTTGCGGCGCAGTTGGGCCATGTACACCCGCAGGTAGTTCGTCTCCGTGCCGTACGACGGCCCCCACACCTCCCGCAGCAGTTGTTTCTGGCCGACCAGCCGACCGGGGCTGCGCACCAGCACTTCCAGCAGGTGCCACTCGGTGGGCGTGAGGCGTACGTCCCGGCCCCCTCGGTCGACCTTCTTCGCGGCGAGGTCGACGGTGAACCCCTCGGTCTCCACGACCACGTCGCCCTCACCGGCGCCCACCGGCTCCGCGCGACGCACGGCGGCGCGGAGCCGGGCCAGCAGTTCGTCCATGCCGAACGGCTTGGTGACGTAGTCGTCGGCGCCCGCGTCGAGCGCGCAGACCTTCTCGTCGGAGGAGTGGCGCGCCGACAGCACCAGGATCGGCACCCTGGTCCAGCGGCGCAGCCCCCGGATGACCTCGACGCCGTCGACGTCCGGCAGTCCGAGGTCGAGGACGATCACGTCGGGACGGCGTGCCGCCGCCAGCCGGAGCGCGGTGGCACCGTCGTGCGCCGCGTCCACCTCGTACGCGCGCGCCCTCAGGTTGATCACCAGGGCGCGCACGATACCCGGCTCGTCGTCGACCACCAGCACACGCGTCATGAGGCCTGCCTCTCCGATAGGGCGAGCGAACCGGCCGCGGCGGAACCGGCCACATCGGAGCCGACCGTAGCGGGAGCATCCGGACCGGCCACGTCCGCCGGATCCGCCGGCCGCGGGGCCGCTCGCAGGGTCAGCACCATCGTCAGCCCGCCGCCGGGGGTGTCCTCGGCGGTCAGCGTGCCGCCCATCGCCTCGGCGAAGCCGCGCGCCACCGCGAGGCCGAGTCCGACGCCGGAGCCGCGCGGGGCGTCCCCGTGGCGCTGAAAGGGCTCGAAGATGCGTTCCTTCGCCTCGTCCGGCACCCCGGACCCGCGGTCGACGACCCGCACCTCGACCCGGTCGGCCAGCGCGCTGGCGGCGACGAGGACCTGTGTCCCGGGCGGGCCGTACTTGACGGCGTTCTCGACGAGGTTGGCCACCGACCGTTCCAGGAGTCCGGGGTCGACGGCGACCATGGGCAGTGTCTCGGGGATGTCGAGCTCCACGCTGTCCTCGGGGACCCCGCCGAGCGCCATCGGCACCACCTCGTCCACGTCGATCTCACGGATCAGCGGGGTGACGGTGCCGGTCTGCAGCCTGGACATGTCGAGCAGGTTTCCGACCAGGTGGTCGAGCCGGTCGGCGCCCTCCTCGATGCCTTCGAGGAGCTCCGCCCTGTCCTCCTCCGACCAGGCCACGTCGTCCGCACGCAGGGAGCTGACCGCCGCCTTGATGGCGGCGAGCGGGGTACGCAGGTCGTGGCTGACGGCGGCGAGCAGCGCGGTGCGGATGCGGTTGCCCTCGGCGAGCCTCCGGGCCTGCTCGGCGGCCTGCCGCAGCCGCTGCCGGTCCAGGACGACCGCGGCCTGCGCGGCGAACGCGGCCAGCACCCGGCGGTCGGAGGCGGGCAGCACCCGTCCGGACAGCGCCAGCGCCATGTGGTCGCCGACGGACACGTCCACGTCGGCGTCCTCCGGCCGCGCCACGCGGGTGCCGGAGCCGACCGCGCCCGCGCAGGTCCACGGGGCGACGCCGCCCGCGCGTTCCAGCAGCGCCGCCGACTCCATGGCGAACGTCTCCCGCACCCGCTCCAGGAGCGCCTCCAGGCTGGTCTCGCCGCGCAGCACGCTGCCCGCGAGGAAGGAGAGGATCTCGGACTCGGCGCGCAGCCGGGCCGCCTGCTGGGTGCGCCGGGCCGCGAGATCCACCACGGAGGCGACCGCGAGCGCGACCCCGACGAAGATCAGGATGCCGACGATGTTCCTCGGGTCGGCGATGGTGAAGCGGTGCAGCGGGGGTGCGTAGAAGTAGTTCAGGAGCACCGAGCCGACCGCCGCGGAGGCGAGCGCCGGCAGCAGCCCGCCGAGCAGGGCGGCGGCCACCGTCAGCGCCAGGAAGAGCAGCATGTCGTTGGCGAGACCGAGGTCGACGGTGCCGAGCAGCAGGGCGAGGAGGGCCGGACCGGCGACGCCGGTGATCCAGCCGGCGACGATGCGGGCCCGGCCGAGCCGGGCGCCGCGGGCGGCCGGCAACCCGCGCCCCTTGGCGACCTCCTCGTGGGTGACGATGTGCACGTCCAGGTCGGGGCCGCAGTCCCGGGCGACCGTGGCGCCCACGCCGGGTCCGAGAACGTACTGCCAGGTCTTGCGGCGCGAGGAGCCGAGGACGATCTGTGTGGCGTTGGCGCCGCGCGCGAAATCGAGCAGCGCGGCGGAGACGTCGTCGCCGATCACGTGGTGGAAGGTGCCGCCGAGGTCCTCGACGAGGGTGCGCTGGACGGCGAGTTCCTTGGGCGAGGCGGAGGTCAGCCCGTCGCTGTGGGCGACGTAGACGGCGAGCACCTCGCCGCCCGCCCCCTTCTCGGCGAGCCGTGCGGCGCGGCGGATCAGGGTGCGTCCCTCGGGGCCGCCGGTCAGTCCGACCAGGATGCGCTCCCGGGAGCCCCATATCGTCGAGACCCGGTGGTCGCTGCGGTACTGGGTGAGGTGTTCGTCGACCCGGTCGGCGACCCACAGCAGGGCCAGCTCGCGCAGGGCGGCGAGGTTGCCGGGGCGGAAGTGGTGCGACAGGGCGGCGTCGACCTTCTCCGACCGGTAGATGTTGCCGTGCGCCATACGGCGGCGCAGCGCCTGGGGCGACATGTCGACGAGCTCGACCTGGTCGGCGCGGCGCACGAACTCGTCGGGGACGGTCTCCCGCTGCCGCACCCCCGTGATCGACTCGACGACGTCGCCGAGTGACTCCAGGTGCTGGATGTTGACGGTGGAGACGACGTCGATCCCGGCGGCCAGCAGTTCCTCCACGTCCTGCCAGCGCTTGGCGTTGCGCGAGCCGGGGACGTTGGTGTGGGCGAGTTCGTCGACCATGACGACGGCGGGCGCGCGGCGCAGTACGGCGTCGACGTCCATCTCGGTGAGGACGCCGCCCCGGTACTCCAACTCCCGGTGCGGCACCTGCTCCAGGCCGTGCAGCAGCGCCTCGGTGCGGGGGCGGCCGTGGGGTTCGACGTGGCCGACGACGCAGTCGGTGCCGCGTTCGACACGGCGCCCGGCCTCGCAGAGCATGGCGTAGGTCTTGCCGACGCCCGGTGCCGCCCCGAGATAGATCCGTAGTGTGCCGCGTCCCATCGCCTCATCGTCCCTCCGTGCCGCACCGCGCCGCCATGTCCCACCGCGTGCGCGGCGTCGAACCTACGGCTCATGATTGTGGCGAAACGAGCGGTGGGCACGGTTCACGGCGTCCTTGACGCAACGCTGACGGCGGTCACGCCCACGGGGTCGGCCGCGAGCGTTCAGCCTTCGGTCAGCTCGCCGTCGCCGAGTTCCAGTACCCGGTCCGCCAGCCCCAGCAGCGTCGCGTCGTGCGTGGCGACCACGGCCGTGACGCCCTCGCTGCGCACCACCGCGCGCAGCAGTTCCATCACCGCGAGCCCCGTCTCCGCGTCGAGCTGTCCGGTCGGCTCGTCCGCTATCAGGAGCGACGGGCTGTTGGCCAGCGCCCGTGCGATGGCCACCCGCTGCTGCTGTCCCCCGGACAGTTCGCCCGGCCGCTGCTCCGCTTGGTCGGCGAGTCCGACGAGCGACAGCAGCAGCGCCACCCGCTCCTCCCGCTCCCGGCGGGCCGCACGGCGCAGCCGCAGCGGCACCCCCACGTTCTCGGCGGCGGTGAGGATCGGTATGAGGCCGAAGGTCTGGAAGACGAAGCCGATCCGGTCCCGCCGCAGTGCGAGCAGGTCCTCCTCGCCGAGGTCACCGAGGTCGAGTCCGGCGACGGTGATCCGGCCCGCGTCCGGCTCGTCGAGCCCGCCGATCAGATTGAGCAGGGTGGTCTTGCCGGACCCGGAACGGCCTTTGAGGGCGACGAGCTCGCCCCCGGGCACGTCGAAGGAGACGCCGCGCAGCGCGTGCACGGCGGCGGCGCCGGTGCCGTACGACTTGTGGACCTCCTCGACGCGCACCATCGTCCCGGTCTGCGCCCCGGTACCGTTTTTGGTGACGACCAGGCTCATGAACCCTCCCCCGTGTGCCGACGCGTCCGGCGTTCTCACCGGATTCCCACCCGCGATCCCCATCCGCGCTCGCCCGTCGAACGGCCGGGAGGCGGCCCGGGTTCCCGGGTCGCCGGATGTCCCCCGTACGGGTGCGGACAGGCGAAAGGGCCGCACCCCACCAGGGATGCGGCCCCCGTACGAAGCGGAGCGGGCACGCTCGGCGGACGGCGTCCTCAGCGGACCTCGGTGATCTCCGGTCCGCGTTGGAGCTGCCCCATGCCGCCGGAGAAGCGCGAGCCCTCCTCCTGCTGCTGCACGCTCTCGGGCACCATCTGCGCGTCGTTGGGCAGCTTGAGGACGATCGGGTCGCGGGGCGCCATCGGGCCCTCGCCGCGGACCACGACCGTGTCCCTGAAGATCTGCTCAAGGAGCCCGGCCGCCTGCGGCTGCACGGCGCCCTGCCCGGAGATCACCCCGCGCAGGAACCAGCGGGGGCCGTCCACGCCGACGAACCGCACCACCTGGAAGCCGCCGGTGCCGTCCGGCAGCTGCACGGGCACCTGGGCCCGCAGCTCCCAGCCGAGCGGACCCTCGACCTCGTCGACGATGCCGCCCTGCTGGGTGATGCCGCCGGCGATCTCCTCGCGGACCTCGCCCCAGATGCCCTCGCGCTTCGGGGCGGCGAAGCCCTGCAGCTGGATGGCGCTGTCGCGCAGTACGACGGTGGCGGCGACGATCGCGTCACCGGCAACCTCGACCCGCAGTTCCATGCCGTCCACACCGGGCACGAACAGACCGCCGAGGTCGACCCGGCCCTCGGCGGGGTCGCGCACCTCGGACTCGTCCCAGGGGCCGTCGGGCCGCGGTCCGGGTGCGAGTCGTACGCGCTCACGCCCGCCCTCGGCCTGTTCGTCGTCCGCCTCGGTGTCGACGCCGTCGACGACCTGCTCGGCCTCGCCCGTCGCGTCCGCCACGTCGTCGGCGGACCCCTTCTTCTTGCGACGTCCGAACACGTCACTGTCCTTCCCGGTCGGATACGACCGAAGCGTATCGATTCCCACCCGTTGTGCCGCCCACGGCGGCATGACCGCCGGTGGACCCGAAGCCCCCCTCGGCCCGCGCCGAGCCGGGAAGTTCCGCGACCTCCTGGAAGCGGACCCTCTCGACCTGCTGGACGACCAATTGGGCAATCCGGTCGAAGCGCTCGAACCGCACGCTCTCGCGCGGGTCGAGATTCACCACGATCACCTTGATCTCCCCACGGTACCCGGCATCAACCGTCCCCGGGGCATTCACCAGAGCGACACCGCAGCGGGCGGCGAGGCCGGATCGCGGGTGCACGAAGGCCGCGTACCCCTCGGGGAGCGCCACAGACACCCCGGTGGGCAGGACGGCCCGTTCGCCGGGCGCCAGCTCGCACGCCTCGACGGTGCGCAGGTCGGCCCCCGCGTCGCCGGGGTGCGCGTACGCCGGAAGCGGTACGTCGGGATCGACGCGCCGGACGAGCACCTCGAGCCCGTGCCCGGGGGCGCCGCTCGCGTCTTTTGGGGGCCGCGGACTTGGGGAACTGGGGGAAGCACCACTCACAGGCGCAGACCTTACCCGCGCGTCGGCCCCGCTCCGACACCGTGCCAAGCTTGGCCCATGCAGCTCTCCGCGCCCGCGTACGAAGAACGTCTCACCGCGCCCCGCTCCTGGTGGCTGATGTGCCTCCTGATGGGCATCGCGGTGGCCCTGGTCCTGCTCCCGTTCGGCACCCTGCCGATGCTGGGCGGCCTGGTGGGCGGTACGGCGGTCTCGGCGGTCGTGGTGAGCGCGTACGGCTCCCCGCGCATCCGCGTGGTCGGCGACGCGCTGATCGCCGGCGACGCGCGCATCCCGGTCTCCGCGCTGGGCGAGTCCGAGGTGCTGGACCAGGAGGAGGCGCAGGCCTGGCGCACGCACAAGGCCGACACACGTGCCTTCATGCTGCTGCGCGCCTATGTCCGCACAGCCCTGCGCGTCCAGGTGACGGACCCCGAGGACCCCACCCCGTACCTCTACCTCTCCACCAGGGAGCCGGAACGCCTGGCAGCCACCCTCGAGGCAGCCCGCACGCGATAGCACCTTTTTGTGGGGCGCGGCGAACCCCGGTCACCCCTCCAGCGCGTCCCAGGAAACCTGGACGCGCCGCAGATCCGCCCGCACCCGCTCCCCGAGCCGCCTGGTCTCGCGCCGGTTCAGCATCGCCCCCACCGCCGCCCCCACCAGGAACGGAATCAGGTTCGGCAGGTCCCGCACCAGCCTCTTGGTGATCTGCTGCCGCAGCTCCCGCTTCATCTGCCCGCCGAGCGCCGCGTTCAGCGACGTCGGCTTCGCGATGTCGATGCCGCGCTCACCGGACCACGACCGCACGTACAGCGTGCTGCGCTGCGCGAGCGTCCCGGGCGGCCGTACGCCGTACACCTCGTGCAGTTCGGCGATCAGTTTCAGTTCGACGGCCGCGACGCCGGTGATCTCCGCGGCCAGTTCGGCCGGCATGGCCGGCGGCGTCGGCAGCATCGCGGCGGCGCCCACACCGGCGCCCACCGTCGCGGTCGCGGCCGCCGCGCCGGCGACGAGTCTGTCGGCGAGCTCCTCGGGGCCGAGTCCCGGGAACTGCCGGCGCAGGGCCGCAAGGTCACGCACGGGCACGCGCGGGGCGAGGTCCATGATGCGGTCCGCCAGGAAGCTCAGTCCCAGCCGGACCCGGTGGTCGCCCTTGCGGAAGCCCGCCCGGACCCCCGTACGCACGGACCGCATCGCGGCGGCCCGGCGCCCCTGTACGGCCCGCGCGGACGCTACGGGCACGGGCAGCCCGCCCACCGCCGCGGCGGCCTCGAACGCCGCGGCGTCCGTGGATCCCGAAGAGCCCGAGGGCTCCGAAGAACGCGAGGGCACCGCGGAGTCCGCCGACCCCGCGGGCCCAGAAGGCCCAGAAGGCCCAGAAGGCCTCGCAGAATCCGCAGGAGCCGCGACCCCCGCAGAAGCCGCAGGCGCCGCGGATTCCGTGGACGTGACGGAATCCTCCGGCGCCGGAAGATCCATGGGCGTGCCGTCCGAAGCGAGCGAGGCCCCCCTGTGCCCCGGGGTGCCCTTCTCCCCGGGATCTCCCGGGTGTTCGGGCACTCCGGGGCCCGAGGGGCCCCGCTCGTCGTCACGCACGCCGTGAGGGCCGTCATGCGGCCCCGGGTCCGCCTCCGCCTTCTTGTGGAAGCGGCGCTTCCAGGGAGGGGTCGAGCCGGTCACGGCCGACCCCGCCTCAGTCGCAGTCGCGGCAGATCGGCTGGCCGTTCTTCTCACGGGCCAGCTGACTGCGGTGGTGCACCAGGAAGCAGCTCATGCAAGTGAACTCGTCCTGCTGCTTGGGCAGTACCCGAACGGCCAGCTCCTCATTGGAAAGGTCCGCTCCGGGCAGTTCCAGGCCTTCCGCGGCCTCGAACTCGTCGACGTCGACGGCCGAGGTCGACTTGTCGTTCCGCCGGGCCTTGAGTTCCTCCAGGCTGTCGGAATCGACATCGTCGTCGGTCTTGCGTGGGGTGTCGTAGTCGGTTGCCATTTCGCTCTCCCCCTCTGGGTGTCTGCGGGTGTCTCCAGCGCACGTAACGCGTGGGAGGCCGGACTTGTGCCCGCCTCGAGGCGGAGATTTTGCCTCACATCAAGGTCTGTTACTCAATCGACACCCAACCGGAGTCCTCGTGAGTGATCGGGTTGGATGGCGAACCGGACCGTACACGGTCCGCACGGCGCCCTCCAAAGGCGTCTCACCGTGTACTTCCCGTGATACCAGCACCGGAAAACCCGTATTTTCCGGCTTTGTCGACGCCCAAATGATCACGCAGCGTAGACAGTCGAAAAAGAAGTCCTGTGATCGATCACACATGTGACCACCGGATGACCGGTTCGGGAATTACGCCCAAAGCGAAACAATTTCCGTACCGGTCGTGCGAGCGGCGACATGATGTCAGATCGGCAGGGTGACGCGCATCACGAGGCCTCCCCCTTCCCTCGGCCGGGCGGAGATGTGCCCGCCGTGCGCCCGGGCCACCGACCTCGCGATCGACAGCCCGAGCCCCACCCCCTTGTCGCTGCCCGTACGTTCGGTACGGAGCCGTCTGAAGGGTTCGAAGAGGTTGTCGATCTCGTAGGCCGGCACCACCGGCCCGGTGTTCGACACCACGAGGACCGCCTGGCCGTGCTGCACCTCGGTGGTGACCTCCACCCAGCCCCCCTCCGGCACGTTGTAGCGCGCGGCGTTCTGCACCAGGTTCAGGGCGATCCGCTCCAGCAGGACGCCGTTGCCCTGCACCACCGCGGGCGCGCAGGTGCTGCGGATGTCCACGCCCTTGGCCTCGGCCTCGGCGTGCACCTGGTCGACGGCCTGGGCGGCGACCTCGGCGAGGTCGACGGGTTTGCGCTCGACGATCTGGTTGTCGCTGCGGGCGAGCAGCAGCAGGCCCTCCACGAGCTGCTCGCTGCGTTCGTTGGTGGCCAGCAGCGTCTTGCCGAGCTGCTGCAGCTCCACCGGTGCGCCCGGGTCGGAGAGGTGGACCTCCAGGAGCGTGCGGTTGATCGCGAGCGGCGTGCGCAGTTCGTGCGAGGCGTTGCCGACGAAGCGCTGCTGGGCGGTGAAGGCCCGCTGCAGCCTCTCCAGCATGTCGTCGAAGGTGTCGGCGAGCTCCTTGAGCTCGTCGTCCGGGCCGTCCAGCTCGATGCGCCGGGACAGGTCCGAGCCGGCCACCGCGCGGGCGGTACGGGTGATCCGGCCGAGCGGCGACAACACGCGGCCCGCCATGGCGTAGCCGAACGCGAACGCGATCACGGCGAGGCCGAGCAGCGCGAGCAGGGAGCGGCTGAGCAGGTGGTCCAGGGCCACCTGGCGCTGGTGGTCGGTGCACGCGCTGATCGCGTCGTTGAACTCGGTCAGCGACAGCTTGTTGTTGACGCCCGGGCAGTCGTTGCTCGTGACCTTGAGGTCGTTGAACTCGACGATCTTGAACAGCGGTTCGCTGCCGGTGCGCAGCGCCTGCGCGGCGAGCAGGTAGATGATCGACAGCAGCAGGATGCCGGCGATCAGGAACATGCCGCCGTAGAGCAGCGTGAGCCGTATGCGGATGGTCGGGCGCAGCCACGGGAAGGGCGGTTCCGGCCGGTTGGGGTCCCAGGTGGGTTTCGGGGGCGCCGCGGGGGGCGCGGGCGTGGCGGCCACGCGGATCAGATCCGGTAGCCGGAGCCGGGCACGGTGACGATCACCGGGGGCTCGCCGAGCTTGCGGCGCAGGGTCATCACGGTCACCCGGACGACGTTGGTGAACGGGTCCGTGTTCTCGTCCCAGGCCTTCTCCAGGAGCTGTTCGGCGGAGACGACGGCGCCCTCGCTGCGCATGAGGACTTCGAGCACCGCGAACTCCTTGGGGGCGAGCTGCACCTCCCGCCCGTCCCGGAAGACCTCGCGGCGGTTGGGGTCGAGCTTGATCCCGGCGCGCTCCAGGACGGGCGGCAGCGGCACACTGGTGCGCCGGCCGAGCGCGCGCACGCGGGCGATGAGCTCGCTGAACGCGAACGGCTTGGGCAGGTAGTCGTCGGCGCCGATCTCCAGGCCCTCGACGCGGTCGCTGACGTCGCCGGAGGCCGTGAGCATCAGCACGCGCGTGGGCATGCCGAGCTCGACGATCCGGCGGCACACGTCGTCGCCGTGGACGAGCGGGAGGTCGCGGTCCAGGACGACCACGTCGTAGTCGTTGACGCCGATGCGTTCCAGCGCGGCCGCGCCGTCGTACACGACGTCGACGGCCATGGCCTCCCGGCGCAGTCCGGTGGCCACCGCATCGGCGAGCAGCTGCTCGTCCTCGACGACGAGTACGCGCACGTCGTTTGTCCTTCCTCGGGGCCTGCCCGCGCGGCACACAGCAGGGGTGCGCGGGCAGGGGTCTGTTCGTGGATGAGAGCTACATCCTGCCCTTTTCGGCCATAAGTCGGCTGTAAGACGGCCGGGAGCACGGCCCGGAAGGGGGCGTGCGGCCGGAGGACGTCCCGTGGAGCGGCGGGCGGGCGGAAGATCCTGTCCCCCGGGGTTTTCTTCGCCCGCCGAGATTTCTTCTCCCCCTGAGGTTTCTCCGCGACGCGGCATGGGGAGGACGGCTTTACACCCCGCGATCACACTCTGCTTGGGCACGTCACTCCCATGTGGCGGGCCGGCGGCCGCTTTGCGCAGAGCGGACGTGGGTGTCCGGCACCGTCGCCGCCCGGCGGGAGTGCGCCGGGCATCCGCCGGAGCCGTGATCGTCCCTTCCGAATGGCACCCCGGTGCCACCGACCCACGACCCAGGACGAGGGGGCGCAGCATGGACGCATTCACCGCAGGACTTCTGCAGCGCATAAGGACGACCGAGTCCGACCTGACGCGGGCCCGCGAGACCGGCGACGACTTCCTCGTGGAGGTCGAGGAGTCGGAACTCGACGACCTGCGTCGTCTGGCCGCCGAGCACGGCGTCGAGGTAGGAATGACGCACGCCTGAGCCGCCCGCGTACGGCGTTCGAGCGTCGCCGTACCTCGCGTACGGCATGTGGAACGGGGCCCCGGTGGATCCAGACCGGGGCCCCTCCGCATGTCTTCGGTGCCCGCGGAGCGGTTCTGGGGCCTGTTGCGAAAGTCCCGTCGTCCACCCGGAGGGCGGGCCCTGCGGCGTCAGGTGCGTGCTCCGGGGGTCCCCCTGCCCGAAAGAGCTCGGGGGAAGTGCCGGGCCCAGGCCCTCGTACCGGATGTACTCGGGTCTGGGCCCGGTACGGCGAGTGGGGGTCCCCCGCCCGAGCGAAGCCGAGAGCTCGGGGGAGCGCGCATGACGTCGCGGGGCAGGCCGGACTCTCGCAACAGGCCCTAGTCGTGCCAGGCGCCCAGGGCCTCCAGGCGGTCCTGGAGCGGCTCGAAGAGGCCGGGGGGTGCCGCGAGCGTCAGTTCGGGCGAGACGGGCTCTCCCGGGCGGCCGCCGGTCAGCGCTCCCGCCTCCCGGGCGACGAGGTCGCCGGCCGCGTAGTCCCAGGGATGCAGTCCACGCTCGTAGTACGCGTCGAGCCGGCCCATCGCCACGTCGCACAGGTCGATCGCGGCCGAGCCGCCGCGGCGGATGTCGCGCACCTCGGGCACCAGGAGGCGGATCACCTCGGCCTGCCGGGCGCGGCGCTCTGCGAGGTAGCCGAAGCCGGTGCCCACGAGGGCCTGGCCGAACGCCGGGGCGGGCCGTACCCGAGCGGGGCGGTCGTTGACATAGGCGCCCTCCTCCAGGACCGCGTGGTAGGTCTCGCCGCGCAGCGGCGCGTACACGACGCCCACCACGGTCTCGCCGTCCACCCGGGCGGCGATGGACACCGCCCAGCTCGGCAGCCCGTACAGGTAGTTGACCGTGCCGTCGAGGGGGTCGATCACCCATTGCACTCCGCTGGTGCCCTCGACGCTGGCGCCCTCCTCGCCGAGGACGCCGTCGTCGGGCCGGGCGTCGGCGAGCAGTCCGGTGATCAGCTTCTCGGAGGCGATGTCCATCTCGGTGACGACGTCGACCGCGCTGGACTTGGTGGCGGCCACCCCGAGGTCGTCGGGTCGGCCGTCCCGCAGGAAGGTGCCGGCGCGGTCCGCCGCGTCGAGGGCGATCCGCAGCAGTTCGGCCTTGAAGGAGGCCTTGTGGGACTGGTGCGCCGGGGGGCTTGCCTCGGGACTCTGTTCCGGCTGGTGTGCCAGGGGGTTGTGTTCCGGCTGGTTCACGCCGCTCCTCACGCGTAGGGGCTGTCGGCGCCCGCGACGGCGGGCTTGGGGGCGCGGGCCGGGCAGCAGCCCACCGGGCAGACGTCGTGGCTCGCGCCGAGCGCGCCGAGGGCGCACGGGGTGACCGGCCTGCCCCGCTCGGCGGCGGCACGCTCGGTCACCAGGTCCCGCACGGCGGCGGCGAAACGCGGGTCGGCGCCGACGGTGGCGGACCGGCGCACCGGCAGGCCCAGCTCCTCCGCCTTGGCCTTCGCCTCGGTGTCGAGGTCGTAGAGGACCTCCATGTGGTCCGACACGAACCCGATGGGTGCCATCACCACGGCCGGCACGCCCTCGCCGTGCAACTGCTCCAGGTGGTCGCAGATGTCGGGCTCCAGCCACGGGATGTGCGGGGCGCCGGAACGCGACTGGTAGACGAGCCGCCACGGATGGTCGACGCCGGTCCGCTCGCGTACGGCGTCGGCGATCAGCCGGGCCACGTCCAGGTGCTGGCGCACGTACGCGCCGCCGTCCCCGTGCTGCTCGACGGGGCCCGAGGTGTCGGCGGCCGTGCCGGGGACGGAGTGGGTGCTGAACGCGAGGTGGGCGCCGTCGCGGACGTCCTCGGGGAGGTCGGCCAGCGACTCGAGGACGCCCTCGATCATGGGTTCGACGAAGCCCGGGTGGTTGAAGTAGTGCCGCAGCTTGTCGACCTTCGGCAGCTGAAGCCCTTCCGCCTCCAGGGCGGCCAGCGCGTCGGCGAGGTTCTCGCGGTACTGGCGGCACCCGGAGTAGGAGGCGTAGGCGCTGGTGGCGAAGACCAGAATGCGGCGGCGGCCGTCGGCGACCATCTCGCGCAGGGTGTCCGTCAGGTACGGCGCCCAGTTGCGGTTGCCCCAGTAGACGGGAAGGTCGAGGCCGTGCTCGGCGAAATCCTTGCGCAGGGCGTCGAGCAGCGTGCGGTTCTGGGCGTTGATGGGGCTCACGCCGCCGAACAGGAAGTAGTGCTGCCCCACCTCCTTCAGGCGCTCCCTGGGGATGCCGCGGCCACGGGTCACGTTCTCCAGGAACGGAACGACGTCGTCCGGGCCTTCGGGGCCGCCGAACGAGAGGAGCAGCAGGGCGTCATAGGGGGCGGGATCGAGTACGTCGGGCATGTCTTCGATCCTCCCACGGGCTACCGCACGGCGAGGACCCGCGTACATTGGGCCTGCCTTGGTCGTAAGGCGTATCCCTCGCATCACGCCTTACCGCGTTCCCCGGAGAGCCCCCGTGCCCAGCCCCTACCGCGCCCTGTTCGCCGCTCCCGGCTCCGCCGCGTTCTCCGCCGCCGGGCTGGTCGGGCGGATGCCGCTGTCGATGATGGGCATCGGCATCGTGACGATGATCTCCCAGCTCACCGGCCGCTACGGGCTCGCCGGCGCGCTGTCGGCGACGCTCGCGCTGTCCGCCGCGCTGCTCGGGCCGCAGATCTCGCGCCTCGTCGACCGGCACGGGCAGCGCCGGGTGCTGCGTCCGGCGACCCTGGTCGCGCTGTCCGCCGCGGCCGTGCTGCTGCCGGCCGCGCACCGCGGATGGCCGGACTGGGTGCTCTTCGTGTGCGCGGCCGGGATCGGCACCGTGCCGAGCCTGGGCGCGATGATCAGGGCGCGCTGGGCGGCGATCTACCGCGGCACCCCGCAGCTGCACACCGCGTACTCGTTCGAGTCGGTCGTCGACGAGGTGTGCTTCATCTTCGGGCCGATCCTCTCCATCGGGCTGTCCACCCGCTGGTTCCCCGAGGCCGGTCCGCTGCTCGCCGCGTGCTTCCTCGCGGCCGGCGTCCTCTGGCTGACCTCGCAGCGCGCCACCGAGCCGGCCCCGCATCCGCGCACCACCCACGGCGGCGGCACGGCCCTGCGCGCACCGGGTCTGCAGGTGCTGGTAGGCACCTTCGCCGCGACCGGGGCGATCTTCGGCGCGGTCGACGTGGTGACCGTCGCCTTCGCCGACGAGCGGGGCCACAAGGGGGCCGCGAGTGTCGTCCTCGCCCTCTACGCGACCGGTTCCTGCGCCGCCGGACTCCTGTTCGGCCTGATCCGCTTCGCCGGGGCACCGGAACGCCGCTGGTTCCTGGGCATCTGCGCCATGGCCGTGAGTATGATCCCGTTCCTACTGGTCGGAAACCTGCCGTCTCTGGCCGTGGCGCTGTTCGTTGCGGGCCTGTCCGTCGCTCCGACGATGATCACGACGATGGCCCTCATCGAGCAGCACGTACCCCGCGCGAAACTGACCGAGGGCATGACCTGGGTGAGCACCGGGCTCGCGGTCGGCGTCGCGCTCGGCTCCTCGGTGTCCGGATGGGTGATCGACGCCTCCGGGGCCCGGGCCGGGTACGGGGTCCCGGTGGTCTCCGGGGCCGTCGCGGTGGCGGTCGGTCTCCTCGGGTACCGCCGGCTGTCGAGGCCGGTCACGCGGCGGGAGGGGCCCCATGAGCAGCACGGCGAGCGGGAACGACGGCACGGGGAACGGCGGGACGGGCCCGGGGAACGGCGGGACGGGGAGAACCGCCCCGTGGCGTAACTGGTCGGGCAACGTCACCGCGCGCCCCGCCCGCGAGGTGGCCCCCGCGTCGGTGGAGGAGGTGTCCGCCGCCGTGCGCCGCGCGGCCGAGGACGGGCTGCGCGTCAAGGCGGTGGGCAGCGGTCACTCCTTCACCTCGGTGGCCGCCACCGACGGCCTCCTGATCCGCCCCCACCTGCTGACCGGCATCCGGAGCATCGACCGCGCGGCCGGCACGGTCACCGTCGAGGCCGGCACCCCGCTCAAGCGTCTGAACGAGGCCCTCGCGCGCGAAGGGCTGTCGCTCACCAACATGGGCGACATCATGGAGCAGACGGTGTCCGGGGCGACGAGCACCGGCACCCACGGCACCGGACGCGAGTCCGGCTCGATCGCCGCCCAGATCAAGGCACTCGAACTGGTGACGGCCGACGGTTCGGTGCTGACGTGCTCCGCCGAGGAGAACGCGGACGTGTTCGCCGCCGCCCGGATCGGGCTCGGCGCCCTCGGCGTCGTCACGGCGGTCACCTTCGCCGTGGAGCCGGTCTTCCTGCTCAGCGCGCGCGAGGAACCGATGCCGCTGGACCGGGTCCTGGCCGAGTTCGATCAACTCTGGGCCGAGAACGAGCATTTCGAGTTCTACTGGTTCCCGCACACCGGCAACACCAACACCAAGCGCAACAACCGCAGCGCCGGCCCGCGCCGCCCGGTGCCCCCGGTGAAGGGCTGGTTCGAGGACGAGTTCCTCTCCAACGGCCTCTTCCGCGCGGTCAACCACCTGGGGCGCGCAATTCCCGCGACGGTCCCGGGCATCGCCCGGATCAGCAGCCGGGCGCTGTCCGCGCGGACGTACACCGACCTTCCCTACAAGGTGTTCACCTCCCCGCGCCGCGTGCGCTTCATGGAGATGGAGTACGCCGTCCCGCGCGCCGCCCTCGCCGACACGCTGCGGGAGCTGAAGGCGATGGTGGACCGCTCGCCGCTGCGGGTCAGCTTCCCCGTGGAGGTCCGCACCTGCCCGGCCGACGACATCGCGCTGTCCACCGCCTCCGGCCGGGACAGCGCCTACATCGCCGTGCACATGTTCCGCGGCACGCCCTACCGGTCGTACTTCACCGCCGCCGAGCGGATCTTCACCGCGCACGAGGGGCGTCCGCACTGGGGCAAGATCCACACGCGTGACGCCGGCTACTTCGCGGCGGCCTATCCGCGCTTCGGCGAGTTCACCGCGCTGCGGGACCGACTGGACCCGGAACGTCGGTTTCAGAACGACTACTTGCGGCGTGTGTTGGGGAGATAGGTACCTGGCTGCCGGACCGTCGGAGCGCCCGGCCGCCGGGCCCTCGGAGCACACCGTTCCCGAGAAGTCCGACGGCGTGGTGATCCACGAAGGTGGTCCGAATGGAGTACTGTTGCGAGCCCTGGGTCCCGGGTCCCATCAGGGTGTCCGGGACCGTGCTGGACCGCCGGGAGGGAGAGTGCGTTGCACAGAGTGACTGAGCTCGTCACTCAGCGTTGCGATCAGGTAACCGTGCCATAACGGCGTTTCAGGGCTCGCGCTCGACACGCCGGGCAACTCGGCAAGGTTGTGGCAGGCTGCACCCGGGCAGGCCACACTCGACTAGCGGAAGCAGCGACGCACGTGACGTCGGCAGGCACCACCCGGGAGGTCCCCATGCCCGAACTGCGTGTCGTGGCCGTCTCCAATGACGGCACACGGCTGGTGCTGAAGGCTGCGGACAGCACGGAGTACACGCTTGCGATCGACGAACGGCTCCGCGCCGCCGTGCGCGGCGACCGTCCCCGCCTCGGCCAGATCGAGATCGAGGTGGAGAGCCATCTCCGCCCCCGTGACATCCAGGCGCGTATAAGGGCCGGTGCCTCCGCGGAGGAGGTCGCCCAGCTCGCCGGCATCCCCGTCGACCGCGTACGGCGGTTCGAGGGTCCGGTACTGGCCGAGCGCGCTTTCATGGCGGAGCGGGCCCGCAAGACCCCCGTCCGCCGCCCCGGCGAGAACGCCGGCCCCCTGCTCGGCGAGGCCGTCCAGGAGCGGTTGATGCTGCGCGGCGCCGAGAAGGACACCATCCAGTGGGACTCCTGGCGCCGGGACGACGGCACGTGGGAGGTCCTGCTGGTCTACCGGGTCGCGGGCGAACCGCACTCGGCGAGCTGGACGTACGATCCGCCCCGCCGCCTCGTCCAGGCCGTCGACGAGGAGGCGCGCTCGCTGATCGGTGAGTCCGAGGACCTCGCGGCGCCCGAGCCGAGCTTCCCGTTCGTGCCGCGGATCGCCCGGCTGCCGCGCGACCGTCCGCTGGACCGCGCCCTGGACCGGCAGACGGACCGCCCCGTGCTGCCCGCGCAGATGGCCGAGCCCGCCGAGGAGAGCGCCGGCGAACGCGACTCGCTGACCAGCCTGTTGGAGGCGGTGCCGAGCTTCCGGGGCGACATGGTGGTCCCGGAGCCGCCCGCGGAGCCCGAGGACGAGCCCGCCGACGAACCGGCCGCGGAGGAGCCCCCGGCGCCCGCGGCCTCGGCCGGCTCGGCGTACGCGGACGTGCTGATGCCGCGCTCGGTGACCAGCCATCGCGACCGGCTGGTCGGCTCCACCGACCGGCAGGCCGAGGCCGACGGCGTCCGCCCGGGCCGCAGAGCGGCCGTGCCCAGCTGGGACGAGATCGTGTTCGGTACCCGCCGCAAGAAGCAGGACTAAGGGCTGTCCCGTAATCCCCGGCGGGAGCAGCGGGACCCGTTCCGGCCCCGACGAGGCGTCACCGACGGAGCAGTCACCGACGCCCGGTCAACCGAGCGCCGCGGTGGCCACGTTCGTGTGCGGGCCGATCCCGGCTGACCGCCCGGCAAGCCCCGGGTGACGGCACGTCAAGTACGAACGACGCGGGGCCCGTACCGCTTCCGGTACGGGCCCCGCGTATGCCGCCGCGTCCCCGGGTCACTGCGGGTCGGGGCCCACCGCCACCGGGCGGTCGGAGTCGGCGCTCCACTCCGACCAGGAACCCACGTACAGCGCGGCCGGGACGCCTGCCACGGCGAGCGCCAACACCTGGTGCGCGGCGGAGACGCCGGAGCCGCAGTACACGCCGACCTCCGTGTTCTCCGTGACGCCCAGCGCCTCGAAACGGTCGGCGAGTTCGGCGGCGGGCAGCAGCCTGCCGGAGGCGGTCGCGTTCTCCGTCGTCGGCGCCGACACCGCACCCGGGATGTGGCCGCCGACCGGGTCGATCGGCTCCACCTCGCCCCGGTACCGCTCCCCCGCCCGCGCGTCGAGCAGCAGTCCGGTCCGCGCCAGCGCCGCCGCCCCGTCCGCGTCGAGCAGCGGGAGCGCCCCGGGCCGCGGCCGGAAGTCGCCGGGCTCCGGTTCCTCGGCCCCGGTGACCAGCGGCCCGTCCCAGGCCGCGATGCCGCCGTCCAGGACGCGCACGTCCGGGTGGCCGGCCCAGCGCAACAGCCACCAGGCGCGCGCCGCCGCCCACCCCTGGCCGCCGTCGTACACGACCACGGGGCGCTCCGCGCGGACTCCGGCGGCGCGCATGGCCGCGCCGAAGTGCTCGACGTCGGGCAGCGGATGCCGGCCGGCCGGTCCGGGCGGCCCGGCGAGATCCGCGTCCAGGTCGACGTAGACGGCGCCCGGCAGGTGGCCCGCCGCGTGGGCGGCCCGGCCGTCGAACGGGGCCTGTCCGGACGCCGTGGCGGTGCTCAACTGCCAGCGGACGTCGAGCAGCACGGGCGCGGCGGAACCGGCCGACCGCTCCGGCGGCAGGTCGGCCAGCTCGGCGGCGGAGATGAGAGGCATGGCATTCATGGCCTCATCCTCCCGCATGAGGTGGCCACTTCGTCCCGTTCCGGCTACCCTTCCCGCCGAACGGTTCCGATCACCCCGCGTACGGGTTCGGACACCATCTGTACTGCCGAGTGTCATCGCGCGGCCATCGCCCGGCAACGGACGGGACACCGCACCCCGGAGGTCCCCCGCGGTGACGTGCCGACGACGGCGCGGCCCGTGCCGGGACGCGTCGGGGTCGGTGCGACCATCGGCACGAAGCGTGCACCGACGCGACCGCGACAGGCCGCACGCAGGCGAAGCGGACCGGCCACCGCCAAGGGGCCGAGAAGAGAGTGACCATGACCGAGGCAAGCCGGCCGGCCGACCCGAACGGCACCGCGCACGCCCGCCCCGCCCCCGGCACACCCTGCTGGGTGAGCCTGATGGCGCACGGTACGACCGCGACCCAGGACTTCTACCAGGAGCTGTTCGGCTGGGAGTTCCAACCCGGTGCCGGGCAACCCGGCCCGTACGTACGGGCGCTGCTCGACGGCCGCCAGGTGGCCGGCGTCGGGCACATGCCGCCCGACCAGGAGCTGCCGGTGGCCTGGACGCCGTACTTCGCCTCCGACGACGCCGACGCGACGGCGGAGACCGTGCGGCACTGCGGCGGCACGGTGGGCGTCGGCCCGCTGGACGCGGGCGCGGACGGCCGGATCGCCGTCGCCGTCGACCCGACGGGCGCGGTCTTCGGCATCTGGCAGCCGACGGCCCACTTCGGCGCGGAGCCGACGGGGGCGCCCGGCACCCCCGTCTGGAACGAACTCCTGACCTACGAGTCCACCGGCGTGACGAAGTTCTACCGCAACGTCTTCGGCTACGAGGACGACCCGACGGCGGACGCGTCGGAAGCGGCCGGCCCCTCCGGCCTCACCCACCACGACACCCTGGTCGACCAGGTACTCCTGCGCCGCCGCGGCCGTCCGGTCGCCGCCGTGCGCGGCGTGGGCCAGGCCCTCCCCCGCGACCGGGGCGCGCACTGGCTGACGTACTTCCGGGTGGCCGACGTCGACGCTGCGACGGCCCGGGTGACGACCCTGGGCGGCCGCGTCCTCACCCCGCCCCACGACACCCCGCACGGCAGGACCGCCACGGTCGCCGACCCGGAGGGCGCACGGTTGGCACTGCTGGAGCGGGCGGGCTGACAACCGGTCGCGCCGGGACAGGGGCCCGTAGCCCGTCCACAGCGCTCCGTTGGACGCCCGAGCGGCGGCCGGCCGGCCGCCGCAGCGGCACGTCCGACGCCCGTAGCGGCACCGGCCGGGCCGTCCGCCGGCCAGGAGGCGACGGGAACACCAGCGCCGGCACACGGACGTCCGGGTCCGACTCGGTGCCGTCCGAGCGGAGGAATGCCGACCAGCTCAGGGCGAACAGGGCCGACAGGGCGGCCGCCGCGCGGGACAGCCCGCACTCCACCGTGTACCGGTAGGACCCCGGCGTCAGGGGTCGGTCCCTTCCCCCGGGTCCGGGCGCGAGTCGATGTGTCCGTCGGTCACGGCCCGGTACACGAGCTGTCCGGTGCCTTCCACCTGTCCGGTGCCTTCCACCCGCTCGTCGGCCACCTTCGCGTAGGCCTCCGCCGCTCGCTTGCGGTGGGTGTGCAGGGTGTCCTCGGGGACGTTCATCCTGCGCGCGATGTCCGCGTAGGGCAGCCCCCGGGCTATCAGCTCCAGCACCTTCAACTGCTGGGGGACAGGCGCACTCTGCCCCGTCTGTCCGCCACGATCGAGTGGGCGAGGCGGCTGAGACATACACCTCGCCCGTGTCCGCGGTACGGATCGCCTCGACCAGTCGGCCCTGCGGGTCCTGCTTCAGCACCAGCCCCGACGCCCCTTCGTCGAGGGCCCGCCGCACCAGGGCGGGGCGCTGTTCGCCGGTGAAGACCAGCACGCGTGCTCCGGTGGCCCGCAGCCGACGGACGTTCGACGCGACGTCGCTGCCGTCGCGCAGCCGCAGGTCGAGCAGGACGACGGACGCCACGTCGTCGCCCGTGCCCGCTTCGAGCAGCGAGCCCACGTCCTCGGCCGTGGCCACGAGCCGGATGTCGGGCGCGTGGCGGGCGAAGTGAGCCGCGCTGCCGTCGAGGAGGATGGGGTGATCGTCCACGGCGTGACCCTGATCGACGGACCGTCGCCACTTCCCGTGTCCGAACCCATGTCCCCGCCCCGGCGTGCGTCAACGCATGGCCTCGGGTCAGGGGCGCGTGACGCTTGCCCGCATGCAGGGTAGGCGCGGCGCCACGCCTGCGTCGGGTGTTCCAGGAAGCTTCCCGAGCTTCGGGAGGGAGGACAGGGCGACGTTCAGGCCGGAGACACCGGCAGCACGTCCGGCGACAGTACCCCCGCCCGGGACGACGCGGCCGTCATGCGGCGGCGGTGGTGGCGGCGGCAGAGGACCTCGTAGCCGATCTCGTCGGGGGACTGGGCGACGTCGCCGACGACGACCTGGGCGCCCTCGACGACCATGACGCCGCCGACCGTGCGCGCGTTGTGCGTGGCGCGGGCGCCGCACCAGCACAGGGCCTCGACCTGGAGGACCTCGACCCGGTCGGCGAGTTCGACCAGGCGCTGGGAGCCGGGGAAGAGCTTGGAGCGGAAGTCGGTGGTGATGCCGAAGGCGTAGACGTCGATGTCGAGGTCGTCGACCACGCGGGCGAGCTGGTCGATCTGTTCGGGGGCGAGGAACTGGGCCTCGTCGGCGATGACGTAGTCGGCGCGGCCGCCCTGGGAGAGGTGTTCGACGAGGTACGCGTACAGGTCCCGGCCGTCCTCGACCTCGACCGCGTCGGTGACCAGCCCGAGGCGCGAGGACAGTTTGCCCTCGCCCGCGCGGTCGTCCCGCGTGAAGATCACGCCCTGCAGTCCGCGCGCCGAACGGTTGTGCTCGATCTGGAGGGCCAGCGTCGATTTCCCGCAGTCCATCGTTCCGGAGAAGAACACCAGCTCGGGCATGGGGGAACGGGCGCCTTTCGATGGGAGGTGCGAGGGGGGATGCGGTGGCAGGCGCGGCGGGCGTGCCACTGGGTCAGGAGCGTACTTCGAGCAGGGGGACCCACTGTTCGGCCGGGGTCATCGAACCGTGGTTGCCGGCCATCGCCGACTCCTTCGGTTCCCGTTCCGAGGCGATGAGCAGGACGTCGTCGTGTGCGGCGGCGATGACGTCGCCGAGGCGGGGGCGGACCCGTGCCTCGACCTCGGGGCCGAACCAGCCGGCCGCGATCGCCTCCTCGCGCGAGGCCACCCAGAACTGCTCGCCGAGCACCTCGCGCCAGCAGGCCAGGACGTCCTCCTGGGCGCCGGGCACCGCGTAGACGTGGCGGGCGCGGCCCTCGCCGCCGAGCAGGGCGACGCCGGCGCGCAGTTCCCAGTCCTCGTCGAAGTCGACGCGGTGCTCCTCGTCGAACGGGATGTCGACCATGCCGTGGTCGGCCGTGATGTACAGCGCGGTGCGCGGCGGGAGTTGCTCGGCCAGGCGCTGGACCAGGCGGTCGACGTACATCAGCCGGCCGCGCCAGGCCTCGGAGTCGATGCCGTAGCGGTGGCCGGCGCCGTCCACCTCGGAGTAGTACGTGTAGACGAGCGCGCGGTCGGCCGCGGCGAGCTGCTCGGCGGCCAGGTCCATGCGTTCCTCGCCGTGGAGCCGGCCGAGGAAGGTGCCGCCGCTGAGCGCGACCTTGGTCAGCGGGGTGTTCTCGAAGTTCGGCGCGGAGACCTGCGCCGCGTGCACACCCGCCGCGTGGGCGAGCTGGAAGACCGTGGGGTACGGCTGCCAGGCGGCGGGCGGCGCCCAGGGCTGCCAGCGGAGCTGGTTCATCAGCGCGCCGGTGTCCGGATTGCGCACCGTGTAGCCGGGCAGTCCGTGCGCGCCCGGGGGCAGGCCGGTGCCGACCGAGGCCAGGGAGGTGGCGGTGGTCGCCGGGTAGCCGGCGGTGAGCGGGCGTCCGGTGCCGCCGCGGGAGGTGCCGAGCAGGGAGGTCAGGAACGGGGCCTCGTCCGGGTGGGCCTTGAGCTGCTCCCAGCCGAGGCCGTCGATGAGGAAGACGCAGGCGCGGTCGGCGGGGGTCAGCTCGGTGATCGCCGCCGTCGTGCCGGGTACGCCCATGCCGGCGGCCAGGGTGGGCAGCAGATCGGCGAGCGAGCCCGAGCCGTACTCGGGGACGGGCGCGGTGCTCAGGGCGAGCGGTTCGGGGTGGTCCCAGGCGGGCAGTGCCATTATCGGGTCGGGTCCGCGGTCGCCTCGGAGAGGGACTGCGCGAAGGCGAGCGCCTGCGCCACCGTCTCCGGGCCGTCCCCGGCCTCGCTCACGCGCAGGCTCAGGTCGTCGGCGGTCGAGCTGCCGGTGTAGCCGTGGTCGGCCTCGCAGTTGGGGTCGCCGCAGGCGGCGGGCTCCAGGTCGATGCGGGAGACGGCACCCCAGCCGATGGTGAGCACGACCTCGCGGGGCGGGGTGCCCGGCTTGTACGACTCGGGGTTGGCGACGACGCGGCTGACCACGACGGACGAGATCCGGTCGATCTTCACGGACTCCGTGGAGGTGGTGGCGTACGGCGTCGGGGAGGTGTCGTCGGCGGCCTGCTCGTCGGTGTGACTGACGATGAAGCGGTTGCCGGTGAGGACAAGCACCGTGACGTGCCGGCGGACCTCGTTCTGGTCGAACGTCGTCTCCTGGTGGACCAGGTACGACCGGATGGGCTCGCCGCCCACGGCGGCCTCCACCGCCTCGGCCACGAGGGCCGGGTAGTAGCCGCTGCGCTCGATCGCCGTTCGCAGCCCCTGGGTCGTCGTACTGGTCTTGGCCATGACGTCCATCCTACGGGGGCCCGCCCACTGCGAAGCACCGCTCGTCGGTCCGCTTCGACGGGCGGTGGGGCCTCGGCCTGCCGGTTCAGTACACCGGCAGGGTGCGGGGGCCGAGGTCGTCGCGGGCGGGCGGGGGTGCGAGGCGGACGGTGGCACCGAGCACGGCGGCACCGTGCGGGGCGACCACGACCGGTTCGAGAGCGACGGCGACCACCTCGGGGTGGTCGTCGACCAGGCGGGACAGGCGCAGCATGAGCTCCTCCAGCGCCGGGGTGTCCACCGGGGCCGAGCCGCGCCAGCCGAACAGGAGCGGTGCGGTGCGGATCGCACGGACGAGCGAGGAGGCGTCCCGGTCGGTGACCGGGACCAGCCGGTGCGCGGTGTCGCCGAGGAGTTGGGAGGCGGCCCCGGCGAGCCCGAAGGAGAGTACGGCCCCGGCCGCCGGGTCCAGCACCGCCCGTACGACGGTGTCGACGCCGCGCGGTGCCATGCCCTGCACTACGGGGCGCAGTTCCCCGGGGCCGCCGAACAGTTCGGTCAGTTCCGTGTACGCGTGGCGCAGCTGGGCCTCGTCGGCGAGGTCGAGGCGGACGCCGCCGAGGTCGGCGCGGTGGCGCAGGTGCGGGGCGGTGGCCTTGAGGGCTACGGGGTAGCCGAGGGTCCGGGCGGCCTCGGCGGCGGCATCGGGGGTGGGGGCGGGCAGCGCGCGGTGCACATGGATGCCGTAGGCGGCGAGCAGGTCGCAGGTGCGGTCGGGGTCGAGGGTGCGTCCCTGGCCGTCGCTGAGCAGCCGGGTGATGAGCCGGGCGGCGCCCTTCTCGTCGATGTCGTCGTACTCGGGCACCCGTCCCGGCTCGGCCGACTCCCGCCGCCACTGGGCGTACCGCACGGCCTCGGCGAGCGCCCGCACGGCCCGCTCGGCGGCGGGATAGGCGGGGATGAGCCGGGAGCCTGCGAGGGGTGCGGGGACGCCGGGGGGCGCGGAGGCGGTGCGGGGACCGGAGGCGGTGGGGGGCTCGGAGACGGTGTGAGGAGCGTGGGCGGTGCGGGACGGTTGCGGGCCCGTGCCGGCCGCCGCCGAGAGGGCCTCCGCCAGGCCGCCCAGTTCCACGTGCACGACGAGGACCGGCTTCGCGGGTGCCTCGCCCGTGGCGGAGCGGAGCGCCTCGGCCAGTGCGGCGTCCGCCGACGCGCCCTCCCCCACCGCGGGGATGGCCGTGACGACCACCGCGTCGCACGCGGGATCGGCCAGCGCGCGGGACAGGGCGGCGTGGAAGTCCGCCGCGCTCGCGCCCGTCGTCAGGTCGAGCGGCGGCAGCGGGCGCAGCCCCTCGGCCAGGCACGCGTCGTAGGTCAGCAGCCCCAGGGACTCGGAGTTGCCGAGGATGGCCACCCGGGGGCCCGCCGGAAGCGGCTGCCGGGCGAGCAGCAGCCCGGCGTCGACCAGTTCGGTGATGGTGTCGACCCGGATGACGCCCGCCTGCCGCAGCAGCGCGGACACCGTGGCGTGCGGCAGCCGGGTGCTCCGCACCGCGTGCCCGGTGGGGGTGCCGCCGTGCCGGGCGCCCTGGACCACCACCAGGGGCTTGACGGCGGCGGTGCGCCGGGCGAGCCGGGTGAACTTGCGGGGGTTGCCGATGGTCTCCAGGTACATGAGGGCGACGTCGGTGTCCGGGTCGTCGTACCAGTACTGGAGCACGTCGTTGCCCGAGACGTCGGCGCGGTTGCCTGCGGAGACGAACGTCGAGACACCGGAGACACCTGTCGCATCCGACGGGTTCGAGGTATTCGGCGCACTCGGCGCACTCGACCCGCCCGTCACCCCGGTGACCCCACCGCCGCGGCGGTGCAGCCGGGCGAGCAGGGCGATGCCGATGGCGCCGGACTGGGCGAACATGCCGATCCGGCCGGGGCGCGGCATCTCGGGTGCGAGGGAGGCGTTGAGGCGGACCCCGGGCGAGGTGTTGACGATGCCGAAGGCGTTGGGGCCGACGATGCGCATGCCGTACGTGCGTGCCTGGCGCACCAGCGCGCGCTGCCGTTCGCGCCCCTCGGGGCCGCTCTCGGCGTACCCGGCGGAGAGGACGACCAGGCCCTGCACGCCGTGCTCGCCGCACTCGGCGACCACCTCGGGGACCCGCTCGGCGGAGACGGCGACGACGGCGAGGTCGACCGGTCCGTCGATCTCGCGCACGGAGCGGTGCGCGGGGACTCCGTCGATGTCCTTCAGGTCGCCGGCGAAGGCCGTGTTGACCGCGTGCAGCCGGCCGGTGAAACCGGCGTTCCTGAGGTTGTCGAGCACGCTGCGGCCCACTCCGCCGGGCGCCCGGCCGACGCCGACGACCGCGACGGAGCCGGGCGCGAGCAGCCGGTGCACGGAGCGTGCCTCGGCGCGCTGCTCCCGGGCGCGCTGCACGGCCAGCGAGCGGTCGGTCGGCTCCAGGTCGAACTCCAGCCGGACGACGCCGTCCTCGAAGCTGCGCTTCTGGGTGTATCCGGCGTCCGTGAACACCTTGATCATGCGGCTGTTGGCGGGCAGCACCTCGGCGGCGAAGCGGCGGATGCCGCGCTCGCGGGCGACCGCGGCGATGTGCTCCAGGAGGGCGGAGGCGACGCCCCGGCCCTGGTGCGCGTCCTGCACCAGGAAGGCGACTTCGGCCTCGTCGGCCGGGCCGGTGGCGGGCCGGCCGTCGGCGTCGATGCGGTCGTACCGCACGGTGGCGATGAACTCGCCGCCGACCGTGGCCGCGAGCCCCACCCGGTCCACGAAGTCGTGGTGGGTGAAGCGGTGGACGTCCTTGGCGGACAGCCGCGGGTACGGCGCGAAGAAGCGGTAGTACTTCGACTCGTCGGACACCTGTTCGTAGAAGCTGATCAGGTGCTCGGCGTCGTCGACCGTGATGGGCCGGATCCGCGCGGTGCCGCCGTCGCGCAGCACCACGTCGGCCTCCCAGTGGGCGGGGTACGCGTGCCGGTCCGACGGGATCTGCATGGGCCCCAGCGTACGGCGAGGGTCCGACATCGGCGTGCGGCCGGATCCGATCACCGAGTCGGCCACCGAGACGATCGGCACGCCGACCACTGAAGCGGCCACGGAGGCGACAACCGAACGGGCCACCGAGCCGACGGCCGAACCGGCCACCGGGCCGGCCTCCCGCCCGGGACCGGCGTTGTGGAACACTGGTCTAGACAACCTGGCACACCTGAAGGGCAGCATCACCATGGCTGAGCGCCGCGTCAACATCGGCTGGGCCGAGGGCCTCCACGCCCGCCCCGCCTCCATCTTCGTCCGGGCCGCCACGGCCTCCGGCGTTCCCGTGACGATCGCCAAGGCGGGCGCCGCCCCCGTCAACGCCGGCTCGATGCTGGCCGTGCTCGGCCTGGGCGTCCAGGGCGGCGAGGAGGTCGTCCTCGCCTCCGACGCCGAGGGCGCGGACGCGGCCCTCGACCGCCTGGCCAAGCTCGTCGCCGACGGCCTCGAGGAACTGCCCGAGACGGTCTGAACCGGCGGTTCGGGTCTGCGGGAAGCGGGCCGGTGACTCAGGGGCGCCCGTACGGCCACGGGCGGTACGGGCACCCCTGAGCACGCGTTCGTACGGCGACCGACAGCCGGTATGCGTGTCGGTACTCGTTTTCCGCTCCGGGTTCCGCGAATTCAGCGGCCACGCGAACAGGGGGCGGCAATTCGATTCCCCGGCCGCGCCCCCCGCATTATCTCTTTGTACTTGTACGCCGCCCCTGTTAATTTCGTGGGCCCGTGATGTTTACGGCTTGTTGCGAAGTGCTCACGGCGGTGACCGGTCCGGCGGGGCGGAGGCGGTGCGTCGCGGCCGACCGCTCGGTGTGCAGGGCGGTGAGGGTGCGGGCGCGTTCGCCGTCGCCGCGGGCGATCGCGTCGACGACGGCGCCGTGTTCCGCCCAGTCCGTCAGCGGGTCCGCCGGCTCCCCCGTGACGTACATCCACGCGATCTTGTGCCGCAGCTGGGCCAGCGTGGTGCTCAGCGCAGGGCTCCCGGCGGCCTGGGCGAGCGTGTCGTGGAACCAGCCGTCCAGGGAGCGCAGGTCGTCGCTGTTGCCCCGGCCCGCCCGCTCCCTGCCCAGCCTGACCAGGCCACGCAGCACCTTCAGATGCGCCTCGGTGCGCCGCCGGGCGGCCCTGGCGGCACCGAGCGGCTCCAGCAGGACGTGCATGTCCAGCAGATCGGCGGCCTCCTGCGCGCCGGGTTCGGCCACGCACGCGCCCGCGTGCCGGCGGGTGACGACGAACCCCTCGGCCTCCAGCGTGCGCAGCGCCTCGCGCACGGGGACGCGGGAGACGCCGTAGCGCCGGGCGAGCACCTCCTCGGTGAGCCGGCTGCCGCGCGCGTGGACACCGGCGACGATGTCCTCGCGGATCGCCGTGCATACCGAGTGCGCCGGAATACGCATGTCCGACCTCCGCCTGATTCCCGTGCAAACACCGTCGGCCGGCGCATTGCTCGACCGACTCTATTGCAGGCGAGGGGAATTTCCGACGGCGAGATACCGCTCATGGTTATTTTTTGGCCAGCGGCGGAACAAAACCGGAACGGCCCCGGCTTCGGTGAGCCGGGGCCGTCACGTGCGGGCGAGCGGGAAGGCGGGCAGGCAAGTGGAGCGGGACGTGTACGTGTACGTCAGACGTTGACACCGTGGCCGCGCAGGTACGCCACCGGGTCGATGTCCGAGCCGTACTCCGGGCTCGTACGGGCCTCGAAGTGCAGGTGCGGGCCGGTGACGTTGCCGGTCGCGCCGGACAGGCCGATCTGCTGTCCGGCGGTGACCTGCTGGCCCACCGTGACGCCGATGGACGACAGGTGGCCGTACTGGGTGAAGGTGCCGTCGTTCATCTTGATGACGATCTGGTTGCCGTACGCCCCGCCCCAGCCCGTCTCCACGACGGTGCCGACGCCGACGGCGTGCACGGAGGTGCCGGTGGCGGCGTGGAAGTCGATGCCGGTGTGGCTGCCGGAGGACCACAGGGAGCTGCTGGCCTGGTAGCCGGTGGAGACGTAGGAGCCCGCGATCGGCGCGACGAACGTGTTGAGCCGCTTGCGCTCGGCCTCGCGGGCGGCGCGCTCCTTGGCCTCGTGCGCCCGCTTCGCCTGCTCGGCGGCCTCCTTGCGCGCGGCCTCCTCGGCCTCCTTGCGTGCGGCGGCCTTCTCCTGGGCCAGGGCCTGGGCGTCGATCCGCGCGGCGACGCTCTCGCCGATACCGGCGGCCTTCAGGAGTCCGGTCTGCCCGACCGAGGCGGGCGGTTCGGCGGCGAACGCGGGGGCGGCCAGGGTGCCGACGACGCCGGTGGTCGCGAGTGCCGCGACGCCCACGGCGCCGGTCGTCGTGCGCTTCGAGCGATCGGCGCGGCGGTGCTTCCCGGGGGCGCGGGTGAACGCCATGTAGGGGGTCGTCCTTTCCTTCCCTCTCGCCTACCGGGTTAGCTGACGGGTTCGGAGCAGGAAGGTCTCCTACGGACACCCTTCATGGGGGTGTCCGATTCACCCCAGGGACATGGGTCCCCGGCTCCCCTGGCTCGCGCCGTACGGGGACTCGGCGATGGCTGCCCGCTGCCGCGGATGCGGCGCGCTGCCTGACGGACAGCCGGGAAGACGCTAAGCGGACGCCGTTTCAGCGGGCAAACGAGGTCACGTTTTTGTTGCGTATCCCACACGTGCGAAGCGCCATCTCCCATGGCAATACGGACGAATTCGAGCCCGCGGGTGGGCACCTGCGGGTGAACGGAGGCCCCGGTGACATGACACGTCACCGGGGCCTCCCCCACCTCACGCGCGGCGCGGGCTACTCGGCGGCCACCACGGTGACCTCGCCGATGCCCAGCGCCCGTACGGGCTCCGCGATCCGCGCGGCGTCGCCCACCAGGACCGTCACCAGGCGGTCGGGCGGGAAGGCGTTGACGACGGCGGCCGTCGCCTCCACCGTGCCGGTGGCGGCGAGCTGCTGATAGAGCGTCGCCTGGTAGTCGTCGGGCAGGTGCTGCTCCACCTGGTCGGCGAGCGAGCTCGCGACGGCGGCCGCGGTCTCGAACTTCAGCGGGGCGACGCCCACCAGGTTCTGCACGGCGACATCGCGCTCGGCGTCGGTCAGGCCCTCGGCGGCGAGGGTGCGCAGCACCTTCCACAGGTCGTCGAGCGCGGGACCGGTGTTCGGCGTGTCGACGGAGCCGCTGATGGCGAGCATCGCGGCACCGCTTCCGTCGGGTGCGGAGCGCAACACCTGGGCGAACGCGCGCACTCCGTAGGTGTAGCCCTTCTCCTCGCGCAGCACACGGTCCAGCCGCGAGGTGAGGGTGCCGCCGAGGCAGTACGTGCCGAGCACCTGGGCGGGCCACACCCGGTCGTGCCGGTCGGCCCCGACGCGGCCGATGAGGAGCTGCGTCTGGACGGCTCCGGGGCGGTCCACGACGATCACGCGGCCGGTGTCGTCGGCCGTCACCGAGGGCACCGGGCGCGGCTGTCCGGGCGCCCCGGTCCACGCGCCGAGCGTGTCCGCGAGGAGCGCGTCCAGGTCGACGCCGGTGAGGTCGCCGACGACGACCGCGGTGGCCGTGGCGGGCCGTACGTGCCGCTCGTAGAAGGCGCGTACGGCGGCGGAGTCGATGGCCGCGACGCTCTCCTCGGTGCCCTGACGGGGCCGGGACATGCGGGAGTCCGCAGGGAAGAGCTGCCGGGACAGCTCCTTCGCGGCGCGCCGGGCCGGGTTGGCGGTCTCGTGCGGGATCTCGTCGAGCCGGTTGCGCACCAGGCGCTCGATCTCGCCGTCGTCGAACGCGGGGGCGCGCAGCGCGTCGGCGAGCAGACCGAGCGCCTTGGCGAGCCGCGAGACGGGCACCTCCAGGGAGAGCCGTACGCCGGGGTGGTCGGCGTGCGCGTCGAGAGTGGCGCCGCAGCGCTCCAGCTCGGCGGCGAAGTCCTCGGCGGAGTGCTTGTCGGTGCCCTCGGAGAAGGCGCGCGCCATGAGGGTGGCGACGCCCTCCTGCCCTTGCGGCTCGGCCTCCAGGGGCGCGTCGAGGAGCACCTCGACGGCGACGACCTGCTGGCCCGGGCGGTGGCAGCGCAGCAGCGTCAGGCCGTTGTCCAGGGTGCCGCGTTCGGGCGCGGGGAACGCCCAGGGCTTGGCCTCGCCGGCCGAGGGCTGCGGGTGGAATTCCATGGTCGCGAGCTCGGTCACTTCGCCGACTCCTCGTTCTCGTCGGTGACTTCGGCGGCTTCTGTGCCTTCGGGCTCCTCGGAGTCCGTCGGCGCGACCGGCTCGTAGACGAGCACCGCGCGGTTGTCGGGCCGCAGCCGGGCCCGGGCGATGTCGCGGACCTCCTCGGGGGTGACCTCCAGAACGCGCCGGACGGCGGTCAGGGCGAGCTGCGGGTCGCCGAACAGGACGGCGTACCGGCACAGTTCGTCGGCGCGGCCGGCGACCGTGCCGAGCCGGTCCAGCCACTCGCGCTCCAGCTGCGCCTGGGCGCGCTCCATCTCCTCGGCCGTCGGGCCCTCCTCGGCGAACCGGGCGAGCTCCTCGTCGACGGCCGCCTCGATGACGGGCACCTCGACGTCGCCGGAGGTCTTCACGTCCAGCCAGCCCAGCGAGGGCGCCCCGGCCAGCCGGAGCAGACCGAAGCCGGCGGCGACGGCGGTGCGGTCGCGGCGGACCAGGCGGTTGTAGAGCCGGGAGGACTCGCCGCCGCCGAGCACGGTCAGGGCCAGGTCGGCGGCGTCCGCCGCGCGCGTGCCGTCCTCCGGGAGGCGGTAGGCGGCCATCAGCGCACGCGCGGGGACCTCCTCCTCGACGACCTCGCGGAGCTGCTCCCCGATGACGTCGGGCAGCGAACCGTCGCGCGGGGCGGGCTTGCCGTCGTGCGAGGCGATGGAGCCGAAGTACTTCTCGACCCAGGCGAGCGTCTGCTCCGGATCGATGTCGCCGACGATCGACAGGACGGCGTTGTTCGGCGCGTAGTACGTCCGGAAGAACGCGCGGGCGTCCTCCAGAGTGGCCGCGTCCAGGTCCGCCATGGAGCCGATCGGGGTGTGGTGGTAGGGGTGGCCCTCGGGGTAGGCGAGCGCGGTCAGCTTCTCGAACGCGGTGCCGTAGGGGACGTTGTCGTAGCGCTGGCGGCGCTCGTTCTTGACGACGTCGCGCTGGTTCTCCATGGACTCCTCGTCCAGGGCGGCCAGCAGGGAGCCCATGCGGTCGGCCTCCAGCCAGAGGGCGAGCTCCAACTGGTGGGCGGGCATGGTCTCGAAGTAGTTGGTGCGTTCGAAGCTCGTGGTGCCGTTGAGGGAGCCGCCGGCGCCCTGCACCAGTTCGAAGTGGCCGTTGCCCTTCACCTGGCCGGAGCCCTGGAACATCAGGTGCTCGAAGAGGTGGGCCAGTCCGGTGCGCCCCTCGACCTCGTGTCGCGAGCCGACGTCGTACCAGAGGCACACCGCCGCGACCGGGGTCAGGTGGTCCTCGGAGAGCACCACGCGCAGACCGTTGGCCAAACGGTGCTCGGTCGCTGTCAGGCCGCCGGAGCCTGCCTCGGCGGTGGCCGTGTGACCCATGGGCATGTACGTCCCTTCACCTACGAGAAGCGGCTGTGACCAACCGCGGAGTTCCTGCCAATCCTGCCACTGTATGCGCCCTCCCAAGGGGCGCGGGGAACCGCGCGACAAGCCCCCACCGGCGGTCGGCGGACCACGCGCCCCGGGGGTCCGGGGACGCGGCTCCCGGGGACGGGAAGGGCAGGGGCGGTGGGGGCGGGATCCCTCCGGGGAGCACGGCGCCCCGGGCCGAAGCGGACACCCCGGGGCGGGCCTTCGGCCCTCCGGACCGGGTCCCGCGACACGTTGTCGGTCCCCCGGTCCACAATGGTCCGCACAGAACCCGCCCACGCCCACGCAAGGAGCCGGCAGCGATGGCCCGCCGCAGCACCAAGACCCCGCCGCCCGACGACTCGTACGAGGAGCGGATCCTCGACATCGACGTCGTCGACGAGATGCAGGGCTCCTTCCTCGAGTACGCGTACTCGGTCATCTATTCCCGCGCCCTCCCCGACGCCCGGGACGGCCTCAAGCCGGTGCACCGCCGCATCGTCTACCAGATGAACGAGATGGGGCTGCGCCCCGACCGCGGCTACGTCAAGTGCGCCCGTGTCGTCGGGGAAGTCATGGGCAAGCTGCACCCGCACGGCGACGCGTCGATCTACGACGCCCTGGTCCGCATGGCGCAGCCGTTCTCGATGCGCGTCCCGCTGGTCGACGGCCACGGCAACTTCGGCTCGCTGGGCAACGACGACCCGCCGGCCGCCATGCGGTACACCGAGTCCCGGATGGCCGAGGCGACGAGCCTGATGACGGAGTCCATCGAGGAGGACACCGTCGACTTCGGGCCGAACTACGACGGCCAGGAGCAGGAACCGGTGGCGCTCCCCGCCGCCTTCCCGAACCTGCTGGTCAACGGCGCGTCCGGGATCGCCGTCGGCATGGCGACGAACATGCCGCCGCACAACCTGCGCGAAGTGATCGCCGCCGCCCGGCATCTGATCCGGTATCCGAGCGCGGACCTGGACGCCCTGATGAAGTACGTCCCGGGTCCTGACCTGCCGACCGGCGGCCGGATCGTCGGGCTGTCCGGCATCAGGGACGCGTACGCGACGGGCCGCGGCACCTTCAAGATCCGCGCCACGGTGGAGATCGAGACCGTGACGGCCCGCCGCAAGGGCCTCGTCGTCACCGAACTGCCGTTCGCGGTCGGCCCGGAGAAGGTCATCTCGAAGATCAAGGACCTGGTCGGCGCCAAGAAGATCCAGGGCATCGCCGACGTCAAGGACCTCACCGACCGCGAGCACGGCCTGCGCCTGGTCATCGAGATCAAGAACGGCTTCGTGCCGGAGGCGGTCCTGGAACAGCTCTACAAGCTGACCGCCATGGAGGAGTCCTTCGGCGTCAACAACGTGGCCCTCGTCGACGGTCAGCCGCTGACACTGGGGCTCAAGGAACTGCTGGAGGTCTACCTCGACCACCGGTTCAACGTGGTGCGGCGGCGCAGCGAGTTCCGGCGCGGCAAGCGGCGCGACCGCCTCCACCTGGTCGAGGGCCTGCTCACCGCCCTGATCGACATCGACGAAGTGATCCGCCTGATCCGCTCCAGCGAGAACTCCGCGCAGGCCAAGGAGCGCCTGATCGAGCGGTTCGGGCTGTCGGACGTGCAGACCCAGTACATCCTGGACACGCCGCTGCGCCGGCTGACCAGGTTCGACCGGATCGAGCTGGAGTCGGAGAAGGAGCGGCTCAACGCCGAGATCGAGGAGCTGACCCGGATCCTGGACTCCGACGCGGAGCTGCGCAAGCTGGTCTCCACCGAACTGGCCGCCGTGTCGAAGAAGTTCGGCACCGACCGGCGGACGGTCCTGCTGGAGTCCTCGGGGGCGCCGGCCGCCGTGCCGCTGCAGGTGGCGGACGACCCGTGCCGGGTGCTGCTGTCCTCGACAGGGCTGCTGGCGCGGACGGCGGACGCGAACCCGTTCGAGGACGACGGCACGGGCCGGCGCGTCAAGCACGACCTGATCGTCTCCGCGGTCCCGGCGACGGCCCGCGGCGAGGTCGGCGTGGTCACCTCGGCCGGCCGGCTGCTGCGGGTCAACGTGGTCGATCTGCCGCAGCTGCCGGAGCAGACCGGCACGCCCAACCTGTCGGGCGGCGCCCCGCTGGCCGAGTTCGTCTCCCTGGACGCGGACGAGACGGTGGTGTGCCTGACGACGCTCGACGAGTCCTCCCCCGGTCTGGCCCTCGGCACCGAACAGGGTGTCGTCAAGCGGGTGGTGCCCGACTACCCCTCCAGCAAGGAGGAGCTGGAGGTCATCACCCTCAAGGAGGGCGACCGGATCGTCGGCGGGGCCGAGCTGCGTACGGGCGAGGAGGATCTGGTCTTCATCACGGACGACGCCCAGCTCCTGCGCTACCAGGCATCCCAGGTGCGCCCGCAGGGCCGCCCGGCCGGCGGCGTGGCGGGCATCAAGCTCACGCAGGGCGCCAAGGTCATCTCGTTCACGGCGGTGGACCCTGCCGTCGACGCGGTGGTCTTCACGGTCGCCGGCTCACGCGGCACGCTCGACGACTCCGTGCAGACGACGGCCAAGGCCACGCCGTTCGACCAGTACCCGCGCAAGGGGCGGGCGACGGGCGGGGTGCGCTGTCAGCGGTTCCTGAAGGGCGAGGACTGCCTGTCCTTCGCCTGGGCGGGCCCGGTCCCGGCGCGGGCGGCCCAGAAGAACGGCGCACCGGCCGAGCTGCCGGAGATCGACCCGCGCCGCGACGGCTCGGGCGTGTCCCTGGCGAAGACGGTGGCGGTGGTGGCGGGACCGGCCTGACCGGCCCGACAGCGACAGGCTGACTACACGGGGCCCGGGGCCGCGTCCGGGTCCCGGGCGTCCGGGTCCCGAGCTTCCGGGCCGTTCGGGATGTCCGGGGCGTCCTCCGGGTCGGGCACGTAGCGCAGGACGCCCCACAGGGCGTGCTCGTCGACGTGTGCGGAGCCGTCCTCGCACGCCTGCAACTCTTTGCGCAGTGCGGGGGCGTCGAGGCCGGTGCCGATCAGCACGAGCCGGGTCAGCCGTGCCCCGGTCCCCGTCCCGGACTCCGGCCCGGAGTCTGGCCAGGGTTCCGGCCAGGGTTCCGGGGTGAAGCGCAGGAACCGTCCGACAGCGTGCACGGCATAGCGGTTGCGGCGGTCGTGGGCGCCGAAGTCGACGTACCCCTTGATGCGGTACAAGCCCTCGGGCCGGCTGTCGAGGAAGGCCAGCAGCCGACGCGGGTCGAGCGGCACCTCGGAGACGAACGACAGGCTGTCGTAGCCGGAGTGGAGATGCGTGGCGTGGTCGTCGTCCTCCCTGGGGAGGTCGTCGAAGGAGAGCTGCCCGATCCGCTCCTCGGAGGGCCGGCAGTCGAAGAGGAACTCCGGGCCGACGCGCCCGTACGACGCGGGGACCACGGCGGCCCGGTCGGTGAGCGACCGCACGGTCTCCAGCACCCGCGTCCCGTCGGCGGCCCGGTCGAGCTTGTTGACGACGACCAGGTCGGCGAGGGCGAGGTGCCGGTCGAGCTCGGGGTGCCGGACACGTGTGGCGTCGAACTCGGCGGCGTCGACCACCTCGACGAGTCCGCCGTAGACGACGTCGGAATTCTCCCCGGCGAGCACCATCCTGACCAGTTCCTGCGGCTCGGCGAGCCCGCTGGCCTCGATCACGATCACGTCGACGCCGACCGAGGGGCGGGTCAGCCGCGCCAGGTAGACGTCGAGTTCACCGGCGTCGACGGCGCAGCACAGGCAGCCGTTGCCGAGCGAGACGGTGGAGTCGCCGAGCGCCCCGGCCACGGCCATGGCGTCGATCTCGACGGCGCCGAAGTCGTTGACGACGGCGCCGATGCGGCTGCCCCCGCTGTGGTGCAGAAGGTGGTTGAGCAGTGTGGTCTTGCCGGAGCCGAGGAACCCGGCGAGGATCACGACCGGTACCTGCCGCCGACTCCGGCTCCGCTTCACCGGGCTGTGGTCCACCGTGCGACCCCTCCGTGCCGATGCGCGGCCCGGAACGCTCCGGGAGACGCGCGAGAACTGCGCTGCCGCACCAGGATACGAGCCCCTCGGCACGCCCCGGGGCGCACGGTGGTCCGCGGCGCGCGCAGGGCAGACGTTCCGCTCGGCGCCGGTCCGTGCGACCCTCGCTTCCCCCCGTGCGCCTTGTTTCCGCCTCCCCGCCGATCAGTGCCTCTATGCACCCTGGAGACGGCAAGCGTCGCCCACCGCTCGCCGGTCCCCGTCAGCCCTCCCGCATCCGACGGCCGGCGCACGGCCGCCTGAAAACGGGGGTTGCTCATATGACCGCACAGACCTCGCCGATACGGAGGTTCCGATCCGCGACCAGAGAAAGGCTGGCCTCGGCCGGCCGCGCCGTCACGGGCCGGTACGGGCGGAAACGACGGCGTGCGGCGCTCGTGGAACAGCACCGGCTCCACTTCGACCTGCTGTGCAAGGCCATGGACGACCCCGCGCTCGCCGCCGTCCTGGACACCTACGACGACGAGGTCCCGCCGGAACGGCAGCGCCAGTACCTGTTCGCCAACGCCCTGTACGTCAACGCGCTGTACTTCCACCGCATCGGGGCGCTGAGCCTGGCCGAGCTCTACGGCCACGTCCGGATGATGTGCCGCAACGCGGTCTTCCGGGAGTACTGGCAGGCGACGCGCAGGCACCGCGACAGCCTGCCCGCGTGGTCGGAGGAGGCGCGGCTCGGCAGGATGATGGACGCCCTGGTGCGCGACATGGAGTCGCTGGTCGCCGAACAGGACGACGGGGAGCACGAGGAGTGGTGGGTGGTGGGTGAACCGCCGTCCGAGTGACGTGGGTTGCTTCTCGTCAACCTCAGGCGTCCGCGTGGAGACGCGTGCATCGAGGGGCGCTATTCTACCCGCAGCTTGCCGGGGTCAAACCTGCTGCGAGCTGCTCTTTCTATGCGGCCTCCGTGCCGCAGGCGTCCCGGGCATCCGTGGGCGGCCCGCCCCCTCACCAGGCTAGGAACGGACTTGAAGATCGTGCGTCGAATCGGCGCCTCGCCCCGGGAGCGCGGCAGCGCGACCGGCCAGAGCTGCCCCGACATCTTCGAGCTGACTGACGGGAACTTCGCCGTCATCGGCACCGAGGCAACAGCGCAACTCGACGCCGAACTGCCCCCGGACGCGTCCCGCGCGGACTACGAACGCATCGTGGTCATCACGCGCGACACGCTGCTGCGCGCGAAGGCCCAGATCCCGGACGCGTGAGCGGGGCAGGGGGCGCCCCACCGGAACCGGGCGCCCCATAAGGGCGCGGGGGCTGTGTCGACATGCGGCTCCGCCGCGTGGGCGCGCGCAACCACCCAGGACGCCTCCGCACTCAACGACCACCCGAACCCCGAGCTCATGGGCGGGACAACCCGGGGGCGAAGAGGCGCGGCCCCGGCCGCCCCCGACCCCACACGGCACGCACGGTGAACTCAGGTTAGGCTCACCTCTGTGAGTACGTGCACCACCGCGTCCCAGGCCCTGGACGAGCCCCTCGCCGGCACCTCCGCCACCGCGCGGACCTGGCTGCTCCTCGAACAGCCCGGCCCCTGGGGCGTCAAGGCCCTCACCTCGAGCCAACTGGACCAGGGGCTCGGCCGCGCTCTGGAGGCCGCCGCGAAGGACACGGGCGTGCGCGTCGCCCTGATCCGCCGCCCCGGCCGCCACGCCGACCCGGACCCGGGTCCACCGGCCGGCGCCGACGAGACGGGCGCGCCCGCCGTGCGGCAGGTGTACGCGGCCCACACCGTCCCCGGCCGCACCTGGCTGCACGGCGCCACCGTCACCGACCCCGCCCACCTGCTCGACCTCGACTTCGCGGCGCTCGGCGCGGGCCACCCGCACACCTTCGACAGCGCCCTGGCGGGCCGCCCGCACACCGGTGACCCGCTGGCCCTTGTGTGCACCAACGGCAAGCGCGACCGCTGCTGCGCCCTCCTCGGCCGGCCCCTCGCCACCGAACTGGCCGCCGCCGGTGTGCCGGGCACCTGGGAGGTCACCCACCTGGGCGGGCACCGCTTCGCCCCCACCGTGCTCGTGCTTCCGTACGGCTACGCGTACGGGCGCGCCTCGGCGCCGCTGGTCCGCGACGCGCTCCGGGGTGTGCGCGAGGGGCGGATCGTGCTGGAGGGGTGCCGCGGCGGCTCGGCCTGGGAGCGGCCCGCGCAGGCCGCCGAGCTCGCCGTCCGCGCGCACACCGGCATCCACGCGGCGGACGCGCTCACCGTGACCCGTACCGAGGGCGCGGCACCCCACTGGGAGGTCACCGTCGCCCACGCGGACGGCCGGCTCTGGCGCGTCACGGTGGTACAGGGCGCCTCCTCGCCGCCCCGGCCGGAGAGCTGCGGCTCGGTCCTCGGCTCCCCGGCGCGGATGGACGTCGAGGCCGTACGCGAACTGCACCCGGCGACGACCTCGGGAACCGGTCGGCACTGACACAGCCACGGCACACGCTTCCCCCGCCTCACTCCCTGGGCGGCGCACGTTTCCCCGCCTCACTCCCTGGGCCACGGCGCTCGCGCCTCGTACCGTCGTACCCATGAGCCCCCGCACTCCCGTTCGCCGGCTGCGCCTCGGCCTGCCACGGCGCATGTTCTCGCAGGTCCTGCTGATGCAGGTGACGATCGCCGCGGGCGTCGCCGTCCTCGCGACCGGGCTGTTCCTCGCCCCGCTCGGGCAGCAGCTCGACGCCCAGGCGATGCGCCGCGCCCTCGCGATCGCCCAGACCACCGCCGCCCAGCCGCAGATCGCCGAGGACTTCCGCACCTCCCGGCCGACGCCCGACGGGCCGGTCCAGCGGGAGGCGGAACGCATCCGCCGGGCCAGCGGGGCGGAGTACGTGGTGGTGATGAACCTGCGCGGGGTGCGCTGGTCGCACACGGACCCCGCACGGATCGGCGGGGTCGTGTCGACCGATCCCAGCAGGGCCCTGGCGGGCGAGGAGGTCATGGGGATCGACCGCGGCACGCTGGGCCGCTCGGCCCGCGGCAAGGTGCCCCTGCGGGACAGCGACGGGAGGATCATCGGCGCCGTCTCGGTGGGCATCGAGTACAACAGCGTCCGCGCCAAGCTCGTGCACGCGATACCCGGACTGTTCGCGTACGCCGGCGCGGCTCTGGCGATCGGCGCGCTGGCGGCGTACCTGATCTCCCGGCGGGTCCAACGGCAGACTCGTGACCTGGCGTTCTCCGACATCTCCGCCCTGCTGTCGGAACGCGAGGCGATGCTGCACGGCATCAAGGAAGGCGTCGTCGCCCTGGATCGCACCGGACGCGTCCGGCTGCTCAACGACGAGGCGCGGCGGCTGCTCGGCATCGGCGAGGAGGCTGTCGGCCGCCCCCTCGACGAGGCGCTCGGCTCCGGACGCACCACGGACGTGCTGGCCGGACGGGTCACCGGCACCGATCTGCTGACGGTGCGCGGGCCCCGGGTGCTGGTCGCCAACCGCATGCCCACCGACGACGGCGGCGCCGTCGCCACCCTGCGCGACCGCACCGAGCTGGAGCGGATCGGGCGCGAACTGGACTCCACGCGCGGCCTCATCGACGCCCTGCGCGCCCAGGACCACGAGCACGCCAACCGGATGCACACCCTCCTGGGACTGCTCGAACTGGAGATGTACGAGGACGCGGTGGAGTTCATCGGAGAAGTCGTCGGGGACCACCGGGTCACGGCGGAGCAGGTGACCGAGAAGGTCCACGACCCGCTCCTCGCGGCGCTGCTGGTCGGCAAGTCGACCGTCGCGGCCGAGCGCGGGGTGGCCCTGTGGGTCTCGGACCGGACCCTGCTGCCGGACCGGCTGATCGACCCCAGGGGGCTGGTCACCGTTCTCGGCAACCTGGTGGACAACGCCCTGGACGCCGTCGGCGGGACAGCGCACGCGCGCGTGGAGGTCGAACTGCGCGCCGAGGGGCGGACGGCGGTGCTGCGGGTGCGCGACACGGGTCCGGGCATCCCGGCGGACCGGCGGGAGCTGATCTTCACCGACGGCTGGTCCACCAAGCAGCCGCCGGCCCACGGCAAGCGCGGGATCGGGCTCTCCCTGGTGCACCGCCTGGCCGACCGGCAGGGCGGGAGCGTGCGCGTGGGCGAGGCGGACGGCGGTGGCGCGGAGTTCACGGTCGTCCTGCCCGAGGCGCTCGCCGAGGAGCCGTCACGGGGCCCGGCCACCGGTCCGGCCGTCGGCGTCGGCGACCCGGTGCGCCCGCAGCGCGCACCTGGGGGCTCCCTGCTGCGGGAGCCCCCTCGATGACCGCTCAGCCGATCGGTCAGCCGGTGGCCTTCTTCACGAACTCCGTGGTGTATGTCTTGCTCAGGTCGATCTTCGCGTTCTTGATGTTGGGGTTGAACGCCTTGAGGACCCGCTCCACGGTGGCCGGACCGTCCGCGGGCATCACGCCGTCCTTGGTGAACATCGGCAGCGTGCTGTCGATCGCGTCCGTGTAGAGCTTCTTGTCGCCCTGGGAGTAGTCGGCGGGCATCTTGTCCGCGATCTGCGCGGCGCTGTGCGTGGACATCCACTTCAAGGTCTTCACGAAGGCGTCGGCCAGCTTCTGGACGGTGTCCTTGTGGCTGTCGACCCACTCGGTCTGCATGTAGAGGCTCGACGACGGGTACGGGCCGCCGAGCGCCTCCTGGGAGCCCTGCGGGGTGCGCATGTCGATGAGCACCTTGCCGATGTCCTTGCTCAGGATCTGCGCCACGGTCGGGTCCGTGGTCATCCCGGCGTCGATCGACCCCTTCTGGAGGGCGGAGATGAACGTGGGGCCCGCGCCGACGGCCACGGGGCTGAAGTCGCTCACCTTCACGCCGTTCTTGACCGCGAGGTACTTGCTGAGGAAGTCCGTCGAGGAGCCGAGGCCGGTGATGCCCAGCTTGCGGCCCTTGAAGTCCTTGGGCGAGGTGATGTCGTCGGCGTGCTTCTTGGAGACGACCTCGACCTCGCCGGGCGCCTGGGAGAACTGCACGACGGACTCCACATGCTTGCCCTTGGTCTGCAGGTCGAGGGTGTGGTCGTAGAAGCCGACGGCGCCCTGCACCTGTCCCGAGACGAGCGCGGTCTCGGCCTGCACACCGGCCGGCTCGCTCAGCAGTTCGACGTCGAGGCCCTCGGCGTCGAAGTAGCCGAGCCGCTGGGTGAGTATCGCGGGCATGTAGATGACCTTGTCCAGGCCACCGACCATGATCTTGACCTTCACGCCCTTGCCGTCACCCTTGCCGCCGGAGCCGGAGGCGGCCGTGCTGGAGGCGTCGTCGGCGCAGGCGGTGAGCGAGGTGAGGGCGAGCAGGGCGGCGGCGGCGAGGGCGGCGTGTCTGGCGGTGCTGTTCTTGCGCATGGTGGTTCACGTCCTTCGTGGGGTGGAGCGGAGAGGCCGGTCGGGGGGCGGGGCGTCGTGAGCCGGGAGGCCAGGAGCGGCGGGGGCGCCGTGGGCCGGGCGGCCGGGGCGTGGCGGGGTGCCTCGGTCCGGTCAGCGGCCGCTCTCGGACGGCTTCCAGCGGAAGATGCGGCGCTCGGCGAAGGTGAGCAGCCCCTCGGCGACGAGGGCGACCGCGGCCAGGATCACCATGGCGGCGTACACACCGGCCGCGTTGAACGTGCCCTGGGACTGCGCGACGAGCAGGCCGATGCCCTTGGTGGCGCCGATGTACTCGCCGACGATCGCGCCGATGAGGGCGAAGCCGAAGCTGACGTGGAGGCTGGTGAAGATCCATGAGGTGGCCGACGGGATGACGACCTGGAAGGTCACCCGGCGGTCGCTCGCCCCGAGGATGCGGGCGTTGGAGACCAGGTTGCGGTCGACCTCGCGGGCGCCCTGGAAGGCGTTGAAGAAGACGGGGAAGAAGACGAGGACCACGGCCGAGGCGATCTTGGACGCGGGCCCGAGCCCGAACCAGATGACGAAGATCGGCGCGAGGACGATCCTGGGGATCGAGTTGAGGATCTTGATGTAGGGGCCGAGGATGTCGGCGAGGAAGGCGATCCGGCCCAGGGCGATACCGAGGACGACACCGGCGACGACGCCGAACACCCAGCCGAGCAGCGCCTCCTGGAGCGTGTACCAGATCTGCTCGCCGAGCGAGCCGAGCGCCGTGCCGTGGGTGATCCAGGTCCAGATCTGGTCCCAGATCTTCGACGGCATCGAGAAGTTGAACGGATCTATGACCTCGGTGCGGGAGAGCAGCTCCCACAGGCCGAGCACGAGGACGAGAACCAGGGCGCGGGCGGCGTTGACCACCAGTCTGCGCCGGCGCGCGGCACGGGCGCGGGCCGGGGAACGGTCGGCGCCGGTCTTCTCGGCCGCCGTCACGGCGACCGCGGTCTCGGGGAGGACTTCAGGCGACATCGGCGACACCCCTCTCACGGGTGATGCGGACCTCTTCGCCGAGGGACTCCCAGATCTCGCGGTAGATCTCGACGAACCGGGGTTGCAGACGTACCTCCTCGACCTTGCGGGGCCGTGGCAGGTCGATGTCGTAGACCCGCTTCACGGTGGCGGGGCCGGCCGTCATGACGACGACCTTGTCGGCCAGGGCGATGGACTCCTCCAGGTCGTGGGTGACGAAGACGACGGAGGCCCGGGTGCCGCTCCACAGCTCCAGCAGCTCGTCCGACATCAGCGCCCTGGTCTGCACGTCGAGCGCGGAGAACGGCTCGTCCATGAGCAGGATCTCGGGGTCGTTGACGAAGGTCGCGGCGAGCGCGACGCGCTTGCGCTGGCCGCCGGAGAGCTGGTGCGGGTAGCGGTCCTCGAAGGCTCCGAGGCCGACCCGGTCCAGCCAGGCGCGCGCCTTCTCGCGCGCCTCCGCCTTGGGCACGCCGCGGAAGCGGGGGCCCGCCATGACGTTGGACAGGACCGTGCGCCAGGGGAAGGTGGCGTCCTGCTGGAAGACGAAGCCGACCTTGTCGCCGACTCCCCGCACCGGCCGGCCGGAAACGAGGACCTCGCCCTCGGTGGGCTCCTCCAGGCCGCTGACGAGGGTCAGCGTGGTCGACTTGCCGCAGCCGGTGGGGCCGACGACGGCCACGAACTCGCCCTGCCCGATGGTGAGGTCGAGCCCCCGGACGGCGGTGTGCAGACCCCCCGAGGGGGTCTTGAAGGTCTTGCCGGCGCCCCGCAGTTCGATGGCGGGGCTGAAGTCTGCGCTCATGGCCGGGAACGGTAGGTGTGACGAGGGCCACGACAGCAGTCTTCTGCGACCTGTACGTTCTTTTGCCTGCGACAGCCTGTTGTGCTCGTTTTGCTCGCGCTACAACCAGGAGGCCGAAAACAAACGGGTACCGCGCCCGTCGGCCTTGAGGGAGAGGCCCGATGATTGACGTCCTGGTGGTGGACGACGACTTCCGTGTCGCCGAGATAAACGCCAAGTACGTGGCGAAGGTTCCCGGCTTCCGGGTGTCCGCCCACGCGCACAGCGGTGCGCAGGCGCTGGCCGCCGTGGCGCGTTCCTCCGTCGACCTGGTGCTGCTCGACCACTACCTGCCCGACCGTACGGGGCTGGAAGTGGTGCACAGCATGCGCGAACACGGCCATGGCAGCGATGTCATCATGATCACGGCGGCCAGTGATGTGGCCACCGTGCGGGCGGCCATGCGGCTCGGCGCGCTGCACTACCTGGTGAAACCGTTCACCTTCGCCGCGCTGCGGGGCCGCCTCGAGTCGTACGCCGCCCTGCGCCGCACGGTGGAGCGGGTCGGCGGCCACGGCCCGGCGGGACAGGAGCAGGTGGACCGGATCTTCGGCGCGCTGCGGACGGGGCCCGCGCCGTCCGCCCCGGGGCTGCCCAGCGGCCACTCGGAGCCGACCACCGACCTCATCTGCGCGGTGCTGCACCGTGCCGGGCACCCTCTGTCGGCCCACGAGGTGGCCGCCGAGACGGGCCTGAGCCGCTCCACCGCCCAGCGCTATCTGCGCCACCTGGAGCAGGCGGGCCGGCTCAGCCTGTCCCTGAAGTACGGCGACACCGGGCGCCCGGAGCACCGGTACGCGTGGGTGGCGCCGTGACGGGCGGAGCTCGGGCGTCGCGGCGGGCCCGGGCGGGTGCCGGCCGGGGGCGCCGGAGCGACGACCCGGGGGCCGACCGGCGCCCCGCGGTCGCGGCTCCCGGTCGGTTCACACCGCGCCGGCGCCGGTGAGCGAGCGGACCTCGGTCTCGGCGTGCCTGGCCTCGTCCGGGGGTTCCGCCGAGACGACCGTGCCCAGCCAGCCGGCCAGGAAGCCGAGCGGGATGGAGACGATCCCGGGATTGCGCAGCGGGAAGTACTGAAGGTCGACGCCGGGGAACAGCGAGTCGGGACTGCCGGAGACCACCGGGGACAACAGCACCAGGAGCAGCGCGGGAATCAGGCCGCCGTAGACCGCCCAGACCGCGCCACGCGTGGTGAAGCCGCGCCAGAACAGCGTGTACATCAGCACCGGCAGGTTCGCGGAGGCGGAGACCGCGAAGGCGAGTCCCACCAGGAAGGCCACGTTGAGGTCGCGCGCGAGCAGTCCGAGCGCGATCGCGACGACGCCGACGCCGACCGCCGCGACCCGCGCCACGCCGACCTCCCCGCGCTGCCGTCCCCCGGTCCGGCGCAGGGCCGCGTAAAGGTCGTGGGCCACGGAGGCCGACGAGGCCAGGGTGATGCCGGCGACCACCGCGAGGATCGTGGCGAAGGCGACGGCGGCGACCACCGCGAACAGCACCGTCCCACCGGTGGTGTCGGGGCCGCCGCCCAGGTCGAGCGCGAGCAGGGGCACAGCGGTGTTGCCGGAGGCGTCGGACTTTCGCAGTGCCTCGGGCCCGACCAGTGCCGCGGCCCCGAAGCCGAGCACGATCGTCATCAGGTAGAAGCCGCCGATCAGCCCCACCGACCACACCACCGAGCGGCGTGCGGCCCGGGCCGTCGGCACGGTGAAGAAGCGCGACAGGATGTGCGGCAGGCCCGCCGTGCCCAGGACCAGCGCCAGCCCCAGGCTGACGAGGTCCGCCCGCGCGGTCCAGCCGCCGCCGTACTTCAGCCCTGGCGCGAGGAAGGCCGCCCCGTGCCCGCTGCGGTCCATGGCGGTGCGCAGCAGGTCGTCGACGTTCCCGTGGAACCTGACCAGCACCAACACCGTCAGCACGACCGTCCCGCCGAGCATCAGCACCGACTTGACGATCTGGATCCATGTGGTGGCCCGCATGCCGCCGAACGACACGTAGACCACCATGAGCGCGCCGACCCCGATCACCGTCCAGGACCGCGCCGCCTCGCCGGTGCCGCCGAGCAGCAGCGCCACCAGGCTGCCCGCCCCCACCATCTGCGCCACGAGATACAGCACCGAGACCGTCACCGACGAGGTGCCCGCGGCGATGCGCACCGGCCGCTCCCGCATGCGCGCCGCCACGACGTCGGCCAGCGTGAACCGTCCGCAGTTGCGCACCAGTTCGGCGACGAAGAACAGCACCACGAGCCAGGCGACGAGGAAGCCCACCACGTACAGCAGTCCGTCGTACCCGAACAGCGCGATGAGCCCGGTGACGCCGAGGAAGGAGGCGGCGGAGAGGTAGTCGCCCGAGAGGGCGAAACCGTTCTCCATCGGTGAGAACAGCCGCCCGCCCGCGTAGAACTCCTCGGCCGAGCCGTGCCGGTTGCGGCTCACCCATGTGGTGATGGCCAGCGTCACCGCCACGAATCCGCTGAACAGCGCCAGAGACAGCGACTGGTGATGCCCCGTCACCGCCGCCCACCCCCACTGCTCCGCGTCAACTCCTGTGTGCTCCAGCGCAGATCCAGGGCCGCTCGGTCCCGGCGCAGCCGGGCGTGCCGCGCGTAGGCCCAGGTGAGCAGGAACGTGCTGAGGAACTGCCCGAGCCCCGCCAGCATCGCCACGTTCACCGCGCCCGCCACCGGCCGCGCCATCAGTCCCGGCGCGGACGTCGCGGCCACGACATAGCCCACGTACCAGGTGAGGAAGACGACCGCCCCCGGGATCACGAACCTGCGGTACCGACGGCGCACCTCCTGGAAGGCGGCGCTGGACCGTACTTCCAGATAGACCTCGGCCACCCCCCGCTCACACTCCCGCCGAGGCGCCGGAACCGCCCGCGCGGTAAGGCCCGCACCGTCCGCCTCGCCCCAGCCGGCGGCGAGCGCGTCGTACCAGGGATCGTCGTATCCGGCGGCCGGCTCGCGCCCCCCGCCCGGGGGAACCGGATCACGGGGTGCGTGGTTCTCCGGGAGGTCCTCGGCGGTACCCCCGACGACAGGGGAACGGTCATTGCGTGACTGCATAGCCCAAGGATGGACAGACCAGGAGGTTCCCCGACTCTTCTTCCCTCAGGTCTTCACCCCATCAGGTGATTCATTCGACAGGTCTCACCAATCCCTTCCGGAAGGCGTAACGCACCGCCTGCGCACGGCCCTTGAGCCCCGTCTTGGCGAACATGTTGTTGATGTGGGTCTTCACCGTGGCGGTGGAGACGTGCAGCCGCCGGGCGATCTCCTGGTTGCTGAGCCCCTCCGCGATCAGCACCAGGACCTCCGCCTCCCGCACGGTGAGCCCGTCCGGTGCCTCCTCGGGGGACGTCACGACCGTCTCGGGCCGGTCCAGCCGCTCCAGCAGTCGGCGCTGGATGCTCGGGGCGAGGCCGGCCTGTCCGGAGACCACGTTGCGCACCGCCCGCACGATCTCGTCGCCCCCCGCGTCCTTGGTCAGATAGCCCCGCGCACCCGCCCTGAGCGCCGGGAACAGTGACTCGTCGTCCCCGAACGTGGTCAGCACGACGACCTGGGTGCCCGGGTACTCGGCCCGGACGCGCCGCGTCGCCTCCACCCCGTCGCAGCGGGGCATGCGCAGGTCCATCAGCACCACGTCAGGTGCCAGTTCCCCGACGAGCCGCACGGCCTCCTCCCCGTCACCGGCCGCGCCCACGACGTCCAATCCCGGCAGCAGTCCGAGCAGCATCACGATGCCCTCGCGCACCACCGTCTGGTCGTCCGCGACGACGACCCGCACCGGCTTCCCGTCCTCCTCCGACGTCATACCGGCACCTTCAACGTCACCACGAACCCCTCCTCGCCCGGCCCGGCCTCCAGCGAACCGCCCAGCAACTCGGCCCGTTCCCGCATGCCCAGCAGACCGTACCCGCCGCCCGTACCGCTCAGTTCACCCGACGGACCCCCGGTGTCGCGCACGTCCAGCGTCACGTGCCGCCGCGCGTACTCCAGCCTGAGGTGCACCCTGGCGCCCGGGGCGTGTTTGCGGACGTTGGTCAACGCTTCCTGGGCGACCCTGCGCACCGCCTGCGACGCCTCGGCCGGCAGCGGGCGACGTTCCCCCAGGACGGTGATGTCGGCCCCGTCCTCCAGAGTGACGAGCTCGGCCAGGAACTCCTCCACCGGGGACACCTCGCCCCGCAGCGCGGACAGTGCCTGCCGCGTCTCGGCCAGCCCTTCCCTGGCCATCCCCCGGGCCGCCACGACCCGCTCGAGTATGCGCTCGCGCTCGGCCCCCCTCTCGATCAGCAACCGGGCCGCCTCCAGGTGCACCAGCTGCGCCGAGAGACTGTGCGCCAGCACGTCGTGGATCTCCCGCGCTATCCGGGCCCGTTCCGCCAGCGCCGCCGACTCCGCCTCCGCCACCCGCGCCGCCCGCTCCTGCGCGAGCAGCCGCTGCGCCTGGCCCCGCGCCTCGGCGTCCAGCCTCAGCACATACCCGGCGAGCGCGAGCCCTGCGGTCGTCGCGACGGTGGTCAGCCGTGCGTCGTCGTTGACCACCGCATACCCCGACAGCGCGAGCGAGCCGACAGGCAGGGCCGCGACGAGGGGAAGCCGCTCCAGCGCCGTCACGGCACAGCCGCACCAGATCACCAGAGCCGGCACGGTCAGCCCGGTGGCCCGGGCCGCGACCCCCGCGGCCAGGAGGAGCGCGAGGAGCGCCAGCGACGGCACCAGCCGGTGCGCGAAGGTCGTGCGGTACAGCGCCCAGACGGCCACGGCCGCCGCGATCGTGCCCGCCACCGCCGCGCCGAGTGCCCAGCCCCCCACCGAGGCGTCCCGCAGCGCGCCCCACAACAGCATGGCCAGAACCGACACCCGTACCGTCCAACTGAACGCTCGCCGGGGCCGGGACGCCCCCGTCCTGCCGAGCGCTTCCCGGGAGGGCCACCGCGTCCACGCGTTGTCCGTCACACGGGCTCCTTCCGTGCGGGCCGGCCCACGGCCCCACCGACCACCGCGGCACGACCGCCCTCCGGCAGCGACGCCTGTGCCCTCCAGACCAGGATTCCCGAACGGACCAGCAGAGTCGCCGCCAGCGCCAGCACCAGGGCCGAGCTGTCCTGGTGGACGCCCAACGCGGCCCCGACCCCGAAGAGCCCGGCCCGCAGGGCTATGCCGACGCCCCACACGACCACCCCGGCCTTGGTGCTCCTGCTCCACACACCGCCGTCCGGCTCCGCCCATATCCGCGAGGTCCAGGCCCAGCCGGCCCCGACGGCCAGACCGATGAGCAGTTCGGCCACGAGCAGCACGACGGATCCCACACGGTGGTGCGCGTCGACGAGTCCCGGCTGGCGCACCGCGAGTACGGCGAGGACGACCGGCACGATCCACCAGCGCCGGTCCGTGTCCACACGACGCGTACGGAACTGGCGGACGACCACCAGCACCACAGCGGCGGCGATCAGCAGAACATCGACGTCACCGGACATCCCGGCCTCCGTGAACGAGAGAAGCGGACGGAACGGCAGGTGCCGTTCACGCCTACGACGCTACGGAGAAGCACGGACGGGCGGATCGGAGCAGGGGTGGAGCGCGGGTGGATCCTCACCCGCGCTCGACTCCACCCACGGGTGGAGACGCCACCGCCCGCCGCGGGCGCGCGGACCCGCCCCCGGCCCGCCGGCCCATCGACCAGAAACTAACCACCGGGCACCGGGCGGCACTCACGCGTCGATGCGCGACCGGTCCAACGTGGCCGCCGAACTGGAGATGAACTCCTTGCGCGGTGCCACGTCGTTGCCCATCAGCAGGTCGAAGACCGTCTCCGCGGCCTCCAGGTCGGTGAGGTTGATCCGCCGCAGGGTCCGGTGCCGCGGATCCATCGTCGTCTCGGCCAGCTGATCGGCGTCCATCTCGCCGAGACCCTTGTACCGCTGGATGGAGTCCTTGTATCGGATGTTCTTGCTCTGGAACTCCAGCAACCGGTCCCGCAGTTCGCGGTCCGAGTACGTGTACACGTACTTGTCCTGGCCCTTCTTCGGCTGGACCAGCTCGATGCGGTGCAGCGGCGGCACCGCCGCGAACACCCGGCCCGCCTCGACCATGGGCCGCATGTACCGGTGGAACAGCGTGAGCAGCAGCGTACGAATGTGCGAGCCGTCCACATCGGCATCGGTCATCATGATGATCTTGCCGTAGCGCGCCGTGTCGATGTCGAAGGTCCGCCCCGATCCCGCCCCTATGACCTGGATGATCGCCCCGCACTCGGCGTTCTTCAGCATGTCGGTGACGGACGACTTCTGCACGTTGAGGATCTTGCCGCGGATCGGCAGCAGCGCCTGGAACTCGGAATTACGGGCCAGCTTGGCCGTACCGAGCGCGGAGTCGCCCTCGACGATGAACAGTTCGCTGCGGTCGACGTCGTCGCTGCGGCAGTCGGCCAGCTTGGCCGGCAGGGACGAGGACTCGAGGGCCGTCTTGCGGCGCTGCGCGTCCTTGTGCTGGCGCGCGGCGATCCGCGTCCGCGCGGCGGCGACGGCCTTCTCCATGACGACACGGGCCTGCGCGGCGGCGTCCCGCTTCGTGGAGGTCAGGAACGCCTTGAGTTCCTTGGAGACGACGTTGGCCACGATGCGGCGGGCCGCGGACGTGCCGAGGACCTCCTTGGTCTGCCCCTCGAACTGGGGCTCGGCCAGCCGGACGGTGACGACCGCGGTGAGTCCCTCCAGCGCGTCGTCCTTGGCGATGTCGTCCTCGGCGACACGCAGCAGCTTCTTGGCGCGCAGGACCTCGTTGAAGGTACGGGCGACGGCCTGCTCGAAGCCGGCGACATGGGTGCCGCCCTTGGGCGTGGCGATGATGTTGACGAAGGACCTGACCGCGCTGTCGTAGCCGGTGCCCCAGCGCAGTGCCACGTCGACGCCCAGCTCGCGCACGACGTCGGTGGGGGTCATCTGCCCGTCGTCGTCGAGGACCGGGACGGTCTCCTTGAAGGTGCCCTGCCCGGTGAAGCGGAGGACGTCGCAGACCGGCCTGTCGGTGGCCAGGAACTCGCAGAACTCACTGATGCCGCCGTCGAAACGGAACGACTCCTCGCCCTTGCTGCCGCCGTCACCGAGCCCGTACTCGTCGCGTACGACGATGGTCAGTCCGGGGACGAGGAACGCGGTCTGCCGGGCGCGCTGGTGCAGGTTCTCCAGGGAGAGCTTCGCGTCCTTGAGGAAGATCTGGCGGTCGGCCCAGTAGCGCACCCGCGTGCCCAGGCGGGACTTGGGGATCTTCTTCGTCTTACGCAACCCCCCGCCGGCCTCGAACTTCGCGTCCGGTCCCGCTCCGGTGAAGGCACCGGGCACACCGCGCCGGAAGCTGACGGCGTGGGTGTGGCCGTTCCGGTCGACCTCGACGTCGAGCCGGGCGGACAGGGCGTTGACCACGGAGGCGCCCACACCGTGCAGGCCGCCGGAGGCCGCGTAGGAGCCGCCGCCGAACTTGCCGCCCGCGTGCAGCTTGGTCATCACGACCTCGACGCCGGAGAGGCCGGTCTTGGGTTCCACGTCGACCGGGATGCCCCGGCCGTTGTCGCGGACCTCGACCGAGCCGTCGTCGTGCAGGACGACCTCGATGTGGTCGCAGTGGCCCCCCAGGGCCTCGTCGACGGAGTTGTCGATGATCTCCCACAGGCAGTGCATCAGACCGCGGCTGTCGGTGGACCCGATGTACATGCCCGGGCGCTTGCGTACGGCCTCGAGGCCCTCGAGGACGAGCAGGTGCCGCGCGGTGTAGTTGGAACCGTCCCGGTCTGCTCCGGTCAGAAGCGCTGTGGACGGCACGGACGTCTCGGCGGTCACGCGGTTCGCTCCTCGCTGAATTTCGGATGAGGCCCTTGAGGGTAAGGGCGCGGCTTCGTCGCGGGTCCGAGCGTACCGAGCCCAGGTAGAGCCGTTGTCACGCCACCCTCCCCCGAAACCCACACTAGTTCAGACTCGCACGGGCGTTCGATCCCTCGATGGAGTGAAGTACATATCACGTTCCCATCGGGGCATGAACCATTTAGGCTCCGGGCACGTCCTCATGAACACCGGCAAGCCGGCCGGGAGGACCGATCCCCCTGACAGACAGCCCCAGACACCCCCTGACAGCGCGAAACCGTACGACACAGAGATACGCACTACGGCACATTCGCCGCCAACCGGCAGCAGACAGCCGGCCCCGGAGAGATTTTTCCGAGGAAAGCGCCGCGAGCGGGAACGTTTTCGGCCTGGTTGGATGTTGACCCTGGTACGACAGCTCGTCGAGCTAGAGAAGAGGCGACGTGACTACTGTTCTGACCCCCGCGACCCCGCTGACGGCGGCCGACCGCTGCGACCGTTGCGGCGCCCAGGCCTACGTACGCGTGGTCCTCCTGAGCGGCGGAGAACTGCTCTTCTGCGCCCACCACGGTCGCAAGTTCGAGCCGGAACTCAAGAAGATCGCCGCTGAGATACAGGACGAGACGCAGCGCCTGACGTCCGTTCCGGCGTCCCCTGCCGAAGAGGAGCGCTGACACTTCGCGTCAACGACGAGCGAGTGCCGGCATCAGGCCGGCGAAACGGGCGGCCGCCCCGGCCAATGGGGCGGCCGCCCGTTCGCATACCCGTGGCGCTCCGTGCCCAGGCGCCGCCGTGCGTTCGATGCTCAACGTCCGGCACCGAGCGTCCGTACGACGTCCGTGACGCGCGTGTAGACCCCCGGGCTCCCCGGCTGCCCACAGCCGCTCCCCCAGGACACCAGGCCGATCAGGCGCCCCCGCGCCACCAGCGGGCCTCCGCTGTCCCCCTGGCAGGCGTCACGGCCCCCACTCGCCTCCCCGGCGCACAGCATCGAACCGGCCAGGTAGGTGCCGCTCCGGCTGCTCGGATACGCCGCCCCGCAGGCCTCGTCGGACAGGACGTGCACGGAGGCAGCCCTCAGGTCACGCGGGTAGGCACCGGCCCCCGTGGTGTCCCCCCAGCCGTACACCGTCGCCTGCTCGCCCGGCGCGTACGCGGGATCCTCGGCGCCCGCCATCCTGATGACCGAGTTCTCGGGCAGCGGCGACGCGAGGGTGAGCAGCCCGAAGTCGCCGGCGTTGGTGTCGCTGTCGTAGCGCGGATTGACCCACACGCTGCGCACGGCGACCTCCTCGCCCTGAGCGGACAACAGATCCGTACGGTTGGCGATGATCTTGAAGTCGTCGGCGCGGGGTGAGCCCAGGACGTCCCGGTCCAGGCAATGGGCCGCGGTGAGTACGACCGTACGGGCGACCGCGACCCCTCCGCAGAAATGTCCCGACCTGTCTGCCCCGAACCGGTCACGGCTGGACAGGGCGACCGTCCAGGGGCTCTGGGAGATGTCGACGGGATGGCCACCGATGACGACGCTGTCGGCGGTGGCGGCGGCGGGTGTGGCCAGCGGTATCACGGCCGCTGCGGCCCCGAGAGCCAGCGCCCGGGCAGAGGGACGGCGCATGCGTACTCCTCACTCAGAGGTGGTCGTGGAACACCCAGAGTGATTCACCGGCTCTTCGCCCGCACACGCAGACGTCCGTCCACACGGGATACGGGGGCCGGGAAGCGGCGGCGCGGCGCAATGGCCGAGGGCCCGGCTCCTGGAGCAGGAGCCGGGCCCTCGGGCGCCGTAGAGGCGCCCCGGTCAGTCGAGGTAGTCGCGCAGGACCTGGGAGCGGGACGGGTGGCGCAGCTTCGACATCGTCTTGGACTCGATCTGACGGATGCGCTCACGGGTGACCCCGTACACCTTGCCGATCTCGTCGAGCGTCTTCGGCTGGCCGTCGGTGAGGCCGAACCGCATGGAGACGACGCCGGCCTCGCGCTCCGAGAGCGTGTCGAGGACGGAGTGCAGCTGCTCCTGGAGGAGCGTGAAGCTCACGGCGTCGGCCGGGACGACGGCCTCGGAGTCCTCGATGAGGTCACCGAACTCGCTGTCGCCGTCCTCGCCGAGCGGGGTGTGCAGGGAGATGGGCTCGCGGCCGTACTTCTGGACCTCGATGACCTTTTCAGGGGTCATGTCGAGTTCCTTGGCCAGCTCCTCCGGGGTGGGCTCGCGGCCCAGGTCCTGGAGCATCTGGCGCTGGACGCGCGCGAGCTTGTTGATGACCTCGACCATGTGCACCGGGATACGGATGGTGCGGGCCTGGTCTGCCATCGCGCGAGTGATGGCCTGGCGGATCCACCACGTGGCGTACGTGGAGAACTTGTAGCCCTTGGTGTAGTCGAACTTCTCGACGGCGCGGATCAGACCGAGGTTGCCCTCCTGGATGAGGTCCAGGAAGAGCATGCCGCGGCCGGTGTAGCGCTTGGCCAGGGAAACCACCAGGCGGAGGTTGGCCTCCAGGAGGTGGTTCTTGGCGCGGCGGCCGTCCTCGGCGATGATCTCCAGTTCGCGCTTGAGCTTGGGCGCCAGTTTGTCGGCGCTCGCCAGCTTGTCCTCGGCGAACAGACCGGCCTCGATGCGCTTGGCGAGCTCGACCTCCTGCTCCGCGTTGAGCAGGGGGACCTTGCCGATCTGCTTGAGGTAGTCCTTGACCGGGTCGGCGGTGGCGCCGGCCGCGGCGACCTGCTGGGCGGGGGCGTCGTCCTCGTCCTCGTCGGAGAGGACGAACCCGGCGCTCTCGGTGCCCTCGGGCTCGTCGGCGCTCTTGGGGGCGTCCTCGAGCGTCTCTTCCTCGGCCGACTCGGCGTCGTCCTTCTTGGACGTCGTCTTCTTGGCAGCCGTCTTCTTGGTCGCGGTCTTCTTCGCGACAGCCTTCTTGGCCGTCGTCTTCTTGGCCGCCGTCTTCTTGGCGGGGGCCTCGTCGTCGGCCGGAGCGACGGCGGGCGCCTCCGGAGCGACGGGGGCGACGGGGGCCGCCTTCTTCGAGGTCACCGGCTTCGCCGCGACCGTCTTGGTGGCGGTGCGCTTGGCCGGACTCTTCGCTGCGACGCTCTTTCGGGTGCGCTTGGGCTCCGCGGCACTGACCATCAGCGTCACACCCTCTTCCTCGAGGATCTGGTTGAGGCTGCGCAGTACGTTCTTCCACTGAGTGGCCGGAATCTGGTCAGCTTCGAAGGCCCGACGCACATCGTCGCCGGCGATCTGCCCCTCAGCCTTTCCCCGCTCGATGAGCGCCATGACAGAGACGGACTCGACGATCTCCGGCGGGAGCGTACGGGATGTGCTGGCCGACACGAACAACCTCTCGGAACGTTGGAAAACGGCTTCCGGCCCCGTCCACGACGGACAGGAGCCGACGACCGCCGACTTGGGGATGGGCCGACGGCGCGGGCGGGCGCCGGGAAGAGGCACAGCGCCGCGTGCGGCGTCCGTATTCCCTCCTCGGCTGTCACCTCTTAGGTCATCGCGCAGTTCCGAGGAGCGTTACGCCCATTCCGCGTGGCCCGAGTCACACCGCGTAACCACTCAAAGGTTGTTGAATCCGATCAGAAGGGAACATCTGTGATCGGATTCAGCGCTGCCGCCAGGTTCGGCCGGACCGGTACGGCAAGGGGCCACTGTCTTGCGCGGTGCCGCGACCGCCGGTACGCCGGGCAGGTACCGGGCGCGCCCTGCCCCAGGAGGCACCCGAGACGCCGTGCCGTCGCGCGTCGGGCCGTGCGGTGCGCCGAGTGGGCCCGGGCGGCACGACCCCCGTCACCGTGCCGCCTCGCCCGGTCCTCGCACCCCGCACCGTCCCGCGCCCTGCCCGCGGCGTTCCCGGAGCGCGGTCAGTGCTCGCGCGGGGCGGGCACCACGCGCTCGCCCTCGGGGTGGGTCGTGAGCAGCTGGCGCATGGCCACCTCGGCCGCCGCGCCGTCCCCCTCGGCGAGGGCGTCGACGATCCGGGCGTGGTGGGTGAGGGACGCCTCGGTCGGTCGGTCGCAGCCGGCGATCGGGCCGCCGGAGACCTGCAGGGCGGCGGAGACGATGCCGGAGAGGTGCTCCAGCATGCGGTTCCCGGCGACCTGGATGAGCAGCGTGTGGAACTCGGCGTCGGCGCGCGCGAAGGTCAGCGCGTCCCCCTGCGCCATGGCGTGACCCATGATCTCCACCATGTCCCCGAGCCGCTGCTGGACGTCCTCCCGGCCGTGGCCGGCCGCGAGCCGGGCGGCGAGCGGTTCGATCGTCCAGCGCAGTTCACTGAGCTCACGGCGCTGGTCGTCCCGCTGGGGTCCGAAGGCGCGCCACTCGATGATGTCCGGGTCCAGAAGGTTCCAGTCGCTCACCGGGCGCACCCTGGTGCCCACGTTCGGCCGGGCGCTGACCAGGCCCTTCGCCTCCAGAACGCGAAGTGATTCGCGGACGACGGTGCGGGAGACCTCGAACCGCTGGCCGATCTCCTCGGGAACCAACGGTCGGTCGGCGCCCAGGTCGCCTGAGACGATCATCTGACCCAACTGCTGGACGAGTTGGCCGTGCAGTCCGCGGCCCCGGCTGCCGGCGGCACGGCGGCCCACCCGGCCCAGTTCCGGATCCGGTGTCTCCCAGACGGGGGCGCCCACGCGCTCGACGGCGGGGGCCTCGGCGAAGGGGTAGCGGTCGAGTTCGCCCGGTCCGGTCAGGCCGGAGTCGGCGGAGCGGGCGGCGGTCATCATGGTCTGCGCAAGGGTAGTCACGGATCCTTTGTCGGCGCTGTTCTCAACTGCCTTGAGGGCTTTGGTGAAAAGCACACGAAAGGGTGATCGCTCACTCCGTCGCAATTGACGCCTTATCGGAAAGAAATGGGCGCTTTGCTGGGAGTTGTGGGCATGGCTGGACGTACGGTCGCGGACCGTCGTCACCGTGCCCTCGTGCGCAGGGTCGCACCCACATAAGCGCACAGGAGTGCCCCCAACGACAACGTCAGTGCCCCGCCGACGGGTTGGGCGATCAGCCGGGCCAGGGCAGTGAGGTAGCGCTCGCCGCCGAAGGGCCACTGCGGCAGGGCCAGCTCGCGCAGTCGTCGGACGATTCCGGCCGCTGTCCGGATGGACGAACCTCCGAACACGTGGTGCAGGAGGGGAACGACCGCCACCGGGACGGCCAGCACCGCGGCGAGCCCGGCGGTCGTCGAGCGGAAGACGCCGGCGGCGAGAACACCGGCCCAGGCACACCCCACGACCAGGGCGAACCATCCCGCGCCGAGTGACAGCCAGTTTCCGGGAACCCTGGTGAGCTCCTGTCCGTAGGCGAGGTAGAGCACTTCGAGGTCGCAGCCGAGCGAGAGGAAGGCGATCATCAGCGCGATGGCCCCGGAGACGAGGAGTTTCGCGGTGAGCAGTCCCAGACGCCGGGGGACGGTGCCGCGGTCCGCGGCCAGGGCGGGGTGGCGGAACTCGTCGCCGAAGGCGATCGCGCCGAGCAGTCCGGCTCCGAGCGCGGCGGGAGGCAGCGGGATCTGCCGCGGCCAGGCCGCCAGCAGACGGTACTGGGGCGTGTTCCCGGCGCGGGCGAGCAGGACGGCGACGAGGGCCGAGGTGACCAGGACGACGCCCGCGGTGAGGTAACCGGTGCCCACTCCGGCGGCGCGCCGCAGTTCGTAGCGCAGCGGCTGCAGGGGACTGGGCGCGGGACGGACGTGGATGAAGCCGGGCGGCACGGTGGCGGAACGCGCGACGAGATCCCGGGCGTGAGGACCCCGCGCACCGGAGGCCGGTGCGCGGGAGCCCGACGCACCGGAGCCTTGAGTGCCCGTGCCGGGTGCACCCGCGCCCGGTACGCCGGGGTTCCGCGTGCCGGAAGGGTGCTTCGCGGGCGAGGTGGATGGGGTCGGACCGGGCACGGACCGGGCCGGCGCCGCCGGACCGGATGCCACCGCTCCGGGTGCTGCGGCGCCGCGCGCCGCGGAACCGGACCGGGCCGATGCGGACTCCGTGACCCCGGACCGCTCCCCGGTACGGGACCGCGCCGAGCCGATCCGCACCGCACTGTCCGCAGAGGGTTCTGCGGAGCAGCCCATGTCGCCGATCTCGTCGGCGAGTTGATGGACGAGGATGCCGTGCCGGAAGGCGGTCTCCCCCACGTCGGCACAGGTGCTGCCGTACACCGAGAGCCGGTTGGCCTCCTCCCGCACCACCTCCAGGGGGCGTCGGTAGGTGCGCGCCTCCTTGGTGAGCAGTGCCGCGAGTCGGGCGGCGTGCGGGCTGCGGACGGCGACCCGCGGGCGCAGCCGGGTGCGGGCGAAGTCGGTCGCGGCGAGGTCGGCGACGACCTTGCCCTCGTTCATCGCGACGACCCGGTCGGCGTGGTGGGCGGCCTCCTTGGAGTCGCCCGTGGTGAACAGGACGGTGCCGCCCCGTTCGGCATGGGCGCGGAGCACGCCGTGCAGCCAGCGCGCCTCGCGGGGGGACAGGCCCGCGGCGGGTTCGTCCAGGACGAGGGTGTGAGGGTCGGCGAGCAGGGCGCAGGCGAGGCCGAGGCGGCGGTCGAGCCCGTGCGAGAGGCTGCTGAGGCGTTCCTCGCGGAGGCTGACCAGTCCGACCGCTTCCAGGAGTTCGTCGGCGCGGCGGACGGGCAGGCCGGTGGCCGCGCACAGCATGCGGAGGTGACCGCGGACGGTACGCGCGGGATGTCCGGGGACGTCACCGAGGAGGGTGCCGACCTCTCGCGCCGGGTGCGGGATCTCGTGCAGCGGGCGGCCCTTGAAATGGGTGACACCGAGGCCGGGTTGGAGTTCGAGCATGAGTCGGAGCACGGTGGTCCGGCCCGCACCCGGCGCCCCGAGGAGAGCCGTGACACGGCCGGCGTACGCCTCGAAGGAGACGTCGTCGACGGCGGGCGGAAGGTTCCTGCGGGGGTGGCTGGAAAGCCCGAGCACCTGGATCACCCGATGCAAGATAGCGTTATTTATCCCTTTTGCCGGGATGTTCGGGTTGCGTCGCGGGCCGGATCACCCGTGGTGCGCGCGGGAGTGAGGGAGTACCTGACAGGCAGTCAGGCATCGGGGCGCAGCATGGGTGGATTGAGCAGGGTGGCACCGCCTGCGCGGAAGAGCTGTGCGGGCCTGCCGCCCTGACGGGTCGTCGTCCCGCCGGTCGGGACGAGGAAGCCGGGGGTGCCGGTGACCTTGCGGTGGAAGTTCCGCGGGTCCAGGGCCACGCCCCACACCGCCTCGTAGACGCGGCGCAGCTCTCCGACGGTGAACTCCGGGGGGCAGAAGGCGGTCGCCAGCGAGGAGTACTCGATCTTGGAGCGGGCGCGTTCGACACCGTCGGCGAGGATCCGCGCGTGGTCGAAGGCGAGCGGTGCGGCCTGCTCGCCGTCCTTGCCGTAGCCGCCCTGCCGCAGCAGGTCCTCCACCGGGGCCCAGCGGGCGCTGTGGGCGTCGCCGCCCGGGCGCGGGGCGGGCAGATCGGGGGCGAGTGCGAGATGGGCGACGCTGACGACCCTCATGCGGGGGTCGCGCCCGGGGTCCCCGTAGGTGGCGAGCTGTTCCAGGTGCGCCCCGTTGTCCTGGGCGGGCGCGGACGGGTCGTGGGCGTGCAGCCCGGTCTCCTCGGCCAGCTCGCGCGCCGCCGCCTGCGCCAGGTCCTCGTCGTCCCGTACGAACCCGCCGGGGAGTGCCCAGCGCCCCTTGAAGGGCGACTCTCCCCTGCGGACCGCCAGTGCGCACAGGGCATGGCGGCGCACGGTCAGCACGACCAGGTCAACGGTGACGGCGAAGGGCGGGAAGGCTGACGGGTCGTAGGGCATGCGGTGATCATAGTCGTCTGCCTGACGATAAACACTCCCTTCTCCGGTCGCCGAACGAGGCCCGGTCCGGCTCCGCCCGTCCGGTGCCGCCATGGCCTCTCCGGGATCGGCCACGACCGCTCGGGCACCCGTCGCGGCGGGCATACAGCCGTGTCAGGCACCCAGTTGCAGTCCCTCTGCCGCCTCTTCGACCATGGCGAGGCCGAGCCGGCCGACCCGTACGGAGAAGGGGGCGCCGGCGACCCTCAGTCCCGTGAGCTCGATCTCGCCCAGCGGGGTGCCGCGCACCGGGTGGAGCGTGACCTTCCCCGCTGGTACGTCCGGCCGGATGCCGGCGAGTGTGGTCAGCAGCAGGAGGCCCGCGGCGGCTGCCGTGGCGGCGGGTCGGCAGGCGGCGGGGTGCGGAAGGGGGGCGCCGCCCTCGGTGCGCTGCTCCCCCGCGTACATCTCCGGCAGCCGGTAGGCGAACATCTCGGCCGCGGCCAGGGCGCCGCGCAGCAGAGAGCTCGCCTCCTTCTCGAAGCCGGCGGCGGCGAGCCCCGCGACGGCGACCGCCGTCTCCTGGACCCGCACCGCACCGCCGCGGTGGCCGAAGGGGTTGTACGCCGCGTCCCTTGTCTCCAGTGCGCGCAGTCCCCAGCCGGAGTCCATGGCCGGGCCGCCGAGCAGCCGGGCGAGTTGTCCGGCGCGCACCGTGTCGAGCAGGCCGGGCGCCGACGCCCCGGAGCCGAGCAGTCCGGTGTCGAGGAGGTGGACGCTGTGGGCGCCGAGGTGGGTCACGGGCCGCCCGTCGGGGGCGCGGGCGGCAGCGGGTCTGCCGCCCGCGCGGTCCTCGATCCAGAACTGTTCCCGGAAGGCGGTTCTGAGCGTCTGCGCCCACTGCCGCAGTTCTGTGCCGGCCGGACGGTCGTACGCGTCGAGGAGGTCGGCTCCCAGGAGTGCGGCACGGTGGGCATGGGCCTGGGTCTCGGCGCGCACCGGCCCGCCGGGCAGCGGGTCGACCAGGAACTCGCCGTCGCCGACGGTGCCGCGCAGCCAGCGCAGACAGCGCTCGGCGGTGGGCAGCAGTTCCTGTGTCCGCCGGTCGGGCAGGCCCCAGCGCCGGGCCTCGGCGAGGAGCACGGGGAACAGCAGGGTGGCCTCCGTAGCGGTGCAACCCGGTGGGAGCCGGGGACCGGCATCGCGCCGGGGGCCGGGGATCATGCCTGAGCGGGGGCCCGGCCCGGTGAGCTGGGTGCGGGCGAGCGCTCGCAGGGTGCCCAGGGCCAGGTCGGTGCCCAGCGGGAGGGTCATCCGGGCGGCCACCAGCGCCTCGGCCGGCGCCGGCCCGCAGCGCCAGGGCGCCCCGCCGGCGAGGTACAGGTCAGTGGGGTGCCCGGGGTCACGCAGCAGCAGGGCCCGCAGATCTTCGAGACAGGTCCGCCACAGGTGCGCGACGCGGGGGTCGTCGCCGCTCGCCCGGGCGGGGGCGAACGGGTTCACCGCAGCCCTGCCGGAGGTGGCGTCCGGGCCCCTGCCGTGCGTGCCCGTGCCGTTCGGGCGGACGCGCAGCTCGACCGTCCAGGTGCCGCCCGGTGGCAGCTTCGCCTCCCAGCGCAGCAGACCCGCGGAGGCGAGGGCGTCGGACGGTGGCGGGTCGGCCGTGACTGCACTGGCTCCCCGCGCGGTGCTCCAGCGCAGACCGGCGGCATGGACGTCGGCCGGGACCTCCGGGGCTTTCGCGCCGGTGGCCACCGCGGCCAGTTCCGCGAGGTCCGTGCCGAGGGCGGCCTCGACGGGCAGGCGCAGGGGACGCGCGGCGAAGCTGCGCAGGGTGATCCGTTCCGTGCCGTCCGCGTGCCGGACGCGTTCGACCAGGACGTCGGGGTCCGGCCCGGTGCCGGGGGACGCACGGACGGTCCCCACGAACCGGGCCCGGTCGGCGCCGACCGTCCGGGCCTGCACGGCGAGCGGTTCCCGTCCCGCCACCCGTACCTGGCACCGGGAGAGCAGCCGCCGGCCCGCGCGGTAGAAGCCCTCCATGCCGCGACCGGTCAGCTGACCGTCCTCCGCCGAGATGACCAGCCCCGGCAGGGACACGCACATCATGGCGGCGTGCACCGGGGGCGGTTCCGCCGGCCCGGGTCCCGGCCCCGCCGACCGGGATCGCGAGGAGGGGCTCCCGGCGCGCGGCGGAAGTTCCCCGGGGCGGACGGGCAGGTCCCGGGGACGGGACGGAACGGGCACCGGAGGCGTGGGCGTCGGCGGTGACGGGGTGAACGCCGTGGGTGGTGTCGGGGTGGGCGCACCCGCATCGAGGAGGCGGGGGGCCGGTGCACTGCTGTGCGGTGGCCGGGGGGAAGGGGGGTCGTCCGGCGCGGGACGGTCGTGGTGGGAGGGCGCGGTGTCGGGGAGGGGTGGGGTCGGCTGGGACATGGGGCGACTTCCTCTGCCCCGGGCGCGCCCGGGGGTGTCCGGCGGCGGGTGGGCGCTCCGGAGTGTCGGTGGCGGTGTGTCGGCGCGACCCGGCAGCGGGTTCCGCCACACAGGTGAACGGAGCGGACCGGCCCGGGGTCACGCTCCTGTTCCCGTGACCCGGCGGTGCGGGGGCGTGAGGGTGGGCGCGGGCTCATTCCCCGGCCCCCGGTTCCTGGGGCACCGCGCTCCCCCGTGCCCGGGAGCCCGTCCGGGTGCCGCGGCCCGGCGCGGCGGGCCCACGGTTGCCTTCGGCGGCGGGTGCGGTCGGATCGGCGGGGCGCCGGCGCCGCGCGTTCCCCGGCCTCGCCGTGCGGCGGTCCGGGCGTGCGGCGGTGTCCGACACGCGCGTCGGCCGGTGCCGTCGTCGTGCGGCGCGCTCCGCACGCGGGTCGGCGACGGACGGGCAGGGCGGTGCCTGCGGGAGCCCGGCGGCCGGTGCGGGGGAACCCGGCCGGGGCACGGCACTCGTGGGGAGGGCGATCGCGGACCCGGGTGGCATGTCGCCTTCCGTCCCGTCCGTCGGGCGGGGCGTGGTGGCGTCCGGGTGATCGTTCTCCCTGCGGCGGCGGTCGGCGCGCAGGCAGGCGCGGACGGTCTCCGGGTCCAGCCCCTCGTTGCAGGCCTGGTGGAGGAGGCGGGCGAAGAGGTAGTCGGGATCGGCGCCCAGGGCCATGGCCAGTGCCTCTCGGGCCTCCAGTTCGTCGCCGCAGGACCAGGCGACCCAGCCGGCCAGGGTCAGTGGCGCGGCGGCATGCTCCCGGTAGGGGCCGACGCAGCGGCGGGCGAGGGCGCGCCACAGGCGCAGGGCGGGGGCGGCTTCGTCGCCCTCCATCCAGGCGGCGGCGCGGTCCCGGGTATTGCGGTCCTGCAGTCCGAGGATCACGCCGGCCGCTTCCGCGTGTCCGATCAGCTCGTCGTCGCGGGCGTCGGCCGAGGCGGTGTCGGTGCCGGGTCCGATGCCGGCCTCGGCCTCGGTCGCGGCCGCGGAAAGGCGGCCGATGAGTTGCCGGGCCACGTCCAGCGTCTCCGCCTCGACCTCGTCACGGGAGGCTCCGTCCAGGATGCGGGGCACGAGTGCCGCGCCGGCCGCGTCGAGGGCGGTCTCCTGTTCCAGCGCCGCCGCGGTCTCCCAGGGCTGGAGCCTCGCCCTGAGGTCCCGCAGACTTCCCCGGACCTGGATGCCGGCGTAGGTGGCGGCCGCGGCCAGGACCGAAGTGCCCGGCAGTCCCATGGGACTGCCCTCGGCCGGGCAGCAGCCCGGGCTCGGGCAGCAGTAGGACCAGAAGCGGCCGTCGGCGATGCAGAGCGCCTCCACCACGGCGACGTCGAGGCTGCCGCAGGTCGTGCGCAGCAACTGGGCGAGCGGCCGCAGGCGTTCCATGACGTCCCGCCCCGTCTCCCCGTACGCGGGATCCTGGACGAGGTAGGCGACCATGCTCTCCGGCCGTGCTCCTCTGCGCTCGCTGCCCCACACCAGGCCGTGCGCCAGTTGACGGGCCGCGGCGGCCCAGTCCTCGCGCTGGGCGGGGATGCCGAGGCGGGCCCGTCCGCCGAACCTTCCGCCCTGCTCACGGTCGTGCAGTGCGACCAGCACGATGCTGTCCTCCGGCCGGTATCCCAGCAAGTAGGGCAGAGCGTCGGCCAGTTCGGCCGGAGTCCGCAGGGTGACCTGGTTCTCGCCGCGGGGGGTGCCGGGGATGCCGTGGCCCACGTACGTCGTGGGGTCTTCGTCGTGATGCGTCATGCCGCGACCTTCTCGCGGATTGTGAGGTTCCGCTTGGCCTGTGGACAACTCCGATCATGGCCACGCCAGGAGTTGTCCACAGGTGGCTCGCTCCGTCCCCAGGATGTCCGAGCCATCGGGTTGTATGGGGGCCGACCACCGCCCGACCGGGCCGATCCCGGCCGGAACGCGGAGGGCGCTTTCCGCTCCGGGCAGAGGGCGCTTTCCGCTCCGGGCAGGCGGCCGCGCCCCGGCTCCGGACAGCGGCCGCTCGCCCGGCGGTCTCCCGGGGAGGCGAGCGTCACCTATCCGGCGAGCGCGAGGACGAGGGGGAGCACATGGGCGGCACCGGCCTGGCGCAGGAGACGTGCGCCGACAGCCAGGGTCCAGCCCGAGTCGGTGTAGTCGTCGACGAGCAGGACCGGGCCGGGAGTGGCGCCCAGGGCGGCGGCGAGGGCGTCGGGCACGGCGAAGGAGCCGGCCAGGGCGCGCAGCCGTTGGGCGGAGTTGCTGCGGTGCGCGGCGTGCTCGCCGGCCCCGGGGGTGTAGGCCAGGCTCCCCAGGAACGGGAGCCGGCCGACCCGAGCCACTCCCTCGGCCAGGGTGGTGACGAGCTGGGGGCGGCTGCGGGAGGGCAGGGCGACGACACCCACGGGCCGCGCCGTCGCGTCGGGGGCGCCGCCGGCCCAGCCGCCCGGCGAGCGGGCCCAGTCCGCCAGCACGGTCACGACGGCGTTCAGCACGTCGTCCGGGACCGGGCCGTCGGCCGCCTGCGCCGACAGCAGCGGCCGCAACCGGTTGCCCCAGCCGATGTCCGACAGCCTGCCGAGGGCGCGCCCCGTGCTCGCCTGCTGCCCCGGGGGGATGCGGCCCTTGAGGTCCATGCCGACCGCGGCCAGCCCCGTCGGCCACATCTTGCGCGGTTCGACCTCGACCCCCGGCCGGTCCAGCTCGCCCGTCGCCTCCGCGAGGGAAGCGGGAGAGACCGCCGCCTCCAGCCACGGCCCGGCGCAGTTGTCGCAGCGTCCGCAGGGGACCGCCTTGTCGTCGTCGAGCTGCCGCTGCAGGAACTCCATCCGGCACCCCGTGGTCGTCACGTAGTCCCGCATGGCCTGCTGCTCCGCCGCCCGCTGCTTCGCGACCCACGCGTACCGCTCCGCGTCGTACACCCACGGTCGCCCGGTGGCGGCCCAGCCCCCCTTGACGCGCTTCACGGCGCCGTCGACGTCGAGGACCTTCAGCATCGTCTCGAGCCGGGAGCGCCGCAGGTCCACCAGCGGCTCCAACGCCGGCAGCGACAGCGGACGGCCCGCCTCCTCCAGCACCGCCAGCGTGCGCCGCACCTGCTCCTCGGGCGGGAAACCCACCGAGGCGAAGTACGCCCAGATCGCCTCGTCCTCCCTGCCGGGCAGCAGCAGCACGTCCGCGTGGTCCACGCCGCGCCCCGCACGGCCCACCTGCTGGTAGTACGCGATCGGGGACGAGGGCGAACCCAGGTGCACCACGAAACCGAGATCCGGCTTGTCGAAGCCCATCCCCAGGGCGGACGTGGCGACCAGGGCCTTCACCCGGTTCGCCAGCAGATCCTCCTCCGCCTGCAGCCGGTCGGCGTTCTCCGTCTTCCCCGTGTAGGAGGCCACGGGGTAGCCGTGCTGCCGCAGGAAGGCGGCGACCTCCTCCGCCGCCGCCACCGTCAGCGTGTAGATGATTCCCGAGCCCGGCAGGTCCCCCAGGCGCTCCCCCAGCCAGGCCAGCCGATGCGCCGCGTTCGGCAGCTCCAGCACGCCCAGCCGCAGGCTCTCCCGGTCCAGCGGCCCGCGCAGCACCAGGGCGTCCCCGCCCCCCGTGCCCAACTGCTCGGCCACGTCCGCCGTGACCCGGGCGTTGGCGGTCGCGGTGGTGGCCAGCACCGGCACACCGGCCGGGAGCTCGGCCAGCATCGTGCGCAGCCTGCGGTAGTCCGGCCGGAAGTCGTGGCCCCAGTCGGAGATGCAGTGCGCCTCGTCGACCACGAGCAGTCCCGCGGTGGCCGCGAGCCTGGGCAGCACCTGATCGCGGAAGTCGACGGAATTGAGGCGCTCGGGGCTCACGAGGAGGACGTCGGTCTCGCCGCGCTCGACCTCGCCGTAGATCGTCTCCCAGTCCTCGGGGTTGGCCGAGTTGATCGTGCGGGCCCGGATCCCCGCCCGTTCCGCCGCCTCGACCTGGTTCCGCATCAGTGCGAGCAGCGGCGAGATGATCACCGTGGGGCCCGCGCCGCGCCGTCGCAGCAGAGCGGTGGCGACGAAGTACACGGCCGACTTGCCCCAGCCGGTGCGCTGCACCACGAGAGCGCGGCGGCGCTCCTCCACCAGGGCCGCCACCGCCTGCCACTGGTCCTCCCGCAGCCGGGCCGCACCCCCCGGGGCGCCGACGAGCTCGGCGAGGACGGCATCGGCTTCGGCGCGCGGTTCCAGGGTGTCCATGCCCCCATGCAACCCGATGAGTGAGGGCGCGGGCCAATCCCCGCACCGCGCACGCCGCCGCGCCGTGTCGTCGTCCCGGGATCGCCGGATCCGCCGGACGGGGCGACGGCCGCGGCCGGACGGCGCCTCCCGCGGGCGACGGCCGGGGCCGTGCGTCCGTCACGGGAGGGCGGAAGCGGCCCGCGAAGCCGCCTCCAACGGGACGGTGGACGCGGCCCCCGAGGGGCCTCCCGAGAGCCGATGGACGTCCCGAAGGGGGCCTCCAGGGGCCGGTGAACCCGACCCGACGGGCGTCTCCCGCGTCACCCACGGAGCGGCGGACGCGGCGCGGGGAAGGTGTTGCCGCTGGTCCTGGCCGTACGGACGGGGCCCACGCATCGTCGGGCGGCCCGCTGGGCACCCTTCAGTCAGGGATATAAGTGACGCATCGCCGGAAAGCGGTCGGTTATCCCGATTGCTCGTTGCCGCAACCAAGTTCGCCAGGAACAATTGAATTCCGCTCCCCGCGTGGCTCGTCCGTCGTCCGGCAGAGCTCTGCCGCGGTGTGCGCTCCCCACCACCGATCCCGCCCGCTGTGTGGGCGCGTAGCCGAAGGGAGGACCGTGACCTTCGGATTCGCTCCGTCCTCGACGGCGTCGTTGTCGGCCTCCACCGATCCGTCCGCCGCTTCCGTCGCCCCGCCGGCCCGCATGCTCGAACCGACGGAGTGGGCCGCCGCCGGGATCCCGCTGCTGCGCAACCCCCGGGACGTCGTCACCGGACTGCACGCACGGCACCGGCCCCGGCCCGCCACGGCCGTCGTGGCGGTCCTCGACCCGGACGAACGGCTGTGTGCCAGCGCCTCCTTCGTCCGGCGGTCCGCCCCGGCGGACGGCTGGATGTTCCGCAACGCGCTGCTCGCGCAGTTGCGCCGGGTGATCCCGCACGACCTGCGACGCCGCACTCCGGTGCGGACGGCGGTGCTGCTCTACTGCCGGGAGGGCGACGCCCGGTGGACGGAGGAGGACGGCGCGTGGATGTGGGGACTGCGCGACGCGTGCACGCTGCACGGACTGCGGTGCGGGGCGTACATCACGCTGACGCGTGACGGGTGGCAGGTGCTCGGCGAGGGGCGCGGGGGACGGCATCCGCATGCCGACTCGGCGCCGGAGGAGCTGGATCAGGGGATGGTGCGGCCGTTGCCGCGCACGGGCGGTACCGCGTCGGACGTGATGCGGCGGGTCGCCGCGCGCTGAGGCGAGCGAGCGGGCGCGGCCGGAACCGGGCCGGTGCCGGCATCCGCCCCGGCGGCGGGTCTGCGGCCCCCGCCGCCGCGCTTCTCGCCCTCCTCACGTTTCGGCCGGCCCGCCCGCCCGCCAGGAGCTCCGTCTCCGGATCTCCCTCGGTATACGCGACCTTCCCCGGCCCTCCGCGACATGCGCGGCTCCCCGCGCCCCTGGAACGTGGGGCGCGGGGAAAATCGGGACAGAGCGGGGCGGGGACGTCGGGAGTCAGGGAACCGGAGTCTCCTGGTCAGACGGTCAGACGGCGGTGCCGAGAACCGCGTTGATCTGCTGCGGATCGCCACAGACGATCAGCAGTGCGCCGGCCCGGGCGAGCGCCAGCGGCAGCGCGGCGGCGACCGTCGTGTCGGCGCCGCCGTTGACCGCGACGACGACCACGGGCCGGGACCCGGCACGGTCGGCCGCGGAGGCGTCGGCGTAGAAGACGTCGTCGCGGGCGTCGTGCTGCGCCCAGTACGACGCCTCGCCGAAGGAGAGCTCGTGCGCGGCCCACGGGTGGAGGTCGCCGGTGGTGACCACCAGCACCTCGTTCGGGGCACGGCCGCTCTCCAGCAGCAGGTCGACGGCCTCCTCCGCGGCGTCCAGCGCGCCCTCGACGGAGGCCGGGATCAGTTGGATCTGCGGAGTGGCCGCCGCCTTGGCGGAGTTGGCGGGTTGGACGGGAGCCGGAGCCGGTTCGCGCGGGGTGCTGCGCTGAGCCGGCACGGGCCGGTTCGGCCCCGGACGGCCGGCACGCGCCGGAGCCGCGGGACGGGGGCCGGGTACGGGGCGAGGGGTCGGCGCGGTACGGCTGCTGGCCGGGGTGGCGCGGGGACCCTGGGCACTCTCGTGAATCTGAGGCTCCTCGGGAATGAGAGGCATGGTCTGATGTTTATCAAACGCCGGTGCGAGTCGCCCCGGCGGGTGGCACATGAGTGCGAGCGGAATCGTCAGAAATCGAAGCCGAGTTGACCCTCGATCTCCGGAGCGCTTCCGTCCGCCCAGCTGCGGGCCTTCTTGAGGTGCCGCCACTGGGGCAGCGCATCAAGATACGCCCACGACAACCGGTGGTACGGGGTGGGGCCCCGGACCTCCAGCGCGGCCCGGTGCACGGGGGACGGATATCCCGCGTTGGCCGCGAAGGCGAAGTCTGCATGGTCGACACCCAGTTCGGCCATCATTTTGTCGCGCTGCACCTTGGCGAGCACCGAGGCCGCCGCGACGGCGACGCAGGACTGGTCGCCCTTGATCACCGTACGGACCTTCCAGGGCGAGCCCAGATAGTCGTGCTTGCCGTCGAGTATCACCGCGTCGGGCCGGACCGGCAGGGCCTCCAGGGCACGTACCGCCGCGAGTCGCAGCGCGGCGGTCATCCCGCGCTCATCGATCTCCTGCGGGGAGGCGTGACCGAGGGCGTACGAGGTCACCCACGTCCGCAGGGTCTCGGCGAGTTCCGTACGCCGCTTGACGGTCAGGAGTTTGGAGTCGGTGAGGCCGGGGGGCGGCCGGCGCAGTCCGGTGACGGCCGCGCAAACGGTGACGGGGCCGGCCCACGCGCCGCGCCCCACCTCGTCGACACCGGCAATGACCTTCGCTCCGGTCGTGGCGCGCAGGGAGCGCTCGACGGTGTGAGTGGGTGGTTCGTACGGCATGGCGCACTCAGCCTACGACGCGCCGGCCCCCGCGCGACACCCCGGTCCGCCCGCGCGCCGAAGAGCGTGCCCGCAGCGCGGTCCGCGGGCGGAGCGGCACGTGTCAGGCGCCGTCGGGACGCAGCAGCGGGAGCATCAGCCGGTCGACCAGTTCCTCGACGTCCCGTTCACTCCATTCGCTGTCGCACATCTTGGTGCGGTACATCATCATGGCCGGGATCGTGTCGTACACGTAGTCGTTCGCCGCGCTCGCGCGCACCTCACCCCGCTCGATTCCACGGTTCACGATCTCCCGGAGCAGTCCGGTGGTCGGGGCGAGGAGCTTCTCGCAGATCAGCACATGGAGCCGCTCGACCTGCACGGTGTCGCATTCGTGAATCACCGAACGCAGGGCGAAACCGGAGCGCGAGAACATCGCGTCGCGCGCCCGCAGGCACAGGGCGATCAGATCCTCGCGCACGCTCCCCAGGTTCGGCGCCTGCTGGAAACTGGGCAGCCCGGCCCGCAGCGCGTCGACGACGAGGTCCTCCTTCGAGGACCAGCGGCGGTAGACCGCGGCCTTGCCGGTCTGGGCACCGGCGGCCACCCCCTCCATCGTGAAGTCCCGCCAGCCGACCGTGCTGAGCTGATCCAGGGCCGCGTCGAGAATCGCGCGCTCAAGAACGGCACCGCGCCGACGCGGAGCCGTGCGGGCGGGGGCCTCGGGCCAGGAGGAAGCAGTCATCGGGGATTCTCCGTTGAGCGGGTGAGCAGGGGAACGGGGGAACGGGGGAACGGGGGAGCAGGAGAACAGGGAGCGGTTCTCGGCGAGACGGGGACGGGAAACGGTGGGGCGGGGGTGGCAGGCCCGGCCGGGGAGCCCGGGGCCGCGGGCGGCGGTGCGTCCGTGGAGAGTCGTCAACCGTCGCGCACTCCCTGTCAGGCGCAGCGGCGCACAGCGCGTCCACAGAGAGGGGAGGACGGCGTACGTCGGAGCCGCCGGCGTCACGGGAACACCTGGAGGCATCCGCGCGCACGGCGTACGCGCGTTCCCACGCACGCGTCCGTCGCGCGTACATACAACCGGCGCACGCACACCGCGCCACACGGACGCGGCGGGAGCGTGCCCCGGGTGCCCGAAGGAACGGGGCGCGCGACGAAGTTAAGTGAACGCTTGCGTTCACTTGGTGGGATCACTACCGTAGCCCCGACAGTGAACGCAAGCGTTCACTAATTCTTCCGTGGGGGATCCACAGTGACAACCTCGCCAACCTCATCAGCCTCTCCATCACTCCAGCAACCCAAGCCGGGCGCCGCTCGCCGACAGGGGCACCCCAACGTCGCGCTCGCCGTCATCGCGGCCTGCCAACTCATGGTCGTACTCGACGCGACGATTGTGAACATCGCGCTCCCGCACATTCAAGACGCGCTCGAATTCAGCACCACCGACCTGACATGGGTGGTCAGCGCGTACACCCTCACCTTCGGCGGTCTGCTGCTCCTCGGCGGCCGTGCCGGTGACATCCTCGGCCGGCGCCGGGTCTTCATGACCGGCATCCTGCTGTTCACCGCCGCCTCGCTGCTGGGCGGACTGGCCCAGGAGCCCTGGCAGCTGCTGCTCGCCCGGGCGCTGCAGGGTGTGGGCGGCGCGATCGCGTCACCCACGTCCCTCGCACTGATCACCACCACCTTCCCCGAGGGACCGGAGCGTAACCGTGCGTTCGGTGTCTTCGCCGCGGTCTCGGCGGGCGGTGGCGCGATCGGGCTGCTGGCCGGCGGCATGCTCACCGAATGGCTCGACTGGCGCTGGGTGCTCTTCGTCAACGTGCCCATCGGTGTGCTGATCGCCGTGCTGGCCCCGATGTACATCAACGAGTCCGAACGCCACCCGGGCCGTTTCGACATAGCCGGCGCGCTCACGTCGACACTGGGCATGGCCGCGCTCGTGTACGGCTTCATCCGGGCGGCCGAGAAGGACTGGCACAACAGCCTGGCCATCGGCTCCTTCGTCGCGGCGGTGGTCCTGCTGCTGGCGTTCGCCTTCATCGAGACGCGGGCCAAGGAACCGATCACTCCCCTGCGGATGTTCGCCGACCGCAACCGCTCCGGGACGTATGTGATCATGCTGAGCCTCGCCGCGGCGATGTTCGGGATGTTCTTCTACATCGTGCTCTTCGTGCAGAACGTGCTCGGGTACAGCCCGATCAGCGCGGGTGTTGCCTTCCTTCCGGTCACGGTCGCGATCGGCATCGGGGCGGGACTGTCGCAGCGGTTCCTGCCGAGGTTCGGTCCCAAGCCGTTCATGGTCGCCGGCTCGACGCTGGCGGTGCTCGGACTGGGCTGGCAGACCTTCATCACCCCCGACAGCTCCTACGCGGGCGGTGTACTGGGACCGATGCTGGTGTTCGGCTTCGGCATGGGCCTCAACTTCGTGACGCTGACGCTCACCGCGGTCTCCGGAGTCGCGCAGCACGAGGCGGGCGCGGCCTCCGGTCTGCTCAACGCCATGCAGCAGGTGGGCGGTTCGCTGGGACTCGCCATTCTGACCACGGTGTTCGGTACCGCCAGTTCGAACGAGGCGGAGAAGCAGGTGCCGAAGTTCCTCGCCAACGGTTCGGCCGAACAGAAGGCGGAGTTCGCCAAGTCGCACCAGTTGCCGGCTCCCTGGAGTCACGAGGTGCTCGCGCACGGCATCTCGTCGGCGTTCATCCCGGCGGCCGCGATGGCCGTCGTGGGCCTGGCGACCGCGGCACTCGTGATCCGGGTCCGCAAGAGCGACCTGGAGGCACTGGCCGGTACGGCGGGGCCGGTGGCCGGCTGACCCGGCGTACGGCGGGGTGGGGCGGGCGCCCTCTCGGGTCTCGCCCCGCCTCGCCCCGCCCCGCCCCGCCTCGCCCCGCCTCGCCTCGCCTCGCCTCGCCTCGCCTCGCCCCGATGACACGTGTATCGCCTTGGCGGACGCGTCGCTCCCTGCCTCATGCCGTCCGGCGGTAGTCAGCGGTACAGCGCTTCCGAGCCCACTTGCCCGCAGGTGATCACGTCGGCGCGCGCCGACACCGGGTGGTCGGCAAGGATGTCCCGGGCCCGTGCCTGGCCCCGACTGGTGGCGTACCAGGGATCGCCGGCCGTGTCCGCGAGGTCCCGCGCGATACCGCGCAGCGCGCAGGAGCGCATCGGCTCCGCCAGCCGGTCGAGCGCCGGTACGGCGTCGGCGGACAACCCGTCCGCGTAGTCGAGGTCGAACGTGCCGGTCTCCTCGTAGCGTTGCACGTTCCGCTCGGCCACCAGGGCGTCGGGGGAAGCGAGCCCGAACGCCAGTACACCGGCGACCGCGCTGGCCGCCACGGCACGCGGCAGCCACCGGGCGCCCCACACCCCGGCCGCCATGATGAACACGATCACCAGCCCGAGCCACCACTCGACGGCGGTCACGGAGATCCTCAGCCGCGTCAGCCCGTACGCCTCCACGTACATGTCCATGCGCCGCACGGCGGAGGCCATCACGACGAGCGCGAGCGCGCACAGGGTGCCCAGGACCGCGCGCACCAGCGTCCGGTCCCGCACGCCCCCGCGCGGCGCCCAGCGCAGGGCGAGGACGATGACGACCAGGGTCAGCAGGGTGGCGAGGAGCAACTGCCAGAACCCCTGCCGCGCGTACTCGGCGTACGACTTGCCGGTCTCGCGCAGCACGGCGTCGTAGCCGCCGAACAGCACGGTCAACTGGACGGCGTTGAATGCCGCGAACAGGAACACCAGCACGACCAGCGGCAGCGCCCATTCGACCCGGCCCCTCGGCCGGCCCTCGGGCACCCGGGCCCGGTCCCAGCGCGGGGGCGCGACCGCCGAGTGCGCCACGGCGAGGGCGCCGACGAGGCCGAGGACGAGCATCAGCAGGTGCCGGAAGCCGCCGGTGAACGAGGCCTGCGGCATCAGATCCCCCAGGAGATCCGCGAAGGCGGCGTCCGCACCGGCGAAGAGCGCACCGAAGACGAGGAGGAGGACGACCGTCACCGCGAGGGCGCGCAGCACGGGGACGACGCGTCCCCGCGCGCCGTCCGAGCGGGCGCGCACGCCCTGCCAGCCCCACTGGGGGCCGGCGACGAGGGACTGGAACACGCCGATGGGGCCGAGCAGCACGGCCGGCCAGCGACGGCCGCCTTGCAGGGCCAGTGAGCCGGCGGCGAGTGCGGTGACGACGGCGAGGAACGAGGGCCAGTCCGCGTCACGCAGGACGGGTATCGCCAGCAGGGCGAGTCCGCCGACTGCCCAGACCAGGCTCCACGCGTGCGTACGACGTCCCGCGGAACGACCGGCGGCATACGCGGCGTACGCCGCCGGGAGGGCGACGAGGAGAAGGTTGGCGGCCACACCGTCGGCCAGGAGGAGGGCAGCGAGGACGCCTGTGGCCAGGGCGGCCCAGAGAGCGGAGGCGGGTACGGGGACGAGGGGCCCGGTGGCCCTGACGGAGGCCAGCCAGTCGGCGTGCGGGGAGGACCGGGCGGAGGCGGAGTCCACGGACGCGGAGTCCACGGACGCGGTCCCGTCAGGGACAGGGACAGACTCGGGGCCGGAACCCGTCTCCGGTGCCGGACGAGCGTCCTTGTCCGGCATGCCCACTTCAACATCCACGTCCGAAGTCGCCTCACCTGCCTCTTGTACGCCACTGGCCCCACCGGCCCCAGGCACCTCCGGGCTCCGGGTCGGCGTCGGCGTCGGCGTCGGACCTGTGCTCTCGGGCCGCTCGCCGGGGTCGGGGGTCGTCGTCGGTCTGTCGGTCACGAAGGTCCTCCCTGCCGGACCGCGGACGGGCCGACCGGCATGATCATTTGACGGGTGCCGGTCAGAGTAGGCAGGCGTGGGCACCTCGGCGGTGCTCGGCGGGGGTGTTCGTGGCAAGCCTGTGACAAAGGTGAAAGGCGAGGACGGAGACGGACGAGGGCCTGGAGTGGGGCGAGCGGCGGATCTTCGTCCGCGCCCCCGACACGCGCGCAGGCGGGCAACGGCCGAGGCCGTCACGGACGCCCCCGCCCCTCCCCGGCTAGTGCTCTGGCCGGGAAGGTTGGCCGGGTTGATGGTTCCGGCGGTTGGATGTCCGGAGACGTCCGTCCGGCTTCTGGGGGTGTGGTGGCTGAGCCTGTCCGTGTGCGCAGACTGACCGACCAGGAAGGGCAGAAGCTGCCGCAGATCGTACGCCGGGGCAGCACCAGTTCGGTGCGCTACCGGCGCGCGATGATGCTGCTGGCCTCGGCCGGCGGCAACCGGGTGCCGGTGATCGCGAAGCTGGTGCAGGCCGATGAGGACACCGTCCGGGATGTGATCCACCGGTTCAACGAGATCGGCCTGGCCGCCTGGACCCTCGCTGGGCTCGCGTTCGACGAGTTCGGCCCTCTCGGCATCCGGCCCACCGCCGGGTCGTGCTGGGCCGGGCAAGGCCGTCCCGAGCGGCATCCCGCTACCTACCACCGCACCCACGGAGTGCGCTACTTCCCCGGCTGCTACTCGATCGGCGACGACACTCTATGGGGCGTCAACCGTCGCAAGAAGGGCACCGCGAACACCCTGGCCGCGCTCAAATCGATCCGCGCCGCCCGGCCCGACGGCGCCCCGGTCTACGTCATCCTGGACAACCTGTCCGCCCACAAAGGCGCCGACATCCGCCGCTGGGCGAAGAAGAACAAGGTCAAGCTGTGCTTCACCCCCACCTGCGCCTCCTGGGCCAACCCGATCGAGGCCCACTTCGGACCGTTGCGGCAGTTCACCGTCGCCAACTCCAACCACCGCAACCACACCGCGCAGACGCGCGCCCTGCACGCCTACCTGCGCTGGCGCAACAAGAACGCCCGCCATCCCGACGTGCTGGCCGCCCAACGACGCGAACGTGCCCGCATCCGCAGTGAGAAGGGCATCCGCTGGGGCGGACGGCTGGCGAAAGCCGCGTGACCATACCGACGGCACCGGCGACACTGACGCCATGACCGTTGATCGCGAGGCACTTCAGGCCGGCTGGAACCGGACCCGTAACCACCTCGACGCCGCCCGGGTCCACCTGACGGGCCTGGCGAACATCGACCTCTCAGCGACGCTTGAGTTCCTGGAGCACAACGAGCTGGGACTGGCCTTCGACTGTCTCGTCGATCTCGGTGACGACCTCGACCTGCCGCTCACCTTCTGGCAGCACCTCGACCGAGCAGCTCGAGAGATGCGGCTCTACAGCGATGCGCTGCACACACCCCACCTCACGGCTGCCGACCTCTGCCGCCGCCACCTCGCAGCCTCCTCCGAGCAGGAGTGACCCCCGCTAACCCGGTAGACCTTCCCGGTCAGAGCACTAGGGAGCCCAGGCCGGAAGGGGTTCCGTTCGCTCCTGCCAGGCGGCGGGCGGGGATCCCCGGGTGCCCGAGGCGACGATGCCACCGACGATCGCGCAGGTCGTGTCGACGTCTCCGCCCACCTGTGCGGTGGTCCAGAAGGCCTCTTCGTAGTCGCTCAGGGCGCGCGCTGCCGACCACAGCGCGAACGGCACCGTGTCGTGCGCCGTCGTACGCCGCCCGCAGCCCAGGACCGCGGCGACCGTTCCGGCGTCGGCGTAGTCGAGCATGTCGCGCGCCCGCCGCAACCCGGCGCCGACCGCGCTGCGCGCCGGCACCAGCGTGATCACCCCGTCGAGCAGCGCACCGGCGTCCGGCGGCCCCTCGGGCGCCCCGACCAGCGCCGCGGCCGCGGCGACGGCCATCGCGCCGACCACGGCCTCACGGTGCTGATGGGTGGGGTAGGCGGAGATCTCGGCCTGGTGGGTGGCCTGCTCGGGGTCGTCCGCGTACCAGGCGCCCAGCGGCGCGATCCGCATCGCGGCCCCGTTGCCCCAGGAGCCCCGGCCGTTGAAGAGCGCGGCGGCGAGTTCGCGCCAGTCGCCACCCTCCCTGACCAGCCGCAGCAACCGGTTGACGGCCGGCCCGTAGCCCCGGTCGAAGTCGTGGTGAACGGCGAACGAGCGGGCCAGCTCGTCCTGGTCGATCCGGCGGTGCGCGGCGAGCACGGCCACCACCGAGCACGCCATCTCGGTGTCGTCAGTCCACTGCCAGGGTTCGGCGGGCAGCTCCCGGCGCTTGAGCAGCGGATAGTTCTCCGGCACGAAGAACTGCGAACCGAGCGCGTCCCCCACCGCCAGTCCGCGCAGGCTCGCCAGCGCTCGCTCCAGGCGCCCACCGGAAGAAAGGGGAGAGAGATCAGAGGTCATCGCGCTGCCACCTTATTACTCCGGCAGCGCTCCGTCCTGGCGCTCCGTCCTGGCGGTGCCTCCTGGCGGTGGTCCTGGCGGTCCGTCTCCCGAGCCGCGTTCGGTAATGGCAGTGGCCGGCGGCGTCGGCCAGGCCGGGGCCCCCGGTCCCCGGCCTGGTCCGGCATCCGCCGCCCAGTGGTTACGCGTGGTCGGGCCTCGACGCGTTGTCGTCGCAGTAGAACGCCGCGCTGCCGTCCCAGTTGCAGACCTTGTAGGTAACCTCGGAGCCCTCTGCGAAGGAGAAGTCGCACGTCACCGGCGGTGCGTCGTAACCGCTGGTGTTCAGGCAGTAGCCCTTGTAGGTGCCGTTGTTCCAGATGTACGCGACCGCGCCGAAGCCGTCGGACTCGTAGTCGTGGACCACGAGTTTCTCACCGTGCGACGTGAAGTCGGCCGCAGCCGAGCAGTCCGGATTGCACAGAGTGCTGTCGGCGGACGCCGCGGGGGCGACCGCGAGCGAGGCCCCCACGGCCAGCGCACCCGCCGCCCCGAGCACGCCGAGGGACCGGCCCAGGCCGAAACGCTTCCTTCTGTCACGTATCCACATATGTGGCTGCCTTCCCTGATCGTCCTTCTCGCAGGGCCTCGCATGCGCCGACACAGCCGAGCTGCCGGCGTCGGCATGGGAACGGCCCTGACCGGAAACGGAGTCGTGGCGGCAGCGGGAACACCGGAGTCGTACGGTCTCTGCCGTTGCCTCGCGCCACCGGTGCCCATCGTCGGCGCATTCCGCACCGGGCACCTTGGCAGGGCGTGCCAACCGCTTGGCTCTGCGCGCCGTCACGGCTTCGAAGGACGCGCCTGCCCGCGGTAGTCGCCGGGCGTCACGCCGTACCGCCTGCGGAAGGCGCGCGTGAAGTCGTCGGGCCGGAGGAAGCCCCAGCGCGCCGCTATGGCGTGGACAGGCCGGGTGGCCAGGCGCGGGTCGGCGAGATCGCGGCGGATTCGGGCGAGGCGCTGGTGGCGGATGTAGGAGGCGACCGTGAACCCGTGGGCGTGCTGGTGAAAGAGGCGGTGCAGGGTGCGCAGGGAGATGTGGTGAGCTGCGGCGACGGTGACCGGCGAGAGCGCGGCGTCACCCAGGTGTCGTCGTATGAAGTTCTGGATCTCCGCGAACTGCACGTATTGACGTGTTTCGACCGGTGTCCGGTCGTCGGCGTCGATGTGGTGGGCCAGCCAGGCGGTGATCAGGTCGGTCAGGACGCCGCTGATGCGTTGGCCGTCGGCGAACCGGTGGGGGCCGGTGTCCGCGGCCAGATTGGTCAGGAAACCGGCGAGGAGGAGATCGACGCCTTCGCGGCCCGGGACCCGGGCCGCCATCACGCGCTCCACGCGATTCGACGGCAGCGGAACCATGGCCCGGGGGATCTGCACCACCACGGAAGCCGCTGTGCCCGGCCCGACATCCACCTCGGCCCGATAGGGGCGGGACGTGCAGTACACCACCAGATCGCCCGTTTCGAGTGCCGATTCGCAACGGCCCCGGGCGATGATCTGCCGTCCCCGGCGAATGAGACCGACCGCGTACATCTCGGGATCGGACTGCCGGATCAGCCTCGGTGTCCGCCGCGACGTCATGGAGGCGTAGGTCAGGGCTGTCACTTGCACCCCGCTCAAGTCCGCCGCTCTCAGGGAAGCCCGGAACTCGAGCGCACGGTCGATGATGAACTCGTTGGGTATGAGCGCGCCGGCCGTGATCTCGCGCCAGGCGTCCACCCGGTCCGCCGCCGGCAGACCTTGACTGTCGAACACGTCCTTCAGCATCGTGCTCATCCCCCTTCGCCGGATCCGCGCGGCCGCGCCCCGAACCGCAGCCGCTGTCGCAGGCGCAGGCGTCCGAGGCACGGGCCATGTTCGCCGATCGCGGGCGGGGCTCGGTGAACTCCCGTCCGATATCGGTCAGTCGGCCTCGCCTCACGCGCGATGATCCAGCCGGCGGCCCGAAGAGCCTCCTACTTCCACCGGTCGAACGGCCTGTCGAGCGTGTACTTGCCGTTCTCCCCCAGTATCAGCATCCGCGTCTCGCCGTTGCCCGGGTTCGCCAGGGACTCGAACTCGGCGACCGTCCAGTGGAACCACCGCATGCAGAAGAGCCGCATGGCCAGGCCGTGGGTGACGATGAGGACGTTGGGCGGGTGATCGGGGGCCTCGAAGCTGCGGAACAGGCTCTCCAGGAAGCCGCCCACGCGGTCGTACACGTCGGCGCCGGACTCCCCCTGTGCGAACCGGTAGAAGAAGTGCCCGTACGCGTCCCGGTACGCCTTCTGCAGGCGTACGTCGGCACGGTCCTGCCAGTTGCCCCAGTCCTGCTCCCGCAGCCGGGGTTCCTCGCGGACGCGGGCGAGGGCGGGCTCCAGCCGGAACTCCTGGAGGGTCTCGTGCGTTCGCCGGTACGGGGACACGTAGACACTCACGCGCTCCTCACCGAAGAGCTCCCTCAGTTCCCGGCCGGTGTCCGCGGCCTGGCGCCGGCCCTTCTCGGTGAGCGCCAGCGCGTGATCGGGCTCGCGTTCGTACACGGTGTCGTCGGCGTTGCCCATCGACTCCCCGTGGCGGACAAGGACAATGCGCCGTGGTCGTGCCATGCCTCGACCCTAGATCGAGCGGGCCCGCTCGAACACCGGACCAGGGTCCGTACGGCACAGATCACACCAGGAGTCACGCCGTGCGCACGCCGCGCACACCGCGTGTGAACCCTGTGTCCCCGCCCCCGTACGCTCCGCGCCGGGCGATCACACCGTCCAGCCCGGCTCCAGGTCGACGAGGTCGCCGTTCAGGGAGGCGACATCCGCCTCGATCTGAGTGCGCAGCGCCAGCCGTTCCACCCGCTCGGCGCGGTACTTCCCGTGTTCCGCGGCCGACTGCCACATCGAGAGGATCAGGAACTCGGGGCCCGGCGCCTCGCCGAACAGCCCGCGGATCATCCCCGGCGAGCCCGCCATCGCCGGGTTCCAGACCTTTTCCTGCATCAGCGCGAAGTGCTCGGCCCGCTCCTCGTGGACACGGCAGTGCGCCACCCGGACCAGATCGGCGTCGCTGAAGCGGGGCTCGAAGCCGGTTTTCACGTCGAAGCGGTAGTCGAACAGCTTGACCTGCTGGTCCTTGAACGTGCCGGACTGCGTGGCGGCCAGCCGGTCGTGCGAGCGGGCCATGAAGGAGTCGTAGAAGGTGCGGCTCTCCCAGAAGGTGAAGACGTGCGCGACACCGGGGCGGGCGCGGCTGAAGCCTCCGCCCTGTCCCCTGAAGCCCGGCTCTCCCGGCAGCCCCGCCCACTTTCGCTGTCCCCGTTCGAAACCGCGGCGGTCCACCACGGTGCAGCGAATCCACTTGACCAGCACGGCGCCATCGTAAGGCCACCGGCGTGGCACCGGTCACGCTCGTCGGGGGCGCGGGGGCGCACGGGTGGACCCCGCCGTGGCACGACCGTGGCAGGATGGACAAACGGCCCACGCTGCCTGGCTGTTGGGGCTCGGGACTCGGGGAAGGGGCACACAGGTGAGCGGCATCAGCAAAGGGATCGACAAGGCCGAGGTCGCGGTCAAATGGGACCCGTCGCCCACCGGCGAGGACCCCATCGACCTCGACATCGTCGCCGGTACCTACACAGGTGACGACCCGTACGGCGCCCCGGTCTACGTGGTGCACTTCGACAGCCGCTCCCCGGACGGAACGATCAACCTCAACCGGGACAGCCACGACGGCAAGGGCTTCGGCTGGGACGAGGTCATGATCCTCGAGCTGGAACGCCTCGACGCGCGGTACGTGCGCGTGGTGGTCGGCGTGGTGATACAGCAACGGCACGGTCACCGCACGTTCGGCGGCGTCCTCAACCCGGCGCTGCGCGTCCGCGAGGGCTACGACGTGCTCGCCGAGGACGACTTCACCGGCGTCCCGGGCGCGACGGCGGCCACGATCGCGGAGTTCGTACGGGACGACTCCGGTGAGTGGCGGTTCCGAGCCGGTCTCGCCGGCTTCGACGACGACGATCTGGCGACGTTCCCGCGCGTCATGGGGCGCGCCCGCGCCTGATCCAGCGGCGCACCCGCGGCCGCTGCCGCGGGCGGCCGGGCCGGCTCACGGCCCGGCCCGGCCCGGCCGGCCCTGCCGCTACTGCTCGGTTCGCGGACGCCCGTCCCCATGACCCGGAGGGTCGGGGAAGGCTCTCAGCCTCAGTTCCGGCGCCCTGTGGTCCGCGAGCCACCGCATCCCGTCGTGCTCCGCCGCGAGGCCTTCGACGGCGACCCGGACCCACTCGTCACGGTCGAGCAGGGACAGGTACGACGTCCGCAGCGCCGCCTGTTGCTCCGCGGTGCACCCGGCGTCCTCGGGGGACTTGGCGGTCAGGTGCTGGGCGAGCAGGGCGTTGGTGAAGTACCGCTCGACCGTCGGACTCAGCGTGCTCGCGGCCCGCACGTGAGCCTCCAGGACGACTGCCGTGTGGGGATAGTGCGAGAGCTGCATTCCCATGCTCAGGCAGTCGCACATCGCGTGGAGCAGACGGCCGACGTGGTCCACCATGACGCTGTCGGTGGCGAGTTCTCGGAGCGCTTCGTGGAGTCCCGCCACGGTGGCGACCTTGCCGGCGAAGTACCGGTCGAGGTAATGACCCTCGCAGGCTCCACGCAGCAGCCACCGCCGGACGGCCGGGGCGTCGTCCAGCCGGCAGAGGTTCCCGACGACGTCGACGCGTCCCCAGCCGGTGACCCGGTCGCCGAGCCACAGCAGGGCATCGACGCCGCCCGGCAACCGCTCGAGAGCGTCGGCGGCCAGTGCCCCGAAGCACTCCAGCAGTCCGATCGTCCGGATCAGCGGGATGTCCTCGGCGGTGCCGACGGCGGCGAGCATCGCGAGTCCGACGGCGACGACGCAGCGGTCGGTCCCGTGCCGGACCAGCCATCGGGCCGTTCGGCGCGCGAGGTCGCCGTCCGCTCTCAGGGCCGCGGCGGAGAGATGCTCATTGCGGTGGTACGGGATGTAGAGGCCGTGGAAGGCATCGGCCAGTTCCCTCGGGTGGGCCGGCGGGCGGGCGAAGTACGCGTTCAGGACGGACGCGGGTTCGATGCCGATGAGGTGTCTGTCGAGCGGGGTCTCCGGACCGAGCCCGCGGTGCGAGGCCTCGTCCGGATACGGTCTGCCCCCGCGCCACAGCGGCTCGTCCGGGTTCTGCCGGTGCAGCCGCAGCGCGTGCTTGAACAGCGGGGTCTTGTTGGTCGTGGGTCCGGGCCATGCTGTCCCGGGCGTCCCGCTCACCGGCGGACGAGGGTCTCGATTCTCTTGATCATGGCCCAGAGGATGCCACGGGGCGCGGTCACGGCCACAGATGACTTTCGGCCCACTTCCGATCAACGCCGGTGGTCGTCGCGCGATACGCCGAGGGCGGGGACCCGGTGTCCGGATCCCCGCCCCTGCCCGGTGCGTTCAGCACCCGGCGGCGTTCACCTCAGCTGCAGCCGCTGGTCGAGCCGCAGCCCTCGCAGATGTAGCAGGAGCCGGCCCGCTGCATCTTCGTGCCGCAGGAGAAGCAGAGCGGGGCGTCCGCCTGGATGCCGAGCTGCATCTCCACCAGTTCGGCGCTGGTGTGCGCCTGCTTGGGAGCCGGCAGGGCCGCGGCGACCTCCGCCTTCGGCGTGGCGACGGCCTTCAGCTCCTGGGCGCGGGGCGCCGACTGGGCCAGGCCCTCGACGTCCATGTCCTCGTCGTCGAGCGGCTCGTAGGAGCCGGTCTCCAGGTGGCGCTGGCGCTCCTCGGCGGAGTGGATGCCGAGCGCGGAGCGGGTCTCGAAGGGCAGGAAGTCCAGCGCCAGGCGGCGGAAGATGTAGTCGACGATCGACTGCGCCATCCGCACGTCCGGGTCGTCGGTCATGCCGGCCGGCTCGAAGCGCATGTTGGTGAACTTGGAGACGTACGTCTCCAGCGGCACCCCGTACTGCAGGCCGACCGAGACCGCGATGGAGAAGGCGTCCATCATGCCCGCGAGGGTGGAGCCCTGCTTGGACATCTTCAGGAAGACCTCGCCGAGACCGTCGTCGGGGTAGGAGTTGGCCGTCATGTAACCCTCGGCGCCGCCGACGGTGAAGGACGTGGTGATGCCGGGACGGCCCTTGGGCAGGCGCTTGCGGACCGGGCGGTACTCGACCACCTTCTCGACCGCGGAACGGATCGTCTCCTCGGCCTTCTCGGTGATCGCGTCCTTCTCGGCGGCCTCCGGGGACTTGGAGCCCTTGGTCTTGGCGGAGAGCGGCTGGCCGACCTTGCAGTTGTCGCGGTAGATCGCGAGCGCCTTGACGCCCAGCTTCCACGCCTCGTAGTAGATCTCCTCGACCTCCTCGACGGTCGCCGTCTCCGGCATGTTGACCGTCTTGGAGATGGCGCCGGAGATCCACGGCTGGATCGCGGCCATCATGCGGACGTGGCCCATCGGGGAGATGGCGCGCTCGCCCATGGCGCAGTCGAACACCTCGTAGTGCTCGGCCTTGAGGCCGGGGGCGTCGATCACGTTGCCGTTCTCGGCGATGTGGGCGACGATCGCCTCGATCTGCTCCTCCTGGTAGCCCAGGCGGCGCAGGGCCTGCGGGACGGTGCCGTTGACGATCTGCATCGAGCCGCCGCCGACCAGCTTCTTGAACTTGACCAGCGCCAGGTCCGGCTCGACACCGGTGGTGTCGCAGGACATGGCCAGGCCGATGGTGCCGGTGGGGGCGAGCACGGAGGCCTGGGAGTTGCGGAAGCCGTTCTTCTCGCCGAGGCGCTGCACGTCCTGCCAGGCCTCGGTGGCCGCGGCCCACACGGGGGTGTCCAGGTCGTCCATGCGGGGGGCGACGGCGTTGGCGTCGGCGTGCTGCTTCATGACGCGCTGGTGCGGCTGGGCGTTGCGGGCGTAGCCGTCGTACGGGCCGACGACCGCGGCGAGCTCGGCGGAACGGCGGTAGGCGGTGCCGGTCATCAGGGAGGTGATGGCACCGGCCAGCGCGCGGCCGCCGTCGGAGTCGTAGGCGTGGCCGGTGGCCATGAGCAGGGCGCCGAGGTTCGCGTAGCCGATGCCGAGCTGGCGGAAGGCGCGGGTGTTCTCGCCGATCTTCTGGGTGGGGAAGTCGGCGAAGCAGATCGAGATGTCCATCGCGGTGATGACCAGCTCGACGAGCTTCTGGAAGCGCTCGGTCTCGAAGGACTGGTGGCCCTCGCCGTCGTCCTTCAGGAACTTCATCAGGTTGAGCGAGGCAAGGTTGCAGGACGTGTTGTCCAGGTGCATGTACTCGCTGCAGGGATTCGAGCCGTTGATACGGCCGGACTCCGGGCAGGTGTGCCAGTGGTTGATGGTGTCGTCGTACTGGATGCCGGGGTCGGCGCAGGCCCAGGCGGCCTCGGCCATCTTGCGGAAGAGGGACTTGGCGTCGACCTCCTCGATGACCTCGCCGGTCATGCGGGACGTCAGGCCGAACTTGCCGCCGTTCTCGACCGCCTTCATGAAGGTGTCGTTGACGCGGACGGAGTTGTTGGCGTTCTGGTACTGGACGGACGTGATGTCGTCGCCGCCCAGGTCCATGTCGAAGCCCGCGTCGCGCAGGGCGCGGATCTTCTCCTCCTCCTTCACCTTGGTCTGGATGAAGTTCTCGACGTCGGGGTGGTCGACGTCCAGGATGACCATCTTGGCGGCGCGGCGGGTGGCGCCGCCGGACTTGATGGTGCCGGCGGAGGCGTCGGCGCCGCGCATGAAGGAGACCGGGCCGGAGGCGTTGCCGCCGGAGGAGAGGAGTTCCTTGGAGGAGCGGATGCGGGAGAGGTTCAGGCCGGCGCCGGAGCCGCCCTTGAAGATCATTCCCTCTTCCTTGTACCAGTCGAGGATCGACTCCATGGAGTCGTCGACGGACAGGATGAAGCAGGCGGAGACCTGCTGCGGCTGGGGGGTGCCGACGTTGAACCAGACGGGGCTGTTGAAGCTGAAGATCTGGTGCAGGAGGGCGTACGCCAGTTCGTGCTCGAAGATCTCGGCGTCGGCGGGCGAGGCGAAGTACTTGTTGTCCTCGCCGGCCTTCCGGTAAGTCTTCACGATCCGGTCGATCAGCTGCCTGAGGCTGACCTCGCGCTGCGGAGTGCCGACCGCTCCGCGGAAGTACTTGCTGGTGACGATGTTGACCGCGTTCACCGACCAGAACTCGGGGAACTCCACGCCGCGCTGCTCGAAGTTGACCGAGCCGTCGCGCCAGTTGGTCATGACGACGTCACGAGACGCCCATTCCACCTCGTCGTACGGGTGTACGCCGGGGGTGGTGTGGATGCGCTCGATACGCAGACCCTTGCTGCCCGCCTTGGTCCCCTTGGCGCGGGAACTCCGTGCCGGACCGCTCGCCGTCTCTGTCATGCCGCCTCCCAGATATCGGGCAAAACGCCCATCAGTGCCCGTTTCTTCCTGGCACTTGTGTGTGGTGTGTCTGCTGGTCACGCGCACCATGTGGTGCCCGGGCGCGCGTGACAGGTCTGTGTGCGCCGCCGCGGCGGCCGGTCCGGCGTCCTCGCCGTCCCCGGCCGGCCGCCGTGTCAGTCGGCGGCGGTGGCGGGCACGGGGACGCCCGCGGGCGCTCCTCCGGACCCGCGGTCGGTGCCCTGGCGGTCCGCCCGGTCGGCGCCTTGGCGGTCCGCCCGATCGGTCCCCTGGCGTTCCGCGACGGCGCCCGCGCGGTCGTCGTCGTCCGCGCCTCCCGCCCCGTCACCGGCGGGGCAAGCCCGCTGCTGCTGCCTGAGTTCCGTGATGGCGGCCTCGAAGTCCTCCAGCGAGTCGAACGCCCGGTAGACGGACGCGAACCGCAGATAGGCGACGAGGTCGAGTTCCTGAAGGGGGCCGAGTATGGCCAGCCCCACGTCGTGGGTGGTCAGCTCGGCGCTTCCGGTGGCACGCACCGCCTCCTCGACCCGCTGGCCGAGCTGGGCGAGTGCGTCTTCCGTGACGGGCCGCCCCTGACATGCCTTGCGCACGCCGTTGATGACCTTGGTGCGGCTGAAGGGTTCGGTGACCCCGGACCGCTTGACCACCATCAGCGAACAGGTCTCCACGGTCGTGAAACGACGGGAGCAGTCGGGGCACTGGCGGCGCCTGCGGATCGAGGTGCCGTCGTCCGTCGTACGGCTGTCGACGACCCGGCTGTCGGGATGCCTGCAGAAGGGGCAGTGCATGGTTCCAAGCCTCCTTCACGGCACGACACGTCAGCCACAAGAGGCCTCACCGGCCCCTCGAAGCGACCCCCAGCATAGGCGATCTCCTGGCCGGTGGAAGACCGGGGGAACACAACTTGTGGGCCGCTGTCGCCATCCAACCACTAGATGTAGCGGTCGGCTCGCACATACGCCGACGACACGCCCGGGGCCGCACAGCCACGCGCGCACGATGTGGGCGGGGTGCGACCACGCGCTCGCGGACAGTGCACGCACGGGGCATGCGGGGCACGCGGGGCCCCAGGGGCACGGACGCCTCCGACCGCCGCGCGCACACGCGGCGCGCGCACGACCGCCTGTGCGCCGCCCGGCCCCGTGCGTGCACGGCAGTCGGACGGGCGCGGGCACCTGCCGGAGGCGGGGACCCGTCGGGTACGCGTGCCCGGAAACGCATACCCGCGTGCCCGCTCCGCCGCGTCCCACGCGTACGGACCGACCGGTGGTGCGCGGATGCGGTGGACACCGCATGGAGAAGGCGGGCCGGTGCCCGGTCCGCGGGAGCCCTGATGGCAGACTGGGCATCGCCGAGGCGGCACCCCGGCCGGCGGGCCGTCGTCCCGGCGGTGAAGAGTACAGCAGCGCGGGGCCCGCCCGGGCCTCGAACAGCGCGTCGGCCATACACCTGAAAACCCGATTCCGACAGGTGAACCGCGGTTTTTCACTCGAACGTGTGTTTGGCGCAACCTTTCGAAAGCAACTACCGTTGTGCTGCACGGGAGACCATCGAGAGGGGCCGACGACGTGACCACCACCGCAGACAGTGCCGCCATCACTGCCCAGGACCGTTCCCAGGGCCGACTCGAGCCGGTGCATGCCATGGCGGAAGTTCCACATCCCGAGGGACCGAAGAGGTCCCTGCCCGGGCGACCTCCTGGCATCCGCGCCGACAGCTCAGGGCTGACCGACCGGCAGCGCCGGGTGATCGAGGTCATCCGGGATTCCGTGCAGCGGCGCGGCTACCCGCCGTCGATGCGGGAGATCGGCCAGGCCGTGGGCCTGTCCAGCACCTCTTCCGTGGCACACCAGCTGATGGCGCTGGAGCGCAAGGGCTTCCTGCGCCGCGACCCGCACCGGCCGCGCGCGTACGAGGTGCGCGGCTCCGACCAGGCCGCTCCCGTGCAGCCCACCGACACGGCGGGCAAGCCGGCCGCGTCGTACGTGCCGCTGGTCGGCCGGATCGCCGCCGGTGGGCCGATCCTCGCCGAGGAGTCCGTGGAGGACGTGTTCCCGCTGCCGCGCCAGCTCGTCGGTGACGGTGAGCTGTTCGTGCTGAAGGTCGTCGGCGATTCGATGATCGAGGCGGCCATCTGCGACGGGGACTGGGTCACCGTGCGGCGGCAGCCGGTCGCGGAGAACGGGGACATCGTCGCCGCCATGCTGGAGGGCGAGGCGACGGTGAAACGGTTCAAGCGCGAGGACGGGCACGTGTGGCTGCTGCCGCACAACTCGGCGTACGAGCCCATCCCGGGTGACGACGCGACGATTCTCGGCAAGGTGGTGGCGGTGCTGCGGCGCGTGTGACCTCGCCCCGCCCCCGGCACCCTTCTGACGGGCCCCGGAACCACTGCGCCGGTTCCGGGGCCTAAGGGCTGTCCCGTGATCCCGCGCCCGCCGGGGATCACGGGACAGCCCTTAGTGCTGCCCGGTGACGGAAGTCCGACGGGGGCCTGTGTGTCTCCGGCGGGAGACCGTGTGCCTTTGGCGACGGTGTTTCTCCTCCCCGCGCCCGGTCGGGAGCGCGAGGAGGACGGCCGTGTCATTCCGCCTGCTTCGCCGCCGCGTCGATCGCCGCGAGGGACCGGCGGACCTGACCGCCGTCCACCGTGTACCAGAAGTCCGGCATCGACGCCTTCAGATAGCTGCCGTAGCGGGCGGTGGCCAGGCGTGGGTCCAGGACCGCCACCACGCCCCGGTCCTCCGTCGCCCGGACGAGCCGTCCGGCGCCCTGAGCCATCAGCAGGGCGGCATGGGTCGCGGCGACGGCCATGAAACCGTTGCCGCCCGCTTCCTCCACCGCTTTCTGCCGGGCGCTCATCAGCGGGTCGTCCGGCCGCGGGAACGGGATCTTGTCCATCACGACGAGCTGACAGCTCGGCCCCGGCACGTCCACGCCCTGCCACAGCGACAGCGTGCCGAAGAGGCAGGTCGCCGGGTCCGCGGCGAAGTTCTTGATCAGCTCACCGAGCGTCTCCTCGCCCTGGAGGAGGATCGGGTACTCGGGGATGCGGGCGCGCAGTGCCTCGGCCGCGAGCTGGGCGCCCCGCATCGAGGAGAACAGCCCCAGGGTGCGGCCGCCGGCCGTCTGGATCAGCTCCGTCAGCTCGTCCAGCATGTCGGCGCGGTCGCCGTCCCGGGCCGGCCGGGACAGGTGCTTGGCGACGTAGAGGATGCCCTGCTTGCGGTAGTCGAACGGGGAGCCGACGTCGATGCCCTTCCACGGCGGCACGTCCTCCCCCTCGGTGCCCTCGGGCGCCAGCCCCAGTGAGGCTCCGACGCCGTTGAAGTCGCCGCCGAGCTTCAGCGTCGCCGAGGTGAGGATCACCGAGCGGTCGGTGAAGAGCTTCTCGCGCAGCAGCCCGGAGACCGACATGGGCGCGACCCGCAGAGATGCTCCGAAGCGGTCGTGGCGCTCGTACCAGACGACGTCCCACTCGCTGCCCTGCGTGATGCGCTCGGCGACGTCGTGCACCGACTCGACCGAGGCGAGGGCCTGCTTGCGGACGGCGTCCTCGTCCTGGACGGACTTGTCGCGTGTGGTGCCGATCGCCGAGATCACCGTGCGGGCGGCGTCACGCAGGGCCGCGAGCGCGTAGCCGAGATCCTCCGGGATCTCCTCCAGGCGCCCGGGCAGCGCCAGCTCCATCAGCCGCTCGAAGCCCTCGGCGGCGGTCTGCAACTGGTCGGCGGCCTTCTCGTTGACGAGCTTGGCGGCCCGCCGCACCGCGCGGTTGACCTGGCCCGGGGTGAGTTCGCCGGTGGCGACGCCGGTGACCCGGGAGACCAGTTCGTGCGCCTCGTCGACGATCAGCACCTCGTGCTGCGGCAGCACCGGGGCGCCCTCGATGGCGTCGATCGCGAGCAGCGCGTGGTTGGTGACGACGACCTCGGCGAGCTTGGCCCGCTCGCGGGCGGCCTCGGCGAAGCACTCGGCGCCGTAGGCGCACTTGGAGGCGCCGAGGCACTCCCGCGAGGAGACCGAGATCTGCGCCCAGGCGCGGTCGGAGACGCCGGGGGTCAGGTCGTCCCGGTCGCCGGTCTCCGTCTCGTCGGACCAGTCGCGCAGCCGCAGCAGGTCCTGGCCCAGCTTGCTGGTGGGGGCCGCGGCCTCGAACTGGTCGAACAGGCCCTCCTCCTCGTCCTGAGGCATCCCCTCGTGCAGCCGGTGCAGGCACAGGTAGTTCGAGCGGCCCTTGAGCATCGCGAACTCCGGGCGGCGGCGCAGCAGCGGATGCAGCGCCTCCACCGTGCGCGGCAGGTCGCGCTCCACGAGCTGCCGCTGGAGCGCCAGCGTGGCCGTCGCGACGACGACCGGCTCGCCGTGGGCGAGCGCCGGCACCAGGTAGCCGAGCGACTTACCGGTGCCGGTGCCGGCCTGGACCAGCAGATGGGAACCGTCGTCGACGGCGTCCGCGACGGCTTGGGCCATGGTCACCTGGCCGGGGCGCTCCGTGCCGCCGACGGCGGTGACGGCTGCGTGCAGGAGTTCGGGAAGTGAGGGCTTCGTCATAGCCCGACCACCCTACGGCCCACCGGTGACAGTCGGGACCGGACGGCCGGAGCGCGGGGCGCGGTCGGGGGCGTGCGGGGGCATGGTCAGGGGTGGTGGGGGCGCCCGGGTGACCGGCGCCCGCAGGACGTCGTCACGGCCCCGTACCCGCTCACATCAGGTGCCGCAGGGAGCGGTCGCGGATCATGAGGGCCGCCCGTTTCCCGGGCTGGGACAGCTCGACGGAGAAGCGGAACCCCGCGCTGAGGAAGGCGGTGAGGGAGGCGGTGTTGCGCAGGTCGGGCTCGGCGACCACGCGGGCGCAGGCCGGGCGGTGGTCGAGGACGAGGTCGGTGACGGACCGCAGGAGCACCGAGCCGAACCCGCGGCCCCGGTCGGCGACGGCGCCGACGAGCAGGTGGACGCCGGTGTCGTGCGGCCGGGCCGGGTAGTGCCGGGCCACGGGGTCGAGGTCGGCGCGGTAGATCTCCCAGTAGCTCATCACCGTGCCGTCCAGCACGCCGAGGCAGGGCACGCTGTGCCCGTCCCCGTCGAGTTGGGCGCGCAGATGCCGCCCGGTGACGTCGTCGGGCCCGTCGAGCTCCCAGAACGCGGCGACCGCCGGATCGTTCATCCACCGCGCGACCAGCGCCGTGTCGCGCTCCGGCCGGACCGGCAGCAACCGGAAGGTGCCGACGGGGGTACGGACCGGGCCCCAGTCCCCGATCCGGCCGAGCAGGTCGTCGGCGGGGCCGGCCGGGGCGCGGGCGGCGTCCGCCCCGTCGGGTGCGGGCGCGGCGAACGCCCGGACCGGCCGCATGCTCAGGGTGGTCTCGCAGGCGGACTCGTCCGGGATCTCGTTCCCGCCGGTACGGGACGCGGGTTCCGCGGCGGGCACGGCGGTGGGTCTCGACGCGGGGGCGGCACCGCGACCGGCACCGGTGCGTGCTTCGTGGGGAGGCACGGCGGCGTTCCTCTCAGCAGGCGGGGACGGGCGGACGCGGGCGGGCCCGCGGTCAGCCGTGCAGGGGGTTGGCGACGGTGACGTACACCGACTGGGTCTCGACGGGGCCGACGAGTTCGTCCAGCCCGTGCAGCCGGGTCAGCAGGTTGGCCTTGCAGCGCAGTACGGGCGAGTCCAGCAGCCGGGAGGGCAGGTGCGTACGGAGCCGGCCCGGACCGGTGGCGACGGTGGTGAGGAAACCGCGGAACGCGGCGAGCAACAGCCGCTCGTCGGCCAGACGCTGGGAGCCGAACGCGCCGATCAGCCCGAACACGTTGTTGATGCCGAGGTAGTAGACGAACCGTTCGTCGGCGACCGCGTCGGGCACGAAGGTGTCGCTGCGGACACCGATACCGGGCAGGAGGACGTCGAGTTCCGCGTGCCGGGAGGCGCGGAAGTAGTAGCCCTGGTTGTCGCGGTACCGGCCGCCGACGGGCCAGCCGCCGGGGTCGAGGAGGACCAGGGTGTTCTGCTGATGGGCCTCCAGCGCGATCCCGGCCTCCGCGTCCAGCCACAGCAGGGGACGCACGACCGCCTCCAGATAGCGCAGGAACCACTCGACGGACACGGCGGCGGGCGGGCGGCCGGTACGGCGGGCGATCCGGATGACGAGACGGCTCAGCCGGGAACCGGTGGAGGCCGAGGTGGTCGGGGCGGCCCGGGAGGCCGTCTCGGCCCCGAAGTCCGAATCGGTGCCGAAGTCCGGGTCGGGGACGGGATCCGGGTCGGGGACGGGATCCGGCTGAGGCAGCGGGCGCGGTGCGACCAGGCCCGCCACGCAGGACACGTCGTCCGTCGCGGCGAACGGGTTGTGGCGGACCACCACGTCGAGCCCGGGCACGGGGGTGCCGTCCGGGCCGTCGGCCCCGAGCCAGGCCGGGTCGCGGACGATGTCGAAGCCGGGGTGTGCGGCCCGCCACCGCGCCCCCAGGCCGGTGCGGAGCAGCCGGTGCACCTCGACGCCGCGGTGCGCCTCCTTGCGCAGGTTCTCCCGACGGGAGTTGGTGATGCGCAGGCCCAGCGACAGCTTGAGCATGGCGGCGGCGCCGGTGCGGTGCACCGTGCGGACGGACGAGGTGGGATGCCAGGGCGGACCGTACGGGCCGAGGTCGCGGATCTGTCCGGCGTCGAACAGCGCGGCGGTGCCCGGCCGCAGGCGCAGTTCGCGCGCCTGCCAGGGGTGGACGGGGAGGGCGGCGTGTCCGGCGGGCAGGGGCAGTCCACGGCCGGCGAGCCGCGCGGCCAGCAGTGCGGCGGGCACCGGGCGTCCGCGTTCGGTCCAGGCCGAGTCGCCGGCGAGGGCGGCGGGGGCCACGGCCAGCCAGTGCAGCGGGAAGGAGCCGCGTGTCTCGGGCGAGTAGCGGTCCGCCTCCCCTTCACAGAACCCTTCGCGGCTCTTCGGCGTGGGGTGCAGCGGGTGGCCGAGCAGCAGCGCCTGTTCGGCCGCGAGGAAGAGGTCGGGGCCGTCGTCGGGGCGGGCCCTGCGGTCGCGTACGAAGACGGCGGTACGGCGCACGGAGTCGGCGACGCGCCCCACCAGGTCGGCGGCCTCCGACTCCGGCCCCGGGGCGCCGGAGCGCGCGGCGGCCTCCCTGGTCAGCAGGGCCGCGAGCGTCACGGCGTCGACGGGCGGGGCGGTCTCGGGCGCCCCCGCCAGGAACGGCGCCCCGAAGCGGTGCCAGCCGGTCGCCGACCAGTGGACGACCGGTACGTGGAGGTGAGTGCCGGACGCGGGGAGCGGGACCCGGAGTACACCGTCGCCCGCCGGGGCCGCGAGGGCGTTCTCCCGCACCCAGCAGCGCAGCAGGTTGTCGACACCGGCCGCCTGGGCGGCGGCGTACGGATCGGGGTGGTCGAGCGGGTCAGTGCGGTCGAGCGCGACGGGGCGAGTGGGGGCGTCGCGGTGCGTGGGCGCGTCGCGGGGGTCACCCGCGGTACTACGTTCGGGTGTGCCGATCGTGCACGGCACCGACGGTGGCTCGGCGACAGCCGACGGACCGGGGGGCGGACCGGGGAGCGGCATGGGGTCGTCGGCGCGCGCACCGGGGGCTGCGTCAGTCGTCTTCACTCGAACTCCTTGGGGCTCCTCGAATACCAGGGGTGCGCTGCGGACCCGGCCACGGCGCACGGATGCCTCACGCGCCGGAGCGCACTCCCCCGGCCACCGCCGCCACGGCGTCCGCGAGGCGGTCCAGTACGGCGGAGGCCTGCTCGTCGGTGATCGTCAGCGGGGGCAGCAGACGTACGACACCGGCGTCGCGGCCGCCCAGTTCGACGATGAGCCCGCGCCGCAGGCACTCCCGCTGCACGGCCGCCGCGAGCGCCGGCGCGGTGGGTCGAGGGCCGCCGACGACTGCCTCCCGACCGCCCGGCTCCGCCTCCCCACCGGCCGGCTCACCCTCCGGTTCGACCAGCTCCACCCCGATCATCAGACCCCGCCCGCGCACGTCCCCCACGCACGCGTGCGCCCGCGCCAGCTCGCGCAGTCGACCGAGCATCCGTTCGCCCAGCTCCGCCGCCCTCCCGACGAGCCCGTTCTCACGGACGTACGCCAGGGTCGCCGTACCCGCGGCCATGGCGAGCTGGTTGCCGCGGAAGGTGCCGGTGTGGGCGCCCGGCGGCCAGACGTCGAGCTCGTCGCGGTAGACGACGACGGCGAGCGGCAGACTGCCGCCGATGGCCTTGGACAGCACCATCACATCGGGCACCGTGCCGCTGTGTTCGACCGCCCAGTAGCGGCCCGTGCGGCCCACCCCGGTCTGCGCCTCGTCCACGATCAGTGGGATGGAACGGGCCTCGGTGAGCGCCCGCATACGGCGCAGCCAGGCATCCGGCGCGGGGAGCACGCCTCCCTCGCCCTGCACCGGTTCGAGGATCACCCCGGCGGGCCGCGGCACCCCGGAATTGGGGTCGTCGAGCACCGACTCGGTCCAGCGCGCGGCGAGTTCGGCGCCACGCGGGCCGCCGACGCCGAACGGGCAGCGGTAGTCCTGCGGATACGGCAGACGCGCCACCCGTACGTCGTGGGCGCCGCCGAACGCCTCGGGCGCCCCCATGGTCTGCCCGTGGTAGGCGCCGGTGAAGGCGAGGATGCCGGTCCGTCCGGTGGCCGCGCGGACCAGTTCGAGCGCGGCCTCCACGGCGTCCGTCCCGGCGGGTCCGCAGAACTGGACGCGGGCGTTCTCCGCGAGCCCCCGCGGCAGTGTGCGGAACAGTTCCGTGGTGAAGGCGTCCTTGACGGGGGTGGCGAGGTCCAGGCAGTTGAGCGGGGCACCCGAGTCGAGGACCCGGCGGATCGCCTCCAGGACCACGGGGTGGTTGTGACCGAGGGCCAGCGTGCCCGCGCCGGACAGGCAGTCGAGGTAACGGCGGCCGTCGGCGCCCTCGACGGTGAGGCCACGGGCGCGTACGGGCACGACCGGAAGGGCACGCGCGTAGGTGCGGGCGCCGGACTCGCGCGCCGCCTGCCGGCGCAGGATGCCCTCGTGCGCCCCGCGCGCACGCCTGGCCGCACGTGCCCGGGCCGCCGCCGAAGCACCCGCCGCGGCCGAGACTTCTGCCGCCTCGGACGCATCCGACGCCCTCGGCACGTCCGACGCGCCCGGTACATCCGGTACGTCCTGTACCTCCGACACACCTGATGCCACCGCAGATTCGGTCACTGCCACGACGACGTTTCCTCCCGCTTCCTGACGGCGAGTCGACGGGGCGCCGGCGCACGCCGAACAGACGGACGGCAGGCCCCGTATCCACCAACGACGGGAGGGGGCCGGGGGAAGCGGGACACGGCCGGGCTCTTTCCGGCCCCTCGACGACGGTCAGTCGCTGTGGCGGAACCGTTGCCCTCCGCTGGGCAACCCCCCACACCGACCGCATAGTGTGTTGCCGTCGCGTCACACCGTCCGGGCACGGGACCACTCGCCCACGACGGTCGGCCGCGCAGCTCGAACCCGTCCGTTCCAGGGGGACTTCACACCATGCGACTCATACGCCCGCTCTCCGCCGCCCGCCGAGGAAGGAGCGGACGCCGTAGGACCTCCCCTGTCCCGGCCGCCGTCGCGCTGGCCGCCGCACTGGCGCTGACGGCCACCGCCTGCGGATCCGACGGCGACACCAAGACGAACGCGGAGACCTCCGCGAGCCCCTCCGCCGGCGACGACGGCCAGATCCACATTCCGGACGACGTCAAGCAGAAGCTCAAGGAGCACGGCTTCGACCTGGACAAGTGGAAGGGCGGCGCCTGGAAGAACTGGGACAAGGACGACTGGCTGCGCGAGGCCAACGAGTACGTCAATCCCATCATCAAGGGCCTGTGGAACCCGGACCGGATGCGCAAGGCCGACGACCTGGACAAGGGCGTCGACACCGCCGACCTCGCCGGCGACCAGGGCGTCACCGACCCGACGCCCGCCCCGGTGCGGGCCCAGCCGGTCGCGGCGCCGTACCACGACAGCGCGGCCACGGCCGGCAAGGTCTTCTTCGACGCCCCCGAAGGCACGATGGTCTGCTCGGCGACGGTGGTCGAGGACCCCGCGCACCCCGGAAAGTCCAACCTGGTGTGGACCGCGGGCCATTGCGTGCACGCGGGCAAGAAGGGCGGCTGGTACCGCAACATCGCCTTCGTGCCCTCGTACAACGACGCCGGCAAGACCGCCGACCAGTTGGTGGGCGCCGGCTCCGAGGACGTGGCGCCGTACCGGATCTGGTGGGGCGACTGGGCGCAGACCTCGCAGCAGTGGATCGAGCAGGGCGGCGAGACGGGCGGCCAGGGCGCCTCGTACGACTACGCCGTGATCCATGTGACGCCGGAGAAGGGCAGTGACGGCAAGTCGCTGGAGGAGACGGTCGGTTCGGCGCTGCCGGTGGACTTCGCCGCGCCCGCCGTGCCGGACGTGGACAGCCTCACGGCCACCGGATACCCGGCCGCGCCGCCGTACGACGGGCAGAAGCTGTACCAGTGCCAGGACAAGCCGGGTCGGCTCTCGGTCAAGCGCACCGACCTGACGATGTACCGCATCGGCTGCACCATGACCGGCGGTTCGTCCGGCGGTGGCTGGGTCGCGACGGGCGCGGACGGCAGGCCCGCGCTGGTCTCCAACACCTCGATCGGCCCGGTCAGCGCCGGCTGGCTGGCCGGTCCGCGGCTGGGTGACGTGGCCAAGGGCGTGTACGACGCGGTGAGCAAGAAGTTCGCCGCCGCCGAGTAGCCTCTCGTCGTTCCGGCCGAAGTGGCCCCGGGCCCGCCGGCCGGGAGCGACGAGAAGGGCCCGGTCCCCCGCGAGTACGCGGGAGGCCGGGCCCTTCTCGTGTCCGTGCCGAGGCCGGTCCCGCCCCTGCCGGGAGGGCGTCGGGGCGGGCGGCCGGTGGTGTCGGCAGGTGCGTCAGGCGAGCGGCGCCGGGGTGTACGGCGCGAGGTCCGCCGCCAGTTCCTCGTGCACCCGTAGCTTGAGCAGTGTGCCCTCCGGGGTGTGCTCCTCGGAGAGGACCTCGCCCTCGGCGTGGGCGCGGGCGACCAGCTTGCCGTGCGTGTACGGCACCAGGGCCTCCACCTCGATCGCGGGGCGCGGCAGCTCCGCGTCGATCACGGCGAGCAGCTCGTCGATGCCGCGGCCCGTGCGGGCGGAGACGGCGATCGCGCGCTTCTCGTTCCGCAGCAGCCGCTGGAGGACCAGCGGATCGGCCGCGTCCGCCTTGTTGACGACGACGATCTCGGGCACGCCGGTGGCGCCGACGTCCCTGATCACCTCGCGCACGGCGGCCAGCTGCTCCTCCGGGACGGGGTGCGAGCCGTCCACCACGTGCAGGATCAGGTCGGAGTCGCCGACCTCCTCCATCGTGGAGCGGAACGCCTCGACCAGGTGGTGCGGCAGGTGCCGGACGAAGCCGACGGTGTCCGTCAGGGTGTACAGCCGCCCGCCCGGGGTCTCGGCCCGGCGCACGGTCGGGTCCAGGGTCGCGAACAGCGCGTTCTCGACCAGGACGCCCGCGCCGGTGAGGCGGTTGAGCAGCGAGGACTTGCCGGCGTTGGTGTAGCCGGCGATGGCGACGGAGGGCACCTTGTTGCGGCGCCGCTCCTGGCGCTTGATCTCGCGGCCGGTCTTCATCTCCGCGATCTCCCGGCGCATCTTCGCCATCTTCTCGCGGATCCGCCGCCGGTCCGTCTCGATCTTGGTCTCACCGGGACCGCGGGTGGCGAGGCCGCCGCCCTTGCCGCCGCCCATCTGACGGGACAGCGACTGGCCCCAGCCGCGGAGCCTCGGCAGCATGTACTGCATCTGCGCGAGCGCGACCTGCGCCTTGCCCTCACGGGACTTGGCGTGCTGGGCGAAGATGTCGAGGATCAGGGCCGTACGGTCGATGACCTTGACCTTGACGACGTCTTCCAGGTGGATGAGCTGACCGGGGCTGAGCTCACCGTCGCAGATGACGGTGTCGGCGCCGGTCTCGATGACGATGTCCCGCAGCTCCTCGGCCTTGCCTGAGCCGATGTACGTCGCCGCGTCGGGCTTGTCGCGGCGCTGGGTGACGCCGTCGAGCACGAGGGCGCCTGCGGTCTCGGCGAGGGCGGCGAGCTCCGCGAGGGAGTTGTCCGCGTCCTGGATGGTGCCCGAGGTCCAGACACCGACGAGGACGACCCGCTCCAGGCGGAGCTGGCGGTACTCGACCTCGGTGACGTCCTCGAGTTCGGTGGAGAGGCCGGCGACGCGGCGCAGCGCCGCGCGCTCGGAGCGGTCGAGCTGGTCGCCGTCCCGCTCTGTGTCGATCTCGCGGCTCCAGGTGACGTCCTCTTCCATCAGGGCATCGGCCCGGAGGCCCTCGGGGTGTGTGCGCGCGAGGCGCTTGGTGGCCTGAGAAGAGGAAGAGGAGGAGGTCATTGGATCCTTACGTCGTCGGAATGCGAGGGGGGACGGCGGGGAGCCGTCCTTCCTGTCAACGTGTGAGAGTGCCCGGGGATTCCCGGCGGGCCCCTCGCGCCGTCGACCCCCCGATGCTCCCACGGGCCCCCGTCACCCGTCACCGTGTTATCACCCGCACGGGCCGTGGGCCGTGTTTCTCGCCCCCGCCCGCTCTGGAAGGAGCGCGGGGAACTGCGCGAGCGGCCACCCGCCACCCGCGGTCGCCCGACAACCCGAACCCCCGAGCCATAAGGCGCCCGCGACCCCGCTCCCCCTGGCCCCGGGCCGATCCGAGGGCCAGGGGGCGGGGCCCCGGTCAGCTCGGGTCGCCGGACGGACGCCAGTCCGGGTGCCCCGGCATCGGCGGCGTCTTCGCCCCGTACAGCCACGGCCGCAGGAACCCGCTCAGGTCCCGCCCCGCCACCTTTGACGCGAGCCGCACGAAGTCGGCCGTCGTCGCCGTGCCGTCCCGGTGGGTTGCCACCCACTTCCGCTCCAGCCGCTGGAACGCGTCCGCACCGATCTCCTGCCGCAAGGCGTACAGCGCGAGCGCCGCACCGTCGTAGACGCTGGCCCGGAAGATGCCGATCTTCTGGCCGGCCCTGGGCGGCTTGGGCGCGGCCGGCGGGCCGCCGGACGCCCTCCAGCCGTCGGACGCGGCGTACGCGGCCTTCATCCGCGCCTCCATGGGGCGGTCCGCCTTCTCCTGCGCGTACAGCGCCTCGTACCAGGTGGCGTGCCCCTCGTTGAGCCACACGTCGGACCAGGAGCGGGGACTGACGCTGTCGCCGAACCACTGGTGGGACAGCTCGTGCACCATGATCGACTCGACGTACCAGGCCGGGTATCCGGGCTGGGTGAACACCTCCTTCTCGAACAGCGACAGGGTCTGCGTCTCGAGTTCGAACCCGGTCTGCGCCTGCGCCATCAGCAGCCCGTACGTCTCGAACGGGTACGGGCCGACCTTGCTCTCCATCCAGGAGATCTGGCCGGGGGTCTTCGCCAGCCAGGGTTCCAGCGCCTTCTTGTCCTTGACGGGCACGACGTCGCGGACCGGCAGTCCGTGCGGACCCTGGCGGTGCAGCACCGTCGAGCGGCCGATGGAGACCTGGGCGAGCTCGGTGGCCATGGGGTGCGCGGTGCGGTACGTCCAGGTGGTGGTGCGGGCGGTGCGCTCCAGCCCTGCGGGCAGGCCATTGGCGACGGCCGTGTAGCCCTCGGGGGCGGTCACGTGGATGGTGAAGCCCGCCTTGTCCGAGGGGTGGTCGTTGCACGGGAAGACCAGGTGGGCGGCGTCGGCCTGGTTGGCCATGGCGAGGCCGTCCGTGGTCCGCACCCAGCCGCCGTCCCGGTCCTCGGCGGGTTCCCGGGGGTCGCTGGTGTGCCGGACGGTGATCAGGAGCGGGACCCCCGGCACGAGCGGGGTGTCGGGCGTGACCACGAGGTCCTCCCCCGCGGTGGTGAACGTGGCGGGGTCGCCGTTGACGTTGACGGACTGCACCGTGCCGTGCGAGAAGTCCAGGTTGAAGCGCTCGAGGTTCTCCGTGACGCGGGCGTCGATCCTGGTCACGGCGGTGAGCGGCTTGGTGTTGTCGCCGCTGTAGGTGAAGGACAGGTCGTAGGCGCGGACGTCGTACCCGGGATTGCCGAGGTACGGGTAGAGCCGGTCGCCGACGCCGAGAGGCTCGGCCGGGGAAGGTGCCGAGGCCGCGACGAGGCAGACGGAGACGGCCGGGGCGAGCAGGGCGGCACGCAGCCGGCCGCCGCGACAGGGGCGGCGTGACCTGCGGGTGTCGAGGGGTGAGGGGGTTGCGGGGAGTACGGGGGCGGCGGACGGGTGCTGCGGATCCGGGGTGTGCGGCATGCCTCACGGCTATCAGCGCCCGCCCGCCGGACGGCGCAGACGCGCGCCGGGCCCACCCGAAAGAAGGGCGTGCGGGGCCCAGGGGAGGCGCACGGCGGCGCCGGGGAGCGCGGCGTACGGGGCGGGCACGCCCACGGGTCCGGGGGCGCGCCCGGCGGCGCCCGCAGCACGGGGGCGCGGTACCCCCGGGACCCGGGCGCGGCCGGGCGCGCTCAGCCCGGTCCGGCAAATCCGGTCCGACACGTCCGATAGGTGATCAGCGGTGCCCGAGGCTCCGTGCCGTGGCGTTGGAATGCGAGGCGCGGTCGACGTCGTAGACGCCGGGGACGTCGCGCATGGCCCGCATCAGGGCGGGAAGCTGCGCGGCGTCCGGGAGCTGGAGGGTGTACGTGTGCCGCACCCGCTGCTGGCTCGGCGGTGCGACGGTCGCCGAGACGATGCCGACGCCCTCCCGGGCGATCGCCTCGGTGAGGTCGGCGAGCAGGTGGGGGCGGCCGAAGGACTCGGCGACGAGCGTCACCCGGAAGTCGGTGGTGTCCCCCCAGCGCACGTCGACCTCCGCGCGCCCGGCGCTCTTCATGCGCGCCGCTCCGGCGCACTCGACGCGATGCACGGTCACCGCTCCCCCGCGCACGGTGAAACCGGTGATCTCGTCGGGCGGTACGGGCGTGCAGCATCCGGCGAGCCGTACAGGAGCCCCGGGCCGGTCGGCGACGACGCCTGCCGGGGTCCGCGTGGAGCCGGGCTGGGGCGCGGTCGCGGGCACCGGGCGCGCACCCTCCGCACCCGCGCCCTCCGCGCCGTCGGCGGGGACGGAGGCGGCGGGCGCCGTCGGGGGATGCGCGGTGAGCCAGCGTTGGATGGCGATGCGCGCGGCGGGGGTGTGCGCGTGCTCCAGCCACTCCCGGGACGGCTCGGAGGCCGCGTCCTGGCCCATGAGGAGTTCGACCGCGTCCCCGTCCCTCAGCACCGTGCTGAGCGTGGCCAGCCGGCCGTTCACACGGGCGCCCATGCAGGCGTGCGCGTCCTCGCCGTACTGGGCGTAGGCGGCGTCGACGCAGGTGGCGCCCTCGGGCAGGCCGAGCGTGCCGCCGTCGGGGCGGAAGACGGTGATCTCGCGGTCCTGGGCGAGGTCCTCGCGCAGTGCCGACCAGAAGATGTCGGTGTCGGGGACCGCCTCCTGCCACTCCAGGAGGCGGGAGAGCCAGCCGGGGCGGGTGGGGTCGGCACGCTCGCCGTCGGCCGGGTCCTCGGCTCCGGGGGCGTACGGATTACCGAGGGCGACCACGCCGGCCTCGGCGACCTTGTGCATCTGGTGGGTGCGGACGAGGACCTCGGCGACCTCGCCGTCCGGGCGGGCGACGGCGGTGTGCAGCGACTGGTACAGGTTGAACTTGGGTACGGCGATGAAGTCCTTGAACTCCGAGACGACCGGCGTCATACAGGTGTGCAGTTCGCCGAGCACGGCGTAACAGTCGGCGTCCTCGGCGACCAGGACGAGCAGCCGGCCGAAGTCGGTGCCGCGCAGGGTGCCGCGTTTGCGGGAGACACGGTGCACGGAGACGAAGTGCCGGGGCCGGATGAGGACTTCGGCGGAGATGCCCGCCTCGCGCAGGACGGCGCGGACCTCCTCGGCGACCTCGGTGAGGGGGTCGGTCCCGCGTTCCGCGTTGCGGGCGATCAGTTCGCGGGTGTGCGCGTATTCCTCGGGGCGCAGGATCGCGAAGACCAGGTCCTCCAGCTCGGTCTTGAGAGCCTGGACACCGAGGCGTTCGGCGAGCGGGATGAGGACGTCGCTGGTGACCCTGGCGATGCGTTCCTGCTTCTCGGGGCGCATGACGCCGAGGGTGCGCATGTTGTGCAGCCGGTCGGCGAGTTTGATCGACATCACGCGGACGTCGTTGCCGGTCGCGACGAGCATCTTGCGGAAGGTCTCGGGCTCGGCGGCGGCGCCGTAGTCGACCTTCTCGAGCTTGGTGACGCCGTCGACGAGGTAGCGGACCTCCTCGCCGAACTCCTCGCCGACCTGGGCGAGGGTGACGTCCGTGTCCTCGACCGTGTCGTGGAGGAGGGACGCCGTCAGCGTCGTGGTCTCGGCGCCGAGCTCCGCGAGGATCAGGGTGACGGCGAGCGGGTGCGTGATGTACGGCTCGCCGCTCTTGCGCATCTGGCCGCGGTGGGAGGACTCGGCGAGGAGGTAGGCGCGACGGAGAGGGTCGAGGTCGGCGTCGGGATGGTGGGCGCGGTGCGCCTCGACGACGTGGCCGATGGCGTCGGGGAGCCGGTCGCGCGCGGCGGGCCCGCGGAGGGCGGCGCGGCTGAGGCGGCGGAGGTCGAGATGGCGGCTCTTGCGGCGGGGGCTCGCGGCGGTGGCCGCGGGAGGGTCCTCGGGTGCCGGGGCCGGACGTGCGGGGGGTGCTGCCGGGCGCGGGGCCGGCGCCGGGGGTGTCGTCGACGGCGCGGGCGCGGACGTCGTGGGGGCGGGCGTGGCAGGGGTCGTGGCCTCCGCACTCAATGGGCACCTCCGGCTACTAGACCGGCGGACGGGTTCCCCTTGACGGTGCGCGGCTCGGGGACTGGCGTTGTTCCCCGTCCGGGCCGGTGCTTGATGCTACCGAGCCCACCACGGGTGTCCGACCGCCTCCCGCCGAGCGTGAAACGGATCACCCCATCGAGCGACGTCGTACGAGGTTTACCTCTCGCCGGCTGTGCTTGCCCCCACGTCAACACCCCGGGCGCCTTCACTCTTCCCGAATCCGGCACCCGGCCACTTCGTCCCTGGTGGACGCGCGAGAACGATGCGCGGTAGGCGCAGAGGACCGACCCGCTGGTTCAGGCGGAACCGACCGCCCGCAGCCACTCCTCGTCGATCTCCCCCTCCGCCACGATCACCGCGGGGCCCGTCATCTCGATCTCGCCCCCGGGGTACTCCGTGATCACCAGCCTGCCGCCCGGCAGGTCCACCGTGTACGTCGAGGCGTTGCCCGTCACCTGCGGGTCCGCCCCGTCCCGGCGCCCCGCCGCGACGGCCACCGCACAGGCACCCGTGCCGCACGACCGCGTCTCCCCCGAGCCCCGCTCGTGCACCCGCATCGCGACGTGCCGCGGCCCCCGGTCGACCACGAACTCGACGTTCACGCCGTCCGGGTAGGCGGCCGCCGGAGCGACCGGCGGCGGCGCCAGCAGATCCCCCGCGTGCGCGAGATCGTCCACGAAGGCCACGGCGTGCGGATTGCCCATGTTGACGTTGCGCGCGGGCCAGCTGCGCTCGCCGACGCGCACGGTGACCTCGCCCTCCGGGAGCCGCGCCCGGCCCATGCCGACCGTCACGTCCCCGTCCTTGGCGAGGTGGACCCGCTTCACGCCGCCGCGGGTGGCGATCGCGAGGTCTCCCGCCCCGACGTATCCGGCGCGCTCGAGGTAGCGCGCGAAGACCCGGACGCCGTTGCCGCACATCTCAGCGACCGAGCCGTCCGCGTTGCGGTAGTCCATGAACCACTCGGCCTCGGCCGCCATCTCCCGGGCTTCGGGGTGCGCCGCGGAGCGTACGACGCGCAGCATGCCGTCCCCGCCGATGCCCGCGCGGCGGTCGCACAGCGCGGCGACGGCGGCCGCGGGGAGGTCGAGGGCGTTCTCGGGGTCCGGGACGATCACGAAATCGTTCTGCGTGCCGTGACCCTTGAGGAAGGCGATCCGCGTGCTCATTCCTCGATCGTACGGGGTGGGTACGACACTCCGCCGCCCGTAGGGTCAGCGCAGGCGGGCCACCCGCCACACGGCGAGCACCGCGACCGCGGCGACCACCACCGCGTAGGCCAGGACGACCCGCCACTCGGGCCGTCGGCCGGACCCGCGCGCGGGCAGTCCGGGCCAGGCGTAGCCCACCCGGCGGGCGGCCATCATGCCCCACCCCGCGGCGCAGGAGCAGATGAGCAGCCCGAGCATGGCGACCACGGCGCCGCCGTCGCCGAACTCGAAGGCCAGCGGGAAGGCGAACATCAGCGAGCCGCCCGCGGCCAGGCCGACGATGGGCGCGAGCTGCCAGATGCGTAGTCGGCGCTGCGGGCGCAGCTCCACCTCGACCTCGGGCCCGGGGGAGAGCTCCTCCGGGTCGGGGCCGTCGTCGGTCACGCCCACCGGCTCCGGTTCGTCGTCGGGGCCGTCGGAACTGAGCGGTCCGACGTCCTCGCCGAGCCGGTCGTCGTCCGGCAGCGACGGGGCGTCACCGAACTCGGGCGCGGTCTCGTCGAGGTCGCCGTCCGTCTCCGGTTGCGGACGCCCGGTGCTCTCCGCGGCGCCGTGCACCGCGGCGTGTGCTGTGTCACGAGGGCCGGCCTCCATCGCCACGCGCCCTCCCCACTCGGACTCCACTTGCGATCGAAGCTCGATGATGGCACGCCCCCGATGGCCCGTACGGCGGCCGGAGCGTCCCGATGCCATCACGTGATCAGGCTGTGACCGGTCGTTCGACCAACGCGAGGGCGAGCCGCGGAAGTTCCCGGACGTCGGCCGCGGCCCCACTCAGCCAATGCACCCTCGGGTCGCGTCTGAACCACGAATCCTGACGGCGCGCGAAGCGCTTGGTGGCGCGTACGGTCTCGGCGCGCGCCTCCTCCTCCGTGCACTCCCCGGCAAGCGCCGCGAGCACCTGCTGGTAGCCCAGTGCCCGGGAGGCCGTGCGCCCCTCGCGCAGGCCCCGCGCCTCCAGCGCGCGCACCTCGTCGACGAGCCCCGCCTCCCACATGCGGTCCACCCGGCGCGTGATGCGGTCGTGGAGCTCGGGGCGCGCCACGTCGACCCCGATCTGCACGGTGTCGTACACCGAGTCGTGTCCGGGGAGATTGGCGGTGAACGGCTTGCCGGTGATCTCGATGACCTCCAGGGCCCGCACGATCCGCCGTCCGTTGCCGGGCAGGATGGCGTGCGCGGCCTCGGGGTCGGCGGCGGCCAGTCGCGCGTGCAGCGCGCCGGAACCGCGCAGTACCAGTTCCTCCTCCAGCCGGGCCCGCAGCTCCGGGTCGGTACCGGGGAACTCCAGGTTGTCGACGGCTCCGCGGACGTAGAGCCCCGAGCCGCCCACGAGCACGGGCCAGCGGCCCTCGGCGAGGAGCGCGTCGATACGGGCGCGGGCCAGTCGCTGATATTCGGCGACGGACGCGGTGACGGTGACGTCCCAGATGTCCAGGAGGTGGTGCGGAACGCCGGCCCGCTCCTCGGGCGTCAGTTTGGCGGTGCCTATGTCCATCCCCCGGTACAACTGCATGGAGTCGGCGTTGACGACCTCGCCCCCCAGTTGCCGGGCGAGGAAGACACCCAGATCGGATTTTCCGGCCGCGGTCGGCCCGACGACGGCGATGACCCGCGGGGCGGGGGCTGCGCTACTCACCACCCCAGTCTCGCAAACCGCGCGGGCGCTCCTCGAACGAGTTACGTGACGCCACCGAAGTGGGGTCGTTGCGGGATGCGGGGGTTCCGGCCGCCGTTCGTGGGCGCCGGCGTTCCGGAGGATGCGAAGAGGCGCACCGGAGCCACGCGGGAATTCGCCCGCACGAGTACCGTATGGAGTGGATATGGGTATTTTCACGCGGCTTTTCCGGAAGCCGGAGAGCACGGGGTCCGCGGAGACTCGGGAGGCCTCGGGGTCCGCGGAGACTCCGGAAGCCTCGGAGACCGTTGCGTGCTCGGCGTCTTCGGCGGGCTCGGCGTCCTCGACGCCCGCGGAGGGTGAGAGGGCGCCGGAGACCGGGGAGGCCTCGTCGGCCTCGGAGACCGCCGCGAGCGCGGCGGACCCCGAGACATCGGAGTCCTCGACGCCCTCCGGTCCGGCCGAGCCCTCGGCGTCCACGGACGCTGCCGAGCCCGCGGAGGTCCGCGAGTCCAGGGACGCGGAGGAGGCCCCTGCGGCGGACACCGACGGAGCGGCCGACGACGACGGGACGGAGGACCCGGTGGCCGATGCGGTGGTCGACACGGCCGGCGACGGGGTTCCCTCGGCCCGGGAACGCGCGGAGATCCCCGGGCAGCAGTCCGCCGGACGGGCCGTCGGCGAGGAGGCCGGTGAGCCGGCCGGCGAGGGCGCCCGTACCTGACGGTCCGCGAGGAGAAGGTGCACCATGGGTCTGCTCGACAACGTGAAGGCCAGGCTGGGCCCGGCCAGGGACAAGGTCTCGGACCTCGCCGATCGGCACGGGGACAGGATCGAACGAGGAATCGACAGGGCGGCGCGAGTCGTCGACAAGAGGACCGGGGGCAAGTACCGCGACCGGATCGGAAGCGGGTCGGGGAAGGTGAAGCACGCGGTGGAGCGGCTCGGCCGTCATGAGCCGGGGAACGGCGGTGCGGGCGGGGCGGCTCCGCCGCCCGTCTCCTGAGGAGTGCGGGTGCGGCGGGAGACTCCTCGCCGCCGCCCCGCTGTCCTCATGACCAGGTCGCCACCAGGTAGCCGACCCCGTACGGGGCCTCGTCGTACAGGAGGGTGCCCGTGAGGCCGGCCGGGGCTGCCGCGCCCGCCAGTACCTGCCAGGGGGCCCGGCCCGAGACCTTCAGGGTGCGGGCCAGGTCGGGATCGAGGGTCATCAGGGCGTCCGGGTCCGCCGCACCGAGCGCCTCGGCGACCCGGGCGTCGAACGGCTCGGCCCGCTCGTCGAGGTAGCCCGGCGCCTTGAGGGAGCGGCAGGCGCTGCCGTCCCCCATCACCAGCAGGGCCACCCGGTCGGCCCGCGCGGCGAGGTCCCGGCCTGCCTCGGCGCAGCGCTCGGGGGCGAGCGGTTCCCCCACGCCCAGCCCCTCCACCGGGGCACCGGACCATGCGTGGCGCTCCAGCAGCCAGGCGGCGACGGCCAGCGAGGGCGGCAGCACCGCCTCGGACGCGGTGCCGCGCTCCCGGCCCAGTCGGACGTCCAGATCGACACCGAAGCCACGGAACGAGCCCCGGGTGCCCTCCGGGTGCGGGCCCCGCCCCGGCCGCTCGGCCGCCCCTACGACGACGAGCAGATCGGGGCGGGCCGCGGCGAGGACACCGAGGGCGTCCGTGCACGCCGCACGCGCGGCCTCCAGCTCGGGCGCGGCTCCCCGGGCCACCTCGGGCACCAGCAGGGGCGGACAGGGGCAGACGGCTGCGGCGACAAGCATGATCGGCAGCCTAACGCCGGCCCCGACCCCGTCCCTGCCGCTCCCCCGGCCTCTGCCGCTCCCCGTCGCCCGGATCAGTCGCAGCCGCAGCCGCTCGCCGCCACCGGCAGCGGCTCGGGCACGCCGACCTTCGGCAGGCCGAGCAGGACGCCGTTCTGCTCGGTCTCCCGCCCCCGGGCGTTGCGAAGCGCCCAGGCGTCCCCCGCCCGCGTGCGGCGCGTGTCGAGTACGGCGCCCTCGGCGAGCAGGTGGTGCGGGGCGGCGTAGGTGATCTCGACGGTGACCATGTCGCCGGGGCGGACCTCCTGCTCCGGCTTGGTGAAATGCACCAGGCGGTTGTCGGGGGCGCGGCCGGAGAGGCGGTGGGTGGCGCCGTCCTTGCGGCCCTCGCCCTCGGCGACCATCAGCTCCAGGGTGCGGCCCACCTGCTTCTTGTTCTCCTCCCAGGAGATCTCCTCCTGAAGGGCGACGAGCCGCTCGTAGCGCGCCTGGACGACCTCCTTGGGGATCTGGTTCTCCATGGTGGCCGCCGGCGTTCCGGGCCGCTTGGAGTACTGGAAGGTGAACGCCTGTGCGAACCGGGCCTCGCGCACCACGTGCAGGGTCTGCTCGAAGTCCTCCTCGGTCTCCCCGGGGAAGCCGACGATGATGTCCGTGGTGATCGCGGCGTGCGGGATGGCGGCGCGCACCTTCTCGATGATCCCGAGGTAGCGCTCCTGCCGGTAGGAGCGGCGCATGGCCTTCAGGACCGTGTCCGAGCCGGACTGCAGGGGCATGTGGAGCTGAGGCATGACGTTCGGGGTCGCGGCCATCGCCTCGATCACGTCGTCGGTGAAGTCGCGCGGGTGGGGCGAGGTGAAGCGGACCCGTTCCAGGCCCTCGATCTTCCCGCAGGCGCGCAGCAGCTTGCTGAACGCCTCGCGGTCGCCGATGTCGGAGCCGTAGGCGTTGACGTTCTGGCCGAGCAGGGTGATCTCGGAGACGCCCTCGGCGACCAGGGCCTCGACCTCGGCGAGGATGTCGCCGGGGCGGCGGTCCTTCTCCTTGCCGCGCAGCGCCGGGACGATGCAGAAGGTACAGGTGTTGTTGCAGCCCACGGAGATGGAGACCCAGGCCGCGTAGGCGCTCTCGCGCCGGGTCGGCAGCGTGGAGGGGAACGCCTCCAGCGACTCGGCGATCTCGACCTGCGCCTCTTCCTGCACGCGGGCACGCTCCAGCAGGACCGGCAGCTTGCCGATGTTGTGTGTGCCGAAGACGACGTCGACCCAGGGCGCCTTCTTGACGATGGTGTCGCGGTCCTTCTGCGCCAGGCATCCGCCGACGGCGATCTGCATGCCGGGGCGCGAGGCCTTCCTGGGCGCGAGGCGGCCGAGGTTGCCGTAGAGGCGGTTGTCGGCGTTCTCGCGCACGGCGCAGGTGTTGAAGACGACGACGTCCGCGTCGCCGTCGGACCCCTCGGGGGCCCGCACGTACCCGGCGCCCTCCAGCAGCCCGGAGAGCCGTTCGGAGTCGTGGACGTTCATCTGGCACCCGTAGGTGCGGATCTCGTAGCTTCTGGGTGCGGGAACGTCCACTGCCGGGCTCCGGTCGCTGCTGCTGGTCATGCCCTCCAGGGTAGGCCGTCCCCCGACTGCCCCCCGGCGGCCCCCGGGGGGCCGGCAGAGCCGCCCTGGCCGTCGCGGCCCTCCTGCTGGCAGGATCGCGCGCATGGTCACAGGTCTCGCCGGGGTCGGCCGGCGCCGGATGCGGTACGTGGCGGCGGCCGTGCTCGTTGTGCTCGGGCTGCTGCTGTGGTGGCTGCTGCCGCTCGGGGGCACGTCGCCCAGCGGCACGATCAGCCTCAGTACGGGCACGCCCACCGGCGTCTACCAGAAGTACGGCGTTCTGCTCCAGCGCGAGATCGCCCAGCAGATGCCGCAGCTCGACGTGCGCCTCGTGAGCAGCGGCGGCTCCCAGGAGAACGTCCGCCGGGTGGCCACCGGGAAGGCGGACTTCACCATCGCCGCGGCCGACGCCGTGGAGGAGTACAAGCTGGCGAACGGGCAGGGCGCGGACGCGCTGCGCGGCTGCGCCCGTCTGTACGACGACTACGTGCACCTCGTCGTGGCGCGCTCCTCCGGCATACGGTCGGTGGCCGATCTCGAGGGGCACAAGGTCGCGGTCGGGGAGTCCGGCTCGGGGGTGCGGCTGATAGCCGATCACGTCCTGGCCGCGGCCGGGCTCGATCCGCAGGACGGCATCACGCCGCTGCCCGCGGGCATCGGTGACGCGCCCCGGCTGCTGGAGGAGCACCGGATCGACGCGTTCTTCTGGTCGGGCGGGCTGCCCACCGCGACTGTGACGCAGCTCTCGAAGCGCTTTCCGGTGCGGCTGGTGCCGATCGGCACCGACCTGGTGCGCAAGCTGCACGCGCAGGGCGGCGCGTCCCGCTACTACCGGGCGGCGGTGATGCCGGCCGACGCGTATCCCGACGCCCAGCACGGCAACGCGGTGCCCACCCTCGCGGTGGCGAACATCCTGGTGACCCGGGCGAGCTCCGGTGCGGATCTGACCGAGCAGCTGACCCGTACGGTGATCGACAGCCGGGATCGCATCGGGCGCAAGGTGCACGCGGCGCAACGGGTGGACCTGCGCACCGCGCTCTACACGGACCCACTGCCGCTGCACGAGGGCGCCCGCCGGTACTACCGGTCCGTCAAGCCGTAGGCCAGGGCCTCGCGGAGGCCCCGGCCGTAGGGCAGGCCCTCACCGAGGTCCCGGCCACGGAGCCCCTCGCCCCGGGCCCTGCCGCACCGGCCGCGCGAAGGCCCCGTCACGCACCCTGCGGCGCGGGTGTCCGCGGCACCGTCACCGTCACCGTCAGGCCGTGCGGGGCATGGTGGGCGAAGTCGATGGTGCCGCCGCCGGCCGCGAGCAGGGCGCGGCAGATGGACAGGCCCAGTCCGGATCCCTTGATGTTCTGGTGCGCGGTGCTGCGCCAGAAACGGTCGCCGATGCGCGCGAGCTCCTCGTCGGTGAGGCCGGGGCCGAGGTCGTGGACGAGGATGCTCACGCTCTCGCCCCCGGCGGTCACCTCCACCTCCACGCGCTCCCCCTCAGGGGTGAACTTCAGCGCGTTGTCGATGACGGCGTCCATCGCGCTGGACAGGGCGACCGGATCGGCCCAGGCCGTGGTGGCCGGGCACTGTCCCTCCAGCCGGACGCCCTTGGCCGTGGCGACCGGCCCCCAGGCCGCGACGCGCTCGGCGGCCAGCGCCCCGATGTCGGTGAGCCGGAGCTGGGCCTCGGCGTGCTCCGCGAGCGCCAGGTCCAGCAGGTCGTCGAGCACCTGTGCGAGGCGTTTGCCCTCGGTGCGGACGGAGGCGATCTCCTCGTTGCCCTCGGGCAGTTCCAGGGCGAGCAGTTCGATCCGCAGCAGGAGCGCCGAGAGCGGGTTGCGGAGCTGGTGGGAGGCGTCGGCGACGAAGGCGCGCTGCTGCTCCAGCACGTCCTGGACGTTGTCGGCCATCTCGTTGAACGAGCGGGCCAGGCGCCGGAGTTCCGGCGGTCCCCCGGCTGCCGCCACCCGGGACTTCAGGCTGCCGGTGGCGATGTCGTGGGTGGTGGCGTCCAGGACGCGTACCGGCCGCAGCACCCAGCCGGCCAGCCGGAGCGCGGCGCCGACGGCGAGCAGCATCGCGGCGAACTCGCCGGCGACGAGGACCACCCAGCCGTGCAGGATGCGGGAGCGCATCTGGCCGGTGGGCGAGTCCGTGACGACGACCGCGACGACGTCGCCGTCGCGGATGACCGGCGAGGCCACGAAGAGGGAGCTGTGCTGCCACGGCCAGACCTGGCGGGGGTCGTGGCTGCGGCGGCCGGCCAGGGCCTCGTCGAAGGCGGCGCGGCCCTCGCCCTCCTCGGGCACCTGCCAGGTGCCGGGCGCGCGGGCCATGGGGCACTCGTCGCGGTAGAAGACGCCGCCGCTGATGCCGTAGACCTCGTGGTAGGTGCTGAGTTCCTTCTGCAGGGTCTCGCCGCGCTCGTCGCTCTCGGCCAGTGTGGAGCAGCCCGCGGGCCGGTCCGTGACGAACTGGGCGAGCGCGGCGAAGCGCGCGGTGTCGTCGATCCGGTCGACGACGACCTTCTGCTGTTCCCCGGCGGCCAGGCTGACGGCGAGCGGAACGCCGAGCGCGAGCAGGACCGCCGCCATGAGGACGATGAGCAGCGGCAGGAGACGTGCGTGCACGCGGCCCCGCTAGGCGGCCGGGGCGACGAGCCGGTACCCGACGCCGCGCACGGTCTCGATCAGGGCGGGCATGCGCAGTTTGGAGCGGAGCGAGGCGACGTGCACCTCCAGGGTCCGTCCGGTCCCCTCCCAGCTGGTCTGCCAGACCTCGCTGATGATCTGCTCGCGGCGGAAGACGACGCCGGGACGCTGGGCGAGCAGCGCGAGCAGGTCGAACTCCTTACGGGTGAGCTGGACCACCGTGCCGTCCACCCGGACCTGGCGGGTGGGCAGCTCGATGTGGACGGCGCCCAGGCGCAGCGCGGTCTCGACGGCCCCGGTGTCGTCCACGTGCGGGGTGCGCCGGCTGACGGCGTGGATCCGAGCGAGGAGTTCGCCGGTGTCGTAGGGCTTGACCACGTAGTCGTCGGCGCCGAGGTTGAGGCCGTGGATGCGGGAGCGCACGTCGGAGCGGGCCGTCACCATGATCACGGGGGTGCTGGTGCGCTTGCGGATCTTGCCGCACACCTCGTAGCCGTCCTGGTCGGGCAGGCCCAGATCGAGCAGGACCACGTCGAAGCCTTCGCTCTCCGGGACGAGTGCGCGCAGTGCCTCCTCGCCGCTGCGGGCATGGGTGACCTCGAAGCCGTGCCGGGCCAGTACGGCGGACAGGGCGGCGGCCACGTGGTTGTCGTCCTCGACGAGGAGCAGTCTCATCCGGCGGCGCCCTCCGGTTCCTCGGTGGTCTTGCGGCTGCGTCTACTTGTCCGGGCGCAGGCGTCCGGACGCGCGTACGCCGTGGTCACGCGGACACGAGGTCGCGCCGTGTGCACATGGCAGTGACGCCGATGATGCAGGACGCCGTCAAGAGGGATCGGGTTGCGAGCGACTTCTGTTATCCACCCGGTACGGGCTCAGGACGCTCCTATGACGGCACGCGACCGAACGATATCCGATCGTGATGCTCAACCTTCCCTCAGATGTGCTGACGGTCACTTTCCTGGCTGATTACTGTCCTCCGAAACCGAGGAGGACGGAGCCAGTCAGCAATGACCGAAGTAGCAGTTGCCAAAAACAGTACGGCCTCGACCAGTGACCTTGTGGTCCTGAGGAGCGTCAACAAGCACTTCGGCGCCCTTCACGTGCTCCAGGACATCGAACTGACCATCACCCGCGGCGAGGTCGTCGTGGTGATCGGGCCCTCCGGGTCCGGCAAGTCGACCCTGTGCCGCACCATCAACCGCCTGGAGACGATCGACTCCGGCGAGATCACCATCGACGGCAAGCCGCTGCCCCAGGAGGGGCGGGAGCTGGCCCGGCTGCGCGCCGACGTGGGCATGGTCTTCCAGTCGTTCAACCTCTTCGCGCACAAGACGGTGCTGGAGAACGTGACCCTGGGCCAGGTCAAGGTCCGCAAGGCGGACAAGAAGCAGGCCGAGGAGAAGGCGCGCGCCCTGCTGGACCGGGTCGGCGTGGGCACCCAGGCCGACAAGTACCCCGCGCAGCTCTCCGGCGGCCAGCAGCAGCGCGTCGCCATCGCCCGGGCGCTGGCCATGGACCCCAAGGTCATGCTCTTCGACGAGCCGACCTCGGCGCTCGACCCCGAGATGATCAACGAGGTGCTCGAGGTCATGCAGCAGCTCGCCCAGGAGGGCATGACGATGGTCGTCGTCACCCACGAGATGGGCTTCGCACGCTCGGCCGCCAACCGGGTGGTGTTCATGGCGGACGGCCGGATCGTCGAGGAGGCGACCCCGGATCAGTTCTTCAGCAACCCGCGCAGCGACCGGGCGAAGGACTTCCTGTCGAAGATCCTGCATCACTGACCCACCCCTGACCACACTCCCAGCCCACCACTGACCTACCGCTGGTCTCCCCCGATCCACCGCTGCTCCACCCCGGAGAGAACCCGGACAGAACCCGGACCCGCCCCGGACCCCACCCTGGTCCGCCGCCGGCCCACCCGGCCGGGTCCTCCGTATCCCGGCACCGTGCCGCCCGCACCGGCACGCACCGGCCTACGCGGCAACACCGTCGTACCGCGCGGGACGGTCCGGAGACGTCCGGGCAGTCCCCCACCCACACAGACTTCCGTACCGGCACCAGCACCCGCTGGGCGCACCGCACACGCACCGCCGGCCTCGGCACACCGCTTTCACGAGTCAAAGGACACACACATGAACCTCCGCAAGATCACCGCCGCGTCGGCCGCCGTGCTCGCCCTCGCCGTGACCGCCACCGCCTGCGGTTCGGACGACAAGGACAGCGGGTCCTCCGGCGGCGGCGGCGACAAGATCGCGGTCGGCATCAAGTTCGACCAGCCCGGCATCGGTCTGAAGACGCCCGACGGCAGCTACACCGGCTTCGACGTCGACGTCGCCAAGTACGTGGCCAAGCAGCTCGGCTACGACGAGAAGAACATCGAGTTCAAGGAAACGCCGAGTGCCGACCGGGAGAACGCGCTGCAGCGCGGGGACGTCGATTACATCGTCGCCTCCTACTCGATCACCGACGAGCGCAAGGCGAAGGTCGACTTCGCCGGCCCGTACCTGCTCGCCCACCAGGACCTGCTGATCCGCGCCGACGACAACATCGCCAAGGGGGCCGACCTCAACGGCAAGAAGCTGTGTTCGGTCACCGGTTCGACCTCGGCGCAGAACGTCAAGAAGACGATCGCGCCCAAGGCCCAGCTGCGTAAGTACGGCACGTACTCCGAGTGCCTCGACGGACTGACCAGCGGCGCTGTCGACGCCGTGACCACCGACGACTCGATCCTCGCGGGCTACGCCTCCCAGGAGCAGTACAAGGGCAAGGTCAAGCTGGCCGGCCTCAAGCTCAGCAACGAGAACTACGGCATCGGTGTCAAGAAGGGCGACACCAAGATGGTCGACAAGATCAACAAGGCCCTGGAGAAGATGTCCTCCGACGGTGCCTGGGAGAAGGCCGTCAAGGACAACTTCGGCCCGGCGAACTACAAGAACGAGCCCGCCCCGAAGATCGGCAACATCGTCAAGTAGGCGAAAGCCCGGCAGCAACCGGTACGGCGAGCAGGCCGCAGTTCACAACGGCAGGTGAGCCCGTACGCATGATGTGCCGCGCCCGCAGCGCGCGGGCGCGGCACATCCCGACATCCCTCGGCACTCGTGGAAGCGCGGGAGATCGTGTTCGATTTTCTTGAAGGCTACGACGTCCTCGCGGCGTTCTGGGTGACGGTGAAGCTGACCCTCTTCTCCGCCATCGGTTCGCTGGTCTGGGGCACCCTGCTCGCCGGTATGCGGGTCAGCCCGGTACCGCTCATGCGCGGCTTCGGTACGTTCTACGTGAACACCGTCCGCAACATCCCTCTCACCGTCATCATCGTGTTCTCGTCCCTGGGCCTGGCCGACGTCTTCGGCATGACCCTGGGCGCGTCCGACGACTTCGACGCCCTGTCCTTCCGGCTCTCCATCCTCGGCCTGAGTGCCTACACCGCGGCCTTCGTCTGCGAGGCGCTGCGGTCCGGCATCAACACCGTGCCGATGGGACAGGCGGAGGCGGCCCGGGCCCTGGGACTGAGCTTCACCCAGGTCCTCACCCTGATCGTGCTCCCCCAGGCGTTCCGCGCGGTCATCGTGCCGCTCGCCAACGTCCTGATCGCCCTGACCAAGAACACCACGGTCGCGGCGGCCATCGGTGTGGGCGAGGCCGCCCTGCTGATGAAGGAGATGATCGAGAATGAGGCACAGACGGTGCTCATCGCGTTCATCTTCGCCCTCGGCTTCGTGGTCCTCACGCTGCCGATGGGTCTGGTCCTCGGTTGGCTCGGCAAGCGCCTGGCGGTGAAGCGATGAGTTCCGTCCTGTACGACACGCCCGGTCCCCGGGCCAAACAGCGCAACATCTTCTACACCGTCGGCTTCGTCGTCCTGCTCGGCCTGCTGCTGTGGTGGGTCTACAAGCAGATGGACGACGCCGGCCAGATGGCCTGGGCCAAGTGGAAGCCGTTCACGCTCTCGACGACCTGGACGACGTACCTGCTGCCCGGTCTCGGCGAGACCCTCAAGGCCGCGGCCCTGGCCATGGTGATCTCGCTTCCGCTGGGCGCGCTCTTCGGTATCGCGCGGCTGTCCGACCACAAGTGGGTACGGGTGCCGGCCGGGGTGGTCGTGGAGTTCTTCCGCTCCATCCCCGTGCTGCTGATGATGGTCTTCGCCAACCAGGTCTACGTGCAGTCCACGGACCTGAGCAGTGAGACCCGCCCGCTCTACGCGGTCGTCACCGGCCTGGTGCTGTACAACGCCTCGGTGCTCGCGGAGATCGTCCGGGCGGGCATCCTGTCGCTGCCCAAGGGCCAGACGGAGGCCTCGCACGCGATCGGTCTGCGCAAGTCGCAGACCATGATGTCGATCCTGCTGCCGCAGGCCGTCACGGTGATGCTGCCGGCGATCGTCAGCCAGCTCGTCGTCATCGTGAAGGACACCGCGCTCGGTGGCGCGATGCTGAACTTCACCGACCTGCTGAACGCCCGCAAGACGGAGGCGGCGTTCTACGCCAACGTCATCCCCAGCTTCTTCGTCGTGGGCCTGATCTACATCCTGCTCAACCTCGCCCTCACCACCTTCGCGGGCTGGCTGGAGCGGCGGCTGCGGCGCAGCAAGCGCGGGACGGGCACGGTGCTGGGCGCCGAGGACGTCGAGGACCTGAACGCGGCGGAGCTCGGCGGCGTGGTCGGTGTCGGCGCCCTCGGCGCCGGAGCCGGTGGGCCCGTCGACGACGTCGGCAAAAGGTGACGACCGGTCACTTTCCGTGAGCGGGGCCCGCCGGGGAACCGGCGGGCCCCGTCGCGCGTTCCCACGGTGGCTCTGACCCACTTGGCTGCCGCGTCGGAACCCGAGATGATCAAGGCCGACTCGGTCGCTTGACGCGGGCAGCGGCAATGGGTTGCATACGTTCTGTGATCGTGCACCCCGTTCCACCTGCCTGTTCCCGTCCGTTCCCGAGGACTTCGTCATGGGCGGGGGGCGCCGCGTCGTGGACCCGGTGATCATCGTCGGTGCGGGGCCCGTAGGGCTGACGCTGGCACTCGCGCTGGCCCGCCAGGAGGTTCCCTCCGTGGTCCTCGACGACGGTCCGGGCAAGGACGAACCACGGCTCGCCCGCACCGTCGTGCTGCGTGAGGACACCACCGCTCTCGTCGAACGACTGACCGGTGTCCCGCTCGACGGGGCCGGCGTCCGCTGGACCGGCTGGCGGTCGATGCGGCGCAGACAGCTGATGCGACGACTGGTGTTCGAGGGGACGGCGGACGAGGCACAGGGCGGCGGACACGGGGGCGGATACGGCGTCGCCGAGGGCACCCGGGGTCCCGGGTCCGCCACGAACGCGGGAGGCGCGGGCGCCGGGCGCGGGGTGCCGGCCGAGGACTCCGGGGACCCGGCGGGCGCGGGCGCCGCTGGTCCCGCTCCCCTCCACATCGCCCAGCACGTCCTGACCGGCGTCCTGCGGGCGGCGATCGCCCGCCAGTCGCTGGTGAAGGTGGCGGTGGAGAGCCGGCTCGACGGCGTCGAACAGGACACCTCGGGCGTCACGGCACACACCCGCGGACCCAAGGGCACCTGGTGGCGCGGGAGTTACCTGGTCGGCTGCGACGGCCCCCGCTCCACCGTCCGCAAGCTCCAGGACATCCGCTTCCCGGGCCGCACGGCCGTCGAACGGTACGCCGTGGCCGCCCTGCGCACCGAACTCCCCTGGGACGGCGAGGCGTTGCTGCACCGTCTGCCGCCGTGGCGCACCTCGGGCCCCTCGGCCGGCGAGATCAGCGCACGGCCGCTGCCCGAGGGGGTGTGGCGGCTGGACTGGCTGCTGCCGCCCGGCAAGGAACTCGTGACACCGGAACTGCTGGTCGGCCGCATCCGCGAGACGCTCACGGGCTGGACCGGGAACGCCACACCGGCGTACGAGCTCCTGGACACCGGCGTGCACACCGTGCACCACCGGCTCGCACGCCGCTGGCGCGCCGGGCGCATCTTCCTCGCGGGCGACTCCGCGCATCTGCTCGGCGCACTCGGCACCCAGGGGCTGGACGAGGGGCTGCGGGACACGGACAACCTCGCCTGGAAGCTGGCGGCGGCCTGGCACCAGCCGCACGACTCACGGGACGCCCTGCTCGACAGCTACCAGGAGGAACGGCGCACGGTCGTCTCCGGTCGGCTGCGCGCCGCCGACCGGGCGCTGCCGGTGGTGCGCGGCGGAGGTGGCCTGCGGTCGTACGTCCCCGGGTCGGCGCGCGGCCACGACGCGCTGCTCGCCGACGGCCACCTGGGACAGGGTCCGCTGGGCGGCCCCGGCGCGTACGCCGGTTCCCCCCTGGCGGCGCCGGACGACGAGGCGACGGTACCGGTGGTCACCCCACCGGGGGCGCCCGTGGTCGACGTGACGGTGACGGCGGAGGACGGCACGTTCGTGCGGCTGCGGGACCGGCTGGGGCGCGGGGCGCTGCTGGTGGTGCTGGTCGCTCCGGGTACCGGGGTGTGGGCGCGGCGGCACTGGATGTCGGCCGGGATCATGCCGCGGCTCGCGGCAGCGGTGACGGCCCTGCCGTACCGCGCGGAGCTCCTGGTCACCGAGGGCTACCCCGGCGCCGCTCCCCACACGGTCCTGCTGGTCCGCCCCGACGGCCACCTGGTCACCGCCCTCGCGGGCGTCCACCCCGCCGCGCTCTACACGGCCACCGCGACAGCCCTGGCCGCACAGGAGCCCACCGCGCACACGACCTGACGGCGGGGGTGCGACACGCCCGCCACCTCGCTCCCGCCCCGGAATTGACCGTCCGCCGCCCCCGTGGTGTACTCCCGACCATGACCGACACGTGCGTGCGCCTTTGGCGGAGGGTCCACATGGTCCTCGTCCGCTACGCGGGCTGCGTATGTAGCCCGTCCTGCTGAACCCACGTTTTCCCGGCCGGTCTCCCCGGCCCCTCGGTTCACCTCCGGCTCTCCGCCCCCCGTGCGCGCACGCCCATGAATGGCCGCCGCGCGGCGCGGAGAAGCCACGGACGACTCAGGACGGTCCCCGCATGTCTGCTACGCCTTCCGTTCCCGCTGCCCCCTCCGCTTCCGCCGGGCCGGCCGGTTCCCGGCCCGAAGCGCCTCCCACCCAGGCCGAACTCCTCGACTTCGTCCGCCGCACCGCCGCCGACGCGGAGCTGATCGACTCCCTCCCCCTCGACCCGGAGGGCCGCACCTGGATCCGTCTCGACGGCCCCGGCGGCAGCGAGGCCTGGCTGATCGGCTGGCCTCCCGGCACGGGCACCGGCTGGCACGACCACGCCGACTCGGTCGGCGCCTTCCTCACCGCCCGCGGCGAACTGCAGGAGAACGCGCTCGCCGCCCGGCTGCCCACCGACGGCTGGAAGACCCTCGAACTGACCGAGGACGTCGACCGGGAGCGCCTGCTGCCGGCCGGCGAGGGCCGCGCCTTCGGCCGCCACCACGTGCACGAGGTGCTCAACGAGTCCACCGACGCACACGCCGTCTCCGTCCACGCCTACCACCCGCCCCTGCCGCGCATCCGCCGCTACTCCCGCTCGGGCCACGTACTGCGTCTGGAGCAGGTCGAGAGCCCGGAGGACTGGCAGTGACCTCCGTCCCCCAACTCCCGTCAGGCGTCGATGAGTTGCTGGAGCGGGTCCGCGCCGGCCTCGATCGCGTCGGTCCCCGGCAGGCCCACGGGGCGGCGCAGGGCGACGGTGCCCTGCTGGTCGACATCCGGTACGCCGCCCTGCGCGACCGCGACGGCCTCATCCCGGGCGCCGTCGTCGTCGAGCGCAACGAACTGGAGTGGCGCCTCGACCCCACCGGCAGCCACCGCATCCCCGAGGCCACCGGCCACGACCTGCGTGTGATCGTCGTGTGCAACGAGGGCTACGCCTCCAGCCTGGCCGCCGCGTCGCTGCGCCGGCTGGGCCTGCACCGCGCCACCGACCTGGTGGGCGGCTTCCAGGCGTGGCGCGCCGAAGGTCTGCCGGTGACCTTCGAGCCAGGACGTCCCCCCACCGCACCCGTACCACCCACTGCCCACTGAGGGGAGCGGGGCCGGCGGCACGACGCAGCTCCCAGGGCGGCCCGGTGCCCGTTTCCCGCCGGTCCCGGGCACCGCGCATCAGGCGACGAGGACAAAGCGCTCTCAGCCCCCCTCGAACCCCAGGTCGTCCGTGTCCTCCCCCTCCTCCTCCAACGCCTGCCGGACCACCCGCAGGGCCATGCCCTCCGGGTAGCCCTTGCGGGCGAGCATCCCGGCAAGGCGGCGCAGTCGCTTGTCCCGGTCGAGGCCGCGTGTCGCGCGAAGCTTGCGGTCGACCAGCTCTCGGGCCGTCTCCTCCTCCTGCTCGGCGTCGAGCCGTCCCACGGCCTCGTCGATCAGGGTCGGGGCGACCCCCTTCGTCCGGAGCTCCCGGGCGAGCGCCCGCCGGGCCAGACCTCGGCCGTGGTGCCGGGACTCCACCCAGGCGTCGGCGAACGCTCCGTCGTCGATCAGACCGACCTCCGCGAACCGGTCGAGCACGCCCTCGGCCACGTCGTCCGGGATCTCCCGCTTACGCAAGGCGTCCGCGAGCTGCTTCCGTGTGCGCGGGGTCCCGGTGAGCAGGCGCAGGCATATCGCCCGTGCCCGCTCCACCGGGTCCCCCGGGGGCTCCCCCTGCTCGGCCCTCGACGAGGAGGAGGAGCCCCCGTCCTGTGCGGCGCCGGTTTCCTCACCGAAACCGCGCCGTCGTCCTCGGCCTCGTCCCGTGTACGCGCCCCCGGAGCGGCGCGCGCCGCCACCGCGCCGCGTGCCACCGCCGCCGGTCCCGTCCCCCGGCCCCCCGTCGGTGCCGTACGGGTCGGTGCCGTACGGGCGCTCCTCGTATCCCCCGTCACCGGCCCCGGCCGCGGCGGGCCGGCCGTCGGCGTCACCGGTCTCCCGACCGGGCGGCGCGAAGGGCCCGTGGGTGTACTCGGCCCACTCGGTGCGTCGTGTCATGCTCCGCTACTTCGCCGCCGTGGCCTTCGCCTTGGTGGCCTTGGCCGCCGGTGCGGGCACCGTCTTGGCGTCCGCCGCGGGAGGCGTCACGGCCGCGTCCGCGCCGGGCTGGGCGGCGGCGGACTCGGCGGCGGGCTCCGCCGGGCGGACACCGACGCCCAGCTTCTCCTTGATCTTCCTCTCGATCTCGTTGGCCAGGTCGGGGTTGTCCTTCAGGAAGTTGCGCGCGTTCTCCTTGCCCTGGCCGAGCTGGTCGCCCTCGTACGTGTACCAGGCACCGGCCTTGCGGACGAAGCCGTTCTCCACACCCATGTCGATCAGGCCGCCCTCGCGGCTGATGCCGTGGCCGTAGAGGATGTCGAACTCGGCCTGCTTGAAGGGCGGCGCCACCTTGTTCTTGACGACCTTGACGCGGGTGCGGTTGCCGACCGCGTCGGTGCCGTCCTTCAGCGTCTCGATACGGCGGATGTCGAGGCGCACCGAGGCGTAGAACTTCAGCGCCCGGCCACCGGTCGTGGTCTCCGGGGAGCCGAACATCACGCCGATCTTCTCGCGGAGCTGGTTGATGAAGACGGCGGTGGTCTTGGACTGGTTGAGCGCGCTGGTGATCTTTCGCAGGGCCTGGCTCATCAGACGGGCCTGCAGACCCACGTGGCTGTCGCCCATCTCGCCCTCGATCTCCGCGCGCGGGACGAGCGCGGCGACGGAGTCGATGACGATGAGGTCGAGGGCGCCGGAGCGGACCAGCATGTCCACGATCTCCAGGGCCTGCTCGCCGTTGTCCGGCTGGGAGAGGATCAGGTTGTCGATGTCGACACCGAGCTTCTTCGCGTACTCGGGGTCGAGGGCGTGCTCGGCGTCCACGAACGCGACCTGGCCGCCGGCCTTCTGCGCGTTCGCCACGGCGTGCAGGGTGAGGGTCGTCTTGCCGGAGGACTCCGGTCCGTAGATCTCCACCACCCTGCCGCGCGGCAGGCCGCCGACGCCGAGGGCCACGTCCAGCGCGGTGGATCCGGTCGGGATGACCTCGATGGGCTCGTTCGTCCGGTCACCCATGCGCATGACCGCGCCCTTGCCGAATTGCCGTTCAATCTGTGCGAGCGCGGCGTCGAGCGCCTTCTCGCGGTCGGTTCCTGCCATGGGTTCCACCCGGTTCGTTTGTGTCGATCGCTTCACGTCAAAGACGCTAACGCCTGCCACTGACAATGCGCCTCGACGCCGTCCGGCCTGTGGATAACTCGGGCACTTCGCCGCGAATCACACGGACGTTCCCTCCGTCGAGCGTCCCGCCGGAGATCTCATATGAATGGATGTTCGATTTTCATGTCAAGCGTGCCACGCGGCACCACGGTCGCACCCCGTCACCTCCGGGCTGTCCTTCGGCCTGACACCGGCCGCGCTCACCTGGGTCACCTCCTGGCCGCGCATCGGTTCCCGGACCCGTACCGTCCTGCTGGTCGTCTTCGCCGCCGAGCGCGTGGCGGAGGTGGCCGGGATCACGCTTCAGGCGTGGCGCCGGGTACCGTCGCACCTCACCACGGAGACCCCTTTCGACACGGCGGTCTCGATGTCCCTCACCGTGGGCGGTGGCGTCCTGGCCGTCGTCCTGCCGGCCTTCACCGTGGCCGCCTTCCGGCATCGGCGGTCGGGCCCGGAGGGCATGGCGTCCGCCGTGCGCGCGGGGTTCGCGCTCCTGTCGTGGCACTGCTCTCCGGGGCCGCGATGATCGCGCACGGCGTCGCACCGACCCGCACGGGACATCAGGAGGCGGCCCACCACTCCACCACGCCGCTCAAGCCGCTGCACGGGATCGGCCTGCACGCGGTGGTGGTCCTGCCGGCCGTGGCCCGGCTGCTGTCCCGTACGTCCTGGAGCGCCCCGGCGCCCCGGCGCGGCGCCGGGCCGTGTGGACGGCGATCGCCTGCCGCACGGCGGCCGCCCTGACGGCCGGGCTGTGGGGGCTCCTGAACCTCTGAAGAGGCCCCGCCACGCCTCCGGACAGCCCGTGCCCCGGCCGACGGACCCGCTGTCACGCCTTCCCCACTGTCACGCGTCCCCCCGCGGTTCGGAGTCACCCCGCGGTCCGGCGGTCCGCCGGGCCGCCCGGATCCGGCGCAGCCCTCGGGAGAGACCGCCCGGGGGGCGGCGGTTGCGGTGCCCGTGGACGCGGGGGTCGTCCGTGACGTCGTACCGCTTCACGTAGGCGCCCAGGAACGCCTGCAGTGTGGCGATCGCCGGAATGGCGATCAGCGCGCCGACGGCGCCGAGCAGCGCGGTGCCCGCGATGACCGACCCGAACGCGACCGCGGGATGGATGTCCACGGACCTCGCGGTCAGCTTCGGCTGCAGCATGTAGTTCTCGAACTGCTGGTACACCACGACGAACCCCAGCACCCACAGCGCGTACCAGGGGTTGACGGTGAACGCGATCAGCATGGGCAGGGCGCCCGCGAGGTACGTGCCGATGGTCGGGATGAACTGCGACACGAGACCGACCCAGACGGCGAGCACGGGCGCGTAGGGGATCTCCAGCGCCTGCAGCAGGACGTAGTGCGCGACGCCCGAGATCAGTGCCATGAGGCCGCGCGAGTACAGATAGCCGCCGGTCTTGTCGACTGCTATCTCCCAGGCACGCAGCACCTCCGCCTGCCGGGCGGGCGGCATCACCGAGCACAGGCCGCGCCGCAGCCGGGGCCCGTCGGCCGCGAAGTAGAACGAGAACAGGGTGATCGTCAGCAGCCTGAAGAGGCCACCCAGCACCTGTGCGGAAACGTCCAGCACGCCCGTGGCGCTGTTCTGCACGTACTTCCGCAGCCAGTCGGAGTGCACGAGGTTGTTCTGGACGTCGACCCGTCTGAGTTCGGTGTGGAACGTGGTGTTGACCCACTGGATGAGTGAGTCCAGGTATTCCGGGAAACCCTCGATGATCTTGATGATCTGCCCGGCGAGCATCGACCCCAGCAGGACGACGAACCCCGCGGTCAGGAGCATCAGACCGAGGAAGACCAGGAAGGTGGCCAGCCCCCGTCTCAGGCCGTGGTGGGCCATCCAGCTCACCGCGGGCTCTATGGCGAGCGCGAGGAAGAAGGCGATCAGGATGTTGATGAGCAGCCCTGTGAGCTGGTGGAAGGCCCAGCTGCCGAGCTGGAAGGCGGCGATCAGGGCGAGGGCCAGCACCATCGCGCGGGGCAGCCAGCGCGGCATGCGGGCGGGCCGCCCGGCCGCGCCCTCGGGCGGCGGTGCGGGCGGCCGGGGCGGATCGGCCGGCGCCGGGTGCGGGGGGACCTGCGCGGTCTCGTCAGTCGGGGCCACGACGCAAGTCTGACCTACGCCGCCGACAACCCGGCCGCCGCCCACCACTGTCGCGCCCCGGAACACACCTCACGGCCTGCAGGAAAGGCGCGAACCGCCGATTTCCACCGGCACGCGGGCTCAGCGCCGCTCCTGGGGGACGTCCATCGCCGTGCACACCACGCGCCATACGTCCTTGGCGTCCCAGCCCGCGTCCAGCGCCTCGTGGACCGTGCGGCCGCCGAGCTCCGCCATCACGTGGTCGTGCGCGAAGGTGTCGGCGTACCCCGCACCGAAATGCTCCGACATCCGCTGCCAGAAAACCGTCAACCGCATGGCACCAGTATCCCGCTCCCGGAAACCGCCCCGGCCAGGGCGCCGTGCCGGTCAGCCCGTCATCGCCCGCACCCCCGCCGTGACGACCACGGCGGCGGCGACCACGAGCAGGAAGGGGGCACGCAGCACCAGGGCGACGGCGGCCGCGGCGAGCCCGGCCGCGCGGGCGTCCAGGACCAGCACACGGCCGTCGGCGAACGTCTGCTGGGCCGTGAGGGCGGCCAGCAGGGCGACGGGCAGCAGGGCGGCCAGCCGCCGCACGACGGGCCGCTCCAGGACGCCCTCGGGCACCAGCAGCCCGGCGAGCTTGACGGCGTAGGCCCCGACCGCGGTCGCCACGATGGCGAGCCAGACGTTCACCGCCCCTCGCCTCCCGGCCGCGCGGATCCTCGCCTGCCCGTCAGGAAGAGCACCAGCGGGGCGGCGAGCGCGGCCGCCAGCACCGGCACACCGGCGGGCAGCACGGGCAGCAGCCCGAGCCCCAGCAGCACGGCGAGGCCCGCCACGACACGCTCGGTGGCGGTCCGCAGCATGGGGGCGAGCAACGCGAGGAAGACGGCGGGACCGGCGGCGTCGAGCCCCCACGCGCCGGTGTCGCCGATGGCCTCCGCACCCAGCGCGCCGAGCAGGGTGGTCACGTTCCACAACACGTAGAGACTGAGCCCGGTGACCGTGAACCCGAGGCGGGCGGCCCGCCGGGAGGGCTGGGCGAGCGAGACGGCGGTCGTCTCGTCGATGACCCATTGGGCGGCGAACGGACGCACCACGCGGGGGAGGGACAGCAACTGCGACAGCCGCAGCCCGTAGAAGGCGTTGCGCACACTCAGGAAGAAGGCCCCGGCGGCCGCGGTGAACGGGTTGCTCCCGGCCGCGAGCGCGCCCACCAGGGCGAACTGGGAGGCTCCCGTGAACACCAGGAGGCTCAGTACGCAGGTCTGCGCAAGCGTCATCCCGCTGCCGGCCGAGGTCACTCCGAAGGCGAACCCGGAGAGACCGACGGCGATTCCGACGCCCAGGGCGTCACGGACGACGGCGGCATCGGGTTTCCCGTCCGCCCCTCTGTCCACGAAAACTGTCTGTTCTGCCACTCCCACGACGCTACGGACCGCCCGCCCCGAAATCTTGTACGTTTTTGCGCTCCCGCCGGTACGCCCCCGGCGGCACCCCCACGATCCGGGTGAAGTGCCGGCCGAGGTGCGGCTGGTCGGTGAAGCCGACGACAACGGCCGCCTCGGCGGGCGCGACACCGGCGTCCAGCAGCCGACGAGCCGCACGCACGCGCGCGTCGGTGAGCCAGGCGTGGGGCGGCATCCCATAGGCGTCGCGGAAGGCCCGCAGCAGCGCGAACGGACCCGTGCCCAGTTCCGCGGCGAGCCTCTCCAGGGTCGGCGGCTCGGCCAGCCGTTCCTCCAGGACGGCACGCGCGCGTGCGGCCAGCCGGTCGCCCGCCGTCCGCACGGCCCGCTGCGGCAGCGCTCCGCCGTTCCGTCGGAGCAGCCGTGTCACCACGACCCGCAGCAGCGTGTCGGCGGCCAGCGGATTGCCCTCGTCGACCGCGCGCAGCACCTGGTGCACGAGACCGGCCGCGTACGGATCGTCCAGCACGGGCCTGACGAACCCCGGCGTGCCGCGGAGCACGGTCGTCTCGCCGGCGATCTCGGCCACAAGATCCGCCGACGGATAGACCGCCCCGTACCGCCACCCCTCGGGCACTCCGGCGCGCCCGGTGTGCGGGGTGTCCGGATTGACGAGCGCGAGGGAACCGGGGCCCACGTACTGGTCGGCACCGCCGTGGTGGAACACCTCGACGCCCTCGACGACGGCCGCGATGACGAACTGCTCATGGGTATGCCGCACGAACCGCTTGTCGACATAACGCGCACGCAGCAGATCGACCCCCGGCAACTCCTCGTACCGCCAGTGCCGCGCCCGCTCCCTGCCCTCACCCATAGGCCCATTCTCCGCACGGGCGTACGGCGTGAGCGAATTGCCCCGAGGTCACCCCCCACGGCGGACGGGCCGCGGACGCGCGGAAGGGGACGGGGCGGAGGTGTCCGCCCGCGGCGTCCGGCGCGTCGACACCGGCGCCTTCCCCGCCGTGCCGATCCGCGCCGGGCCGAGGACGGACACTTCCGCCGCGGCCCCGACCCAGTACGCACCGTGGTGCGATCCGACCGACACCCATGACGCACGACGAACCCACCCACGACGACCTCCGCGAAGATCCCACCCACGACCGATCGAAGATCCCACCCACGACCGATCGAAGATCCCACTCACGACCGATCGCCGACGGACCCGCTCCGAACCACCCCGCCAAGCCCGAACCCGCAGGTCACCCCCATTGTCAGTGGGACAGGGCACCATGGACACATGGTCAGCTCCGCCCACCGAGCCCTGGACGGCTTCTCGCCCGCGACCCGCGCCTGGTTCACGGGGGCCTTCTCCGCGCCCACCGCTGCCCAGGCCGGCGCGTGGGACGCCCTCGCCCAGGGGTCGGACGTCCTCGTCGTCGCCCCCACCGGCTCCGGCAAGACACTGGCCGCCTTCCTCGCCGCCCTCGACCAGCTCGCGTCCGCCCCACCCCCGGCCGACCCCCGCAAGCGCTGCCGGGTGCTGTACGTCTCCCCGCTCAAGGCCCTCGCGGTCGACGTCGAGCGCAATCTCCGCAGCCCCCTGACCGGCATCCGCCACGAGGCGCTCCGGCTCGGCCTGCCCGAGCCGGAGGTCAAGGTCGGCATCCGCTCCGGGGACACCCCGCCCGCCGAGCGCCGCGCCCTGGCCACCCGTCCGCCGGACATTCTGATCACCACCCCCGAGTCGCTGTTCCTGATGCTCACGTCGGCCACGCGGGACGCGCTGACCGGCGTGGACACGGTGATCCTGGACGAGGTGCACGCGGTCGCCGGCACCAAGCGCGGCGCGCATCTCGCCCTGTCCCTGGAGCGGCTGGACGAACTGCTGCCGCGCCCGGCCCGCCGCATCGGCCTCTCGGCCACCGTCCGCCCGGTGGACGAGGTCGCGCGCTTCCTGTCACCGCGCCGCAAGGTGGAGATCGTCCAGCCGGAGTCCGGCAAGGAGTTCGACCTCTCCGTCGTCGTCCCCGTGGAGGACCTGGGCGAACTCGGCGGCTCCCCCGTCGCCGACGCCTCCGGCGGCAGCGAGAAAGCCGCCGAGCGCCCCTCCATCTGGCCGCACGTGGAGGAGCGCATCACCGACCTGGTGCAGGCGCACCGCTCGACGATCGTCTTCGCCAACTCCCGCCGCCTCGCCGAGCGCCTGTGCAACCGGCTCAACGAGATCGCATACGAGCGGGCCACCGGCGAGCCCCTGGAGGAGCACCACTCCCCCGCCGAACTGATGGGCGGCTCGGGCGCCGCCCAGGGGGCGCCCCCGGTCCTCGCGCGCGCCCACCACGGCTCGGTCTCCAAGGAGCAGCGCGCCCTGGTGGAGGAGGACCTCAAGGCGGGCCGACTGCCCGCGGTGGTGGCCACCTCGAGCCTGGAACTGGGCATCGACATGGGCGCGGTGGACCTGGTGATCCAGGTGGAGTCGCCGCCGTCGGTGGCCTCCGGGCTGCAACGGGTGGGCCGCGCCGGCCACCAGGTGGGCGCGGTCTCCACGGGCGTGGTCTTCCCCAAGTACCGGGGCGACCTGGTGCAGGCCGCGGTGGTCACCGAACGGATGCGCACGGGCTCCATCGAGTCGCTGCGCGTCCCGGCCAACCCGCTGGACGTGCTCGCCCAGCAACTCGTCGCCATGGTGGCGCTGGACGTCTGGCAGGTCGACGACCTGCTGGCCGTGGTCCGCCGTGCGGCGCCCTTCGCGGCACTGCCGGAATCCGCGTTCACGGCGGTCCTCGACATGCTCGCGGGCCGCTATCCGTCGGACGCGTTCGCGGAGTTGCGCCCGCGCGTGGTCTGGGACCGCGTGGCGGGCACGATCACCGGCCGCCCCGGCGCCCAGCGGCTGGCCGTCACCTCCGGGGGCACGATCCCGGACCGCGGGCTGTTCGGCGTCTTCCTCGCCGGTGCCGATCCCAAGAAGGGCGGCGGCCGGGTCGGCGAGCTCGACGAGGAGATGGTCTACGAGTCCCGCATCGGGGACGTGTTCACGCTCGGCACCAGCTCCTGGCGGATCGAGGACATCACCCGCGACCGGGTCCTGGTCTCCCCCGCCCCCGGTGTCCCGGGTCGGCTGCCGTTCTGGAAGGGCGACCAACTGGGCCGCCCACTGGAACTGGGCCGTGCGCTGGGCGCGTTCCTGCGCGAGGTGGGCGCGCTGTCCGAGGAGGACGCCCGGCTGCGGCTGCTGTCGGCGGGGCTGGACGCGTGGGCGGCGGACAACGTGCTCGCGTACCTCGACGAGCAGCGCGAGGCCTGCGGTCACGTCCCGGACGACCGCACGATCGTCGTGGAGCGGTTCCGCGACGAGCTGGGCGACTGGCGGGTCGTGGTGCACTCCCCGTTCGGCGCGCAGGTGCACGCCCCCTGGGCTCTCGCGCTGGGCGCCCGGCTGTCCGAGCGGTACGGCATGGACGCCCAGGTCATGCACGCCGACGACGGCATCGTGCTGCGCCTTCCCGACGCCGATCTGATGGGCCTGGACCTGCTCGACCGGGAACCGTCCGCCACCGGCACGGCCTATGACGCCGACCAGGCCCCCGTGGGCGCGTCCGACGTCCTGTTCGACAAGGGCGAGGTGAACCAGGTCGTCACCGACCAGGTCGGCGGCTCCGCCCTGTTCGCCTCCCGCTTCCGCGAGTGCGCCGCCCGCGCGCTGCTGTTGCCGCGCCGCAGCCCCGGCCGGCGCACCCCGTTGTGGCAGCAGCGTCAACGCGCGGCGCAACTGCTGCAGGTGGCGAGCGAGTACGGGTCGTTCCCGATCGTCCTGGAGGCGGTCCGCGAATGCCTCCAGGACGTGTTCGACGTCCCCGGGCTCACCGAGCTGATGGGCGACATCGAGGCCCGCAAGGTGCGCCTGGTCGAGGTGACCACCCCGGAGCCCTCCCCCTTCGCGCGCTCCCTGCTGTTCGGCTACGTCGCGCAGTTCCTCTACGAGGGGGACTCGCCGCTCGCCGAACGGCGTGCCGCCGCGCTGTCGCTGGACTCGCGACTGCTGTCCGAACTGCTCGGCCAGGCGGAGCTGCGCGAACTGCTCGACGCGGAGGTCCTCACCGAGCTGGAGCGGGAGCTGCAGTGGCTCACCGAGGACCGCCGGATCAAGGACGTCGAGGGCGTCGCCGACCTGCTGCGACTGCTGGGCCCGCTCACCGGCGCGGAGCTGGCCGAGCGGGGCGCCGCACCGCAGTGGGCGTCCGAACTGGCCACGTCCCGGCGGGCCATCCGCGTGCGCATCGGCGGCGCCGAGCACTGGGCGGCGGTGGAGGACGCGGGCCGGCTGCGGGACGCGCTCGGCACCGCGCTGCCCGTGGGCGTACCGGAGGCGTTCACCGAGCCGGTGAAGGACCCCCTCGGTGACCTCCTCGCCCGTTACGCCCGCACCCACGGCCCGTTCACCTCGGCCGCGGCCGCCGCCCGCTTCGGACTTGGCACCGCCGTCACCGAGGGCGCGCTGCAGCGGCTCGCGGCGAGCGGCCGGGCCGTGCAGGGCGAGTTCCATCCGGCGGGCATCGGCCAGGAGTGGTGCGACGCGACGGTGCTGCGCCGGCTGCGGCGCCGCTCGCTGGCCGCCCTGCGTCACGAGCTGGAGCCGGTGCCGCCCGCCGCGCTGGCGCAGTTCCTGCCGCAGTGGCAGCACGTCGGCGGTGGGCACGGTCTGCGCGGCATCGACGGACTGGTCCGCGCGATCGAGCAGTTGCAGGGCGCCTCCGTGCCCGCGTCCGCCCTGGAGAAGCTCGTCCTGCCGTCCCGTGTCGCCGGCTACGCGCCCGCGATGCTGGACGAACTCACCGCCGCTGGCGAGGTGGTGTGGGCAGGCGCGGGCGCACTGCCCGGCAAGGACGGCTGGGTCTCCCTCTACCTGGCCGACGCGGCTCCCCTGTTGCTGCCCCCGCCGCATCCCCTCGAACTGTCCGCCCTGCACCAGTCCGTGCTCGACGCGCTCTCCGGGGGCTACGGCCTGTTCTTCCGTCAGATCGCCGACCAGATCCGCGCCACCACCCACCCCGATGCCACCGACCCCCAACTGGCCGAAGCGGTCTGGGACCTGGCCTGGTCGGGCCGGCTCACCAACGACACCCTCGCCCCACTGCGCTCCCTCCTCGGCTCCGGACGCACCGCGGGTTCCACGGCACACCGCGCCAAGCGCTCGGTCCCGCGCGGACGGTACGGCTCGCTGACGGCCGCCGCACGCCCCCAGTCCCGTACCGGCCCGCCGACGGTCGCGGGCCGGTGGTCGCTGCTCCCGTCGCGGGAGGCGGACCCCACCGTGCGCGCTCACGCGCTCGCCCGCACGCTGCTCGACCGCCACGGCGTGGTGACCCGGGGGGCAGTGGGCGCGGAGGGCGTCGAGGGCGGGTTCTCGGCGGTGTACCGCGTGCTGTCCGCGTTCGAGGACAGCGGCCAGGCCCGCCGCGGGTACGTGGTCGAGGGACTGGGCGCGGCGCAGTTCGCGATGGACGGCGCGGTGGACCGGCTGCGCGCGGTCTCCAATGCCCGGGAACGGGGCGGGACACCGCCGGTCCCGGCGGGCGTGGCGACCGGTTCGGTCGCCGGGGAGGGTTTCCTCGACGCGTTCGACACCTCCTACGACGGTGACGGGGGCGGGCAGGCGGGCGCGGACGATCCCTGGTCCGCGCCCGGCTTCGGCGGCCCGCGTTCCGGCGCGGGCGGCGGCGGTCCGGCGCAGCCGGGTTCTCCCGCCTTTCCGCCCGGCCACGGGCGCGGCCGGCGCCCCGGTGGCCCGAGCCGGGCGGTCGTCCTGGCCGCGGCGGACCCGGCGAACGCCTTCGGTGCGGCGCTGTCCTGGCCCGAACCGCCGGAGGGTGCCGGGCACAAGCCGGGCCGGAAGGCGGGGTCGCTGGTCGTACTGGTCGACGGTGAGCTGACGATGTACATGGAACGGGGTGGGAAGACCCTCCTCGCCTGGCCCGTCGCACCGGATTCCGCGCCTCGGGACGATGTTCGTCTGCCCGCCGCCGCGGAGGCGCTGGCCGACGCCGCCCGTGCCGGCTCTCTCGGCACGCTCACGGTCGAGCGCATCAACGGCGCGGCGGCGCTGACGTCGCCCTGGGGCGGCCTCCTCGAAGCCGCGGGCTTCGTGGCCACGCCCCGGGGCCTGCGCATACGCGCGTGACCCCGAGGGTGTTTCTCGCCCCCGCCGCCCCTGCCCTTCCTCGCCCCACGGGGACTCCGCCCCCGGACCCCCGAAAGACTGCGCAGTTCCCCGCCCCTTCCAAGGGCGCGGGGCGTGTCGATATGCGGCTCCGCCGCGTGGACGCGAGAAGCACCACCCACCCGTACATCCGGGGTCCAAGGGCGGAGCCCCTTGAGGCACGGGAAGGGCAGGAGCGGCGGGGGCGGGAGACATCCGTCCGCCCTCCACCGTGTCACCCTGTAGTCATGCCCGAAGGCGACACCGTCCACCAGGCCGCGGCCCGGCTCCACACCGCCCTCGCGGGCAAACCACTGACCCGGTTCGACCTCCGCGTCCCCCGCTTCGCCACCGCCGACCTCACCGGCCACACCGTCCTGGGCGTCACCCCCCGCGGCAAACACCTGCTCACCCGCATCGAGGGCGGGTACACCCTCCACTCCCACCTCCGCATGGACGGCGCCTGGAAGCTGTACGCGCCGGGCAAGCGCTGGACCGGCGGCCCCGCCCACCAGATCCGCGCGATCCTCGGCACCGCCGACCGCACCGCCGTCGGCTACCGCCTCCCCGTCCTAGAACTGCTGCGCACCGCCGACGAGTCCCGCGCCGTCGGCCACCTCGGCCCCGACCTGCTCGGCCCCGACTGGGACCCGGGCACGGCTCGCGCCAACCTCCTGCGCGACCCCTCACGCCCCCTCGGCGAGGCCCTGCTCGACCAGCGCAATCTCGCCGGCATCGGCAATGTCTTCAAGAGCGAGCTGTGCTTCCTGCTGCGGGCCACCCCCTGGCTCCCGGTGGGCGAACTCCCCGCCGGTCACCTCGCCGAGCTGCCGGGGCTCGCGCAGAGGGTCCTCGAGGCCAACCGGGAGCGCCCCGTCCGCAACACCACAGGCCGCCGCGAACAGCCCCTGTTCGTGTACGGCCGCGCGTCACGGCCTTGTCTGCGCTGCGGCACCCGCATCCGGCTCGCCGACCAGGGCGACGGCTCCCGTGACCGCCCCACGTACTGGTGCCCCGTCTGCCAGTCGGGCCCCGCCCCTTCCGCTCCCGCCCCCCGTGCGGTGCCCCCGGTCATTCCCGCCCCGTAGGACGTCCTACCGCTCCCTCGGTCGTGCGGCGGCCCGGCTCCCCCTTGTCACGCCGCCGCACGACCGATGCCCAGCCTCCGCCACCGCCAGGGTTCCCCCCATCGGTCCGGCCCGCCGCGCGGGCCTTCGGCACACAGTGCACCGGCAGCAGGCTGAGCCCCCACCCCCCGGTGGCGACCGCCCCCTCCAGCAACCCCGGTTCGGGGGCCAGGACGAGCCGCAGCAGTCCCCACCACCACAGCCCGCCGAGCGCCAGCGACACCCCCCAGCGCACCGCGCGCCCGGTCAAGGCCGCCACCTGTCGCCAGACGCTAGCCGCCCTCCGCGTCGCGCCGGGAGGGCGCACCGACGGCACACGGGCGCACCGCCACGACCGGTCGTGCGGTCACCGCACATCCACGGTGCGCGCGCGGCACCTCCCGCACCGGCCGGGTCGCTCCGGATCATCCCTCCACCATGACCGCCCCGCCGCGCACCGGCAAACGCACCTCGCGCACCGGGCGATCGCCCCTCGGGCAGAAGCGGCCGAAAGCCCCGGTGGGGAGCTCCGGAACGAATCCGGAGCTCCCCACCGGGGCTTGTCGTACCGCGCGGGACCGCGCGTCAGGCGGCGACCACATCCACCGCTTCGCTGGGTGCCTTGATCGTGACCCGTTCCGGCGGGACGCCGGCGACGGACACGGAATTGAGCATGGGACGACGCACCGGAGCGGGCACCGGTTCGGTGACCGCGGCCGACGCCGCCAGCTCCGCGAGCGCGAGTTCGTCACTCACCTCGCGCATCAACTCGGACATCCGTACGTCCAACGCGTCGCAGATCGCGGAGAGCAGTTCGGAGGAAGCCTCCTTCTGCCCCCGCTCCACCTCGGAGAGATAACCGAGCGAGACTCGGGCGGAGGAGGAGACTTCGCGCAGAGTACGGCCCTGGCGCTGGCGCTGCCGACGCAGCACGTCACCCAGTAGGCGACGGAGCAGAATCATCGGTGGCTCCCTCCTCGGACCGCGTAACCGCATCCTTCACGCCCCACCGTACCGCCTTGCGCCGCGGCCGTGCGGGGAGCGCTGTCGTGTTCACTCAGGGCTGCAAACATCAAGTCCCCCCGTTCCGTTCCGTATTCCGTGCCCGCTCGTTACCGGTCCGTTCGCCCGCCAGCTCCTCCAGGAGGAGTGCGAGTACGCTCCGTACACTCTCCATACGAATTTCCGTACGGTCGCCGTTCAACCGCAGCGACACCACTTTCTCGCCACCAGGTTCTCCGAAAACAGTCTCGAAGGGGCCGTCGACGGCCACGAAGACCGTGCCGACCGGTTGTCCGTCCTGGGGTTCCGGGCCGGCCACGCCGGTCGTCGCGATTCCCCAGTCGGCGCCGAGCAGTCTGCGTACGCCGGCCGCCATCTGGGCCGCGACCTGCGGATCCACCGCGCCGCGTTCGGCCAGCAGAGTGCCCTCCACGCCGAGGACGTCCCGCTTCACATCGGTGGCGTACGCGGTGACAGACCCCCGGAAGGCCTTGGAGGCCCCCGGCACGGACGCGATGTCCGCGGCCGCCAGACCGCCGGTCAGCGACTCCGCGACGGCGAGGGTCTCGCCCCTCACGGTGAGTAGTCGCAGCACTTCGGCGGCCCCGGACGTCACCTCTGTGCCTCTTCCAACGCGGCCCGGCGCTCGGCGATTCCCCGGCGCCGCAGCACAATGGCCTGTCTCACATAGTCGAGCCCGGTCGCCACCGTCAGGACGACCGCCGCGGCCATCACCCAGAACCGCAGGGAGGCGAGCCATCCGGTGAGCGCCAGGACGTACATGCCGACGGCCACGCCCTGGGTGAGCGTCTTGAGTTTGCCGCCGCGGCTCGCCGGGATGACGCCGTAGCGGATGACGAGGAACCGCAGCAGCGTGATGCCGAGTTCGCGGCCGAGGATGACGACCGTCACCCACCAGGGCAGGTCGTCGAGGGCGGACAGGCAGATCAGCGCCGCCCCCATGATCGCCTTGTCCGCGATGGGGTCGGCGATCTTGCCGAAGTCGGTGACCAGGTCGTAGGTGCGGGCGAGGTGACCGTCGAAGAGGTCGGTGATCATGGCGACGGCGAACGCCGCCCAGGCGAACGAGCGCCAGGCCGGGTCGTGGCCGCCGTTGCCGAGCATCAGCGCGACGAAGCCCGGCACGAGGAGCAGGCGGACCATGGTGAGCAGGTTGGCCACGTTCCAGACGCTGGCCTGGTCGACCGCCGCGGCCCCGATCTTCCCGCCCCGTACCGCCCGCGCACCCTCACGCGGTGCGGTCCCGTTCTGCCCGGCCGTGGCCCCCTCATCGGCACCGGAGTCCCGCGCGCTCCCGCGCGCGACATCCGCCGCAGTGGCTCCGGGGGTCTGCGCCGCGGGAGCCGTCCTGCGGGCGCCGGAAGGGCCGCCCGCCGCGGATGCCGGGATTCCGGTCATCTGCCCGCCTCCTCTGTACATCCCGGGGAGCCCGGGAGCGGCTCGGCCACCAGATCGACGCCCTCGGCCCCGACCACCTTCGCCTCGACCATACGGCCGACGCCGACACCCTCGCCGCTCGTCAGCCGCACCTGACCGTCCGTCTCGGGCGCCTGGTGCGCGGCGCGGCCGTACACGCCCTCCTCGTCGACGGACTCCACCAGCACGTGCACCGTCGAACCGACACGCTCGTCGGCACGCTGCGCGGACAGTTCCTCCGCGAGCCGGGAGACCCGGTCCAGCCGCTCGGCCACGGTGTCCGCGTCGAGCTTGTTCTCGTACGTCGCCGCTTCCGTGCCGTCCTCGTCGGAGTACCCGAAGACGCCGATGGCATCCAGCCGCGCGCCGTTCAGGAATCTCTCCAGTTCGGCGAGGTCGCCCTCGGACTCGCCGGGGAAGCCCACGATGAAGTTGGAGCGCACGCCGGCCTCGGGGGCCTTGCTCCTGATGGTGTCGAGCAGTTCCAGGAAGCGGTCGGTGTCGCCGAAGCGCCGCATCGCACGCAGCACGCCGGGCGCCGAGTGCTGGAAGGAGAGGTCGAAGTAGGGCGCGACCTTGGGGGTGGCGGTCAGTACGTCGATCAGGCCGGGGCGCATCTCGGCGGGCTGGAGGTAGCTGACGCGCACCCGCTCGATGCCGTCGACCTCGGCGAGCTCGGGCAGCAGGGACTCCAGCAGCCGGATGTCGCCGAGGTCCTTGCCGTAGGAGGTGTTGTTCTCGGAGACGAGCATGACCTCCTTGACGCCCTGCTCGGCCAGCCAGCGCGTCTCGTTCAGCACGTCGCTGGGGCGGCGGGAGATGAAGGAGCCGCGGAAGGAGGGGATGGCGCAGAAGGAGCAGCGGCGGTCACAGCCGGAGGCGAGCTTCACGGAGGCGACCGGCGCGCCGCCCAGCCGACGGCGCAGCGGAGAGCGCGGACCGGAGGCCGGGGCGAGGCCTTCGGGGAGGTCGACGGGGCCGTGCCCGGGGAGCGCGACGGCGGCGCCGGCCTCCTGGCGCTCGGCGGGGCTGATCGGCAGCAGCTTGCGCCGGTCGCGGGGGGTGTGCGCGGCGTGGATGCCGCCGGAGAGGATGGTCCGCAGGCGGTCGGAGATGTCCGCGTAGTCGTCGAAGCCGAGGACGCCGTCGGCCTCGGGCAGGGCCTCGGCGAGTTCCTTGCCGTACCGCTCGGCCATGCAGCCCACCGCCACGACGGCCTTGGTTCTGCCGTGGTCCTTGAGGTCGTTGGCCTCCAGGAGGGCGTCGACGGAGTCCTTCTTGGCGGCGTCGACGAATCCGCAGGTGTTGACGACGGCGACGTCCGCGTCCTCGGCGTCCTCTACGAGCTGCCAGCCGTCCGCCTCCAAACGGCCTGCGAGCTCCTCCGAGTCCACCTCGTTACGGGCGCAGCCGAGTGTGACGAGTGCGACGGTACGGCGTTCAGGCATGGGCTCAAGACTACTTCGTCCCGCCGACATCCCACGTCGACGGGGTTGCCCCTCCCCGGACCCGCCTCCCGGAGCACCTTCCCGGACCGCGCGACGGGCCGCGGCCCGGGGTCCGGACCCGGTCATCCGGCCACAGCCGTCCGCCGTCGGTCAGCCGACCCCGGTCAGCCTGCCCCGGTCATCCGGCCTCGGGGTCGCCCTTGGTGTACGTCAGCCGCTGGACCTGGCCGGGCCGGAAGTCGTCCTTGATCTCCTTGCCGTTGACGTGCAGCCGCACCGCGCCGGCGTCGCCGAGGACGAGGTCGACCCGCTCCTTGTCCTGGAAGGTGTGGGAGTCGCCCTTCTCCAGGGTGCCGTCGAACAGAGTGCGGCCGTTGTGGTCCTTGGCCGAGATCCAGCTGCGGCCGTCGGTGGCGCTCACCTGGACGGTCACCTTGTCCTGCGGGGCCGCCGCGATGGCGCTGTCCGTGGGGTCGGGCTTGTGGTCGGCGGGTTTGCCGGACTTGGGCGTGGCGGACGTGGCGGGCTTGCTCGCGGTGGCGGTGGAGCCCTCGGCGACCTTGGCCTGGGTGCCGCTGTCGTCGTCACCGCCGGTGAACAGCGTGAATCCGACGAAGCCGATCACCGCGACGATCGCGGCGACCATGGCGGCGGTCCAGTTGGGCCCGCGCCGCTCCGGACGGATCCGCTCGGCCTCGAAGAGAGGGGCGGCCGGGGTCGGGGCGGGGCGTCCGCCGTGCTCGGCGGCGAACTGTTCGAGCAGCGGTCCGGGATCGAGGTGGACGGCGCGCGCCAGGGTGCGCAGGTGCCCGCGGGCGTAGACGTCGCCGCCGCAGGGCGCGAAGTCGTCCCGTTCGATCGCGTGCACGATGGTGGTGCGGACGCGGGTGGCGTTGCTTATCTCGTCGACGGTCAGACCGGCGTCGATGCGTGCCCTGCGCAGGGCGGTGCCGATCGAGGGAAGGTCGGCGGCACGGGTGGCCTCGTGGTCGTCGCCGGAACCGTCCTCGCCGGGACGAGCGTCTTCGACCGGGAGTGCGTCCTTGGAGGGGTGGTCGTCAGGGGAGTTGCCGATGGACACGGGGGCGCCTTTCGAGGGTGTAGCCACCTGTGCTGGAAGCTCAGTCTAGGGGGGGTACGAAAGGGTGAGGCAACCGGGCGGTAGCACTTTGTACGCCATCAGAATGGCCGTCATCCTGACGCCGGGAGGTCTTTCCTACCCCCCTCAAATTGACGTACGCGCACGGAAAAGGGTTGCTCACGGATCACTTACGGGTGGGTCACGTTCCCGTTGCCGTGACCCGTCCCCGGCGCCCCTTGACCATCCGCTCCGCCCCGTCCCACTCCCCGCGTCGCCCCGTCCCGCTCCTCCGCGTCGCCCTTCGCTACTCCCCGCTCTCCCCGCGGATCACGGCGAGCACGCCGTCCAGTTCGTCCGCCTTCACCAGGACGTCACGCGCTTTGGAGCCCTCGCTCGGACCGACGATGTTGCGCGACTCCATGAGGTCCATCAGCCGTCCGGCCTTGGCGAAGCCGACGCGCAGCTTGCGCTGGAGCATGGACGTGGACCCGAACTGCGTGGAGACGACCAGCTCGGCCGCCTGGCAGAGCAGGTCGAGGTCGTCGCCGATGTCCTCGTCGATCTCCTTCTTCTGCTTGCTGCCCACGGTGACGTCGTCCCGAAAGACGGGCGCCATCTGGTCCTTGCAGTGCTGTACGACGGCCGCGACCTCGTCCTCGGTGACGAACGCGCCCTGCATACGGGTGGGCTTGTTGGCGCCCATCGGCAGGAACAGCCCGTCGCCCTTGCCGATCAGTTTCTCGGCGCCGGGCTGGTCGAGGATGACGCGGGAGTCGGCGAGGGAGGAGGTCGCGAACGCGAGCCGCGAGGGCACGTTCGCCTTGATCAGACCGGTGACGACGTCGACGGAGGGCCGCTGGGTGGCGAGCACCAGGTGGATGCCGGCCGCGCGGGGCGAGCTGCGTGATCCGCACGATGGAGTCCTCGACGTCCCGGGGCGCGACCATCATCAGGTCGGCGAGCTCGTCGACGATCACCAGCAGATAGGGATACGCGTGCAGTTCGCGTTCGCTGCCCTCGGGCGGCTTGACCTTCCCCTCGCGCACCGCCCGGTTGAAGTCGTCGATGTGCCGGTAGCCGTAGGCGGCGAGATCGTCGTAGCGCAGGTCCATCTCGCGCACCACCCACTGCAGCGCCTCGGCGGCCCGCTTGGGGTTGGTGATGATCGGGGTGATCAGGTGCGGGATGCCCTCGTAGGCGGTGAGTTCGACGCGCTTGGGATCGACGAGGATCATCCGCACGTCCTCGGGCGTCGCCCGCATCATCACCGAGGTGATCAGGCAGTTGATGCACGAGGACTTGCCGGAGCCGGTGGCGCCGGCGACCAGTATGTGCGGCATCTTCGCCAGCGAGTGCATGACGTAGCCGCCCTCGACGTCCTTGCCGAAGGCGACCAGCATCGGGTCGTCGTCCTCCGCCGACTCCGCGAGCCGCAGCACGTCGCCGAGGTTGACCATCTCCCGGTCGGTGTTGGGGATTTCGATGCCTACCGCGGACTTGCCGGGGATGGGGCTGATGATCCGCACGTCCGGGCTGGCGACCGCGTACGCGATGTTCTTGGCGAGCGCGGTGATCCGCTCCACCTTGACGGCGGGTCCGAGCGCGACCTCGTACCGGGTGACCGTCGGGCCGCGAGTGAAGCCGGTGACGCGGGCGTCGACCTTGAACTCGGTGAAGACGTTGGTGAGAGCGGCCACTATGGCGTCGTTGGCCGCGCTGCGGGACTTCCCCGGCCCGCCGCGCTCCAGCAGGTCCAGGGCGGGCAGCGCGTAGGTGATGTCGCCGGAGAGCTGGAGCTGTTCGGCGCGGGGCGGCAGCTCTCGCGGCTCCTGCGGGGACCGCTTGGTGAGGTCGGGAACCCCGGAGTCGGGTGCTGCCGAGTCGAGGACCGCGGAGTCGTGCTGCGGCTGCGGGACCTTCCCCGCCGGGAGCTTGGCCTGCCGGGGAGTCGCCTCGGCAGGCCCCTTGGTGCGCGCCGCCGGTACGGGAGTGGTCTCCTCGTACGGCTCCCGCGGGCCGCCGACACCCTGGGTGAGGTCGGCGACGATCGGGGAGGGCGGCATGCCGTGCAGGACGGCGCCGTCGAGGGCGGCCGCGGCCGCCGCGGCGACGTCCACCGCGTCCATCGGCCGGTGCATGTCGGGCTGCGGCACGGCGGAACGCCGGGGGCGGCCGCGCCGCTTGGCGAGCGCCTCCTCCTCGGCGCCGACGGTGTCCTGCGGGCCGGGGGCGGACAGGCGCCTGCGGGGGCGCGCGGGCGCCTCGTCGCGCCACTGATCGTCGTACCGGCCCTCCTCGTACGCCCCCTCGGCCTGCTCCCTCGGGTCGACGAGATCGTCCTCGGGGTCGGCGAGGATGCCGAGCTTGATCCCGAGCAGCCGCAGCCGCTGCGGGATCGCGGTCACCGGGGTCGCCGTCACGACGAGGAGCCCGAAGAAGGTGAGCAGCACGAGCAGCGGCACGGCCAGGACCTCGCCCAGCATGTACGTCAGCGGGGTCGCCGCTCCCCAGCCGATGAGGCCGCCGGCGTCCCTTATCGCCTGCATGCCGTCGCTGCGGGCGGGCGACCCGCAGGCGAGGTGCACCTGGCCGAGCACTCCGATGGCAAGCGCCGAGAGGCCGATGACGATACGGCCGTTGGCCTCCGGCTTCTCGGGATGCAGGATCAGGCGCACCGCGATCGCGCCGAGCAGTATCGGCACGAGCAGATCGAGCCGCCCGAAGGCGCCGGTCACCAAGATCTCAACCAGATCGCCGACGGGGCCGCGCAGGTTGGCCCAGGTGCCCGCGGCCACGATCAGCGCGAGCGAGAGGAGGAGCAGCGCGACGCCGTCCTTGCGGTGCGCCGGGTCGAGCCCCTTCGCGCCCCGCCCTATGCCGCGGAAGAGGGCGCCGACGGCATGCGCGAGGCCCAGCCAGAGGGCGCGCACGAGCCGGTACACGCCTGCGGTGGGGCTGGGGGCCGCCGCGGGCGCGGGCTTCTTCGCCGGGACCTTCTTGGCGGGCGCCTTCTTCGCGACGGCTTTTTTCGCGACGGCCTTCTTCGCCGGAGCCTTCGCGGGAGCGGCCACCTTCTTCGCGGGTGACTTCTTGGCTGCGGGACGTGGGGCCATGGGTGGGAGATTACCGTCGGAGAGGGCGACGGACACGTGTGCCCACCGCTTCACCCGTTCGTGTCGTCCGTACCAGGGAGCCCTGCTGACGCGGGGTCAACGCACGAGGGGACCTCCCACGGCGGTCCGACGACGGCTCGACGGCGGCACCGGCGCTGCTGCGCCGGTCCACGTCCGCCGGACGCTACGACACCGTCGTCGGCCCGCCGGAGGCGCCGGGTTCCAGCGCGTCCAGGGCGCGGCGCAGCCCCGTCAGCTTGCGTTCCAGATGAGCGGCGGTGGCCACCGCCGCCGCGTCGGCGGACTCGTCGTCGAGCTGCTTGGACAGCGCCTCGGCCTGCTCCTCGACCGCCGCGAGCCGCGCGGAGAGCTCGGCCAGGATGCCGGCCGCCTCCCTGCTGTCGCCGACCATGTCCTTGCCGGTACCGCTGCCGTTGCTGCCGCCGTTCCCCTCCAGCTGGAGGCGCAACAGCGCGGCCTGCTCCTTGAGCTGGCAGTTCTTCATGTAGAGCTCGACGAAGACCGACACCTTCGCGCGCAGCACCCACGGGTCGAACGGCTTGGAGATGTAGTCCACCGCGCCGGCCGCGTACCCGCGGAAGGTGTGGTGCGGTCCGTGGTTGATCGCGGTGAGGAAGATGATCGGGATGTCCCGGGTCCGCTCCCGCCGCTTGATGTGCGCGGCGGTCTCGAAACCGTCCATTCCCGGCATCTGGACGTCCAGCAGAATGACCGCGAAGTCGTCCGTCAGCAGCGCTTTGAGCGCTTCCTCCCCGGACGATGCCCGCACCAGCGTCTGATCGAGCGCGGAGAGGATGGCCTCCAGCGCCAGCAGATTCTCCGGCCGGTCATCGACCAGGAGGATCTTGGCCTTCTGCACCATGGCCCGCCCTCCTCGCCCCGGCGTGGGGCCTCCCCTGTCATAAGGATTCGGGCCGGCACCGGACGCCGCCCCGGAGGACGGCTCCCTTGCGCCGTCCGTCCTTGTGCCGGTCATGGTAGCCGCACCCCGCCCGTCACCACACCCTGTCACCGCGATGTCACCGTGCACGTAGCGGAAACGCGGCGGAAGACCAGAAGGTTCCCCGGTTCCCGCAGTTCTACACGTGCACCACCGCTCCGCGGCAGCGGTGAACGGTGAACATCTCGTGTCCACGCCTCCCCGCCCGCCGCACCGCGCGCCTCAGGTCACGGCCGACAGGCTCCGCCCGTCGCCACCGCCGCCCCGTGCGCCACCCCTGCCGCCACTGCCGTCACTGCTCCCGCATCCACTGGTTCATCACGGACAGCAGATGATCGGGGTCGACGGGCTTGGTGACATAGTCCGAGGCGCCCGACTCGATGGCCTTCTCCCGGTCGCCCTTCATCGCCTTCGCGGTGAGCGCGACGATCGGCAGCCCGGCGAACTGCGGCATGCGGCGGATCGCCGTGGTCGTCGCGTAGCCGTCCATCTCGGGCATCATGATGTCCATCAGGACGACCGCGACGTCGTCGTGCTGCTCCAGGACCTCGATGCCCTCCCGGCCGTTCTCGGCGTACAGCACCGACAGCCCGTGCTGTTCCAGGACGCTGGTGAGCGCGAAGACGTTACGGATGTCGTCGTCGACGATCAGCACCTTCTCCCCGTCGAACCGCACGGCCGAACTCGGCCGCGACACCTGGTCCGCCTCGTCGCTCGCGCTGCCGGCCCCCTGGGCGCCCCGTTCCAGGGCCTGCCCCTGCGCCGCGGACGATGCCTCCCGCGCCGCCGCACGACGGCGCCGGAACAGGGCCGCGGTCCCGTTGTGCGGCTCCTGACGCCGCCTCGGCTCGACCGGCGCCCCGGCGGCGCCCGCGTTCCCCGCCAGTTCCGCCTCGGAGGCGAGCAGCTCGCCGGGTTCCATGGTGGGTGCGAGCTGCGCGTATCCCTGGGGCGGCAGTTCACTCGGGTGCAGCGGCAGGTACAGCGTGAACGTCGAGCCGCGCCCCGGTTCGCTCTGTGCGTGGATCTCGCCGCCGAGCAGCCGGGCGATCTCCCGGGAGATGGACAGCCCGAGCCCCGTGCCGCCGTACTTGCGGCTGGTCGTGCCGTCGGCCTGCTTGAACGCCTCGAAGATGACGCGCATCTTGCTGGCCGCGATCCCGATGCCGGTGTCGGTGACGGAGAACGCGATCATGTCGGCCTCCGGGTCGGCCAGCGAACCGGCCTCCAGCAACTGCTCCCGGATCGCCTGGGGCACATCCTGACCGGCCGGGCGGATCACCAGCTCGACCGCCCCGGAGTCGGTGAACTTCACCGCGTTCGACAGCAGGTTGCGCAGCACCTGCAGCAGCCGCTGCTCGTCGGTGTGCAGCGTGGCGGGCAGCTCGGGCGACACCCGTACGGAGAAGTCCAGGCCCTTCTCCGCGGTCAGCGGCCGGAAGGTGGCCTCCACGTAGTCGACGAGCTGGACGAGCGCGATGCGCGTCGGGGAGACGTCCATCTTGCCCGCCTCGACCTTCGACAGGTCCAGGATGTCGTTGATCAGCTGCAGCAGGTCCGAACCGGCGCCGTGGATGGTCTCGGCGAACTCCACCTGCTTCGGCGAGAGGTTGCCCTCGGCGTTGTCGGCGAGCAGCTTGGCCAGGATGAGCAGCGAGTTGAGCGGCGTGCGCAGCTCGTGCGACATGTTCGCCAGGAACTCGCTCTTGTAGCGCATGGAGACCGCGAGCTGCTCGGCGCGCTCCTCCAGCACCTGCCGGGCCTCCTCGATCTCGGTGTTCTTCACCTCGATGTCGCGGTTCTGCTGGGCGAGCAGCTCGGCCTTCTCCTCCAGTTCGGCGTTGGACGCCTGCAGCGCCTTCTGCCGCTGCTCCAGCTCCTCCGACCGCTCGCGCAGTTGCTCGGTCAGCTCCTGCGACTGCTTCAGCAGCACCTCCGTCTTGGTGTTGACGGAGATGGTGTTGACGCTGGTCGCGATCATCTCGGCGATCTGGTTGAGGAAGTCGCGCTGGATCTCGGTGAATTTGGTGAAGGACGCCAGCTCGATCACCCCGAGCACCGTCCCCTCGAACAGCACCGGCAGCACGATGACCTGCACGGGCGGGGCGTCGCCGAGCCCGGAGGAGATCTTCAGGTAGCCGCTGGGCGCGTTCTCCACGAGGATCGTGCGCTTCTCCAGGGCGGCGGTCCCGATGAGCGCCTCACCGGGGCGGAACGACGTCGGCATGGAGCCCATCGAGTACCCGTACGAGCCGAGCATCCGCAGCTCGTAGGCGTCACCGGTGCCGGCCTCGAGTTCCCTGGCGTCCCTGATGTCGCGTGCGTCCCGGGCGTCCCGGCCGTCGACCAGCGGCATGCCCAGGAAGAACGCGCCGTGCTGCGCGGCCACCAGGGGCGGCAGTTCACTCATGATGAGCGAGGCGACGTCCTCCAGATCGCGGCGGCCCTGCATGAGGGCGGAGATCCGCGCCAGGTTGCCCTTGAGCCAGTCCTGCTCCTTGTTGGCGATCGTGGTGTCGCGCAGATTGGCGATCATCTTGTTGATGTAGTCCTGAAGTTCCTGGATCTCGCCGGAGGCGTCCACGTCGATCTTCAGGTTGAGGTCGCCCCGGGTCACCGCGGTGGCCACGCGGGCGATGGCGCGCACCTGCCGGGTCAGGTTCCCGGCCATCTCGTTCACCGACTCGGTCAGGTCCCGCCAGGTGCCGTCGACGTCCCGCACGCGGGCCTGGGCGCCGAGCTGCCCCTCGGTGCCCACCTCGCGGGCCACCCTGGTGACCTCGTCGGCGAACGAGGAGAGCTGGTCGACCATCGTGTTGATGGTCGTCTTCAGCTCGAGGATCTCCCCGCGGGCATCGATGTCGATCTTCTTCGTGAGGTCGCCCTTGGCGATGGCGGTGGTGACCATGGCGATGTTGCGCACCTGACCGGTCAGGTTGGACGCCATCTGGTTCACCGACTCGGTGAGGTCCTTCCAGGTGCCCGCCACGCCCGGCACCCGCGCCTGGCCGCCCAGGATGCCGTCCGTACCCACCTCGCGGGCCACCTTGGTGACCTGGTCGGCGAACGAACTCAGTGTCTTCACCATCGTGTTGAAGGTGTCCGCGAGCTGGGCGACCTCACCGCGCGCCTCGATCTTCACCGTACGGGTCAGATCGCCGTTGGCCACGGCCGCCGCCACCTGGCTGATGTTGCGCACCTGCACGGTCAGGTTGTTGGCCATCAGGTTGACGTTGTCGCTGAGGTCCTTCCAGATGCCGGTGACCCCGGGCACATGGGCCTGGCCGCCGAGGATGCCCTCGGTGCCCACCTCGCGCGCCACCCGGGTCACCTGCTCGGCGAACGACGACAGCTGGTCGACCATCGTGTTGACGGTGGTGACGAGCTCCAGGATCTCGCCCTTGGCGTCGACGGTGATCTTCTTCGACAGATCGCCCTTGGCGACCGCCGTCGTCACCTCGGCGATGTTCCTCACCTGAATGGTGAGGTTGTTCGCCATGAAGTTGACGGACTGAGTGAGGTCCTTCCAGGTGCCGGAGACCCCCTGCACCTCCGCCTGCCCGCCCAGGATGCCCTCGGTGCCCACCTCACGGGCCACCCGGGTCACCTGCTCGGCGAAGTTGGAGAGCTGGTCGACCATCGTGTTCAGCGTGTTCTTGAGCTCGAGGATCTCCCCGCGCGCGTCCACGTCGATCTTCTGCGACAGATCACCGCGCGCCACCGCCGTGGCGACCTGGGCGATGTTGCGCACCTGCGCGGTGAGGTTGCCGGCCATGCCGTTCACCGAGTCGGTCAGGTCCCGCCACACGCCCGCCACGCCGGGCACCTGCGCCTGACCGCCGAGACGGCCCTCGGTGCCCACCTCACGGGCCACCCGGGTCACCTGGTCGGCGAAGGCCGAGAGCTGATCGACCATCGTGTTGATGGTGTTCTTCAGCTCCAGGATCTCCCCGCGCGCGTCCACGTCGATCTTCTGCGACAGATCACCACGCGCCACCGCCGTCGTCACCTGGGCGATCTGCCGCACCTGGGAGGTCAGGTTCCCCGCCATGAAGTTGACGGAGTCCGTCAGCTCCTTCCAGGTGCCCGACACCCCGTCCACGCGCGCCTGACCGCCGAGGCGCCCCTCGGTGCCCACGTCCCGGGCCATCCGCGTCACCTGGTCGGCGAACGAGGACAACTGGTCCACCATCGTGTTGACGGTGTTCTTCAGCTCCAGCATCTCGCCGGCCACGTCCACCGTGACCTTCTGCGACAGATCACCGTTGGCCACCGCCGTCGTCACGGTGGCGATGTTCCTCACCTGTCCGGTGAGGTTGCGGAACGCCGTGTTGACGGAGTCCGTCAGGTCCTTCCACGTCCCGGCCACACCCGGCACCTGCGCCTGACCGCCCAGCTTGCCCTCGACACCGACCTCGCGCGCGACCCGCGTCACCTCGGCACCGAACGAGGAGAGCTGGTCCACCATGCCGTTGACGGTGTTCTTCAGCTCCAGCATCTCGCCGGCCACGTCCACCGTGACCTTCTGCGACAGATCACCGTTGGCCACCGCCGTCGTCACCGCGGCGATGTCGCGGACCTGCGTCGTCAGGTTCCGGAACACCGTGTTGACGGAGTCCGTCAGGTCCTTCCAGGTCCCTGCCGCACCCGGCACGTTCGCCTGGCCGCCCAGCTGTCCCCCGGCACCCACCTCGTTGGCGACGCGCGTGACCTCGTCCGCGAAGGTCCGCAGCGTCAGCGTCATCTGGTTGATCGTGTCGGCCAGCTGCGCCACCTCACCGCGCGCGCTCACCGTCACCTTCCGCGACAGGTCACCATTGGCGACCGCCGTGGTCACCTCCGCGATCCCCCGCACCTGGGCCGTGAGGTTGCCGGCCATCAGGTTCACCGAATCGGTGAGGTCCTTCCACACCCCCGCCACACCCGGCACCTGCGCCTGCACGCCGAGCTCACCCTCGACACCGACCTCACGCGCGACCCGCGTCACCTCGGAGGAGAACGAGGAGAGCTGGTCGACCATCGTGTTGACGGTCTCCTTCAGCTCCAGCATCTCGCCGGCCACGTGCACGGTGACCTTCCGCGACAGATCGCCCTTGGCGACCGCCGTCGTCACCAGCGCGATGTCCCGCACCTGAGCGGTCAGCCGGTACGCCATCGTGTTGACGGAGTCCGTGAGGTCCTTCCACGAACCCGACATCCCGCGCACCCTGGCCTGCCCGCCCAGCTTGCCCTCCGTGCCGACCTCGCTGGCCACACGCGTGACCTCGTCGGTGAACGTCGACAACTGGTCGACCAGGTTGTTGACGGTCCGCCCCACCTTGAGGAACTCGCCCCGCAGCGGCGCACCGTTCCCGCCGCTCTCCGGCGCCGGCGTCCGCAGGTCCATCCGGGGCGACAGATCGCCCTCCGCGACGGCGGTGAGCACCCGGCCGACCTCGGAGACGGGCCGTACCAGGTCGTCGACGAGAGCGTTGGAGTTGTCGATCGCGACCGCCCACGAGCCCTCGCAGGCGCCCGTCTCCAGCCGCTCCGTGAGCTTGCCCTCGCGCCCCACGACCCGCCGGACCCGCGCCAGCTCACCGGTCAGGTGCAGATTGCGGTCCGCGACCTCGTTGAAGACGGCGGAGATCTCCGCCATCACGTCGTCGCCCGTGACAGTCAGCCGCCGACGGAAGTTCCCGTCCCGCATGGCCTCCAGCGCGCCCAGCAGCCGGTGCAGGGCCGCCGTGTCCACCTCGGTGGTCCCACCGCGCGAGCGCCCGCCACCCAGGGACTGTCCGCCTTTCGCGCGCGTCTTCGTACTCCGCGTCGCTGCGCCAGACTCCACTGTGTCCCTCCCGCAGGGATCGACCGTTACTCCGCGTGCTCGGTTGCTGCCGCCACCCGGCCGCCGGGCACTGCCGCGTGCTCCTGCCCGGTGCCGTGGAAGGCACTCGCCGTGTGAACGGACCTTCCTAGAAGCCTGCCCAGTGTTCCACCATGGCGCACCGGGACGTCCGGCCACGACCGTAACCCTAGGCGCCGCCCCTGCGGCACCGTGCCGGGCGGGCCGCTTCCCGCACCGGCCTCGACCTCGTCCGAGCCGCCCGGATCCCGCTCCCGGACCACAACGGCGCAGGTCGGCGCCACAACTCCTGCTCCCGTCCCACGTCCTGCGCCCCACCCGAGCCCTCCCGAGCCCGCCCGGAGGGCGCACAAGGGGCGCGAGAAGGCGCGAGACCCCATGCCAGGCGCCACCCCAGTGTTCAGGGACGTGTCCACATGGGGATACCCCTGAACACGGAGGCAGTGCCCCCACTACCCTGTAGTGATCGAACCGGGGAATCGGGCATGGAGCCAGGGGGCGCCGACACATGGGGAGTGCTGTGATCACCGCGCGCGCGGCCGCCAGCTTCAAGCCCGTCGGACGGTCGGTGGCGACCGCCCGATCCTTCGTCCGCGACACCCTCCAGGGCTGGGGCTTCGCCGACATCGTCGACGACGCCGTCGTCCTCACCAGCGAACTCGTCACCAACGCCGTCGTCCACGCGGGCACCTCCGCCGACGTCCTGTGCCTGCGCACCGAGGACGGCGTCCGCGTCGAGGTCTCCGATCTGTACCCCGACCGCGAGCTCCCCGTCCAGAGCGCCGCCGTCTCCATGGGCAGCCCCGACCGCGAGGGCGGCCGCGGCCTCCAGCTCTGCGCGGCCCTCGCCACCCGCTGGGGCGTGGAATACACCCCCACCCACAAGCAGGTCTGGTTCCAGCTCGACCTGCCCGAACGCAACGTCGGCACCCGCGCCGCCGGCCCCGTGCTCCCCGCCGACCTGCTCCCCCTCACCGACGGCCGGGTCCGGGTGGCTGTGGTGCAGATCGACCGCGCGTCCGCCATCACCGCGTGGAACGAGGACGCCGAGGAACTCTTCGGCTATGCCGCCGAACAGGTCATCGGCAAGCCCCTCACCGACCTGGCAGCCTGGCCGCACACCCCCGGCACCGGCACCGGCATCGCCGAGGCCCTGCGGCTCTCCCGCTGGGAGGGCAGCTACGGCATCCGCGCCACCACCGGCCGGGTCATCCCCGTCTACGCCTCCCACCTGCGCGTACGGGACACCGCGGGCGAGCCGTCCACCGTCTGCCTCCTGGTCCGCGACCACGAGCGTGCCGTCCTGCAGACCCCCCTGCGCACCCCGAACACCGACAGCACCAGTTCCGGCGAGGGCCAGTCCGCGGACCCCTTCGAGGTCTTCATCGGCTCCCCCGCCCCCGACGACCTCGACGGCCTCCTGCAGCGCACCGTCGAACGCGCCCGCGACATGCTCGACGGCGACGCCGCCTTCCTCCTCCTGGCCACCGACGACGAGACGGAACTGGAGGTCCGCGCCTCCACCGGCCTGCCCTCCGCCCGCCAGCGCTTCGCCCGTGTCCCCGTCGAGGCCGGCCCCGGACGCTACGGCTCGGCCCGCATGCCCTCCGTGCACGACGACCTCGCCGCCGTGCCCGGCGCCGTCCCCCTGCTGGGGGGCACGGGCATGCGATCGGTGGTCACCGTCCCGCTCAAGGTCGAGGGCCGCCTCACCGGCTCCCTGGGCGTCGCCGCCGAGTCCCCCTCCCGCTACTCGAACGAGGAAGCGCTCAGACTCCAGTTCGCCGCCGACCGCATCGCGCTCGCCGTCGAGTCCGCCCGCCTCGGCGAACTCGAACGCCTGCGCCGCGGCTCGCTCAGCTTCCTCGTCGAGGCCTCCGACCTCCTCGCCGGCACCCTGGACCGCGACCAGACGCTCGCCCTGATGGCACAGATGACCATTCCCACCCTGGCCACCTGGTGCGCCGTCTACACCATCGCCGAACCGTCCTCCGAGCCGTACCTGTCCTATGTCCTCCACGAGGACGAGGAACGCATCGACGGCCTCAAGGCCCTGCTCGCAAAGATCGAGCCGCCCGAGGCCATCCCCACGCCCGGCGCCCGCGTCTGGACGGCCCCCGCCCAGGCCGCCCACCAGGCGGCCCTGCGCACCTCCATGCGCAGCCTGGGCCTCGGCGAACCGGCCACGGCCACCTCGGGCGTCGGCACGACGCTGGCGACGGCCTCCGCGGTCGGCGGCGAGACGGTGGTACTGCCTCTGGTGGCCCGCAACCGCGTCATCGGCATGCTCACGCTCGGCAAGCCCACGGACGACCACTTCCGCCAGGAGATCCTGGAACTCGCCGAGGACCTCTCCCGCCGGGCCGCCCTGGCCCTGGACAACGCCCGCCTGTACTCGGAACGCACGGCCATCAGCCAGTCCCTCCAGCGCAGCCTGCTGCCACCCGAGCTACCGACGATCGACGGCGTCGAGGTCGAGGTCATCTACCGCGCCGCCGGCGAGGGCAACGAGGTCGGCGGCGACTTCTACGACCTGTTCCCCATCCGCGACGGCGCCTACGGCTTCGCCATCGGCGACGTCTGCGGTACGGGCCCGGAGGCGGCGGCGGTCACCGGGCTGGCCCGGCACGCCCTGCGGCTCCTGGCCCGCGAGGGCTTCGGCGGCCCGGCGGTCCTGGAGCGCCTGAACTCCGCGATCCTCGACGAGGGCGCCCGCAGCCGCTTCCTCACCCTGCTCTACGGCGAGTTGTGGCCGCAGGAGGACGGCAGCGCGGTCCTGAAGGTCGTCTGCGCCGGCCACCCGCTGCCGCTCCGCCTGCGCCAGGACGGCACCGTGGAACCGGCCGCCGAACCGCAGCCGCTGCTGGGCGTGATGGACGACCTGGAGCTCTACGAGGAGACGGTGACCCTGGACCCCGGCGACGTACTGCTCTGCGTCACGGACGGCGTCACCGAGCGCAGGGAAGGCACCCGCATGCTGGGCGACGACGGCCTCACCGACGTCCTCACCGGCTGCACGGGCCTCACCGCCGGCGCGGTCGCCGCGCGCGTGATGCGCGCGGTCGAGCGCTTCGCCTCCGCCGCCCCGTCGGACGACATGGCGATTCTCGCGATGCGCGTACCGGAGCCGCAGCAGAGCTGAGCCGGGCCGCAAGGGCATGAAAAAGGCCCCGCCCATGTGGGCGAGGCCTTTTCTGCAGAGCCCCCAAACGGAATCGAACCGTTGACCTTCTCCTTACCATGGAGACGCTCTACCGACTGAGCTATAGGGGCCTGTCGCATTCAGGGTTTCCCTCGCTGCGACGGAAGAGATCATACCCCGAACAGATGACTGCTCCCAACTCCGTGCCACTCGCGCGCACCGGTGGAGTTCCCTGCCTAGAACGCGTCCTGCAACAGCCCGCCGAGCGCATTGCAGACGGAGACCATCCGCTGCATGTCGCGCTTGGTCAGCGCCCCGTCGAGCGGCAGCGCCAGTGTCTCGTCGGCGGCCCGTTCGGTCTCCGGCAGAAAGGCGTCCCGCCGGAAGGCGGGCATGCGGTGCACGGGCGTTTTCACCGGCACCCGGCAGTCCACACCCCTGGCGCGGAGGGCTCGCGCGAAGGCATCACGGTCCGGCCGGCCGTTCCCGGGGACACGGACGACGTACTGCTCGTACGTATGGACGGCACCGCCCTGCGGCGTCCACACCCCGCGGAGCCGCCGGTCGAGATGCGCGGCCCGCTCCTTGCGCACCGCCACATTCGCGTACGGTGCCCCGGGTTCCCCCTGCTCCAGCACGAGGAAACCGTGCCGTCGGCCAACGGCGTACAGGCTGCCGAGCGGCGCCTGGTGACCGAAGCGGTGGACGACGACCACGGCCGCCGTCCGCGGGCTGACCACGGTCTCCACGGCGGCGGGGTCGAGGCAGTACGTGTCCGGGTCTATGTCGGCGAAGACGGGCATCGCACCAGCCAGCAGTGCTGCCTCGGCCGGCTCACTGTCGCCGAACGCCGGCACGATGACCTCGTCACCGGCGCTCACGCCGGCTGCCCTGAGCATTTCCACGGTCCCCATGGCACCGATCGTGCGGGGGCCAGATGAACGCGAAGTGACAGAAAACGCAAAAGAGCGGGTCCCTGAACCGAAGTTCAGGGACCCGCTCCCGCAATGATTGTTCGGCGGTGTCCTACTCTCCCACAGGGTCCCCCCTGCAGTACCATCGGCGCTGTAAGGCTTAGCTTCCGGGTTCGGAATGTAACCGGGCGTTTCCCCTACGCTATGACCACCGAAACACTATGAAACACACAACCAGCAACCGGTGACCAAACACGGCCTGATCGTTCGTGGTTTCAGAACCAACACAGTGGACGCGAGCAACTGAGGACAAGCCCTCGGCCTATTAGTACCGGTCACCTCCACACCTCACGGTGCTTCCAGATCCGGCCTATCAACCCAGTCGTCTACTGGGAGCCTTACCCCATCAAGTGGGTGGGAGTCCTCATCTCGAAGCAGGCTTCCCGCTTAGATGCTTTCAGCGGTTATCCCTCCCGAACGTAGCCAACCAGCCATGCCCTTGGCAGAACAACTGGCACACCAGAGGTTCGTCCGTCCCGGTCCTCTCGTACTAGGGACAGCCCTTCTCAAGACTCCTACGCGCGCAGCGGATAGGGACCGAACTGTCTCACGACGTTCTAAACCCAGCTCGCGTACCGCTTTAATGGGCGAACAGCCCAACCCTTGGGACCGACTCCAGCCCCAGGATGCGACGAGCCGACATCGAGGTGCCAAACCATCCCGTCGATATGGACTCTTGGGGAAGATCAGCCTGTTATCCCCGGGGTACCTTTTATCCGTTGAGCGACGGCGCTTCCACAAGCCACCGCCGGATCACTAGTCCCGACTTTCGTCCCTGCTCGACCCGTCGGTCTCACAGTCAAGCTCCCTTGTGCACTTACACTCACCACCTGATTACCAACCAGGCTGAGGGAACCTTTGGGCGCCTCCGTTACCCTTTAGGAGGCAACCGCCCCAGTTAAACTACCCATCAGACACTGTCCCTGATCCGGATCACGGACCCAGGTTAGACATCCAGCACGACCAGACTGGTATTTCAACGACGACTCCACCCGAACTGGCGTCCGAGCTTCACAGTCTCCCAGCTATCCTACACAAGCCGAACCGAACACCAATATCAAACTGTAGTAAAGGTCCCGGGGTCTTTCCGTCCTGCTGCGCGAAACGAGCATCTTTACTCGTAGTGCAATTTCACCGGGCCTATGGTTGAGACAGTCGAGAAGTCGTTACGCCATTCGTGCAGGTCGGAACTTACCCGACAAGGAATTTCGCTACCTTAGGATGGTTATAGTTACCACCGCCGTTTACTGGCGCTTAAGTTCTCAGCTTCGCCACCCCGAAAGATGACTAACCGGTCCCCTTAACGTTCCAGCACCGGGCAGGCGTCAGTCCGTATACATCGCCTTACGGCTTCGCACGGACCTGTGTTTTTAGTAAACAGTCGCTTCTCGCTGGTCTCTGCGGCCACACCCAGCTCAAGGAGCAAGTCCCCTCACCAGACATGGCCCCCCTTCTCCCGAAGTTACGGGGGCATTTTGCCGAGTTCCTTAACCATAGTTCACCCGAACGCCTCGGTATTCTCTACCAGACCACCTGAGTCGGTTTAGGGTACGGGCCGCCATGAAACTCGCTAGAGGCTTTTCTCGACAGCATAGGATCATCCACTTCACCACAATCGGCTCGGCATCAGGTCTCAGCCTCCATGAACGGCGGATTTACCTACCGTCCGGCCTACACCCTTACCCCGGGACAACCACCGCCCGGGATGGACTACCTTCCTGCGTCACCCCATCACTCACCTACTAACCGCTTGGGCCGGCGGCTCCACCACTCCGAGATTGTCCGAAGACGCACCCGGCGGTTTCACGGCCTTAGCATCACGATGCTCGATGTTTGACGCTTCACAGCGGGTACCGGAATATCAACCGGTTATCCATCGACTACGCCTGTCGGCCTCGCCTTAGGTCCCGACTTACCCTGGGCAGATCAGCTTGACCCAGGAACCCTTAGTCAATCGGCGCACACGTTTCCCACGTGTGAATCGCTACTCATGCCTGCATTCTCACTCGTCAACCGTCCACAACTCGCTTCCACGGCTGCTTCACCCGGCAGACGACGCTCCCCTACCCATCACAGCCTCCGTTGGGAGTACATGCTGCAATGACACGACTTCGGCGGTACGCTTGAGCCCCGCTACATTGTCGGCGCGGAATCACTAGACCAGTGAGCTATTACGCACTCTTTCAAGGGTGGCTGCTTCTAAGCCAACCTCCTGGTTGTCTCTGCGACTCCACATCCTTTCCCACTTAGCGTACGCTTAGGGGCCTTAGTCGATGCTCTGGGCTGTTTCCCTCTCGACCATGGAGCTTATCCCCCACAGTCTCACTGCCGCGCTCTCACTTACCGGCATTCGGAGTTTGGCTAAGGTCAGTAACCCGGTAGGGCCCATCGCCTATCCAGTGCTCTACCTCCGGCAAGAAACACACGACGCTGCACCTAAATGCATTTCGGGGAGAACCAGCTATCACGGAGTTTGATTGGCCTTTCACCCCTAACCACAGGTCATCCCCCAGGTTTTCAACCCTGGTGGGTTCGGTCCTCCACGACCTCTTACAGCCGCTTCAACCTGCCCATGGCTAGATCACTCCGCTTCGGGTCTTGAGCGTGCTACTCAACCGCCCTGTTCGGACTCGCTTTCGCTACGGCTACCCCACAACGGGTTAACCTCGCAACACACCGCAAACTCGCAGGCTCATTCTTCAAAAGGCACGCAGTCACGACGTTGAGTGCAAGCACTCAACGCGACGCTCCCACGGCTTGTAGGCACACGGTTTCAGGTACTATTTCACTCCGCTCCCGCGGTACTTTTCACCATTCCCTCACGGTACTATCCGCTATCGGTCACCAGGGAATATTTAGGCTTAGCGGGTGGTCCCGCCAGATTCACACGGGATTTCTCGGGCCCCGTGCTACTTGGGTGTCTCTCAAACGAGCCGCTAATGTTTCGACTACGGGGGTCTTACCCTCTACGCCGGACCTTTCGCATGTCCTTCGCCTACATCAACGGTTTCTGACTCGTCCTGTCGCCGGCAGACGACAGAAGAGAGATCCCACAACCCCCACAACGCAACCCCTGCCGGGTCTCACACGCCATAGGTTTGGCCTCATCCGGTTTCGCTCGCCACTACTCCCGGAATCACGGTTGTTTTCTCTTCCTGCGGGTACTGAGATGTTTCACTTCCCCGCGTTCCCTCCACTTGCCCTATGTGTTCAGGCAAGGGTGACAGCCCATGACGACTGCCGGGTTTCCCCATTCGGACACCCCCGGATCAAAGCCTGGTTGACGACTCCCCGGGGCCTATCGTGGCCTCCCACGTCCTTCATCGGTTCCTGGTGCCAAGGCATCCACCGTGCGCCCTTAAAAACTTGGCCACAGATGCTCGCGTCCACTGTGCAGTTCTCAAACAACGACCAACCACCCATCACCCCGGAACAACATCCCGAGTGCACTGGGGCCGGCAACCCGAAGACCCAGCCTCACGGCCGTGCCCTCAGACACCCAACAGCATGCCCGACCAGACCCCGCCCGGAGATCATGCGTTCCACACTCCGAAGAGCAGTACTAGCAGCCTCCGACCCGGAAACCCGGCCGAATAGTCAACGTTCCACCCATGAGCAACCAGCACCGGACGTACGCCGATGTACTGGCCTCTGGACTGCCGAAGCAGCCAAGAAGTGCTCCTTAGAAAGGAGGTGATCCAGCCGCACCTTCCGGTACGGCTACCTTGTTACGACTTCGTCCCAATCGCCAGTCCCACCTTCGACCGCTCCCTCCCTTGCGGGTTGGGCCACGGGCTTCGGGTGTTACCGACTTTCGTGACGTGACGGGCGGTGTGTACAAGGCCCGGGAACGTATTCACCGCAGCAATGCTGATCTGCGATTACTAGCAACTCCGACTTCATGGGGTCGAGTTGCAGACCCCAATCCGAACTGAGACCGGCTTTTTGAGATTCGCTCCACCTCACGGTATCGCAGCTCATTGTACCGGCCATTGTAGCACGTGTGCAGCCCAAGACATAAGGGGCATGATGACTTGACGTCGTCCCCACCTTCCTCCGAGTTGACCCCGGCGGTCTCCCGTGAGTCCCCAACACCCCGAAGGGCTTGCTGGCAACACGGGACAAGGGTTGCGCTCGTTGCGGGACTTAACCCAACATCTCACGACACGAGCTGACGACAGCCATGCACCACCTGTACACCGACCACAAGGGGGCGCCCATCTCTGGACGTTTCCGGTGTATGTCAAGCCTTGGTAAGGTTCTTCGCGTTGCGTCGAATTAAGCCACATGCTCCGCTGCTTGTGCGGGCCCCCGTCAATTCCTTTGAGTTTTAGCCTTGCGGCCGTACTCCCCAGGCGGGGGAACTTAATGCGTTAGCTGCGGCACCGACGACGTGGAATGTCGCCAACACCTAGTTCCCACCGTTTACGGCGTGGACTACCAGGGTATCTAATCCTGTTCGCTCCCCACGCTTTCGCTCCTCAGCGTCAGTAATGGCCCAGAGATCCGCCTTCGCCACCGGTGTTCCTCCTGATATCTGCGCATTTCACCGCTACACCAGGAATTCCGATCTCCCCTACCACACTCTAGCTAGCCCGTATCGAATGCAGACCCGGGGTTAAGCCCCGGGCTTTCACACCCGACGTGACAAGCCGCCTACGAGCTCTTTACGCCCAATAATTCCGGACAACGCTTGCGCCCTACGTATTACCGCGGCTGCTGGCACGTAGTTAGCCGGCGCTTCTTCTGCAGGTACCGTCACTTTCGCTTCTTCCCTGCTGAAAGAGGTTTACAACCCGAAGGCCGTCATCCCTCACGCGGCGTCGCTGCATCAGGCTTTCGCCCATTGTGCAATATTCCCCACTGCTGCCTCCCGTAGGAGTCTGGGCCGTGTCTCAGTCCCAGTGTGGCCGGTCGCCCTCTCAGGCCGGCTACCCGTCGTCGCCTTGGTGAGCCATTACCTCACCAACAAGCTGATAGGCCGCGGGCTCATCCTTCACCGCCGGAGCTTTTAACCACCACTCAGGAGAGTGGAAGTGTTATCCGGTATTAGACCCCGTTTCCAGGGCTTGTCCCAGAGTGAAGGGCAGATTGCCCACGTGTTACTCACCCGTTCGCCACTAATCCCCACCGAAGTGGTTCATCGTTCGACTTGCATGTGTTAAGCACGCCGCCAGCGTTCGTCCTGAGCCAGGATCAAACTCTCCGTGAATGCTTCCGGGTCATCCCGGTAACACACACGAGAGCGGAACAGCCGGGCGGAATAAGCCCAGCCGTTCACAGCGTCCTCGCTGTGTTCTTCTTCAAAGGAACCTCAACCCGATCGGAAACCGACCAGGTCGGGGTATCAACATATCTGGCGTTGACTTTTGGCACGCTGTTGAGTTCTCAAGGAACGGACGCTTCCTTTGTACTCACCCGAGACACTCTCTCAGGCTTTCCTCCGGGCGCTTCCCTTCGGTCTTGCGTTTCCGACTCTATCAGACGTTTTCGCTGTCCGATTTCCTCGGTGCTTTCCAGGTTCCCGCTTCCGCGTTTCCCTTTCCGGCGGTTCCGACTTTATCAGAAGTTCCGAGTCGGATTTCCGCCCCCTGGGTTCTCCAGTACGGCGAACGTACCGGGTTCCCCCCGTGGCGGAGCCGTAAACCTACTGGAGCGGGCGGCCTCGACGCAAATCGAGGCCGCCCGCTCGCAGTTCAGGTGTCCGACGGGACGTCAGACCTCGACGACGACCGGAAGGATCATCGGCCGGCGCCGGTAGGTGTCGGAGACCCACTTGCCCAGCGTGCGGCGGATGAGCTGCTGCAACTGGTGCGGTTCCACGACGCCGTCCTGCGCCGATCGCTCGAGCGTTTCCGTGATCTTCGGCAGGACGGCGGCGAACGCCGAGTCCTCGATGCCGGAGCCGCGGGCCTGGACGTGCGGTCCGCCGGTGATCTTCCCGGTGGACGAGTCCATCACCACGAAAACGGAGATGATGCCCTCATCTCCCAGGATCCTGCGGTCCTTCAGCGCGGGTTCGCCCACGTCGCCGACGGAAGACCCGTCGACGTACACGTATCCGGCCTGGACCTTGCCGGAGATCTTCGCCTTGCCTCCGACGAGGTCGACGACGACGCCGTCCTCCGCGATGACGATGCGGTCGTGCGGCACACCGGTCAGTGCGCCGAGTTCGGCGTTGGCTCGCAGATGCCGCCATTCGCCGTGCACCGGCATCAGGTTCCTGGGCCGGCAGATGTTGTAGAAGTACAGCAGTTCGCCGGCCGAGGCGTGTCCGGAGACGTGCACCTTCGCGTTGCCCTTGTGGACGACGTGGGCGCCCCAGCGGGTCAGCCCGTTGATCACGCGGTAGACCGCGTTCTCGTTGCCCGGAATGAGGGACGAGGCGAGGATCACCGTGTCGCCCTGCACGATCCGGATCTGGTGGTCCCGGTTGGCCATCCGGGACAGCGCCGCCATCGGCTCGCCCTGGGAGCCTGTACAGACCAGGACGACCTCGTGGTCCGGCAGGTCGTCGAGGGTCTTGACGTCGACGACGAGGCCCGGCGGGACCTTCAGGTAACCGAGGTCCCGGGCGATGCCCATGTTGCGGACCATGGAGCGGCCGACGAAGGCCACCCGGCGTCCGTACTCGTGGGCGGCGTCGAGAATCTGCTGGATGCGGTGGACGTGGCTGGCGAAGCTGGCCACGATGATCCGCTTGCGGGCCCCGGCGAACACCTGGCGCAGGACGCTGGAGATGTCGCGCTCGTGCGGCGTGAACCCGGGGACCTCCGCGTTGGTGGAGTCGGCGAGGAGCAGGTCGATGCCCTCCTCGCTGAGCCGCGAGAACGCGTGCAGGTCCGTGAGGCGGTTGTCCAGCGGGAGCTGGTCCATCTTGAAGTCGCCGGTGTGGACCACCATGCCGGCCGGTGTGCGGATGGCGACCGCGAGCGCGTCCGGGATGGAGTGGTTGACCGCGACGAACTCGCAGTCGAACGGGCCGATGCGCTCCCGGTGCCCCTCGGCCACCTCGAGGGTGTAGGGGCGGATGCGGTGTTCCTGGAGCTTGGCCTCGATCAGGGCGAGGGTCAGCTTGGAGCCGATCAGCGGGATGTCCGGCTTCTCGCGGAGCAGGAAGGGCACGCCGCCGATGTGGTCCTCGTGCCCATGGGTGAGGACGATGCCCTCGATGTCGTCGAGGCGGTCCCGGATGGACGAGAAGTCGGGCAGGATCAGGTCGATTCCGGGCTGCTCCTCCTCGGGGAAGAGCACTCCGCAGTCGACGATCAACAGGCGGCCGCCGTATTCGAAGACGGTCATGTTCCGACCGATTTCGCCGAGGCCACCGAGCGGGGTGACCCGCAGGCCGCCCTCGGGGAGGGGCGACGGCGGGCCGAGTTCAGGGTGCGGATGACTCAAAAGACTCTCCTCACCATGCGCGCCACGTACCTGAGGGCACGTGGCGCGCATGACGTTCGTGCAAAAGCAGTTGTCGTGTGGATGCGCAGGCACACACCGGTTCCCGGAGGTCCTGCCTCTTCAGTTGTGAAGTCCGTTGTCAGAGCTGTACCCCGCCCGCGGCAAGATCGCTCTTGAGCTGGGCGGTCTCCTCGGGGGTGAGTTCGACCATGGGCGCGCGCAGCGGCCCGGCGGGCAGGCCCTGGAGGGCGAGCGCCGCCTTGGTGGTCATCACCCCCTGGGTGCGGAACATGCCGGTGAAGACCGGAAGCAGCCTCTGGTGGATCTCGAGCGCCTTCTGGACGTCACCGGCGGTGTACGCCTCGATGAGGGTACGCAGCTCGGGCGTGACGACGTGGCCGACGACCGAGACGAAGCCGACCGCGCCGACGGCGAGCAGGGGGAGGTTGAGCATGTCGTCACCGGAGTACCAGGCGAGGCCGGAGCGGGCGATGGCCCAGCCTGCCCGGCCGAGGTCGCCCTTGGCGTCCTTGTTCGCGACGATACGGGGGTGCTCGGCCAGGCGGACGATCGTCTCGGTACTGATCGGGACGCCGCTGCGGCCGGGGATGTCATACAGCATGACCGGAAGGCCGGTGGCGTCCGCGATGGCCGCGAAGTGGCGGTACAGGCCCTCCTGCGGGGGCTTGTTGTAGTACGGCGTCACGGTGAGCAGGCCGTGCGCGCCGGCCTGCTCGGCCGCGCGGGCGAGTTCGATGCTGTGGCGGGTGTCGTTGGTGCCGACTCCGGCGACGACGTGGGCCCTGTCCCCCACGGCTTCCACCACGGCCCGTACGAGATCCCTTTTCTCCGCGTCGCTCGTGGTCGGCGACTCGCCGGTGGTGCCGTTGACGACCAGGCCGTCGTTGCCTGCGTCCACCAGATGGGCAGCCAGTCGCTGCGTACCGTCGAGGTCGAGTGCGCCGTCCGCCGTGAAGGGCGTGACCATGGCGGTGAGGACCCGCCCGAAGGGGGTCTGCGGAGTCGAGGTCGGAGCCATGGGTAACACGCTACTCGCTGCTCAAGATGTGGTCTGCGCTCGGGGGAGGCGACAAGCCGTGACGGAGGTGGGGCCCGGCACTGCCTGCTCGGGGGTTCAAGCAGTGCCGGGCCCGTTCGCTCAGGCTAGGTGAACCTCTCGAAGTGCCGCAATCCGGACACCGTCGGAGGCTGATCGCGCGGGCGTTCCGGACGCGGGCCGGTCGGGGCGCGCGGGGCGTGTCCGGGGGCGCCCGGGGGCGCGGGAGGTCGTCGAAGGGTGTGCGCGGACGGGTGTGCACGCGCGGGGCGCGTACGGGCAGGGTGGGCGCGGGCGGGCGAAGTCCTCCGAAGCGCTTCGAAGATGCTCGAAGCGCACCGAGTGCCGTGAATCGGTGCCGAGTCCTGCGTATCTCAGCGAAAACGGCGCTTGCGGGCACCAATCGTGGCATTCGTTCGTCTGCCTTGGTGACAGTGATCCGTTCGATCACTGTCACCTGGCCCTCACACCTTCGACCCGAAAGGATCGACACCCCATGTTCCGCCGGCGCGAGCCCGTCCCGTTCGCCTTCCCCTCCGAAGCCGACAGGTTCCGCAGCAATGTCGCTCCCCCGCCCCGGCGGCGCCCCTCCACCGGGGAGCTGGCCGGACGCTGGCTGCTGGGGCTCACCATCGTCGCCGGGCTCGTCGGCGCGCTGCTGATCGGCATGCCCGCGCTCTCGCTGGACCACGCCACGACGAAGACGCAGCAGCCCGTGGCCTCCGACGGCCGCTGAAGTCCCGCTCCCCGGTCGGCGTGCCCCGGCCCGGCGGACGGCACTCCGCCGGTCGCCCCGGGGTGGTGACCGGCGACGGTGCTCGATAGCCTCACCGCATCTTCGTGCGAGGACCGAGTGAGGATCAGACGTGCCCCTGCCCTTCCTGACGGCCGACCGGGTGTTCGACGAGGCGGCGGACGACCATGCTCTGCCCCATGACGACCGTGACCGCTGGCGCCGTCCGTACCGGCCCGGTCCCTGGCGCGTCGCCGGGGCCGCGCTCGCGCTGCTGCTCGCCTCGTACGTCCTCTTCGCCGCGGTCATCATCGCCTTCACCGGCAAGCCGTCCAGCGCCACGGGCTTTTTCGTGGCGGGCCTGCTGGTCATACTGTGCGCACTGCGGCTGCTGCGCGTCGGCGTCTGGGTGAGCGGGCGCGGGTTGCGCCGGGTGGGTTTCCTGCGTACGACCACCGTGCCGTGGGCGCAGGTCGTGGCGGTGCGGACGGCCCAGCAGCCGGTGCGCTGGTTCGGTCTGCCGCGCACGGTCCAGGGACAGGCGCTGACACTGGTCCGCAGGGGCCGTTCGGCGGACGGGCCGGTGCCGCTGCTGACCACGCACGACGCGGACTTCCTGGCACGCCCCGACGCCTTCGACCGGGCGGCGGACACGGTCGAGGCCTGGGCCGAGGAGCACCGACTGGACGGGTGAGACGTCCGGACCACGCCCTTCGGGCCCCCTGGCCGTCCGCCCCTTCGGCTCTCTGGCACATGGCGGTCCGGTCGGGTGTCCCCCGCGAGTGCTCGGCCGGCCGGGGGGGCGGGAGGCTCCGGAGGTTACGGAGTCCGGGCGTCGCGGTCCGGGCGGTGTTCGGTCGTGGTGCTTTCCGCGTTCTCCTGGTGTCCGCCGCCCGTCCTGTTCGTGGCGTGCAGCCTGATCGCGTGCTGCATCGCCTTGCGGGCGCGAGCCACGTCACGGGCGTCGTGGTAGGCAACGGCAAGGCGGAACCAGCTCCGCCAGTCGTCCGGGGCGTCCTCCGTCTCCGCCTGCCGCCGGGCGAAAACCTCGTCGGCCGAGTCACGGTCGATGCGCCCGCCGGGCGTGCGCCTCAGCTCGTCGACCGGGAGGCCCCCCTCCGCGTCCAGCTCGGCGGCGAGCCGGTTGGCCCGGCGCACGAACTGGGTGTTCTTCCACAGGAACCACAGCCCGATCACCGGCAGCACCAGTACCGCCACGCCGAAGGCGATGGTGACGGCGGTGCCGTTCTCGATCAGCAGCACTCCGCGGCTGCCGACCAGGACGAAGTAGACGACCAGGACGGCGGCCGTGACGAAATAGGTGATTTTCGCACGCATGAGGCAGGCTGCTTTTCTTGGGCTGTCGGGCTGCTGCTGGGCTGCCGGGTTTTCGGACTCTCAGCTTCTCGGGCTCTCGGGCTCTCGGACTCGGGCTCTCGGACTCCTGGACGGGGTTCCGATCAGTCCAGGTCCAGGAAGTGCTCCAGGCCGAAGGTGAGGCCCGGAGCGGTCACCACCCGGCGGACGCCCAGCAGGATGCCGGGCATGAAGCTGCTGTGGTGCAACGAGTCGTGGCGGACGGTGAGCGTCTCGCCCTCGGCGCCGAGCAGCACCTCCTGGTGGGCGAGCAGCCCGCGCAGCCGTACGGCGTGCACAGGCACCCCGTCGACGTTCGCACCGCGCGCCCCGTCCAGGGCCGTCGTCGTGGCGTCCGGTGCGGGGGCGGTGCCCGCCTTCGCGCGGGCCGCGGCGATGAGCTGGGCGGTGCGGGTGGCCGTGCCGCTGGGGGCGTCGACCTTCTTCGGGTGATGCAGTTCGACGACCTCGACGGACTCGAAGTAGGGCGCCGCGAGCTGAGCGAACTTCATGGTGAGGACAGCGCCGATGGAGAAGTTGGGCGCGATGAGCACGCCGGTCTCCGGGGAGCCGTCCAGCCACCCCCGCAGCCGCGCGAGGCGGTCCTCGGTCCAGCCCGTGGTCCCGACCACCGCGTGGATGCCGTGCCGCACGCAGAAGTCGAGGTTGTCCATGACCGAGTCGGGGGTGGTCAGCTCGACCGCCACCTGGGTGCCGGTCCCGGTGAGTGTCTCCAGCCCGTCGCCGCGGCCGAGGGCGGCCACCAGTTCGAGGTCCTCGGCGGCCTCGACGGCCCGTACCGCCTCGGCGCCGATACGGCCCTTGGCCCCCAGCACCGCCACGCGCAGCTTGCTCATCTTCTCGCTTCCTTGACTGGAACGTCCCCGGCCGGGGTCCCCCGGCCCAACGGGCTCACGCGACCGCGTCGTGCAGCCGGGCGGCCTGCTTGTCCTTGAGCGGGCCTATGACCGACAACGAGGGGCGCCGTCCCAGGATCTCGCGGGCGACCGCTCGGACGTCGTCCGGGGTGACCTCGGTGATCCTGGCCAGCATGTCGTCGACGGACATCTGGTCGCCCCAGCACAGTTCGCTCTTGCCGATACGGTTCATCAGCGCACCGGTGTCCTCCAGGCCGAGCACCGTGGAGCCCCGGAGCTGCCCGATGGCGCGGCCGACCTCCTCGTCGGACAGTCCGTGCTCGGCGACGTGGTCCAGTTCGTCGCGGCAGATCTTGAGCACGTCGTGCACCTGGCTGGGCCGGCAGCCGGCGTAGACGCCGAACAGGCCGCAGTCGGCGAAGCCCGAGGTGTACGAGTACACGCTGTAGGCCAGGCCGCGCTTCTCGCGGACCTCCTGGAAGAGGCGGGAGGACATGCCACCGCCCAGGGCGGTGTTGAGGACGCCGAGGGCCCAGCGGCGGTCGTCGGTGCGTGCCAGGCCCGGCATGCCGAGTACGACGTGAGCCTGTTCGGTCTTGCGGCCGAGCAGTTCCACGCGTCCCGCGGCGCGCAGCGCGCGCCGGCCCGAGCGGGGGTCGACGGGGAGGGCGTCGGGGCTGCCGAGGGCGTCCGCGCGGGCGAAGGCGGCGCGGACCTGTCGTACGACCGTGGCGTGGTCGACGTTGCCCGCGCAGGCGACGACGAGGTGGGTGGGGTCGTAGTGCTTCTTGTAGAAGCGGCGGATCCGGTCGGCGGTGAGCGCGTTGACGGTGTCGACCGTGCCGAGGACGGGGCGGCCGAGGGCGTTGTCGCCGAACATGGTGTGCGCGAACAGGTCGTGCACGCAGTCGCCCGGGTCGTCCTCCGTCATCGCGATCTCCTCGAGGATCGCGCCGCGTTCGACGTCGACGTCCTCCTCGCGGATCAGGGATCCGGTGAGCATGTCGCAGACGACGTCGATGGCGAGGGGGAGGTCGCTGTCGAGCACGCGTGCGTAGTAGCACGTGTACTCCTTCGCCGTGAACGCGTTCATCTCGCCGCCGACCTCGTCGATCGCGGCGGAGATGTCCAGCGCGCTGCGCCGGTCGGTGCCCTTGAAGAGCAGGTGCTCGAGGTAGTGGGTGGCGCCGTTCAGCGCGGGGGTCTCGTCGCGGGAGCCGACGTGGGCCCAGATGCCGAAGGTGGCGGAGCGTACGGAGGGCAGGGTCTCGGTGACGATGCGCAGGCCGCCCGGGAGGGTGGTCCTGCGGACGGTGCCGATGCCGTTGCTGCCCTTGATGAGGGTTTGGGTACGGGCGACGGCCCGCGCCTCCGAGGAGGTGCGGGCCGTCGCCTTGGAGCTACGGGACGTCACTTGTCGCCGTCGTCCTTCTTCGCGTCGTCGGTGGGCTCCTCGCCCTCGATCACGGGGATGAGGGAGAGCTTGCCGCGGGAGTCGATCTCGGCGATCTCGACCTGGACCTTCTGGCCCACGCCGAGCACGTCCTCGACGTTCTCCACGCGCTTGCCGCCGGCCAGCTTGCGGATCTGCGAGATGTGCAGCAGGCCGTCCTTGCCGGGCAGCAGGGAGACGAAGGCGCCGAACGTCGTCGTCTTCACGACCGTACCCAGGTAGCGCTCGCCGACCTCGGGCATCGTCGGGTTGGCGATGCCGTTGATCGTGGTGCGGGCGGCCTCGGCGGAGGGGCCGTCGGCGGCACCGATGTAGATGGTGCCGTCGTCCTCGATCGTGATCTCGGCGCCGGTGTCCTCCTGGATCTGGTTGATCATCTTGCCCTTGGGGCCGATGACCTCACCGATCTTGTCCACCGGGATCTTGACGGTGATGATCCGCGGGGCGTTCGGGGACATCTCGTCGGGCCGGTCGATGGCCTCCATCATCACGTCGAGGATGTGGAGGCGGGCGTCGCGGGCCTGCTTGAGGGCCGCGGCCAGGACGGAGGCCGGGATGCCGTTCAGCTTGGTGTCGAGCTGGAGGGCGGTGACGAACTCCTTGGTGCCGGCGACCTTGAAGTCCATGTCGCCGAACGCGTCCTCGGCGCCGAGGATGTCGGTCAGCGTCACGTAGTGCGTCTCGCCCTCGATCTCCTGGGAGATGAGGCCCATGGCGATGCCGGCGACCGGGGCCTGGAGGGGCACACCGGCGTTCAGCAGTGACATGGTGGAGGCGCAGACCGAGCCCATGGACGTCGAGCCGTTGGAACCGAGGGCCTCGGAGACCTGACGGATCGCGTAGGGGAAGTCCTCGCGGGCCGGGAGCACCGGCACCAGGGCGCGCTCGGCGAGCGCGCCGTGCCCGATCTCGCGGCGCTTGGGGGAGCCGACGCGACCGGTCTCGCCGACGGAGAACGGCGGGAAGTTGTAGTTGTGCATGTAGCGCTTGCGTGTCACCGGCGAGAGGGTGTCCAGCTGCTGCTCCATGCGGAGCATGTTGAGGGTGGTGACGCCCAGGATCTGGGTCTCGCCACGCTCGAACAGCGCGGAGCCGTGCACCCGCGGGATGGCCTCGACCTCGGCGGCCAGCGTGCGGATGTCGGTGACACCGCGGCCGTCGATGCGCTTCTTCTCCTTGATGACGCGCTCGCGCACCAGGGACTTGGTCAGCGCGCGGTACGCGGCGGAGATCTCCTTCTCGCGGCCCTCGAACTCGGGCAGCAGCTTCTCGGCCGCCAGACCCTTGACGCGGTCCAGCTCGGCCTCGCGCTCCTGCTTGCCCGCGATGGTGAGCGCCTGGGCGAGCTCGGGGCGGACGGCGGCGGTGAGCGCCTCCAGGACGTCGTCCTGGTAGTCCAGGAAGATCGGGAACTCGCCGGTCGGCTTGGCGGCCTTGGCGGCGAGGTCGGCCTGGGCCTTGCACAGCACCTTGATGAAGGGCTTCGCGGCCTCGAGGCCGGCGGCGACGACCTCCTCGGTCGGCGCCTCGGCACCGCCCTTGACCAGCTGGATGGTCTTCGCGGTGGCCTCGGCCTCGACCATCATGATGGCGACGTCGCCGTCCTCCAGGACGCGACCGGCGACCACCATGTCGAAGACGGCGTCCTCGAGCTCGGTGTGCGTCGGGAAGGCGACCCACTGGCCGTTGATCAGCGCGACACGGGTGCCGCCGATCGGGCCGGAGAAGGGCAGGCCGGCCAGCTGCGTCGACGCGGACGCGGCGTTGATCGCCACGACGTCGTACAGGTGGTCGGGGTTGAGCGCCATGATCGTCTCGACGACCTGGATCTCGTTGCGCAGGCCCTTCTTGAAGGACGGGCGCAGCGGGCGGTCGATGAGGCGGCAGGTGAGGATGGCGTCCTCGGAGGGACGGCCCTCGCGGCGGAAGAAGCTGCCGGGGATCTTGCCGGCGGCGTACATCCGCTCCTCGACGTCCACCGTGAGGGGGAAGAAGTCGAGCTGGTCCTTGGGGTTCTTCGAGGCGGTCGTGGCCGACAGCACCATGGTGTCGTCGTCCAGGTACGCCACGGCGGAGCCGGCGGCCTGCTTGGCGAGGCGGCCGGTCTCGAAGCGGATGGTGCGGGTGCCGAAGGAGCCGTTGTCGATGACGGCCTCGGCGTAGTGGGTCTCGTTCTCCACCAGCGTTTTCTCCTACGTATCGTCTTTCGTCCCGGCCGCCCGTGTGGCGGGGGGACAGGGGCGGAGAAGCGCTTCCTGCGATGCGGGCCGGTCTTCGATCGAAGCACCCGGGGCGGGCTGCCCGGGGGCCACTACCGAGGACCGGCGGCGGCTCGGCCGCGCTTCTCCTCGTTGGCCGGGTCACTCGGGGCCCCGTGCGGTGTGTACCGCTGTGCCCTGCGTGTTCCCCGTCGTGCTGTTTTCGTGCCGTGCGTATTGCGTTGTGCCACCACACTACAAAGCGGCACTGACAACGCGCACGTTTCCGCACGTACGGCAAAGGGAGCGGCCCCCGATCGGTTCGGGAACCGCTCCCTGCACGGCGTACTACCGGGCGCCCGCCGCACCGCGGCGGATGCCGAGGCGGTCGACCAGCGCACGGAAGCGCTGGATGTCCTTCTTGGCCAGGTACTGCAGCAGCCGACGGCGCTGACCGACCAGGATGAGCAGACCACGACGGGAGTGGTGGTCGTGCTTGTGGGTCTTCAGGTGCTCGGTCAGGTCCGAGATGCGGCGCGACAGCAGGGCGACCTGGACCTCGGGGGAGCCGGTGTCGCCCTCCTTGGTACCGAACTCGGTGATGATCTGCTTCTTCACGGCGGCGTCGAGCGACACGTGTACTCCTCGTAGGTCTTCGCGATGCCTCCGAGCGCCCCCGGTCTGCATCTCGGGGGAGCTTCCGTTACTCGGGAGGCGGGGCCGACGGCGCGACCGTCCGGAGCCTTGAGGGCTTCCGGGGGTGTGGGCGCATACGGCCGTGCCCCAGAGTACCAGTGCGCGCGGGCCGCTCCGTCGCGCAGGTGTGCCGGGGTTCCGCGACTCGACGCGCAGGTGCACCGGGGGTGCATCGGGGGTGCATCGGCCTGGTCCGGCGAGCCGTGGCGGTTGCGGGGGTGCGGTGCGCCCGGGTGAGCCGCGCGGCGGGGGATCGCCTAGCCGAGCATCGAGCGTACGTCCGACAGTACGCCCAGGACCGCGAGGCAGAGCGGGACGAGGACCAGCAGCACCGCACCCTCGGTGAGGTCCAGGAAACGGCCCCAGAAGGGTGACAGGCCCTTGCGCGGGACGATCAGGCCGATCGTCGTGAGCAGCATCGCGCCGGCGGCGACGGCCGCGGTCAGCCAGCCGGCGCGCAGGTCGAGGGCGTCGCCGTCGCCGTGCAGCACCAGCTCGGTGAACGCGTCCGCGGGCGGGTTCAGGGCGAGGCCGAGCAGCAGCAGCGCGAGCGCGGCGAGCCCGGCGACCAGGACGCAGGTCACCTGGGAGGTGTAACGGAACAGGCGCGCGCGGATCAGCATCGCGAGCCCGGTGGCGAGGGCGAGGAGCCGCGCCCGGACGTCGTCGGAGAAGCCGAGGACGGCCGCGGAGGCGATCACCACGGCCGATGTGCCGGCGACCAGGCCGAGGAGCATCTCGTGCCCCCGGCGGGCCTGCGCGGCGATGTGTTCGGCGTCCAGCGGCTCGCTCTCCCCGGCCGACGGGGCGTCGGGGTCGAAGGCGTCCTGGCTCGCGGAGCGCGGGGCGGCGTAGCCGATGGGCAGCCGGGCGAAGCGGGCGGAGAGACCGGGCAGGAAGGCGACGAGGCCGATGGCGACCGGGGCGCACACCGCGGCGACCTCGGTGGCGGAGGCGTCGGCGAGCAGGGCGACGAAGGAGGCCACGGCGCCGGCCACGGCGAGGAAGGAGGCGGCCACGAACGGCGCGTCCCCGCCGGGGGTGAGGACGACCAGGACGAGCGAGGCGAGCAGGAGCACCGCGCAGCCGAGCAGAAACTGCAGCCTGCCCGGGCCCTGTCCGGCGGGCGGCGCGACGACCCCGGAGCCCGCGAGCATCAGCAGGGGCAGCGCGCCGAGTCCCACCGCGAAGGCGGCGGCCCGGTCGGCGTACACCCGGGCCAGGACGCCCGCGAACGCCGTCAGCAACACGCCGAGGCCGCCGGCCAGGACACCGGGCAGGCCGTGCATGTCGTGGCGCACCGGGTCGGCGTGCCACAGAAGGAGGGCGCACAGCAGCAACAGCACGGCGCCGCCGGTCAGGCCCGCGATCCGCAGCAGCTCCTCGCTCCACAGGTGCCGGTCGCGGACGACGGCGGAGGCGACGGCATCGGACACGTCGTCGTGGACGACGGGCGGGAGGGACTCGGCGAAGGGGCGTAGTCCGAGCACCTCTCCGTCGAGCACCCGTTCGGCGGCGAGGGTGCGGGCGCCGTCGAGGACCCGGCCGTCGCGGCGTACCAGGTGGTAGCCGGTGGGGGCGCCGACGGGCTGGGTCTGGCCGGTCAGGCGGAGGATCTCCGGGTAGATGTCGGCGATGGCGATGTCCACCGGCAACGCCACGTCGATCCGGCTGTCGGGCGCCACGACGGTGACCCTGCAGAAGCCCGTGGTCGTCGTCGTACTCACCTTCACTGCCCCCCTTGTTCGCGGATGCGCACGCTGCGGCCGTCACCCTACCGGCACGCTGTGTCAGGGCCGCCCCGTAGGATCGCCGGCAGCGGAGGACGACCGTCGCCACGGGGGTGCCGGGGGATCCACGGTGCGTCCGCGAAGGGGGATCGATGCCGCGGTGAGCCAGATCGTCGTCAAGCGCCCGCCGCGCACCCTGCCGCCCGAAGTGCCCGTGGACGAACTGCTGTTGGAGGCCCCTCCGGAGCTGCCGCGGGGGCAGCACGAGGGCATGCTGATGCAGGTCCTGCCGACGCTCGGCATGGGGTCGTCGGTGGTGTTCTACTTCGCCTCGCCCAACGCCCATCCGTTCATGCGGATCATGGGTGTGCTGATGCTCGTGTCAACCGCCGCGATGGTGGTCTCGCAGATCGTCCGTCACCGTCGCGGTACGCAGGGGCAAATGGCCGATGTGCGCCGGGACTACCTCCGCTATCTTGCCCAGACCCGGCGCACGGTCCGACGGACGGCGCTGCGGCAGCGGGACGCGCAGCTGTATCTGCACCCCGCGCCCGAGCAGTTGTGGGCGGTGGTGGCCGAGGGCAGCAGGGTGTGGGAACGGCGCGTGCGGGACGACGACTTCGGCCAGGTGCGTCTCGGCCTGGGCCCGCAGCAACTGGCCACTCCCCTGGTGGCTCCGCGGACCGCGCCGGTGGACGAGCTGGAGCCTCTGTGCGCCGGCGCGATGCAGCGGTTCCTCGCGGTGCAGGGCCAGTTGGACGGGCTGCCGGTGGCGGTGTCGCTGCGGGCCTTCTACCACGTGACGGTCTCCGGCGACCCGGAGTGCGCCCGCTCCGCGGCCCGCGCGCTGGTGGCACAGGCGGCCACCCTGCACTCCCCCGACGACCTGGTCGTGGCCGTCGTCGCCTCGCCGGGTGCCGCCGCCCGCTGGGACTGGTCGAAGTGGCTGCCGCACTGCCAGCTGACGGGCCGGTTCGACGGCGCCGGCACGCGCCGCCTGTTCGGCGACGACCTGGGCGAACTCGAGCAGTTGCTCGCCGACCGCCTGACCGACCGGCCCCGGTTCGCGCGTGACGGCGGCCCGCTGCTGGACCAGCCGCACATCCTGGTCGTACTGGACGGCGGCACGGTGCCCCCCACGTCGGCGTTCGCCGCCGCCGAGGGACTGCAGGGCGTGACGATCGTGGAGGTCGTCTCCGGCGAGCTCGATCAGCCGCGCGGTGACCTGTCGGTCGTCGTACGCCCCGACCGGCTGTGGCTGGACTCCGGCGGCGGGGTCGCCTTCGAGGGCGTGCCCGACAGTCTGTCGCTGCCCGCCGCGGAGGCGCTGGCCCGGCAGCTCGCGCCGCTGCGCATGGGCGGCGGTGACGACGACGAACCGCTCCTGGCCAACCTGGACTTCACGGACCTGCTCGGACTGGGCGACGCCGCCGCGGTGGACGTCACCCGCACCTGGCGGCCGCGTTCGCTGCCGGAGCGGCTGCGGGTGCCGATCGGCGTGGGCGAGAACGGCCGGCCGGTGATGCTGGATCTGAAGGAGGCCGCGCAGGACGGCATGGGTCCGCACGGCCTGTGCGTGGGCGCCACCGGTTCCGGCAAGTCGGAGCTGCTGCGCACGCTGGTCCTGGGCCTCGCGGTGACGCACTCCTCGGAGACGCTGAACTTCGTCCTCGCCGACTTCAAGGGCGGTGCGACGTTCGCCGGCATGTCGCGGATGCCGCACGTCGCCGCGGTCATCACCAACCTCGCCGACGACCTCACGCAGGTCGACCGTATGGGGGACGCCATCCGGGGCGAACTCCAGCGGCGCCAGGAGCTGCTGCGCTCGGCCGGCAACTACGCCAACCTCCACGACTACGAGAAGGCGCGCGCCGCCGGTGCGCCTCTGGAGCCGCTGGCCTCGCTCGTCCTGGTGATCGACGAGTTCAGCGAACTCCTCACCGCCAAGCCGGACTTCATCGACATGTTCATCCAGATCGGCCGCATCGGCCGCTCCCTGGGTGTGCATCTGCTGCTCGCCTCGCAGCGGCTGGAGGAGGGCCGGCTGCGCGGTCTGGACACCTATCTGTCGTACCGGATCGGACTGCGGACGTTCTCCGCGGCCGAGTCCCGCGCGGCCCTCGGCGTGCCCGACGCCTACCACCTGCCGTCCGTGCCCGGTTCGGGGTACCTGAAGTTCGGCACGGACGAGATGGTGCGCTTCAAGGCGGCGTACGTGTCGGGGACGTACCGGTCGGGCGGGCCCGAGGCCGCCCGGGGCAGCGCACCCGTCGACCGCCGCCCGGTGCTCTTCACGGCGTCCGCGGTGCCGGTAACCGCCACGGCGCCCGATCCCGAGCGGGACCGGGCGCGCGCCGCCCGTGCGGAGGACGACGCGCCGGCCGACACGGTGCTGGACGTCGTCGTACGGCGGCTGGAGGGCCAGGGCGTGCCCGCGCACCAGGTGTGGCTGCCCCCGCTGGACCGGGCGCCCACCCTCGACCAATTGCTGCCGCCGCTGTCGACGTCCCCGGAGCGCGGTCTGCAGGCGGCGGAGTACTCACGGCCGGGCGGGCTGGCCGTGCCGCTGGGCCTGGTCGACAAGCCGTTCGAGCAGAAGCGCGAGGTGCTGTACCGGGACTTCTCGGGGGCGGCCGGCCACATGATGGTGGTGGGCGGCCCGCAGTCCGGCAAGTCCACTCTGCTGCGCACGCTGGTCGCGTCGTTCGCGCTCACTCACACGCCGCACGAGGTGCAGTTCTACTGCCTGGACTTCGGCGGCGGGGGTCTGGCGGCGGTGGCGGACCTCCCGCACGTGGGCGGAGTGGCCTCCCGCCTGGATCCGGAGCGGGTCCGCCGCGCGGTCGCGGAGGTGGCGGGCGTCCTCGACCGCCGCGAGCAGTTCTTCCGCGGCCACGGCATCGACTCCGTCACCACCTACCGCAGACGCCGCGCCGCGGGTGACCTGCCCGGCGAGGCCTGGGGCGACGTGTTCCTGGTCATCGACGGCTGGGGCAACTTCAAGACCGAGTACGAGGGTCTGGAGGGCGTCGTCAACGACATCGCGGCGCGGGGTCTCGGCTACGGCATCCACGTCGTCGTCTCGGCCTCGCGCTACATGGAGGTCCGGGCGGCCCTGAAGGACCAGATGCTCGGCCGGCTGGAGCTGCGCCTGGGCGACGCGATGGATTCGGAGTTCGACCGCAAGGTCGCCCTGAACGTGCCGGCGGGCGTACCGGGACGCGGCCAGGTGCCGGAGAAGCTGCACTTCATGGCGGCGCTGCCACGCATCGACTCGGCCCCCTCGGCGGACGACCTGTCCGAGGCGACGGCACGGCTCGTCGAAGCGGTACGGGGCGGCTGGCAGGGACCCTCGGCCCCGACGGTCCGGCTGCTGCCGCGCCGGCTCCCGGCCGACAAGCTGCCCAAGGGCTTCGAGTTCCCGCAGCACGGCATCGCCATCGGCATCGACGAGGCGAGCCTCGAGCCGGTCTTCGTCGACCTCGACGCCGACCCGTTCCTCCTCGTCTTCGGCGAGAGCGAGTCGGGCAAGACGAATCTGCTGCGCCTTGTCGCGAAGCAGATCGCCGAGCGGTACACGCCGGCCGAGGCACGCATCGTCGTCGGCGACTACCGGCGCACCATGCTGGAGGCGGTCTCCGAGGAGCACCTGCTGGAGTACGCGCCCATGGCGTCGGCGATGCAGGTCCACATGGACGCCATCAACCAGTTCATGGAGATGCGCGCTCCGAAGCCGGACATCACCCCGCAGCAACTGCGCGACCGCAGTTGGTGGAACGGGCCGCAGTTGTTCGTCATCGTCGACGACTACGAGCTGGTGGCCACGAACTCGGGCAACCCTCTGGCCCAGCTGGTGGAGCATCTGCCCTTCGCCCGCGACGTGGGCGTCAAGTTCGTCATCGCGCGCAGCGTCGCGGGTGCCTCCCGGGCCATGTACGAGACGTTCATGCAGCGGGTGAAGGAGCTCGGCGCGCAGGGCGTGGTCCTTTCGGGGGACCCGAGCGAGGGCGACGTCCTCGGCACGGTGCGGGCGCGCCCGATGCCGCCGGGACGTGGCGTGTTCGTATCGCGCAAACGCGGTACGTCGCTGATTCAGGTGGGGTTGCTTCAGCAACGCCATTAGAGTGACCGGTCGAGTCGTCGCTCTGTGCGAGCGAGCGGGGCGAACCGGGTGAGCGGGGCGAACGGGGGAGGCAGGAGCAGTGACTTCGCACGGGGGCGACGCCACGAGGGACGTCCGGGACACCGGCACGTCCTTCGACACCCTGGCCGGGGTGAACCCGCAGATGGCGATGGACATCCAGCACCGCGCGATGAAGGACTTCAAGAAGCGGGTCGACGAACTGCTCGTCGAGCTGGACAAGTCGGAGGCGGCCCCCGGCAAGGTCGGCGACGACCGCCTGCCGCGCGCGCACCTGGGCTCCGCCGAGTTCAAGGAGGCACAGTTCCTCCACGACTCGTACACCCTCGTCCACGACGAGTTGGAGAACCTCTCCAAGGCCCTCAGCGCCCAGATCGAGGGCATGGGCCTCGCGGTGCACGCGTCACGGGTGGGCTACGCGAACCTGGACGAGGACATCAAGGCGCGGATGAAGGCGGTCAACGCGGAGGCGGAGAGGTATTACGTGGCGGGGCGGGATCCGTACGTGCGGCAGTCCGACGAGTCGACCGCGTCCGGTTCCGAGGGAACGAAGGGGCAGTGGTGATGGGCGAGCAGCCGCACAGCCGGGAACCCGAACTCTCCCGCACCGACTTCGAGTCCATGACGCACGAGCAACTCGCGGCGCTGCTCGGTTCCGCGAACACCACCGGTGCCGCGCACCTGTCCAGCAAGCTGTCCAAGGCGGCCTCGACGATCACGAAGATCGGCGACGATCTGATGACATACGTCAAGGGGCTGGAGTGGCAGGGCGAGGGCGGGGACGCGTTCCGTGACTGGGGCGGTCAGACGGCGAGCTCCACACTCCGGCTGGGCCAGTACGCGGAGGTAGCGTCCCGCTGGATGGGCACGGTGTCGCAGGCCATCGCCGAGGCGAAGGCGGCCATGCCGGACGTCTCCGAGACCACCCGGGCCAAGACGGACCTCGCCGACGCGCACAAGACAATCAACGTGGCGCAGCAGCCGGGCGCGCACAACGACCCCGACGCCCAGAAGCTGGCCGCCACGGCCAGGACGGATGCCGCGGCCGCCCAGCACCGCATCGAGGCGGCGCGGGGTGAGGCGATCCAGCAGATGCAGAAGCTGGCGCAGACGTACGAGTTCTCCGCGCAACAGGTGAACAGCCTGGCACCTCCTACGTTTTCACCGCCGGCGAGAAATACGGGAACGCCCACTTGGTGGGACTATGAAAAGTCCCATGTCTCTTCAGGCAACACGTACTCGGGTCGGAGGGAATCGGATAGCGTCTACGGCTCGGCAGGGTATGGAGCAGCCGAACACCCGTCAGCCAGCCGCCACGGTGTCTCCGCTGCCAGCGGCCTAGGTGTTCCGCACATGGGTGACCGTCCGAGGCACGGGTCCGAGCCCGCCTCACTCGGCATCGACAGTGTGGACACTCATGGGCGAACTCTTCACCCCTCCGCCGTGCCGACTCCCACGGAAGCGACTCCGGCTCCTCGCGAGTCGCCCTCGCTCGGTCAGCCCGGGCCTGGGTCTTCCATCTCCTCATTCGGCGGGATTGCTGCAGGGGGGAATACGCCGCCTCGCCCTGCCTTGGGCCGCTTTGCACAGCCCTTCGGGGTGGCTAAGCCAGCCGGGAACATGCCGCGAGCACCTTGGGAACCTGGAATTGTCGGTGGTCGGCCCGTCGCCAATGCCGGACGCCCGACGAACGGCATCCCCCGCGGCAACGTCATCGGCAAGGACAACGTTCAGGGCCGCACACCCCTGGGGCGGGGCATGTCTCCAGGTTCTCCCGTCAACGCTACCGCTCGCAGCGGCTCGACCGGTGGCCGCCGCCTCGCGTCGGAAACAGGCGGCATTGTCGGTAATCGCCCCGGTCAACCCAGCCGAGGAGGCAGTCGCCCTTTCACTGCCGGCGGGTCCGGCCTGATTCGCCCGTCCTCCAGTTCCCCAGTCAGTACGAACGGTCGCGTAAACCCTGGGGGCCGATTCTCGAACTCACGCAGCAAGGAACAAGAGCAGCGGGAGAGTCGGCGGCCCGACTACCTCGGCGAAGAGGAAGAGACCTGGACGAGATATGGCCATCGGGTTCTTCCTCCAGTGATCGACTGAGCCCGAAACCATTCACTTCAGGATGTGATATGCGCACCAGAGGCACGCGGACACGATGGCCCCTGCCGACTGCTGCGGCCGGTCTCGGGCTGCTCCTCATGGGCATCGCCGCCACGCCGGCCCATGCTCAATCGGTCAGGGCACGTCAGTGGCACCTCGATGCCATGCACGCGAATGAGATGTGGAGGCAGAGCACGGGGCGAGGTATGACCGTTGCCGTCATCGACTCCGGCGTGGATGACTCACTGGACGACTTGAAAGGGCAAGTCGTCGGCGGGAAGGACTTCTCCAGCCAACGCGGTGACGAACACACTGACATCGACGGCCATGGAACCGACATGGCTGCTCTGATCGCCGCCACCGGTGCTCGAGGGACGCTCAATGGATCGTACGGTGTCGCGCCTGGGGCGAAGATCCTGCCCATCCGAATGCGATACTCGACCGAGCAATTCGGTCAGGTCGACGAAGGTGCCGCGTTCTCGAGAACCCTCTCGGAGGCCATTCGCTATGCGGCGGAGTCAGAGGCTCAAATTATCAACCTCTCCCTGGGAAGCAGTAACTCACCAGGCCGGCAGAACGTAGGCACCCCAAAACTCGAAAGTGCCGTCAAGTACGCCCTCGACAAGGGAAAACTCCTCTTTGCCGCCGTCGGCAACAGCGGCAACACGTCAAATTTGCCGGGCTTTCCAGCGGCGACACCCGGTGTTGTCGGAGTCGGTGCCGCGGATCAGAACGGCAAAGTGGTCTCCTTTTCCCAGCGTGGGGCTCAGGTAGACCTGGTGGCCCCAGGCGTGAACATGATTCACACCTGCCTCGGTGGGAGCCAGGTCTGTGAGTCCAAGGGGACCAGTGACGCGACTGCGATCGCCTCTGCCTCAGCGGCCCTCATCTGGTCCGCGCATCCCGACTGGACCAACAACCAGGTCCTGCGCGTCATGCTGAATACCGCCAGCAAGCCTTCGGGCGGCGAGAAACACAGTGACTTCGTCGGGTACGGCGGTGTCCGTCCCCGGGTCGCTCTGGCGAGTCCTGGTGATCCCGGGCCTGCCGACGAATACCCACTCCCCGACCTGGCGGCGGCGTCCAAGTCCCCCTCCCCCCAGACTTCCAAGTCGTCCGAAACCGCCGACAAATCGGCGGAGGACAAGCCCGGAACCACCGCAGTCCCGAAGAACGCCGACGGCGACAACACACCACTGTGGATCGGCCTGGGAATCACCGCCGCCGCACTCCTCGGCACCGCCTTCACCGTGCTCGCCATCCGTGCTCGTCGGAACCGTATGTCGACTCCTGAAATGCCGACCGTCCTGCCCATACCACCGGCCTACCAGCCGACGTACACGCATCCTCAGCAGCAGTTTCCGCACCAGCCGCCCTATGAACCGCCTCCCGGCCGTGCCCCCAGCACGTCAACGGGCGGAACTCCCCGCCAGCCGGAGCAGCGGCCGTGAACCTGGCGGCGGACGATCGGGCAAGGCCTACCGACAATCGGAAGGCCTCTTATGTCGTTCGATGAGTTGTGGAACCAGGCGCGTACCGGTGCCGCGGCTCCGCCAACACAGCACCGCGCGACTGAACCAGCTCGCATCCAACAGAGGGGGAGGCGGACACCGAGGCGACTCCGACTACACGGTGACTGCGCCTCACCTCAGATCCCGTGACGTGCCAGGCCAACCACTTCGTCGTTGCCATCGTCGATCTTGTCGTCGCAGTCACCGAACTCCTCGGCACCGCCATCGCCCTACCAGCAGGCTGTCCGTGGCCCTCCGGCTCCCGCCGCGCCGCCGATGCTGCCGATGAACCCACCGTTGGCCTCCTGAGCAGAACCTATGAGGGTCATCAAGCGCTGCAGTTCGCCACGGACCGCAGCCGTCGAAGAGGAAGGTTGTCGTGTCCTTCGAGGAGCAATGGGCATCCGTACGCGCCAAATCCACTACCGGTCCAGAGACCTCGCAAAACACCAGAACGGCTCTGGCATCCGCGGATGAGAGCAGAGGCCAAGAGGGCGGCCGGCTCGTTTACCTCAGGTCTCCGTGGACCAATGGCGCGGGGATCCTGGGTGAATTGAGGACTGCCACGAACACCTCGGTCACACAGGTGGCCGAGGGACGGCAGGGGAAGTCCGCAGGAAGTGAAGGACTTGCCTCGACCTTGGCGTTGGATGCTGTCCGGGAAACTTGGCACCGTCGACTCAAAGCCGTGCGCGACGAGTGCGACAGCCTGGAGGGACCCATGCGTCAGGCCGCCAAGGATCACGGTGAGAACGAGGCCCGTATCAAGGCTGCCATGGCGGCGGAAAGCACGACGGCCAAGCACTTCCCGAGTGGTGGTCGGTAGCCGTGATCTCTCTCGATCAGCTACGCGACCTTGAACTCTCCGCGCTCACCGATCAAGCCCGCGTGTGGGCCAACATCAGCAACCGTGCCTACGCCTCCCGGGAAAGGGTTGCCGAAGAGATCGCTACCGGCCTGACGGACACACAAAAGAGCGAGGCCTCTGTCGCCGCAGTGATACGACTCAGCCGGCTGAGCAAAAACTATCAGTACATCCATACCGAGTGTGGACTCGTTGCCGCCTCACTCAACGGCCTGTCACAAGAATTGGAACCACTGCAACGGAAGTTGCTCAATGCCCTGGAGGACGCCGAACAGGCAGGCTTCGAAGTTAATGCCGACGGTTCCGTCCGATATCCAGCCGTGAGCCTCGGCGACTCGCATCCGCCGGGCGACACCGTGTCCGGCAACTCCAACTTATTCAGCGCGGCTGTGGGAAGTGCCGCGGCGTTGACGACTCAGAACCCCAACGCACTCATCGCTCAAGGCATCGCGGACGCGATAGCGAGTGCCTTGTCACAGGCAACCGAGATCGATGAGCAGTACGCGAAAGCCCTGCACCGGCTGAAGGCAGCAGAAGGCTTGGACGTCACCGACGCCACATGGGCCGACGTCAGTGGTGACGCAGCCGCCGTACACGGTGCGGCGGACGACGTACTCAAGGACAACATTCCGACCGATCAGTCACAGACCAAGCGCAAGGAGTGGTGGGACAGCCTCAGTGACGAGGAGCGCGTGGAGTACCTTGCCGTCTATCCAGACGTCATCGGCAATCTCGACGGCATCCCTGCGGCGGCTCGCGACGAAGCCAACCGCCTGTTCCTTCCACAACTCATGGGAAAATTGGAAGCCCAGGGCGATGAAGCCTCTCTGACGAAGCTGGACGGCCTGCAAAAAATCGACGAGCAGCTCAGAGCAGGGGGCCGGCCCCCGATGTTCCTTCTCGGTGTCGGGGATGAGGGAAACGGGCGCGCAATCATTTCGTACGGCAATCCAGATACCTCCAGAAACGTCTCGGCCTACGTTCCTGGGCTGAGCACCCAACTGGACGGCGGTTTCGCCGACGGCACCGTGAAGCGCGCCAAGGATACCGCCATCGGAGCGCGAGAGATCGATCCGTCCAGTGCCTCTATCATCTGGCTCGGCTATGACGCTCCGCTGGGCGCGGACGTCGCCACCCGCGATGACGCACAACGAGGCGCGCCCGCATATCAAAGTTTTATGAGCGGCCTCGCCACCACCCATGAGAACAAGGACCTCCATCTCACGGCCATCGGTCACTCATACGGTTCACTGACAGTCGGTACTGCGAGTCAACAGGGGAGCGGGATGCCGGACGTCGATGACTACATCTTGCTGGGAAGTCCGGGTGTGGGTGTTGATCACGCAGAGGACATGGGCGTGGGTAAGCAACACGTATTCGTAGGCGCCGCTGACAATGATCTCGTCACTAAGGCTCCGTCAAAGGGATCGGTCGTCGGCGGGTTTGTTGGAGGCACTATTGGCTTCTTCACCGGCGGCCCGCCGGGGGCTGTTGTCGGCGCAGGCGTAGGCGCGGATCTGGGTGACCTGGGTGACGACGATAACTGGTTCGGCAAAGATCCAGCGAGTGAAGAGTTCGGCGCAACGCGTTTCCGCACGGCTGACGGGCCGAACGCCTTTACCCACTTCACTCTCGAAGCTCACTCAAATTACTTCAGCCCAGAGAAGGACCAGATGTCCGCCGACAGCATCGCCAATATTGTTGCAGGCAACCCCGAAGGTATCACTCCGGAGGCGCGCCGATGAAATATCGACTCATCTTCGCCGCGCTGCTTGTGGCTGGAACAACGAGCTGCGGAATGATCGGAGGAGGAAACGGTGGCGGCGGCGAGAAGAAAGAGAAGTCGAACATGAACATGCAAGAAGCAGCCGATCGGGCCGATGCCCTTCTCGCCGACACCATGGACGCGATCAAACCCCCGGTCGACTGGGTGCATGGCCTCTCCAGCGACCTCAGTTGCTCGGTCTCCCGGCGAGTCGCCGTGACCACTGTCATCTCCAATGAGCGCAGGGGAAGCTTCCTCGGCATCGTAGAGCGCCACTGGAAGAAGAAGGGATTCACACACCGCGGTTCCAACAACAGTAAGTCCTCTCCAGCCACCTACTTCTTGACGTCGGATAATTTCCAGATCCGACTCCGCTTCGGATATCAAGGGCAGGCCCAATTCGAGGTGACGACTCCTTGCGTGGAAGAGTCTGAAGTATCACCCCCGAAACCGCGAGCCGGTGCACCGGAATACGATGGCTCTGAACCTCCGCCGCCCGATGAGCGATCAGAGTTCTGGTCCGCGGACAGTCCCGTGCAGGGAACATCTTGACCCTATGAGCCACCACGCCCGTCCGCCGGCCTGGGCATCGGGCCGAAGTTCCCCCGCCCCGGCCTCTGACGGGGCGGCCCTCGGCCGACGTGAAGGAGTGGGGCCGTGTGGTTGCCGCCCAGCCTCACTGCAGGACGCCCGGGCCTCCCTCATGCACTCCGGCCACCACATGGCGAAGGGGGGAGACCGCGCGTCGACGCTGCCTCCCCTCCTTGAGCGGCTACAAGCCGCTCAGCCCATCAGCATGCGGAAACGGGCCGCGTTGCCCTTGTCCGTGTCCTGGTAGCCGATGACCGACTCGTCGAGCAGTTGGGCGATGCGGGCCAGCTTCTGGGACATCTGGTCCATCTGCTCGCCGCTGTCCCGCTGGATCTCGACGTAGGCCGTCTTCGCCTCGCCCTCCCAGGTCTCGGCCACGGCCTTGACCCGGCGCATGAGGGACTCGAGCTGCTCGGACAGGTTCTTGGCCGTGTTGCGGACGTCGACGGCGGCCTGGGTGACCGTGTCGTAGTTGACCGCTGTGCGGTCGGCTTCGAAGCTCATGGTGCGTGTCTCTCCTCGTGAGGGCGGGTCGGTCAGGCGAGGTCCGTGATGCGGCTGGTGACCTGGTAGGAGTTGTCCACCTTCCGGATGTGGGAGATGCGCTCCTGTTCCTGGTCGGTGAAGCCGCCGACGCTCGCCCGCATCGCCTCTTCGAGGTCGACGAGGTCGTCCTGGAGCTTCTTCAGGTTCCTGTTCACACCCTGCTGGACGGTGTCGAACTCCTTGCCCGCCGCTCCCTTCCAGCCGGCCTGGATCATGTCCACCACGCGGTTGAGCGAGGTGACCCGCTCACTCACCTGATGGTGGAAGTCGCGGATGTCGTTGGCCAGACCCGTGAGCGCGTGTGCGCTGAGATCGACGCCCGAAGCCATACGTCTTTGCCCTCCCTCTTCCAGCGGCGGCGACCTTCGCCACCGCGACGGGTTCGCCGGAGCCCGTGCGCCCGGCTCTCCTGGCGGGCAAGACCTGCCGCGTCCCGCGCGACGTGCGGTCGCAGCGTCGCACCGCCCCCGTGCGGTACCACACGTGTGATATCCGCAGCCACTCTAGTCACTGGACATGGTCCTTCCAACTGCAAAGAGTGGGCAGGGGAGTTCCTCCGGCCAGTACCGTGACCGGTTACTGTGACCGGCACAGCGGGCACAGCCCGGAGAGCGTGGAAGGGGTCGCTGCGGCATGGCTGAGACGGCTGAGCAGATCAAGGCGCGCAAGGAGCGTGAGCGGGACGAGCTGTACGCCCTCGACATCTCCGGTGTCGAGTGGCAGTGCGCGCCCGGTACCGAGGAGCACGAGGAGCGCGTCGAAATCGCCTATCTGCCCGACGGTGCCGTCGCGATGCGGTCCTCTCTCGATCCCGACACCGTGCTGCGCTACACGGAGGCCGAGTGGCGGGCCTTCGTCCTCGGTGCGCGGGACGGCGAGTTCGACCTGGAGCCCACGGCGGCGCAGGACGAAGGGCTCGCGGAAGCGGCTCAGGGTGACGAGTCGGCGGCGCGCTGACGCCTCACCGCCGTGACCAGCGGTGAGAGGCTCAGCCCTGCCTGTTTCTCCGCCGTCGGCGCAGATCACGGGAGACGACCGCCGACCCCGTGAGGAGTGTCGCCAGGACGACGGTCGCGCCGACGACGTAGACGGCGTACCGACGGTCGCGTTCCTCGGGGGTCTCCGCGAGGGAGAACGGGGCCACGTCGGGGGCGGGCAGGCCGGTGGGGCCGGGGTCGCGTGACGGGGTGGACGGCGGGTCGGCGAGATCGGACTCCTGGACGGCGCGGACGGGGTCGACGACACCCCAGCCGACGAAGTCGTCGTGGCCGTTGACGCCCCGCTCGGCCGTCTGTTCGATCTGGGTGATGATCTGGGCCGGCCTCCAGTCCGCATGCTTCTCCTTGAGAAGGGCGGCGACGCCCGCGACGAACGGCGCGGAGAAGCTGGTGCCGTTGTCGGCGCACTGGCCGCCGCCGGGGACGGTGGAGACGATGTCCACGCCGGGCGCGGCCACGCCGACGAAGGAGCCCGCCTGCGAGAAGGACGCGCGCTCGTTGTCGCGGTCGGAGGAGGCCACGGCGAGCACGCCCTCGAAAGCGGCCGGATAGGTGGCCCTGGCCTTGCCGTCCAGCCCGTCGTTGCCCGCGGAGGCGACCACGACGACACCCTTGTCGATCGCCTGGTGCACCGCCTGTGCCAGGTCCGAGGTGGCCGATAGCGGCTTGGTCGTGTCCTGGGAGATGTTGATGACGTCCGCGCCGCGCGAGACGGCGTGGGTGATTGCCTGGGCCATGGTGTCCGAGTCGCCGGTGCTGTCGGCGTCGTTCTGCCGGACGGGGATGATGGTGGCCTTGGGTGCGAGGCCCACGAAGCCCGTGCCCGCGCGGGGGCGGGCGGCGATGATGCCGGCCACCTTCGTGCCGTGGCCGACCTGGTCGTCGGTCGGGTCGCCGCCCCTCTTCCCGGCCAGGAAGTCACGGCCGGCCGACTTGTCGACGGCGGAGGAGAGCTGGGGGTTCCTGTCGTCGACGCCGGTGTCGATGACCGCGACCCGGACGCCCTTGCCCTTGTCGGTGCCCTGCCAGAGCTGGTCGAGCAGGACACGCTGGAGGAACCAGGGGGTTCCCTTGATCTGCTTGGCGGGGAACGTGCACGCGCCGCTCCCGTCCAGCCGGACGGGAGCCGTCCGCAGGCCCGGCGCCGCCTCCGGATCAAGGGCCGCCCGCGGGACGGTGCCGGTGCCCACGCCGGTCAGCAGTACGGCGGCGGTCAGCAGGGCCGCCCTCGTCGGCAGTACGGCGGCGGCCACCGGAGCCGCCCTCGTCGGCAGCACTCCCATGGCGCTCCTACTTCCTTGTGCTTCCCGTGCTTCCCGTGCTTCCTCGTGTCCGTTCCCCGTGGCCGTCCCACGGACGGGACGGCTCACGAACCCTGCGGCTGCCGCGCGCTGTTGGTGTCCAGCCGCGGGCCCTTCGCCGGCAGCTCCGACCAGGTGGCGGGCACCTTCGCGGGCCGGACGTTCTCGTAGCCGAGCTTGACCTGGGCCTCGCTGGGCTCGGGGGTGCCGTCGGAGTTCTTCTTGCCGTCCGCGCCGATCCTCGACGTACGGCTGTCGCTGTCGCCGTTGGCCTGGACGGCGTACCGCAGCCCGGTGTCGGTGATCAGGAAGAGGGCTCCGGCGCCGGTCTCGGTGCCCTGGAACTGGGTGTAGAGCAGTCCGGTGCCGGGGGTGACGTAGGTGCTGGTGCCGTCGGCGGTGTTCGCGAGCGGGTAGCGGGTGCCGGCCCAGGTGCTGAGCGTGGTGGTGTTGTCCTCGCCGACGTCGCGCAGCACGCTGCACACCGTGTCGCGGCCCGCGCGACTCGAACTGGAGTCCGTGGACGCCGGAGAGACGGAGTTGACCTGCCGGGCCCGCTCGCGGGGCCAGTTCGCGGCCTGTCCGGCGAAGGGTTCGGGGTCGGCGGTGAAGTCCTGCAGACCCACCGTGCGCGCCCGGCCGTTCATGTTCAGCACGGTCGTCCGGGGCGAGGAGATGAGCAGCCAGGCGGTGAACTCGCTGACCGGGCGCACCTCGCCGGGCAGCACGACGTAGTACTTGGTGCCCTCGCCGGTCTCGGCCCTGAGGACCATGCCGATCCGGTTCTCCGCGTCCGACAGTCCGCCCGGTACGTGCGCGGGCATGCCGACGCCGGCCGGCAGCCGCGGGAACCGGATGTCGTCCCCCTCGTGGAGGGTGGCGAGCCATTCCTTGCTGACGAGCTGCGGCGCGCGGGTGCCGACGAGCGCGTTCGTCAGCGCGTCGGACTCCTTGCCGGTGACGGCGTACGACGTCCCGTGCGCGTCGACCAGGTAGCGCGCGCCGGCGCGGGTGCGGACGTAGAGGACGTCGCCGCCGGACAGACGGTGCGGGTCGTCCATCGTGTCCGCGTCCCGCGCGGCCAGGACGAACGTCGCCTGCTGTACCGTCTCGCCCCTGCCGCCCGGCTGTTCGCAGACTGCCCAGCGCTTGGCGCGGCCCGCCTCGTCGGCCGAGGGCAGCCGGTCCGGGGCGTAGGGGATGCCGAGGATGGGGCCGCGCGGCAGCTTGCCCGAGTCGAGGACCTTGTCGTCGACCTGGATGACCTGGTAGTCGGCGCCGTTCATCAGCAGACGGGCGGAGGCGAGATTGAGGACCGGGTGCAGCCGGGTGGACTTCCCGGTCCTGAGCACGACGTAACGGGTCGTCGACTGCTTGCCGACGATGACCCGGGTACCGGGCTTGTCCCAGCCGGAGGGCGCGGTGGGCTGGAACATCCCCCAGGCGCCGAAGGCGGCCAGCGTCAACGCACCGGCGATCAGGCTCGGCACGACCGCGCGCAGCGGCTTGGGCGCGCCTTCCTCCGAGCCGGAGGGGGAGGGTTGCAGGAAGGAGGCGAGGGTGCGCCTCTTCGCGAACGTGTAGGCGTTGAGTTCGTCCCGCCGTGATGCCATGAGCGCCTGCTTCTCCCCGTTGCCGCACTCGCGGAGACCCGGCCCCGCCCTGCGATGTCCGACCCGCCCCCTACTATGCATGGTGTCCGTGGGGACCGGTGGTGCGGGTAGGGTACCCAGGCCTTTCCGGGGCCCAAGTGCGGTCTCCGCAAGGGTCGGTGGTGAGCGGGACAGGGGCAGGACAGGGCGGGACGGGGGGAAACGGTGAGGGCTTCCGGTACGCGGTCGCGGCCGCTCGGGCGCACGGGGTCGCGGGAGTTCCGGCCGCCGGCGGGGGATCCCGCCCGGCAGCGGCCGGTGGGACCGCCGGGCGGCGTCGGAACGTCGGCGGGACCGCCGGAGGGTGTACGGACGTCGGCCGCGCCGCAGTTCAGGTTGAGGCCCGGTCAGGTCGGTTCGTTCCGGGTGCAACGACTCGTGCTGCTCGAACTGGCGGGTCGCCGCGCTGCTCGTCGGCTGGGCGGCCGGTCCGCTCGCCCTGGTGCCGGCCGTGGTCGTCGCGGCAGTGCTGGTGCTGCTGGCGGTCGTGCGCCGCAGGGGCCGTCCGCTGCCCGAATGGCTGCTCACCGCCGTCGAGTTGTGGGCACGACAGCGTCGGACGGAGGCCCTGGCCCTACCCGCCGACGTGGAACCGGCCCTGGTGCCCGCCCTGGAGTGCGAACCGAGGTTGCGGACCTACTCCTACGGGGTGCGGGACCGGCGCCCGGTCGGGATCGTCGGGGACGGGACGTTCGTCACCGCCGTGCTGCAGGTGGAGGCCGACGCGACGGCGCTGCGGGCCGGGGTGAGCCGGCAGCCGTTGCCGCTGGGTCTGGTGCGGGACGCGCTGGAGGTGGACGGGATACGGCTGGAGTCGGCGCAGATCGTGCTGCACACACAGCCGGCGCCCGCGCTGCATCTGCCGCAGCAGTCGGTGGCCGTGGCCAATTACCTGCCCCTGCAACAGCAGACGGGGACCCCGGCCGTGCGCCTCACCTGGATCGCGCTGAAGCTCGACCCGGAGCTGTGCGCGCAGGCCGTGGCCGCGCGCGGGGGTGGCCCGGCCGGGGCGCGGAAGTGCGTCGTGCGCGTCGCCGATCACCTGGCGAGCCGGCTGACCGGTGCCGGATTCAGGGTGACGGTGCTCGACGAGGAGGGGCTGGTCGCCGCGCTCGCCACCTCCGCCGGTGCCAACCCCCTGGTGACCGCCGAGGCGGCGCGCGGCACGGCCCGCGAGCGGCGGACGCGGGAGTCCGGGCGGAACTGGCGGTGCGACGACCGCCGGCACACCACGTACTGGATCGGGCGGTGGCCCCAGTTGGGCGGGGGCGAGTCGTTGCCTCGGTTCCTCGCCGGGATCACGGCGATACCCGCGCCGGCGACGACGTTCAGCCTCACCCTCGCGCGGGGCGAACGGCAGGAGGTGTCGCTGTGCGGGCACCTGCGGGTGACCGGACGCAGTGACGAGGAACTGGTGGCCGCCCGGCGCGCGTTGCAGGACGCGGCGCGGCGGTCCGGCGCCGGGCTCGTCCGGCTGGACCGCGAGCAGGTGCCGGGCATGCTGGCCACGCTCCCCCTGGGAGGCGCGCGATGACGACGGCTCCGACGCCTCCCCCGGTGTTCCCCCCGCCGTTCCCGGCCGGTCCGGGGCCGTACCCGACCGGTTCGCGGACGCAGCCCGCCGTCTCGGCGCCCGGGCCGGTGGCTGGGGCGACGGCGCCCGGACCGGTGCCCGGGGCGATGGGCGGGCCGGTGACCGGGCCCCAGGGCCAGGGTGCCGGCGGGACACCCGGTCCGGCCGCGGCCCGGCGGGGCGGGATCGGCGGATGGTTGCGGCACGGGCTGGGGCGCGGACTGGCCGGGCCCCGGCACGGGCGGCACTCCCTGCCCGCCCGGGACCTGGACGCGCTGTGCCTCCCCCTGGGGGACGACGGTGTGGTGGCCGGTGTGGACGCCCAGGGCAGGCCGGCCGTGCTGGGCATCAACAGGCCCACGCCGTACGACATCGTCCTGATCGGCGGGCTGTGGACCGCGCAGGTACTGGCGCTGCGCACGGCGGCGACGGGCGCACGGGTCGCCGTGGAGACCGGACGGCCGCAGGCCTGGGTGCGGATGGTGCACGCCATGGGCGGCGGGCAGAACGGGCTCGCCCTGTACGACGTGGGGCGGGTGCCGCCGCAGGGCGCCTCGGCCGGTACTCCGGTACTGGTGGTGCGGGACTGCGGGATGCGGCCGCCGCGCGGGCGGGTCGTGTCCGGATCGTGGCAGGCGGTGCTGACGCTGTTGCCGTACCTCAGCCCGGTCGCTCCCCGGCTCATACGGCAGGCGCGGCTGGTGGGGGTGCAGCGGGTCTCGCCCGACGAGGCGGCCGAGTTGGGCCGCACCATGGCGTTGCCCCGGTCCGAGACCGACGCACTGCCCACGCTGCACGACGGCCTCACGCTCTGGTGCGCCGAGCGCGACCGGCAGTACGTGATGACGCAGCCCACGGAAGCGGAGATCGGACTGCTGGGGACGCCGCGTCGGATGGACTGAGAACGACCGGACGGACCGAGGCCGACGGGCCGCGGGGAGCCGTCCGTCGCCGCCGCCGTCGCCGTCGTCGCCGCCGCCGCCGCCGTCAGATGGGGCCCCGTCCCTCGGGATGGATACGGGTATGCCCGCGGCCCCTCCCCCGCCCTTGCCGCACGGCTCTGTCGAGCAGCTCCGCTTCCGTCCGCCCGCCGCTCCGGTTCCCGTACGCCTCGAAGGGCCGGTGCGCGCGGGGCGACGCGGCGCGGGAAGCGCGGCACGTAGTGCATGTCATGGAACGAACGAACAGAAGGGTTCACCGCGTGAGTTTCGGCCCACCTCCCTCGATGTACACGCAGTCCGCCGTGGCGGCGGACGATCGACGCAGGAAGCGGCGAAGAAAGACGTTCGGCTCGGTCGCCGCCGTGCTGGCCGTCGTCGTCGCTCTGGGGTCCGTGGTCCTCTGGGCCGTGAACGGCTCGTCGTCCGGCAGCGGCTCGCGGAAGGCGGCCGACGCCCCGAGCCGGCTCGATGTCAGGGAGACGGTCGAGAAGCGGCCCGCACGTGCCACGGGGGCACTCGCGTTCCGTTTCTCCGCCGACGACCTGGCCCCGGGCGAGGAGCACGACATGCCGGGCATGTGGGCGACCGACAAGATCCTCGCCAAGGGCATCAACCGGACCCTGCTCGGCTTCGCGATAGGCACGGACTCGGCCGCGGGTGACGAGACCTGGAGCATCCGCTTCGACGGTCCGATCTGCGGAACGACGAAGCGGGTGAGCGTCGAGAACCGCACCGCGATCCTCTTCGCGGACAGCACCGACAAGGGCGCCCCCTGCGACCGGGTGGCGTTCGTGGACCTCGACGACGGCAAGACCCTGTGGACCGAGACGATCGCCCCGGTGCGGCCGAGCGGCACGTCGGGCGCTTCCGACACATACGCCCTCCAGCCGCCCACCGTCACGCTGACGCGCGGCACGGTGGTCGTGACCTGGGGCGGCGGGACGGACGCGTACGACATGGACGGCGGGAAGCGTCTGTGGCGGAACGAGAGCACGGACAAGTGCTTCCACATGGGCGCCGGCGGCGGGAAGGCCCTGCTGATACGGCTCAGCTGCCAGGACACCTCCGGTCCCGGGGGCCAGGCCGCGTACCGGGTACGCAAGGTCGACGCCCGTACGGGGCACACCGTGTGGACGTACGCGGTGGCGAAGAACGTCACCGATGTCCGGCTGGTCTCCAGTGATCCGGCGGTCGTCGCGGTGTCCGCCGGAGACATCGGGATCACCGATGTTCTCTCGCTCGACGAGCACGGCAAGTACCTGGCCACCATCCGGGTGCAGAAGGGCAAGTACGTCGCCGAGTGCGTCGACGAGGCCGAGTACTTCTCCGTGGAGGACTGCCCGACCATCGTCGTCGGCGACGGGCAGGTCTTCCTCAGGAGCGCGGAGCAGGGTGACCTCGTCAACAACGCCAACTGGATCGTGGGGTTCGACCTGAAGACCGGCAGGACGGTCAAGAAGTTCGACTCCGGGCGCGACGCACTGCTGTATCCGCTGCGGATGAGCGGCGACCGTCTGCTGGCGCTGCGCGAGAGCAGCGACCACATCTCCCCCATGGGGTTGATGAGTCTGGATCCGGCGACCGGCACGGTGACTCCGTACCTCTACTTCGATCTGCCGTCCGAGGGCTGGACGTTGACCGCGCAGACGTCGAACGACATCCGCGTCGAGGACGGGCGCATCTTCTTCGGCGCCAGGACGGCGACCGGTCCGAAGGAGAAGACATGGCAGTGGCTGGTCGTCGGCCTGGAGAGCGTCGCCCGGCGTGCGGAGTCGCTGTCGATACCGAAGACGGGGCAGGGCCGCTGACGCGACCGGACCACCGACCCTGCCGGGCGGATACTGAGTAACTCTGGCCGCTTTTGGTCCGGTTCGTTCGCCGGCACCGATGGCGGGCAGGGCATTCTCGGGCATGTGACGACGGAGTGCGGAGGAGTGGAGGGGTGGGCGGCCCTGCCCTGGGGACGCTTGTGGTGATTAGGCTGGGACGGGGCGCGACACCGGAACCGTGGCGGGCCGTCGGCCCACCGGGGGGAGAACCGGGCTGATTCGGACGACGCCGGACAGGGTCGGGCGGAGTCGGACGACTTCACACAACTCGCACAGTAAGACAGTAAGAGCGGTTGCCCCCAGCACGGCACGCACGAGGACGCTCGACCACACCAGGAGGAATTGTGAACAGCGATCGGAACGGGTTCGGCGGGGGCTGGGCCACACCCGACGACGACCAGTCCGACGCCGAGTCCGCCATCGAGATGACGGGCGAGTTCACCATCGACTACGCGGCGCCCGCCTGGTACACGCAGAACGCGTCGGGCGGGGCGGGTGGGTCGGACGAGGCGGCGGATGCCGCTGCCGGGGAGTCCTCCGGTGTGACGGAGGACCCGGAAGCGGAGGGTGTGGACGCGGGAACGGGCAGGGCGGGGGACGGTGTGCTGCCGCCCGCGGCGCAGCCGGCCGGGGCCGGAACGACGCCCTCGCCCGCGCCTTCGCCCGCGCTCGCACCGGCACCGGCACCGGCACCGGTGCAGATGCCGACGCCGTCGTCGGCGCCCGTGCCTCCGCCTGTCCCGGCGCCCGTGCCCGCGACGCCTCCCGCGCCGGGTCCCCTCGTGCCGCCGGTCCCCGCCGCCGCGCCTGCGCAGACCGCGCCTGCGGTGCCGCCGGCCGGTGACGCCGCCGATGCGTCGAACGTCTCGTCCGGGGACGGGTTCCCGGTGTGGACACCGCCGGTCGAGCCGACGCCGGCGGATGCCGGGAGTGTGCACGCCGACAGTCCGGATGCCGGGGGTACCGACGCCGGGCCGGCCGACGCCGAACGGGGCGGGGGCCTCGGGGGCGGCGCGACCATGAAGTTCTCCTCCGCGGCCCTCGAGCGCGAGCTCGAGGAGCGCGCAACAGCCGAGGGGCCCTCGCAGGACACCGGTGACGGTGCCGCGGCTTCGGGACCGGGCCCGGTCCCCGGCCCGGCCTCGACGGCGACTCCGCCCCCGGCTTCGGCTCCGGCTTCAACCCCGGCTCCGGCGGGGGAGTCGGCGGAGGGTGAACGGACGGGGAAGAGCGAGTCGGAGGGCGCCGGTTCGGCGTCCGACGGTTCCGCCGGGTTCGGCGACTTCGAGTTGCGTGCGCCGGACAGCGGGGCCGGGTCCGAACCGGCCGGCGCCGACGGGGCGACCGCGCCCCAGGGGTCGGACTCCGGGGATGTGGACGCCAACGGTGCCGGTGACGGCGACAGCGGTAAGGGATCGGCCGCTCCCGTTGACGCCGCGTCGGAACCGGGGTGGATGCCTCCGCCGGTGCCCGGCACCGCGCTGCCCCCGTTGCCGCCCGCCTACCGGCCGGCGGCGCCCGCACCCGCGCCGACGGCTCCGTGGCCGGGTGCGCCGCAGCACGACGCGTCCGTTCCGCCCGCTGCCGTGCCCGCACCCCCGCAGGGCGGGCCGGGGCAAGCCCCTCCCGGGCCGGCGCAGTCGGCCGTGCCGCCGCAGCAGCAGCCGTTGCCCCCGCAGGCACCGCACGCGCCGCAGGACCCGTCGGTGCCGCAGCAGCCGCCCGTCGGCTGGAACCAGGCGGCGCCGCCCGCCGCACCCGGTCCGCAGCCGGGCTACGGTTTCCCACAGGCTCCCGCACAGGCGGGACCGCCACCGGGAGCGCAGGGGCCCGACCCCGCGGCCCCGCAGGCCGGTTACGGGTTCCCGCAGCAGGGGGCGCCGGTGCCCACTCCGGGCGGTTACGGGTTCCCGCAACCCCCCGCGCCGTATGCGGGGCCGGCCGGTGCGCCGCCCGCCCAGCCCTCCCACCCCGTTCCTCCCGCACCCCCCGCCCAGTTCCAGCAGGGGGCCGAGGCTCCCCCGCCCGGCTTCCCGCCTGCGGGGCCCCAGCCGCATCCCCGGCCCGGCGCGTACGGGTTCCCGCAGCCTCCGGCCCAGCCCGGTCCCCAGGGGCAGCCGACGCAGCAGCCTCAGCCGTCGCAGCCGCCCGTCGACCCCCGTGCCGGTGCCGCCTGGCCGCAGCCCGTGCAGCACGACCAGCGACAGCCCACCAACCCCGGTGCGGCGCCCCTCGGTTACACGGCCGCCGTCGAGCTGTCGTCCGACCGGTTGCTCAACAACAAGAAGCAGAAGGCCAGGAGCAGCCGTCCCGCCGGGGGCGGTGGCCGCTTCAAGCTGGGCGGCAAGAAGGAAGAGGCCGAGCGGCAGCGGAAGTTGGAGCTCATCCGCACGCCCGTCCTGTCCTGCTACCGGATCGCGGTCATCAGTCTCAAGGGCGGCGTCGGCAAGACGACCACCACCACCGCGCTCGGCTCCACCCTCGCCACCGAGCGCCAGGACAAGATCCTCGCCATCGACGCCAACCCGGACGCCGGCACGCTCGGACGCCGGGTCCGCAGGGAGACGGGGGCGACCATCCGGGACCTCGTCCAGGCGATCCCGTACCTCAACTCGTACATGGACATCCGGCGGTTCACCTCCCAGGCGCCCTCCGGGCTGGAGATCATCGCCAACGACGTCGACCCCGCGGTGTCCACGACGTTCAACGACGAGGACTACCGGCGCGCGATCGACGTGCTCGGCAAGCAGTACCCGATCATCCTGACCGACTCGGGTACGGGGCTGCTGTACAGCGCCATGCGCGGGGTGCTCGACCTCGCCGACCAGCTCATCATCATCTCGACGCCGTCCGTGGACGGGGCGAGCAGCGCGAGCACGACGCTGGACTGGCTGTCCGCGCACGGGTACGCGGACCTCGTGTCGCGGTCCGTCACCGTCATCTCCGGGGTGCGCGAGACCGGGAAGACGATCAAGGTGGAGGACATCGTGTCGCACTTCGAGACGCGGTGCCGGGGTGTCGTGGTCGTGCCGTTCGACGAACATCTCGCGGCGGGGGCGGAGCTGGATCTCGACATGATGCGGCCGAAGGTGCGGGAGGCGTACTTCACGCTGGCCGCGATGGTGGCGGAGGACATCGCGCGGCACCAGCAGTCGCACGGGTTGTGGACGTCGGACGGGAATCCGCCGCCGGTGGCCGCGCCGCCTCTGCCGGGGCAGCCGTTGTCGGCGTCGCCTGCGACGCCGGGGTATTACGGCGGGGGCGGTGGCGGGTATCCGGGGGTGCCGCCGCAGATGCCGTACGGGCAGCCGGGGGCTCAGCCTCAGCCGGGGGCGGTGCCGCCGGGCGGGCAGCAGCCGCCGTATCCGCCGGCGCAGCCGTAGGGGGTGGGTGGGGGTGCGGGTGGGGGTTTTCGCCCCCGCCGCCCCTGCCCTTCCCGTCCTCCAGGGGCTCCGCCCCTTCGACCCCGGCGGGGGCTGTGGCCCCCTGCCCCCACGCGGGTCCGTGCCCTTTCACGTCCGTGGGGGCTGTGTCCCTGCCCACGGACGTGCAGGGCTTCGCCCTCAGGCCCGGCAGGGTGCCCCCGAGGGGGCTCCGCCCCCTGGACCCCCGAGATGTCGGCCCCCTCGGAAGGGGCCTCGGAAGGGTCAGGAGTGGGGCTGCTCCGTGAGGAGTCGGCGGCAGTGGTCGACGTCGTGGGTCATCTGGGTCATGAGGGCTTCGAGGGAGTCGAAGGTGGCCTGGCCGCGGACGTAGGACAGGAAGTCGACGGCGACGTGCAGGCCGTAGAGGTCGAGGCCGACGCGGTCGATCGCGTAGGCCTCGACCGTGCGTTCCGTGCCGTCGAACTGGGGGTTCGTGCCGACGGAGATCGCGGCCGGCATCGCCTCCTCGCCGACGTGCAGCCAGCCTGCGTAGACGCCGTCCGCCGGGATCGCGGTGTGCGGGAGGGTCTCGACGTTGGCCGTGGGGAAGCCGAGGTCACGGCCCCGTTGGGCGCCGCGCACGACGACGCCCTCCACCCGGTGCGGGCGGCCGAGAATCTCGCGGGCCCCGGCCATGTCGCCCTCGGCGACCAGCCGCCGGGTGAGCGTCGAGGAGAACGGTTCGCCGCCGCCCGCCTCACCGCGCACGTACAGGTCGACGACCTCGACCTCGAAGTCGTACGTCTTGCCCTGTTCGGTCAGGAAGGCCACGTTGCCCGCGGCCCTGTGGCCGAAGCGGAAGTTCGGGCCCTCGACGACCGCCTTGGCGTGCAGCTTGTCGACGAGCACCTTGACGACGAAGTCGGCCGGCGAGAGCTTGGAGAACTCCTTGGTGAACGGGAGCACCAGCACCGCGTCCACGCCCAGGTCGGCCATCAGTTCGGCGCGCCGGTGGTGCGGGGCGAGCAGCGGCGGGTGACTGCCCGGACGCACGACCTCGCTGGGGTGCGGGTCGAAGGTGACGACGACCGAGGGAACGCCCAGCTCGCGGGCGCGCTCCACGGCGTGCCGGATGATCAGCTGATGTCCACGGTGGACTCCGTCGTAGGAGCCGATGGTGACGACGCTGCGCCCCCAGTCCTGGGGGATGTCCTCCAAGCCACGCCAGCGCTGCACTGTGACCGCTCCTCGTCGAACCTGTGTTCGTGTTCGTCTGATCTGCTCCGCCTCGCACGGAGGCCTCTCCTGCGCAGGTCCAAGGGTGCCATGCCCGGAGCGTGGGCACGGTCACCGGGTGGCCGCCCCGGCCGGAAGGGCGGGGGACGTGCGGTGCGGCAGGGCCCGGCCGGCCTCCCGCGTGCGGGCGTGCGGCGCGTAGCGCACCGCCGCCGCCCGGCGCTCGGGGCGTTCGTCGCGCGCCCAGCGTTCGACGGCGCGTCGCACGGCGGACGGTTCCTCCTCGGCGAGAACGGCGAGGAGTTCGTCGCCGCGCGGGTGGGCGCTGTCGGCCAGGGCCTCGGTCAGGTGGTCGAGAGCGCGGTGGCGGTGCGTGTGGAGCAGGGCCTGGGCGGCCGTGGCCACGGTCGCGTGCGGGGTCGCGGGCAGCGGGCGGTCGTCCTCGAACCAGCGGGTGAGCTGCGGCTGTACGGCGACGGGGTCGGCCGCCAGCAGCCGCGCGGCGGCGTCCAGGAAGCGGGGGCACGCGGGGGTCCCGGGAGCCCCCGGGGCCGGGTCCGTGACGACCAGGCGGCGCAGCAGGTCGAACCGTTCGGCGGGCCGCAGGCGGACGGCCTCCCACAGAGCGGGCCCGAACTCGGGCGGCACGGGCCGTGCTTGGGCGTACCGGGCGAGGACGCGCCGGGCGAGCCGGTCGAGCACGCCTGTGTACGGGGTGGCGTCCGGCACCCGGAGCAGGGTCCCGGTGAGCAGGCGGACGGCCCACCAGAGTGGGGTGCCCGGAGGCGGACAGACGCCGGACGCGGGCGGCTCCGCGGGCATCAGCACTTCCAGGGCATCGACCAACCGGCCGAGCCGGTAGGTGAGTTCGGCGGTGCCGCGGTCGCGGGCGAGGAGCAGCAGCGCCTCCACGACCGGGCCGATGCGGTGAGGCGGCACGGAGGGGGCGGGCGGCACGGGCGGTGACGCCGCCGGCCCGCCCGCCGGACGCTGTGCCGCGCCGTACCACTCGGTCCCGGAGGCCGCCGAGTACGACGCCCCGCGGAGCACGAGGGCGTCCAGCGCGGCCTCCACGTCCAGGTGCTGGCCCTGGAGCCAGTCGCCGAGTTCCTCGTGGGCGAAGCGGTGGCCGTCGCCCGTGGGGACGAACAGGCCCTCGGCCAGTACGGCGGGGCCCCAGTCGCCAGTGTCGCGGCCGGCACCGGGGCGCGCGGTGGCCGGCCCGGAGAACAGCAGGTCGAAGGAGGCCCGGTCCAGCGCGCCCTGGCCGGGGCCGAGGCAGCGCCGCGCCGCCGCGTGCACCTGGCCGGCCACCCGGGCGGCGAGCCGGCGTACGGCCGTGCCGCGCGGGTGGCCGGGGGCGGCGAGTCGGGCGGCGACGCGGATGGCGATGCGGAGGCAGACGAGGTCCAGGTGGGCGGAGAGGACCTCGTGCCGGTCGGGGCGACCCGCGGGCGCCTCGAACTCGCCGGACTCCCCGGACTCCCCGAACTCCGCCCGTACTTCGGCGAGGAGGCGCAGGGTGAGCGGGTGCCGGGCGTCTGCGGGGGCGAGGGCGGTGTCGGGAATGCCGTACCGGGAACCGGCGAGACGGGCCTCGTCGGGGGTGAGGTCGCCGAGGGCCACGCACGGAGGGAGGGACGGCAGGGGCCGACCCCGGGGTGTCACCCGCCCGTACAGCAGCGCCTCGGGGAACTCGGCCCCCAGCCGTTCCCAGTACTCGGGGCGGCAGGCCAGGATCAGGCGGGTGCCGGTGGCCGTCAGCCACTCGGCCGTCGCCGCCGCCCACTGCGGCAGCCGCTCGGCCAACACGTCCGGCATCTCCTCCGGCGCGTCCAGGAGGAGCAGCAGGGGGCGACCGCCCTCGCGGGCGACCCGGGCCGGCCTCTCCGGTCGCAGATCGTCGACGCACGGCGTGCCCGCTTCGGGCGCCCCGGACGTCCCAGGCATCCCAGGCATCCCGGTGACACCGGGCCCCACAGGAACCCCGGTCAGCGCGCGGGACGCCGCGGCGGACACCGAGGAGTCGGCGGCGCGCAGGTCGGATCCGCGCAGCCACAGCGTGGGGGACGGTTCGGGTCCGGCGGCACGGTGGGCGGCCAGCGCGGCGAGTTCGGTCGTACGCCCGCTGCCCGGGGGTCCGACCAGGGCCAGTACGCCGGCGGCACCGGCCGCCCCCGCCCCGCCGTCCGCGAAGGCCTCCAGGTACCGGGCGGCCTCCGCGCGCGGCACCCGCTCCGGGCCCACCGCGGGGGTCCGCGCCTCCGACGCGGCCGCCGTCAGTCGTGCCGCACCCGCGAGGTTCAGGTCCGCCCCGTACGCCGGTACGGTCGCCGCGTTGCGGGCGAGGAGTGCGGCGAGCGGGCCGCCCGCGCCGGGCAGCGGCACCGCGAACCCCGCCGTCCGGTGCGCGGTGTGCAGGGCGGTGCCGAGGACGCCGAGGACGGCGCCGGTCGCCGGGTCGAGCACGGGTCCGCCTGCCGCTCCCCCGCCGGGGCGCAGCGCGTCGGTGCCCGCCGTGCCGATGGCGAGTTCCAGCGCGCCGTCGAGGAGTTGAGGGCCCTCCGACGCCGTGTACGTGGCGGTGGCCGTGCCGAGGACGCGTGCCTCGCGCCAACCCCCGGCGGCGATCCGGACGTAGGCACCCCGGTCGATCTCCCTGCGGGCGGCCACCGGCAGCGGACGCGGGCGCAGCTCCCGGGCGCGCAGGAGGGCGAGGCCGAGCCGTGGCAGTGGGGTGATCGCCGCGCCGGTGACCTCGGCGGTGGCGCCGCCGGCCCGCAGGAACAGTCGGGACGGGCCGTCGACCGCCTCGTGGCTGGTGACGAGCGTGCCCTCGTGGTCCACGGCGAAGCCGGTGCCCCGCGGCCGCCCGGCCGGATCGAAGATCTGTACGAGGACATCCGCGGTGGGCGCCGGGGCGTGGAGCCCGATGAGGGCGCCGTCCCGTGCCGCCATGTTCGTCGTACCTCCCGCCGTGCGTTCGCCCCCGACGGTAGGCGGGCGGTGATCGGCAGAACACCGTTCGGAGCGAACGCGCCCCCTTCCACTCCCCTGGTTCACTCCGAGCGCCCGCCCGAAGGGGTGACGGATCGCGCACGGACGGATACACCTTGGTGAGGGGGAACCGAGGGGGACCGTGGAGCGGCGATCACGAGGTACGCCTACGTGATCGCCGCTCCACGGACGAGCCTCGGACGGCGGCCGAGGCGGAGGCCGGGGCGGAGGCCGAGGCACAGGCCGGTACTGAAGCCACACCGGCCGTCAGCGACGACCCCTGGCACCAGGCGTCGGACGTCAGGCGTCAGGCGTCAGCTCTCGGCCCGTCGGCCTCGGCTCTCAGCCGTCGCCCGTCAGCCGAACATCGCCAGGCTCTTCGCCTTGCCCTTCTGTTCCTCCACCAGAGCCACGAAGCGCCCCACCGGGTCGAAGACCGCCACGGGGCCGGCGCCGGCGTACTCGCCCGGCATCTCCAGGCGTACGCCGTTGACGGCCAGCCTGGTGCGGCGCTCGTCGAGGTCCCAGCGCGGGAACGCGGCGGTGGCCGCGTCGGCGAGCGGCAGCACGGTCAGCTCCTTCTGCAACTGCTCCAGCGTGTGGGCCGCGTCGATCCGGTACGGCCCCACGCGCGTCCGGCGCAGTGCGGTGAGGTGGCCGCCGACGCCGAGGCCGGCGCCCAGGTCACGGGCGAGGGCCCGGATGTAGGTGCCGGAGGAGCAGACGACGGACACCACCAGGTCGAGCACCGGCGTGCCGTTCTCGGCGACCGCGTCCCGTACGTCGTGCACGGCGAAGGACGAGACCGTCACCGGGCGGGCCGGGATGTCGAACTCCTCGCCGTCGCGGGCCCTCTTGTAGGAGCGCACGCCGTTGATCTTGATGGCGCTCACCTTGGAGGGGACCTGCATGATGTCGCCCGTCAGCGCGGCGACACCGGCTTCGACGGCCTCCCGGGTGATCCCGGAGGCGTCCGTGGACGCCGTGAGGTCGCCCTCGGCGTCGTCGGTGAGGGTGCTCTGGCCGAGCCGGACGGTGCCGAGGTATTCCTTCTCGGTCAGCGCGAGGTGGCCGAGGAGCTTGGTGGCCCGCTCGACGCCGAGGACGAGCACGCCCGTCGCCATGGGGTCGAGGGTGCCCGCGTGGCCGACGCGGCGGGTCCGGGCGATGCCGCGCATCTTGGCGACGACGTCGTGCGAGGTGAAGCCCGACGGCTTGTCGACGATGACGAGGCCGTCGGGCGTGGTGTGCTGCTGGGTCATTCGGTGGTGTCGTCCGTCTCGTCGGTGTCCTCGGAGTCGGGCTTGCGGTAGGGGTCGGGCTCACCGGCGTACTGGGCGCCGGTGGCCGACTCGCGCACCTTCTCGTCCGAGGCCCGTGCCTTGTCGAGGAGGTCCTCGATGGTCTTGGCGGTGTCGGGCAGGGCGTCCGCGACGAAGGCGAGGGTGGGCGTGAACTTCACCCCGGCCGCCTTGCCGACCTCGGAGCGCAGGATGCCCTTGGCGCTCTCCAGACCCGCCGCGGCGGCCTGGCGCTCCTCGTCGTCGCCGTACACCGTGTAGAAGACGGTCGCCTCCCGCAGGTCCCCGGTGACCCGGGTGTCCGTGATGGTGACGTGCGAGCCGAGCCGCGGGTCCTTGATCCCGCGCTGCAGCTTCTGGGCCACCACCTCTCGGATGAGGTCCGCCAGCCTTTTCGCCCGCGCGTTGTCGGCCACTGGTCCGTCTCCCGTTCTTCGTGTTTCTTCGTGTTCTTGTCGCGAGTGAACGCGGATGACCGGTTCAGTCGTCGTCCTCGCCGTGGAAGCGCCGGCGCACGGACAGCAGCTCCACTTCCGGGCGGGCGGCGACGAGCCGTTCGCACCGGTCGAGTACATCGGTGAGGTGGGTGGCGTCGCCGGAGACCACCGCGAGGCCGATGCCGGCTCTGCGGTGCAGGTCGAGGTGGTCGACCTCGGCCGCGCTCACGGCGTGCTTGCGCTGGAGTTCGGCCACGATGGGGCGGACGACGGCGCGTTTTTCCTTCAGCGAGTGGACGTCACCGAGGAGGAGGTCGAAGGACAGGGTCCCCACATACATGTGTGCTGCCGGATGACCCGCCGGCGCGGGATCGGAAGGCCGGGCCGGTGATCGGCCGGACCCCAGCACGGTACCTGTCCTGGCCGGCGGCGGCCGGGGTTTTTCGCCCCGGCGCCCCGCCGCCCACGCCCTGCCGTCCGTCGAAGGGCGGCCGTCCCCGAAAGCCGCGCCCCCGTCGGTCACCCGGGGGCGGTGCGGGCACAGGCGTCCGTGCGAGTGCGTCGCCGCCGCTCGCGCGGTTCCCCGCGCCCCCTTTCGGGGACGCGGGGAACCGGTGGAGCCGCCGTCGTGCCTACGAGCGCGGCTTCTCTCGCATCTCGTACGTCGCGATGACGTCGTCGACCTTGATGTCGTTGTAGTTTCCGAGGTTGATACCGCCCTCGAACCCTTCGCGGATCTCGGTGACATCGTCCTTGAAGCGACGCAGACCGGAGATGTTGAGGTTCTCCGCGATGACCTTGCCGTCGCGGAGGAGGCGCGCCTTGGTGTTGCGCTTGACCTCTCCGGAGCGGACCAGGACACCGGCGATGTTGCCCAGCTTGGACGACTTGAAGACCTCGCGGATCTCCGCCGTGCCGAGCTCGACCTCCTCGTACTCCGGCTTCAGCATGCCCTTCAGGGCCGCCTCGACCTCTTCGATCGCCTGGTAGATGACCGAGTAGTACCGGACGTCCACGCCTTCGCGCTCCGCCATCTGAGCGGCACGGCCGGCCGCCCGGACGTTGAAGCCGATGACGATCGCGTCGGATCCGGTCGCCAGGTCGATGTCCGACTCGGTGACCGCACCCACACCGCGGTGCAGGACACGGATGTCGACCTCTTCGCCGACGTCGAGCTGGAGCAGCGAGGACTCGAGGGCCTCCACCGAACCGGACGCGTCGCCCTTGATGATGAGGTTGAGTTCCTGCACCAGACCGGCCTTGAGGGCCTCGTCCAGGTTCTCCAGGGAGAACCGGACGCCACGGCGGGCGAAGTTGGCGTTGCGCTCGCGCGCCGCGCGCTTCTCGGCGATCTGCCGGGCCGTGCGGTCCTCGTCGACGACGAGGAAGTTGTCACCGGCACCCGGGACGTTGGTGAGACCGAGGACGAGGACCGGGGTCGAGGGACCCGCCTCCTCCACGTTCTCGCCCTTGTCGTCGAGCATCGCCCGGACACGGCCGTACGCGTCGCCGACCACCATGGTGTCGCCGACCCGCAGGGTGCCGCGCTGGACCAGGACGGTCGCGACGGCGCCGCGGCCACGGTCCAGGTGGGACTCGATCGCGATGCCCTGCGCGTCCTGCTCCGGGTTGGCCCGCAGGTCGAGCGAGGCGTCCGCGGTGAGGACCACGGCCTCCAGCAGGCTCTCGATGTTGAGGCCCTGCTTGGCGGAGATGTCGACGAACATGGTGTCGCCGCCGTACTCCTCGGCCACCAGCCCGTACTCGGTGAGCTGACCGCGCACCTTGGTCGGGTCGGCACCCTCGACGTCGATCTTGTTGACCGCGACGACGATCGGGACGTCGGCCGCCTTGGCGTGGTTGAGCGCCTCGACCGTCTGCGGCATGACACCGTCGTTGGCCGCGACGACCAGGATCGCGATGTCGGTCGACTTCGCACCACGGGCACGCATGGCGGTGAACGCCTCGTGACCCGGGGTGTCGATGAAGGTGATCCTGCGCTCTTCGTCGTTGACCTGGGTGGCGACCTGGTACGCACCGATGTGCTGCGTGATACCGCCGGCCTCGCCCGCGACGACGTTCGTCTTGCGGATGGTGTCCAGCAGTCGGGTCTTGCCGTGGTCGACGTGACCCATGACGGTCACGACCGGCGGACGCGCGACGAGTGCTTCCTCGCCGCCCTCGTCCTCTCCGAACTCGATGTCGAAGGACTCGAGCAGCTCGCGGTCCTCCTCCTCCGGGCTGACGATCTCGATGACGTAGTTCATCTCGCCGGCGAGCAGCTGGAGGGTCTCGTCGGAGACGGACTGCGTGGCAGTGACCATCTCGCCGAGGTTCATCATCACGGCGACGAGCGACGCCGGGTTGGCGTTGATCTTCTCCGCGAAGTCGGTGAGGGACGCACCGCGCGACAGGCGGACGGTCTGTCCGTTGCCGCGAGGCAGCATCACGCCGCCGACCGACGGGGCCTGCATGGCCTCGTACTCCTGGCGCCTCTGCCGCTTCGACTTGCGGCCACGACGCGCGGGACCGCCGGGACGACCGAAGGCGCCCTGCGTGCCACCACGGCCACCGGGACCACCCGGACGACCGCCGAAGCCGGGACGGCCACCGCCGCCACCGGGACGGCCGGCGAAGCCGCCGCCACCACCGGCACCCGGAGCACCCGGACGACCGGCGAAGCCGCCACCGCCACCGGGACGACCGGCGAAACCGCCGCCACCCGGACGACCGCCGCCGCCACCACCGGGACGACCGCCGCCACCGGGGCCACGACCGCCGCCGCCACCACCGCCAGGACGCGGGCCGGCAGCGGGACGCTGCGGCATCATGCCCGGGTTCGGACGGGGACCGCCCGGACGGGGGGCACCGCCCTGCGGACGGGGCATGCCGCCCGGGCTCGGACGGGAGCCGCCCGGAGCCTGCGGACGGGGACCGCCCTGGCCGCCGGGGGACTGCGGACGAGGACCGGCACCGGGGGCACCCGGGCCGCCGGGACGCGGGCCGCCCTGCGGACGGGGCGCGGGGCGCCCCATGCCGGTGGAACCGCCGGAGGTGAACGGGTTGTTACCAGGACGCGGACCGGCCGCGCGGCCGCCGGGACGCGGGGCGGCGCCACCGGGGCGCTGTCCCTGACCCGCCGGACGACCCTGGCCCTGCCCCTGACCCTGGCCCTGGCCCTGACCGGGCGCTGCCGGACGGGAGCCGGGCTTGGGCGCGGGACGGGCGCCGGGGCGGGGCCCGGCGGGAGCCGACGGCGGAGCCTGGAACTCCGGTGTCGTCGGGGTGGCCGGCGCCGGACGCGGCGCGGGCGCCGCGGGGGCCGGCTTGGGGCTGGGCGCCGGACGCGGACCCGGGGTCGGCGCGGACGCCGCCGGGGGTGCGGGGCGCTCGGCCGCGGGCGGCCTGGGCGCTCCCGGCTTCGGGGCAGCCGAACGGTCTCCCGTCGGCCTGGGGCCGGCGGAGGTGCCCGCAGCCTGCGCCGGGGACGGCGCGGCGGGCCTGGGGGCAGCCTTACGGGGTGCGGGGCGGGCGCCGGACTTGCCGTTGCCACCGCCCTGCTGGAAGGCATCTGTCAGTTTGCGCACTACGGGCGCCTCGATCGTCGAAGACGCCGATCGGACGAATTCACCGAGTTCCTGGAGCTTGGCCATGACGACCTTGCTCTCCACGCCGAACTCCTTGGCGAGTTCGTAGACCCGGACCTTAGCCACTTCGCTCCTTTGAGGTCCGGGTTGCGTCCGGACCGTCGCTAGTTCATGGGCGTACTCATCGCGTACTCATCGAGTGCTCATCGCAATCTCGACCTGCTTTCGACTCGCGAGGTACCTGGCCGTACGGGGTTCCGTACGGCACGTCTTACCGTGTTGCCTGCTCAGCAACTGTCCGCCTGCTCGACGTATCGGCGCAACGCCATTGTGTCGAGCGGCCCCGGGACGCGTAGCGCCCGCGGGAGGACCCGGCGGCGGACCGCCAGATCGAGACAGGCCGGTGCGGGATGCACGTATGCGCCCCGGCCGGGCAGCGTACCGCGCGGATCGGGGACGCATTCGCCCTCGACCGCCACGGTGCGCAGCAGTTCGATCTTGGCCGCTCGCTCCCGGCACCCCACACAGGTGCGCTCAGGGCATGCGCGGACGTGCGTCCGGCCAGACACTATGAAGTCTACCTCCCCGCGGCGACCTCACCCCTTTGGGGCAAGAATCGAACACTTGCCGCGTTGCAACATGACGTGATCTGAGCGGCTGCGGGCCGGGATTCATTCCCGGCCCGCCGTCTCGTGCGGGCCCGTCCGGGCCGCGCCCGGGTCGCCCTCAGCCCCGGGAGTCCCGGGAGTCCCGGGAGTCCCGGGAGTCCCGGGAGTCCGGGGCCGGTTCCGTGTCGGGGCGGATGTCGATGCGCCACCCCGTCAGCCGCGCCGCCAGTCGCGCGTTCTGCCCTTCCTTGCCGATCGCCAGCGAGAGCTGGTAGTCCGGCACCGTCACGCGCGCCGACCGCGCCGCGAGGTCGACCACGTCGACCTTGGACACCCGCGCCGGGGACAGCGCGTTGGCCACCATCTCCGCCGGGTCGTCCGACCAGTCGACGATGTCGATCTTCTCGCCGTTCAGCTCGCCCATCACGTTGCGCACCCGGCCGCCCATCGGCCCGATGCACGCGCCCTTGGCGTTGAGCCCCGAACGGGTGGAGCGCACCGCGATCTTCGTACGGTGGCCGGCCTCCCGGGCGATCGCCGCGATCTCGACCGAACCGTCGGCGATCTCCGGCACCTCCAGGGCGAACAACTTCTTCACCAGATTGGGATGTGTACGGGACAGCGTCACCGACGGCCCGCGCACACCCTTGGCCACCCGGACGACGTACGAGCGCAGTCGCATGCCGTGCTGATAGCTCTCGCCCGGCACCTGCTCCTGCACCGGCAGGATGGCCTCCAGCCGGCCGATGTCGACGAGCACGTTCTTCGGGTCGCGGCCCTGCTGCACCACACCCGTCACGATGTCGCCCTCGCGCCCGGCGTACTCGCCGAGCGTGGCGTCGTCCTCCGCGTCCCGCAGCCGCTGCAGGATCACCTGCTTGGCGGTGGTGGCGGCGATGCGGCCGAACCCGGACGGGGTGTCGTCGAACTCGCGGGCCTCCTGGCCCTCCTCGAGGTCCTCGGGGTCCTCCTTCGCCCACACGGTCACATGACCGCTGTCCCGGTTGAGCTCCACGCGCGCGTGGCGGCGGCTCCCGTCGGTGCGGTGGTAGGCGATGAGGAGGGCCGACTCGATCGCCTCGACCAGCAGGTCGAAGGAGATCTCCTTCTCCCGCACCAGGCCCCGCAGGGCACTCATGTCGATGTCCATGGCTACGCCTCCTCCTCGTTCTCAGCGTCGTTCACGGTGTCGTTCTCGGCGTCGTTCTTGTTCTTGCGGTTGAACTCGACCTGGACCCGCGCCCTGGCGATGTCCGGGAAGGCGAGTCTGCGGGTGGTGGCCTTGCGCCCCTTCACCCCGGGGACCTCGAGGTCCAGGCCCTCGTCGTCGACCCGGAGGACGCGCGCGACCAGTTCGCCGCCCTCCTCCAACTGGAAGCGGACGAGGCGGTCGACGGCACGCACGTAGTGCCGGTGCTCGGTGAGGGCGCGCTCCGCGCCCGGGGTGCCGACCTCGAGGGTGTACTCCCCCGCCCCCATCGCGTCGGTCTCGTCCAGCTTCGCCGAGAGTGCGCGGCTCACGTCGGCGACCCGGTCCAGATCCGCGCCGGTGTCGGAGTCCACCACGACGCGCAGCACACGCCGGCGGCCCACGGACGCCACGTCGATCTCCTCGAGATCGAGGCCCTGGGAGGTCACGAGCGGTTCCAGAAGTTCTCGCAGCCTCTCGCTCTGGGTGGTGCTCATCCGGGTGACTCCTCGGCCGCGTGTGCTGTTGTGGAAGGGCGTGTGTCAGGGCAAAGCGTATCCGGTCCCGGGAGGTGTTGCCGTCCACCCGCACCGCCCGGCCGACCGCCCCGCGAGGCCGCCGGGGCGCCTCCGGCGCGCTGTGCCGCGCGTGCGGCGCAACCGGTGGCGCGGGCCCCGGGCACCCCCGGGTACGGTGATCGCGGGCGGGCCCGCCCGTTCGACGGGCGGACGCCTGTTCGTTCCCCCGCTCGTACCGTCGTACGAGCTCGTACGAGGCCACCGAGGACGTCTACCGTGCCGTTCCCCCTGCCGTCGCGCGCCGCCCCGGGGCCGCGCCGAAGGACCCTGATCGCCTCGGCCGCGGGTGCCGTGCTGCTCGTGGGGTGTTCCGGCGACCCCGACGGGACCGGTTCCGGGGGCCGCGGGGCGTCGGCCGAGGACCGGGTACGCGTGCGTGCCGCCCGCGACAGCGAACGGCTCGTGGAGCGGTACGACGCGGTGGGCGCGGCGCATCCGGGGCTGGCGGAGCGGTTGCGTCCGCTGCGGGCCGAAGTGGTGCGGCACGCAAGGGCGTTCGGCGGTGGGGTGCCGGCGTCGGCTGCTTCGGCCTCGGCTTCCGCTTCGGCGTCCGCGTCGGACCCCGTCTCCACCCCGGCGTCCTCGCCCGCGTCCGACTCGCCCTCCGGGGCCCCCTCCGCCCGGGACACCGTGCCCGCCGATCCCGCCGCGGCGCTGGCCGGGCTCGCCGCCGCCGAGCGGAAGCTGGCCGACCGGCGGATCGCCGCCCTCGCCGGACTCCCCGGTGAGACGGCCCGCCTGCTGGCCTCCGTGGCGGCGGCCGGCGCCGCCCACGCATATCTTCTGACGAAGCCGGAGCCGAAGCCGGGGCCGGACGCCGGGTCGGCCTCCGGTACGGAGGAGAGGGAATGACCGTGCGCAGCGGGAGTACGCCCACGCCGTCGGCCGGAAACGGCGAGAAGGACGGGAACGGCGATAACGGCGCGGAGTTGAAGGCGCTGCAGGCCGCCCTCGCCGCCGAGCACGCGGCCGTCTACGGGTACGGGGTGGTCGGGGGCAGGGTCGGGCACGACCGGCGTACGGAGGCGCAGGAGGCGTACAACGCGCACCGGGCCCGCCGGGACCGGCTCGTGCGCGCCGTGCGCGACCTCGGCGCCACCCCACGCGCCGCGGCCGCCGGGTACGCGCTCCCGTTCGCCGTGGCGGACCCGGCCGCCGCGGTCCGCCTCGCCGCCGAGCTGGAGCGGCGGATCTCGGGTGTCTACTCCGACCTCGTACGGGCCGCCACGGGCGCGCGGCGCGGGGACGCCGCCGAGGCGCTGCGGGAGGCCGCGGTACGCGCGGTGCGCTGGAACGGGGAGAGCGTAGCCTTCCCTGGTCTCGCCGAACGGGCGGCGGCCGGTCCGGGCGCCTCGATGACGCCGCGGGGATAGACCCGCGGGGAACAGACCTGGAAGGGAACGACTCGCGCATGGTCTTCGAACCGCCGCCGCGGCTGGTGCGGGCGCTCGCCGAGACCCGTCGGGACGGGGCCGACGCCTGGCTCCGCGAACTTCCCGAACTGCTGCGGCGGGCCGTCGCTCTACGCGGGTTGACGGTGGAGCGGGTGCACCGGCCCAGTGGCCGCAGCGGCCTGGTCGTACTGGTGCGGAGGGCGGACGGCAGTCCCGCGGTGCTGAAGCTCGCGCCGGCGTCCGCGCGGCCCGGCGCCGAGCGTGCCGCGCTGGTGCGGTGGGACGGGTTCGGGGCGGTACGGCTGCTCGACGCGGGCGGCGCGAGTGGCGCCGGTGACTCGGGCAGGGCCGGCGACGAGGGCGTGCTGCTGCTGGAACGGCTGCATCCCGAGATGTCCGTGCGGTCGTTGCCGGAGGCGAAGGCGCTGCTGGAGGCGGCCGGGACGCTGCGGCGGCTGTGGGTCGAACCGCCGGCCGGGCATGCGTTCGAGACGGTGGCCGGGCGGACGGGGCGGCAGGCGGAGGCGATGCGGGCGGCCGCCGAGGCGGAGCCCGACGTACGGCCGCTGGTGGACGCGGCGCTCGCGGTGCGGGAGGAGCTGCTCGCGTCGGAACCGGAAGGGCGGTTGCTGCACGGGACGTTCCGGCAGAGCAAGGTGCTGGCCGGGGAGCGGATGCCGTGGCTGGCGGTGGGGCCGGACCCGGTGGTGGGTGAGTGCGCGTTCGACCTGGCGCGGTTGGTGCGGGACCGGGTGGAGGACCTGGTCGCGGCGCCGACGGGGGCGTCGACGACGCGGCGGCGGGTGCGGCGGCTGGCGGAGTCGTTGGAGCTCGACCAGGAGCGGGTGCGGGGGTGGACGTTGTTCCGGGCGGTGGTGTCCGGGGTGCGGGCGCGCCGCGTGGGGCGCCCTCGCGACGCGGAGGTCCTGCTGGAGTTCGCGGGGTGGTTGTGAGGGCGGGGTTCGCCCGGTTGCGTTCGCCCCGCCGCCTCTGCCCTCCCTCAAGCTCTCAACTACGTTCGAGCAGGGGACCCCCGTCGTCCCTTCAAGGGGCGCTGCCCCTTTCACCCCGGGCGTGCGGGTGGGTGGGGCTTCTCGCGCCCATGCGGCGGAGCCGCATATCGACACAGCACCGCGCCTCTGATCAGAGGCGCGGGGAACTGCGCGAGCGCTGGAACCCCCGAACCCCTGGGGTCTTTCGTCTGGATCAGGCCGGCCGGGAGGCGCGGTGCGTCTTCGACCGACCCGAGCGGGGTCCGGTGCGTGCGGCTGCAAGGCGGAGGAGGGCGCCAGGGCGGAGCCCCGGCAACCGACGACAACGCCGCACAGGCGCCTGCCGGACCCCGCGACGCCGGAATGATCCGAACGAGAGGCCCTAGTAGTGCTTCGTTAGGTTCTGGGCTGTCTGCGGCGGGTTCGTGGGCTGGGCAGGGGTCGTCCGCAGGTGGTGCAGGTACCGGTCCAGCACCTCAGCAGGTCCTGAAGAACGTCGAGGACTTGGTAGAGGGTCAGGCCGGTGTGTGGGCTTTTGGGTCGTGCCGCCGGAGGGTGAGGAAGGCCTGGGCGGCGGTGACGAGGGTGACGTGGTGGTGCCAGCCGCGCCAGGTGCGGCCCTCGAAGTGGTCCAGTCCGAGGCCGTGCTTGAGCTCGCGGTAGTCGTGCTCGATCCGCCGGCGCATCTTGGCCCACCGCACCAGGTCGGTGACGGGTGTGGTGGCGGGCAGGTTCGATATCCAGTAGTCCGTCGGGGTGTCCTGGCCGTCCGGCCACTCGATGAGGAGCGTCTGGACGGGCAGGACGCCGTCCCACCGGTTGCGGCCGCCGCCGGCCTCCTGAGCCGCGGCCAGGGACTGCTTGCCCGCGGGCCGTACTGTCAGGACCGCGAACCGTGAGGTCATCGCGTCTTTGCTGCCCTGCCTCCAGGTCACCTCGGTGAACCGCTCCGCACCCGCCTGTGCGGCGAGGACGCAGACGGCTTGTGGTGGGGTGCGGTAGCGGGGAAGGGTGGGTGGTCCGAGCCCGCCATAAGCAGGCTGGTGCGGCTCGGCATCCTCGGGGTGGGCGACTTCCTTCCCGTTCAGGGCCAGGACATAGGACAGCCCTCGCGTCTGGAGGCCGAGCCGGAACAGGGTGCTGACGCCGTAGCCGGCGTCGGCGACCACGACCGGAGCCTTCAGCCGCCACTGGGCGAGCGTGTCCAGCAGGCCGAGCGCCAGGCGCCACTTCTCCCGGTGCACCACCTCGTCGGGGACTCCTGCCCTGCGGCACCGGTCCGGCTCGTCCGTCCACTCACGCGGCAGATACAACTGCCACTCCAACGGGCACGAGGCGGTGTCGGTGGCGGCATGGACACTGACCGCGACCTGGCAGTTCGCCCGCTTGCCGACCGCTCCGCAGTACTGGCGGGCCACCCCGACCGACGCCTTGCCGCACTTGGGGAACGACACGTCGTCGATCACCCACACCTCAGGGCGGATGGCCTCGCACAACCACTCGGCGATCCGCCGCCTGACCGGTAACGGATCCCACGGCGACTGGTTCACGAACTGCTGCAGGGCCTGCATGTTCCCGTCCGGCAGACGCTCGGCCATCGGCTGGATGGACTTGCGCCGGCCGTCGAGCATCAAGCCTCGCAGATAGCACTCGCCCCACCGCCGCTGATCCCGCCGCGGAAACGACCCGAACACATCGGCAACGAACTCCGCCAACTCGCCCCGGAGCCGTTCCACCTCCCCCAACCTCACTCCAGGAAGCTGCCCACGATCAGCCGAGATCACTCCACGTAACGAAGCACTACTAGGCGGACAGGCGGGCGATGGCCTCTTCCACCGTCAGTTCCTCGCGTTCGCCCGTGCGGCGGTCCTTGAGCTCGACCACGCCTTCCGCCGCGCGCCGCCCCGCCACCAGGATCTGCGGCACGCCGATCAGTTCCGCGTCCGTGAACTTGACGCCGGGCGAGACCCCGGGCCGCTCGTCCACGAGTACCCGCACCCCCGCCGCCGCCAGCTTCTCGGACACGTCGAGCGCCAGTTCCGTCTGCAGCGCCTTGCCCGCGGCCACGACGTGAACGTCGGCCGGGGCGATCTCCTTGGGCCAGTACAGCCCCTGCTCGTCCGCGTGCTGCTCGGCCAGCGCCGCGACCGCGCGCGAGACGCCGATGCCGTACGAACCCATCGTCACCCGCACCGGCTTGCCGTTCTGGCCCAGCACGTCGAGCTGGAAGGTGTCCGCGTACTTGCGGCCGAGCTGGAAGATGTGGCCGATCTCGATGGCGCGGTCCAGCTTCAGTCCGGTCCCGCACTTGGGGCAGGGGTCACCCTCCTCGACGACGACCACGTCGAGGTACTGGTCGACCTCGAAGTCCCGTCCGCAGACGACGTTCCTGGCGTGCGTGTCCTGCTTGTTGGCGCCGGTGATCCAGGACGTGCCCGGCGCGATCCGCGGGTCGGCGAGGTAGCGCACCTTCTCCAGGCCCTGCGGGCCGACGTAGCCGCGCACGAGGTCGGGGCGGCCCTCGAAGTCCTCGGCGGTGACCAGCTCCACGACGGCCGGCGCCAGGTGCTCGCCGAGCTTGCCGAGGTCCACCTCCCGGTTCCCGGGCACACCCACGGCGACGATCTCGCCGTCGACCTTCACCAGCAGGTTCTTCAGCGTCGCCGAGGCCGGTACGCCGAGCAGTTCGGCGAGGCTCTCGATGGTCGGGGTGCCGGGGGTGTCGAGCTCTTCGACGGCCGGGTGTTCCGCGCCCTCGACCGGCGTCAGCGCGAACGTGACGGCCTCGGTGTTGGCGGCGTAGTCGCAGTGGGGGCAGTCCACGAAGGTGTCCTCGCCGGCCGCGGCCGGGGCCAGGAACTCCTCGGAGGCGGAGCCGCCCATCGCGCCGGAGACGGCGGAGACGATCCGGTAGTCCAGGCCGAGGCGCGCGAAGATCTTCTGGTAGGCCTCGCGGTGCAGCCGGTAGGACTCGGCGAGGCCCTCGTCGGTGGTGTCGAAGGAGTAGGAGTCCTTCATCTGGAACTCGCGGCCGCGCAGCACGCCGGACCGGGGACGCGCCTCGTCCCGGTACTTGGTCTGGATCTGGTACAGCATCACCGGCAGGTCCTTGTACGACGAGACCTGGTCCTTGACCACGAGGGTGAAGATCTCCTCGTGCGTCGGGCCGAGCAGGTACTCGCCGCCCTTGCGGTCCTTGAGCCGGAACAGCAGGTCGCCGTACTCCTCCCAGCGCGCGGAGGCCTCGTACGGCTCCTTGGGCAGCAGGGCGGGGAGCAGCACCTCCTGGGCGCCGATGGCGTCCATCTCCTCGCGCACCACGCGGGAGACGTTGTCGAGCACCTTCTTGCCGAGCGGCAGCCAGCTCCAGATGCCGGCCGCGTTGCGGCGGACGTAGCCGGCGCGGACGAGGAGCTTGTGGCTGAGCGTCTCCGCGTCCGCCGGGTCGTCACGCAGTGTCTTGACCAACAAACGTGACATGCGCTGGACCTGGGCCATGGTTCTCGACTCCTGCTGAAGGGGATCCCGCCGCCCGGGCGAGGCCGGGAGGGGGGAGGGTGATGGCCACGAGGTTAGCCGGGAGGCCTGCGCGGGCGGTAATCGGTTAACGGCTGCCGGGCGCACGCACTACCGGCGGCGCAGCGGCAGGGGGGCGCCCATCACGGCGTACGGCTTCGGGGCGCTGGGGAACAGCACGCGCCGGGCCAGGTCCTCGTAGCCCAGGGACCGGTAGAGGCCGCGGGCGGGGCTGTCGATGTCGATGGCCGAGAGGATGGACCGCGGCTGCTCGGCGCTGTCGGTGATCGTGGTGATGAGCCGCCGGCCGATTCCCCGGTTCTGGTGGTCGGGGTGCACGTGCAGTTCGGTGATGACGAAGGAGTCGTCGAGCCAGCCCTCGTTCCCCTCGCGGTGCAGGTACGGCTCGACGACGGTGGACCACCAGTGGGCGCGGTCGTTGGGCATGCCGTAGACGAAGCCGACGAGCCGGCCGCGGACGGTGGCGCCGAGGGCGCGGGCGCCGGGGCCGGTCATGTGCCGCAGCACGATCTGCCGGCGCACGGCGATCTCGTCGGGGTCGAGTCCGAACGCGACGGCCTGCACCGCGAGGGCCTCGTCCACGCGGGCGGACAGGTCCAGCGAGCCGATGACGACGTCGTCGGGGCGACGGTGGCCCTGACCGGGAAAGCGGAGCATGCCCCGGAGCGTACCCGGGCGGCTCCTCGCGGAAGACTCCTGCCGGGGCTTCAGAACAGCACGCTCATGAACTCGCCGACCTCTTCGAAGCCCACCTTGCGGTAGGTCGCCCGCGCCGCCGTGTTGAAGTCGTTGACGTAGAGACTTGCCACCGGGGCGACGTCGGCGAGCGCGTAGCGCAGGACCGCGGCCATGCCGGGGGCGGCGAGGCCCCGGCCGCGGTACTCGGGGGCCACCCAGACGCCCTGGATCTGGCAGGCCTGCGGGGTGGCGGCGCCGATCTCGGCCTTGAAGACGACCTTGCCGTCCTGGTCGAGCCGGGCGAAGGAGCGGCCGGAGCCCACGAGTTCGGCGACCCGGGCCTGGTAGAGCAGTCCGCCGTCACCGGCCAGCGGGGAGACGCCGACTTCCTCGGTGAACATCGCCACGCACGCCGGGAGAATCGTTTCCATCTCGTCCTTGCGGACGCGGCGGACGAAGGGGTCGGGGGTGACGTCGGCGGGCAACCGGTCGGTGACCATGAGGGGCTGGTGGGCGCGGACCTCGCGGGCCGGGCCCCAGCTCGGCTCCAGCAGCCTCCAGAGCTGGGCGGTGGCCCCGGCGGGGCCCACGAGCGAGGAGCAGCGGCGGCCGGAGCGGCGGGCGCGGTCGGCGAAGGCGCGGACGGCCCTGGGGGTGGCACACAGGGGCACCAGGTTGGCGCCCGCGTAGCAGAGGGAGGTGAGCATGCCGCCCTCGTACCAGCCCCACATCTCGCCACCGAGCCGCCAGGGGTCGAGCCCGGCGACCTGCACGCGGGAGGTCACGAAGGCGTTCGCGACCGGCTCGCGGTCGAGGACGGCGAGCGCGGCGTCCAGGTCTTTCGGTTCGAGGACGCGGGTGGTCGTCTGCGTCAACACGTGCCGATGCCCTCACCCTTGGATCTGCTGATTTTCGCACTTTACCTGGCGGGCATGTGCGACGCCGCCCGGTGGTGGCTGCCTCCGGGCGGCGTGCGGTGAACCGCGTATGGTGCCGGATCGACCGGCGTCGACGACGGATCAGCCGGCGACGGAGACGGAGGGCTCCCCGGAGGCGGCCCCGGCGGCCTCCATCTGCTCGGCCAGCTTCATGGCCTCGTCGATGAGGGTCTCCACGATCTTCGACTCCGGGACGGTCTTGATGACCTCGCCCTTGACGAAGATCTGTCCCTTGCCGTTGCCGGAGGCCACGCCGAGGTCGGCCTCGCGGGCCTCACCGGGACCGTTGACGACACAGCCCATGACCGCCACCCGCAGCGGCACCTCCATGCCCTCCAGCCCGGCGGTGACCTCCTCGGCCAGCTTGTACACATCCACCTGGGCACGACCGCAGGACGGGCAGGACACGATCTCCAGACCGCGCTCCTTCAGGCCGAGGGACTCCAGGATCTGCAACCCGACCTTCACCTCCTCCGCCGGCGGAGCCGACAGCGAGACGCGGATGGTGTCACCGATGCCCTGCGAGAGCAGCGCACCGAACGCGACCGCCGACTTGATCGTCCCCTGGAACGCCGGCCCCGCCTCCGTCACCCCGAGGTGCAGCGGGTACTCGCACGCCTCCGCGAGCTGCCGGTACGCCTCGATCATCACGACCGGGTCGTTGTGCTTGACCGAGATCTTGATGTCCCGGAAGCCGTGCTCCTCGAACAGCGACGCCTCCCACAACGCCGACTCCACAAGGGCCTCCGGCGTCGCCCTGCCGTACTTCTGCAGCAGACGACGGTCCAGCGAACCCGCGTTCACACCGATGCGGATCGGCGTGCCGTGATCCCCGGCCGCCCTCGCGATCTCCCGCACCTTGTCGTCGAACTGCTTGATGTTGCCCGGATTCACCCGCACCGCCGCACACCCGGCCTCGATCGCGGCGAACACGTACTTCGGCTGGAAATGGATGTCCGCGATCACCGGGATCTGCGACTTCCGCGCGATCGTCGCCAGCGCGTCCGCGTCGTCCTGCGTCGGACACGCCACCCGCACGATCTGACAGCCCGACGCGGTCAGCTCCGCGATCTGCTGCAACGTGGCACCGATGTCGGAGGTCCGGGTCGTCGTCATCGACTGCACGGAGACGGGCGCGTCCCCGCCGACCGGCACGGTTCCGACCTGGATCTGCCGGCTCTTGCGGCGTTCGGCGAGTTTGGTCGGAACGGACGGCATGCCGAGTGAAATCGCAGTCATCTGCTGTGCAACCCCAAGTCGTGGACCACCAAGGTGCGGATCCGCGCCGAGGGCGGGGCCGGTCCTGTCCGTGCCGGACCGGTCACATCCGATCCGGTACGGTCCCTTCCGGTCCCGGAACGACGCGATCCAAACCCCGAGATTACGGCACGGCCGGGGGCGCGGGCACATCAGCGTCGGCAAACCCACCGTTCGGATGGTGGCCGGGCACCCGGGGTGCCCGGCCGTCCCCAACGGGAAGTGACTAGGAGATTTTCACCGGGTTGACGACATCCGCCACGAGGACCAGCGCGGTGAAGCAGAGGAAGATCCCCGCCACCACGTACGCCACCGGCATCAGCTTGGCCACGTCGAACGGGCCCGGGTCGGGGCGGCGCAGGACCCGTGCCACATTGCGGCGCAGCGACTCCCACAGGGCGCCCGCGATGTGCCCGCCGTCGAGCGGGAGCAGCGGGAGCATGTTGAACAGGAACAGCGACATGTTGAACCCGGCCACGAGCAGCAGCATCATCGCGATCTGCTGAGAGGGCGGGATGTCCAGGGTGAACACCTCGCCGCCGACCCGGGCGGCACCGACCACACCCATCGGGGAGTCCGGTTCGCGCGGTCCGTCGCCGAAGGCGGCGTCCCACAGGGCCGGGACCTTGCCGGGCAGCGCGACCAGCGACTCGACGCCGTTCCGCATCATGTCGCCCATGCGGTCGACGGACTGGCCGAACGACTGCTTGACGATGCCGGTGGCGGGGGTGAAGCCGAGGAAGCCGGCGTACACGTACTCGCCCTGGACGTAGCCGCCGTTCCCGTCGGTCTTGCTGACCTGGTTCCTGATGAGGTGGGCGTGCAGGTCGACCTGTCGGCCGCCGCGCTCGACGAGGAGGGTGACGTCCTCGCCGGGGTGGTCGCGGATGTCGTTCTGGAGGACCGACCAGTCCGTGACCCGGGTGCCGTTGAAGCCGACGATCTTGTCACCGGGCTGGAGACCGGCCGCCTTCGCGGGGGCGGCGGGGTCGTCCGTGGCGCACTTGGTGCGGTTCTCGCTCTGCTGGATGACGCAGTCGGAGATCTTGCTGACCGATGTCGTCTGGTCCTGGACGCCGAAGGTCATCATCACGCCGAGGAACACCACGACCGCGAGGATCAGGTTCATGAACGGGCCCGCGAACATCACGACGACCCGCTTCCACGGGGCGCGGGTGTAGAACAGCCGCTTCTCGTCGCCGGGCCGCAGTTCCTCGAAGGACTGTTCGCGGGCGTCCTCGATCATGCCGCGCCACGGGGAGGTGGAACGGGCCTCGACCCGGCCGTCGGGTCCGGGCGGGAACATGCCGATCATGCGGATGTAGCCGCCGAGCGGGACGGCCTTGACGCCGTACTCGGTGTCGCCCTTCTTCCGCGACCAGATGGTCGGGCCGAAGCCGACCATGTACTGCGGGACGCGGATGCCGAACATCTTGGCCGTCGACAGGTGGCCCAGTTCGTGCCAGGCGATGGAGATGAGCAACCCGACCGCGAAGACGACTATGCCGAGAATCATCATCAGTGTCGTCATGCACGGGCCTCCGCGGTCGCCGCCGTATGTGCTGTCAGTTCCCTGGCCCGGGCGCGTGCCCAGGTCTCCGCATCGAGGACGTCCGCGACGGTCAGGGAAGTTCCCGTACGCGGTGTGCCGTGCTCCTCGACCACCCTTGTGACCGTCTCCATGATGGCGTTGAACGGCAGGGTGCCGGCGAGAAACGCGTCGACGCACTCCTCGTTCGCGGCATTGAACACCGCCGGAGCCGTGCCCGCGAGTTCACCGACGTGCCGGGCCAGCCCGACGGAGGGAAAGGCCTCGGTGTCCAGCGGGAAGAATTCCCAGGTCGAGGCCTTGCTCCAGTCGAAGGCGGGCGCCGCGTCCGGCACCCGTTCGGGCCAGCCCAGACCGATGGCGATCGGCCCCCGCATGTCGGGGGGCGTCGCCTGCGCGAGCGTGGAGCCGTCCGTGAACTCGACCATCGAGTGAACATACGACTGGGGATGCACGACCACCTCAATCCGAGCGAAGGGAATGTCGTAGAGGAGGTGCGCCTCGATCACCTCCAGCCCCTTGTTGACGAGTGTCGCCGAGTTGACGGTGATGACCGGTCCCATCGCCCAGGTGGGGTGGGCGAGCGCCTCGGCCGGGGTGACGTCGGCCAGTTCCGCCTTCGTACGGCCGCGGAAGGGGCCCCCGGAGGCGGTGACGACGAGCCTGCGCACATCGGCGCGCGTGCCGGCGGCGAGCGCCTGGAAGAGCGCCGCGTGCTCCGAGTCGACCGGGATGATCTGCCCGGGCCTGGCGAGCGCCTTCACCAGCGGGCCGCCCACGATGAGCGACTCCTTGTTGGCGAGCGCGAGAGTGCGGCCCGCCTCCAGGGCGGCGAGGGTCGGGGCGAGCCCGATGGACCCGGTGATGCCGTTCAGCACGGTGTGGCAGTCGGAGCGGGCGAGTTCGGTGGCCGCGTCCGGTCCGGCGAGCAGCTCGGGCAACGGCTCCCCCGCCCCGTACTCGGCCGCCAGCGCCTCGCGCAGCGCGGGGACGACGTCCTCGCGGGCGACGGCGACGGTGCGCACCTTGAGGCGGCGGGCCTGCTCGGCGAGCAGGCCGACCCGCCCGCCGGCGGCGGAGAGCGCGGTCACCCGGAAGCGGTCGGGGTGGCGCAGCACGAGGTCGATGGCCTGGGTGCCGATCGAACCGGTGGAACCGAGGATCACGACATCCCGAACGCCGTCGACGGGGTCGAAGACGAGATGCGGATCGGCGAGGGGGGCTGGACTGTCGCTCATCCCCCCATTGTGGCCGCAAGGGGCCGAGCGGGGGGACCGCGCCCCCGAAGGGACGAAGGGCCACGGCACCGCGGCGCGTACGCGCCCGCCGCGAGGGGCCGATGGGGCGGGGCGGCCGACGGTCCTTCGGCGGGCCGGGGGCCACCAGCGGGGCCGGTGGTCCACCGGCAGGGGGCCGACGGACCTGCGACGGCCGACGGTCCCACGGCGCGAGCCGGTGGGCTCGGACGTGGGGCCCGGCCCCGCGGCGGGTCGCCGGCCGTCCTGCGGCGCGGCCGGTCAGCGGATCGGCCGGTCAGCGGATCGGCCGGCGCACGTTCTCCCTCCGCGACGGACCCGGTGTGGCGTCCGCGATCCACGCCCCCTCCCCCGAGGGGTCGACGACGCCCTCCTCCAGCCACTCGTACGCCCCGGACAGCACCTGCTTCACCACGCGCCGGTCCAGCTCGTCCGTGTTGGCCCACAGGCGGCCGAACAGTTCCTCGACGCGCAGCCGGGCCTGCCGGCAGAACGCGTCGGCGAGTTGGTACGCCTCGCGGCCGTGGTCGCCGTCCGCGCGCAGCCACTCCGCGCGGACGCACGCCGCGCTCATCGCGAAGAGTTCCGCGCCGATGTCCACGATCCGCCCGAGGAAGCCCTGCTTGGTCTCCATGCGGCCCTGCCAGCGGGACATCGCGTAGAACGTGGAGCGGGCGAGCTTGCGTGCGCTGCGCTCGACGTAGCGCAGGTGCGCGGACAGGTCGAGGTGGCCGGCCGGGTGGAACTCGGCGTAGGAGCGCGGCAGTTGGCCGGGGCCGGCGACCAGCTTGGGCAGCCACTTGGCGTAGAAGACACCGGCGTTCGCGCCCGCCCGCGCCTTGTCGGACAGGGACTTGTCCGGATCGATGAGGTCGCCGGCGACCGACAGGTGCGCGTCCACGGCCTCACGGGCGATCAGCAGGTGCATGATCTCGGTCGAGCCCTCGAAGATGCGGTTGATGCGCAGGTCGCGCAGCATCTGCTCGGCGGGCACGCCGCGTTCGCCGCGGGCCCGCAGCGATTCGGCGGTCTCGAAGCCCCGGCCGCCGCGGATCTGGACCAGCTCGTCGGCCATCAGACAGGCCATCTCGGAGCCGTACAGCTTGGCGAGGGCGGCCTCGATGCGGATGTCGTTGCGGTCCTCGTCGGCCATCTGGCCGGCCAGGTCGACGACGGCCTCCAGGGCGAAGCCGGTCGCCGCGATGAAGGAGATCTTCGCGCCGACCGCCTCGTGGTACCCCACCGGCCGGCCCCACTGCTCGCGGACGGACGACCACTCGCGGGCGATCTTCAGGCACCACTTTCCGGCGCCCGCGCACATGGCGGGCAGCGACAACCGGCCGGTGTTGAGGGTGGTCAGCGCGATCCTGAGGCCGGCGCCCTCGGGGCCGATGCGGTTGGCGGCGGGCACCCGGACCCGGTGGAAGCGGGTGACCCCGTTCTCCAGTCCGCGCAGGCCCATGAAGGCGTTGCGGTGCTCGACGGTGACGCCCTCGGAGTCCGCCTCCACGACGAACGCGGAGATGCCTCCCTTGTGGCCCTCGGAGGCGGGCACCCGGGCCATCACCACGAGCAGGTCGGCGACGACACCGTTGGTGGTCCACAGTTTCACGCCGTCGAGGACGTAGTCGTCGCCGTCCGGGACCGCGCGGGTGGCCAGGCGTGCCGGGTCGGAGCCGACGTCGGGTTCGGTCAGCAGGAAGGCGGAGATGTCGGTACGGGCGCAGCGCGGGAGGAAGCGTTCCTTCTGCTCGTCGGTGCCGAACATCTTCAGCGGCTGGGGCACGCCGATCGACTGGTGCGCGGAGAGCAGCGCGCCGATCGCCGGGCTCGCCGAACCGGCCAGGGCGAGCGCCTTGTTGTAGTACACCTGGGTGAGGCCCAGGCCCCCGTACTTGGTGTCGATCTTCATGCCGAGGGCGCCGAGCTCCTTGAGTCCGCGCACGGTCTCGTCGGGGATGCGCGCCTCGCGTTCGATGCGGGCGGAGTCGACCTCGGTCTCGCAGAAGGCGCGGAGGCGGGCGAGGAACTCCTCGCCGCGTGCGGTGGCCTCGGGTGTGGGGGTGGGGTGCGGGTGGATGAGGTCGAGGCGGAAGCGGCCGAGGAAGAGTTCCTTGGCGAAGCTGGGCTTGTGCCAGTCCTGTTCACGGGCGGCCTCCGCCACGCGGCGGGCCTCGGCTTCGGTGACGGTGGGGGTTCGGGGGGTGGGGGTCTGGGGGGTGGTGGGTGCTGCGGACATGAGGGTCACCTCGCCGCGGAGTGGGGGGGGGTGGGATGGGGTGGGGCACGGGGTCGAGCGGTGTGGGGTTACTCGATCGTATGTACCCGGTTTGTCGGAGTGTCACCAGTGGGCGCGGGCCGGTGGGGTGGGTATCGGGGGTTTCCGCCCCCCGTCGTCCCTGTCCTTCCCGGCCCATGGAAACCGCGCCCCCGGGCCCCGAAAGGAGTGCGCGGTACCCGCACCCCCCGGAAGAGTCGAAGCGCTTCGACTCGTATGGACACCGGAGATCCGGGGAGTTATGGTCGGGCCACATCACCTGCCACCGCACACCTGTACGCGCTGTCGAAGCGCTTCGCCTCACTGGAGGACCGGATGGTCACCCTCGCCGAGGTCGCCCAGCACGCCGGAGTGTCGGCGAGCACGGTGAGCTACGTCCTCAGTGGCAAGCGGTCGATCTCCGCCGGGACCCGGCAGCGGGTCGAGGAGTCCATCCGCGAGCTGGGCTACCACCCCCACGCGGGCGCCCGGGCACTGGCGAGCAGCAGGTCGAACGTCATCGCGCTGATGGTCCCGCTGCGTACCGACATGTACGTGCCGGTGATGATGGAGATCGCCATCGCGGTCGCCACCACCGCCCGCGCCCACGGTTACGACGTGCTGCTGCTGACCGGCGAGGAGGGCCCGGACGCGGTGCGGCGGGTCACCGGCAGCGGACTCGCCGACGCCATGATCCTCATGGACGTCGAACTGGACGACGAACGGCTGCCGCTGCTGCGCGAGTACGGCCAGCCGTCCGTGCTCATCGGCCTGCCCGCCGACGCCACCGGACTGACCTGTGTCGACCTGGACTTCACCGCCACGGGCGCGCTGTGCGTGGAGCACCTCGCGATGCTCGGGCACCGCGACATCGCGGTCGTCGGCGAGGCGGCGGCCGTCTACGAACGGCACACCGGCTTCGCGGAGCGCACCCTCGACGGACTGCGCACCCGGGCGGGCGAGTTGGGGCTGCGACTGCTGCACCGGCCGTGCGAGGGCGGGTACGACGCGATGGCCGTGACCCTGGCGCGGATCTTCGACGAGCGGCCGGACACCACGGGGTTCGTGGTGCAGAACGAGTCCGCGGTGGAGCCGCTGCTGGCCCTGCTGCGCGCGCAGGGCCGGGCCGTGCCGGAGGACGTCTCGGTGATCGCCGTCTGCCCGGACCAGGTCGCCGTGCAGGCGTCGGTGCGGCTGACGGCCGTCGCCATTCCGGCGCAGGAGATGGGCCGCCGGGCGGTGGACCGCCTGGTCGCCAAGCTGGAGGGGCGGGACGAGGACGAGGTGGTGCTGCTGGCACCGGAGCTGTCGGTACGGGCCAGCACCGGTCCGGCGCCGTCCGCCACCCGGCGCTGATCCCTCCGGCGCCGTCCGCCACCTGACAAGAACCGGGCCGGCGCTGTATGCCGACGGCACGGGTCGGTCCGGCATGTGTGGCGGGGGGACGGCCGAGGGCCCGGCGTGCGGTTGCCGGGCCCTCGTGGTGCGCCGCATCTCGGCGGGGTGTACTCGGAGGCCGGGTGTGCTCAGAGGGCGAGGCCGGTGAGGACCAGGACCCGCTCGTAGGTGTAGTCCTCCATCGCGAACCGCACGCCCTCGCGGCCGACGCCGGACTGCTTGACGCCGCCGTACGGCATCTGGTCGGCGCGGTAGGACGGCACGTCGCCGATGACCACGCCGCCCACCTCCAACGCACGGTGGGCGCGGAACGCGGCCTGGAGGTCGTGGGTGAACACGCCCGCCTGGAGGCCGTACTTGGAGTCGTTGACGGCGGCGAACGCCTCGGCCTCGCCGTCCACCCTCTGCACGGTGAGGACCGGCCCGAAGACCTCCTCGTGGGCGAGCGTGGCGGTGGCGGGCACGCCGGTGAGGACGGCAGGAGCGTACGAGGCGCCCTCGCGTTTGCCGCCGGTGTGCAGGGTGGCGCCGCCCTCGACGGCCTCCTCGACCCACGTCTCGACGCGCTTGGCCGCGTCCTCGCTGACCAGCGGGCCGACATCGGTCGCGTCGTCGGCCGGGTCGCCGGTGACCTGGGCCTCGACGGCGGCGACGAGGCGCGGCAGCAGCCGGTCGTACACGGCGGCGTCGGCGATCACGCGCTGCACGGAGATGCAGGACTGGCCGCCCTGGTAGTTGGAGAAGGTGGCGATGCGCCGCGCGGCCAGGTCGAGGTCCGCGTCGCTCGCCCAGTCGGCGAGGACGACGGCCGCGCCGTTGCCGCCGAGCTCCAGGGTGCAGTGTTTGCGCGGCACCGAGTCCATGATCGCGTAGCCGACCTTGTCGGAGCCGGTGAAGGAGATGACCGGCAGCCGCTCGTCCTGGACGAGGGCGGGCATGCGGTCGTTGGGCACCGGCAGGACGCTCCAGGAGCCGGCGGGCAGCTCGGTCTCGGCGAGCAGTTCGCCGAGGATCAGCGCGGAGAGGGGGGTGGCCGGGGCCGGCTTGAGGACGATCGGGGCGCCTGCGGCGATGGCCGGGGCGACCTTGTGGGCGCACAGGTTGAGCGGGAAGTTGAACGGGGCGATGCCGAGGACGGCGCCCTTGGGGAAGCGGCGGGTCAGGGCGAGGCGGCCCTGGCCGCCGGCGTCGGTGTCGAGGCGCTGGGCCTCGCCGCCGTTGAAGCGGCGGGCCTCCTCGGCGGCGAAGCGGAAGACGGAGACCGCGCGGCCGACCTCGCCGCGGGCCCACTTGACGGGCTTGCCGTTCTCGCCGGAGATCAGTGCGGCGATCTCCTCGGCGCGGTCGCCGAGGCGGCGGGCGACGTGGTCGAGGGCGGCGGCGCGTACGTGGGCGGGGGTGGCGGCGAACTCGTCCCGGACGGCGTGGGCGGCGGAAACGGCCTCCTCGACCTGGGCGTCGGTCGGCAGGGAGACGGTGCCGACGAGCCGGCCGTCCCAGGGGGAGGTGACGTCGAGGGTGTGCTCGCCGGTGGCCTGGCGGCCGGCGAGCCAGAAGGCGTGGGTGGAGGTCATGGGCGGGGCGCCTGCCTTCCGGGGGACTGGGGTGGGTGTGGGACCACGGTAGGGCGCGGCGGGCCGGGGGTCGTTTGTCCACGGTGGCGGGGTCGGGGGGCACGGTACGCCGGATCGGCGGGGCGCTTTTCCCTCGCCCCCGCCGCCCCTGCCCTTCCCGTCCCATGAGAAGGGCTCCGCCCCTTCGACCCCGGGAGCTCGGGTGGCCGGGGCCGTGGGAGGAGTGCGGCCGGGTGGTGGCTTCTCGCGCGGTTCCCCGCGCCCCTTACGGCGGCGCGGCGGTAGCCGCGCATCGGCACGGGCCCGCGTTCCTGAAGACGGGGCGCGGCCCCGGCCTCGATGGGCGCGGGGAACTGCGCGACCAGCCACGACGCACCCGCGCATGTCCCGCCCACCCGTGCCCCGGCCGGTTTTCTCCCCCGGGGAGGGGGGAAGGGGCGGAGCCCCCTGTGGGAAAGGGAAGGGCAGGGGCGGCGGGGGCGAGGAGAAGGCGCCTCAGTCGGCCGTCGCCGATGTCGCCTTCAGGGCGAGCCACAGTTCCATGCGGACATCGGGGTCGTCCAGGGAGCGCCCCAGGATCTCCTCCACCCTGCGCATCCGGTAGCGCAGGGTGTGCCGGTGCACACCGAGATCCGCCGCCGCCGCGTCCCACTGCCCGTGCCGCGACAACCACGCCCTGAGCGAGGCCACCAGATCCCCCCGCCCCGTCGCGTCGTGCTCGCGCAGCGCCCGCAGGAGCCCGTCCGCGAACGCCCGCACCGCGTCGTCCGCGAGCAGCGGAAGCACGGAACCCGTGGCCATCCGGTCGTGCTCCACGAGCACCCGCCCCCGCCGGCGCGCGACCGCCAGCGCCTGTTCGGCCTGCCGGTAGGCGCCGCCCGCCGCGGTCGGCCCGGCGGGTCCGGACAGCCCCATCACCAGGTCCTCGCCGGCTCCCGCTCCGGCCGCCGGCTCCCGCGCGGCGGCGTACTCCGCGCCTGCCCGCCCCGCCGCCCCGCCGTCCACGGTCAGGACGACCAGCCGCCGCCCCTCGGCGCCCTCCGGCACCGCGAGCACCGGCTCGCCGGCCCGCGCGGCGGCCGACTCGACCGACTCGGCGAGGCCGCCCAGCGGATCGTCGTCGCCGGGGGCGGCGTCCCCGGGCGCCTCGGCGAGGAGCAGCCGGAACGGGGCGTCGAGCAGGTCGCCGTAGAGGTCCCCGGCGACCGCCCGCGCGTGGTCCGGCTCCCCGGCGAGCAGCATGCGCAGCACGGCCGCGCCGATGCGCTGCTCGGCCGGGTGCAGTGAGCGGGAGCGCTCGGTGAGGAGGGTGAGCAGGGCGACCGCGGAGTGCACGGCGTAGCGCTCCGCGGTGCCGGGGGCGGCGGCGGTGCCCACGGCGAGCGCGGCGCGCGGGCGGCGTCCGGTGCCGAGGCTGTGCAGTTCGACGCGGTCCTCGCCGCCGCCCTGGCCGCCGGTGACGACGGAACTGGCCGGCGCGGGCCGCTCGCGCAGCCGTTCGACGTCGGCGGTGAGCCGTGCCGCGCGCCGTCCCGCCCACTCGGGCGCGGCGGCGACGACGGCGCCGGAGGCGTCGTACAGGGCGGCCCATCCGTCGACCTGGCCGGCGAGTGCGATGAGCAGGCCCTCGGGGCCGGTGCCGAGCGCCTGCCTGGTCAGCTCGCGCTGGGCGGCGAAGCCGGCGGTGACGGCGCGGTACTGGTCGGCGGCGATGGCCGCGGAGACGGCCTTGCTGATGGCGAGGAAGGGGGTGCGGCGGGGCACTTCGAGGAGCGGCAGTCCGGCCTCGCGGGCGGCGTCGACCAGGGCCTCGGGGGTGTTCTCGTAGTTGACCCCGACCGCGAAGCCGAGGCCCACGACGCCGGCGCCGACCAGCCGTCCGACGTACCGGCGCATCGTCTCGGGGTCCTCCGCGTCCAGCTTGAGCGCGGTGATCAGCAGCAGTTCGCCGCCCTCCATGTAGGGGACGGGGTCGGCGAGTTCGCTGACGTGCGCCCATCGCACGGGGACGTCGAGCCGGTCCTCCCCCGCGCGCACGGTCAGCTTGAGCGCGGAATGGTGGACGAGCGAGGCGAGCGTGGGCGGCATGGGGCCTTCCGTCGGGTCTGCGGGCGGCAGGCTGAGGGGGCGGGGAGAGGCGCACGCGGGACGGTGCGCGAAGGTGGCCGTACTGTATGAACGGCCACCTTCGATTCTGCCTCACCGTAGGAGTGCCGGGTGGCCGAACATACGTTCCTCCGACCGGCGGGGCGGGCTCAGCTCCGCAGGTCCACCAGGAGCGGCGGCGTGTGCCGGCCCTCGACGTCGATCAGGGAGAGCACCGCGTGCCCGGGCGGCACCGCCTGCGTCAGTTCCGACGCCGACCACCGCTCGCGTTCGACCTGGCGCACGGTGACCGCGTCCGTCGTCACCGCCTTGCCCGTCATCAGCTTGCGCACCTTGTGGATGGCCCGGGTCATCGGCTGGTCGGCGAAGACCGTGTGCTTGGCGACCTCCGTGGTCTCCACCCACTCGGTGCCCCAGGTCTGCGCGAACCGGCTGCCGTCCCAGGTGGTGACGCCGCAGAAGGCCATGCGGCAGCCGACCGCCCCGTAGAGCGGACCGTGCAGGGCCTCGGGGACGTCACCGACGGTGCGCAGGGTGAGCAGGACACCCGCGTGCTGCGAGCGCAGCCGCTGGATGCGGCGCACCGATTCCGTGGTGACCGTGCCCGTGGCGTCGTCCAGGACCAGGCAGGCGAAGTGCGGACGCCGGGTGCGGACGACGGTGTGGAACTGGGCGAGGACGAGGCGGGTGATCAGCCGGCCGGCCTCCTCGTGGCCGCGCTCGGGCAGATCGATCCGTACCCGCAGGGGGTGGTGGGCGATCGCGCGGAGGGAGAAGGGGCGGCCGGGTCCGCCGCCGCCGAAGAAGTCGGCGAACAACGGCCGGTTCAGCAGCGAGAGCCGGTCGGCGAGGGCCCGCCCCGGGTCGCCGGGCATCCCCGTCTGCCGCAGGCGGGCGTCGAGTTCGCGGCGCATGAGGTCGTTCCCGCTCGCGGCGAGCGCCTCCCGCAGCCCGGTCAGCGCGTTCTCCTCCCCCTCCAGCAGTTCGCGCAGCTCCGGCAGGGCGGGGAAGCGGCCGTGCACCGCGCGGAAGGGACCGAGGAGCTGGGCCAGCGCGGTGGCGGCGCTCTGGGCGCTCACCACCTCCAGGTCGCCCACCAGCGCCTCGGCGAGGATCCCGGCCGCCTCGTCCGGGTCGTCGGTCTCGGCGTACGGGTCGAGGTCGTGCACGGAGGAGGGGTCACCGATGCGGACGATCACGTCGAAGGAGTCGTCCGCGCCGAGCGGACTCCCGGCCGCGGAGACCGCGACGACGGCGCAGGACCCGGTGAGCGCCTGCAGCGCGAGCGACTCGGTGACCGGTTCGACGAGGGTGCGGGTCTTGCCGGACCCGGAGGGGCCGACGGCGAGGAGCGAGGTGCCGAGCACGTCCGGGCCGAGGGCCGCGCCGGCCTCCCGGTAGGAGTGCGGGGTGCGTTCGGACTCCGCCCAGCGGCCGATCCGCACCTGGCCGGTGAGCAGGTCGTGCCGGGCGGTGCGGCGCGGCAGGTCCCGGGCGCCGGAGGGGTGTGTCGCGGCGGCGCCGCCCCGGCGCAGCACGCTGTCGCGGAACGCGCCCAGCCCGGCGTCGCGCCGGGCGGTCTCGAAGGCGTGTTCGACGCGGACGCAGTCGACGTCGTTCATCCGCCCGCCGGCGACCTCGGCGGTGAGCAGGTCGGCGATGTCGTACTGGCCCGCGTCGCGCAGCAGGGGCCAGTGGGAGCGGGGGCGGACGACGGGGAGGGCGCCGGGGGCGCTGTCCGGCCCCGGCCGGGCGAGCAGCTCGCGCGCGTAGTCCCGCCAGTTCCCCAGGCGGGCGAACGGCCACACCACGAGCAGCGTGATGACCGTGTACAGCGTGTACGTGAACAGGGCCGAGGCCATGAGCTCGTAGCCGTCGGTGAGCAGTACGAAGAGGGACAGCAGCGGGTCGACGACCGGCACGGCGGACCATCCGACGCCGGGGAACGCCTCGGGGAAGACGAGGCTGAGGGCCACGAGGGCGAGTCCGGCGGAGGCGAGGACGCGTACCGGCGGGGAGAGACGGTCCATGTAGTGGCGGAGGATGGCGCGCCAGCTCCCGAGCATGGCCACGGCGCACACCAGCAGGCCGAAGAAGACCCCGTCGGCGACCACCAGGTAGTGCTCGCCGGGGAGGACTCCCGGGTTCCAGCCCTCGACCGGCCGGGGCGAGGACACCGTGAGCGGCCACCACCAGTCGTTCGGCGAGAACATCCGCAGGATGGTGCCCTTGTACGGCAGGTAGCCGCGCTCCCACATCGACCAGACGCCGATCGCGGCGACGAGCGGGATCAGCAGGCCCGCCACGGTGACCGGAGCGAGCCGTTCCCGGACCTCCTTGGTGCGGTGTCCGAACCGCCAGATCCCGGGCCGCGCGGCCGGCCTGTCCTCGTCGAGCCAGGCGGCGACGGTGGAGGGGGCGCCGGAAGCCTGAGCGGGAACGGGCGGAACACCGGGCGCCGCGCCGGGGTACGGGGACGCACCGGGCGCCGCGCCGGGATACGAGGACGCGACCGGCCCCGTACCGGAGTAAGGGGACGCGCCCGGCCCTGGCCCCGTGCCGGGGTGCGGGGGCACCGCCGGTGCCCGGCTCGGCCGCGGGGGCGTGCCGGGCGGGCCTGCCGGGCGCGGCACGGGGTGGGCCTCCGTGCCCCGCGCGTCCTGGGTACCGTCGCTGTCCATGGCCGTTGCCCCCTGGGTTGCCGCTCCATCCACCATCAGCACGTCAATCTAACGCCCCGCCAGGCGCGGGCCACCGCTCACACCGCCGGGCCCGCGGCCATGTCCACCACGGACAACGGCCGGCGCGGAAAACGCCCACATGGAGCATGCCCACCTCCCGGCCCCGGACCTAGCCTGCGGAAGAAAGAAGCCGCACGTCCGCACACCGCCCGTCGGAGCACGACCACCCTGGAGCCCCCCATGACCGCACTTCCGCAGGAGCGCCACCTCGCCACGGCCATTCCGGGCCCGAAGTCGCAGGAGCTGCAGGCCCGCCGCACGGCCGCGGTGGCCCGGGGCGTGGGCTCGACCCTGCCCGTCTTCGTCACCCGGGCCGGCGGCGGCATCATCGAGGACGTCGACGGCAACCGTCTGATCGACTTCGGCTCCGGCATCGCGGTCACCAGCGTCGGCGCCTCCGCGGAGGCCGTCGTGCGCCGGGCGTCCGCGCAGCTCGCCGACTTCACCCACACCTGTTTCATGGTCACGCCGTACGAGGGGTACGTCGCCGTCGCCGAGGCGCTGGCCGAGCTGACCCCGGGCGACCACGCCAAGAAGTCGGCGCTGTTCAACTCGGGCGCCGAGGCCGTCGAGAACGCCGTGAAGATCGCGCGGGCGTACACCAAGCGGCAGGCCGTCGTCGTCTTCGACCACGGCTACCACGGCCGCACCAACCTCACCATGGCGCTGACCGCGAAGAACATGCCGTACAAGCACGGCTTCGGCCCGTTCGCCCCCGAGGTGTACCGGGTGCCGGTGGCCTACGGCTACCGCTGGCCGACCGGCCCGGAGAACGCGGGCCCCGAGGCCGCCGCGCAGGCGATCGACGAGATCAGCAAGCAGGTGGGCGCGGACAACGTGGCCGCGATCATCATCGAGCCGGTGCTCGGCGAGGGCGGCTTCATCGAGCCGGCCAAGGGCTTCCTGCCCGCGATCCGGCAGTTCGCCGCGGACAACGGCATCGTCTTCGTCGCCGACGAGATCCAGTCCGGCTTCTGCCGCACGGGCCAGTGGTTCGCCTGCGAGGACGAGGGCATCGTCCCGGACCTGATCACCACCGCCAAGGGCATCGCGGGCGGTCTCCCGCTCGCCGCCGTCACCGGCCGTGCCGAGATCATGGACGCCGCGCACGCGGGCGGCCTCGGCGGCACCTACGGCGGCAACCCGGTCGCCTGCGCGGGCGCGCTGGGCGCGATCGAGACCATGAAGGAGCAGGACCTCAACGCGCGGGCCAAGAGAATCGAGGCGGTCATGAAGCCGCGCCTCACCGCGATGGCCGAGAAGTACGAGGTCATCGGCGACGTCCGCGGCCGGGGCGCGATGATCGCGATCGAACTGGTCAAGGACCGCGCCACCAAGGAGCCGGACCCCGAGGCGACCGCCGCGCTGGCCAAGGCCTGCCACGCCGAGGGTCTACTGGTCCTGACCTGTGGCACCTACGGCAACGTGCTGCGCTTCCTGCCGCCGCTCGTCATCGGCGAGGAACTGCTCACCGAGGGCCTCGACATCATCGAGCAGGCGTTCGCGCGCATCTGATCCATGCTCCGCACGTCTGTCGAACCCGTGTCCACGCACGTGAAGAACGTGTGCAAGGTGCATGGCGTCCCGGCTTTCCGGGTGCCACGAGCCCCCCGGCTGCCGTAGGTTCTCCCCAGATGAGAGATACACCCCGTCCACAGGGCACTGTGGACGAGTCCCGGCCGTGGCCTTCCCGGCTTCGACCTGGTCGTGCCCTCGCGCACACACCCGGGGCCCCCGGCCCCGGATCTCCTCACCGATCGGATGGCCGCTCGTCCCACACCCCCCGGGGCGGGCGGCACACCGGTCCGGACGGCCGGCCCGGAACCTCCCCCCCCTGTTCCGGGTCGGCCGGCCTCTTTCCCCCCTCCCTCTCCACCCCTCGGTTCGTCGCGCTGCTCGCCGTCCCGGCCCTGCTGTTCACCCTTCTGACCTGGCAGGTTCTGGTCGACGGCCCCTTGTTGCGCGCCGACGCGCGGCTCAGCCGGACGCTGGTCCACCCCGACCGCCTCTCCGAGCTCCTCTCCGATCTCGGCAATGTCCAGGTCGCCGTTCCGGTGCTCGTGCTGTGCGCGGGGTGGGCCGCGTGGCGGCTCCGCGCCACTGGTACAGACCGGTGGTGGCTGCGGCCCTGTGCCGCGCTGCTGCTGATGGCGGCGGTGCCGGCGGTCGTCGTCCCGTTCAAGAACTGGACGGAGCGGCCCGGTACGCCCGCGGTCCCGGCGGGGACGGGCTACTACCCGTCCGGGCACACGGCGACGGCGATGGTGGCGTACGGGGCGGTGGCCCTGCTGCTCGTCCCACTCCTCACCGCGCGATGGGCACGCCGGGCGACTCTCACCGTGTGCACCGCGCTGACGCTCGGCGTCTCCTACGGGTTGGTGCGCCGGGGGTACCACTGGCCGGTGGACGTGGCGGCGAGCTGGTGTGTGGGGGCGGTACTTCTGATCGGCTTCGCGCGGGTGATCGACGGCCGGTCGCGCCCACGCAGCCCTACGGAGCAAGGGGGCACCCCCAGCCTTCAGGGGCGCGGGGAACCGCGCGAGGAGCCCCACCGGCCGGCGGCCGACAACACACCCCGGGGGTCAGGGGGCGCAGCCCCCGAGGGGCTCGGCGGCCGGCGCTAGGGACTTTCGTCCGGATCAGGCCGGCTGGGAGGCGCGGTGCGTCTTCGACCGACCCGAGCGGGGTCCGGTGCGTGCGGCTGCGAGGCGGAGGAGGGCGCCAGGGCGGAGCCCCGGCAACCGACGACAACGCCGCACAGGCGCGTACCGGCCCCCGCGACGCCGGAATGATCCGAACGAGAGGCCCTAGTAGTGCTTCGTCAGGTTCTGGGCTGTCTGCGGCGGGTTCGTGGGCTGGGCAGGGGTCGTCCGCAGGTGGTGCAGGTACCGGTCCAGCACCTCAGCAGGTCCTGAAGAACGTCGAGGACTTGGTAGAGGGTCAGGCCGGTGTGTGGGCTTTTGGGTCGTGCCGCCGGAGGGTGAGGAAGGCCTGGGCGGCGGTGACGAGGGTGACGTGGTGGTGCCAGCCGCGCCAGGTGCGGCCCTCGAAGTGGTCCAGGCCCAGGCCGTGCTTGAGCTCGCGGTAGTCGTGCTCGATCCGCCGGCGCATCTTCGCCCACCGCACCAGGTCGGTGACGGGTGTGGTGGCGGGCAGGTTCGATATCCAGTAGTCCGTCGGGGTGTCCTGGCCGTCCGGCCACTCGATGAGGAGCGTCTGGACGGGCAGGACGCCGTCCCACCGGTTGCGGCCGCCGCCGGCCTCCTGAGCCGCGGCCAGGGACTGCTTGCCCGCGGGCCGTACTGTCAGGACCGCGAACCGTGAGGTCATCGCGTCTTTGCTGCCCTGCCTCCAGGCCACCTCGGTGAACCGCTCCGCACCCGCCTGTGCGGCGAGGACGCAGACGGCTTGTGGTGGGGTGCGGTAACGGGGAAGGGTGGGTGGTCCGAGCCCGCCATAAGCAGGCTGGTGCGGCACGGCATCCTCGGGGTGGGCGACTTCCTTCCCGTTCAGGGCCAGGACATAGGACAGCCCTCGCGTCTGGAGGCCGAGCCGGAACAGGGTGCTGACGCCGTAGCCGGCGTCGGCGACCACGACCGGAGCCTTCAGCCGCCACTGGGCGAGCGTGTCCAGCAGGCCGAGCGCCAGACGCCACTTCTCCCGGTGCACCACCTCGTCGGGGACTCCTGCCCTGCGGCACCGGTCCGGCTCGTCCGTCCACTCACGCGGCAGATACAACTGCCACTCCAACGGGCACGAGGCGGTGTCGGTGGCGGCATGGACACTGACCGCGACCTGGCAGTTCGCCCGCTTGCCGACCGCTCCGCAGTACTGGCGGGCCACCCCGACCGACGCCTTGCCGCACTTGGGGAACGACACGTCGTCGATCACCCACACCTCAGGGCGGATGGCCTCGCACAACCACTCGGCGATCCGCCGCCTGACCGGTAACGGATCCCACGGCGACTGGTTCACGAACTGCTGCAGGGCCTGCATGTTCCCGTCCGGCAGACGCTCGGCCATCGGCTGGATGGACTTGCGCCGGCCGTCGAGCATCAAGCCTCGCAGATAGCACTCGCCCCACCGCCGCTGATCCCGCCGCGGAAACGACCCGAACACATCGGCAACGAACTCCGCCAACTCGCCCCGGAGCCGTTCCACCTCCCCCAACCTCACTCCAGGAAGCTGCCCACGATCAGCCGAGATCACTCCACGTAACGAAGCACTACTAGCTGTCGAACCCCAGCCCCAGCCGGTCCAGCACCCGCAGCCACCCGTTCCGACGCCCCCCACCCGCGTCCGCCCGTGCCAGCGACCACTTCGTCAACGTGATCCCCGCCCAGGCGAACGGCTCGGGCGGGAACGGCACGGGCCTCCTCCGCACCATCTCCAGTTCCGTCCGCTCCGTCCGCTCCCCCGCCAGCAGGTCCAGCATCACCTGCGCCCCGAACCGGGTCGCGCCCACGCCGAGCCCGGTGTACCCGGCGGCGTACGCCACCCGTCCCCCGTGCGCGGTGCCGAAGAACGCCGAGAAGCGGGAGCACGTGTCGATCGCGCCTCCCCACGCGTGGGTGAAGCGGACGCCCTCGAGCTGCGGGAAGCAGGTGAAGAAGTGCCGGGCGAGTCTGGCGTACGTCGGCGGCCGGTGGTCGTACTCGGCGCGCACCCGGCCGCCGTACGGGTAGACCGCGTCGTAGCCGCCCCACAGGATCCGGTTGTCGGCGGTGAGCCGGAAGTAGTGGAACCGGTTGGCGCTGTCTCCGAGCCCCTGGCGTCCGGTCCAGCCGATCGAGGCGAGCCGGGTGGGATCGAGCGGTTCGGTCATCAGGGCGTAGTCGTAGACCGGCACGGTGTACGGCCGCACCCGGCGCACGAGGCTGGGGAAGACGTTGGTGCCGAGCGCCACCCGCCGGGCGCGCACGGACCCGTAGGGGGTGCGCACGGCCATGCCCGCGCCGTACTGCCGCAGCGTGAGCGCCGGCGTGTGCTCGTAGAGGCGCACCCCCGCATCGAGGCAGGCCCGCTTCAGCCCCCAGGTCAGCCTGGCCGGGTCGACGAGGGCGACGCCGCGCGGGTCGTGCAGTCCGCCGAGGAAGGTCGGCGAGTCGACCCGCGCCCGCACCTGTGCCGCGTCGAGGTACTCCACGCCCTCGTCCAGGCCGTGGCGGCGGGCCTCGGCGTGCCGGGCGCGCAGTTCGGCGGCCTGGTGCGGGGCGGTGGCGACGTCGATCTCGCCGGTGCGCTCGAAGTCGCAGTCGAGGCCGTACCGGGTGACGGCCTCCTCGATCTCGTCGAGGTTGCGCGCGCCGAGTTCCTCCAACCGGTGGATCTCGCGCGGCCAGCGGGCCAGGCCGTTGGCCGTGCCGTGGGTGAGGGAGGCGGCGCAGAAGCCGCCGTTGCGTCCGGAGGCGGCCCAGCCGGTCTCCCGGCCCTCCAGCAGGACGACGTCGCGGGCGGGGTCGCGTTCCTTGGCGAGCAGCGCGGTCCACAGCCCGCTGTAGCCGCCGCCGACGACCAGCAGGTCGCACGCTTCGGCGGTGGTGAGCGCGGGCTCGGGGTCCGGCCGGTCCGGGTCGTCGAGCCAGTACGGGACGGGCCGGGCACCGGCCAGGGACCGGGTCCACGGACCCGTGGCACCGGGGGTCCCGGGGGTCATGGCACTTGGGGCCATGATGTCAACTCCCTACGGAATCACGTGTCTTACGGGCATCCCGGTCGTCGCCGGACGTCTCAGGCGGCACGGCGCCCGCGCCGGTTGCCGACGGCCATCGCGCCCAGCACGCACACCACGGCGACGAGGAACATGGCCGTGCCGATGACGTTGATCTGGACGGGCGTGCCGCGCTGGGCCGAGCCCCATACGAACATGGGGAAGGTGACGGTGGAGCCGGCGTTGAAGTTGGTGATGATGAAGTCGTCGAAGGAGAGCGCGAAGGCGAGCAGCGCGCCGGCGGCGATGCCGGGGGCGGCGATGGGCAGGGTGACCCGCAGGAAGGTCTGCGCGGGCCCGGCGTAGAGGTCCTGGGCGGCCTGTTCGAGGCGGGGGTCCATCGACATCACCCGGGCCTTGACGGCGGTGACGACGAAGCTCAGGCAGAACATGATGTGGGCGATCAGGATGGTCCAGAAGCCGAGCCGCGCGCCCAGGTTGAGGAAGAGGGTGAGCAGCGAGGCGCCCATCACCACCTCGGGCATGGCCATCGGCAGGAAGATCAGGGAGTTGACCGGCCCGCGCGCCCGGAACCGGTAGCGGACGAGGGCGAAGGCGATCATCGTGCCGAGCACGGTCGCGCCGAGCGTGGCCCACACGGCGATCCGCAGGCTCAGCGACAGCGAGCCGCACATCCCGGCGACACCGCACGGCTGCCGCCAGGCGTCGGTGGAGAACTCGTGCCAGGCGTAGTTGTAGCGGCCCTGGGGTGCGTTGAAGGAGAAGACGGTGACGACGACGTTGGGCAGCAGCAGGTAGCCGAGGGTCAGCAGCCCCGCGAGGACGACGAGGTTGCGTCTGAGCCACCGCAGGGGGGCCTTGGGGGTCTTGGATGCTGTGAGAGTTCTGGGAGTCATCTAGACCAGATCCTCCGTCCCGGACCGTCGGATGTAGAGGGTGACCATGATCAGGATCGCGGCCATCAGCAGGAACGACAGCGCGGCCGCCGTCGGGTAGTCCAGGATCCGCAGGAACTGGCTCTGGATGACGTTGCCGATCATCTGCGTGTTGGTGGAGCCGAGCAGTTCGGAGTTGACGTAGTCGCCGCTGGCCGGGATGAAGGTGAGCAGGGTGCCGGAGACGACGCCGGGCATGGACAGCGGGAAGGTGACCCTGCGGAAGGTGGTGAACGGGGTGGCGTACAGGTCGCCGGCCGCCTCGTGCAGCCGGCCGTCGATCCGCTCCAGCGAGGTGTAGAGCGGCAGCACCATGAACGGCAGGAAGTTGTACGTCAGTCCGCACACCACCGCGAGCGGGGTGGCGAGCACGCGGTGGCCGTCGGTCATGCCGAGCCAGTTGGTGACGGACAGCACGTGCAGCGAGTCGAGCGCGCCGACGACGGGGCCGCCGTCGGCGAGGATCGTCTTCCAGGCGAGGGTGCGGATCAGGAAGCTGGTGAAGAACGGGGCGATGACGAGGATCATCACCAGGTTGCGCCAGCGGCCCGCGCGGAACGCGATGAGGTAGGCGAGCGGGTAGCCCAGCACCAGGCAGAGCACGGTGGCGGACGCGGCGTAGAGCACCGAGCGCAGGAACTGCGGCCAGTACGCCTGGAGCGCGTCCCAGTAGGCCGCGAAGTGCCAGGTGACCTGGTAGCCGTCCTCCAGGGAGCCGGTCTGCACGGAGGTGGAGGCCTGGTAGATCATCGGCAGCGCGAAGAACACGCACAGCCACAGGATGCCGGGGAGCAGCAGCCAGTACGGCGTCCAGCGGCCCCGGCGGCGCGGGGGCCGCTCGGTGGGCGGGGCGGGCGCGAGCGGCGGGGGCGCCTCGGTGAGGGTGGTCATCGGGCGGCCGTCCCTTCCCCGCCGGCGGCCGCGTCCTCGGCCGTTCCGGCGAGCGGGGACTGCGCGGCGTCGAGCCCGAAGGTGTGCGCGGGATTCCAGTGCAGGACGACCTCGGCGCCGGGCACGAGGCGGGGGTCACGGTCGATGTTCTGGGCGTAGACCTCGAAGCCGGGGCAGACGGGGCTGTCCACGACGTACTGGGTGGAGACGCCGATGAAACTGGAGTGGGCGATGCGGCCGGTGACGCGGTTGCGGCCGTCCGGGATCGCGCCGGCGTCGTCGGCGTGGGTGAGGGAGATCTTCTCCGGGCGGACCCCGACGAGCACCTTGCCGCCGTTCGCCGTGGGCGCGGAGCAGCGTGCGCGGGGCAGGAAGAGCGTGCGGTCGCCGGCCTTCACCACGAGGTCGTCGCCGGAGGCGGAGTCGGTCTCGGCGGTGATGAGGTTGGAGGTGCCGAGGAAGTTGGCGACGAACGTGGTGCGCGGGTTCTCGTAGAGGTCGGTGGGCGGGCCGAGCTGTTCGACGCGGCCGGCGTTCATCACGGCGACCGTGTCGGCCATCGTCATGGCCTCCTCCTGGTCGTGGGTGACGTGCACGAAGGTGATGCCTACCTCGGTCTGGATCCGCTTGAGTTCGAGCTGCATCTGGCGGCGCAGCTTGAGATCGAGGGCACCGAGAGGCTCGTCGAGGAGGAGCACCTTGGGGTGGTTGATGAGCGCGCGGGCGACGGCGACGCGCTGTTGCTGGCCGCCGGAGAGCTGGTGCGGCTTCTTGCGGGCCTGCTCGCCGAGCTGGACGAGGTCCAGCATCTCGCCGACCTGCTTCTTCACGCTCTTGATGCCGCGGCGGCGCAGTCCGAAGGCGACGTTCTCGAAGATGTCGAGGTGCGGGAAGAGTGCGTAGGACTGGAAGACGGTGTTGACCGGCCGCTTGTACGCGGGCAGACGCGTCACGTCCTGCTCGCCGAGGTGCACGGTGCCGCTGGTCGGCTCCTCCAGGCCGGCGATCATGCGCAGGGTGGTGGTCTTGCCGCAGCCGGAGGCGCCGAGGAGGGCGAAGAAGGAGCCCTCGGGGACGGTGAGGTCGAGCGGGTGGACGGCGGTGAAGGACCCGTAGGTCCTGCCTATGCCGGTCAGGCGGACGTCGCCGCGCTCGCCCGACTTCGTCGTCCCCGTCGTGGCGGTCGTGGTCTTCGTGGTTTTCGTGGTCCTCGTGGTGGTCATGGTGGTCCTCACGCCCCCGTCAGCTTCGCGAACCTGCCTTCGTAGGCGGTCTCTTCCTTCTGCGACAGGGCGCGGAAGGCGTGGGCCCGGGCGGCCGTGACCTTGTCGGGGACGATCAGCGGGTTGTTCGCCGCGTCCTTGTCGAGCTTCGCCAGATACGGCTTCACGCCGTCGACCGGCGTCACGTAGTTGACGTATGCGGCGAGCTCGGCCGCCGGTTCCAGTTCGTAGTAGTAGTCGATGAGCCGTTCGGCGTTGGTCCTGTGGCGCGCCTTGTTGGGAACGAGGAGGTTGTCGGTCGACATCATGTAGCCGCTGTCGGGGACGAGGTAGCCGATGTCGGGGTTGTCGGCCTGGAGCTGGACGATGTCGCCGCCCCAGGCGACGCAGGCGGCCAGGTCGCCCTTGGCGAGGTCGGAGGTGTAGTCGTTGCCGGTGAAGCGGCGGATCTGCCCCTTGTCGACGGCCCGTTGGAGACGGGCGGTGGCCGCGTCGTAGTCGTCGTCGGTGACCTTGGCGGGGTCCTTGCCCATGTCGAGGAGGGTCATCCCGATGGAGTCGCGCATCTCGGAGAGGAATCCGACGCGGCCCTTGAGCCGGCCGTTGTCCAGCAGGTCGGAGACCGACTTCACCTCGATGCCGTCGAGCGCCTTCTTGTTGTAGGCGAGCACGGTGAACACGCCCTGCCAGGGATACGAATAGGCGTGGCCGGGGTCCCAGTCGGGATCGCGGAACTGCGCCGCCAGGTTGGTGTAGGCGTGCGGCAGGTGGGAGGGGTCGAGCTTCTGCACCCAGCCGAGGCGGATCAGCCGGGCGGCCAGCCAGTCGGTGAGGACGATGAGGTCGCGGCCGGTGTCCTGGCCCGCGGCGAGCTGCGGCTTGATCTTGCCGAAGAACTCGTTGTTGTCGTTGATGTCCTCGGTGTACTCGACGGCGATGCCGGTGCGCTTGGTGAACGCCTCCAGGGTGGGCCGGTGCTTGCCGCTGTCGTCGACGTCGACGTACTCGGGCCAGTTGGAGAAGCTGACGGTCCTCTCCTTGGCCGAGTGGTCGTCCGAGGTGACCGTGCCCTGGGTCTTGCCGGCGGCGGGGATGCCGCACCCGGTCAGGGCCGCCGGGCCACCGACCGCGAGCGCGCCGCCCGCGGACGCCCGCAGCAGTGAGCGGCGGGTCAGGGCGGCCCTGCCGCTCACGAAACTGCGCCGCACGGCGGCCACCTGGGTCGGGGACAGGCGGTCGGGCTCGTACTGCTCCATACGTGTGGTGGCCTTCCTGGTCCGGTGGCTGGGGGCGGTGAGTCCGGGGGATCCGGTGGCTTCGGTGATGCGGTGGTCGTCTAGGGCCGGTCTCCGAAGACCGTGCGGTGCCAGTCCTTCCGAGCCACCGCCGTATTGTCGAACATGACGTGTTTGACCTGTGTGTACTCCTCGAACGAGTACGAGGACATGTCCTTGCCGAAGCCGGAGGCGGCGTAACCGCCGTGCGGCATCTCGCTGATGATCGGGATGTGGTCGTTGACCCAGACGCAGCCCGCCCGCAGCTCCCGGGTGGCGCGGTGCGCCCGGTGCACGTCCCGGGTCCACGCGGAGGCGGCCAGCCCGTAGGGGGTGTCGTTGGCGAGCCGCAGACCCTCGTCGTCGGAGTCGAACGGCAGCACGACCAGTACGGGTCCGAACAGCTCCCGCTGGACGATCTCGCTGTCCTGGGCGGCGCCGGTGACAAGCGTGGGCCGGTAGTAGGCGCCCCGGGCGAGAGCGCCGCCCGGGGCCTCGCCGCCGGTCACCACGCGCGCGTGGGCGCGGGCCCGGTCGACGAAGCCGGCGACGCGGTCGCGCTGGGCGGTGGAGATCAGCGGGCCGAGGTCGGTGCCGGGGGCGAACGGGTCGCCGAGACGGACGGTCTCCATGAGGGCGGCGGTCCGGGCGGTGAACTCCTCGTACAGCGGCCGCTGCACATAGGCGCGGGTGGCGGCCGTGCAGTCCTGGCCGGTGTTGATCAGCGCACCGGCGACCGCGCCGTGCACGGCGGCCTCCAGGTCGGCGTCGTCGAAGACGACGAAGGGCGCCTTGCCGCCGAGCTCCAGGTGCAGCCGCTTGACCCCGGCGGTCGCGAGCGCGGCGACTCGCTTCCCGACGGCCGTGGACCCGGTGAACGACACCATCGCCACGTCCGGGTGGGCCACGAGGTGCTCCCCGGCCTCCGCTCCGGTGCCGGTGACGACGTTGATCACGCCGTCCGGAATACCGGCCTCCGTGGCCGCGTGGGCGAAGAGGAGCGAGGTCAGCGGGGTGAGCTCGGCGGGCTTGAGGACGATCGTGTTGCCCGCGGCGACGGCCGGGAGGATCTTCCAGGCGGCCATCTGCAGCGGGTAGTTCCAGGGCGCGACCGAGCCGATGACGCCGACGGGTTCGCGGCGCACGTACGAGGTGTGGTCGCCGGAGTACTCCCCCGCGGCGAGGCCCTGCGGGTGACGGGCGGCGCCCGCGAAGAAGGCGGCGTTGTCGACGGTGCCGGGGACGTCGAACTCGCGGGTCAGCTTGAGCGGCTTGCCGCACTGCAGGGACTCGACGAGGGCCAGCTCCTCGGCGCGGTCGGCGAGCACGGCGGCGAAGCGGTGCAGGGCGTCGGAGCGCTCGCCCGGGGTGGCGCCGGCCCACCCCGGGAGGGCGGCGCGGGCGGCGGCGACGGCGCGGTCGACGTCGGCCGGGCCGGCCAGGGCGAAGCGGTGGATCTCCTCGCCGGTCGCGGGGTCGACCACCGCGTGCTCGCGGCCGGAGGTGCCGTGCGCGGGGGCGCCGGCGAGGTACTGGGCACCGTCCAAGAAACGTTCCCGCACCGTGCGGAGGGCGTGGGCGCGCGGACCGGCCGGGTGCGCTTCGGGGTGTATGTCGGGATGCCGCATACCGCTCTCCTCCGAGTCCCCGCGATGGAATGGCGTGGCCGAATCTCGATATGGGTGCCGATCCTGACAGAGCAAGCTGTCGTCAACAAGTGATTCCGTTGTTGCCTTTTGGTTAAGCGACGGAATCTGTCGAGGAGGCGGGTGCGGGGGCGGCGGAAAGGGGTGGGGAGCCGTCGTGGCTCTCTGCCGGCCGGCCGTGGGCGGTGAGGTGGTCGGCGGGCACGGTGAACCCGGCGGCGTCGCGGCCCGGCCTCTTCATCACGTAGGCGGTGAAGACGACCCGGCAGTGGGCGGCGTACGTCTTGACCTCCCGCGCGGTCTTCAGCGCCTCCTCGAAGGCGGGCCGGACCAGCGCCCGGGTGCTGGTCCTCTCGCTGCGGATCCTGTCCCTCGGGATGCCGTGCCCGGCGAGCGCGTCGAGCGGGGTCGCGTTCCTGCCCGAGGGGGGCACCGCCTTTGAGGTGCCATGGTCGTTCGACGCCGTCATGGCGGATGCGGACGTCAGAGGCGCCCCGAACCGGTCAGCGCTTTCCCTGGAGGCCGGCAAAGTGGCGGTCCGGCCAAGACATCGCAGGTCTACCGCACGGTCCTGGCATAGCCGCCTGCGCTCATGCCGAACCGCCGCCTGAAGTGACGGTTGAGCTGGCTCTGGTCACAGTAACCGAGCTCGGCGGCGGTCTCTGCCACGGATCGTCCCGCGATCAGCATGGACTTGGCGTCGGCCAAGCGCAACAGGGTCCGGTAGTGGTGCGGTGGGACCCCGTAGGCCTGCCGGAAACTCCTGATCAGATGGCGTTTGCTGCAACCGGCGACTGCCGCGAGGTCGTCGAGCTTGATGTTGGAGTCCAGTTGGCTGTGCAGCATCTCTCGTACTCGATCAAGCGCTCGAGGACGAAGTGTCGGACTCGCTGCGTCGGGTGCATCCGCATGCCTGGCGAGCAGGACGTTCAGCAAGTGGATCAGCGACGACTCGAGATCCAACTCGTCCTCGCCGTGCGCCAGATCCCTGTGCAGCGCAGCGATGCCGTCGAAGAGGCCGCGGTCCGAATAGGTCACCTCGTGAAAGCGCGGCCGGCCTGTGCCGAGGGGCATGAGAGCGGCGTCAAGGAACATCAGTTGCACAATGGCCTGGCCGTCAGCGTCGGCTTTGTCCTGTTCGAGGCAGCTCACGACCTCATGGGGCTCGATCACCGTCACCGCGCCAGGAACGGGGGGCCCTTGGGTTCGCCCGAGGTACTGGAAAGGGGGTGCGGAGCCGCCATGCGTGATCTTGACGGTGTACCCGCCGTTCACAGCGGTCGGGAAGTCACCATCGGCCACGCGCACAACCAGGCTCTCGACTCCGAACCGTGCTCTTCGGCGCCCATCGATCGCGGATTCGGCCATGTCATTTTCGCCCTAGTTCGGCTTGTTCGATCGATCTTACAGTTTCCGTCAGGACAAGCGCTTCCGTCGGGCCAGGGAGGCACGACAGTCGAAGGTTGAGCCAGTCGCCCTCCCCCGCCGTCAGACCGCGGGACGAGCACCTGCCGAGATCTGTGCACCACTGCGGGGATCACCGTCCACACCGCCCCAGGTGCCGGGCTGGGGCCCTGAACCATCAGGCTCACGGCCACGACCGCCGATCAAAGGCCTACCGCCAGTTGCGACAAGCGCTATGTCGACACCGACTCTTGAGAGGGCTCCGATGAGCAAACCGTACAGCGACGCCGCCGACATCCCGGTCAACGCGTCGCAACCCGTCCTCACTTACCACCCCGTCACCCTCGACGTTCCCGGCCGGCCCGTGCCGCTGCAGGTCAAGGTGTCGATCCCCGCGAACGGCACCGATCTGCCGCTCATTCTCCTGTCCCACGGGCACGGGCCGGCGAACTTCCTGTCCTCCTACAACGGCTACGGGCCGCTGGCGAACTTCTTCGCCGCCCACGGGTTCGCGGTCATCCAGCCGACCCACCTGGACTCGACGGCCCTCGGTCTGCGCGATACCGACCTCAAGGACGCGCCCCTGTTCTGGCGTGACCGCGCCACCGACATGCACAACATCCTCGACCGCCTCGACGACATCGAGGCCGCCGTCCCCGGTCTTGCCGAACGGCGGATCGACAGGGACCGTGTCGGCGCCGTAGGACACTCCCTGGGCGGCAACACCGTCTCTCTCCTCCTCGGAGCCCGGATGCTGGACCCGGACGACGACCGGCCGAAGGACCTCTCCGACTCTCGTGTCAAGGCGGGAGTGCTCATCGGAGCTCCGGGCATCGGCAACGACGAGCACTTCGCCGAGTGGGCCAGGACGAACTACCCGGTGCTGTATTACACCGACTTCGAGCAGATGACAGGCACCGGCCTGATCATCGTGGGCGATCAGGACCTCAACCCCAACTTCTCCGATCGGCTCAGCTACCGTGCTGACGCCTACTCGGCCAGCCCCGGCGGAAACAAGACCATGGTGACCATGTACGGCGCCGGTCACATCTTCGGTGGCATTTCCGGATACGACGCGGCAGAGACGGACGACGAGAATCCCGAGCGCGTGGCGACCCTGCGGGCTCTCGTGTGGGCCTACTTGCGCAGCCGGCTCTATGCGGCCGACCCGTCCTGGAAGAACGCGGTGAACGCCCTGGAGAACGGTGAGAACCCGATGGCCATGGTCGAAACGAGGTAGTTCCGCGAGGTGGGCGGCGGCGCGAGGGCCGCCGCCCACCGCACCTCAGCGCACCGAGACCTTTCACCCCAGCGCAGATCGCACAGGAGCAACCGCCATGTGGACCACGTTCGCCGCAACCGTCGGCGGAAGCGCCGCCGGCCTCACCGGCCTCACGTTCATCGTTGTCGCCTTCCGCTTCGACGTCGTCGCCACCTCCCAGGAATACCGCAACCGCGCCGCGCAGACCGTCTCCCTGTTCCTGACAACCACAGTCACCGCATCGCTGGTCACCCTGCCGCAGCCGACCTGGGCGCTCGGGGTCGAACTGCTGGTCGCCGCGGCAGCGAGCGCAAGTCTGCTCTCGGTGCTCGACCACGCGGCCCGCCGTGGCACGTCCCACCGTGCGCGGCCCCTCCTCGTCGTCGCGCTCGTCGTGTTCGCCGCGGGCATCGCCGCCGCCGGACTGTTCGCCACTGTCGGCTCCACCGACGGAATGGGCTTCTACGCCGCGAGTGCGCTGCTCGGCCTCACGTGGGGCGTCTACGGGACGTGGGTCTTCCTCACCCAGGCGGGCACAGAGCAGATCAACGCGGCGGCAAATGCGCATGACCAGCCCGGCACCGTGCCGGCCGCCTGACCGGCCCCCGCACAATGAGACGGTGCGGGACCCCGAATCGTTCGGGTCTGCTCGGTGGTCGGTGGTCGGTGGTCCACCTCACCGAACCGGAATCAAGATCGCCCCGCTACCGCTGATTCCCGTTCCGATGTTCCCGAGGGCCCTGCCAGACTCGCCCGCATGACGACGACGATCGCTTCCCGGGACGCCCTGCTGACGGCGGTCCGCGCGGGGGCGCGCGTGAAGTACCTGTACTTCTGGGGCCACCAGGAGCGGCCCGGCGGGCACCTGGGGGCGAGCTGTCTGAGCCAGTGGTGGCCCTCGCCGTTCACCGTGGACGGCGTCGGGTACGCGACGGCGGAGCACTGGATGATGGCCGCGAAGGCCCGCCTGTTCGGCGACGCGGAGGCGGAGCGGCTGGCCCTGGCGGCACCGCACCCGGCGCAGGCGAAGAAGGCCGGCCGGCAGGTGCGGGGGTTCGACGAGGCCGTGTGGCGGCGCGAGCGGTTCCGGATCGTGGTCGAGGGCAGCGTGCACAAGTTCGGGGCGGACGAGGGCCTGCGGGAGTTCCTCCTCGGCACCGGGGAGCGTGTGCTGGTGGAGGCGAGCCCGCTGGACCGCGTCTGGGGCATCGGCCTCGCGGCGGGCGGCGAGGCGGCGGGGGATCCGGAGCGGTGGCGGGGCGGGAACGAGTTGGGCTTCGCCCTGATGGTGGCGAGGGAGCGGTTGCGCGGGTGACGAGCGGCGTCCGCCGGAGGGGGGCGGAATTGGGGGGCGGGGGTTCGTGCGGGCGCGTGGGGGGCTGCGCAGTTCCCCACGCGCACCTGAGGTCGGTGGTCGCCGTGCGTGGGTCGGTGCGGGCCCGTCGGGGCGTTCGCGCAGTTCCCCGCGCCCCCGGGAGGCCCGTGCTCAGCGTGGGGTGGGGAGGGTCAGGGTGGTGTTGTATCCCTCGTCGAGAGGCCAGGGGCTCTCGTCCGTGTCGTCCGGCGCGAGGAAGATGAACAACATCAGGGCCACGCCCAGCAGCGCGCCCACCGCCCCGCAGATGATCCCCGCCAGTGCCTGCCCGGGGTTCGTGGACTCGCCCCGGCCGGCCCGGCGGCGCCCCACGATCCCGAGGATCACGGCGAGCACGCCGAGGAGGATCGAGACCGGCCACAGGCAGAAGATGACCACCGTGATGATGCCGAGCACCAGGGACGCGGTGCTCACCCCGTTCTGGGGGGCGAGCGGCATCCCGCCCCACGGGTAGGCGCCGGGTCCGGCCTGCGGCCCGTAGCCCGGGCCGCCGTAGCCGCCGGCCGCGCCCGGGTACTGCGGGTACCCGTACGGGACCTGGCCGGGGCCTTCGGGCCCCACCGGTGGCGGCGGAACGTACCCGCCGTGCCCGCCGTAGCCGGCGCCGCCGCCCGCACCACCCGCACCCGCGTACGGCGGCGCCGGGTAACCGGCCACCGGCGGCACCGCCGGCCCGGGCGTCGGCATCGGCGCGGGGGCCGGCGGCGGCACCGGGGGTGTGGCAGAGAAGTGCGGCGCGGGGACCGGCGGCATGCCCGCCACCGTGGCCTGGTCGTGCACCGAGTCTGCCGGTGCCGTGCCTCCCGGCAGCGTCGGGGCGGCCGTGTCCGGCGGCAGGCCGATCACGGTGTCCTGCGGAGCCGGCGGCACGCTGGAGCCGGGTATCAGGGCGCCCGGGGCGTCCTCGTCCGCGCGCCCCGGAGCCGTTCCCGCGGGGGGCGCCCAGGCGTGTGCGCCGGGTGCGTCGCCGGCCTTGTCCAGGCGCGGCGCCGCTCCGGGCGCGGGGGACCCGGCGGAGTCCGGCGGCGCCCACGGGTCCGGGGCGGCGGCGTCCTCGGACGTGTGCGACGCCCGCGCGTCGTCGGACATGCTGGGTCCCCTCTGTTGAAACGTTCCGTCATGCTACGGCCAGGGCAACCGTCCCTCGTGGCCGCCGGGGGCGCTCCCTCCTCTCCCCGGCCCGCCGCCTACGATGACCGTCGAGTCATCGATCAGCCGATCACCCGCACCCCGCGCCCCACTGCGGTCTTCCCTTCGCGACCGGCGCAGGCGGTGCGCCGTTCCCCGGGGAGGGACCTTGTCCACCGACCTTCGCAGCACGTCCGGCGCCCGCGATCTGCGGGCCTTCATCGCCGGTCTCCCCAAGGCGGAACTGCACGTGCACCACGTCGGGTCCGCCTCCCCCCGCATCGTCTCGGAGTTGGCCGCCCGCCACCCCGATTCCCAGGTGCCCAGTGACCCCGAGGCCCTGGCCGACTACTTCACGTTCACGGACTTCGCCCACTTCATCCAGGTGTACCTGTCCGTCGTCGACCTGATCCGCACCCCGGAGGACGTGCGGCTGCTGACCTACGAGGTGGCCCGCGACCTGGCCCGTCAGCAGGTCCGCTACGCCGAGCTGACCCTCACCCCGTTCTCCTCGACCGTGCGCCGGGGGATCGACGAGCGGGCGTTCATGGACGCGATCGAGGACGCCCGCAAGTCCGCGGAGGCGGAGTTCGGCACGGTGCTGCGCTGGTGCTTCGACATTCCCGGCGAGGCGGGGCTGGAGTCGGCGGAGGAGACGGCGCGGCTGGCGACCGACGACCGGATCCGCCCGGAGGGGCTGGTCTCCTTCGGCCTCGGCGGGCCGGAGATCGGCGTGCCGCGCCCGCAGTTCAAGCCGTACTTCGACCGGGCGATCGCGGCCGGTCTGCGCTCCGTGCCGCACGCCGGCGAGACGACCGGCCCCGAGACGGTGTGGGACGCGCTGCGCGAGCTGCGCGCCGAGCGCATCGGGCACGGCACCAGCTCGGCCCGCGACCCGAAGCTGCTGGCGCACCTGGCCGAGCACCGCATCCCGCTGGAGGTCTGCCCGACGTCGAACATCGCCACCCGCGCGGTGGCCACGCTCGACGAGCATCCGATCCGGGCGTTCGTGGACGCCGGCGTACTGGTCACCGTGAACTCGGACGACCCGCCGATGTTCGGCACCGACCTCAACACGGAGTACGCGGTGGCCGCGCGCCTGTTGGACCTGGACGAGCGGGGCGTCGCGGCGCTGGCGAAGAACGCGGTGGAGGCGTCCTTCCTCGATCCGGCGGGCAAGGTACGCATCGCGACGGAGATCGACGCGTACCTGAGCGCGTGGGACGCCGCTGTCTGAGGCCCGGCGCGGAACGGCCCGCCGTGCGGCGGGCGGCGTGGGGTACCGGGCGGCGGCCGGTCACAATGGCCGGCATGCAGACCTTCACCGCCGTCGCCCACCGCGGCGATCCCTACCGCTTCCGTGAGAACACGCTCGACTCGCTGCGGTCCGCGCTCCGGCGGGGCGCGGACGCGGTGGAGTTCGACGTGCGGCTCACCCGGGACGGGGTCCCCGTCCTTCTGCACGACGGCACACTGACGCGGCTGTGGGGGCACGACCGACCGCTGGCTTCGCTGTCCGCGGCGGAGGTGCGCGGGCTGACGGACGGCGGGGTGCCGACGCTCGCCGAGGCGCTGGCGGCGACGGCCGACAGCCGCGTGCTGATCGACCTGCCCGGCGCCCCCGACGCCCGGTCGGTGCGGCGGGTACTGGACGTCGTACGGGAGTGCGAGGCGCAGGAGCGCGCGTACTACTGCGCCGGCGCGCCCGCGATGCTCACGGTGCGCTCCACCGACCCGGCCGCCGAGATCGCGCTGACCTGGACATCCCTGGCCCCGCCGCGCCCGGTGCTGCTGGAGGCGGTGCGGCCGCGCTGGCTGAACTACCGGTTCGGCCTGGTCACCCGCGAGCTGGCGGTCCATGTGCACCGGAGCGGCCATCTGCTCTCGGCGTGGACCCCCGACACTCCGCGGTCCATGCGCCGTCTGCTGGCCGCGGGCGCCGACTCGCTCACCACCAACCGCGTCGACGCCCTGCACGCGCTGCGGGAACGCCTCTGAGGGCGCGGGCGGGCGCGGGCGTGAGCGGGGGCGCACGCCCCCGCTCGCCGCGGGTGTCACACGTCGAGCGACGTCATCACGTGCTTCACGCGCGTGTAGTCCTCGAACCCGTACGCCGACAGGTCCTTGCCGTAGCCGGACTTCTTGAAGCCCCCGTGCGGCATCTCCGCCACCAGCGGGATGTGCGTGTTGATCCACACGCACCCGAAGTCCAGCTTCCTGGACATCCGCATGGCCCGCCCGTGGTCCTTCGTCCACACCGACGACGCCAGCGCGTAGTCGACGCCGTTGGCCCACTCCACCGCCTGGTCCTCGTCCCGGAAGGACTGCACGGTGATGACCGGGCCGAAGACCTCCTGCTGGATGATCTCGTCGTCCTGCACGAGCCCGGAGACGACGGTGGGGGCGTAGAAGTACCCCTCGTCGCCCACCTGGTGTCCGCCCGCCTCGACCTTGGCGTGCGCGGGGAGCCGCTCGACGAACCCGGCGACCTGCTTGAGCTGCTGGGGGTTGTTCAGCGGCCCGTACAGCACGTCCTCGTCGTCCGGACGCCCGGTCTTCGTCTCGGCGGCGGCCTTGGCGAGCGCGGCGACGAACTCGTCGTGGATGGCCTCGTGGACGAGCACGCGGGTGGCCGCCGTGCAGTCCTGACCGGCGTTGAAGAACCCGGCGACCGAGATGTCCTCGACGGCCTTGGGGATGTCGGTGTCCTCGAAGACGACGACGGGGGCCTTGCCTCCGAGTTCCAGGTGGACCCGCTTCAGGTCCCGGGACGCGGACTCGGCGACCGACATGCCGGCCCGTACGGAGCCGGTGATGGAGGCCATCGCCGGGGTCGGGTGCTCGACCATCAGGCGGCCGGTGTCGCGGTCGCCGCAGAGCACGTTGAAGACGCCCTTGGGCAGGATCGAACCGATGATGTCGGCGATCAGGACCGTGGAGGCGGGGGTGGTGTCGGACGGCTTGAGCACGACCGTGTTGCCGGCCGCGAGCGCGGGGGCGAACTTCCAGACGGCCATCATCATCGGGTAGTTCCAGGGCGCCACCTGCGCGCAGACGCCGATCGGCTCGCGGCGCACGAAGGACGTCAGTCCCTCCATGTACTCGCCGGCCGAGCGGCCCTCCAGCATCCGCGCCGCGCCCGCGAAGAAGCGGATCTGGTCGATCATCGGCGGGATCTCCTCGGTGCGGGTCAGCCCGATCGGCTTGCCCGTGTTCTCCACCTCGGCGGCGATGAGCTCCTCGGCGCGCTCCTCGAACGCGTCGGCGATCTTCAGCAGGGCCTTCTGGCGCTCGGCGGGGGTGGTGTCCCGCCAGCCGGGGAAGGCCGCGGCGGCGGCGGCCATCGCGGCGTCGACGTCCGCCTGCCCGGACAGCGGCGCCGTCGCGTACGCCGTACCGGTCACGGGGTTGACCACCTCGGTGGTCCGTCCGTCGGCGGCGTCGCGGAATTCGCCGTCGATGTGGTTGCGCAGACGACGCAGTTCGGTGCTCACTGCCGGTCCTCCCGGGGGTTTCGCGTACGGACGGATGTCACGTGTCCGACTTCTCCACGTGTCCATTTGCTGAGACACCCACCCTAGTCGCTGCCTCCGCGTCCTCAACACCCCCACTCCCCTCACGGCTGCGAAATCCGCACGTTCACACACTCCAGACAACGAATTTCATCGATTACGCCTTGCGGAACTGTCGAGACGTCGTGCACAGTGACCCGGTGGCCAGTCGAAGCGCAGAGCACAAGGACCCCTCCCGGGAGCACCGGAACGGCGGCGGCATCCCTCACCTGGACGCCGTCTCCCTCGCCATCGTCGAGCAGCTCCAGGAGGACGGCCGGCGGCCGTACGCCGCGATCGGCAAGGCGGTCGGTCTGTCCGAGGCGGCCGTGCGTCAGCGCGTGCAGAAGCTCCTCGACCAGGGTGTGATGCAGATCGTCGCCGTGACGGACCCGCTCACGGTGGGGTTCCGCCGGCAGGCGATGGTCGGCGTCAACGTGGAGGGGGACGTGGACGCCGTCGCCGACGCGCTGGCGGCCATGGACGAGTGCGAGTACGTGGTGATGACCGCCGGGTCCTTCGACCTGATGGTGGAGATCGTCTGCGAGGACGACGACCACCTCCTGGAAGTCATCAACAAGCGCATCCGGGCCGTCCCCGGCGTGCGCTCCACCGAGAGTTTCGTCTACCTCAAGCTCAAGAAGCAGACCTACATGTGGGGAACCCGATAGCCGTGAGCAGCGACAGCAGCGCCAGCGCCAAGGACCTCAGCAAGTCCGCGTACGACCACCTGTGGATGCACTTCACCCGCATGTCCTCGTACGAGAACGCCCCCGTGCCGACGATCGTGCGCGGTGAGGGCACCTACATCTACGACGACAAGGGCAAGCGCTACCTGGACGGCCTGGCGGGGCTGTTCGTCGTCCAGGCGGGCCACGGCCGCACGGAACTCGCCGAGACCGCGTTCAAGCAGGCGCAGGAGCTGGCGTTCTTCCCGGTGTGGTCCTACGCCCACCCCAAGGCCGTCGAGCTCGCCGAGCGGCTGGCCGGGTACGCGCCGGGCGACCTGAACAAGGTCTTCTTCACCACCGGCGGCGGCGAGGCGGTGGAGACCGCCTGGAAGCTGGCCAAGCAGTACTTCAAGCTGACCGGCAAGCCCACCAAGCACAAGGTGATATCCCGTGCCGTGGCCTACCACGGCACCCCGCAGGGTGCCCTGTCCATCACCGGTCTGCCCGCCCTGAAGGCGCCCTTCGAGCCGCTCGTCCCGGGCGCGCACAAGGTGCCCAACACCAACATGTACCGCGCTCCGCTCTTCGGGGACGACCCCGAGGCGTTCGGCCGCTGGGCCGCCGACCAGATCGAGCAGCAGATCCTCTTCGAGGGCCCGGACACCGTCGCCGCCGTCTTCCTGGAGCCGGTGCAGAACGCGGGCGGCTGCTTCCCGCCGCCGCCCGGCTACTTCCGGCGGGTGCGTGAGATCTGCGACACCTACGACGTGCTGCTCGTCTCCGACGAGGTCATCTGCGCCTTCGGCCGGCTCGGCACGATGTTCGCCTGCGACAAGTTCGACTACGTACCGGACATGATCACCTGCGCCAAGGGCATGACCTCGGGCTACTCCCCCATCGGCGCCTGCATCATCTCCGACCGCCTGTCCGAGCCGTTCTACAAGGGCGACAACACCTTCCTGCACGGCTACACCTTCGGCGGCCACCCGGTCTCCGCGGCGGTCGGGCTGGCCAACCTCGACCTGTTCGAGCGGGAGGGCCTCAACCAGCACGTCCTGGACAACGAGGGCGCCTTCCGCGCCACCCTGGAGAAGCTGTACGACCTGCCGATCGTCGGCGACGTCCGCGGCAACGGCTTCTTCTACGGCATCGAGCTGGTGAAGGACAAGGCGACCAAGGAGACGTTCGACGCGGAGGAGACCGAGCGCGTCCTGTACGGCTTCCTCTCCAAGGCCCTGTACGACAACGGCCTGTACTGCCGTGCCGACGACCGCGGTGACCCGGTCGTCCAGCTCGCCCCGCCGCTGATCTCCGACCAGTCCACGTTCGACGAGATCGAACAGATACTGCGGGGGGTCCTGACGGAGGCATGGACGAAGCTGTGACCGGACGCCGGGCGGCCTGCGGCGCCGAACGCCGCCGGGCACCGGGCACCGGGCGGCACCGCGTGCCGGGCACCGGCCGGGCGTCGGGCATATCGTCGTCCTGAATGATCAACATCGGCCCCTGGTCACCCGTTCGAGTGGGAAACGGTGACCCGGGGCCGTGTGCCGTCCGGCCTCCCGCCACGAGGCCGCCTAGCGTGCCAGTGACCGATCGGCCCTGTCTTCGTTCCCCCGGAAGAGGGACCCCCAGGAGGGGCCCGGACGAGGGACCCGGCAGCGGGAGACGCCCGAAGACCCGGCCGGGACAGCGGATCTGAAGCGAGGTGTACGCGATGGTGGCCCCGCCGGACAACGACGTGCTCTGGGCACGCGCCCTGCACTTCCAGCACAACGGTTCACCAGCCCTGACCGGCGTCTCGCTAGGCGTGCGCGACGGCGAGATCCTGGCCGTCACCGGCCCGCGCGGCAGCGGCAAGACGACCCTGCTGAGCTGCCTGTCCGGACTGCTGCCGGCGCAGAGCGGCGAGATCTGGTTCAACAGCCGGCCGATGCACACGATGCGCCCGATGCGGCGCGAACGGCTGCGCCGGGAACGGTTCGGCTGGATCGACCCGGTGCCCCACCTCGTCCCCGAGCTCAACGTCTGGGAGAACGCCGCCCTGCCGCTGATGCTGCGCGGCGTCGGACGCCGCGCCGCCCGGACCACCGCCCGCGAATGGCTCGAACGGCTCGACATCGGCACGTGCGCGCACAGACGCCCGCACGTCCTGCCGGTCGCCCAGCGGCAGCGGGTGGCCATCGCCCGCGCCCTGGCCGCGGCCCCCACGGTCCTCTTCGCCGACGAGCCGACCGCCTCGCTGCACCGGGCCGACCGCGCCCATGTGCTGCGCACCCTCACCGCGGCGGCCCGCTCGCACGGCATCACGGTCGTCCTGGCCACGACCGAGCCCGAGACGGCGGCGCTCGCCGACCGTTCGGTGGCGCTCCTGGACGGCCGTTGCGTGCAGACCGTCCACCTGCCGCCCGCCGCGGAGCCGGAAGGCCGGGCCGCGTGCTCGCTCTCCGTCTAGCCCGCCGGGCACACGTACTGGTCCAGGTCCGCAGACTGCTGGTCGTCGCCGCCTCGGCGGCGACCGGCTTCCTGCTGCTGTGCGCGTTCGGGTACGCCCTGGCGCACCCGGGGGCCGCCGCCCCGGCCGCGCTGCGGCTCGCGTGGTGCGCGGTGCCGGTCGCGGCCACGGTGCATCTCGCCGTCGCCGTCGCCCGCGCGGACCCGGGCACCCGGCCGCGCCCCGGGCTGTCGGCGGTCGGCCTGGGACCCGGCCGGCTGAGGGTGTTCTCCGTCCTCGTCACGGCCCTGTCCTGCGCCCTGGGTTCCGCCGCCGCCCTCCTCCTCTTCCTGCACCTGCGCGGCGACCTGCCCGGCGCCCCGCCGCGCGGGGCCCTCGCCGACGCCCTGGCGGCGGGTCTCCCGCTGCCGCTCCCGGCGACGGCGACCCTGCTGGCGGTGGTCCCCCTGGCCGCGTCGGCGGCCGGCGCCCTGACACTGCGCCCCCGCGAGGACGTACGCCCGGACGTGCTCCGAGAGGTGCGCCCGGACGTGGCGACGGACCCCGGCGCGGAGCCGGCGCCAGGTGACCGCCGGGCGGCGAAGGCCCGTACGGCGCTGCCGGGGCAGGGCACCTCCCCGGCGGACGCCGGCACCGCCGCCGTCCCGGCCCCGTCCGGTCTGCCGTGGGGCGTCGCCGTCATCGCCGCCGGCCTGACCACCGAGACCTATGCCGCCCGGGACCCGGGCACCGGGCGGTTCGACCTCCCCGGCGACCTCGTGGTCGGTTCCGCCGCCGTGCCGGCCGGCTGGGCGCTCACCGCCGTCGGCCTCGCCCTGGCCGGGCCCGCGCTCACCCACCTGTGCGGCCGCCTGCTGCAGGCGGCCCGCCCGGGAGTCCTGCGGCTGCTGTCCGGCCGTGTCCTCCAGGAGGAGGCGGGGCGCATCGGCCGTCCCCTCGGCGTGGTGTGCGCGGTCGCCTCCGGCGCGTACGCCACCGCGCGCCTGTACGCCGAGGCGCACGACGCGCACCCCTCCTTCGGGCCCCTGAGCACCCTCGGCGCGCTCGTGGTGGCCGGCTGCGCCCTCGCGACGCTGGTGACGGCGGCCGTCGAGGCCCGCCGGGACCGGACCGACACCACCGCCGCCCTGCTGCGGATCGGCGCCCCGGCCACCCTCCTGCGGGCCGCCGCGCTGCTGCGCACCGCCGCTCTCGTTCTCCTCCTCACCCCGTTGACCTGGCTGGTCGCCGAGCTGGCCGCCCTGCCGCTCACGCGCTGAACGGCAGGGCCCCACGGCCGCCGGAGAATGTGCCCCGGCGGCCGATGAGTTCCGGGGTCCCTTCCGGTCTGCCCCTTCACAAGGACGACGCTCCACCGCACCCCCGTGGGAGGACCACCGTGTACCAGCAGATGATCTTCGTGAACCTGCCCGTCGAGAACGTCGACACCTCGAGGAAGTTCTTCACCGAGCTCGGCTACACGATCAACCCACAGTTCAGCAACGAGGACTGCGCCTGCGTGGTGATCAGCGACACGATCATCGCGATGATGCTCAGCAGGAAGCGGTACGCCGACTTCACCAAGAAGGAGATCGCGGACGCGACGCGCAGCAGCGAGGTGCTGCTGTGTCTGAGCGCGGAGAGCCGGGAGAAGGTGGACGAGCTGGTCGAGAGGGCGCTCGCCGCGGGAGGCACGGACAACGACGACACCCAGGACCACGGCTTCATGTACGGCCGCTCGTTCGACGACCCGGACGGCCACTCCTGGGAGGTCGTGTGGATGGACCCGACGGCCGTCGAGGGCTGATCGTGGAGGGCCGGTCGTCGAGAGCCGGCATCCGGAGAATGGTTGCCGGCCCGTTCGGGTGAGGGGCGCCCTAGCATGGGCTGGTGCATCCGACACACGATCAGCCGTTCGACGGCTCCCACGACCGCGAGATCGAGACACTCACCGAGTTCGACGAGGTGGTCGCCGCCGGCCGCCCCCTCGCCCGGCACCGTGTGCAGTCCGTCGACCTGACGGGCCGTACGGAGGTTCTGCTCGCCCAGGACTGCGCCGGCGCCGTCTTCCTCGGCTGCCCGATGACCCCCGACGCGGCCGCGCACGTACGGGCCTCGGGGGCGCTGGTCTTCCCTCCCGTCCCCGGCCTGCCGTTCGACCCGTACCGGGGCCTGGTGTACTCCCCCGACGAGCTGTACGACGGCCTGGCCGCCGGCGGCTACGAGGTGACGCCGGACGCCCGTGCGTACGCCTGGTTCCAGCGCACGAAGGCCGACGGGGACGTGTTCGCGTCGATGCTGCGCGCCGTCCACGACGACGCGGTCTCCGACGCGCTGGACGAACTCCTCACCGGCGCCCGGGTGGTGGGCGTGATGGGCGGCCACGCGATGGCGCGCGGTACGTGGGCGTACGCGGGCGCGGCGCGACTGGGCCGGGAGCTGGCGCGCGCCGGGCTCATGGTCGCCACCGGGGGCGGCCCGGGCGCGATGGAGGCCGCGAACCTGGGGGCGTACGCGGCGCCCTTCGCGGACGCGATGCTGGACGAGGCGCTCGAACTGCTGGGCAAGGCACCGTCGTTCGTGCCGTCGGTCGGGGACTGGGCGGGCGCCGCCTTCGAGGTGCGCGGCCGTCGTCCCGGCGGCGGGGCCTCGGTGGGCATCCCGACGTGGTTCTACGGTCACGAGCCGCCCAACGCGTTCGCCACGCATGTGGCCAAGTACTTCGCCAACGCGACCCGGGAGGACGGTCTGCTGGCCCGTTCGAACGCCGGTGTGGTCTTCCTGCCGGGCGCGGCCGGTACCGTACAGGAGATCTTCGACAACGCGACGCCCAACTACTACGAGTCGCGGGGCGAGCCGACGCCGATGGTGCTGGTCGACCGGGCGCACTGGACCGAACACCTGCCGGCGTGGCCGTTGTTGCGGGCGCTGGCACGGGAGCGGTCGATGGAGGCGCGGATCGCGCTCGTGGACTCCGTGGAGGAAGCACCGGCGGCGCTCAAACGTATGAGCGGTTAATAAGCGGGCAAAGTCCGGGGTGAGGCCGGGCATATGCGTTGACAGGTCTTACGTGACGCTTATAAACCTGTGAGCCACTCGGGGATCCTGTGACGACCCGCTACCGTGGCAGCGTCAAATCCCCGTTCACCCCCCGCAGTTGCGCATCCCGTGAAGGGCACAGTGGCCATCTTGTCCAAGTCGTCCACCTCATCCGCCTCGTTCATATCCCGCCGCACCACGGCACGCGCCGCCCGCGTGCTCGGTGTCGCGTCCGCCTCGGCGGCGCTCGCGCTCGGTGTCGCCGGAACGGCGGCCGCCTGCAACATCAGCGAGTTCTCCGCCGTCGCCAAGTGCGACGGCGACAAGGGTGTCATCGCCGTCACCGACGTCGACGCGTCCGGCACCCCGGTGACCGTCTCCGTGTTCCTGGAGAACAACGGCGCCGACCAGAAGAAGATCGGCGAGAAGACCGGCGTCAAGGGGTCCCGCGAGGGTGTCACCGTCACCTTCGACGAGGACTGGAAGGCGAACGCCACCTACCGCGTCCACGTCAAGGCCGACAACGGCGCCGTCGACGAGGACATCAAGGGCAATCTGACGACGCCGGGCACCGCCTGCGCCTCCGACACCGGCACCACGCCGTCGAAGCCCGCCTCCCCGAAGCCGTCGGACACGGCGGACAAGCCGTCGGGCGACACCACACCCGCGGCCACCCCGTCGGACTCGAAGGCGGCGGAGGACACCACCGCGCCGGCCGCCGGTGCGGGCAGCGACAACGGCCCGTCGCCCGCGGCCGTCGGTGAGTCCAACCTGGCCGAGACCGGCGCCAGTTCGAACACCCCGATGATCGCCGGCATCGCCGCCGCGCTGGTCGTCGTCGGTGGTGGCGCGGTGTTCTTCGGGATGCGCCGCCGCGGCGCCTCGAAGGCCGGCTGACGCACGCGCAGCACCGGTTCGCGGTGACGGCCCGTCCCCTCGCGGGGGCGGGCCGTTGCCGTGTCCGGCGTACCCCGGCCTGTTCGAGGGTGTTCAGCCGAGCACGACGGTCTCCGCGGCGTCGAACATGACGCCGACCTCGCTGCCCACCTCCGGGGCGTCCCGCAGGGCGCAGGCCGCCTCCAGGCGGGGCGCCCCCTCGGGGCGGAGGTGGACGGAGACGTGGGTGCCGCGGAAGGTGTGGGCGGTGACGGTGCAGGGCAGGCCCTCGGCACCGGTCACCAGCCGTACCCCGGCGGGCCGCACGAGCAGTGTGCCGGGGCCCTGCGGGGAGCCGTCCGGCACGGGGAGCTTGCCCCAGGGGGTATCGGCGGCCCGGCCTGTGACGGTGGCCGGGACGACGTTGTCGAAGCCGAGGAAGCGGGCGACGAACGCGTCGGCGGGGTGCTGCCACACCTGGAGCGGGGTGCCGGACTGGGCGATGCGGCCGTCGCGCATGACCACGACCCGGTCGGCGAGCGCGAACGCCTCGCCCTGGTCGTGGGTGACGGCGAGGACGGTGGTGCCGAGCCGGGCGAAGAGTTCGCGGAGTTCGACGACGAGGCGTGTCCGCAGCGAGCGGTCGAGCTGGCCGAGCGGTTCGTCGAGCATGAGCAGCCTGGGGCGGGCGGCCAGCGCGCGGGCGAGGGCGACGCGCTGCTGCTCGCCGCCGGACAGCACGGCGACCGCCCGCCGTTCGGCGCCGGGCAGCCCGACCAGCTCCAGCAGCTCCCGCACCCGCGCGGCCCGTTCGCTCCTCGCCATGCCGTGCATGCGCGGTCCGAAGGCGACGTTGCCGCCGACGTCGTGCTGCGGGAAGAGCTGGTGGTCCTGGAACATGAGGCCGACCTGGCGCCGGTGCGCGGGCACGGCGGCCTGGTCCCGCCCGTCGAGCAGCACGCGGCCGGCGTCCAGCGGCTGGAGTCCGGCGACCGCCCGCAGCAGGGTGGACTTGCCGCTGCCGCTGGGGCCGAGGACGCACACGATCTCGTGGTCGGCGACGTCCAGGTCGACGGCGTCGAGCGCGGGCCGTCCGCCGAAGCGGACGCTCGCTCCCGTGAGGCTCAGCAGCATCAGAACTCCCCGCTCCGGTCGGTGCGCAGCCGCTCCAGGACGAGCAGGGCCGTCGCGCACACCACCATCAGGATCGTGGACAGGGCCATCGCCTGCCCGTAGTTGAGCTCGCCGGCCCGGCCGAGCAGCCGGGCGACGGCGACGGGCAGGGTGGGGTTGTCGGGCCGGGCGAGGAACACGGTCGCCCCGAACTCCCCCAGCGAGACGGCGAACGCGAATCCGGCGGCGACCAGCAGCGCCCGCCGCACCAGCGGCAGGTCGACCTCCCGCCACACCCGCCAGGGGGAGGCGCCGAGCACGGCCGCGGCCTGCCGCAGCCGGTCGTCGACCGCGCGCAGCACCGGCAGCATGATGCGCACCACGAAGGGGACGCCGACCAGGGCCTGCGCGAGCGGCACCAGCAGCCAGGAGGAGCGCAGGTCCAGCGGGGGTTCGTCGAGGGCGATGAGGAAGCCGAAGCCGACGGTGACGGCGGAGACGCCGAGCGGCAGCATCAGCAGCGCGTCGAAGCCCCGGACGAGCCGTCCGGCGTCGCGGCGGGCCAGCGCCGCGGCGGCGAGCCCGCCGATGACGAGGGCGACGACGGTGGCGGCGACGGCGTAGCGCAGTGAGATGCCGACGGCGTCGATCGGCGGGACGAGGAAGGTGCCGCCGTCCTCGCGGGTGAGCGCCTTGTAGTAGGCGAAGCCGGGCGCGTCCAGGGAGCGCTGCACGAGCACGGCGAGCGGCAGTACCAGCAGCAGGGCGACGGTGGTGAGGACGCCGGCGAGCAGCGCCCACTGTCCGGCGCCGCGCGGGCGACGGGCGGTACCCGAGGCGTCCACGAGTCGCAGCGCGGTCTCCCGGCGGCGCACGGTCCAGGCGTGCACGGCGAGGATCGCGCCGACGGCGGCGAACTGGACGAGGGTGAGGACGGCGGCCGTGGACAGGTCGAAGATCTCGGAGGTCTGCCGGTAGATCTCGACCTCCAGGGTGGCGAAGGTGGGGCCGCCGAGGATCTGCACGATGCCGAAGGAGGTGAAGGTGAACAGGAACACCATGAGCGCGGCGGCGGCCACGGCCGGGCCGAGCGCGGGCAGGGTGACCGTGCGCCAGGCGGTGAACCGGGAGGCGCCGAGCATGCGTGCGGCCTCCTCCTGGCGGGGGTCGAGCTGTCCCCACAGGCCGCCGACGGTGCGTACGACGACGGCGTAGTTGAAGAAGACGTGCGCGAGCAGGATCGCCCACACGGTGGTGTCCAGCCGCAGGCCCCACAGCTCGTCGAGGAGTCCCCCTCGGCCGACGAGGGCGAGGAACGCGGTGCCGACGACGACGGTCGGCAGCACGAACGGCACGGTCACCACCGCGCGCAGGACGTTCCGGCCGGGGAAGTCGAAGCGCGCGAAGACATATGCGCCGGGGAGCGCGATCACCAGGGTGAGCGCGGTGGAGGCGAGCGCCTGCCAGGTGGTGAACCACAGCACGTGCCGGATGTCGGACTGCCCGAGGACGTCCGCGATCCGGCCGAGCTGCCAGCCGCCTTCCGTCCGCAGGCCGCGGGCGACGATCGCGGTGACCGGGTAGGCGAAGAACACCGCGAAGAACGCGACGGGCGTGGCCATCAGGCCGAGCCGCGCCGCGGCACGCCGACGGCGGTCGCGGTGGTCCCGGCGGCCCGGGGCGGGTGCCGCGGGAGTCGCGTCACCCGCCCCGGTCGCGCCGGTCGCCGCTGCCGCGTCGGTCGCGCCGGTCGCCTTGGTCACTTCAGTACGAGCGAGGTCCACGACTTGACCCACTCGTCGCGGTGGTCGGCGATTTGACCGGGTGCCATGGTCTTCGGGTTCTTGGCGGCGGGCCCGAACTCGGCGAACGCCTCGGGCACCGTGGCGCCGTCGACGACCGGGTAGACGAACATGTTGAGCGGCATGTCCTGCTGGAACTCCTTGGTGAGCAGGAAGTCCAGGAGTGCCTTGCCGCCCTTGGTGTTGTGGGCGTGGTTCAGCAGCCCGGCGAACTCGATCTGCCGGAAGCAGGTGCCGTCGGCGACGCCGGTGGGGGCGGTCTTGGGCTGCGGGTCGGCGTAGACGACCTCGGCGGGCGGGGAGGAGGCGTAGGACACGACGAGCGGGCGGTCCCCCTTGGCCTTCTTGCCGCCGGCCGAACCGGAGAACTCCTCGTTGTATGCCTGCTCCCAGCCGTCGACGACCTTGACGCCGTTGGCCTTGAGCTTCTTCCAGTAGTCCTGCCGGCCGTCGCCGTACTGGGCGGCGGTGCCGAGGAGGAAGCCGAGGCCGGGCGAGGAGGTCGCGGCGTTCTCGGTGACGAGGAGGTTCTTGTAGCGCGGGTCGGCGAGGTCGGCGAAGGAGGTGGGCGGGGCCAGCTTGTGCGCCCGGAAGTACGCCTTGTCGTAGTTGACGCAGATGTCGCCGTAGTCGATGGGCGTGACCCGGTGCTTGCCGTCGAGCCGGTAGGCGGCGCCGACCTTGTCGAGCCCCTTGGCCTCGTAGGGCTGGAACAGGCCGTTGTCGAGGGCGCGGGAGAGCAGGGTGTTGTCGACGCCGAAGAAGACGTCGCCCTGCGGGTTGTCCTTGGTGAGGATCGCCTTGTTGACGGCCTGCCCGGCGTCGCCGTCCTTGAGGACCTTGACCTTGTAGCCGGACTTCTTCTCGAAGTCCTTGAGCACGTTCTTGGAGACGGCCCACGAGTCGTGGCTGACGAGGGTGACGGTCCTGGAGCCGCCGGACGCGGAGTCGCCGCCTCCGGACGACGAGCCGCACGCGGACAGCGTGAGAAGGCCGAGGCCGACGACGACGGCCACCATGCTCTTGGTGTGCACTGGATTCCTCCTGGAGTGGACCAGGAGAAGACGCGGCCCTGTCCGGACCCGACCCGCCCGTGGGGCGGCGGCGGGCCCGGACAGGGCGCAACAGCTCGAGTGACGACCGATCTCCCTACCCAGAATGACCTGGGCGAGGTTCAGAGGGTCTGCGGCCCGGTTGCCGCACTCTCAGCGCTGTGGCGCTCCCCTGTCGGAATATGAAGATGTGTATGGCTGAAAAGACTACCGTCTGTCCGTAAGCCTACCGTTCGGTGGCCGCGAGCTGACCGCAGGCGCCGTCGATCTCCTGGCCACGGGTGTCCCGGACGGTCACCGGAACACCGTGGGCGGCGATCGCCTCGACGAACGCCTTCTCGTCCTCGGGCCGCGAGGCGGTCCACTTCGAGCCGGGCGTCGGGTTGAGCGGGATCAGATTGACGTGAACCGGGCGGCCCTTGAGCAGCCGGCCGAGCCGGTCGCCGCGCCACGCCTGGTCGTTGATGTCGCGGATGAGGGCGTACTCGATGGACAGCCGCCGCCCTGACCTGGCCGTGTACTCGAAGCCGGCGTCGAGGACCTCGCGCACCTTCCACCGCGTGTTGACGGGGACGAGGGTGTCACGCAGTTCGTCGTCGGGGGCGTGCAGGGAGATCGCGAGCCGGCACTTGAAGCCCTCGTCGGTGAACCGGTGGATCGCCGGGACGAGGCCGACCGTGGAGACGGTGATGCCGCGCTGGGACAGCCCGAGGCCGTCCGGCTCGGGATCGGTGAGGCGGCGGATCGCGGCGACGACCCGGTTGTAGTTGGCGAGCGGTTCGCCCATGCCCATGAAGACGATGTTCGACAGCCGGGCCGGGCCGCCGGGGATCTCGCCGTCGCGCAGGGCGCGCATGCCGTCGACGATCTGGTGCACGATCTCGGCGGTCGACAGGTTGCGGTCCAGGCCCGCCTGCCCGGTGGCGCAGAAGGGGCAGTTCATGCCGCAGCCCGCCTGCGAGCTGATGCACATGGTCACCCGGTCCGGGTAGCGCATCAGCACCGACTCGACGAGCGTGCCGTCGAACAGCCGCCACAGCGTCTTGCGGGTGGTGTCCTGGTCGGTCGACAGATGCCGGACGACCGTCATCAGCTCCGGCAGCAGCGCCTCCCGCAGCCGGGGGCGGGAGGCGGCGGGGATGTCCGTCCACTCCTGCGGGTCGTGCGCGTACCGCGCGAAGTAGTGCTGGGAGAGCTGCTTGGCGCGGAACGGCTTCTCGCCGATCGCGGCGACGGCCTCCTTGCGCTCGGCGGGCGACAGGTCGGCGAGATGCCGCGGCGGCCGCTGCGCTCCGCGCGGTGCGGCGAAGGTGAGTTCGCCGGGGGCTGGACGTGCCACGGTCGGGTGACTCCTCAAGACGACAGGGCCCTGGCCACCCGCCTGCGCGGGGAGGACGGCATGACGTTGCCGACGCCAGGAACTCTCGGGGGACGGCCCTCGTGAGGGCCGGGGACAAACCGGAAGGGCTCGCGGCACACGCCGCGAGCCCTTCCAGAGTACCTGCTCGCCGTCAACCCGAGCCGACGAAGGCCACCAGCAGCAACCACACCACGGGAGCCGTCGGCAGGAGCGAGTCCAAGCGGTCCATGATGCCCCCGTGCCCCGGGAGCAGCGTGCCCATGTCCTTGATGCCCAGGTCGCGTTTGATCATGGACTCGCCGAGGTCGCCCAGCGTGGCCGTGGCCGCGACCGCGAGACCGAGCAGCAGACCCTGCCACCACTTCCCGTCGTCGACGAGGAAGTGCATGCACAGCGCGCCCGCCACCATCGCGAAGGCGATAGCGCCCATCAGGCCCTCGCGGGTCTTGCCGGGGCTGATCCGCGGGGCCAGCTTGTGGCGGCCGAACCGCCAGCCGACGGCGTAGGCGCCGGTGTCGCTGACCACCGTCAGTATCAGGAACGTCAGCACCCGCCAGGGGCCGTCGTCCGCGGCCAGCATCAGGGCGACGAACGTGGCGAGGAACGGCACGTAGAACGCGGCGAACACACCCGCGGTGACGTCCTTGAGGTAGTCCTCCGGCGGCTGCGTCATCCGCCACACCAGCACCGCGAGCGCGGTGAGCGCCATCGCCACCCAGGCGCCCTGCGGGCCCCGCAGATAGCCGGCGACGACCATCGCGGCCCCGCCGAGCGCCAGCGGAACCAGGGGCGCGCGGATGCCCTTGCGCTCCTGCAGCCTGCTGGTCAGCTCCCACAACCCCACCACGACGGCGACCGCGACGACGCCGACGAACACGGCCTTGACGAAGAACAGTGACGCGACCACCACCGCGCCGAGCCCGACGCCGACCCCTATGGCCGCGCCCAGGTCACGGCCCGCACTCTTCTTCTGCGGCGGGCCCGACGAGGGCGCGGGCGCCGGCTGCGCGGCGGCTGGCTCGGGCATGGGCTCCGGCTTCTGCGACTGGGCCCCCGGGTACGGCTGGGCACCGGGGGGCGGCGGGGTCCCGTACGGCGCCTGCGGCGGGGTCCCGTAGGGCGTCTGCGGCGGGGCCGGGTGGTGGAACGGGGGGCCGCCCGGTGCGGCGGACCCCCGGCCGTCCTGCTCCCCGCCGTGTGCGGGTACGTCGGGCACGATGGGCATGGGCCGAGTCTGCGACGGACCGTGGGCGTCCCGCGCGTCGTGGACGGGACCCGCCGGGCCGGCTCCCTGGAAGGGGCCCCGGTCGGACCGCCCCCCGTACCCGGCCTGCGGCGGCGCCCCCCAGGATGAGTCGTTCATCAGACCTCGAGCAGCTCGGCTTCCTTGTGCTTGAGCAGCTCGTCCACCTGGGCGACGTACTTGGCGGTGGTGTCGTCGAGCTCCTTCTCCGCACGGCGGCCCTCGTCCTCGCCGGTCTCGCCGTCCTTGATCAGCTTGTCGATGGCGTCCTTGGCCTTGCGACGCACCGAACGGATCGAGATCTTGGCGTCCTCGGCCTTGGTCCTGGCGACCTTGATGTAGTCCCGGCGGCGCTCCTCGGTCAGCTCCGGGAACACCACGCGGATGATATTGCCGTCGTTGCTCGGGTTGACGCCGAGGTCGGAGTCGCGGATCGCCTGCTCGATGTTGCGCAGCGCGGTCTTGTCGAACGGGGTCACCACGGCCATGCGCGGCTCCGGCACGGAGAACGAGGCCAGCTGGTTGATCGGCGTCGGCGCCCCGTAGTAGTCGGCCACGATCTTGTTGAACATCGCCGGGTGCGCACGGCCGGTGCGGATCGCGGCGAAGTCCTCCTTGGCGACCACGACGGCCTTCTCCATCTTCTCCTCGGCTTCGAGGAGGGTCTCTTCGATCACCACTTGCTCCTGCGTGTCTTGAGTGGGCCCGGCGTCTGATCCTGGTCGGGACGGCGGCCGGCTTGAGTCGCGTCTTCCTGCTGTTCCTGCACGGTTCCCGACCGGCAGGACATTGTCCATCCCCCGGCCCGGGCCGCCTCCGTCAGCTCCGGCTGTCCTGCTCACCCACCAGGGTGCCGATCTTCTCGCCCTTGACGGCACGGGCGATGTTGCCCTCCGTCAGCAGCTCGAAGACCAGGATGGGCAGCTTGTTGTCCCGGCACAGCGTGATCGCGGTGGCGTCGGCGACCCGCAGGTCCCGGGTGATGACCTCGCCGTAGCTGAGCGCGTCGAACTTGACCGCGCCGGGGTTGGTCTTCGGGTCGGAGTCGTAGACCCCGTCCACGCCGTTCTTGCCCATCAGCAGCGCCTCGGCGTCGATCTCCAGGGCACGCTGGGCGGCGGTGGTGTCGGTGGAGAAGTACGGCATGCCCATCCCGGCGCCGAAGATCACCACACGGCCCTTCTCCAGGTGCCGCACCGCGCGCAGCGGAATGTACGGCTCGGCGACCTGCCCCATGGTGATGGCGGTCTGCACCCGGCACTGGATGCCCTCCTTCTCCAGGAAGTCCTGGAGGGCGAGGCAGTTCATGACCGTGCCGAGCATGCCCATGTAGTCCGAGCGCGCCCGGTCCATCCCGCGCTGCTGGAGCTCCGCCCCGCGGAAGAAGTTGCCGCCCCCGATGACGGCGGCGATCTGCGCGCCGTCCCGCACCACGGCCGCGATCTCCCGCGCGACGGCGTGCACCACGTCCGGATCGACGCCGAGCCCACCACCGCCGGAGAACGCCTCCCCGGACAGCTTCAGCAGATACCGGCCGCGCACTTTGCCGCCGTCGTCGCTCTTCTCGGCCTTGGTGGTCATGGGAATCTCGCCTCTTTTACGTGTCACACATACGAAGAAGGCCATTGCCGGCGGGGGCGTGGTTCGCTTCCCATGCGCGGCAATGGCCTCCTCGTCAGTCAGATGTGCTGTCGTCCGCGACGCGCGTGTGCGGGGCGGCGCCGGCCGGTGTCCCGAGGTACATCCCGGGACACCGGGGGCGCCGACGCCACGCACGACACGACGGCACGGACGGCCGCTCTCGACCCTATAGGGCTCGCGCCCCCGTCGCGGTACGGACTCAGATGCCGACCTTGATGCGCGTGAAGCGCTTCAGGGTGACACCGGCCTCGTCCAGGACCTTCTGGACCGACTTCTTGTTGTCCAGCGCGTACGGCTGGCCGAGCAGCGTGGCGTCCTTGAAGAAGCCGTTGACGCGGCCCTCGACGATCTTCGGCAGGGCCGCCTCGGGCTTGCCCTCGGCGCGGGTGGTCTCCTCGGCGATCCGGCGCTCGGCCTCGACGACCTCGGCCGGGACGTCCTCGCGGGAGAGGTACTTCGGCGCGAACGCGGCGATGTGCTGGGCGACGCCCTTCGCGACGTCCGCGTTCTCCTTGTCGAGCTCGACAAGGACACCGATCTGCGGCGGCAGGTCCGGCATCGTGCGGTGCATGTACGCCGACACGTAGCCGTCGGAGAACCGCGCGAAGCGGTCCAGGACGATCTTCTCGCCCAGGTTGGCGTTGGCCTCGTCCACGTACGCCTGGACGGTCTTGCCGGCCTCGATCTCGGAGGCGAGCAGCGCCTGGAGGTCCGCCGGGGAGGTCTTCGCGACGTGGTCGGCGATCGCCTTGGCCACCGACTGGAACTTCTCGCCCTTGGCGACGAAGTCCGTCTCGCACTTCAGCTCGACCAGGACGCCGGAGGTGTTGTCGTCGGCCAGGACGGAGACCACCGCGCCGTTCTCGGCGGAGCGGCCCTCGCGCTTGGCGACGCCCTTCTGGCCCTTGATGCGCAGGGCCTCGACGGCCTTGTCGACGTCGCCCTCGGCCTCGTCGAGCGCCTTCTTGCAGTCCATCATGCCGGCGCCGGTGAGCTCACGGAGCTTCTTGACGTCGGCGGCGGTGTAGTTCGCCATCAGTCTGTGAATCTTTCTCGAAGTCTGGAAGATCGACGGTCGGCGGGGTCCGCGGTCCACACCTCGGGGCGTGCCGCGTGGGCGCCACCGGCCTACGGGTGAACGGCGGGAGCGGAGATCGTGTCACCGCTCCCGCCGTCAACGCCTGGACAACCGGACGACCGGACGCGCACCGGGCGAGTGCCGGGCGCGTCCGGGTCGCCGCGTCAGGCCTGCTCGGCCTCGGCGGCCGGAGCCTCGGTGGCGGGGGCCTCGGCGGCAGGGGCCTCCTCGGCGGGCTTCTCCGTCTCGGCGGCCGGGGCCTCGGCGGGCTTCTCGTCCTCGGCGGCCGGAGCGGCGGCCTCGGACTCCGCCTTCTTCTCGCCACCCTCGAGCAGGTCGCGCTCCCACTCGGCGAGCGGCTCTCCCGCGGCCTTCTCGCCCTTGTTCTCGGCGGCGCCGGACCGGGAGATGAGACCCTCGGCGACGGCGTCCGCGATCACGCGGGTGAGCAGGGTGACGGAGCGGATCGCGTCGTCGTTGCCCGGGATCTTGTAGTCGACCTCGTCGGGGTCGCAGTTGGTGTCCAGGATGGCGACGACCGGGATGTTGAGCTTCCGGGCCTCACCGACCGCGATGTGCTCCTTCTTGGTGTCCACGATCCAGACGGCGCTGGGCACCTTCTGCATCTCGCGGATACCGCCGAGGGTCTTCTCCAGCTTCGCCTTCTCGCGGGAGAGGACCAGGAGCTCCTTCTTGGTGAGGCCGGAGGCGGCCACGTCCTCGAAGTCGATCTGCTCCAGCTCCTTGAGGCGCTGCAGCCGCTTGTAGACGGTCGAGAAGTTGGTGAGCATGCCGCCCAGCCAGCGCTGGTTCACGTAGGGCATGCCGACGCGGGTGGCCTGCTCCGCGATGGCCTCCTGCGCTTGCTTCTTCGTACCGACGAACATGACCGTGCCGCCGTGGGCGACGGTCTCCTTGACGAACTCGTAGGCGCGGTCGATGTACGACAGCGACTGGAGCAGGTCGATGATGTAGATGCCGTTGCGCTCCGTGAAGATGAACCGCTTCATCTTCGGGTTCCAGCGACGGGTCTGGTGACCGAAGTGGACGCCGCTCTCCAGCAGCTCCCGCATCGTGACGACGGCCATGGCCGCACTCCTCGAATTTCTCGGTTGTGCCGCGGATGCCGGACAGCACCCGCGCCTGACGCCCGCGGTGCGCCCTGCCGCGAAGGACCGAGGGGCGCTGACACGGACCGTTGCCGGATCGCGTGCTGGGGCGTGCGAAGTCGACCCGGTGGCCCGGGTCGCCACCTGAAGTGTACGGGACCCGCGGAGCGCCGGGTGACGCCGCTGTGCACAACCCGGGTGACGCCAGTTGTCCACGCCCGGGTGACGGCGGTGTCCACAACCGGTGAGTTGTCCACAGGCTCCAGCAGGAATCCGCGCGCCCCGCCAGGCTTGTCCCATGCGAACGAAGCACGACACGGGGGCCGGGGCAGGGGCTGAGCCAAGGGCAGGGGCAGGGGCCGATACGGGGACCGCCCCGAGGTCCGGTGCGCGGACGAGACGGCGGACGGGCACGCGCCGGACGGCGCTGTGGGCGGGACTGCTGCTGGCGACCATGGCAGCGGCGGTGCCCGCGGGGGCTTGGGCGGGGGGTGTGGGGAGGGGTGGGGGCGGGGTGGGGGGTAGGGGGGAGGGGGCCCCACCCCCCACGTCCGCGTCACCGCCGGTCACGCCCGGCGCCCCTGCTCCTGTCCCTGCCCCTCCCCCCGTCCCCGCCCTCGCCCGTATGTGGCCGGTCGGGGTGCGGCCGGCCGTGTTGCGCGGCTGGGAGCCGCCGGCGTCCGCCTACGGGCCGGGGCACCGGGGGGTTGATCTGGCGGCGGCGCCGGGCTCCCCGGTGCGGACGGTCGCGGCGGGGCGGGTGTCCTTCGCGGGGACGGTCGGCGGGCTCGGGGTCGTGTCGGTGGAACTGGCGGGGACCGGCGCCCTGCCGCTGCGCACCACCTTCCAGTCCGTGCGCGCGTCCGTGCACAAGGGCGACGAGGTCGCGCCGGGTGACGTGGTGGGCTTCCTGTCGGAGCCGGGCCCACGGCACTGCGCCAGGGGCTGTCTGCACTGGGGTCTGCGCCGGGGCGAGACCTATCTGGACCCGCTCTCCCTGATGCCGCCCTGGCTGCTGCGCCGAGGGCCGTCCCGGCTGCTGCCGGTGCCCGACGCGCCGTGAACGGCGACCGTCCGCACGGCATCCGCCGGGCGGCGTCGGGGCGCGGCGGGCGTCGGTCCCGGCGGGGCCGGGTCCCGCGGCGGGCGTCGGTCCGGGCTCAGCCCCGGACACCGCGCAGGGCGAGGGCGACCGCGGCGTCGGCGATCGTCTCGGGGTCCTCGACCGCGCCGAACTCGACCCGGCGCACGGCCGCGTCGACGATGCCCTGGAGCAGCATGGCCGCCATGCGGGGCTGCGCGTGTCCGAGGGCGGAGAGGGCCTCGACGACCATGGTCACGAGTCCGCCGTGGGCGGCGCGGATCTTCTCCCGGGCGCCGGCGTCGAGTTCGCTGGCGGAGATGGCGACGACGGCGCGGTGCCGCCGGTCGCCGACGAGCGCGAGTTGCCGGCGTACGTATGCCTCGACCTTGCTCTCGGGGGTGCCGGCGCGTTCCATCGCGGCCTGGACGTCGGCCGCCCAGACGGGGAAGTCGGCCTCGCACAGTTCCTCGACGACGGCGGCCCGTGAGCGGAAGTACTCGTAGACGGAGGAACGGGCCAGTCCGGTGCGCTGGGCGAGGGCGGGGAAGGTCAGTGCCTCCGTTCCGCCTTCGGAGAGCAGGGAGCGTGCCGCGTCCAGCAGGGCGGCTCGCTGCATCGACCGGTGCTCGGCCACGGAGGCCGCTCGAATCCTTGGCACGTACCCACTGTACGGAGGGACGACGGCGGGCGGCAGCCGCCCGGCTCACACTCGCGGGCGGTGCCGTCGGGGCGGGCCGGCCGGGTCACCGGCCGAAACCGGCCAGTTTGGCCCTGAGTTGCAGGACTGATTTGGTGTGGATCTGGCTGACGCGGCTCTCGGTGACACCGAGCACGTTGCCGATCTCGGCGAGGGTGAGTCCTTCGAAGTAGTACAGCGTGACGACGGTCTTCTCGCGTTCAGGGAGGGCGTTGATGGCCCGGGCGAGGAAGCGGCGCAGTTCGCGGTCCTCGACCACCTCGACCGGGTTGTCCGCGGTGGTGTCCTCCAGGGTGTCCATCAGGCTGAGGCCGCCGCCCTCGCCGCCGATGTGCAGGATTTCCTCGAGGGCGACGACGTTGGCCAGGGAGAGCTGGCTGAAGACGGCGTGGAGGTCGTCCACCCGGATGCCGAGTTCGGCGGCGACCTCGCTCTCGGTGGGGGTGCGTCTGAGCCGGGCCTCCAGCGTGGTGTAGGCCCGTTCGACGTTGCGCGCCTTCTGCCGTACGGAGCGGGGGATCCAGTCGAGTGCGCGCAGTTCGTCGATCATGGCGCCGCGGATGCGGGTGATGGCGTAGGTCTCGAACTTGATCTCGCGGCCGATGTCGTACTTCTCGATGGCGTCGATCAGGCCGAACACCCCGGAGGAGACGAAGTCGGCCTGTTCGACGTTGGGCGGCAGGCCGACGCTGACCCTGCCTGCCACGTATTTCACGAGCGGTGAGTAGTGCAGGATCAGTTGTTCCCGCAGCCGCCCGTCCCCCGTCTCCTTGTACGTCCGCCACAACTCGTCGAGTGTCGAGGGAGCGGGCGGGCGCACGGTGCCGCCGTCACGGGCGGCTGGGGGGATGGCCGCCCGGTCGGACCCGGAGGTGTGCTGGGGCATTCGTCGCCTTGTGCCGTTCTGCCGTGGACCGTGCGGCCTGGGCGCCGCCGGTCACGTGCCGGGGTGTTCTGTCGTTGTCGCCGAGTGCTGTCTCGTGGTGCTCCGTCAATGCCGGATCCTTGTGAGCGTAGCGTGACTGGACCGTCGCAGTGCGCGAAGGGCAGTGGATCACCCCTGCGCGAAGGTGTCGCGCCGAACGCGACGCGTGTCCCCTTCGTTCACGGACCGTGACGTTCGAAGGTGTGGGGTGACGCGAAGTGCCGAGGTCGTCGGGGGTCCTGCGGACGGCCGGACACTCTCGGTCAGACCGGGTGGGGTCGGGGGCGGCCGGATGTCATGGCCTGGTGTGTCAACTTCCAGACGTTGCCGTGTCTTTCGACGAAACCAAGTGAACGGAGTTCGTACAGTTTCCCGACCGCGTCGTCGGGTGTCGTGCGTGCCTCTCGGGCGATGTCGTCGGCGGTGGCGGTGGAGCGGGCGGGCAGCGCGGCCAGGATCTGGGCGGTTTCCGGGTCGAGCAGGTCACGTGGGAGGACGGGGCCGTGTCTCTCGGGGGCGAGTTCCCCCATGTCGCCGACGAGTTCGACGATGTCGGCGGCGTCGGAGACGAGGACGGCGTCCCGGCGCAGCAGTTCGTGCGCTCCGGCGGAGAGTGCGCTGGTGGCGGGGCCGGGGACGCCCATGGTGTGGCGGCCGAGCCGGGCGGCGGCGCGGGCCGTGACGAGGGCGCCGCTGCGGTGGGCGGCCTCGACGACGACGGTTCCCCGGGTGAGTGCGGCGATGACGCGGTTGCGCAGGATGAATCTGCTGGGAGTGGGGTGCTCGCCGGGTGGCAGTTCGCCGATGACGAGTCCTTGTCGCGCGATTCGGGTGAGCAGTGCGGTGTGTCCGCGTGGGTAGGGCCGGTCGACGCCGCAGGCGAGGACGGCGACGGTGGCGCCGCCCGCGGCTAGGGCGCCGCGGTGGGCGGCGCCGTCGACTCCGTAGGCGCCGCCGGAGATGACGACCCAGCCGCGTTCGGCGAGTTGGGCGGCGAGGGTGGTGGCCATGTGGGCGCCGTACTCGGTGCAGGCGCGTGCTCCGACGACGGCGACGGAGCGCAGGGCCCACATACGGAGGCTGGGGGTGCCGCGGACCCAGAGTCCGACGGGCCGTGCGTCCGCGAGGTCGTCTAGTTGTGCGGGCCATTCGAGGTCGCCGGGGCGGACGAAGCGCACGCCGGCGTCGCGGGCCGTGGCCAGGTCGTCCTCGGGTGTGGCCCGGCGTGCGCGGGCGAGCAGTCCGGCCCACCGCTTGTCGGAGGCGCCCGGCAGTGGTGCGCCACCCAGTTCGAGGTGTGCGGCGACGTGGGCGGCGCCTCGTTCGCGGAGCCAGCGGCCGGCCGTCTCGTCGCCGGGTTCGACGACGCGGCTGAGGAGGACCCGGGCGAGCAGATCCGGGTCGGTGGTGTCTCCGTTCCCGGGCCGGGGGTCCGGCGGGGCGTCGCCGGCGGCTTCCCGGCTGATGTCCGGGCTGGTGTTCCGGCTCTCCGGGGCGGGCGGTGGTGTGCTCATGCGCCGGCTCCGATGGTCATCGGGACGCCGCGTGGGACGCCGGTGCGCAGTTGGAGGGCGAGGCTGACGTCGGTGACGCCGGGGCGGTCGTGGCCGGTGAGATCGGCGACGGTCCAGGCGACGCGCAGGACGCGGTCGATGCCGCGTGCGGTGAGCGTGCCGCGTTCGAGTTGGTGCTCGGCTTCTTCCATGGCGCCGGGTACCGCGTGCCACCTGCTGCGCAGTTCACGGCCGGGGATCTCGCTGTTGGTGCTCCAGGGGGTGCCGGTGAGGCGGGCGGCCGCGCGTTCGCGGGCGGCGTGCACGCGGCCGGCGACGGTGGCCGTGGCCTCGCCGCGGGCGTCGAGGTCGGTGAGCTGGGAGCGGCTGACGGGGTCGACCTCGACGCGCAGATCGACGCGGTCCAGGAGTGGTCCGGAGAGCCGGGCCTGATAACGGCGGATCACGGAGGGTGGGCATTCGCACTGGGTGTCGCGCGGGGAGAAGCGGCCGCAGGGGCAGGGGTTGGCGGCGAGGACCATCAGGAACTTGGCCGGGAACCGTACGACGCCGGCGCTGCGGGCGATGACCACGTGCCCCGATTCGAGGGGCTGGCGCAGTGCGTCGAGTGCGTGGCCGCTGAACTCCGGGGCCTCGTCAAGAAAGAGGACTCCTCGATGGGCGAGGGAGACGGCGCCGGGGCGGGCGATGTTCTGGCCGCCGCCGACGAGGGCCTGCATGGTGGCGGAGTGGTGGGGTGCGCAGTAGGGGGCGGTGTCGACGAGGGGTTTACCGGCGGGCAGGAGACCCGCGACCGAGTGGACGGCGGTGACTTCGAGTGATTCCTGGCGGGTGAGCGGGGGCAGGACGGCCGGCAGCCGTTCGGCGAGCATGGTCTTGCCGGCACCGGGCGGTCCTTCGAGGAACAGGTGGTGTCCGCCGGCGGCGGCGACCTCGACGGCGGTGCGGGCCGCGTGCTGGCCGATGACGTCGGCGAGGTCGTGGCCGTTGTCCTGGGCGGCGGCGCCGGTGGTGTGCATGCCGGTGGCGGCTCCGGCGCCGGGCAGGCGGAGTCCGGCAAGGAGCGGGTCGGGCCGGCCGGCGGTGTCGGGGTCCTCGTCGGGTACGGGTTCGTCGGCGAGGACGGCGATGAGCTGCCGGAGGCTGCGGACGCCGAGGACGGAGACGCCGGGCACCAGGGAGGCTTCGGCTGCCGCGCTCTCGGGGACGACGACCTGTTCGTACCCGGCGTCGGCGGCGGCGAGGACCGCGGGCAGGACGCCGCGGACGGGGCGGACGCGGCCGTCGAGGCCGAGTTCGCCGATCATGACGATGTCGGCGAGGACGCGGGGGTCGATCCGTTCGCAGGCGCCGAGGACGGCTGCGGCGACGGCGAGGTCGAAGCCGCTGCCGCTCTTGGGTACGGAGGCGGGGCTGAGACCGACGGTGAGTTTTTTCTGCGGCCAGGCGGAGCCGGAGTTGACGACGGCCGCCCGGACCCGGTCCTTGCTCTCGGTGAGGCTCTTGTCCGGCAGGCCGACGAGGGTGAAGGCGGCGACTCCGGGTTCCAGGTCGGCCTGGACCTCCACGACGACGCCCTCGACGCCGACGAGTGCCACCGAGCACGTGCGGGCGAATCCCATCACGCCACCCCCCGTACGTGTTCCACGACGGGTGCGCCGCGCCGCGGGAGGACGACGCCCACCAGGTCGACGCGGACGCCGCCGGGTGGTGCTCCGCCGTGCTCCTGCACCCAGCGTTGCGCGAGGTCGCGCAGGCGTTCGGCCTTGGCCGGGGTGATCGCGGCCATGGGGTGTTCGAAGGGGCCGGCCCTGCGGGTCTTGACCTCGCAGATCACGAGTGCGTCGCCGTCGCGGGCGACGATGTCGATCTCGCCGGTCCTGCCGCAGCGCCAGTTGCGCCGCAGGACGGTCATGCCGGCTTCCGTCAGCCGGCGGGCCGCGAGCGCCTCCCCGTACCGTCCGAGCGCGCTGCGGGCCGTGCGGGCGCCGAGCGCCTCACGGGGCATCCCGCAGGGCGTCGAGCGGGGCGTTGGGCGTCGCGTCGTTCCGCTCCGGTCACCGTCCCCTGTGGTCGTGCCGTCGTTCTCATACGTCTCTTCGTACGTGTCTGCCATGTCGGCACCTCCTCGGCGCCAACACTGCGGGCAGAACGGCAATAAAGTGGATCTTGGTGGACAACCGGCCGATTGTGGATATCTCCGCCACCCGCAGGGGTTAAGCGCGGCTCACGCGTTGACGTGAGCCGCGCAGCCCGGCCGCTCCAGCCCAGCGCGCTCAGCTCCCCGGCAGTTCGAGGTCACTCTTGTTCAGCTCCTCGATGTTCACGTCCTTGAACGTGAGTACGCGCACCTGCTTGACGAAGCGGGCGGGCCGGTACATGTCCCACACCCACGCGTCCGCCATCGTCACCTCGAAAAACACCTCACCCTGGACGGAGTGCACCTGCATCTCGTAGTCGTTGGTGAGGTAGAAACGCCGCTCGGTCTCGATCACATATTTGAACAGACCGACGACATCGCGGTACTCCCGGTAGAGCTTCAGCTCCATCTCGGTCTCGTACTTCTCGAGGTCCTCGGCGCTCATGGCATGTTCCCCTTCAGCCGTGCGTCCCCCTATTGTGCGCCAGCCCCGCGTGCCCCTAGACGATTTCGGTGTCGAGGGTCTCGGGTTCGGCCGGGGGGCCGTCGTCGAGCAGCCTGCGCAGCAGCCCGGCGAGTCTGGTCGGATACACCGTCTCACGGGTGACGGCCAGTTCCCGGCACGTCCACCACCGTGCACCGAAGACGCTGCGCCGCTCCAGCTCCGTGAGGGCCGTCGGCCCCGTCTCGGTGCGCCGGGTGCGGGCCAGGTAGTACCACTCGTCCTGGTCCCAGCGGTGTCCGGCGAAGGGGAAGGAGCAGCGGCGCCGCCACAGCACCGGGCCGAGCTCGACCTCGGTGATGCCGGTCTCCTCGGCGAGTTCCCGCAGGGCGGCCTCCTCGCGGGTCTCCTCGCCCTCCAGTCCGCCGCCGGGGGTGAACCACCAGTCGTCGGCGGGGTCGTCGGGTTCGTGCCCGTGCAGGAGGAGGATGCGGTCCTGCGGGTCGAGCAGCACCACACGGGCCACCTTGCGCGGCTCCCCCGCGGCCGCCGGCTCAGTGGACACCGGCTCAGTGGACACCGGCCGGCTCCCTGCGGGACGCCGGGCGCCTGCGTCCCAGGAGCTTGGCGAGGGGCCCGTACGCCGCTCCGCCCAGGATCAGCACCACTCCGGCCACGATCGCGGCGAGGACGAGCCGGAGCGGTCCGGGCGAGGAGAGCGGCCCGAGGGCCTCGAACCCGGTCGGGCGGATCAGCATGCCGTCCATCGGCCACGCGACGGCGTCCACGCGGGAGTCCACCGCGCTGCGCGGCACCGTGCCGCTTCCGGCCTCGGTGAGGTGGGCGGTGGAGTCGAGGGAGCCGCTGCGCTCGTCACCGAGGAGGAACAACCGGTCCTCGGGGACGGTGAGCGTGGGGATCTTCTTGGACTCGGCGGACTGTCCCGCGGGCAGGTAGGGCTCGTCGATCTGTTTGCCGTTGACGGTCAGCTTGCCGTGGGTGCAGCAGCCGACGGTGTCGCCGCCGACCGCCACGACCCGCTTGACCAGGGGGGCGTTGCCCCAGCTCTTCTGCCGGAAGACCACGACGTCACCGCGTCGGATGTCGTCGCCGTCGACGCGCTGGGCGAGCACCCGGTCGCCGGCGTGGATGGTGGGCGTCATGGACGAGGTCGGCACCGTGTACGGCTTGTACGCGACGGCGCCCCAGGCGAAACCGCCGAGGAAGAGCACACAGCCGAGGGCCACGGCGATGTTCGACAGCACGCTGCCGAGCCGCCCGCGGTCCCCGCCCGTACGACCTGTCCCGCTCATCCCAGTGCTCCCCCACGTCGGAGATGTGTCCCCCGGCGTCCGGAGGGGACGCGGGGGATCGGAGTGACGGGACGGCACCCTACCCGGCGGTACCGCCGCCGGAAACCCGGGTCTTTCCGCCGGTAACACGCTCGGACCGGCGGCGCCTGCGCCACAGGACCAGCGGGGCGACGCCCACGAGAGCCAGCGCGTCCGGCGCCGCGGCGGCGCTCAGGTTCTGGTCGAAGTCGTCGGGAACGGGCAGCGTGTCCCAGCGGGTGGGGGGCCAGGCGATGACGATGGCACGGCCCACGACGTTGCCGACGGGCACGAAGCCGCCGTTCTTGTCGGAGCGGTGGTAGCGGGAGTCCAGCGAGTTCTGCCGGTGGTCACCCATGACCCAGATTTTGCCCTCGGGTACCGTGACCTTGAACTTCCCGCCCTCCTCGTCGACGCTGCAGGGGGTGTTCCCGGCGTACACGTACGACGTCTCGTCGAGGGGCTTGCCGTTGACCTTCATCGGGCCGGTGCCGTTGCACTCGATGGTGTCGCCGGCGACGCCGATGACCCGCTTGATGAGGTCCTTCTCGTTGGCCGACGGCATCAGGCCGATCCAGCCGAGGACCCGCTGCACCGGGTTCGGGGTGGGCGCGGGTTCACCCGCGAGCCAGTTGGCCGGGTCGTGGAAGACGACGACCTCGCCCCGCTCGGGCTCCGAGCCGAACCATGGCGTGAGCTTGTCGACAAGGACCCGGTCGCCGATCTGGAGGGTGTTCTCCATCGAGGCGGAGGGGATCGAGAATGCCTGCACCAGGAAGGTCTTGATGAGCAGCGCGAGCACCAGCGCGATGCCGACCAGGAGCGGGAGTTCCTTCCAGAAGGAACGCTGTTTCTTCTGGTTCTTCGGGTCGGCCGGCCGCGAGCCGCCGCTCTTCGCGGTGGGGGGGCCGCCGTCCCCCGAGCCGCCGCCCGAACCGTTCCTGGGCTCGTTCGCCGCTTCGGCGGGGCCGCTCTGTTCGCCGTCCCCGGGGTCACTCCCGGGATACGCGGTGTCTTTCATTGCCGGGGACGCCGTTCCGTCGGATCGCTCGGGTTGGTCTTCCGGACCATCCTGTCCGGACCGTGCGCCGACCGCCAAATCCCCCACATCCACTCCTCACCTCGTGCCGCCGCCCACGCCGTCGTCGGCGCAGGCCCACCACTCCCATAACGAGCGGGAGTTCCGCAGGGCTCGGGAGAGGGATCATTCCGTTTCGATCCGCGGACGCCACCCTATGCGACGCGGCGGACACCGAGGCGGTCCCGCTCGGTACCGACGCATAGGTGTGCGGTTCGCGCAGGCGCGTCATGTGCCCGAACGGCCAGACGATGCCGACCGCACGGCCGACGACCGATTTCTCGGAGACCGTGCCGCCGTACTTCTCCGAGCGGTGGTAGCGGGAGTCGGCCGAGTTGCCGCGGTGGTCGCCCATCACCCAGAGCCGGCCCTGCGGGACGGTCAGGGAGAAGGTCAGTTCCGAGGGTTTGTCCCCCGGATGGATGTACGGCTCGTCCAGCGGCATGCCGTTCACCGTCACGCGGCCGTCGCTGTCGCAGCACTTGACGGTGTCGCCGCCGACCGCGACGACCCGTTTGATGAGGTCCCGGTCGTTGTCCGAGGGCAGCAGGCCGATGGCGACGAGGCCCTGCTTGACCTGCTTGACGACGATGGGGTCGTCCTTCTTGGTGGTCTTCTCGCCCGCGAGCCAGTTCCCCGGGTCGCGGAACACCACCACGTCGCCGCGCTGGGGCTCGGAGCCGAACCAGGGCGTGAGCTTGTCGACGGCGACCCGGTCGCCGATCTGGATCGTGTTCTCCATGGAACCCGAAGGGATCACGAACGCCTGTACGAGGAAGGTCTTGAGGACCAGCGCGATCAGGACGGCGACACCGACGAGGAGCGGTATCTCCCGCACCGCGCTGCGTCGTCGTTTGCGCTTGACCTTGCGCTGCAGTTTCCGCCGCTCGGCGCGGCTGCGCCCGGTGGGCCCGCCGGACCCCGCGGACCCGCCGCCGGTCGGCGCGCCGGCCCGGCGCAGCCCGGTGGGCAGCAGGTTCTCGGCGGCGGTCCCACTGGGACCCGTTCCGCGCGGTCGGCCCCGGTTACCCATGGGCACCGTCCGCGGCCGGCACCCGCGCGTAGGCGTCGGGCCGTTCCAGGTGTGTCCAGTGCCCCGCGGGCCACACGATCCAGTCGGCCCGCCCGATCACGTCGCCGACCGGGACCATGCCGCCGCCCGGAGCGCCCAGGCGGTCCCGGGAGTCGCTGGAGTCCGCACGGTGGTCGCCGAGGACGAAAAGCCTGTCCGGGGGCACGACGACGTCGAAGGGGACGTCGGACGGACTGTCACCGGGATGCAGAAACGACGACTCGTCGACCGGCCGGCCGTTCACCTCGAGCCTCCCCTCCCTGCCGCAGCAGACCACGTGGTCGCCGGCCACCGCGGCGACGCGTTTGACGTAGTCCCCGTCTCCGAAGTTTCCCGCTCCGTCGAACACGACGACATCGCCGCGGCGCGGCGGTGCACCGAAACGGTACGCCAACTTATTTACGAGAACGCGGTCCCCGATCCTCAATCCGTTCTCCATGGAACCGCTGGGAATTTCGAACGGCTGGGCGACGAAGGTGCTGAAGAGGAGGAGGGCCGACAGGCAGATCAGCGCGCCGAGGGTGAGGCGTCCGCCCGGGAGCCACCGCGCGGCCCGGTCGACGTACGAGAAACGCGACCGCTCCTCCGGCCTCTCCGTGTCCGAGGGCTGCTCGGAGTCGGGAAGGCGGGAGGAACGGTCGCGTTCTCCGCGCTGTGTTTCGGTGTCCATCGCGGGTCAGATGCTATCCGGCCCGCGATGTGGACCATGTCAGTGTGCTCGGCGGCACACTCGCCGACGCGCCGTCCGGCGCGGCCGACAGCGCGCTCAGTTGTCGCGCTTCTCCTTGATCTTCGCGGCCTTGCCGCGCAGCTCACGGAGGTAGTACAGCTTGGCGCGGCGCACGTCACCGCGGGTGACGAGCTCGATCTTCTCGACGATCGGGGTGTGCACCGGGAAGGTGCGCTCGACGCCGACGGAGAAGGAGACCTTGCGGACCGTGAAGGTCTCGCGGACGCCGGAGCCCTGACGGCGGATGACGACGCCCTTGAACTGCTGCACACGGGAGCGGTTGCCCTCGATGACGCGCACGTGGACGTTGACGGTGTCGCCCGGGCGGAAGTTCGGGACGTCGCTGCGCAGCGACGCGGCGTCGACGGTGTCGAGCAGGTGGGACATGTCGGTCTGCTTTCTTCGCTGATGCCACAGGTCATCAACGGGAACGAGGGCTGAGGAGGATGGTTGCCGTCGGGGTCGGGACGGGCGTCGTCTCCCCCTGTGGCAGGGGCGCGCGCCGGACTCCGGACAACAGCGGCCTATTCTTCCACGTCGGGCGGCCTGCGCCAAAATCGGCCGTGGGGCTCCCCCTCGGGATCGGGGGCCCAGCCGAGGATGGACAGCATCTCGCGGTCCTTCTTGTCGAAGGCGGCGGGCGGGCAGCGTTCGATGAGGTCGGGGCGGTGTGCGCTGGTGCGTCTGAGAGCCTCGTCGCGGCGCCAGCGGGCGATCTTCCCGTGGTGGCCGCTGAGCAGCACCTCGGGGATGCCGTGGCCGCGCCAGTGGGGCGGCTTGGTGTAGACGGGGCCTTCCAGGAGGCACGCCATGGCGCCGGGGGCGAAGGAGTCGTCGCGGTGGGACTCGGCGTTGCCGAGGACGCCGGGCAGCAGCCGGGCGACTGCCTCGGTGATCACCAGGACGGCCGCCTCGCCGCCGGCCAGGACGTAGTCGCCGATGGACACCTCGTAGACGGGCATCCGCCGCGCGTACTCGTCGGTGACCCGGCGGTCGATGCCCTCGTAGCGCGCGGGCGTGAAGATCAGCCAGGGGCGTTCCGACAGCTCGGCGGCGAGTTCCTGGGTGAAGGGCCGGCCGCTGGGCGTGGGGACGACGAGGACGGGTCCGTGGGCTCCGTCGTCGTAGCCGTCGGCGAGGACGGTGTCCAGGGCGTCGCCCCACGGTTCGGTCTTCATGACCATGCCGGGGCCGCCGCCGTAGGGGGTGTCGTCGACGGTGTTGTGGCGGTCGTACGTCCAGGCGCGCAGGTCGTGGACGTGCACGTCGAGCCGTCCGTGCGTGCGGGCCTTGCCGACGAGGGAGACGTCGAGGGGGTCGAGGTACTCGGGGAAGATCGTGACGACGTCGAGCCGCATCACGCCCGCGCTCCCGGGGCCTTGCCGGGGGCGTCGTCGTCCTGGCCGGACGCCGTGCCCTCCTGGTGGTCGGCGGTGTCGGCATCCTCGCGGGCGGAGGCGATCTCCGCGCGGTCGTCGATCAGGCCGGGCGGCGGGTCGATGACGGCCCTCTGCTCCGCCAGGTCGACGTCGGTGACGATCTCCTCGACGAACGGGATCATCACCTCGGTGCCGTCCGGGCGCTCCACGACGAACAGGTCCTGCGAGGGCAGGTGGGCGACCTCGGTGATCCGGCCGACCTCCGTGCCGTCCTCCGTGACGACGTCGAGGTCGATGAGCTGGTGGTCGTAGTACTCGTCCTCGCCCTCGGGCACCTCGTCGGGGTCGACGTCGGCGATCAGGACCGTGTTGCGCAGGGCCTCGGCGGCGGTGCGGTCGCGTACGCCCTCGAAGCGCAGGAGCAGCCGGCCGCTGTGCACGCGGCCGGTCTCGATGGTGAGCGGGCCCGCGGAGGCCGGGTCGGTGGCGAGTACGGCGCCGGGGCCGAGCCGCAGTTCCGGCTCGTCGGTACGGACCTCGACGGTGACCTCGCCCTTGATGCCGTGGGCGCGGCCGATCCGTGCGACTACCAGCTGCACTGTGGAAGATCTCCTGTCGGGAACGTCTGGGACGCATGTCCGGGAGGTGCGGAGACGTCCCGGGCGCGGGGTGGGGTCGTGTGAGGTGGGGGCGGGGAAACGACTGCGGGCCGGGGAGGCCCAGTGGCCCTCCCCGGCCCGAGCCGGTTGCGATGACGCGTCAGCGGACGTGGTCCACGTCGACGAGGTCGACGCGGACACCGCGGCCGCCGATGGCACCCACGACGGTGCGCAGTGCGCGTGCGGTGCGGCCGTTGCGGCCGATCACCTTGCCGAGGTCGTCGGGGTGGACCCGGACCTCGAGCACACGACCGCGGCGCAGGTTGCGCGAGGCCACCTGCACATCGTCAGGGTTGTCGACGATGCCCTTCACGAGGTGCTCGAGCGCCTCTTCGAGCATGCTGCTCAGGCCTCGGTCGACTCGGTCGAAGCGGACTCGGCAGCGGCCTCGTCCTTCTTCTCGGCCTTCTTCTTCGGGGTGATCGCCTCACCCTTGCCCTCGTCGTCGCCGCCGAGGGACTCGAACACCGGACGTGCGCTCTTCTCCTGCGGCTGCAGGAGCGGCGCGGGGGCGGGCTCGCCCTTGTACTTCTGCCAGTCGCCGGTCTTCTTCAGGATGGCGAGCACGGGCTCGGTCGGCTGAGCGCCGACGGAGAGCCAGTACGCGACACGGTCGGCGTCGACCTCGATGCGCGAGGGGTTCTGCACCGGGTGGTACAGACCGATCTCCTCGATGGCCCGGCCGTCACGGCGGGTACGGGAGTCGGCGACGACGATGCGGTAGTGAGGCGAACGGATCTTGCCCAGACGCTTCAGCTTGATCTTGACTGCCACGGGAGTGGGTTCTCCTGAATTTGACGTGATGGGGCACGGCGAGGAAGCCGCGTGGGGTTGCGGTACCCGAGTGCCCGATGGACGCGTCAGCCGGAGGAGAGAGGGGTCCTGTGCGACTGTCGAGTACAGCTAGCCATTGTGCCACACGACGCACGAGGTCTCGGCCCTCGGGGGAAGCCGCCCGTTTTCGGGCAGCCCGCTGCGGCACCCGGCGCGGGCCGCCGTCAAGCGGCCCGGCGCGGGGTGCGGCCGGGACCTGCCCTCCCCGAGCGGGCCCCGGGGTACGAGCCCTGGGCGGGCGTGCGCGGCGGTCGGCGGCGGGCCGGCCCTCCGGCATCCACGAGATGCCGGAAGGGTCAGCCCACGCCCACTCCCGCGCCCACGACCTCGGGGATGCGGAACGGCTTTCCGCACCCGCCGCACATGATCGGCGCCTGGGCCAGGACCGACGGGACGACGCGGACGTTGCGCCCGCAGTCGCACACGGCCTTGACGCGGACGCCGCCGCCGGAGGAGCCGTGGCGGGCGGCGGGGCCGCGGAACGAGCGGGCCGTGTCGGCGGCCGTGGCCGCCGAGTGGGCCTTCAGCGCGCGGTGCAGCCGCTCGATCGTCGGTCGGTACCTCCGCTTGGCCTCGGGGTTGAGCGTGACCAGCGAGAAGCCGCTGCTGGGGTGCGGCTCCTCGGGGTGGTCGAGGCCCAACTCCTCGGCGATCGCGAGGAATCGGCGGTTGTGGTAGCGGCCTGCGCGTGAGGTGTCACGGATGCCACGGGCGGCGGCGATGCCGTGGACCGCCTCGTGCAGCAGTCGCTCGAAGGAGAGTTCGTGTCCGCAGGCGGACGACGACTCTCCGATCAGGGATTCGGGTGCGGCAAGGTCGGGCAGCTCGGGGTGGTGCCGTTGAATGTCGGCCCACGCCTGCGCCAGCTCTGCGGCGAGAACAGTTGGTGTCGTGCTCACGTAATGACAACGAGCCGGAGTGCTCCCGTGTTCCTATTCCGGGGCATCCCAAATAATTTGCACGTACCCGTCAGTTGCGGTTGATGCGTCGCGACGAGGGCGGGTGCGTCGATGTGCGGAGAAGTCTCACAGCTCGTACCAAGCTGGTGCGTAGCCACCCGTACGGACGGACGCCCGGCCGGAGAGCCGGGACCACGAGGCGGCTCCTGTCGGGCCGGTGCGCGCGGGGCTCGGGAACCCCGGCCGCCCAGACGTTACCGGGTGCCCGACGCCCTCACGGCACCGGCCCCCCGCTCCCCCGTTCCCCCCACCTCCCTCATGACACCCGGCCCCGTCCTCCGAGCACCACCCCCGGCTGCCGCCTTGCGCGCCGTCGTGGCAGAGGCGCACGGAAGGCGCACGGAAGACGCGCGGGGAGGTGCACAGGGCGCGGGCGGGGAGTGGCGCCGACGGCGTACTCCGTCGCGCGTGCGCCCCCCTGAGTAACCGGGGAGTGACAAAGAGTGTGCCGCCAGCACTGGACGCCACGACGAGTGCGGAGTTACCTGGCATACGGGGGAGAGCGAGCGCACGTCACGGGGGCCACGGAATCGGGCACAGGGCAACTCTGGGCTGATTGGGGCGCTTTTTGATGACACCGACGCTCGTGCGACAGCAGCCGTCACACGCCGTTTCCCCGCACCGCACGGCGCCGCCCGCACGCGCGCGGGACTGGGTCGAGATACAGGAGCGGATGCTGGTGCCGCTCTACGAGGCGGTGTACGAGCGACTCGGCGTGGGCACCGGCACCCGACTGCTCGGGCTCGGCTGCGGTTCCGGGCTCGCGCTGCTGCTGGCGGCTTCGCGCGGCGCGGCGGTGACCGGAGTGGACACCGGGCGCGCCGAGCTGCTGGCGCTCGCGCGAGAACGGCTGCTGCCGGGCGGCGCGCGGGACCCGCATCCGGGGGCGCCGGCGCGGGAGCCCGGACCGGGGTGCGCGCGACTCGTGGACGGGACGCCGGGTGACGCGGCCGCGGCGTCCGGGCGCCCCGGGTACGACGTCGTGACCGTGTTCGACCCGTTGGGCCCTTCGGCCGACGGCGCGGACGGGCCGGCCGGGAGGCTGGAGGAGGCGGTGCCTCTCACGGAGCACGGCGGCGCGGTGGTGCTCGCCGGGTGGGGCCCGGCGGAGCGGTGCGCGACGGTGTCCGTGCTGCGGATGGCCGCGAAGTCGGCGGATCCGGTGCGCGGCGGGGGCGCCGACACGGGCGTCGCCGACCCGCCGGGAACGGAGGGCCGGTGGCCGGCCGGCCGGGACGAGCTGGAGGAGGCCGCGCGGCGGGCGGGGCTGCGCCCGGACGGGTCGGGGCGGGTCGCCTGCCCGTTCGGATACGCGGACATCGGGAGCGCGGTACGCGGGCTGCTGTCCACCGGAGCGTTCGACCCGGCCCTCGCGGTGACGGACGAGGAGCAGGTGAAGAAGGAACTGACGGAGGCGCTGCACCCGCACGTGCGGCAGGACGGCACGGTGTGGATGCCGAACGTCTTCCGCTATCTGGTCGCCCGGAGGGGGTGAGCGGGCCCGGGGGCCGGTCGGCTCATGACGACGCCGTCCGGCCCGTGGGCCCGTCCGCTCAGCCCATGAACTTCTTGAACTCGTCCGGCAGCTCGAAGTCCTGACCGGCGCCCTGCTGCGGCAGCCCGAACGCGTTGCCGTCCTGGCCGCCCTGCGCGGCGGCGGCGGCGCGGCGGGCCGCGGCCTCCTGCTCCTGCTGCTTGCGCTTCATCGGGTTGCCCGAGCGCTGCTTGCCCTTGGACTTCTTCTGCTGCTTCTTCTGCCGGCCGGGGCCGCCGCCCATGCCGGGCATCCCCGGCATGCCGGGCATTCCGCCACCCTGCGCCATGCGCGACATCATCTTCCGCGCCTCGAAGAACCGTTCGACCAGGTTCTTCACGGCGCTGACCTCGACGCCGGAGCCGCGCGCGATACGGGCGCGGCGCGAGCCGTTGATGATCGTCGGTTCCTGGCGCTCGGCCGGGGTCATCGATTTGATGATGGCCGCCGTGCGGTCGACGTCCCGCTCGTCGATGTTGTTGATCTGGTCCTTGATCTGCCCCATGCCCGGCAGCATGCCGAGCAGCTTGGAGATCGAGCCCATCTTCCTGACCTGCTCCATCTGGGCCAGGAAGTCGTCGAGCGTGAAGTCCTGGCCCTTCTTGGAAGCCAGCTTGGAGGCCATCTTCTCGGCCTCGGCCTGGCTGAAGGTCTTCTCCGCCTGCTCGATCAGGGTGAGCAGGTCACCCATGTCGAGGATGCGGGAGGCCATCCGGTCCGGGTGGAAGGCGTCGAACTCGTCGAGCTTCTCGCCGTTCGACGCGAACATGATCGGCTTGCCGGTCACCGAGGCGATCGACAGGGCCGCGCCGCCGCGGGCGTCACCGTCGAGCTTGGAGAGGACGACGCCGTCGAAGCCGACGCCGTCGCGGAAGGCCTCCGCGGTGTTGACGGCGTCCTGGCCGATCATCGCGTCGACGACGAAGAGGATCTCGTCGGGGCTGACGGCGTCGCGGATGTCCGCGGCCTGCCGCATCAGTTCCTGGTCGATGCCGAGGCGGCCGGCGGTGTCCACGATCACGATGTCGTGGACCTTGGTCTTCGCGAACTCGATGGAGTCCTCGGCGACCTTGACCGGGTCGCCGACGCCGTTGCCCGGCTCGGGCGCGTAGACCGCGACGCCGGCGCGCTCGGCGACGACGCTGAGCTGGTTGACGGCGTTGGGGCGCTGCAGGTCGCACGCGACGAGCAGCGGGGAGTGGCCCTGCTCCTTGAGCCAGCGGCCGAGCTTGCCGGCGAGGGTGGTCTTGCCTGCACCCTGCAGGCCCGCGAGCATCAGCACGGTGGGCGGCTGCTTGGCGAACCGCAGGCGGCGGGTCTCTCCGCCCAGGATGGTGACGAGTTCCTCGTTGACGATCTTGAGGACCTGCTGGGCGGGGTTCAGCGCGCGGGAGACCTCGGAGCCGAGGGCCCGCTCCTTGACGTTCTTGATGAACGTGCGGACGACCGGCAGGGCCACGTCCGCTTCCAGGAGCGCGATGCGGATCTCGCGGGCCGTGGCGTCGATGTCCGCTTCGGACAGCCTGCCCTTGCCCCTGAGGGATTTGAAAGTGGCTGAGAGGCGGTCGGAGAGAGTATCGAACACGGCGGCGTAGGTCCTCGCGTCGGCAGCGGTCTGGGTCGCCCTCCAGGGTATCCGGCCCGGCGAGCAAATCGCCCCTGCCCGCTGCGGGGAGCGGACAGGGGGGTCAGGCCCGCAGCGCGGACTCCAGGTCCCGGGCCACGGCCAATGCCTTGTCGTCCGGCAACGGCACCCCGTCCCCCTGCGTCACGTAGAAGGCGTCCAGGGCGTTCGCGCCCAGCGTGCTGACATGCGCGCTCCGCACCCGCGCCCCCGCCGCCTCCAACGCCCGTCCGATGCGGAACAGCAGCCCCGGTGCGTCCTGGGCGCGGACCTCGATCACGGTGGCCAGCCGGGAGGCGGCCGGAGCGACGGTGACGCGGGGCGGGGGCGGTTCCACACCCCGGCGCCGCGGGTACGCGGCGTCGCGTTCGGCGAGGCGGGAGGCGATGTCGAAGGTGCCGTCCAGGGCCCGTACGAGGTCGGCGCGCAGCCGGGCGCCCTGGGGCAGGGAGCCGTACTCGGCGGCCACCCGCCAGTCGAGCAGCAGTACGGATCCGGCTGCCTCGACGCCCTCGGGCGGGTCGAGGGCACGCAGTTCCGCGGTGCGGACGGTCAGCCGGTGCAGGGCGAGGACGCCGGCGACGGCGGGCAGGACGCCGGTCTGCTCGGGTACGGCGATCAGCAGTTCGACGCCGAGCGGCTCGGGCAGGTCGTGGGCGGGGTCGTCGTGGGCCAGTGTTTCGGCCCGGGCGTGCAGGGCGAGGACCGGGCCGCCGGTGCGCAGGGCCTCGACGGCGAGGCGTTCCTGTTCGGCGGTGGGTGCGCCGGTGTCGGGTTCGGCGGGGGTGTCCCCGGCGAGCCGGGCGGCGACGCGGGCGACCAGGTCGGCGACGAGGGAGCCGCGCCAGGCGGACCAGGCGGCGGGGCCGGTGGCGAGGGCGTCGGCCTCGGTGAGGGCGTGCAGCAGTTCGAGGGTGCCCTGGGAGCCGACGGCGTCGGCGACCGACCGGACGGTGGCGGGGTCGTCCAGGTCGCGCCGGGTGGCGGTGTCCACGAGGAGCAGGTGGTGGCGGACGAGGGTGGCGAGAACGGCGGTGTCCGTGCGGTCGAAGCCGATGCGGGTGGCGACGTCGCGGGCGATGGTCTCGCCGGCGACGCTGTGGTCGCCGGGCCAGCCCTTGCCGATGTCGTGCAGGAGGGCGGCGACCAGGAGGAGGTCGGGGCGGTGGACGCGGCGGGTGAGCGCGGAGGCGCGGACTGCGGTCTCGATCAGGTGCCGGTCGACGGTCCACAGGTGGACGGCGTTGCGCTGCGGGCGGCAGCGGACGCGCTCCCAGTCGGGCAGCAGCCGGGTGATCAGCTCCTCGGCCTCCAGCGCCTCCCAGACGTCGACGGTGGGGCGGCCGGCGCCGAGCAGGGTGACGAGCTGTTCGCGGGCCTCGGCGGGCCAGGGCGTGGGCAGGGGTCGCGTGGTGGCGGCGAGGCGTCGTACGGCGTGCGGGGAGAGCGGGAGTCCGGCCTGTGCGGCGGCGGCCGCAGCGCGCAGGGGGAGTACGGGGTCGCGTTCGGGGCGTGCGGTGCGGGCGAGCACCGCTTCGCCGTCCTGCTCGACGACGCCCTCGGCGAGCGGGGAGCGTTCGGCGGGCTGTTTTCCGCCGCTCAGCATGGCGCGCAGGCGTGGGCGTACGGCGCGGGAGCGCAGTACGCGCCCCACTTCGCGCCAGGTGACGTCGGCGGCGTAGGCGATGACGCGTGCCGCCTCGTAGACCTGGCGCAGCAGGGCGTCGGCGTCCAGCAGGCCGAGGGCGGCGGCGACCTGGTCCTGTTCCTGGAGGGCGAGGCGGTCGGTGGCGCGGCCGGTGGTGAGGTGGAGGGCGTCGCGGACGTCGAGGAGGCGGCGGCGGGCGTCGTCGAGTCCCTCGCGCGGGGCGTCGGCGAGCCAGGAGGCGGCGACGGCGCGCAGGGCGGTGGCGTCGCGCAGTCCACCGCGGGCCTCCTTGAGGTCGGGTTCGAGGAGGTAGCGCAGTTCGCCCTGGCGGGTGGCGCGTGCGGCGCACAGTTCCTGGAGCTCGGGGAGGCGTTTGGGGGCCTGGTTGCGCCAGTCGGCGAGGACGGTGGTGCGGGTGGCGGTGGTGAGGCCGAGGTCGCCGGCGAGGTGGCGGGCGTCGAGGAGGCCGAGCTGGGCCTTGAGGTCGTCGGCGGCGGTCCTGCGGGCCTCGGCGGGAGTGCGGACTGAGTGGTCGAGGGCGAGGCCGAGGTCCCAGACGGGGTACCAGAGGCGGTCGGCGAGGGCGGCGACGCGGTGGGGGTCGGTGCCGTCGTGGAGGAGGACGAGGTCGAGGTCGCTGCGGGGGGAGAGTTCACCGCGGCCGTAGCCGCCGACGGCGACCAGGGAGATGCCGCGGAGGCCGGCCGGTTCGCCACCGGTGCCGGTGGCGGCGGTGGTGAAGAGGCCGGCGAGCCAGTCGTCGGTGAGGCGGGAGAGGGCGGCGCGGCGCGGGGGGCCGGAGTGGGCGTCCTCGGTGAGGAGGCGCAGCCGGGCGGCCGCGTAGCCGGCCGGGTCGTCCGGGGGGTGGCTCGCGTGGGGGTGGTGCACGGACGGCTCCTTTGTGCGGAGGGGTGAGGGGACCTGGACCCTGACGGGGCGCGCTCCGGCGCGACGGCGAGCCGGAGCCAGGGGCGCGGGGAACCGCGCGCACCACCCCCACCGGCCCGCGGCCGACAGCGCCCCGAAGACACCGGCCGCTCAGGTGCCCCGCGCCCCTGCCGGGCGCGGGGCACCGGGCGTCACAGCGCGTCCGGACCGCGCTCCCCGGTGCGGACGCGTACGGCCGTGTCGACGGGGAGGGACCAGACCTTGCCGTCGCCGATCTTGCCGGTGCGGGCGGCCTTGACGACGACGTCGATCACCTGTTCGGCGTCTGAGTCCTCGACGAGAACCTCGATGCGGATCTTGGGAACGAGGTCGACCGTGTACTCGGCGCCGCGGTAGACCTCGGTGTGGCCGCGCTGGCGTCCGTACCCGCTGGCTTCGGTGACGGTCAGGCCGTGGACGCCGAAGGCCTGCAGCGCTTCCTTGATCTCGTCGAGCCGGTGCGGCTTGACGACGGCGGTGATGAGCTTCATGCGTCCACCTTCTTGGACGGGGCGGAGGCCGCGGCGAGCGTGGTCGGTGTCGTCGAGCCGATCGTGCCGCCGCCGGCGCCGGTGTGGTCGTACGCGGTCTCGGCGTGTTCGGCCTGGTCGATGCCGGACATCTCGTCGTCCTCGGGGACCCGCATGCCGAGCGTCCTGTCGATCAGGAAGGCGAGGATCGCGGAGGCGACCAGCGAGTAGGCGAGGACGGCGAAGACACCGGCGCACTGCTTCCAGAACTGGTCGAGGCCGCCCCCGTAGAACAGGCCCTTGACGTCGGACTGGCCGCCGCCGCTGGCGAAGAGGCCGACGAGCAGGGAGCCGGCGATGCCGCCGACCATGTGGACGCCGACGACGTCGAGGGAGTCGTCGTAGCCGAAGCGGTACTTCAGGCCGACGGCCATGGCGCACAGCACGCCGGCGATGGCGCCGACGGCGATCGCGCCGAGCGGGGAGACCGCGCCGCCGGAGGGCGTGATGGCGACCAGGCCGGCGACGGCGCCGGAGGCGGCGCCCAGCGTGGTGAACGCGCCGTGGCGGATCTTCTCGTAGGCGAGCCAGGCGAGCATCGCGGCGGCGGTGGCGACCTGGGTGTTGACGAACATCAGCGGGCCGACGCCGTCGTCGTTGCCGAGCCAGGACCCGGCGTTGAAGCCGAACCAGCCGAACCACAGGAGTCCGGCACCGAGCATGACGAGCGGCAGGCTGTGCGGGCGCATCGGGTCCCGCTTGAAGCCGACGCGCTTGCCGATGACGAGGATCACGCCGAGCGCCGCCGCACCGGCGTTGATGTGGACGGCGGTGCCGCCGGCGAAGTCGATGACGCCGAGGTCGAAGGCCCAGCCGCCGGTGCCCCAGACCCAGTGGGCGACCGGGAAGTACACGATCGTGACCCACAGGGTGAGGAAGAGCGCCCAGGCGCTGAACTTGACGCGGTCCGCGAGGGCGCCGCTGATCAGGGCGGGTGTGATGATCGCGAACATGAGCTGGAAGACGGCGAAGACGTAGACCGGGATGGTGTAACCGCTCCACAGTTCCATCTTGCCGATGCCGGTGAATCCGACGAAGTCGGAGGACCAGCCGATGACGGAGCCCTTGTCGGTGCCGAAGGCGAGGGAGAAGCCGTAGAGCACCCAGAGGATGGTGACGATGCCCAGACTGATGAAGCTCATCATCAGCATGTTCAGGGTGCTCTTGACGCGGACCATGCCTCCGTAGAAGAAGGCCAGGCCTGGGGTCATGAGCATCACCAGGGCGGAACAGATGAGCATGAAGCCTGTGTTGGCGGACGAAAACTGCGGTGCGTCCGCCGCAAGCGTGATGGCTGGTGCCATCGGCGTCTCCTCGTCGTGTGATGCGGCCCCGTACGGCCCCGTGGGGGTGAAGCCTGAGCCGGGAGGATGGGAGGGGTGGGCCGGTTATGCGCCAAGAGAGTCGCGCGGCGCGGTTTCGGTCGGTGCCCCTCGGTGTTTCACCGCCGTGACGAAGGCAGCCCGTGTGTTACGCGTCGGTGAACTGTCCGGGTGGACCGTCTGGCCCCCCGGGGTTCCCGCTGTCGGCCTCAGACCGCCTCTGCGGTCTCGGGCAGGTGGGTGGCGAGCTGCTCGGTGAGGTCGACGACGTCGGCGAGGCCGCCGAAATCGCGTACGGCCGCGTCGACCGTTTTGCGGATACGGATATTGACGCGTTCGGAGCGGACCTTGCGGGCCACTTCCAGGGCCTGACAGGTGCGGGCGACGCCCTCCTCGGGCTCGCGCTGGAGGAGGTGCACGGTGGCCAGGCCGATGAGGTTGAGGGCGTACGACCGCTGGTGTTCGGTGTCCTGGGCGAACAGGTCGACGGCCTCGCGCATCACGGGTTCGGCGAGGCCGGCGTAGGCGGGGCTGCGGCCGGCGACGTAGGCGAGATCCCGGTAGGAGTGGGAGTTCTCTCCGTGGAGTTCGGCGGCGGAGAAGAAGCGGATCCAGTCGGGGTCCGGCTCGTCCCAGTCGTCGGCGTCGGCGAACGTGTCCTCGGCCAGGCGGACGGCCCGCTTGCACCGGCCGGGCTGGCCCATGTTGGCGTAGGCGCGGGCCTCCATCGCATACAGCATGGCCTGGGTGCGCGGGCTCGCGCAGTCACGGCTGCCGTACTGGGCGAGGTGGAGCAGTTCGAGCGCGTCCTCGGGGCGGCCCAGGTGGATCATCTGCCGGCTCATGCTGGAGAGCACGTACGAGCCGAGGGGGCGGTCACCGGCCTCCTTGGCGGCGTGCAGCGCGAGGACGAAGTATTTCTGGGCGGTGGGCTGGAGCCCCACGTCGTAGCTCATCCAGCCGGCCAGTTCGGCAAGTTCGGCGGCGACCTTGAACAGGCGCCGGGCGGTGGCGGCGGGCTGGGGTTCCTGGAGGAGGTCGGTGACCTCGTGGAGCTGGCCGACGACGGCCTTGCGGCGCAGGCCGCCGCCGCACTGGGCGTCCCACTGCCGGAACATCACCGTGGTGGCCTCCAGCAGTTCCAGCTCGGGCCGGGAGAGCCGGCCCCGGCCGCGCGAGGAGGCGGCGGAGGCGGATTTCTCGCGCGGCGGGGCGGGCGGCCCGGGGACCAGCCAGCGCTGCATGGGCTCGATGAGGGACGGGCCCGCGGCCAGGCCCAGCGAGGTCCCGAGGAAGCCGCGCCGTGCCAGCATCAGGTCGCTGCGCGAGAACTCGCTGATCAGGGCGACGGTTCCGGGGCCCGTCCACGGCAGGTCGACCCCCGAGACGGAGGGGGTGCGGTGGGCGGCGCGCAGGCCCAGGTCCTCCACGGCGACGACACAGCCGAAGCGCTCGGAGAACAGTTCGGACAGGATGCGCGGGATCGGCTCGCGGGGGTTCTCGCCGTCGAGCCAGCGGCGCACGCGGGAGGTGTCGGTGGAGATGTGGTTGGCGCCGAGCTGGCGGGCCCGGCGGTTGACCTGGCGGGCGAGCTCGCCCTTGGACCAGCCGCTGCGCACGAACCATGACGTCAACAACTCGTTCGGGCGCTTCTCAGCGTTCGTCCCGCTTCCGTCGTTGCCGCCCACTGGAACGCCCCCATTCCTTCACACCACGTGTGCGCCGATGCGCCGAACGCCCCCTCAGGATGCCGGTCCGCGTCACCGCCGTCCTCCGGTTCCCACCGATCGAACGGAAACCCGCCTTGCCTCCGGCATAACCACACCTGCATGCACCCCGGGACTTGTGCACTCACAGTAGTCCCCTGATCACCCTCCCAACCACGGCGGTTTCAGAAACGCCACCATTCGCCACCCCTTCGAATGAACTCACGGTGCCGGGTGCGCGATTCACTTGACACATGACGGCCGAGGAGGGCGGACGGATGCGCAGGGGAGCGCGCGGTCGGCGCCGCACCACCCCGCGGCGTCGTCCGGGCCGTGGTGGGTCACACGAACCACCGGTCCCGCCCGGGCCGGCCGTCAGGGCCGGCCGGGGGCGTCAGGGCCGGCCGGGGGCGTCAGGGCCGGCCGTCACGCGCGGCCGGAACAGACGGTCACGCTTCGCTGCGGTGCGTAACCGGCCGCGCGCCGGTCCCGTTGGAGGGGGCATGGGCTTCACGATCGGCTCCACACGGACCAGGACCATCCGCGACCTCAGGTCCGTGGCCCGGCGCCGCGGCCGGTCACCGGAGTGCGCCGCCGTCGCCGAGTACACCGGCCTGTGGGGCTGGGACGTGGTGCCCGGGGCGCGGACCGCGGCGGGGGCCTGCTCGTGCGGCCGGGCCGGCTGCCCGGAGCCGGGGGCACATCCGCTGGACTTCGCCGCCCCGGTGCGGGCCGGGGTCACGCTGGACGAGGCGTACCGGGCGTGGGCCGCGTATCCGGGTGCCGCGGTGATGCTGCCGGTCGGGCGGGCGTTCGACGTGATCGAGGTCGGCGAGGCGGCGGGGCGGTCGGCCCTGGTGCGGATGGAGCGGATGGGGCTGCCGGTGGGGCCGGTGACGGTGACGCCGGAGGGGCGGGCGCAGTTCTTCGTGGCGGCGGGGGGCGCGGCGGAGCTGCCACGGCTGCTGTACCGGATGGCGTGGGAGGACACCGCGCTCGATCTGCGGGGGCTGGGGATCGGGGCCTGCGTCACGGCTCCGCCGTCGGACCGGGCGGGTCGGGGGGTGGTGCGGTGGTTGCGGGCACCGGGGCTGGATGCGGGGGGTGCGGTGCCGGCGGCGCGGCTTCTCGTCGGGACGTTGGCGTATGTGGCGCATCGGGCGCGGGCGGGGATCTAGGGCCTGTGGGAGGGGGTGACCTCGGTTTTTTCGCCCCCGCCGTCCTTGCCCTTCCCGTCCCTCATGGGGCTTCGCCCCTTGGACCCCAGAGGCGCGTTGTCGGCCGGCTGCCGGTGTGGACTTCTCGCGCCCGCGCGGCGGCAGCCGCGTATGGACACAGCCCCGCGCCCCCCAGGGGCGCGGGGGAAAGCCTGCTAGTCGCCGATCAAGGCGTCCACGAACGCTTCCGGTTCGAAGGGGGCCAGGTCGTCGGCTCCCTCGCCGAGGCCGACGAGTTTCACGGGGACGCCCAGTTCGCGCTGGACCGCGATGACGATGCCGCCCTTGGCGGTGCCGTCCAGCTTGGTCAGGACGATGCCGCTGATGTCCACGACCTCGGCGAAGACGCGGGCCTGGACGAGGCCGTTCTGGCCGGTCGTGGCGTCGAGGACGAGCAGTACCTCGTCGAGCGGGGCGTGCTTCTCCACGACCCGCTTGACCTTGCCCAGCTCGTCCATCAGACCGGTCTTGGTGTGCAGCCGGCCGGCGGTGTCGATGAGCACGACGTCGGCGCCGGACTCGGTGCCCTCCTTGACCGCGTCGAAGGCGACGGACGCCGGGTCGCCGCCCTCGGGGCCGCGCACGGTGCGGGCGCCGACCCGCTCGCCCCAGGTCTGGAGCTGGTCGGCGGCGGCCGCGCGGAAGGTGTCGGCGGCGCCGAGCACGACGGTGCGGCCGTCGGCGACGAGCACGCGCGCGAGCTTGCCGGTGGTGGTGGTCTTGCCGGTGCCGTTGACGCCGACCACCATCACGATGCCGGGGGTGTCGAGGTTCGAGTCGGTCTTGACCGTACGGTCGAACTCGGGGACCAGGATCGTCAGCAGTTCCTCGCGCAGCAGGGTGCGCAGCTCCTGCGGGGTGCGGGTGCCGAGGACCCTCACGCGCTCGCGCAGTCGTTCGACCAGATCCTGGGTGGGCTGGACGCCGACGTCGGCGGTGAGGAGGGTGTCCTCGATCTCCTCCCAGGTGTCCTCGTCGAGGTGCTCACGGGAGAGAAGGGTGAGCAGGCCCTTGCCGAGCGCGTTCTGCGAGCGGGAGAGCCGGGCGCGCAGGCGGACCAGCCGGCCGGCGGTGGGCTCCGGGATCTCGATCGCCGGGACGGGCGCGGCGGTCGGTTCCTCGACGACGACGGGGGCGGTGCCGCCGCCGGGTAGGTCGACCTCCTCGATGGTCCGGCGCGGTTCCTCGCGCGGCGTCTCGGCCTCGTCGCCGACGTGCGGCTCGGCCGGGGGGGCGGTGATGTCGGGCGTCGTGGGGGGCGCCGGGGGCAGCGGCTTCTTTCGGCGGCTGCCGACCACGAGCCCGCCGAGCGCGCCGATCACGACCACGGCGATGACTACAGCAAGGATGACGATTTCCATAACCCGTCCAGTATGCGCGAAGGGGTCCGCGCGAGAAGGGTGCCGCCCCCGCCGCCCTTGTTCCTCGCGTCCGTCCCTTCAGGGGTGTGGGGAACTGCGCGGTCTTTCGTGCGGGAGGACTCGTGGCGCACCGACGCACACCGCCGCCCCGCCCCCGTAGGGGCGGGGCGGCGGACGGGCGAGGAGAGGGGCAGCGGGGACTTGGCCCGTCTCCTCGGTCTCGGGAGGGGTGTCAGCCCATTTCCTCCAGGGCCTTGCCCTTGGTCTCCTTGACGTACCGCAGCACGAACGGGATGGAGAGCGCGGCGAACACCGTGTAGATCACGTACGTCCCGGACAGGTTCCAGTCGGCCAGCGAGGGGAAGCTCGCGGTGATGGCCCAGTTGGCGATCCACTGCGCGGAGGCGGCCACGCCGAGGGCGGCGGCACGGATCCGGTTGGGGAACATCTCGCCGAGGAAGACCCAGACGACCACACCCCACGACAGGGCGAAGAAGAGGACGAAGACGTGGGCGGCGACCAGGGCCACCCAGCCCTGCGTGGCGGGCAGCTTGCCGTCGACGAGGTGGGCGGAGAAGGCCCAGGCCTCCAGGGCGAGGCCGATGACCATGCCGACGGAGCCGATGAGCGCGAGCGGCTTGCGGCCGATCCGGTCGACGAAGATCATCGCGATCACGGTGCCGATGATGTTGATGATCGACGTGGTGAACGAGTAGAGGAACGAGGCCGAGGGGTCGATGCCCACCGACTGCCACAGTGTCGAGGAGTAGTAGAACGCGACGTTGATGCCGACGAACTGCTGGAACACCGACAGGCCGATGCCGATCCAGACGATCTTCTTGAAGAAGAAGCCGCCGCCGAGCAGGTCGCGGAAGCTGGACTTCTCCTCGGTGTGCATCGCGTGTTCGATCTCGGCGATGCGGGCGTCGAAGTCGATGTCCTTGCCCTCGACCTCGGCGAGGATCTCGCGGGCGCGCTCGCGGCGGCCGACGGAGACCAGGAAGCGCGGCGACTCGGGGATCGCGAAGGAGAGCAGGCCGTAGAGGACGGCCGGGACGACCATGACGCCGAGCATGACCTGCCAGGCCTCCAGGCCGACCAGCTTGCCGCGCTGGTCGCCGTCGGCGGCGTTGAGGATGCCCCAGTTGACGAGCTGGGACACGGCGATGCCGACGACGATCGCGGCCTGCTGGAAGGACCCGAGGCGGCCGCGGTAGGCGGGCGGGGCGACCTCGGCGATGTAGGCGGGGCCGATCACAGAGGCCATGCCGATGGCGAAGCCGCCGATGACGCGCCAGAAGGCCAGGTCCCACAGGGCGAAGGGCAGGGCGGAGCCGACGGCGCTGATGGTGAACAGGACGGCGGCGATCTGCATGCAGCGGATGCGGCCGATGCGGTCGGCTATCCGGCCGGCGGTGGCGGCGCCGATGGCGCAGCCGATCAGCGCGATCGCGATGACCTGGGCCAGCGCGGCGGAGCCGACGTCGTAGCGGTCGCGGATGGCCTCGACGGCGCCGTTGATCACGGAACTGTCGTAGCCGAAGAGGAAACCGCCCATCGCGGCCGCCGCCGCGATGAAGATGACGTGCCCGAGATGTTCGGGGTGAGCCGCTCCGGCTCCGGGTCGGGGTGCCTGCGTTGTGCTGGTCACGTGTACAACTCCTCGGGCCACCGGCGTCGCTGCCGGCGTGGGGTCAGCCCTCCCGGCTGCCGCTCATGGCGACACCTGAAGGTAAAAACAACACGAAGAAGACTATGCGTTCAAGTCCCGAAGTGGATAGGGCGACGGATGTGAGATTTTCGAGGAATTGACGAGGTACGGGCATGCATGCTGCGGACCGTTCGTTCATTGCTTGAAGAAATGAAGCGTCGGCGCGGCGCCCGGCCGGTGCGTCAGCGCAGCCGCTGGCTGATGACCTTGGACACGCCGTCGCCCTGCATCGACACGCCGTACAGCGCGTCGGCGACCTCCATGGTCCGCTTCTGGTGCGTGATCACGATCAGCTGCGACGCCTCCTGCAGCTCCTGCATGATCCGGATGAGCCGCTGGAGGTTGGTGTCGTCGAGCGCCGCCTCGACCTCGTCCATCACGTAGAACGGGCTCGGCCGGGCCTTGAAGATCGACACCAGCAGCGCCACCGCCGTCAGCGACCGCTCGCCGCCGGAGAGCAGGGAGAGCCGCTTGACCTTCTTGCCCGGGGGCCGCGCCTCGACGTCCACGCCCGTGGTGAGCATGTGGTCGGGGTCGGTGAGGACCAGCCGTCCCTCCCCGCCCGGGAAGAGCCGCCCGAACACGCCCTCGAACTCCCGTGCGGTGTCCCGGTAGGCGTCGGTGAAGACCTGTTGGACGCGCTCGTCGACCTCCTTGACGACCTGCAGCAGATCGGTCCGGGTCTTCTTGAGGTCCTCGAGCTGTTCACTGAGGAACTGGTGCCGTTCCTCCAGGGCCGCGAACTCCTCCAGGGCCAGCGGGTTGACCTTGCCGAGCCGCTGGTACGCCCGCTCCGCCGCCTTCAGCCGTTTCTCCTGCTCGGCGCGGACATAGGGCCGGGGCAGGTTGCGGGGGTCGTCGGGGTCGTCGGGCAGCTGTTCGCCCTCGGCGGGGGGCGAGGGCGGCACCAGTTGGCCCGGGCCGTACTCGGCGACCAGACCTTCCGGTTCGACACCGAACTCCTCCAGGGCCTTGGTCTCCAGCTGCTCGACGCGCAGCCGCTTCTCAGCTCCTAGTACCTCGCCGCGGTGAACTGAATCAGTGAGCTTGTCGAGTTCCGCCTTCAGATCGCGGCCCTCGGTGCGGGCGCGGGCCAGTTCCTGCTCCCGCCGGACCCGTGCGGACTCGGCGGCGGCGCGCTCGACCTCGGCCCGGCCCACGGAGACCTCGACATGGGCGAGGAGCTGCCGGGCGGCGGAGGCGACGGCCCGGGCGACGGCGGCCTCGTGCCGCAGCCGGGCCCGCCGTTGTTCCGCCCGCGCGCGGGCCTCGCGCTCCGCGCGGGCGGCCCGGTCCAGCGAGTCGGCCCGTCCGGCCAGCGCCTTCACGCGCTCCTCGTGCGTACGGGCCTGGAGGCGGGCCTCCATCTCGGTCTGCCGGGCGTTGGCACCGTCGGCGGCGAGCCGGTCGCGCGCGGAGGTGTCGGGTTCCTCCTCGACGGGCATCTCCTCGGCCACGGCGAGCCGCTCGGCGAGTTCCTCGGCCTCCTCCCGGGCCGCCTCCAGCGCCTCCTGGGCGCGGGCCGCCGCGGCGGTGGAGCGCTCGGCCTCCCCGGCGGCGGCGCGTGCCTGCCCGGCGAGCCGGCCGAGCTGCTGGGCGACGCCGGACTTCTCCCGCTCGGCCGCCCGGCGCCGCTCCCCCAGTTCCTCGACGAGGGCGGCGCACTCGGTGCGGCGCACGGCGGCGGCCTGCTGGGCGTCGGTCAGCTCCGCGCACCGTACGGCCAGCTCCTCCAGCTCGGCGGCGGCCTCGTCGACGGCGGCCTGCACCTCCAGCAGACTCGGCGCCCCGGCGGAGCCGCCGTACGCGAAGTGCGCGCCGAGGACGTCGCCCTCGGCGGTGACGGCGGTCAGCGCGGGCCGGGCGCGGACCAGTTCCTCGGCGTCCTGGAGGGTGTCGACGACGACATGGCCGCGCAGCAGCCGGCGTACGGCGGGCATGAGTTCCGCGGGCCCGCGGACCAGCCCGGCGGCGCGGGTCACCCCGGCTGTGTCCTCCGGGTCCTCCGGCGGCGTGTCGTCGGGGGCGCCGGTGAGGAGGAGGGCGGCGCGGCCGGCGTCCTGCTTGCGCAGCAGGCGCAGGGCCTCGGCCGCGGCGGCCGGGCCGGTGACGGCGACGGCGTCCGCGGCGGTGCCGAGGGCGGCAGCGACGGGGATCTCGTGCCCGGGCGCGGGGGTGAGCAGCTCGGCGGCGGGGCCGAGCAGCCCGGTGAGGCGGTCGCGGGCGGCGAGCAGGGCGCCGGTGCCGTCCTTGCGGCGCAGCCCGGTGGCGAGGGCGTCGTGGCGGGCGCGGGTGGCGGCGCGTTCGCGTTCGGCGGTCGTGGCGGCGTCGCGGGCGGCGGTCAGGGCGGCCTCCGCCTCGGTCAGGGCGCGGCGGGCGTCCTCGTGGCGTTCGGCAAGGCCGGCGTCGTCGGCGTCCAGGTCGTCGACCTCGGCCTGGAGCGCCTCGTACTCCTCCTGGGCGGCGACAGCGCGTTCCTGTGCCTCGTCGCGGGTGGCGGCCAGGCGTTCGATCTCGGCCTGGGCCGAGGCGGCTCGGGAGCGGGCGGCGTTGACCTGGCCGCCGAGCCGGGCCAGTCCCTCGCGGCGGTCGGCGAGGGCGCGGGCGAGGTCCTTGAGGCGGCGTTCCTCCTGTGCGAGCGCGCGCTCGAGCTCGGCGCGGTGGGCGACGGTGTCCTCCAGGGCGCGCTGGGCGGCCTCCACAGAGGCCTCGAGTTCGGCCTCCTGCTCGCGGACGCGGGCGGCCTCGCGCTCCATCTCCTCCGGATCGCGGCCGCGCCGCTCCTCCTGGGGTGCGGAGGCGGCGCTCTGCTCGCGGGCGTCGGCGAGCGAGACGGTGCCGCGTACGCGTTCGGCGAGCTGGGACAGCTCGTACCAGGTCTGCTGGGCGCGCTGCAGCCGGGGAGTGAGCCGGCGCACCTCCTCCTCGAGGGCGGCCTCCCGCCGCAGGGCCTCGCGCAGTGCCCCTTCGACGGTCTCCTTGCGCTCCTTGAGCGCGGCCTCGTCGGCGATCTCGGCGTCGAGCGCCTCCCGCAGCCGTACGAGGTCGTCGGCGAGGAGGCGGAGCCGGGCGTCGCGCAGGTCGGCCTGGATGACGGCGGCGCGACGGGCGACGGCGGCCTGCCGGCCGAGCGGCTTGAGCTGCCGTCGCAGTTCGTCGGTCAGGTCCTGCACCCGGGCGAGGTTGGCCTGCATCGCGTCGAGTTTGCGGAGCGCCTTCTCCTTGCGCTTGCGGTGCTTGAGGACGCCGGCGGCCTCCTCGATGAAGGCGCGGCGGCCCATGGGGTCGGCGTGCAGGACGGAGTCGAGCTGGCCCTGGCCGACGATGACGTGCATCTCTCGGCCGATGCCGGAGTCGGAGAGCAGTTCCTGGATGTCGAGGAGGCGGCAGGTGTCGCCGTTGATCTGGTATTCGCTGCCGCCGTTGCGGAACATGATCCGCGTGATGGTGACCTCGGCGTACTCGATGGGCAGGGCGCCGTCGGAGTTGTCGATGGTCAGGGACACCTCGGCGCGGCCCAGCGGGGGGCGGCCGGTGGTGCCGGCGAAGATGACGTCCTCCATCTTCCCGCCGCGCAGTGATTTGGCGCCCTGCTCGCCCATGACCCAGCTCAGCGCGTCCACGACATTGGACTTGCCCGAACCGTTCGGTCCGACGACGCACGTGATGCCGGGTTCGAACCGGAGCGTGGTCGCCGAGGCGAACGATTTGAACCCGCGGAGGGTCAGGGCCTTGAGGTGCACGCCGTCGGACTCTACCCGCCGCCCTCCCCGCTCTCCATGAACGCGGCAGGCTCGCGGTTTCACGCAGGAACGTGCAGGGCACACCATCCGTGAAGGAAGTGAAAGGGTGCGGGGGCAACAACCGAACGGCGACGACTGCACGGCGACGGACCGAACAGCGGTGAACCGAACGGCGACAACCGAACAGGAAAAGAACGAAGGGACGCCGAGGCGGCGTCCCTTGCAACTGCGGTGCGATGTGTTCGGTGCGACGGCGACAACTCAGCGGTGAATACGGGGGCCCCGTCATCGCCGCGTTGTCGGGAGCGAGACCGTGATCAGGTGAGCGCAGGCTCCGCCTGGTGTGCGTCTACGTGCTCCATGATCCTGTCGTGAGAGGCGGCAGCCGCGAGCGCGTCGTTCTCGGCCTGGATCCGTACGAGTTCGGTTTCCAGGTCCTGTACGCGCTGCTGGAGCCGTCGCATCTCGGCGAGGAGTCGAGGGTCGGAGCCACCGACGTAACCGAGAAGCGCCTTTGCCATGATGGATGGTCCTCCACAATGAGTGACCGACCGAAGCGGTGTGGGTCGTGAGGGATTCGGATCCGCGGTGCCTGGCACGACTGCTGTGGTGCTGCCGTTCCGCCATGCCAAACAGCTGGGGTGCGCGGGGCTTTCAGCGTCTCACCAAAAAGTTTGACGGTCAACACGATCACGACGTGGCGGAGGGCGGCCGTGTGCGCGCGGCCCGGCGGGGGCGGCGCCGCGGCGGTCGGCGGGGACCTCGGACGCATAGGCCGGTGTCAGGTGCGGAGCCTGCCACGGCAGCGGCTCCTTGGCAACCACCAGGGCTTTTCCGTGGGTGACGGGCGCTCGTGCGCCTCCCGCGCCGGGACGGGGACGGCGGGCGCGGCGGGGGTCAGCGGATGGCGAAGCCGTCGTAGCCGCCGCGGGGTGTGTCCCAGATCTCGGTGACGCCGTCCACCCTCCCGGGCGTGTCCTTCCCGTGCAGCCACTGGAGCAGTCCCTCGCAGTGCTCGCGGGGCCCCTCGGCGACCACCTGGACCCGTCCGTCCTCCAGATTGAGAGCAAAGCCACTCAGGCCGCCGAGTTCGAGCGCCCTGGCCCGGGTGAACCAGCGGAAACCCACCCCTTGCACCCGTCCCCGGACCCAGGCCACGAGCCGTGCTTCGTCGTTCATGGGCGCACGCTAGCCGGTCGATGTGCGTTCGGGCACTTCCCTCTTCCGCGCCATGGGGTACCGTCCCCACCCAATGAATCTCATGTGAAACCCACACGATCGTGTGAACCGATGGTGTGCTGATCACGTAAAGAGACTGAGCGGGTGTGCCCCGGGTGCACACGACCGCACGCGCATGGAGGAAGAGGCCAGAAGATGGGACGCCACCGACGCTCCGACGCCGGCCGCGCCGCCACCGGCCCGGTCGGCCACGCGGGCCGGGTGAGCCAGGCGCAGCAGATGCCCGCCGAGCACTACGGCCCGGAGAATCTCTACGGTTTCGCCGCGGTGCTGGAGGCCGAGGAGCGGGCGACCCGCTCGCACCGCAGGAAGAAGGCCGCCACCCCGGTGCGCACCGGCCTGCTCGGCGTCTCGGCCGCCGTGGCGCTCGGCACCGCCGCCGTCGCCACCGGGGTACTGCCCGGCAGCGGCCAGTTCACGATCGGCGGTGGCGGCTCGGACAACGTCCAGGCCGGCGGCGCCCCGACCGGCTTCGAGTCCCAGCAGGGCGGTGCCGGCAGCACCGTGGAGGACGCGCCCGGGGCCACCGTGCCGGGCCAGGGAACGAGCAGTGCGGGCTCGCCGTCCGCCCCCGAGAAGTCGGCGAAGCCCTCCACCGAGCCGTCACAGAAGACCAAGGAGCCGGCGAAGAAGAAGCCCGCCCCCTCGGCGACCGAGGCGGAGGCCGGTTCGGGCTCCGGTTCCGGCTCCGGCTCCGGCTCCGGCTCCGGCGACGCCACGACGGTCCCCCCGCAGCGCAAGGCCACCAAGGAGCCGTCGAGCAGCGCCCGGGTCGCCACGTCCGCCCAGGCCGCGGCCGAGGCACAGGTGCTCGCCCTCGTCAACGACGAGCGCGCGAAGGCGGGCTGCCAGCCGGTGGCCGCGAACAGCGCGCTGCGCAATCTGGCGACGGCGTTCAGCGACGACATGGCCGCGCGGAGCTTCTTCGACCACACCGACCCCAGCGGGAACGACCCGTGGGACCGGGCCAAGGCGGCCGGCGTCAGCGGCCTCGGCGGCGAGAACATAGCCATGGGCCAGGCGACCGCCGAGTCCGTCATGGAGGCGTGGATGAACAGCCCCGGTCACCGGGCCAACATCCTCAACTGCGACTTCAAGACGCTCGGCGTGGGGGTCCATCTCGGCTCCGGCGGCCCCTGGTGGACGCAGGACTTCGGGTACTGAGAACGCCTCGCCGGGGATCGGTCCGGCGTCCGCCACGCGCTTTCTTGTGGTGAGCGCTGTCTGGGAGGGGGCGCTGTGGCGCAGTACAGTGCTGCTATGGCGACGCTTTCTGCCGGTACGGCCTCTTCCAGCACTCCCCCGTTCGATGTGTTCGCGCGGGGATGCCCGTCCCGGAGCACCCTCGAACACGTGACCGGGCGCTGGGGTGCGCTGACGCTCGGGGCGCTGTACGACGGCACGTTCCGCTTCAACGAGCTGCGGCGGCGGGTGGACGGGGTCAGCGAGAAAATGCTTTCGCAGACCCTGCACGCGCTGGAGCGGGACGGGCTGGTCGTCAGGGACGCCCGGCCGACCAATCCGCCCCGGGTCGACTACTCCCTCACTCCCCTGGGCCGTGAGGTGGCCGAGCGGCTGAGGGCTCTGATCTCCTACCTGGAGGGCAGCATGGACGACGTCCTGGCCGCCCGTGCGCAGTACGACGCGCGCGAGTGCGCAGGCTGAATGCATCGATCACGCCCCGTCGGGCTCCATACCGCCCGATCAAGCTCCATTCCGCCCGATCCCGGTCCGTCGCGACAGGTCGTGCCTGATCACGCTCCCTGTGCCCGCCGCACCCTCGGCGCCCGCTGGCACTTCGGGCAGAAGTAGCTCGACCTGTTCATCCACGGGCGCCGCCGCATCGGCGTGGCGCAGCGCCGGCACGGCAGGTCCTCGCGGCCGTAGGCGTCGAGGGAGCGGTCGAAGTAGCCGGACTCCCCGTTGACGTTGACGTAGAGGCTGTCGAAGCTGGTGCCGCCCACCGCGAGGGCCGCGTTCATCACGTCCCTGACGTGACCGAGGAGTTCGGCGGTGGCGGCGCGGGTGAGGGTCGCCGTGGGGCGTTCGTAGTGGAGCCGGGAGCGCCACAGCGCCTCGTCGGCGTAGATGTTGCCGACGCCGCTGATCAGGGACTGGTCGAGCAGGGCCCGTTTGATCGTGGTGCGTCTGCGGCGCAGGGCGAGGTGGAACGCCGCGTCGTCGAAGAGCGGGTCGAGCGGGTCGCGGGCGATGTGCGCGATGACGTCGGGCAGCCCGTCGGGGGTGGTGTCGTGCAGTGACAGTCCACCGAAGGTGCGCTGGTCGACGAAGCGCAGCTCGGTGCCGAGGGCGTCGTCGAAGCGGACGCGGATACGCAGGTGCTTCTCGGCGGGGGCCTCGTGCGGCTGGACCAGGAGCTGGCCGCTCATGCCGAGGTGGGCGAGGACCGCCTCGTCACTGTCGTCCAGGGGCAGCCACAGGTACTTGCCGCGGCGGGCCGGGGTGCCGACGCGGTGGCCCTTCAGCCGCTGCGCGAAGTCCTCACCGCCGGCCAGGTGCCGTCGTACCGCGCGGGGATGCAGCACCTCGACGTCGGCGACGGTGCGGTGGGCGACCCACTTCCGCAGTCCACGCCGGACGACTTCGACCTCGGGCAACTCGGGCATGGCGGGCTTCCGTTGCTTGTCGTGACCTTGACCGTGAGCATGACCGTCGGCACGGTCCGAGCGCCCGCCCCTGGGGCGGGGCGGGCGCTCGGGGTGTCGCGGAGCGGCACTGTCTCAGGCGGAGGCGGCCGCCTCCCCGGTGTCCGCGGCGGCCTCGGCGCGTTCGTCCGCGGCGGCCCGGATGGAGCGCCAGGCCGACTCCGCGGCCTGCTGCTCCGCCTCCTTCTTGCTGCGGCCGGTGCCGGTGCCGTACGAGACGCCTCCGACGCGGGCGGCAGCAGTGAAGGTCTTCTCATGGTCGGGGCCGGTCTCCGAGACCAGGTACTCGGGGACGCCGAGCCCTTCGGTCGCGGTGAGTTCCTGGAGGCTGGTCTTCCAGTCCAGGCCGGCACCGAGGTTGGAGGACTTCTCGATCAGCGGGTCGAACAGGCGGTGCACCAGTTCGGAGGCCGCGTCGAGACCCTGGTCGAGGTAGACCGCGCCGATCACCGCTTCGAGGGTGTCGGCGAGGATGGACGCCTTGTCCCGGCCGCCCGTGCCCTCTTCGCCCCGGCCGAGCCGGATGAAGGAGCCCAGTTCGAGCCCGCGCCCGACCTCCGCCAGCGCACGCGAATTGACCACCGCGGCCCGCAACTTGGCCAGCTGGCCCTCGGGCAGGTCAGGGTGGGTGCGGTACAGCGTGTCGGTGACGACGAGACCGAGCACGGAGTCCCCGAGGAACTCCAGCCGCTCGTTCGTCGGCAGACCGCCGTTCTCGTACGCGTACGAACGGTGGGTCAGCGCGCGCACCAGAAGGGCGGTCTCGAGCCGGTAGCCGAGCCGCCCTTCCAGAAGCGTGTGGGACGAGGCCGCGTTGTCCGCCGAGCCGGCCCCGCCGCGGCGGGAACCACTTGTGGCGTCAGACATCGAACCTGTCACCGGCCGATCAGACCTCGAGGACCTGACGCTTGTTGTACGTGCCGCAGGCCGGGCACGCGATGTGCTGCAGCTTGGGCTCGTGGCAGCGCTCGCACGCGACCAGGTTGGGGACCGCAGCCTTCCACTGCGACCGGCGGTGGCGCGTGTTGCTGCGCGACATCTTCCGCTTCGGAACAGCCACGGCTACTTCTCCTGCTTCTCGTCGGCGCCCGAATCGGTGCCGCTCGTGTCGTCCTTGTCACCGGATTCGAGTGAACCGGTGAGTCCCTGCAATGCCGCCCAACGGATGTCGACGGCGTCGTGGTGGTGGTCCGGGTCGTCCGCGAGCCGCACTCCGCATTCGGAGCACAGGCCCGGGCAGTCGTCCCGGCACACCGGCTGCATCGGCAGTGCGAGCACCACCGCATCACGCAGCACGGGTTCGAGGTCGATCAGATCGTCCTCGACGTAGTACCTGTCCTCGTCGTCCTCGGCGTCGTCGCCCGGGTCCGCGCTGGCGCGGCGCCGGTCGTCGGCGTCAGGGTACGAGAACAGTTCCTGGAAGTCCGCCTCGATCTCCTGCTGAAGCGGCTCCAGACACCTTACGCACTCCCCCTCGGCCGTGGCACCGGCGGTACCCGTGACGAGTACGCCCTCCATGACCGACTCCAGGCGGAGGTCGAGTGCGACCGGGGCGCCCTCGGGCACTCCGATCACCCCCCGGACACCGAAGTCCTTGGGGGCGTCGACCGTGCGGGTCAGCCGTCGCAGCGCGCCAGGACGCCGCCCCAGCTCGTGTGTGTCGATCACGAGGGGGTTGCGGTGGTCGAGGCGGGCGTTCAGGGCCATTCCTGCTTTCGGTCTTCGGAACTCGGGTCTTCCCACGAGGGGAGGTCGCCGCCGGGGATGTTCCGGGCAGCGTGGATCGCGGATGCACGCGCGACCGAAGGGCCAGGATACTGGACCATTCGCGACGGCCCAAACCGCGTCCTGTCGGCTGCCCGGTCCGGAGCCCGCGCCGGCCTCCGGACCCCGGCCCGCGGCGGCCGACCCCGCCGGGCGGCCTCAGCGGCCGCCGCGTCCCTCCTCGTAGGCGCGCAGCTGCTCCGCGCTGATCATGCTGGTGTCGAACAGGCTGGTCTCGTCCAGGGTGCTGTGCGCCTGGGCCGGCACCTGGCCGTAGACCTGTGCCTGGGCCTGGGCCTGGGCCTGGGCCTGCTGGTCGTAGGCGGCCTGCGGGTCGTAGCCCTGCTGCTGGTAGGCGGCCGCGTACGGATCGGCCTGGCCGTAGCCGTACGGGTCCTGCTGGGCGTACGCCTGCTGCGGGTAGCCGTAGGCGTCGGTTCCCTGACCGTCGGCATAGACATCGGTGCCCTGACCGTCCGCGTACGCGTCCCTCGCCTGCCCGTCGCCGTAGACGTCGGTGCCCTGGCCGTACCCGTAGGGGTCCTGCTGCTGGGCGGCGACGGCCTGCTGTTCGGCCGGGGCGGGCGGCGCGCTGCGCTGCTGCGGGGAGGCCGAGGGGGCGGCGAGGTCGGCGAGATAGTCGGCGTCGCTGGTGTGCTGCGTGGGGGCGCCGTCGTCGTTCTGGGCGAGGGCACCGAGCTCGTCGGTGGCGATCCGGCCGTGCAGTTTCTGCCTGCCGCGGCCGACCGCGTCCAGGGTCTTGGCGAGGACGGCCTCGAAGGCGCCGAGCTTGACGTCCACGTAGGTGTCGGCGTCGCGGCGCAGGGCCTCGGGGTCGTGGCTGCGCTCGGGGGCGTCCTCGTCCTCGTAGCCGTTCTCGTCGAGGCCGGGGCCGGTGCCGAGCAGTTTCTCGCGGCCGCGGCCGACGGAGCCGAGGGTCTTGGTGAGGACGACCTCGAAGTTGGCGAGCTTGGAGTCGACGTAGTCGTCGGCCTCGGCGCGGATCTCCTCGGCCTCCCTGCGGGCCTCGTCGAGGATGCGGTCGGCCTCGGCCTGGGCCCGGCGGGCGATCTCGGTGTCGGAGATGAGGGAGCCGCGTTCGGCGTGCGCGGTCTCGATGATCCGGTCGGCCTCCTGACGGGCCCGTTCCACCAGGTGCTCGCGGTCGCCGATGAGTTCCTCGGCCTGGGCGAGGGAGCCGGGCAGCGCCGCGCGCACCTCCTCGAGCTGGGAGAGCAGTTCCGCGCGGTTGACCACGCACGAGGCCGACATGGGCATCGACCGGGCGCCGGAGACCGCGGCGACGATCTCGTCGAGCTTCTTCTGCACGTCCACCGTGTGCTCGCCACTCTCTACAGGGGTGTTGGAGACGGACGCTCCGACTGTACGGCCCCCGGACGTGCGCCGGACAGCGGGTGAGGCGGGCGCACCCGGCGGGCGTGCGGCCGGCCCCCGCGGGCGACCTCCCGCACGGCTGCGGTCAGTTGTCGCGCAGCCGCTCCCCCAGTGCGGCGAGGACGGCCGGCGGCACCAGGTGGGAGACGTCGCCGCCCCAGGCCGCGACCTCCTTGACCAGCGAGGACGACAGGAAGCTGTAGGTGGGATTGGTGGGCACGAAGAGGGTTTCCACGCCCGAGAGGCCGTTGTTCATCTGGGCCATCTGCAGTTCGTAGTCGAAGTCGCTGACGGCACGCAGTCCCTTGACGATGGCGGGGATCTCGCGCTGCTTGCAGAAGTCGACGAGGAGGCCGTGGAAGGCCTCCACCCGTACGTTGCCGAACTCGGCGGTCTCCTGGCGGATCAGGTCGATCCGTTCCTCGACCTCGAAGAGGCCCTTCTTGGATTTGTTGATCATCACCGCGACGTAGACCTCGTCGTACAGCCTGGAGGCCCGGGCGATGATGTCGAGGTGTCCGTTGGTGATCGGGTCGAACGACCCGGGACAGACTGCGCGGCGCAACTGTGATCCCTCGCTCTCCGGTCCGGTCATCGTGCGTCGTCGCACGTAGAGGCGGCGCGACCGTACCAAAACGTTCCCTCGCCGTAGCGACGGGACCGGAGCGCGTCGAAGCCGTCCGGCCACCGGAACTCGCCGCCCCTGGTGCCCCGCTCCACGGTGACGAGCGCGTCGGGCGCGAGCCAGCCCCCGGCGCGGAGTGTGAGCAGGATCTCCCGCAGATCGTCGTCGGCGACGGCGTACGGCGGGTCCAGGAACACCAGGTCGTAGGGGTCGGACGGGGGCGCGGTGCGGACGGTCTGCTCGGCCTTGCCGGCCCTGACCTCGGCGCCGGGCAGTCCGAGGCGGCGGACGTTCTCGCGGACGGTGCGGGCGGCGCGGGCGTCGGCCTCGACGAGCAGGACGTGCCCGGCACCGCGCGAGAGCGCCTCCAGGCCGACGGCGCCGGAACCGGCGTAGAGGTCGAGGACGCGTTCGCCGTCCAGGGGGCCGCCGAGGAGGGACTGCCAGGTGGAGAACAGCCCTTCCCGGGCCCGGTCGGAGGTGGGCCGGGTGCCGTTGCCCGGCGGGACGGAGAGACGCCGTCCCCCGGCCCGGCCGGCAATCACGCGGGTCATGTCTGGTGCGCTTCCTCGAGGGTGGACGGCCGCAGGGTCTGCGCACAGTGTCGCAGCCCGGGGGCGCGGGGCGCGCCCCGCGAGGGGGTGCGGGGGCGCCCAGCCCGTCGGCCCTCCGCCCGGCCCTCCGCCCGGCCCTCCGCCCGGCCGGCCGCCCCGCCCGCCGGCCGCGGATGTGCGCGTCCGGGCCAGGCAGGGCCGTACGACGGGGCCCCGTCAGGCCTCGGCCCCGGCGTCGATGTCGGCCTCGGCCGCCAGCTCCCGTACGCGCCTCGCCTCCGCCCGACGGCCGGACGCGGTGCCGGAGTCCGGGTCCGTGCCGTCCGGCGCGTTCTCCCCGTACACCGCCAGCACCCGTCGCGCACGCGCCCCGGCCGCCTCGCCGCGCCCGAGGTCGAGCTCCAGCCACGCCGCCGCGAGTTCCGCGCCCGTCCGCAGGTCGACGGCCCCGTCGCCGAGGCAGGCGTAGGCGGCGACGGCCTGGTCGAGGTGCCCGACCGCCTCCTCCAGCACGTCGTCGTCGGGCTCCCCGCCGCGTGCGAGGAGGTCGCCGAACTGCCGGTGGGTGTGGCCCCGTTCGGCGATCAGCCGCTCGCGCGCCCCGTCGTCGTCCGCCGCCGCGGGCGCCTCGCGGCACTCCCGGACCGCCTCCTCCATCAGTTCCCGCGCCCGGTCCGGTCCCCCGTCGGTGCTCTCCTCGTTCGCGGCGAGCCACGCGCGGGCGCGCAGCGAGCGGACCACGCCGTGGGGGTTGCCCATGGTCCGCCACAGTTCCGCCGCCCGCCGGTAGGCCCGGTCGGCCTCGTCGGGCAGCCCGGCCCGTCCCAGCGCCTCGGCGGCCAGGTGCGCGAGCATCGCGTGGTCCTGCTGCTCGGGCCAGTGCCGCGCGGTCTCGGCGGCCTGGAGCCACCGCTCCGCGGCCTGCCGGTGTTCGCCGAGTTCGGTGTGGCAGTCGCCGAGCCACCACCGGGTCTGTACGAGGGCCCCGTCGCCGTGGGTCTCGGCGTCGAGGTCGGGCAGTGCCGACTCCAGTACCTCGGCGGCCTCGGCGAACCGTTCCTGGCGCAGCAGGAAGCCGCCCAGCAGGTGACGTGCCCAGGCGCCCAGGGTGCGGGTCTCGCCCGCCTCGTCGGCCCAGTGCGCCGCCTTCAGGGCGTGCTCGGCGGCCTCGGGGAACTCCCCTTTCTCGCCGAGGACTTCGGCGAGCCGGAGGTGCGACTGGGCCTGTCCGAGCGGGTCCAGGTGGTCCGCACCGTGCTTGAGGGCGGCGCGCGCGGCCCGTTCGGCGCCGGCGGTGTCGTCGAGCGCGCGGGCGAGGCCGACGAGGAGGGCCTCGCGGTCCGCCGCGAACCACGGCAGTCCCGCCGCCACGTACTGGGCGGCCGCCGAGGTGAGCAGTCCGGCGGCGCCCCTGAGGTCGCCGGTGTGCGCGGCGAGTTCGCCGAGCGTCGCCTGTGCCTCGGCGGCCCGTGCGGCGATCAGCGTGTCGCCGTCGTCGGTGTGCGGGCCGGTGAGGTCCAGCAGTTCCGCCGCCGCCTCCCCGGCGGCCCGCACGGCCGCGCTCCCGGGGCCACCGGAGTCGTCGTGCCGCTCCTGGAGCGCCAGGTGCAGCAGGACGCGGACCCGGCAGACGAGGACGGACGCGGCCTGCGCGACCCCCGTGCCGCCCTCGGCGTGCAGCGCGAGAGCGGTGCGGCGCAGTTCCTCCGCGGTCGCCAGGGGTTCCGCGCCGCCGACGGTCAGTGCCCGTACGTAGGCGGCACGGGCGCGGGCGGCGAGGGCCTCGCCGGGGTCGCCGGCCTCCTCGTAGTGGGCGGCGGCCCGCTCGAAGAGTGCGGCGCCCTCGGGGCCGGCGGCGATCGCCTCGTGGTCGGCGATCTCGGCGCGGGTCGCGGGCGGCCAGTTCGTGCTGCCCCTCGGCGGCCCGCGCCACCGCCGCCCAGGCCCGCACGGACTGCGGGTGCAGCGCCTCGGACCGCCGGCGCGCCTGGGCGAGCAGCGTCTCCAGGGTCGGTTCCGCGTCCGGTGTGTCCGACGACCGGGTCACCGTCGACCGGGGCGTCGGCAGGGTGTGCTCGGTGCGCTCGGTGCGCGGGGAGCGCACGCCGAGCGGCAGCCGGTCCAGCAGGGGCCGTCGGTCCATGCGGCCACGGACGTGCTCCCCGATGTGCGGGGTGCCGTTGCGGGCGTCGAAGCGGTCGGCCAGGGCGAGCGCCTCCGCGCGCGCGTGGCGGGCGAGGGCGTCGGCCGTCCAGTCCCGGCCGGCGGGCCCCGGCACGGTCCGCCCGGCGTGGCCGAGCTCCACGAGGCGGTCGGTCAGCAGGGCGACGACGGCCAGGAAGTCCATGTGGCTGCGCGGCTCGCCGGTGTCGGTGAAGTACGCCGGGCGGCTCGGCGAGCAGTTCCAGGCCGCGGGCCTCGTTGCCGGTGAGGGCGCAGAACTCGACGTGGGCGGCGTAGGAGCCGCGCATGCTCTCCATGGGGCGCACCAGGCGCAGGCCCCGCAGATGGTGGGCCCTGGCCTCGTCGACGCGGCCGAGGCGCAGCAGCGGCAGGAGGGAGGAGGCGAGCACGGCGTGCGGTTCGTGGGCGCAGGCGTGGGTGCCGTCGAGCACGGGCGCCCACAGCGCGAGCGCCTCCGCGTCGTTGCCCCTGTGCGCCTGCCACCAGCCCTGGTCGTGGAGTTCGCAGGCGTGGCAGTCGGCCATGGAGTCGCGGTCGGCGGCCAGCCAGGCGGTGTACGCGCGGTCGGCGCGGTCCAGGTCGCCGATGTGCGAGGCGACGCTGAACTCGCAGTTGCGCACGGCCCGTTCGGAGTGCCCGGCGAGCCGGTAGCGGTGTTCCATCTCACCGAGCCACTTCTCCACGGCGGCGAGCGGGATGTGCGGCTGGCCGAGCATGCCGGCCGTCATCCACTTGAACACCCAGTGCAGGGTGTGGATCTCGTACTCGTCGAAGTCCTCCGGGTGTTCGTCCCACAGGCGCAGCAGGCGCGCGAAGGGGACGAACATCTTGTCCTTCTCGGAGCTGTAGTTGTAGACCTTGAGCTGGTGTCCGAGCGCCTCGATGACGGCGAGGGGTGTGCCGAGTCTCTCCGCCTCGGCGAGCAGGACCTCGGCGCGCGCGTTGCGGGCGGGGCCCTCCGGCTGTTCGTGGTTGTCCGCCATCGCCCGGCGGAGCGTGTCGAAGTCCATGACCGGTTTCATGGGGTCCATCGAGTCCATCGGGTTCATCGGGGGCCGCCCTCCGGGGAGTCGGTGTGGGTGGCCCACTCCAGCAGGCCGAGGAACGCGCGGTTGAGCAGGGCGGAGTCGGCGGGGCGCAGGGGGCGCTGGGCCCGCAGCAGCGCCTGCCCGTACAGGGATTCCACGGCGGTGCCGATGAGTTCGGGCGCGCCGAGGCCGGCGATGCGGCGGACCAGCGGGTTGAGGTGGTTGAGGACCAGGCGGGCGCGGGGTGCGCTGCCGCGCAGGGAGCCGAGGATGCCCGCCCACAGGTCGTCGGCCCGCTCCTCGGCCTCGGCGCGGGCCTGCTCGTGGCGGGCGGCCCGGTCGTCGAGGTGCAGGGCGGGCACCGAGAGGGGGTGGAAGGCGCGCAGGGCGACGTCGCAGCCCAGCGGGTCGAGAGCGGTGCGTGCGGCGGCGAGGAAGCCGGAGAGGGCGAGTTCCTCGGCCGGGTCGACGGTGTCCAGGTGCGCGGTGACCGTGTCGGAGTCGAGTTCGGCGACGACCGTGCCGGGCCGCACCGAGGGCAGCGCCTCCACGAGGTCGCTGTCGTAGGTGTAGCCGCCGTTGACGACGCCTATGCCCTGTGCGGAGGCGATGGGCGCGACCTGGCGGTACTCCTCGACCGTGCGCGTGAAGTGCACCACGGGGTGGCGCTGGGCGAACTCCTCCAGGGAGAGGCGGCCGTCGGTCGTCTCGAACGGCAGCCACGGCAGCATCGTGCGCAGCATCTCGGTGTCGTGCCGGGCCAGCGACTTGACGCCGAGGTGGTGCACGGCGAGGAAGGCGGTGAGCCGTTCGGGGTCCTGTGCGGCGAGGCCGGTCAGCCAGGAGCGGATGCGTTCCCCGAGGGCGTCGCGGACCCCGGCCAGGGTCTCGTCCTCGTACAGGGACTCGCGGGAGGCGGTGGGCCGCAGACTGTCCGTGTCGAGGACGCAGCGTACGAAGAACGCCCAGTCGGGCAGGAGCTGTTCGGCCCGCTCCGTGAGGAGCATGCCCTTCAGGTGGACGCGGTGGCTCGCCCGCTGGGCCGGGCTGACGGCGGTGGGCAGGACGTAGGCCACACCCCGTACGCCGGCCAGGGGCACGTCGAGGGTGAGGGAGTCCAGCGGGGTGAAGCCGAACAGGTCGTGACAGTGCCGGGCCAGGGCGACCCGGCGGGCGGCGGGCGAGGTGTAGGGGCGGTCCCAGACGGCGGGCAGTTCGGTGACCGCCCTGCCGTCCACGCGGACGTCGTACGGGAGCAGCGCGCCGAAGTCGCGGGCCAGGGACAGCACCCGCTCCCCGGTCAGCCACTCGGCGGCACCGGCCCGCGCCACCAGGTGCACGGTGGTGCCGGGTTCCGGGTGCGCCTCCACGGGGAGCGTGCGCACGGTGTAGGAGCCGTCGTCGGTGGCGGTCCATTCCACGGGGGCCGCGTCGGGCGTGCGGGCGCTGCGGCTGACGACCCGGATGCGTTCCGCGACGACGAAGCAGGCCAGCAGTCCGATGCCGAACTGGCCGAGGAAGTCGGCGCGGGCCGCCCGCAGTCCGTCGTCGCGCTTGGAGCTGCGGCCGATGGTGGCCAGGAGCTGGTGCACGTCCGGTTCGGTGAGTCCGATGCCGGAGTCCACGACGCGCAGTTCGCCGTCCCCGGTGTGCAGCCGCACGGTGGCCGGGGTGTCCGGCTGCTCGGCGCGCCGGGCGGTGATCGCGTCCACGGCGTTCTGCAGCAGTTCGCGCAGGTAGACGCGGGGGCTGGAGTAGAGGTGATGGGAGAGGAGGTCGACGAGACCGCGCAGGTCGACCTGGAACGTGTGGGGCGAGGAGGCGGCCGGGGGTACGGAGGGCCGCGAGGACGGTGTGGGCTGTGAGGTCTGGGAATCCATCGTCGCAGCGCCGAGGGTGCCGAGGTGTGGGGAGGCGGCGACGGCGCGGGGTAGGGCGGTCCCGGTGAGGCGGTGACCGCGGGTCGGGCAGCCGGAGCGCGTCATGCTATTCCCCGGGGGACCGGCCTGACCAGCGGTTTCCGGCAATGTTCGGGGCAGCGCGCCGCATGCCGGGTACGCCGTTGTCAGTGCCGTGGTGTGCAATGGATCTCGTGCCCGCACTGGACGACCCCCTGAAGAAGGTGCTCGGCCCCGCCACCGCGAAGGTGATGGCCGAGCACCTCGGCCTGCACACCGTCGGCGATCTGCTGCACCACTACCCGCGCAGATACGAGGAGCGCGGGCAGCTCACGCACCTGGCCGACCTGCCGATGGACGAGCACGTCACGGTGGTGGCGCAGGTGGCCGACGCCCGGCTGCACACCTTCGCCTCCTCCCGGGCGCCGCGCGGCAAGGGGCAGCGCCTGGAGGTCACGATCACGGACGGCAGTGGCCGGCTGCAGCTGGTCTTCTTCGGCAACGGCGTGCACAAGCCGCACAAGGACCTGCTGCCGGGCACCCGCGCGATGTTCTCCGGCAAGGTGTCCGTCTTCAACCGCCGTCTCCAACTCGCCCATCCCGCCTATGAGTTGCTGCGGGGCGAGGGCGCGGAGGAGGCCGTGGACAGCTGGGCGGGCGCGCTCATCCCGCTGTACCCGGCCACGGCGAAGATGGAGTCCTGGAAGCTCGCCAAGGCGGTGCAGACGGTGCTGCCCAGCGCCCAGGAGGCCCTGGACCCGCTGCCGGAGTCACTGCGCGCGGGCCGTGGCCTGGCCACCCTGCCGGAGGCCCTGGTCAAGATCCACCGCCCGCGCACCCGGGCCGACGTGGAGGAGGCCCGCGCCCGGCTGAAGTGGGACGAGGCCTTCGTCCTCCAGGTCGCCCTGGCCCGCCGCCGGTACGACGACGCCCACCTGCGCGCCCAGCCGCGCAGGCCCAGGCCGGACGGCCTGCTCACGGCGTTCGACGACCGGCTCCCCTTCACCCTCACCGAGGGCCAGCTGTCGGTCTCCCGGGAGATCTTCGACGACCTCGCCACCGACCACCCCATGCACCGGCTGCTCCAGGGCGAGGTCGGCTCCGGCAAGGCGCAGCCGCTGGACGCGCTCGTGCTCACGCCCACGGGCTTCCGGCCCATGGGCGAGATCCGCGTCGGCGACGAGGTCGTAGTGCCCAGCGGCGAGGTGGCCCCGGTCGCCGGCGTCTTCCCCCAGGGCGAACGGGACGTGTGGCGGCTGGTGCTCAGCGACGGCTCCACCGTCGAGTGCGACGACGAACACCTGTGGATCGTCGGTGAAGGACCCGCCGCGCCCCCCAGGGTGCGCACGGCCCGGGACATCCGTCTGGACACCACCGCCCCGGACGGCACCCCGAAGTGGCACATCCCCCCGATCACCCCGGCCGACCTGGGCCCCGACATCTCCCTGCCCGAGGACCCGTACGCACTGGGCGCCTCCCTGACCGGCCCCGAGGCCCCGGCGCACCTCCCGGACAGGTACAGGAACACCACGGTCAAGAACCGCCTGGCCCTCCTGAGGGGCCTGCTGGACGCGGGCGACGGCACCGGGCTGCGCACCCCTTCCCGGCGGCTCGCCGAGGACGTGGCCTGGCTGGCGCGCTCCCTGGGCGGCCTGGCACGCGTGGGTGACGAGGGCGTGTCCCTCACCCTGCCGCGCGAGTTCGATCCCGGCGCCGGCGTCGACACCGGGGCGTTCCACCGCGCGATCCGTGCCGTCGAGTACGCGGGCCGCGCGCCCGTCCAGTGCATCAGCGTCGCCCATCCCGACCACGCCTATGTGACCGACCACTTCACCGTCACCCACAACACCATGGTCGCGTTGCGCGCGATGCTCGCCGTCGTCGACTCCGGCGGGCAGGCCGCCCTGCTGGCGCCCACCGAGGTCCTGGCCCAGCAGCACCACCGGTCGATCACGGAGATGATGGGGGACCTCGCCCAGGGCGGCATGCTGGGCGGCGCCGAGCACGCCACCAAGGTGGTCCTGCTCACCGGTTCGATGGGCGCGGCGGCCCGTCGGCAGGCCCTGCTGGACCTCGTCATGGGAGAGGCCGGCATCGTCATCGGCACGCACGCGCTGATCGAGGACGCGGTGCGCTTCCACGACCTGGGCCTGGTCGTCGTCGACGAACAGCACCGGTTCGGGGTGGAGCAGCGGGACGCCCTGCGCGGCAAGGGCGAACAGCCGCCGCACCTGCTGGTGATGACGGCCACACCGATCCCCCGCACGGTCGCCATGACCGTGTTCGGCGATCTGGAGACGTCCGTCCTGGACCAGCTCCCGGCCGGCCGCTCACCGATCGCCAGCCATGTCGTCCCGGCCGCCGACAAGCCCCACTTCCTGGCCCGCGCCTGGGAGCGGGTGCGCGAGGAGGTGGGCAACGGCCACCAGGCGTACGTGGTCTGTCCCCGGATCGGCGACGAGGAGGAGGGGACGAAGAAGGCGGCCGCGGACGCCGACAAGCGCCCCCCGCTCGCCGTCCTGGACATCGCGGACCAGCTCGCCGAGGGGCCGCTGCACGGGCTCCGGGTCGAGGTGCTGCACGGCCGTATGCAGCCCGACGACAAGGACGCCGTGATGCGGCGCTTCGCCGCCGGGGAGACGGACGTGCTGGTCGCCACCACCGTCATCGAGGTCGGCGTCAACGTCCCCAACGCCACCGCGATGGTGGTCATGGACGCCGACCGGTTCGGCGTCTCCCAGCTCCACCAGTTGCGCGGCCGGGTGGGCCGCGGCTCGGCACCCGGACTGTGTCTGCTGGTCACGGAGATGCCGGAGGCGAGCCCGGCCCGGCAGCGGCTCGACGCGGTCGCCGCCACCCTGGACGGCTTCGAGCTCTCCCGCATCGACCTCGAACAGCGCCGCGAGGGCGACGTGCTGGGCCAGGCGCAGTCCGGGGCCCGCTCCAGCCTGCGGGTGCTCGCCGTCATCGACGACGAGGAGATCATCGCCGAGGCGAGAGCGGAGGCGACGGAACTGGTGGCGGCGGACCCGGCGCTGGAGGGCACCCCGGCCCTGCGCACGGCGCTGGACGCGCTCCTCGACGAGGACAGGGAGCGCTACCTGGACAAGGGCTGAGCCCGGCTACTCGACGCCGATCAGCAGCAGGGAGCCCTGCCCACCCCCGTCGTGCACGACGGTGTCCACCGCCAGGTAGGACTCCCTCACATACGTCTCCAGGCGGGCCACGAGCCCCTCGGGCACCCCCGCGCCCACCACCAGGGTGACCAGCTCACCCCCCGCCGACAGCATTCGCGCGAGCACGCCCTCGGCGGTCCCGGCGACGTCCGCCCCGATCACCGCCACGTCCCCCTCGATCAGTCCGAGCACGTCACCGGCCTGGCAGATCCCCGCCATGGTCCAGGACTGCCGCTCGGCGACGGCCACCTCGGCGTAGCGCGTGGCCCCTGCCGCCGAGGTCATCGCGACCACGTCCTCGTCGAACCGCCGCTCCGGCTGGTGCACGGCGAGTGCCGCGATGCCCTGCACCGCGGACCGTGTCGGGATGACCGCGACCCGTACGCCCTCCGTGCGCGCCTGTTCGGCGGCAGCGGCGGCCGTGTGGCGCAGTTCCGCGTCGTTGGGCAGCAGCACCACCTCGTGGGCGTGCGCCCGCCGCACCGCGTCCACGAGTTCCCCGCTGGCGGGCGGCTCCCCGGCCCGCGCCAGGACCGTCGTGGCCCCCGCCCCTTCGCACAGCGTGGCCAGACCCTCCCCCGGCACCACGGCGACGACGGCCCGCGGGGCCCGCTCCCGGGCGGGCCGGCCGGTCCCGAAGTGGGTGATCCGGATGCGGTACGGCCGCCCGGCCTCGACCCCGGCCTCGACGGCGGCCCCGGCGTCGTCGACATGCACGTGGACGTTCCACAGGCCGTCCCCGCCGACCACGACCAGCGAGTCGCCGAGCCCGTCCAGCCGCTCCCGCAGCCGGGCGACGGCCGCGTCCCCGGCCTCCAGCAGGTAGATCACCTCGAACGCGGGCCCCGGCTCCGCGCACCCGCCCTCGAACACGGGGTGCGTCTCCGCCCCGACCCGGGCCGGCGACTGCCCCGTCAGCGTCTCCACCAGGGCTCCGAGCACCGCCACCAGTCCGCGCCCGCCGGCGTCCACGACACCCGCCCGCCGCAGCACTTCGAGCTGCCCCGGTGTCGCCGCCAGGGCGGCCCGCGCCCCCTCGTACGCCGCCAGGGCGACGGCCGCGCAGTCGCCCTCCACCGCCTCCACCGCGTCGGCGGCCGCGGAAGCGACCGACAGCACCGTGCCCTCCACGGGGTGCGCGACGGCCTCCCGCGCCAGGTCGGCGGCCCGCCGCAGCGCCAGCCGCAGCTCCGGCCCGCCCACCCGGGCGCCGTCCAGCCGCTGTGCCATGCCGCGCAGGAGCTGGGCGAGGATCGTCCCGGAGTTGCCGCGTGCGCCCAGCAGCGCCCCGTGCGCCATGGCGCCGGCCGCGTCGGCGAGCCCGGGCCGCCCGCCGGCCTCGCCGTATCCGGCGAACACCGCCTCGACGGCCGTCGCCGCCGACTCCATGGTCAGGTAGAGGTTGGTTCCGGTGTCCCCGTCGGCCACCGGGTAGACGTTGATCGCGTCGATCTCCTCGCGCGCCCTCCCGAGCGCCTCGAGCGCGAGACCGCACCATGTGCGCACCGCGAGAGCATCGAACGTCTGCGGCACCTGCGGCACCTGCGCCTCCCTGGGCCCTGTCGCTTCCCTGCCTGGCAGGGTAGACCGCGTCAGGTGCCGGTCGGGGGCCGGTGACGGACATGGTAGTTTCGTTGTACGGAAGCAGCCGTTGTATGCTGCTCCGGTTGCCCGATCCAGGTCGGGCCTTCCCTGGCAGAGCCACCCGGATCCTCACAGATTCCCGGCGTGCCGGGATTTCCCAATGTACGTGCATCTGAAGTCTTTGGAGTGACCGGTGGCTGCCAACTGCGACGTCTGCGGCAAGGGGCCGGGCTTCGGCAACAACATTTCCCACTCGCACCGCCGTACACCCCGTCGCTGGAACCCGAACATCCAGCGCGTGCGTACCGTGGTCGGTGGGACGCCGAAGCGCGTGAACGCTTGCACCTCGTGCATCAAGGCCGGCAAGGTCTCGCGCTGACGTTCCAAGCGCGCGGCCACGCCGGTTCGGTGCGGAGCCGGTCCACCCACGGGTGGACCGGTTTTTTGCGTTGCGCCCAGAAGACGCGCCCTTTTCTCCTCGCCCCCGCGCCCCTGAATAACCGCTCCCCTGTCGGGGCACTCAGCGGCAGTCGCCGTACGACGGGAGCGGGCCGTGGGGGTGCGTCGCAGTCCGTCGCGCAGCTCTGCCCAGCAGACACCCACCACTCCCGGGATACGGCAGTACGCCCGGCGGCGACGGACTCGACGCACCCCCACGGCCCCGACCCCACCACACACACGTAGGCGCGCGCTCAGCCCCGTAGCCGCCAGCCGTGGTCCACCGGGCCGATCCCCGAGCCCAGCGGGAATCCCGCCGCGATCGCCCCCGTCACGTACGCCTTCGCCGCCCTCGCCGCCTCGGGGACGGAGTCGCCGAGCGCCAGGCGGGCCGCCAGCGCGGAGGCCAGCGTGCAGCCCGTGCCATGGGTGTGCCGGTTGTCGTGGCGCGGCGCCCGCAACCAGTGCTCCTCCACCCCGTCCGTCAGCAGATCCACCGCGTCCCCGGCCAGGTGCCCGCCCTTGACCAGCACCCACCGCGGCCCGAACGCCAGCACCGCCTCGGCCGCCGGCCGCAGTCGCTCCTCCGAATCCACCCGCACCCCCGTGAGCTGCGCCACCTCGTCCAGGTTCGGCGTCGCCACCGTCGCCACCGGCAGCAGCCGCGTCCGCACGGAGTCGAGCGCGGACTCGGCGAGCAGCGGATCCCCGTGTTTGGAGACCCCCACCGGGTCGACGACGACCGGGGCGTCCGTCCCGGCCAGCAGTTCCGCCACCGTCCGCACCAGTTCGGCCGACGCGAGCATCCCCGTCTTGACCGCCCGCACCCCGATGTCGTCGACGACGCTGCGGTACTGCGCCCGCACCGCCTCCACCGGCAGCGGCCACGCGCCCTGCACGCCCACGGAGTTCTGCGCGGTCACCGCGGTGAGCACGCTCATCCCGTGCACACCCAGCGCCAGCATCGTCTTCAGGTCGGCCTGGATCCCCGCACCCCCGCCGGAGTCGGAGCCGGCCACGGTCAGCACCGTGGGCGGGGCGGCGGCGCTCACGACTCGATGTCCCCGAAGTGGTCCCAGCCGCCCTTGCGGGTCCACGGCGCCCCGTCCACCGTGACCTGCGGCAGGGCCGAGGGGTTCAGCACCTCGCCGATCACCTTCCACCGCGCCGGCAGTTTCACGTCGGGCGGGAAGGTCGCGACGATCGCGTGGTCCTCGCCGCCGGTCAGCACCCACTGCAGCGGGTCGACCCCGACCGCCTGTCCGATGTCGTTCATCTGCGAGGGGACGTCCAGCGCCCCGGACCGCACGTCGATGCGCACCTTGCTCGCCTCGGCGATGTGCCCGAGGTCGGCGATGAGCCCGTCGCTCACGTCGCACATCGCGGTCGCGCCCAGTCCGGCCGCGGCCGGCCCGGCGTGGTACGGGGGTTCGGGCCGCCGGTGCGCCTCGACGAAGGCCCGCGGCGAGCGGAAGCCCCGCGAGAGCACCGCGTACCCGGCCGCCGACCACCCCAGCCACCCGGTGACGGCGACCACGTCGCCGGGCTGCGCCCCGCCCCGGGTCACCGGCTCGTGGTTGCGCAGGTCCCCCAGGGCCGTGATGGCCACGGTGATGGTGTCGCCCCGCACCACGTCGCCGCCCACCACCGCCGCACCGGCGACCTGGCACTCGTCGCGCAGCCCGTCCATCAGCTCCGTCGGCCAGGTGACCGGCAGTTCCGCCGGGACGACGAGGCCGAGCAGCAGCGCGGTCGGCACCGCCCCCATCGCGGCGATGTCCGCGAGGTTCTGCGCGGCGGCCTTGCGGCCGACGTCGTACGCCGTGGACCAGTCGCGCCGGAAGTGCCGTCCCTCCAGGAGCACATCGGTGCTCGCCACCACCCTGCGGTCGGGCGCGGAGACCACCGCGGCGTCGTCGCCGGGGCCGATCCGGACTGCCGGGGTGGTGGTGAGCCGGGAGGTGAGCTCCCTGATGAGCCCGAACTCCCCCAACTCGCCAACGGTGCCCTTCATCGTCGTATCGCCCCTTCTGTGCCTGTCCGCGCCACGTGCCCGGCACCGGACCGGGCCTCGCTCACGACCGTCGCTTCCCGCTCCGCGCCCGCCCCGGCCCCCACCCGCGCCGCACCACGGCGTGCGCGGGTCTCCCCGCGGCCGAGGGCGACGCGATACCGTGGCGTCCCTTCCCCCCACATGATCCTCGTGGCCGCCCTGGAGGTTCCGTGGTACAGGCATACATCCTGATCCAGACCGAGGTCGGCAAGGCGTCGACCGTCGCCGAGACGATCGGCAAGCTCCCTGGGATCATCCAGGCCGAGGACGTGACCGGTCCCTACGACGTCATCGTGCGCGCGCAGGCCGACACTGTCGACGAACTCGGTCGCATGGTGGTCGCCAGAGTCCAGCAAGTGGACGGCATCACCCGCACGCTGACCTGCCCGGTGGTGCACCTGTAGCCCCCGTCTACCCTTGGCCGGTGAACTTCTCCCGCCACCGACTCCTCGGCCTGCCCGTCGCTCCCGTCGCCGCGCTGCTGCTGGCGGCGACGGGCTGTTCCTCGGCAGACGGCGGCACCGCCCTCGCGGTTCCCTCCCCCGACGCGAAGACGGCGAAGGTGTGCCGGGCACTGCACCGGGTGCTGCCCGAGAAGCTGGACGGGCACCGCCGCAACGACCCCGGGCCCCGGTCCGCCTACACGGCGGGCTGGGGAAGCCCAGCGATCATACTGCGCTGCGGTGTCGTACGGCCGCCGAAGATGATCGACCCGAAGGTGGCCGAGGGCGGCGACGCGGACGCCCTGGCCGGCGGCGTGAACGGCGTGGACTGGCTCATGGAGAAGCAGGACGACGGCACCTGGCGGTTCACCACGGCCAACCGCGTGGCCTACGTACAGGTGAGCCTGCCGAAGGGGATGTCCGGGCAGGACGAGGGCGCCGGCGTCCTCACCGGCCTCGCCTCCGCCGTCAAGAAGGCGGTTCCCGAGGGAACCGCCTCCATGACCTGACACGACCCGGCGCGACGCCGTCGCTCAGCGCAGTCCGGTGGACCGCCGCAGCGCCGCCTCGATCAGCCGGTCCACCAGTTCCCCGTAGGAGACACCGGTCGCCTGCCACATCTGCGGGAACATCGAGATCGGGGTGAAGCCCGGCATCGTGTTGATCTCGTTGATGACGAACTCCCCGTCCTCGGTGCGGAAGAAGTCCGCCCGCACCAGCCCCTCGCAGGAGGCCGCCTCGAACGCCTCGACAGCGAGGCGCCGCACCTCGGCGGTCTCCTCCGGCGTCAGCGGGGCGGGGACGAGACCGGGGGTGGAGTCGATGTACTTGGCCTCGAAGTCGTAGTACGCGTGGGTGTCGGGCGGCGGGATCTCGGCGGGCACCGAGGCACGCGGCCCGTCCTCGAACTCCAGCACCCCGCACTCGATCTCGCGCCCGCGCAGCTCCGCCTCGATCAGGATCTTCGGGTCGTGCCGCTGCGCCTCCTCGACCGCCTCGTCCAGACCGGCGAGGTCGTCGACCTTGGTGATGCCGATGGACGAGCCCGCGCGCGCGGGCTTCACGAACAGCGGCCAGCCGTGCTCGCCGGCGAAGTCGACGATCTTCTTGCGGGCGGCCGCCCGGTCGCGCTCCCACTCGCGCGGCCGGATCACCACGTAGGGGCCGACCTTCAGCCCGAACGAGGTGAACACCCGCTTCATGTACTCCTTGTCCTGGCCGACGGCCGAGGCGAGCACGCCCGAGCCGACGTACGGCACCCCGGACAGCTCCAGCAGCCCCTGGAGGGTGCCGTCCTCACCGTAGGGGCCGTGCAGCACGGGGAAGACGACGTCGACCTCGCCGAGCGCCTTGGGCACGGAACCGGGTTCGGTGTAGACGACCTCGCGGTTGGCGGGGTCGACGGGGAGCACCACGCCGCCCTCGGCCGCGTCGGCGAGTTCGTCGACGTCCGGCGGCCTGCGGTCGACGATCGCCATGCGGGCCGGCTCGTCGGCCGTGAGCGCCCAGCGGCCCTCCCGTGTGATGCCGATCGGCAGGACGTCGTACTTGGTCCGGTCGATGGCGTTCAGTACGGCGCCGGCGGTGACCACGGAGATCCCGTGTTCTGAGCTGCGGCCGCCGAACACGACGGCCACACGCGGCTTGCGGGGCGGCTGCCCGGAAGTCTGGGGGAGGTTCTCGGTGCTCATATCGCGATGAGGGTACCCGCCCGCATGCTCGGCGTCAGCGCCCGCCACCGGCCGTCGCCGCGCGTCGCACGGACGGTCGCTCACCGTCGTACGAACGGTCGCTCAGCGTGGCACCGGCGGTCGCCCGGCGGGGCGTCGGCGACCGGCGGACCGGGTGTGCGGGCGGCGGGCGGCGGGCCGGGACCGCCCGGGACCAGTGGCGTTCGGGGTCAGTGCCGTTCGGACTTGGCGCTGCGCCCCATCAGCTCCTTGACCGCGGTCACCGGCGACTTGCCCTCGTGGACGATGCCGACGACGGTCTCGGTCAGCGGCATCTCGACGCCGTGCCGTCGGCCCAGGTCCCGTACGGACTCGCAGGACTTGACGCCCTCCGCGGTCTGCTTGGTGACCGCGATGGTCTCCTCGACGGTCATGCCCTTGCCGAGGTTGGTGCCGAAGGTGTGGTTGCGCGACAGCGGCGAGGAGCAGGTGGCGACCAGGTCACCGAGACCCGCGAGACCGGAGAAGGTCAGCGGGTCGGCGCCCATGGCGAGGCCGAGCCGGGTGGTCTCGGCGAGCCCCCGGGTGATGAGCGAGCCCTTGGCGTTGTCGCCGAGCCCCATGCCGTCGGCGATGCCGACCGCCAGCCCGATGACGTTCTTGATCGCGCCGCCCAGTTCGCAGCCGACCACGTCGGTGTTGGTGTACGGGCGGAAGTACCGCGTGTGGCAGGCGGTCTGGAGCCGTCGGGCGACGGTCTCGTCGGTGCAGGCGACCACGGCGGCGGCCGGCATCCGGGCGGCGATCTCCCGGGCGAGATTGGGGCCGGTGACCACCGCGATGCGCTCGGGTCCGACCTTGGCGACGTCCTCGACGACCTCGCTCATCCGCATCGCGGAGCCGAGTTCGACGCCCTTCATCAGGGAGACCAGGACGGTGCCGGGGGCGAGCAGCGGCCCCCACTCCGCGAGGTTGGCGCGCAGCGTCTGGGAGGGCACGGCGAGCACGGTGAAGTCGGCGTCGCGGGCGGCCTCGGCGGGGTCGGCGGTCGCCCGCAGACGGGCCGGGAGTTCGATGCCCGGCAGGTAGTCGGGGTTGGTCCGGGTGGAGTTGACCGCCTCGGCCAGCTCCGGGCGCCGCGCCCACAGGGTGACCTCGCACCCGGCGTCGGCGAGCACCATGCCGAAGGCCGTGCCCCACGATCCCGTGCCGAAGACGGCGGCCCTGACCGGCTCGCTCACGTGCCCTGCCCCTCTTGCTGTGCCTGCTCGGCGTGCTCTTGGTGCTCTTGGTGCTCTGCGTGCTCTTGCTGCTCGCGGTGCTGATCGTCCCGTTGCCCGGGCTCCTGGTGTGTCTTGCGCTTCGCGGCGGTGGCCGCGGCGGTGCGGCGGCGCTGCTCGATACGGACCTCGCGCGGGTCGTACCGCTTGTCGGGCGCCTTCTCGCCGCGGATCTCCTCGAGCAGGCGGGTGATGGCGGCCATGATGACCTCCGTCGCCTCCTTGAGCAGGTCGGGCGTCATCTCACGGCCGTAGAAGTCGCTGAGGTCCACCGGCGGGCCCGCGACGACGCGGTGCGTCTTGCGCGGGAAGAGGACCGGCTTCTTCGCATAGGGCGGCAGCAGTTCGTTGGCGCCCCACTGGGCGACGGGGATCACCGGGCACCGGGTCTGCAGGGCGACGCGCGCGGCACCGGTCTTGCCGGTCATGGGCCACAGGCCGGGGTCGCGGGTCAGGGTGCCCTCGGGGTAGAACGCCACGCACTCGCCGCTCTCCACGGCGTGGATCGCGGCTCGGAAGGCGCTGAGCGCGTCCGTCGTCTCGCGGTAGACGGGGATCTGGCCGGTGCCGCGCATGGCGGCGCCGACGAATCCCTTGCGGAAAAGTCCGCTCTTCGCGAGAAAACGCGGAACACGCCCGGTGTTGTACTGGTAGTGCGCGTACGCGAAGGGGTCCACATGCGAATTGTGGTTCACCGCGGTGATGAATCCGCCGTCGGCCGGCATGTTCTCCATTCCGCGCCAATCCCGCTTCAGCAGAACCACCAGCGGAGGTTTGCAGAGCACCGCGGCGAAGCGGTACCAGAAGCCGATTCTCCGGCGGGGCACACGGACACCTTCCTCTAGGGGCTTGGGGCCTCACGGGTCTGGAACCCGGGCCCGGGGAGCCGCACAAGTGTGGCCCCGGGCCGCCTGTCTGTCGAGAACACCGTACGCCCCGGTGTGTGAACAGCCAGGTGGGACGTGGGCGGGCCGTGTGCGGTCCGGGTGACAATGGGCGCGACGGGTCGGCGGACGGAGCGCGCGTGCAGTGGTCGTTGGTCATCCCGGTGAAAGCCCTGGCGCGAGCCAAGAGCCGCCTGACGGACACCACCGGGGACGAGGTGCGCCCGGGGCTCGCCCTGGCGTTCGCGCAGGACACGGTGGCAGCGACGCTGGCCTGTCCCGAGGTGCGCGATGTGGCGGTCGTCACGGACGACCCGCTCGCCGGGCGGGAACTGTCCGTGCTCGGCGCGGTGATCGTCCCCGACGAGCCGGCGGGCGGCCTGAACGCGGCACTGGCGCACGGGGCGGGGGTCGTACGGTCCCGGCGGCCGGGGGCGGCGGTCGCCGCGCTCAACGCCGATCTCCCGGCGCTGCGGCCCGCCGAATTGGGGCGGGTGCTGCGGGCGGCCACCGCATTTCCGCGTTCTTTCCTCGCGGACGCGGCGGGAATCGGCACGACGTTGCTGGCGGCGGGGCCGGGGCGGGAATTGCGGCCGGCCTTCGGAGTGGATTCCCGGCGGCGGCATCTGGCCTCGGGGGCGGTGGAACTCGCGACGCGCTCGGTGGACTCGGTGCGCCAGGACGTCGACACGGGTGACGATCTGCGGGCGGCGCTGGCGCTGGGGGCGGGGGCGCGGACGGTGGCCGCCGTGGAGGCTTCGGCCTGGGGGGCGCCGGCCCCGGGGGCATCGCCCTCCATGTGCGGGAATCGCGGGTATTAGGCTGCGGGTATGCAGGCGACCGCGTACACGTACGACTCCGGGACCCGCAGTGGCCAGGTGCTGCTGGACGACGGGACGCCGGTGGCGTTCGACGCGGCGGCGTTCGACGCGGGGGGTCTGCGGCTGCTGCGGCCGGGCCAGCGCGTGCGCGTCGAGACGGCCGGCGAGGGCGAAGCCCTCCGCATCACCCTGGTGACCTTGCAGACGTTCTGACGTACCGGGTTCCGAGGGCCGGGGGTTCGCCCGCCCGGGATCTTCTCTCGTCCCCGCCGCCCCTGTCCTTCCCGTCCCTTGGGGGCTGCGCCCCTTGGACCCCCCAGGGGTGCGTTGTCGGGTGCGGGTGGGTGGTTGCTCGCGCGGACCCCGCGCCCATGAAAGCGGGCAGCGCCCCCGCTTCCAAGGGGTACGGGGAACCGCGCGACGAGCCACGACGTACCGCGACTGCCTCACGACCCGCACCCCCTCGCCATGAGGCGCCCGAACACCGCGGGCCGGACCCCTGGGGGTCCGGCCCGTCCCGGCACGTGTCAATCACTCCCGGTGCACGACTCACTGCCGCGCGCTGCTCGCCCGCTTCGCGGTGGTCGTCTTGCGTGCCGGCGACTTGCGTGCCGGGGCCTTCTTCGCGGTGGCCTTCTTCGCCGGGGCCTTCTTGGCCGTCGCCTTCGTGGCCGTCTTCTTCGCCGCCGACGTGGACTTCTTGGCCGCGGCCGTCTTCGCCGTGCCGGTCGTCTTCTTGGCGGCGGCCTTCTTCGCCGTCGCCGTGGTCTTCTTGGCGGCCGCCTTCTTCGTCGCCGCCGCGGCCGTCTTCCGCGCGCCCGCCGCCTTCTTGGTGGCGGCCTTCTTGCCCGCGGCCTTGGCGATGGTGGGCGGCGGACCCGAAAGGCTGCCCTTGGGCGCCTTCTTGACCGCGACCTCGCCGCCCTTGGGCAGCTTCTTGGACCCGCTCACCAGGTCCTTGAACCCCTGGCCGGCACGGAAGCGCGGCACGGAGGTCTTCTTGACCCGCACCCGCTCCCCGGTCTGCGGGTTCCGGGCATAGCGGGCCGGGCGGTCCACCTTCTCGAAGGAACCGAAGCCGGTGACGGAGACCCGGTCCCCGGCGACGACCGCGCGGACGATGGCGTCCAGTACGGCGTCGACCGCGTCGGCGGCCTGCTGACGCCCGCCCATCTTGTCGGCAATCGCTTCTACGAGCTGCGCCTTGTTCACGTCTTCCCCTTCGGAGACATTGCCCGAACGAAACTGTTCAAGCCTTTTCGCACGTTAGGCAGATATATACCGCAAATCAAACACGAAACGGGCTAATCACCCTTGTGCCGCAACGGAACTCGGCTGCGGGGAAGTTCCCTCAGCCGTCGACCCCGGGAAGGCGGCCCTCGTCGAGGTCCTCCGAGAACCGCTCCAGGCGCCGTGCCGCACCGGCGAGATCGTGTTTGGCCGCGGCCGTAATGACCAGCAGCTTCCGGTTCAGCGCCATCCGTACGCCCTCCGGGACTTGCAGTGCGCGCACTCGGGAGTGCGCTTCCTTGAGCTGGTTCGCGACCGCCGTATAGAGCTCGAGTTGGCCGTCGTGTTCCATGCACAGATTGTGCCATCTGGGGCGAGTTGTCGCCCCCGCAGGGGGCAACTGCCGCCTCGGACAATCGTCCGGGCGGAAGCGGCGATCACCCCGTAGGGGGTCGCGTACCCAGGCAAACACCGTTCTAACCTGGGCAGTTGGCTTCGGGCGCGGTGGCGCACCGGGGAGGTGCGAGGCCGGCACCGCCGTACCGCCGACCGCCCCCGATTGGGGGTACGCGCCCGATGGCGGTGGCCGAAACCCGACGGGTCGCTTCCGGCCGACCGGCCGGAAGGCGTCACCGGGCCGGTGACCGGGCACCGGCCGGCACTCCCCGCACGCGGAAACGGCGAACGCCCGCCGTCCTTGAGGACGGCGGGCGTTCGCCGAGCGGAGAGTGCCGGTGCGGGGCCGGCGGGGCCGTGCGGCCGGTCAGACCGGGAGCGTGCGCGGCTTGAACGAGGGGCGCTTCGCCTCGTAGGTCGCGATGTCCACCTCGTTCTGCAGCGTGAGGGAGATGTCGTCGAGGCCGTTCAGCAGCCGCCAGCGGGCGTTCTCGTCCAGCTCGAAGGCGGCGGTGATGCCCTCGGCGCGCACCTCGCGGGCCTCGAGGTCGACCGTGATCTCCGCCTTGGGGTCCTTCTCCGTGAGTTCCTGCAGCGTCTCCACGACCTTCTGGTCCAGGACGACGGTGAGCAGGCCGTTCTTCAGCGAGTTGCCGCGGAAGATGTCGGCGAAGCGGGCGGAGATCACGGCCTTGAAGCCGTAGTTCTGCAGCGCCCACACGGCGTGCTCGCGCGAGGAGCCGGTGCCGAAGTCGGGGCCGGCCACCAGGACCGTGGCGCCCTGCCGCTCGGGCTGGTTGAGGATGAACGACGGGTCCTTGCGCCAGGCCTCGAACAGCCCGTCCTCGAACCCGTCCCGCGTCACCTTCTTGAGCCAGTGGGCGGGGATGATCTGGTCGGTGTCGACGTTGCCGCGGCGCAGCGGAACGGCCCGGCCGGTGTGGGTGGTGAATGCTTCCATGAGTGTTCAGACTCCAGCGGGCACGGGGGCGTCGGACAGGTCGGCGGGGGACGCGAGGTGCCCCGTGACCGCGGTGGCGGCGGCGACCTGCGGGGAGACCAGGTGGGTGCGTCCGCCCTTGCCCTGCCGGCCCTCGAAGTTGCGGTTGGAGGTGGACGCCGAGCGCTCACCGGGGGCGAGCTGGTCGGGGTTCATGCCCAGGCACATCGAGCAGCCCGCGTGCCGCCATTCGGCGCCGGCCTCCTTGAAGACGGCGTCCAGGCCCTCGGAGACGGCCTGCAGGCCGACCCGCGCGGAGCCGGGGACGACCAGCATCCGTACGCCGTCGGCGACTTTGCGGCCCTTGACGATCTCGGCGGCGGCGCGCAGGTCCTCGATGCGGCCGTTGGTGCACGACCCCACGAAGACGGTGTCCACCTTGATCTCGCGGAGCGGCTGCCCGGCTGCCAACCCCATGTACTCCAGGGCCTTTTCGGCGGCGAGGCGCTCCGAGGCGTCCTCGTAGGAGGCCGGGTCGGGGACGGCGGCGGAGAGCGGTGCGCCCTGACCGGGGTTGGTGCCCCAGGTGACGAACGGCGACAGCGCGGCGGCGTCGATGACGACCTCGGCGTCGAAGACCGCGTCGTCGTCGGTGCGCAGCGTCTGCCAGTACGCGACGGCGGCGTCCCAGTCGGCGCCCTCGGGGGCGTGCGGGCGCCCCTTGAGGTACGCGAAGGTCGTCTCGTCGGGGGCGATCATGCCCGCGCGGGCGCCGGCCTCGATCGACATGTTGCAGATGGTCATGCGGGCCTCCATCGAGAGCTTCTCGATGGCGGAGCCGCGGTACTCCAGGATGTAGCCCTGGCCGCCGCCCGTGCCGATCTTCGCGATGATCGCGAGGATCAGGTCCTTGGCGGTGACGCCCTCGGGCAGTTCGCCGTCGACCGTGATGGCCATGGTCCTGGGGCGGGCCATCGGCAGCGTCTGGGTGGCCAGCACGTGCTCGACCTGGGAGGTGCCGATGCCGAACGCCAGCGCGCCGAACGCGCCGTGCGTGGAGGTGTGCGAGTCGCCGCAGACGACGGTGGTGCCGGGCTGGGTCAGACCGAGCTGGGGGCCGACGACGTGCACGACGCCCTGCTCGACGTCGCCCAGCGAGTGCAGCCGGACGCCGAACTCCGCGCAGTTCTTGCGCAGGGTCTCCAGCTGGGCGCGGGAGACCGGGTCGGCGATCGGCTTGTCGATGTCGAGGGTCGGGGTGTTGTGGTCCTCGGTCGCGATGGTGAGGTCCAGGCGCCGCACCGTGCGACCGGTCTGGCGCAGTCCGTCGAAGGCCTGCGGGCTGGTCACCTCGTGCAGCAGGTGCAGATCGATGAAGAGGAGGTCGGGCTCGCCCTCGGCGCGCCGGACGACGTGGTCGTCCCAGACCTTCTCCGCGAGTGTCCTACCCATCGCTTTCCCTCCGGCCGGCGACGACTGTGTCCGCCGGCCCAACTAGAGATCCTTGGGGGGCGGCGCCCGTTCCCTCGAGTACCGGTGAACTCCGGGCGCCCGCCGTCGTGCCCGTGGTCACCGGGCGCGCAGTGTGGTGCTGTGTGTGTCCAAGAGTGGCGCGTTCCACGGAAAATTGAACTTGCGTTTCACAGAGTGAGACGCAAGTATCGTTGCATGGACAACAGTAGCGGCGTCGGCGTCCTGGACAAGGCAGCCCTTGTCCTGAGCGCCCTGGAGTCCGGACCGGCCACCCTCGCAGGGCTGGTCGCGGCCACCGGACTGGCACGACCCACGGCCCACCGGCTGGCCGTGGCGCTGGAACACCACCGCATGGTGGCGCGCGACATGCAGGGGCGCTTCATCCTCGGTCCCCGGCTCGCCGAACTGGCCGCCGCGGCGGGCGAGGACCGGCTGCTGGCGACGGCCGGACCGGTCCTCACGCACCTGCGGGACATGACGGGCGAGAGTGCCCAGCTCTACCGCCGCCAGGGCGACATGCGCATCTGCGTCGCCGCGGCGGAGCGGCTGTCCGGCCTGCGGGACACGGTCCCGGTCGGCTCGACGCTGACGATGAAGGCGGGCTCCTCCGCGCAGATCCTCATGGCCTGGGAGGAGCCGGAGCGCCTGCACCGCGGGCTGCAGGGCGCCCGCTTCACGGCGACGGCGCTGTCCGGCGTGCGACGCCGGGGCTGGGCGCAGTCGATCGGCGAGCGCGAGCCGGGCGTCGCCTCCGTCTCCGCTCCGGTGCGGGGCCCGTCCAACCGCGTGGTGGCCGCGGTCTCGGTCTCCGGCCCCATCGAGCGACTCTCCCGCCACCCGGGCCGCATGCACGCCCAGGCCGTGATCGACGCCGCCGGCCGCCTCTCCGAGGCCCTGCGCCGCTCGGGCTGAGCACCGCTTCCTCCCGTCGCACCGGGGAGGGCCGGCCTCAACGCCGCGGCAGACCCTCCCCGCGCGACCCACCGGACCGCGACGGCGGCCCCGAGGCCGGACGGCCGAAGGCCGCCACGCTCCCGCTCAGGCGATCCGCGGCTGATCCGCATCCCGACGAGGAAGACGACGATGCCGTCTTCACTCGCGGCGGTCATGCGCCCCTCGATCGGCCTGTCCCCCATGATGTCCTCCACTCCGCTGCCCACGGCGGTCCCGAACTGCCGGAACCCGTTGCGGACAGTGCCGCTGTCCATGTTCGGACAGCGGCACTCTCCGACGGGGATCGCAAGGGATACGGGAAGCGCGGGCGGCATGCGACTGTCGGAACCGAGCGAGCACAGCGGGGGCTCGACCGCGACGATCAAGTAGTGCCTGCGGGAAGGCCTGTTGCCGCCCGGCCTGCGGATCACGGCCACCCGGGCCGGGTACGACGAGGAGCGTCTGCGCCGGCCGCGTCTGGTGCGGGCGCTGATCCAGGTGGGCCGAATCCCGGTGAACTCGGCACGGGGGGGGTGCTCGCCGCCCTCCAGAACGAGCGGCTGGACCGTAACGAGCGGCTGGGCACCGCCGGCTGGGCCCTGCCGCACAGGCCCGCCCCGGAGCGGATCGCCGCCGCCGATCTCGACCCGGTGGAGCGCTACCGGACGCCGGACGAGCAGGTGGAGGCCGCGGTGGCGCTGACGGTGCTGTACGAGCCGGTACTGCTCAGCCCGCGCCGGCTCGCGGAAGCGGGGGAATCGCGGTGGCGGTTCTGCGAGGAGCAGGCCCGCGTCCGTCGGCGGACACGACGAAGGACCCTCCCGAGGGAGGGCCCTTCGTCTTCTCGCGTACCCCCGACCGGATTCGAACCGGCGCTACCGCCTTGAGAGGGCGGCGTGCTAGGCCGCTACACAACGGGGGCGTGGATCTTGCGAGCGTCCGAGTACCGAACCACCGCAGATCCGAGCTGGTCTACCAGGACTCGAACCTAGACTAACTGAACCAGAATCAGTCGTGCTGCCAATTACACCATAGACCAATGTGGTTTAGACCAGTTCGTACCCCCGACCGGATTCGAACCGGCGCTACCGCCTTGAGAGGGCGGCGTGCTAGGCCGCTACACAACGGGGGCCCTAGCGGCTCCGACATGATCGGAACCCGTACCCCCGACCGGATTCGAACCGGCGCTACTGCCTTGAGAGGGCAGCGTGCTAGGCCGCTACACAACGGGGGCTTCGCGGATGAGATCCGCAGGTGCAGACTGAAGCGTCTGCGAGCTGGCCTACCAGGACTCGAACCTAGACTAACTGAACCAGAATCAGTCGTGCTGCCAATTACACCATAGGCCACTGGAACGCAAGCCCCTGCAGGCTTTTCGTTCTAGTACTGCGCCGCCGGTTCCCGGTGCCTCTCGGCCCGCTCGCGGTGGCGCAGGAAGAACATTACCCGAAGGTGGACGGCGCTCCAAAACGGGTTGTGACGGCTCAGCCCCCGTCGGGGCCCGGAACCACGAAGAAGTCGGTGAGGTAGCAGGTGACCTCGCCCGCCGCCGAGCGCCCGATCCAGGTGGGGTACGCCCCGTCGCCCCAGCCGGAACTGAACGCCGCCAGGTTGTGCCCGGAGTCCGGGGCCGTGACCAGGTGGGGGCCGGGGGCCCAGCCGCTGTTCTCGAAGGCGTCCCACAGCGGCCCCTCGTCGCCCTCCGCCTCGGGGAAGGAGGCGTCGGCGGCCGCGTCGTAGAAACAGCCGGCGCCGGCGTCCACGCCGTAGCCGTAGAACTCGTCCTCGCCGAGCGCGGCGGGGTCCTGGCCGGGGCACAGCGCGGGCTCCCAGTGGACGGTGGGCTCGTCGCGGACGACCAGGCGGGCGGCGGCGACGCGCAGGTGCGGCTCGTCGGACGGGGGCTCGTCGGGCTCGGTCAGGGTCGCCACGGCGGCCTCGACCGAGTAGCGGCCCGGCTCGACGGACACGGTGAACGGTTCGGTCTCGCCGCGCCCCAGCGAGACGAACGGGTCGCACGCCACGACCTGCCCGGTGGGCAGCCACAGTTCGCCGCCGCCGGCCACATGGATCGTGCCGACGGTTCCGGAGTCGTACGCGAAGGTGGAGCCGGGGGTGAACAGCCACGCGTAGTCGCGTGCGGTCATCGGCATGACGGGGACCTTCCGTGGTGCGTCGCCCGTGCGGCCGGGGGCGAGGCGGGCGAGGGACGGTGGAATGCCGAAGACTAGTCTCAAGGCCGTGAGGTTCGCGGCCGGGTGGCCCGCTCATGGATCGGCAGGCCCGGCCGAGGGGCGACGGGCCCGGCCGAGGGCCGGCGGGCGCGAGGGTTCGGATGCCGGTAATGGCCTCGCAGCCGGTCCGGTCGCAGTCCGCGGCATCACAGGGGCGAGCAACTCCCACTCCGGATCGCCGAGTTCGTACGACGCTGCACCCCACCACGATCCGCCGCCCGCACACACGAGACTGCGGCGTGCGGCCCGTCCGCCCCGGCAAGGCCTCGTCCTCGGCCCGCGCGGGATCGACGCGAGGCGGTCCCTCAGGATTCGTCCGCCGGTCGTGACGCCGGTCCGGTCAGTCCGTACAGCAGCAGGTCCGTGAGGTTGTCGATGACGTGCCGGTCGTCCTCGCCGCCGGGGGGCGTGAGCACGGCGTAGTTGAGGGTGACGAGCATCGCGCCCATCGCCACCGCGACGGACTCGGGATCGCCGGGCAGCCGGTGTCCGCGCTCGGCCAGGTACTCCAGGTGTTCCCGGATGGTTGCCGTCTGCTCGCGCAGGTCGCGCCAGACCCTTCCCGTGCCGGGGTCGTCGGCCACCATCGCCTGGAACAGCGCGAGCGTGACCGGGCGGTTCTGCCGCATCACCGTCCATGCGGCACCGACGTGGTCGCGCAGTTGGCCGCGGTCGGTCAGGTCGTGGTCACGAGGGTGCTCCAGGCCCCTCATGCGCGCGTCGATCGCCCCCTCCATCTCGGCGAGGAGCGCCTGCAACAGCTCGTCCTTGCCGGCGAAGTGTTCGTAGAACGCGCCGGTCGAGCGCCCGGCCGCGGCGGTGATGTCGGTGATCTTCGTATTGAGGTAGCCGCGCTCGCTGAACAGCCCTCGTGCCGCGTCCAGCAGCGCGGCACGGGTCTGGGCCGCCCGGATCTTTCGACTGGCGGCACTCGCCTGCGGCATGTCGTCCTCCATCGGCTCTTGACAGGCGCCAGCGTATCGGAACAGACTTTCACCGAATCCAAATTCAGTGAAAGTCGATTCGGGGAGACATCATGCGGACGATCGTGATCGGTGGCGGGGTGGCCGGACCCGCCATCGCCCTCGCACTGCGGCAGATCGGGCACGAGGTGACCGTCTACGAGGCGTACGAGGTTCCGGTCGAGGAGGTCGGCGCCCACTTCAGCCTGGCGGTCAACGGCCTGCGCGCGCTGGAGAAGCTGGGCTGCCTGGACGCCGTGCAGGCAGCCGGACACCCCATCGACCGGATGCGGTTCCACACGGGGGGCGGCCACCTCTTGGGCGACGTGCCACGCCTTCGGCGCGGCGCCGACTCGATGCGCAGCGTCGCGCTCCCGCGCGGACGGCTCGTGGGGCTCCTGCGGCGCGCGGCGCTGGACGCGGGCGCGCAGATCGTCACCGGCGAACGCCTGGTGGGCGCGACGGAGTCGGCGAACGGCGTGGTGGCCGAATTCGCCTCCGGCAGGCGCGAGACCGCGGAGCTGCTCGTCGGCGCCGACGGCATCTGGTCGACCGTGCGCGGGCTGATCGACTCGTCCGCGCCGCGCGCGGAGTACGCGGGGCTCTACGGGGTCGCCGGAATCTCCACCATGACGGGTGTCGAGCCCGGTGTCTGGGACCTCACCTTCACGCGCAACGGTGCCTTCGTGTACACCAGCATCGACGAACAGACGCAGTGGTGGACGGCCCAGATCGGGGATCCGGTCAAGCCCGATCTGCGAGGCGTCGACGACGAGGAATGGCTGCGGCGCGTCACCGAGCTGTTTCCGGAGGCGGGGCCGAGGGCCCTCCTAGGAGCCACGACATCGATAGTCGCGTCCGGCCACCTGAACGTCTGCGACCCGATCGAGAAATGGCACAGCGGGCGGATGGTCCTGGTCGGCGACGCCGCCCACCCCGTCGGCGTCGGACACGGCGCCTCGATGTGCATCGAGGACGCACTGGAACTCGCGGTGGCGCTGAGCAGCGCCCCGACCGTCCCGGCGGCGCTCAAGGCCTACGACGAGACACGCCGCCCGCGCATCGACAAACTGCTCAAGCACGGGCACAACGCCCGCGAGAGCAAGCGGCCCGGCGCCGTGAAGCGACAGATCAACGCGGTGAAGATGCGCGTACTCCTCCCGCTCTTCGAACGGGCGCAGGGATACCTGTACGACTACGAGCCGCCCTCCCTGCCCGCCGTGGGCGCCTCACCATCCGCCACGAGCCGGCTGTCCTGACCCCGAGCGGTGTCAGCCCCGGTCCGCGGGCCCGACGCCTCACTCGACGGATGACACTCCCCGTGTGGCGCCGCGCCGACGACGGCGCGGCGCCACACCCATCGAGAAGGAGGAGCGGTTGCTCACCTCGCGAGTGAGGAAGAACCTTGCCATCGGGCTGGTGATCACGGTCGTCATGACGGCGCTGTCGGTGGTCGTCGCGGACGACGGCAGCAGGGTGGAGGAGCTCAGGAAGTCGCTGATGGTGGGCCTGTCGGTGACGGGGACAGTGACAGCGGCCACCTGGTTGCTGCAGCGGAGGCGTTCGGCACCATGACCGGCGTCCGGACGCCCACCGCCCTCGGCCGCCGGAGCCGCAACGCGCGAACCATGTGGCCGTCCCTTCGGGGGCGGCCACAGACGCGCTGCCAGGAGGGCCCGGAGGCGTTGGCCGGGAGATCGTCAGGGCCGGACCGGTGGCGCACTCATCGCTGCCGTCAGGAACGCGATCGCCCATCGCCGGGCCGCCTCGCCCGTCACCGGGACCTCGCAGCCGGGGGTGGGCCGCTGATGGACCTGGAGGCGGTCGACGGCTGTCACGGCGAAGATCCCCCGCATCCGGAACGACAGCTCCTCCGTGGAAAGGCCGGGCAATGCGCGTGCGAAGGCCGTGAAGTAGCGCTCGCGGACCGAGTCCTCGGCCGTGCCGGTCCAACTGCGTGCCTCCTCGGCCGGATCGCTGAGGATCGTCACGATCAGCCGGGACCTCCGGGCGCCACCCTCGTCGCCGGCCGGCATCCCGTCGAACAGCGGCCCCGCGAACGCCTCCACCAGATCACCGACCGGCGGGTCGGGGGTGCGGGCGAGCAGTGCGTCGAGCCCGGCGCACTGGGCGGCGACGATGGGCTCGACCACACGGCGGACGACTGCCGCCATCAGTTCCGCCTTCGAGCCGAAGTGGTAGCCGACGGCGGCCAGGTTCGCTCCGGCGAGTGTGGTGATCGCGCGGATCGAGGTGCCGCGGTATCCGTGCTCGGCGAAGAGGTGCTCAGCCGCGTCGAGGATCTGACTGCGGGTGTCTGGGGTCGCCACACCAAGGACTCTACATATGTTTGAATGAAACGAACGTATGAATCAATCGAACGTATGAAGGAGGCTGGCGTGAAGCTGCTCGTCTACGGCGCCGGGGTGTGCGGCAGCCTGTTCGCCGTCCAGATGCACGAGGCGGGCCACGACGTCTCGCTCCTCGCCCGGGGCGAACGCCTGACCGCCCTGCGCCGGCATGGCGTGCGGCTTGCCGAGGAGGACGGCCCTGTCAGGCAGGTGCCGGTACCGGTGACCCGACAGCCGGACGGCGAGTACGACCTGATCACCGTCTTCGTCCGCGCCCACCAGGTGGATGCCGTGCTGAAATCACTCGCCGGTGTCCGAGGTGATGTGCTGTTCCTGCTCAACTGGGCAGCCGGCCCGGAGCCGTTGGGTGCGGCGATCGGCCACGAGCGGGTGCTGCTCGGCTTCCCCTCGACCGGCGGCACGACGGACGGCGACGTGGTCCGCCACCGCAAGGCCGACTTCCTCACCCGCCGGGTCGCGATACCGATCGGGGAACCCGACGGGCGCACCACCCCGCGACTGGAACGGATCGTGGAGACGTTCCGTACCGCGGGGATCAACGCCAAGGCCGAGCCGCGGATGGATGCCTGGCTCAGGACACACGCCGCGTTCACGGTCCCGCTCGGTCGAGCAGCATACGCGGCGGGTGGCCCGGTGGCGCTGGCCGGCGCCCCGGACGCGGTACGCGGCATGCTCCACCTCATGCGACAGAACCTCGCCGCACTGGAGACGCCGCCGGTACCACGCGCGTTCACCGTGCTGCGGGCTCTGCCGCAGGGGCTCCTCGTGGCCGTGCTCCGACGCTTCCTGAAGAGTCCGACGGCCGTGCACAGCGGACTCGACGACCTTTCGCCCGCCACGGCGGCCGAACTCGAGCGGCTGGCCGAACAGCTCCGCGCCCGCGCGGGAGTCCTCTGAGCGCCCCGTGCGGCCGGCACGGCCTCACGGGCCGCAGCGGACCAGGCCCGGCGGGGCCGTCCTGCCCCACCCTCGGTGGGGCACGGTCCTGCGCACCGGCCTCGCGAAGGTCACCGTCGGCGAGGGCGGCGGCGACGGCACCCGGCTGTCGTACGTCTTCGACCCGGAGCGCGAGTCCTTCGCCGCGTTCGCCGCAGCAGCGGCGACGACCGCCGGCCCGTCCGGCAGGGCGGCCCCGTGGCTCTGTGGGACGACATCGAGCGGTCACTCGTCGCCTGGCAGGACGCGGGAAGTCCCGAGATCACCGTCGTGCGGCTCCGCATCACCGCCGAGGCGCGCACGTACTGGACCGAGGGCGATCCGTCGCTGCGGTGGCGGCACCGGATCGGCTGAGCAGCGGGGGCGGTACCCGGAGGTTCGTCGGGTGCCGCCCCCTTCCGTGCGTCGCGGTGGTTACGCCGTCAGGCGGGTCAGGGCCGCGTCGATACGGGCCAGGGTCTTCTCCTTGCCCAGGACCTCCAGGGACTCGAAGAGGGGAAGTCCCACCGTGCGGCCGGTGACGGCCACGCGGACGGGGGCCTGGGCCTTGCCGAGTTTGAGGCCGTGGGCCTCGCCGGCGGCGAGGACGGCTTCCTTCAGGGAGTCGGGGGACGTCCAGTCGGCCGCGTCCAGGTTCTCGCGGGCCGTGCGGAGGAGGGCGTCGCTGCCTTCCTTCATCGCCTTCGTCCACGACGCCTCGTCGAAGACCGGCTCGGCCAGGAACAGGAAGTCGACGTTGTCCGTGATCTCGGAGAGGACCTTCAGACGGGTCTGGGCGTGCGGGGCGATCGCCTGCCACTTGGACTCGTCGAAGTCCTCCGTGGCCCAGGGCGCGAAGGGGGCCTTCAGCCAGGGGGCGCAGCGCTCGGTGAAGTCCTTCACGTCGAGCAGGCGGATGTGGTCGGCGTTGATCGCCTCGGCCTTCTTCAGGTCGAAGCGGGCCGGGTTCGGGTTGACGTCGGAGATGTCGAACGCGGCGACCATCTCCTCGACCGAGAAGATGTCCCGGTCGGCGGAGAGGGACCAGCCCAGCAGGGAGAGGTAGTTGAGCAGGCCCTCGGGGAGGAAGCCGCGCTCCCGGTAGAGGTTCAGGGAGGCCTGCGGGTCGCGCTTGGAGAGCTTCTTGTTGCCCTCGCCCATGACGTAGGGGAGGTGGCCGAAGTGCGGGACCCGCTTGGCGACGCCCAGCTCGATCAGGGCCCGGTAGAGGGCGATCTGGCGGGGGGTGGAGGAGAGCAGGTCCTCGCCGCGCAGGACGTGGGTGATCTCCATCGCCGCGTCGTCGACCGGGTTGACGAGGGTGTAGAGCGGGGCGCCGTTGGCGCGGACGATGCCGTAGTCCGGGACGTTCTCCGGGAGGTACGTGATCTCGCCGCGGACCAGGTCGTCGAAGGTGATGGCCTCGTCGGGCATGCGGAAGCGGACGATCGGCTCGCGGCCCTGCGCCTTGTACTCCTCGACCCGGGCGTCGCTCAGGTCGCGGCAGTGGCCGTCGTAGCCGGAGGGGCGGCCGGCGGCGCGGGCGGCCTCGCGTCGCTCCTCCAGTTCGGAGGTGGTGCAGTAGCAGTGGTACGCGTGGCCCGCGTCGAGCAGCTTCCGGGCGACCTCCTTGTAGAGGTCCATGCGCTGCGACTGGCGGTACGGCGCGTGCGGGCCGCCCGTCTCGGGGCCCTCGTCCCAGTCGAAGCCGAGCCAGCTCATGGCGTCGAGGAGCTGCTGGTAGGACTCCTCCGAGTCGCGGGCCGCGTCGGTGTCCTCGATACGGAAGACCGATGTACCGCCGGTGTGCCGGGCGAACGCCCAGTTGAACAGGGCCGTGCGGACCAGGCCCACGTGGGGGTTACCGGTGGGCGAGGGGCAGAAACGGACACGGACTGCTGAGGGGACGGGTGCGCTAGCCACGCTTGACAACCTTGTTGGTGAGAGTGCCGATGCCTTCGATGGTGACGGCGACCTCGTCGCCGACGTGGAGGGGGCCGACCCCTGCCGGGGTGCCGGTGAGGACGACGTCGCCGGGGAGCAGCGTCATGGCCTCGGAGATGTTGACGATCAGGTCCTCGATGGGGTGGATCATCTCGCTGGTGCGGCCGAGCTGGCGTTGTTCGCCGTTGACCGTGAGCTGGACGGTCGCGTCGTTCGCGGTGGCGAGGTCCATGTCCGTCTCCACCCAGGGGCCGAGCGGGCAGGCGGTGTCGAAGCCCTTGGCCCTGGCCCACTGCTTCTCGCGGCGCTGGACGTCGCGGGCGGTGAGGTCGTTGGCGCAGGTGTAGCCGAGGATGACGTCCTTGACGCGGTCGCGCGGGACCTCGCGGCACATGCGGCCGATGACGACGGCCAGCTCGGCCTCGTGGTGCAGGTCCTCGGAGAAGGAGGGGTAGGCGATCTCGTCGCCGTGGCCGATCACCGAGGTGGAGGGCTTGAAGAAGGCGAACGGGGCGTCCGGGACGTCGTTGCCGAGTTCGCGGGCGTGCTCGGCGTAGTTGCGGCCGAAGGCCACGACCTTGCTGGGGAGCACCGGGGGGAGCAGCCGCACCTTGTTCAGCGGGACCTTGGTGCCGGAGAGCTCGAAGTCCGCGAAGGGGATGCCCTTGATGATGTCGAGGACGAGCTCGTCGGGGCGGTCGCCTTCGACCGCCCCGAAGGCGACGTTGCCGTCGATGGAGAACCTGGCGATGCGCACGGGATGCTCGCGCCCCTTACCTGTTGCCTGATCGTCTGTGCCGGGTGGGCCGCCCGTGGCGGGCGGGCCGGCGGGTCCGGTGACCAGGCTAACGTGCGGGGGTGGGGGTTCGCCCGGGATGGTTTTCGCCCCCGCCGCCCTTATTTTCGCCCCCCCGCCCTTGCCCTTCCCGTCCCTTCAGGGCTCCGCCCCTGCCCCGAGGGGGGTGCGTAGCCGGCTGACCGCCGGTGGGGGTGCGCCGCGCGGTTCCCCGCGCCCCTCAAGTGGGCTACTCCGCAGCCGACGCCTGGACGGGGATCTCCATCAGTACCGTGCGGCGGGGGTTGGCGGTCTGGGTGGGGAGGTCGACGGTGTGTTCCGGCTGCTCGGTGGGCTGCAGTTCCTCGGCGTCCGCCAGGTGGGCCAGCGTGGTGCGGCGCGGGTTGGCAATGTTGTGGAACATCATCGTCGTCTTCACGGTTGTACTGAACCTCGTCGGTGAGAGCGCCCCGCGGCGCTCCACTGAGGGGGCCGCTCCGGGCGGGTTGTCGGATTCGCCATCTCTGTAAAGCGTCAGGCTAAACATCCAATTCCCGGGGGAAGTCGTGAAGACGCCCTGATCCCCATGTGAGTTTGCTCACTTACCCACCCATAAAAAGGTCGAATCGGACCCTTATCTTCCGGTAACGAAAGGGACATAACTGGCTATCTGGCCATTCCGCTCCTGATCATGGCGACTGGGACACCGTGCGCGGGTCAACGGCTCGTAGGGGTACGTCCGTTATGTACGCACGCCCTCTCTACGCCCGGTGATTCACCCCTCACGTCGCGTCACCGTGATGACGGGCTTACCCATGGGCCTTGTTGGAGATCCTGCACTGTGCTGGAATCTCACGGACCGCCGCAGGATCGAGCCGGCGCACAGGGGGCGCACCAGCGCCGGGGTGGCGGCGAGATAGGGGGAACCAGCGCCGGTCACTCACGACCACCATGGGGGGCGTATTTCAGGGCGCCCCCTACGACGCCGACACCGTCCCGCCGTTCACGCGGAGGGGCGCCTGGTCCAGAGGTTGCGACGCTAGTGCAGGGACGTTTCAAGAGGGATGGCAGTGCTTCGGCGGAGCCGGAGCCGCACGGCGGGACTGGCCCCAATGCCGGCAGTTCCTCCCCCCAGCGCGCCCAGAACCCGGCGCCCACGGCCGGGCCCGACTCCTCCGGTCGTCCGGGCGGGAACTCCACCCAGGGCCGGACGGGCGGTTCCGCCGCGGCCGCTGGGCGCCCCGGCGCGTCCCCCGACGCCACGCTGCCACCGGTCAAGCCCAAGGCGGACGGTCCGAGCGGCCCCGGTCCGCGAATAGCCCTGCGCAACTGGCGCATCTCCACTCGTCTGGTCTCGCTGCTCGCGCTCCCCGTGGTCGCGGCGACCTCGCTGGGCGCCCTGCGCATCAGCGACTCCATGGACCAGATCCAGCAGCTCGACAACATGAAGCTGCTGACGGACATGACCCAGCAGGCCACCGAGCTCGCCGCCGCGCTGCAGAACGAGCGCGACCAGTCGGCCGGCCCGCTGGCCAACGGCGCCAAGGCGAACGACTTCACGGTCAAGGGCGCACGGGACCGGACCGACCAGGCGCGCGTCAGCTTCGTCGACGCCACGCAGGCGGTCAACGACGCGTCCAACGACGGCGGACTGTCGGGTGTACGCGAGTCCGTCGTCGGCCTCGTGGGCGAGCTCGGCAACCTCAACTCGATCCGCAACGACGCCTACCAGGACAACAAGAACGCCGCCCAGACGGTCGAGGCCTACCACCGGCTGATCACGCAGCTGCTCGACCTCTCGCAGAACATGGCGCAGGCGACCAGCAACCCGGAGATGATCCAGCGCACCCGCGCGCTGACGGCCTTCTCCACCGCCAAGGAGTACGCCTCCGAGCAGCGCGCGGTCATCGCGGCCTCGCTGCCCACCACGAACGACAGGTTCGGCAAGCTCTCGGACAGCGACCGGCAGTACGGCCAGTCGGCGCTGGAGGGCGAGAACTCCGAGATGAAGAGCTTCTCGGACATCTACAGCGGCAGCGCGACGGACCTCCTGGCGCCGATCTCCGACGGCAACGCCACGATCAAGGCCTCGGACAACTACGCGACCCGCGTCCTGCGCAACCCCGACGGCATGCGCACGCAGTCCAAGCGCTCGTACAAGGACTGGGTCGACGACGACTCCGACAAGCTCCTGCTGATGTCGAAGATCGAGACGACACTGCTGAGCGAGATGGAGCAGAAGGCGCGTGAGCTGCGCAACGAGTCGCAGCAGGAAGCGATCCTCTCCGGTGCGCTGATCCTGCTCGTCCTCGGTGTCTCGCTGGTCGGCGCCTTCATCGTGGCCCGGTCCATGATCCGCTCGCTGCGCCGGCTGCAGGAGACCGCCACCAAGGTCGCCCAGGACCGGCTGCCCGAGCTGGTGCAGCAGCTCTCCGAGTCCGACCCGCAGGACGTCGACACGTCCGTGGAGTCGGTCGGTGTGCACTCCCGGGACGAGATCGGCCAGGTGGCCGCGGCCTTCGACCACGTGCACCGCGAGGCCGTCCGGCTCGCCGCCGAGCAGGCCCTGCTGCGGGGCAACGTCAACGCGATGTTCACCAACCTCTCGCGCCGGTCGCAGGGTCTGATCCAGCGTCAGCTCTCGCTCATCTCCGAACTGGAGTCCCGCGAGGCCGACCCGGACCAGCTCTCCTCGCTGTTCAAGCTCGACCACCTCGCGACCCGTATGCGCCGGAACGGCGAGAACCTCCTGGTCCTCGCGGGCGAGGAGCCGGGCCGCCGGTGGACCCGCCCGGTCCCGCTGGTCGACGTGCTCCGCGCCGCCGCGTCCGAGGTGGAGCAGTACGAGCGCATCGAACTGGCCGCGGTGCCGACGACCGAGGTCGCCGGCCGCGTGGTCAACGACCTCGTCCACCTGCTCGCCGAGCTGCTGGAGAACGCGACATCGTTCTCCTCCCCGCAGACCAAGGTGAAGGTCACCGGTCACGCGCTGCCCGACGGCCGCGTGCTGATCGAGATCCATGACACCGGCATCGGTCTCTCCCCCGAGGACCTCGCGGCGATCAACGAGCGGCTCGCCTCGCCGCCCACCGTGGACGTCTCCGTCTCCCGCCGCATGGGTCTGTTCGTGGTCGGCCGGCTCTCCCAGCGCCACGGCATCCGCATCCAGCTCCGCCCGTCGGACTCCGGCGGTACGACGGCGCTGGTCATGCTCCCCGTCGACGTCGCCCAGGGCGGCAAGAAGCCGCAGGGCAAGCCCGGCCAGGGCGGCCCCACCGGTGGTCCGGCGGCGGCCGCCGCCGCGGCCGGCGCGGCCGCGGCCCGGCGCCAGAACGGCGGCCCGCAGAACGGCGGCCCGCAGGGCGGCGACTCCGCGGGCGGCGGTCTGCTCGGCGGGGCCCCTCAGCGCGGGCAGGTCGGCGCGGGCCAGGGTCCGCGGGTGGCACTGCCGGGTGCGGGCCAGGGCGGCCGGCCGGGCGGACCGGGCGGTGCCCGGGGTCAGCAGGGCGGCGGTGCCCCCTCACTGTTCGAGCAGAACGCCTTCGAGCCCGGTTCGTCCGGCGCCCCGCAGGGTCGTCCGGCCCCGGCGGGCGCGGGCGGCGGCTACGGCCAGGGGGCGCCCGGCGCCCCGCAGGGGATGCAGGCGGCCCAGGCCTTCCAGGACTCCGGCACGCCGCGTCGGGACGGGGCCGACGCCCGCCCCGCGGCCGAGGCTTCCGGGCAGTCCGGCCAGGCCCCGCAGGAGCGGCGGCCGAAGGGCTCCGGTGGCCGGCGCAGGCCGCTGCTGCCCGGCCGCGGCGGCCCCCGCGCGGAGCTGCCCGGCGGCAACCCGCAGCCGCGTACGCCCAGTTGGGGCGACGAGAACGCGCAGCCGACGCCGCGCCCCTCGCTGGACGCCCCGCGCGGCCACGAGGAGCCGGACGCCCTGTCGTCGACCTCCCGGATGCCGCGCATCGACGACCGGCAGGGGCCGGGCTCGACCGCCGAGATCCCCCAGGTCGGCGCCCCGTCGTACGACGGGTTCGACGACCGGCTGAACAGCCGGCTCGACGACCGGGCCACGAACGTCACGAACCAGAACACCGGCGGCGACTACTCCGCCCCTGGCGGGGAGTTCCCGCGCAGGGACACGGGCGGCCGGCAGGACACCGGAGCGTACGTCCGCCCGGACGTGTTCGGCGCCCCGCAGCAGAACGCGCCTCACCACAACGCGCCCCAGCACAACGGCCTTCAGCACAACGGCTCGCAGCAGGACGGTTACCCGTACAACGCCGCGCAGCCGGGCGCCCCGCGCCCGGACCGGGCGGGCGGCCCGGCCTCCTACCCGGGCCAGGACAACGGCCAGTACGCCCCGCAGCGCGGCCAGGACACCGGCCAGTACGCCCCACAGCGCCACGGCCAGGACAACGGCCAGTACGCCGCCCCGCACCAGGCCCACGACACCGGGCAGTTCCCGGCCGCCGGCCAGGGACAGAACCGGGGCCAGGGCCGGGACAACGGCCAGTACGCCCCGCAGGGCTACGCCGCCCAGGACCCCTCGTCCACCGGCCAGTTCCCGGCGCAGGGCTACGCCGCGCAGGATCCCTCCTCCACCGGCCAGTTCGAGCGGCCGCAGGTGAACGGCGGCGCCGCCGACTTCGGCGCGCCCCGGCCGCCCGCCCCGCAGCGTCCGGTGCACCGCGAGCCGGAGGCGCTGCCCCCGGCCTCCGGGCCGGGCGACGGGCGGACCCCGCTGTACGACAACCTCGAGACCAACTGGTTCCACGGCGCGGGCCGCGCCGACGAACCGCAGCAGCAGGTGCCCGCCCCGGCACCCCGGTCGGCGGCGGCCCGGACGCCTGCTCCCGCGCACACTCCCCAGCCCGCTCCCGAGCGGCGTCCGGCCGAGGCGGCCTGGCGCAGCTCGCCCAACGACGACCTGGTCCGGCAGGCGGAACGCGTACGGCAGCCGGCATCCGGTGGTGTCACCACCTCCGGTCTGCCGCGACGGGTGCCGCGCGCCAATCTGGTTCCGGGTACGGCACAGCAGCAACAGCACCAAACCGGTCCGCAGGTCTCGCGTGCGCCAGATGACGTACGCGGCCGGCTGACCAATCTCCGACGGGGCATCGCCCAGGGTCGTCAGGCCGGTCCTCCCGGTAGCGGCCAGACCGGCAGCTTCCCCAGCCCCACTCACCAGCAGGAGCGTTAGTTGAGCCCGATGAGCCAGGCGGCACAGAACCTCAACTGGTTGATCACCAACTTCGTGGACAACACCCCCGGGGTGTCCCACACCGTCGTCGTGTCCGCCGACGGACTCCTTCTGGCGATGTCCGAAGGGTTTCCGCGGGATCGCGCGGATCAGCTCGCGGCCGTCGCGTCCGGTCTCACGTCGCTGACGGCCGGGGCCTCCCGGATCTTCGAGGGCGGCAACGTGGCGCAGACGGTCGTGGAGATGGAACGCGGCTTCCTCTTCCTCATGTCCATCTCCGACGGCTCGTCCCTGGCCGTGCTCGCCCACCCCGAGTGCGACATCGGTCTCGTCGGCTACGAGATGGCGCTACTGGTCGACCGTGCGGGCGCGGTGCTCACACCGGACCTGCGCGCCGAGCTCCAAGGCAGTCTGCTCCACTGATCGGCCCGGTACCACCCACCTCACCAAATCACCGTCCGGCCGCCACAATCCCCCCACCGGCCCCGTCAGACGGCAAGACCGACCGACCTGCTGTCCCGCCCGGAGGATCCATGACCCCGCCCACCGCCTCTCATGATCCGTACGCCGAGCCGTACGGGGACGAGGGCGACCAGCCGCTGGTACGTCCGTACGCGATGACCGGCGGCCGGACGCGGCCGCGTTACCAGCTGGCCATCGAGGCGCTCATCAGCACGACGGCCGACCCGGCGCAGCTCATGGGGCTGCTGCCGGAGCATCAGCGGATCTGCCACCTCTGCCGTGAGGTGAAGTCGGTCGCGGAGGTCTCGGCGCTGCTTTCCATGCCGCTGGGTGTTGCTCGGATTCTTGTCGCGGACCTCGCCGAGGCCGGTCTTGTCGCGATCCACCAGCCCGGTGGCGACGAGAACGCCGGTGGCGCTCCGGACGTGACGCTGCTCGAAAGGGTGCTCAGTGGACTTCGCAAGCTCTGACGGGGGTCGCGCGACGACCTCCGCCAAGATCGTGGTGGCGGGCGGTTTCGGCGTGGGGAAGACCACGTTCGTCGGCGCCGTCTCCGAGATCAACCCGCTGCGCACGGAGGCCGTCATGACCTCCGCGTCGGCGGGGATCGACGACCTGACCCACACCGGGGACAAGACCACCACCACGGTGGCCATGGACTTCGGACGTATCACGCTCGACCAGGACCTGATCCTCTACCTGTTCGGCACCCCGGGCCAGGACCGGTTCTGGTTCATGTGGGACGACCTGGTGCGCGGCGCCATCGGCGCGGTGGTGCTCGTGGACACCCGGCGCCTGGCCGACTGCTTCCCCGCGGTCGACTACTTCGAGAACTCCGGGCTGCCCTTCGTCATCGCCCTCAACGGCTTCGACGGCCAGCAGCCCTACAACCCCGAAGAAGTACGCGAAGCCCTCCAGATCGGCCCCGACGCCCCCATCATCACCACGGACGCCCGACACCGCGCCGACGCCAAGTCGACACTCATCACCCTCGTCGAGCACGCGCTCATGGCGCGCCTGCGGTAACCGCGAGCGACTGACGCGACCGAGGTAGTCGACACGGACGAACGGAGCACGTGGGTCACTCACGTCGTACGGCACTTGTCGTACACCTCGACGTAGAAGCGGCGGAGCCGGCTGTGGTGTTTGACACGGTCGGCCCCGCTGTTCATAACGTTTCGACGTAGAAATCGGCCTGCGCCGACACGCGTCGCGGTCGCTCGGTGCCCCTGCGCGCACGAAAGCCCCGTCTTTTGGCGGGGCTCGCTCTTTATGACCGTTTTATCTGGGCCTTACATCCCTCGGAATCGTTGCTTTCCGATGTTTGGAAGACCAGAGGTCCGCGTGCTGGAATGCCTGAACTGCCCAGTAGTCAAGGACGTACAGGTCCGTGCAGGTCGAGATACAGGTCATCGACAGGGCTCCGGAGACACCGCGGCACGACGTCGGTGCCGTCGCCGAGAGGTTGTTGGTCGAGTGAGGCGAAGCAAGAACGGTCCCGAGCCGTCGGCACGGGGCAACTTCACCCCGCCGCCGCGCGGTGCGGCGTCCGCACAGGCTTCCGGAGCGGATTCCGCGGCGCCGCCCAAGTCCGGTGGCCGTCTCTCCCCCCGGAACTGGCGGGTGCCCACCCGGCTGAACGCGATCCTGCTCATACCTGTGGGTGTCGGCCTGGTCATGGGCGGCTTCCAGGTGAAGAACTCGATCGACACCTGGAACGAGGCCCGGGACGCCGAGAGCACCGCACGGCTGGTGCGCGCCTCCCTCACCTACGCCGACGCCCTCTACCAGGAACGGGACGTCTCCGCCGCTCCCCTGCTGCAGGGCAAGGGCGCCAAGGACGCCACCGTCGTCCAGGTCCGCGCCAACACGGACCAGGCCGCCGACGCCTTCGACCGGGCGGCCAAGGACATGCCGCACAAGCCGGGCCTGGAGCGCCGGCTCGCCATCTTCCGCAAGTCCGAGACCGGGCTCGTCCCGCTGCGCCAGGCCGCGTACACCCCGAAGCTCACCGGCGTGCAGACGGAGGAGGGCTACGTCGAGGTCGCGCACCCGCTGATGGAGTTCGCCAACGAGCTCGGCCTGGGCACCGGCAACATCACCAGTTACGGCCGTACCGTCTACGCGATCTCGCTGACCAAGGCGGCGCTCTCGCTGGAGCGTTCCATCGGCACCCATCTGCTCCTCAAGCCGGGCACCTCCGAGGACAGCCTGGGCAAGCAGCGGGTGGCGCTGTCCTCGTACGCCTACCTCGAGAACATCGCCGTCGAGGAGTACATCGGCGGCGGCACCGAGCAGGACGCCGCGAAGCTGGCCGCCGCGAAGAAGCAGATGAAGCGGGACGGGCAGGAGCAGGCCAGGAAGGCCGCCGAAGCCGCGCAGGCCAAGGGCGAGACGTACGTCCCGCCGCCCGCCGACCCCACCAAGATGGTGTCGGCGCTGGCCACGCTGCCCTCCACCGACCAGACGGCCCGCGCCCGGCTCGCCGGCAAGGGCATCACCGCGGAGAACTGGTGGGGGGCCAACACCCTCCGCTACGACGCCTACCGCAAGATCGAGTCGGACCTCACCGACAACGCGGTGTCGGACGCCTCCGCCATCGCGGACGACGCCAAGCAGTCCGCGTTCCTCACCGGCGGCATCGTGGTCGTCGCCCTCCTGGCCGCGTTCCTGCTGGCCGGGCTCATGGCCCGGCAGATGAGCCGCTCGATGCGCCGGCTGCGCAACGCCGCGTTCAGCGTGGCCGAGCAGCGGCTGCCGATGCTGGTCGACCAGCTCTCGCGGACCGATCCCGGCCGGGTCGACACCCGGGTCGCGCCCATCCCGATCGCCACCACGGACGAGATCGGCGAGGTCGCCCGCGCCTTCGACCAGGTGCACCGCGAGGCCGTGCGGCTCGCCGCCGAGCAGGCCCTGCTGCGGGGCAACATCAACGCGATCTTCACCAACCTCTCGCGCCGCAACCAGTCGCTGATCGAGGGCCAGTTGACCCTGATCACCGACCTGGAGAACAACGAGGCCGACCCCGACCAGCTGGAGGCCCTCTTCCGGCTGGACCACCTGGCCACCCGTATGCGGCGCAACGGCGAGAACCTCCTCGTCCTCGCCGGTGAGGAGCCCGGCCGCCGCTGGGACCAGCCGGTCCCGCTGGTCGACGTGCTGCGCGCGGCCTCCTCGGAGGTGGAACAGTACGAGCGCATCGAGCTGTCCGGCGTCCCCGAGGCCGAGATCCACGGTCGCGCGGTGACCGACCTCGTGCACCTGCTCGCCGAGCTGCTGGAGAACGCCACCACGTTCTCCTCCCCGCAGACCAAGGTCCGGGTGACCGCGACCAGGCTGCCCGACGGCCGGATCATGACCGAGATCCACGACAAGGGCATCGGTCTGACCGCCGAGGACTTCGCCGACATCAACCACAAGCTGGCCAACCCGCCCACCGTGGACGTGGCGATCTCCCAGCGCATGGGCCTGTTCGTGGTCGGCCGGCTGGCCGACAGGCACGGCATCCGGGTCCAGCTCCGCCCCTCCGGCGAGCAGGCCGGCACCACCTCGCTGGTCATGCTGCCGGACGCGATCACGCACGGCGGCGGTGGCGAGGCCGGGCACCCGGTCGGCGACGAGTTCACGGTCTCCCAGCTCATCCCCGAGCAGCCCTTCCCCGGCGAGAGCTTCGCGGGCCCGCCCCTGCGCACCGCCGCCGAGCTGGGCTTCGACGACAGCCGTTACGACGGGGGGCCGGACGACCTCCGCGACCTGGACCCGGTGGGCCGCTCCCTGGCCCGCGGCGAACGCCGGGCCGCGCTGGAGGCGCAGGCCCAGACCGAGCCCACGGCGGACGGCTCCGAGCCCGCCCAGGCACGGCAGCCGTACCCGGACGACTTCGCCGCGCAGTACGAGGCCCAGCAGCAGTCCGCCTACGACGACGGGCAGGGCGGCCAGGACGGCCAGGCGGCCGGCTACCCACAGACGCCGACGGCGTACGGGACGGGGCAGGGCTACGCCGACCCGGCCACGGGCTACGACCAGCCGCAGCCGGGATACGACCGCCAGGGTGCGTACGAGCAGCCGCAGCAGCCCGCGTACGGCGAGACGTACTTCGCGCCGGACTCGGCGCCCGGCGGCGGCGGGGACTTCCCGGCGACCGGCGGCTACCCCGAGTCGGGGTATGCGGAGCCCGCCCAGGACGCGCAGGCACCGGCCGGACCCGCGGCCCCGGACACCCGTTCGGGACTCGACACCGGGGCCTACCAGGAGGACTGGCCGCAGCAGGAGGAGTACCCGGGCGGATATCGCTCCGAGTACGCTCCGGAAACGGAATCCTCGCAGGCCGCTGACGTGGGCGAGTCCGACCGCGTAGGCTTCGACCGTCCGGGGCCGGCCCCCGCCGTCGGCCCTCAGCTGACCGACGCCGGACTGCCCCGCCGCGGTAGCCCCGCGGCCGGTGTGAACGGCGCCGGGGCGCGACAGCGGACGGCGGCACCCGAACCTCCGGCGGCGCCGGTGGAACCGGGCGGCGACTGGCGCTCGGCCAACGACGAGCGCTGGCAGCACGCCTCCCAGCTCCGTAAGCCCAAGGCGGGCGGCGTGACCGCCTCCGGGTTGCCGCGCCGGGTCCCCAAGGCGAACCTCATGGAGGGCGCCGCGGAACCCACCGAGCAGGGGGGCCCACAGGTCTCCCGCGCCCCCGAGGACGTGCGGGGCAGGCTGAGCAACCTGCGCCGGGGCGTCCAGCGGGGACGCAGCGCAGGAAGTGACAAGAACGGCCAGGCCACAAGGAATGAGCACAGTGGCCCTGACAGCACCTACAACCAGGAGCGTTAGTGTGAGCCCGATGAGCCAGGCGGCACAGAACCTGAACTGGTTGATCACCAACTTCGTGGACAACACCCCGGGGGTGTCCCACACCGTGGTGGTCTCCGCCGACGGACTCCTTCTGGCGATGTCCGAAGGTTTCCCCCGCGACCGCGCCGACCAGCTGGCGGCCGTCGCCTCGGGGCTGACTTCGCTGACCGCGGGTGCCTCGCGCATTTTCGAGGGCGGCAGCGTGAATCAGACGGTTGTGGAGATGGAGCGGGGATTCCTGTTCCTCATGTCCATCTCCGACGGCTCCTCCCTCGCGGTTCTCGCACACCCTGAGGCGGACATCGGTCTCATCGGGTACGAGATGGCCCTTCTGGTCGACCGTGCCGGTACGGTTCTGACACCGGATCTCCGCGCGGAGCTCCAGGGGAGCCTTCTCAACTGACCAGCGGACCGTGCGTCGTGGCGTTCCGGCGCCGTAAGGTTTCGGGACGCGGCTTCCACGAGTTTCGGGTGCCCGGCACAGTCGGAGGAGGAGAGAACGTGACTACACCCCCAGGCGGTTCGCCTTCGAACAGCTGGTCGTACGGGCCCCCACAGGGCCAGGGCGACGGCTCGGGGCAGCGGTACGACTTCTCCTCCACCCCCCGGCACGGCTCGCCGTACCCGCCGCAGGGTCCCGGTCCGTCGCCGTACGACCAGCCCTCGGCACCGCGCATCCAGCCCGTGCAGCCGCAGCGACGCACCCCCGAGCCGGCGCCCGCGGGGGCGTCGAACCCACTGGTGCGCCCGTACGCCATGACGGGCGGCCGCACCAGGCCCCGCTACCAGCTCGCCATCGAGGCGCTGGTGCACACCACCGCGCAGCCGCACCAGATGCAGGGTCAGTTGCCCGAGCATCAGCGCATCTGCCAGCTTTGCCGTGAGATCAAGTCGGTCGCCGAGATCTCGGCCCTTCTGACGATCCCTCTCGGCGTGGCCAGGATCCTCGTCGCCGACTTGGCGGAAGCGGGCCTGGTCGCCATTCATCAGCCCGGCGGCGACGAGAGCGCCGGCGGACAGCCAGACGTGACTTTGCTCGAAAGGGTGCTCAGTGGACTTCGCAAGCTCTAGCGGAGGGCCTTCCCGCTCCACCACGTCCGCGAAAATCGTGGTGGCGGGCGGTTTCGGCGTGGGGAAGACCACGTTCGTCGGCGCCGTCTCGGAGATCAACCCGCTGCGCACAGAGGCCGTCATGACGTCCGCGTCGGCGGGGATCGACGACCTGACCCACACCGGGGACAAGACCACCACCACGGTGGCCATGGACTTCGGACGTATCACGCTCGACCAGGACCTGATCCTCTACCTGTTCGGCACCCCGGGCCAGGACCGGTTCTGGTTCATGTGGGACGACCTGGTGCGCGGCGCCATCGGCGCGGTGGTGCTCGTGGACACCCGGCGCCTGGCCGACTGCTTCCCCGCGGTCGACTACTTCGAGAACTCCGGACTGCCCTTCGTCATCGCCCTCAACGGCTTCGACGGCCAGCAGCCCTACAACCCCGAAGAAGTACGCGAAGCCCTCCAGATCGGCCCCGACGCCCCCATCATCACCACGGACGCCCGACACCGCGCCGACGCCAAGTCGACACTCATCACCCTCGTCGAGCACGCGCTGATGGCGCGCCTGCGGTAACCGCGAGCGGCGGTCACGGGAGCGGCTGCCCGGTCGCCCCCGGGGCCGCGTCGCCGACTGCGGGAGCCACCGCAGCGCCCGCAACGCCCGCACAATCCACTGCCGTACCTGCCCGAGCCCTCCTGCCGGGTCGAAGGGGCGAAGCCCCGCGACCGAGGGGGGCTCTCGCGGTACCCGGAAAACCAGGAACTCCCTGCCCTCCGAGCCACCTGTCAGCCTGTGTGAGCCGGCCGCTCACCGCCGCGTCGTCCCCTTCATCTGCTCAGGACGCGCGACCGAGCCGCCGGTTCACGCTTCCTCGACAGAAGGCACGGAAGACCCATGGCGGACAACCAACTCACCCCCCACGCGGACCTGTTCGATCTGACCGGCAAGTGCGCACTTGTCACCGGCGGCACCAGGGGAATCGGGAGGATGATCGCACGCGGCCTGCTGCAGGCGGGCGCCCGCGTCCTCATCAGCTCACGCGGCGCGGAGGCGTGCGCCGAGGCACAGCGGCACCTGTCCGAGTACGGCGACGTCCGGGCGATCCCCGCCGACCTGTCCAGGCACGACGAGTGCCGACGCCTCGCCGGCCTCGTCCGGGCCGACTCGGAACGGCTGGACATCCTCGTCAACAACGCGGGAGCGATGTGGCGCGAGCCGCTGGAGACGTTCCCGGTCGAGGGGTGGGACCAGGTGATCGACCTCAACCTCAAGTCGCCGTTCTGGCTGGTGCAGGCGCTGCTCCCGGCACTGCGCGGTGCGGGCACCGCCGACGATCCCGCGCGGGTCATCAACATCGGCAGCATCGCCGGAGGCATCCATGTCGCCGGTGCGCCCAACTACTCGTACGCCAGCAGCAAAGCGGGACTGCATCAGCTCACCAGAGTGCTCGCCAGGGAACTGGGCCCGCAGCACATCACGGTGAACGCGGTGGCCCCGGGACCGTTCCCGTCGCAGATGATGGCGACCACGCTCGAAGCCATCGGCGACACGATCGCGGCGAAGGCCCCTCTGCGCCGGCTCGGCCGCGACGACGACATGGCAGGCGTCGCCGTCTTCCTCGCCGGCCGGGCCGGGTCCTACCTCACGGGCACCGTCATCCCCGTCGACGGCGGCATCGCCACGACCGCGACAGGCACCTGAGCCTCGGCGGGAGGCTTCGCGGGCGGCCGGCGTCGCGGGGTACTGGCAGTGCCTCCCACCTCCCACGGGCAACACCTATCGTGGAGAGATGACCACGACCGACCCACGCACCGAGATCAAGCAGTTCCTGACCTCGCGTCGCGCGCGGATCGCGCCCGAGCGGGCCGGACTGCCCGCCTACGGCGGCAACCGCCGGGTCACGGGCCTGCGCCGCGAAGAGGTGGCTCTCCTGGCCGGGGTGTCGGTCGACTACTACGTGCGCATGGAGCGCGGCAGCCTCACCGGCGCCTCGGACGGGGTGCTCGACGCGCTGGCCTCGGCACTGCAACTCGACGAGGCCGAGCGCGCCCACCTGTTCCACCTCGCACGGCGGTCCGGAACATCCGGCGATCCACGCCGCCGACGCCCCGCGACGACCGTGCGTCCGGCGCTTCAGCAGGTGCTCGACGCCCTCACCGAGGCGCCGGCGTGGGTGTGCAACAACCGTTACGACGTGCTGGCCACGAACCGGCTCGCCCGCGCCCTCTACGCACCGATGCCGGCCGACCCGCGACGCCCGGCGAACACCGCGCGCTTCCTGTATCTGCGTCCCGAGGCGGCGAGGGCGTTCTTCGTCGACCACGAGCACCTCACCCACGACGTGGCCGCGAAGCTGCGCATGGAGGCGGGCCGTGACCCGCACGACGAGGAACTGATCGCCCTGATCACCGAACTGTCCACGCACAGTGAACTGTTCCGCCGGCGATGGGCGTCCCAGGACGTCCGGCACCACCGGTCCGGACGCAAGCGGCTGCACCATCCGGAAGTGGGCCGGCTCGACCTGGACGTCGAGACGATGCACCTGCCCGCCGAGCCCGGCCTGCTCCTGAACGTCTACACCGCGCCCGCCGGCACGCCGGCCGCGGACGGTCTGGCCCTCTTGGCGTCATGGGCGGCCGACCGGGAAGCAGGGGCGCCCCGGACACAAGCACTCGGCTGACGCGCGCCCTCCGGTCAGGCGCACTCGCGGGCGGGTACGACGAAGGGGCCCCGCCGCAGCACGCGGCGGGGCCCCCTTCTCGCGTCTTGTGACCTCAGCGCCAGCTGTGGGGGGCGCGGAAGCCGTTCTCGCGCTCCAGCCGGCGCCAGCCGGCCCGGGGGCGGCCGCGGTGACCGGGTGCCGGAGCCTCCTGCCGGGCAGCCGCCCGGGCCAGCAGCACCGCCGTGATCGCCGCGACTTCCTCGGGCCCGGCGTGCCCCTTCTCGACGCGGATGTCAGGAACGTTCATGGGTGTCAGTCTCCGTGAGGAAGGTGTCCGCAGGGTTACTGCGGCGGGTTGCCGTGCTTGCGGGACGGCAGATCGGCGTGCTTGGTCGCCAGCATCGCCAGGGACTTGATGAGTACCTCGCGGGTCTCGGAGGGGTCGATGACGTCGTCGACCAGACCGCGCTCGGCCGCGTAGTACGGGTGCATCAGTTCGGACTTGTACTCCTTCACCATGCGGGCCCGCATGGCGTCGGGGTCCTCCGCGCCGGCGATCTGCCGGCGGAAGATGACGTTGGCGGCGCCCTCGGCGCCCATCACCGCGATCTCGTTGGTCGGCCACGCGTACGTGAGGTCCGCGCCGATGGACTGGCTGTCCATGACGATGTACGCGCCTCCGTACGCCTTGCGCAGGATCAGGGAGATCCGCGGCACGGTGGCGTTGCAGTAGGCGTACAGCAGCTTCGCCCCGTGCCGGATGATGCCGCCGTGTTCCTGGTCGACGCCGGGCAGGAAGCCGGGGACGTCCAGGAGGGTCATGATCGGGACGTTGAAAGCATCACACATCTGCACGAAGCGGGCGGCTTTTTCGCTCGCCTCGATGTCGAGCACGCCCGCCAGCACCTGCGGCTGGTTGGCGACGATGCCGACGACCTGGCCGTCGAGCCGGGCCAGTGCGCAGATGATGTTCCGCGCCCAGCGCTCGTGGACCTCCAGGTACTCGCCGTCGTCGACGATCTCCTCGATGACCTTGGTCATGTCGTACGGCCGGTTGCCGTCCGCCGGGACCAGGTCGAGCAGGACCTCGGAGCGGCGGTCGGCGGGGTCGGAGCACTCGGCGCGCGGCGGGTGCTCCCGGTTGTTCTGCGGGAGCAGCGAGAGGAGGTAGCGCACCTCGGCGATACACGTCTCCTCGTCGTCGTAGGCGAAGTGGCAGACGCCGGAGGTCTCGGCGTGCACGTCGGCGCCGCCCAGGCCGTTCTGGGTGATCTCCTCACCGGTCACCGCCTTGACCACGTCCGGGCCGGTGATGAACATCTGCGAGGTGTCGCGGACCATGAACACGAAGTCCGTGAGCGCCGGGCTGTAGGCCGCGCCGCCCGCGCAGGGGCCGAGCATCACACTGATCTGCGGGATGACGCCGGACGCCTTGGTGTTGCGCTGGAAGATGCCGCCGTAGCCGGCGAGCGCGCTGACACCCTCCTGGATGCGGGCGCCGGCGCCGTCGTTGAGGGAGACCAGCGGGGCACCGGCCGCGATGGCCATGTCCATGATCTTGTGGATCTTCGTGGCGTGGGCCTCGCCCAGCGCGCCGCCGAAGATGCGGAAGTCGTGGGCGTACACGAAGACCGTGCGGCCCTCCACCGTGCCCCAGCCGGTGATGACACCGTCGGTGTACGGCTTCTTGGCCTCCAGGCCGAACCCGGTGGCCCGGTGCCTGCGCAGCTGCTCGACCTCCTGGAAGGAACCGGGGTCCACCAGCAGCTCGATGCGCTCCCGAGCGGTCAGCTTGCCCTTGGCGTGCTGCGCCTCGGTCGCCTTCTCGCTGGGGCCCGCCAGCGCCTGCGCACGGATCTCGTGCAGCTCGGCGACCCGGCCGCGGGCATCCGCAGGTTCGCCGGTGGGTTCGCCCGTCGTCTCTTCCAAAACGGTCATGTAGTGACCTTACGAAGCCGACCGGCTAATGCGAGCCGTCGACTCCGTACAGTCTCCGGGGCGTTTTCCTGGTGCCACTGAACAGAACCCTGCCGGGATGCAACCGTTTCGACTGTTCAGAGGGGGCGTGCGTTGTAGGGGGCGCACAAAGGGACGCGGGGAGACCGCGCTCACAATCGGTGCCCGCGCATGCCCGCACCGGAGTGACGGCCGGCGTCCGACCGGAGGCACGGACCGCACGGCACACGCGCTCGTGCGGAGTTCTCGGCGACTTGGCCGAAACGATGCCGATGATGTTGAACTTTGAACAGAATGGCGCTACGGTGAAAAGGTAGTTAGTTCAACTTTCAATCACCTACCCTCGATCAAAGGAGTGCGCCATGGGTATCTTCGGCCGCAGCAACGACGAGACCGCCTCCGCCGCGGGTGCCACCGCGGTGAGCCCGGACCTGGCGGCACTGACCGGCGACTACGTCATCGACCCCGCCCACTCGACGATCGGCTTCACGGCGCGGCACGCGATGGTCACCAACGTCAAGGGCAGCTTCAAGGACTTCGACGGCACGCTGCACCTCGACGGCAGCGAC